>CAVOWP010000008.1:0-352883 GCA_963700185.1 uncultured Alphaproteobacteria bacterium
CGTCTCGTGCGTTGACTACCGGCATGCGGCTACTGCGGCCGATGATCTCGGCCAGCAAGCTGTCGCGGTCCGGCGGGAGGTGGGTGACGACCACAAAGCCCATGCCGTTGTCCGCCGGCATGGCTCTGGAAGAGCGCCTCCAGCGCCTCGACCCCGCCGGCCGAGGCACCGATGCCCACGATCGGAAGACGAGGCGTCACGGCTCTGACCCCCAGATTGTCACCCGCCAGTATTAACGCCGAACGCCGCCCCGGAAACAAGCCGGTGTGCAGCAATTAGGGGCCAAGTAGCCGACATTTTTGACGGTTCCCGGACGCTCGAATGGGACGAGCCAGGGGCGTCTATTTTTATAACCAACCCGCGTTTAACAACGTGGGCAAATCGGTATGCAAGGAAATACCCCTGTTCCTGTTGGTCGGAGAGTTGGCCGTGCTCGTCGAAATGGGCCGAGCGTGCGTGCAAGACGACCGCCCAACTTGTGCGGGGACTTCAACTTCATCGTCGTATGGTACCAATCGCGTCCAAGCTGGAGACTGCGTGCTGATCCAATCCTTGATGAAGCTAGTGATCAGCAGCGAACACAGGATTCATCGTCCGACCCGCTCGATATCGTAGGAATGCTCGGTCCGCCCTGAGGCTCTCACCCTTTCCCAGGCGCGGCAGGCGGCGCCACGGTGCGGCGCGGCGCCCACGGCACCTCGCGAAGGCTGTCGAGGTCGATCTCCGGCATCGATAGGTCGAGCCGGCGGGCGACGGCGTTGGCGAGCTCGTTATAGCGCTCGAAACTGCGCCGCAGACGACCGCGCCAGGCCGGGATGCCGCCGCTGGCATGCAATTCGAAAGCGAATTCGCGGCCGTCGAGAGCCGACGAGACGTGGTCCCACGCCATCTGCAGCAAGACCGAGCGCTGCATCGCGGTGTAACCCCCGCCACCGAACGATTCTTCAAGCCCGGCGGCCATCTCGGGCGCGCCGAGGTCCTTATCCGACGGGCAGACCACCAGCGACGAGCCGGGCACGATGCGCAGGATCTCGGCCATGCGCTGCCGCGCCTTCAACATCGCGATGCCGCCGACCGCAAGATGGGCGTGGTTGGGGACGCAATAGCCGGTTTCGGTGAAGCGCGGGTCGCGTTCGCAGGCGGTGAGGCAGCTGCGCACGGTCTGCACCTCGATCGCCAAATCGACCAGGTGCTCGATCGTCTGGTCGTGCTTTACCAGCCCCATCGCATGGGTCAGAGCGAGCGCGAGGCCCAACGTGAACTCGGCTTTTGAAAGCCAGCCGTATAGGTGGTGCCAGATCAGCCAGCGGACGACCGGCTCGGGTGATTCACCCAGCAGAAAGACGCGCTCCCACGGGATGAACACGTCGTCGAGCCACATCTGGCCGTCGAGCTCGTCATAGCGGCTGCTCAGCGGCGCGACGAACGGGTTCTCGTCGCGCACGGCAATCTTGCGGCAAACCGTCGTGACGCCGCGCGCGTTGACCGGCACGATGAAGGTCGCGCGATGCCCATCGACCTGGAGGCCGCACAGGCTGCCGACATAGACATCCTCGGCAAAGGCCGGGCTCGTATGCATGCCGATCTTGCCGCGAATGACAATCCCGCCGTCGGTCTCGCGCACCAGCTTTAGCGCGGTGCGCTCGGCCGGATCCTCGCGCATGCGGGCGCCGATCGTCGGGGCGCCGCCGCAGAAGGTCAGGAAATGCCCGGTGCGGACGATCATCTCGCGGTAGGAGGCGGCGTTGGTGACCTGCTCCGGGGAGACGCCGCGCTCTTCGACCGAGGCGAGGAGGCCGAGCGCGATCATATGCCCGTAGCACGGGGTGTGGGTGATGTTGCCGGCGCTCAAAAAGGTCGTCGCGGAGAAGAACCGCCCCATGCCCGCCAAGTCCTCCGCGCTCTTCGGCACGACATAGGCCCAAGGGACGCGTTCGCTCTCGCCGTCGGGCGGGCGGATCACGATCTCCTGCCAGGCCGGGTCGAGATGGAGGTCGTACCAGGCGACATATTCGTCGACCATCGCGCGGGTCGCCGGATGCGTCGTCACGTCCTCGACGAGACCCTCGCCCATGACCCAGACCCGCCGCCCGTCGCGCAACGCCTGCCGGTATTCGGCCCCTGTCCTCATGCCGTGCTCCCGCTTTCCGCAATCCGCCACGTGTGTATGACGCACCGAGTGCAGAGGCGGAAGAGGATAGCGGCCGCCGGCTTGCCCTGACCTATACTGCGGCCACAGATGCTGCGAAGACCCGAGGGGATCCCATGGCCATGACCTCCGACATCCTGATCCGAGGCGGCACCTTGATCGACGGCAGCGGGCGGCCCGGCGAGATCGGCGACATCGTGGTTCGCGATGGGCGGATCGCCGCACTCGGCTCCTCACTGCCGGAAGGCGCGGCCAAGGTGATCGATGCCGAGGGTTTGGCGGTGGCGCCCGGCTTCATCGACATCAAGACGCATTCGGATTTCACGCTGCCGATCAACCCGACGGCCGAGAGCAAGGTGCGCCAGGGCGTCACGACCGAGATCATCGGCCATTGCGGGTTTTCGGTCGCGCCGGTCCTGCCGGGCAAGGCGCAATTGCTCGCCGATTATCTGAGCGGCGGGGCGCCGTGGCTGCCGTTCCGCGAGATGCGGTTTCCCGAATATCTCGACACCTTTCCCGCGGTTGCGGTCAACACCGGGACGCTGGTCGGCCACAATACCTTGCGGCTGATGGTGATGGGGCTCGAAGACCGCGCGCCGCGCCCCGCCGAACTCGCCGAGATGATCGCGCTGTTGGAGGAGGGTCTCCACGCCGGCGCGCTCGGTATGTCGTCGGGCCTCTTCACGCCGCCGGGCAGCTTTGCCGAGCCCTCCGAGATGCTCGCCTTCGGTCCCGTGCTGCAGCGTCGGAACGCCGCCTATTTCACCCATATCCGCGACGAGTCGAACAAGGTCCTCGATGCAGTCGCAGAGGCGATCGATTTCGCCCGGACCTCAAGGGTGCATGTCGAGATCGTGCATCTCAAATGCTCGGGCACCGACAATTGGGGGAAGGCGGCGCAGATCCTCGGAATCATCGACGTCGCCCGCACCGAGGGTTGCGACATCGATTGCGACGCCTACCCCTATACCGCCGGTGCCAATCCATTGAAGAACCTGCTGCCGCCCTGGGTCCAGGTCGGCGGCTTGGAGCCGATGTTGGCGCGCCTCGCGCTGCCGGAAACGCGCGAGCGGATCCGCCGCGAGATCGATCGCGACGGGCTCAACAACTGGGGCCGCATCCCGTCCTGGAAGCGGTACAGATCTCGGTGTCGCCGCGCCTGCCGCAACATGCCGGCGAAACGATTGCCGCGCTCGCCGCAGCACGCGGCCGCGAACCAGTCGACCTCGTTTGCGATTACCTGATCGAGGACAACGGCGCGACGCGTGTGCTGATCACTTCGATCGCCGAAGAGGACATCCGGGAGATCCTGAGCTCGCCGTCGGCGCTGGTCGGATCGGACGGAAATTGCGTCGCCGATTACGGGGTCGTCAGCCAAGGGATGCCACATCCGCGATTTTACGGGACATTTCCGCGGATCATCGGCCGTTATGTGCACGAGCAGCACCTGCTGCCGATCGAGCAGGCCGTCCGCAAGATGACGGGCGCGACAGCGCGGGCGCTGCGGCTGCGCGACCGCGGTTTGCTCAGGGAAGGCTACCAGGCCGACATCACGATCTTCGATCCCGCCGACTTCAAAGACCGCGCAACCTACACCGAGCCGCACCAATACCCGACCGGCGCCCGCACGACGGTGCTCGTCAACGGCGTCGTCGTGGTCGAAAACGCGCAACACACCGGCGCCACACCGGGGACGGTCCTGCGTCGCGCCCCCGACGGCAGCGTGGGCTGACATCTAGGTCAGCCAATCCAGGCTCTCTTCCTCCTCCAGCCGCTGCAATCGCTCGAACAGCGCTCTTGCAGGGTGCTCGCCGAGCGCGGCGCGGGTCAGTCGCAGGAATTTGTCGGCGAGTTCGCCGGGTTCGAGCATTCCGCTCTCGGCGCCGCGTTCGAGACGGCGGCCGTCGACGAGCGCGATCGCCACCGTCCCACCATGCTCGCCGCCCGTGTCCCGCACCAGCTTGACGCGGCGGCAGAGCGCGCGGATCTGCGGGTCGGCCAAAGCCCTCTCGTCCCAAGATTCGGGGTCGCGCGCCTCGCGACATAGCGCCAGCGCGACTGAAAACGGAATGCTGTACTGCGCCAGCATCAGGTCGGCGGGCTCCAGAATGTTGTGGCGTTCGATCATCCGGGGGGTGCCGGTGACGGCGATCGCCTCGACCCCGGCGCCGGTAAAGCCGTGCTCGGCCTGCAGGTCGCGCACCGCCTTGACCGCGGCATGCGCGGTGGCGTGGCACGGATAGCGCTTCAGCACCGTGGTCGAGACGACAAACTCAGCGCCGAGACCGCGCGTCAGCTCGGCCGTATCCCATTTCGTGCAGAACACCTTCAGAAATCCGAACTCGCCTTCGAGGATAGTGCGCGGCCCGGCGAAGCCGTCGGCGGCGAGGCTCGCCGCCAGCACCCCCGCTTCCGAGGCGCGCCCCAAATGCAGCCGCTTTACCATGCCGCCGTCGCCGCGGGCGAACTCCAGCAGGCCGCCGCACAGCGACCCGGCAATGCCGAGCGCATTGGTCATTGCCCTCGCATCGAGCCGCAGCAGATGGCCGGCCGCGATCGCCGCGCCAAACGGGCCGGTCGTGCCCGGCGCATGAAAGCCGCGCGCCTCGTTGGTGTGTCCGGTGGCGCGGCCGATCCGGATCATCACCTCGTTGCCGGCGACAAAGGCGGCGATCAACGCCCGGCCATTGGCGCCGCGCTCCTGGGCGATGGCGAGAGCGGGCGGCAATACGGTCGCGCCCGGATGCGCGCCGGCGCCGGGCCGCGTCAGGCTGTCGAGCTCGAAGGCATGAGCGAGCGCGCCATTGGCGAGCGCCGCCGCCGGCGCCTGCACCGCCGGCCCGCCCCGACCGAAGATGCGGCATTTGCCGCCGGGCCCGGTGCGCTCGGCATAGTCGACGACGATGCGACTCCACGGCAAAGCGCTGCCGCAAATCCCCGCCGCGACCGTGTCGATGATGCAGTCCTTCGCCTGCTGCACGACCGGCGCCGGCAGATCCTCGTAGCGGAGCGCGGCGGCATATTCGGCGAGCTGAACGGTTTCCTGCGCCATGTTCTCGACCTCCGCTGGTGGAATTGCCTTGTGAAGAGGCAAATCGGCCCTTATCAGTCGTCATCACCGGGCTTGACCCGGTGATCCACGCCACCTCGTTAGCTGGCGTGCACTGTCAGGCACGTGGATGGCCGGATCAAGTCCGGCCATGACGACCAAATAGGATAAAGCCATGGAAATACCCGGGAGCGAGGACCTTCGGGGCAGGCAATGCCGCGACCTGCGCCGCCTTGTCGGCGCAGGAGAACGGGGCGCGGGTGCTGATGCTCGAAATCGCCCCCGAAGAGGCGCGCGGCGGCAACTCGGCCTTCACCGGTGGCGCTTTCCGGGTCGTCTATCACGGCGGCGAGGATCTCGCGCGCCTCATCCCCGACATGAACGAGACCGAGCTCAGGGACGTCGATTTCGGGACCTACACCGAGGAGCAGTATTTCGACGATATGGGCCGGCTGACCCAGTACCGCTGCGACCCGGACATGACCGAGACCCTGATCCGCCGCAGCTTCGAGACCGGCGTGTGGATGCGCGGCAAGGGGGTGCGCTTTCAGCTCGGGCTCGGCCGGCAGGCGTTCCGCGTCGACGGCAGGTTCAAATTCTGGGGCGGGCTCGCCTGCCACATCTGGGGCGGCGGCAAGGAATTGATGAAGGCCCTGCCCACACAACGGCTGTGCGCGACGGGATTACGGTGCTCTACGACACCCCGGCGATTAGCCTCCTGCAGGGCGACCGCGGCGTCGAAGGCGTGCGCGTGCGCCATCGGGGCCGCCTCCACGACCTGCGCGCCAAGGCGGTGATCCTCGCCTGCGGCGGGTTCGAGGCCAATGCCGAGATGCGGGCGCGCTATCTCGGGCCGAACTGGGACCTCGCCAAGGTGCGCGGCTCGCGGTTCAACACGGGCCAGGGGCTGAAGATGGCGCTCGATCTGGGCGCAGCGGTCGCCGGGCACTGGTCGGGGGCGCATGCCGTCGCCTGGGACCTGAACGCCCCGCCCTTTGGCGACCTCGATGTCGGCGACCGCTTCCAAAAGCACAACTACCCGTTCGGCCTCGTCGTCAACGCCCGCGGCGAGCGTTTCCTCGACGAGGGCCTCGATTTCCACAGCTACACCTACGCCAAATACGGCGGCGAGATCCTGAACCAGCCCGGCATGTTCGCCTGGCAGATCTTCGACCAGAAGGTCGTCCATTTGCTTCGCGAGGAATACCGCATCCCGCGCATTACCAAGGAAAAAGCCGACAGTTTCGAGGCCCTGGCCGAGCGGCTCGAAGGCGTCGACCCGCGCCGTTTTCTGGAGACGGTGCAGGCCTTCAACGCCGCGCCCAGACCCGAGGTGCCCTTCAACCCGAACATCCGCGACGGTCTCGCGACGAGCGGCCTCGCTATCGACAAGACCAACTGGGCCCAGCGCCTCGACCAGCCGCCCTACGAGGCCTACGCCGTGACAACCGGCATCACCTTCACCTTCGGCGGCCTCAAGATCACCGGCAACGCCGAGGTCGAAGACACCACCGGCCACCCGATCCCCGGCCTCTACGCCGCCGGCGAAATCGTCGGCGGGCTCTTCTTCCACAACTACGCCAGCGGCACGGGCCTCATGTCCGGCGCCGTCTTCGGCCGCATCGCCGGCAGAAGCGCAGCGGGGCACGCCAAGGAGTGAGACGTCGCCGTCCCCTCATCTTGAATACCCGAGCCGCGGCGATATATCGGCTGACTAGTCTGGACAGATTTTTCGCGCTGCAATGAGGCAATCCCGGGGACATCCTCGCGCTGCCAAGAGGTCGACAAAGGCCCCCCATCGCTCGCCCCCGGTTTGGAAGCTTCAGGATGCCAAAGCGCATTTCAGCCAGGTCGTGCGGCAGGCCAGAGAACTGGGACCACAGCGCGTCACGGTGCACGGCAAGGACGCGGTGGTGATCCTGTCTGCCGAGGATTACGCGCGCTTGGCTCCGGCAGCGGCGCAACCAAGCTTGCACGCTCTGCTGTCTCGGTCGCCGCTGCGGGACTTGGATTTCGAGCATGGAAGTGTCCGCTCGCTGGTGCGCGACGTCGAGCTGTGAGAGGCTGGCTCTTAGACACAAACGTAATCTCAGAGCTGCGCAAGGCGAACTGCGATGCTCAAGTCAAGGCGTGGGCAGACAGTCAGCTCCCAACCAGCATCTATCTGAGCAGAGTGACGATCGCCGAAATCAGGTACGGCATCGAGCGGTTGCCAACCGCCGATCGATCGCGAAGGCGATTGGAGGCGTGGCTGACCAACGAGCTGCGACCGTGGTTTTCGGATCGGCTCCTCGATGTGGACGAGGATGTTTTTGTCGTCTGGCGGCGCCTCGTGGAAAAGGGTAAGGCCGTGCGTCATACCTTCCCTCAGCCTGATCTATTCATCGCAGCGACTGCGGTCTTGCACGACCTGTGCGTCGTGACCCGCAACGCAGGCGATTTCCTTCGGACGGGAGTATCAGTCCTAAACCCCTGGACGGATACCGAGCCGCGGCCAACCGAATGACCCGGCCAACCGGCCGGGCTCAGCTCGCCTTTTGCAGAAAGCGATCGCGGGCGGAGAAGGTGGTCTCTCAACGCAATCCCCCATCCAATGAGGCGCCGTAATCTCTGATAACGAAGGCGCTTCGCATCCCGCGCCGTGACAACTGGCATTACCGTCATCTTTGGCTCTCTACTCATGTCCGGCGCCGTCTTCGGCCGCATCGCGGGGAGAAGCGCGGCGCGCCAGGCGAACGGGGTGAGAGAGAACCGACGCACTAGGGCTAACCCTTAACCACAATCACAAATTGCATCGGCAATCACCCGTTGCTGCACCTGCAGCAAATCAGCAGCAAAATCTCGCCTAAAAGTTGAGGGAGGCCGCAGCCAATGGGCCCGCCGCAGTCCTATTCGCGAAAATCCATCACACATCGAAACCTCCATTGTCGACCGATCGGTGGTGGGAAATATGCAATGCAAAGGAGGCAATTTTAGGGTCGTCCGGCGCCGTTTTCGGCCGCATCGCCGGAAGGAGCGCGGCGGGTCGGGCGAAGGGATGAGGGTTCAGCTGACCTTGCGCAGCCCGAGAGCGCGGGCGACCGCCCCCGGTTCGGCTTCGACGACCCGAAGCAAGGTTGACGCTGGCCCGGAGGGGCGCCGGCGACCTTGCTCGTATTGCTACACCTTGTTAAGGGTGAAGCAGAAGCGCCGAGCGAACTGTGCCTGGCTCAGCCCCAGCTTCGTACGGAGCGCCCGAACCTGTTCCGGCCACGGCCGGAGACACCGGCTCCGTATCGGTCAGCTTCTCATCGGTCCGAGCGGCTAAGGGTATCTGTCTGCTGTAAATTCATCGATCACAAATCCGGGCCAGGCCGCGCACACCCATCCGTCTCATGAAACACGAAGCGTGAGAAAGCGCCGGCGCGTGCTATACGATTTGCACGGTCCGAAGCCGCACGGGCGACATTTCTGGCATATGCCACCACATTCTGATCTTGTGTCTCCCACTCCGCCTCTACCAATCTGAGCAGATCATCCACACGCGCCCCAAACTCTTCTAGGCGACCCGAGATCTCCGCGCGATAATCCGCAGACCATGGAAACTTCGCCTCCTTTGGCGCAAGGGCAAGAAAGAGGGTATAGAAATCCGATTTCTTTTTCCATCTTGTCCCTGCTAGCCTAATGATTAATTGCTCGATTTCAGCTGTAACCTTGCGGAACGTCCTGATAAGACGCTCGCGATCTTCGAATCTTTCTTCATAGAGCTGGTAGTAGTAATCAAGTCTATCCTTCTTATTTTGTGGCCCATGCAAATACGCTATCGCCAACTCACTCAGGTATTCGTGATCGAGCATTCTCCGATGATCATTCGCCGAAAATAATCCAGACTCGGCCCAAAACGGATCATCATCTGCCATGTATTGTACCGCCTTTATGAACGGTCCCCAATAGGTCGCATTTCTCAATTCCTGATCATTCAGAGCAACAACGTTCCTATTGAGCCTAGCAAATATTTTTCGAATTCCTTCCTCTTCCATGGCAGGCAAAATACGAACCACAAACTTGTACCCGAACACGGCCTTCTTTTCTTCAGCACCGAGCTCTTCAAAGCTAAGGTCGCGCCACTTTTTCGTGACTTCCTCACCCTCCAACGAATAGGTTCCCTGAACAAAATCCAGCACAGCGCGAATGCGTTGTTGTCCGTCTACCACGATGTGTCGCTCATCGCCTTCCTCGTTTCCCACATCTTGCATGTATAGCTCAGGTATCGGCAATCCATTAAGAATAGTATCTATTAAATATGCCTTCTGAACAATCGACCACACGGGATTTCTTTGAAAAGGCGCCGCCAGTTCCAGCTCATCGTTAAGAAATGCTTTTCTGAACCACGATACAGTGCGGTGGGTGGTGTGCAGAAAATTGTCAGACGGTAACATGCCGTTAGTCCTCTACGGGTATTTCGGAGTCCAGTAAGCGTGGTTCTCCAAGTGCAGTCCGCAGTTTTTCGATTCCAAACGCCTGATAATGACGGAGCGCATCGTAATCTTTATAAATGCGTAACTTGACTGCTCTCCCTACCGTTGGGGGGCTCTTACTCATTTCGTCCAGCGCACTCTGCCATTTGGGCCCGAAGGGGAGTAGCGCGAGGATGCTGTCACTAGCTATCGTTCCTGAAAACACGTAGTTTTTCCGATGCATTTCAATTGCGCGCTTACTCAAACTAGGTAACGACAACCATGACGGTCTAATCTGCCGGAGGTATCGCCAAGCTATCTCGAAGTGATACTGGCTAATCACTCCACAATCGATATCCGATGTATCATCAAATATCTTGTAGTTCTTATTCGGGTTTAGGCTGTATCCAAGTGCAGCAGTTCCAATGAGGACAATATCTTGTGGGTCTACCTCGAGCAGCCGCGCTAGACTGGTCTTCCATCTAATCCAGGAGGACAGATCACTGTTAAAGGCGAACGGCACAGGTTCGAAGATATAGTGTGAGACGAAATCTTTCGGCTCCTTTTCCAAAAGTGCCGAATGGAGTGCTTCGACGTCAGCGAACAAAAAGCTGGCCCTCTCCGGAATCGATAACCACCCGGTTGGCTGGGTCGATGCCTGTCAACACAATGACACGATATATGCGTCAACAAGTTGTGGCACAACGGGCGAAAGGTGAAGGCGCTCAAAGTGCGCCTTGCGATACCCGAGATTGTGGCTTCGGGCAAGCTCGCTCAAGTTCGCGCCTTTGGCGCGTCGCACGCGGGCCTCGGCTGCTGTGCGGGGTTAAATTTTCGAGGGGCGGCCCATGTGCTGCCCGCGTCCCTTGGCGCGCTCCACGCCCTCAGCTGTGCTGATGCGGATAAGGTCACGTTCCACGTCGGCCAAGCCGCCGAAGACATCAAGCATCAGGCGGCCGGTGCTGGTATCGGCCCACGCCTCGGCCAGTGAACGGAATTGCGCCCGGAATGACCAGCTGTCGGCTATTCTTTTACAAGCTTCTTCGCCGGCAAGACGAGACGGGGGACCGCCGCGAAAGGCGTGGGATCTGCGTCACCAGGCGCAAGCTGGACTGCTACCCCGTTGCCACCGAGATCACCGAATTCTTCGCAGCGGCCCGAGCCCATGCCGGTTTCGCCGAAGATCCCGTGCTGGGCGATCTACTCGAAGGTCTTGTCGTGGCTTCCTTAGTGTACGGCTCGAACACCAGCCGCTCGCCGGGGCCCCAGCGGCAGGTATCCATCATCGGATGGAACCGCTCGGGGAATTCGTTCTTGTAGTAATGCGTGTAGAGGTCGAGGTCGCGCCGCGCCCGGCGCACGGCGCGGAAGAATTTGCGCAGGTCTTCGGGGTCCGGGTCGCCTTAGATCATCGTCGCGATCATGCCCGATCGCCAGCTGACCAAAATCGGCACGCAGCCGGTGCCCCATAGCCGCCGGTGGTTTCGTGTGCCGGCATTCGCTACCATATCGTAAAGCCAGCGGGACACTGTGAAAGAGAAACGGGTGGCGAGCTTGCAGCAGCGAAAGAGTTTCGAGATCCGGGCGGAGTGGGACGCCGAGGCAGGGATCTGGTGGTGCTCGAACGACGAGCTGCCGTTGACTACTGAGGCGCCGACCTTTGAGCAGCTTGTCTCCCGTGTGCTCGAAATCGCTCCCGAGATCGCAGCAGAGAACGGGCTCGCCGCACCCGGCGACGAGATCGAGGTGCACGTGATCGCAGAGCGCGTGCAATCTGTGCCAGTGGTGGCCGCTGCGTGAATGCCCGCGACATTCGATCGTGAGTTGCGCCGGATCCTTACCCGAGCGGGCTGCCACTTCGTCCGCCCGGGAAAGGGTAGTCACGAAATCTGGTACAGCCCGATCACAAACCGGCGCTTCGTGCTACCTGCCGCGATCGTCAGCCGACACACGGCGAATGGAGTTCTCAAAGACGCGGGGTTGCCGAAAGCCTTCTGACGGGAGCCGCCACACCTCGTTCGCTGAGGCATATGCCCCTGCACTTGCGCCTAGATCAGCGACCTCCGATCTCTGGCAAATGTTGCAGGGCAATCTCTGGCCGGCCATGATGTCGATCGCGGCGGCAATGACTGGAACGGTCGCGGGTGGACGGAGATCATGATGGGTGAGGCACGCTCTCCTGCGTATGTCAGTGAGACATTCCATGAGCGCCTCAGGGCCGCTGCGTTAACCGATCCCTTGCGGTTGTCCATCGGCAACAGTCTGGCTGTGCTCCTCGAAGATGACAGCGACGGCGTTGTGCCGGACGACCGCTCTTTCGCGATGCTGCTCAAATTCCTCTCAGACCATCCTCGATGGGTCGCGCCAGGTCTTACCGTCGATCGGCAGGGCGCTTTCGTTGCGATCTGGGATATCCCTGGTGTCTTCCGTTGGTCGCTCGCATTCCTCCCCGTAGGGGAAATTGAATGGACGGCACTCGAAAAAAGCCCGAACGCGGAGGTGGTTAGACACACCGGTAGAAGCCGCGCCAACTCGATTGAGCTCCCCCAGCAGCTGCGGCAGAGCATCCTGGCATACTAGCCGAGCGCGGAGCACCGTGAAGGGCGACCAGTTGCCGGCGGAGCATTACGTCGCGCGGCACTGTCGGAACAAAGATTTGATCCTGACCAATGGCGAACCCACGGGCGTGAGCGAGTTCGGCATTCGAACCGAAGCCTGATGAAAGCGATGGACTGTCCGCGAATTGGCTCGAATTCTTTGGCAGCGATCGTCAGCACAACGTCGCCGGCGTTCGCAGCGTAACAAAGCTAACTGTCAGACGATCCCATCGCATTGCAATCCTTAATGTCGGCGCAATCACCGCGGCTAACGGCTCCGCAAAACTGAGAGTGGTCGAAGATCCCATCGATGATCTGGCGCCCGACACCAACGCGGCGCACCTTCTAATCAAGGAACCCGCGGCCTTGAAAGATCGGGCTCTCCGGGACGTTCTTGCGTTCCTAGTCCACCAAAGTGACATCGAGCGGTATTGACGGCCGTCCCGCCGGAGAAACGCGCGGCCTACGCCTCCAGCGACATCACCGAATCTTCGTAGCGGCCGTGGCCCATCCCGCCTTCGGCGAAGATGCGGTGGCTGGTGATCCAGTCGAAGGTCTGGGCGTGGGCTTCCTTGGTGTAGGGCTCGAAGACTAGGCGCTCGCCGGGGCCCCAGCGGCGGGTGTCCATCAGCGGGTGGAAGCGCTCGGGGAATTCGTTCTTGTAGTAATGCGTGTAGCGGTCGGGGCGCAGGTCAAGGTCGCGTTGCGCGCGGCGTAAAGCACGGAAGAATTTGCGCAGGTCCTCGGGGTCAGGGTCGCCGTGGATCATCGTCGCGATCATGAAGGTCGTGTCGATGATTTTGCGGAAGCCGAGCTGCTCGGCGAAGTAATAGGGGCCGCTGAACAAGGCGACCGCGGGGGCCTGGCGGTCGACTAGCCTCTCCAGGCGGCGGAACAACAGGCCCTCCGCGAAGGACAGGTTGATCTTGTCCGCCGGCAGATAGGGTTCGAGGGCCTGGATCGTCGAGTAGTGGCTACCCGATTGCCAGCCGACCGAGATCGGGACGTCGGCGAGGTCGGCCGGGTCGCGGATCGGCGAGTCCGCTGCGACAAAAATCCCCGCCGGCGCCACCGAATAGAGATCGGCATAGAGCCGGTCGTGACCGGAAGAGGCCGCGACGTTGACGGTCCAGTGGCAGGCGCAGCTGACATCGGCGCTGCGGCCCTCTTCGAAGGATTGGTAGGCGCCGACCCGCTGGCCGCCCATGTCGTGGTGCTGGCCGCCGGTCGAGCGGATCTTCTCGCGGAACTCGTAGTCGAGGCCTTCGGCGGTGAAGTACCCGTTTTCCTCGGCGATCCACTCCTGCAGCCGGAAATGCGGTTCGATGATGAATTTGGGCATCTGTTTCCTCCGGTTCCTAAGCCGCCAGCCGTTGCCGCGCCTCCTCCAGGATCATCGCGGCGCCTTTTTCGGCGATCATGATCGTGGGCGCGTTGGTGTTGGTCGAGGTGACCGTCGGCATCACCGAAGCGTCGATGACGCGCAGCCCTTCGAGGCCGTGAACGCGCAGCCGGTCGTCGACCACCGCCATTGCGTCCGGGCCCATCTTGCAGGTGCAGGTCGCGTGAAAGACGGTCGATCCGTACTGGCGCGCATAATCCAACAACTCGTCATCGCTCTGCACGTCACTACCGGGGAGGTTCTCTGCGACGACGTATTTTTTGAGCACCGGAGCGGCGAAGAGCCGGCGCGCCAGTCTGAGACCCCCGATCACGGCGCGGCGGTCGGTCTCCTCGGAGAGATAGCGCGGGTTGATCGCCGGCGGGTCGACCGGCCGGTTCGAGCGGGCCTCGACATAGCCGCGGCTCAAGGGCCGCATCTGCCAGATGCCGGCAGTCATGCCGGGCTTGTCGTCGAGCCGGCGTATCGGCCCCGGCGCAAAGCTTCCCGACGCCAGGAGGCATTGGATGTCGGGGGTTGCCGATTCCTCCAGCACCTTGACCGAGGCGGCGACCAGCGAGGCGGCGTAAGTCAGCATGCCGGTGCCGGCAAAGAGGTAGCGCAGCACCTCGCCGGCAAACGGCAGGCCGCGCGACTTCTCGTTCATTGTCTTCGCGCCGGTCACCACGCAGGTTACCCGCGCGAGATAGTGGTCCTGCAGGTTCTTGCCGACGCCGGGCAGAGGATGCTGGACGGGGATGCCGACGCGGCCCAAATGGTCGGGGTCGCCGACCCCGGAGAGCTGCAGGACATGCGGTGACCCAATGGCGCCCGCCGCCAATATCACTTCACGCGAGGCGTCGGCCCGCTCCAGCCCGCCGCCCCGTGCGTACTCGACACCGACCGCACGGGTGCCGTCGAACAGGATGCGGTGCACCAGGGCGTTGGTGACGACCTGCAGGTTCGGCCGCTTCAGTGCCGCACGCAGATAGGTGCGCGCCGCGCTTTGGCGGCGCCGCCCGCGGCGGGTCTGCTGAACCCAGCCGATACAGTCGCCGGCGCCGGGCGGCAGGTGGTTGACGTCCGCGTGGTATTCGAGCCCGATCTCGGTTCCCGCCTGGATCAGCTTCCGGCACAACAGCGGCTGGTCGGCGGTCTTCGACGTCAATAGCGGCCCACCCTGGCCGTGAAATTCGTCGGCGCCGCCCTCCCAATCTTCGGCCTTCTTGAAATAGGGCAGCACATCGTCCCACGACCAGCCGCGATTGCCAAGCTGTCCCCAATGGTCGAAATCCTCGGGCTGGCCGCGGACATAGATCATCCCGTTGATCGAGCTGGAGCCGCCCAATACCCGACCGCGCGGGTAGAGGATGGCGCGGCCGTTGACGCCGGGATCGGGCTCGGCCTTGAAGCCCCAGGTCAACGTGGGATGATCCATCAGCTTCATGTAGCCGGCCGGAATGTGGATCAGCGGGTTCCAGTCGCGCCCGCCGGCCTCTAGCAGCACGACGCGCGTCGCGGGGTCCGCGCTGAGGCGGTTCGCCAAGACGCATCCCGCCGAGCCGGCACCGATAACGACGTAATCCGCCTTCATTTCGTCCTCCTCGCGCCCGGCTCGTCCCGATGCGCTGTTCAATTCCGGACGTTCTGCCACGCCTGTTCGGCGGCGGGCGGGAGCTTGTCCATGTGCTTCAGAAACAGGGCGAGCGTCCAGATCTGCTCGTCGTTCAACGTCCCCCGCCATGCCGGCATGCCGGTCCAGCGGATGCCGTGCGCTATTTTCCAGAAGGAATATCCCTCGGGCTCATCCTCGACTCCGTCGGTCGCCAGCCGCGGGGGCGCGGGATATTCGCCCTTTGCAATCGGCGAGGCCGAAGCCTCTCCCTTCGCCGTGCCGTGGCAGATCGCACAGTGCTGGCCGTAAAGATCGATGCCGGCGATCAGATTGGCGTCGGTCAAGGGGACCGGATTGGAGCCCTTGGGCGCCTCGCGAGCAAGGGTCGCATCGAGCGAGGTGCCGGCCGCCCAGGTCTCGAACCAACCGGGTTTGGCGTCGGCATTGGCCGGGATGAGACCGCCGCGCAGAACGGCGTAGCCGCCCGCCGCGGCAGCCAGGATTGTCAGCACGACGCCCCATACGAAGGCTCTAAACATCAAATCTTCCGCAGCGCGAGGTCGATGAGCGGCAATAGGGCGGGGGCGGTCGGCAGGTTCCGGTCGATGATCTCGGCGCGGGAGAGCCACGCGACCTCGTCTGCGTCATCGCCGGGGGCGCCTTCGCCCGACTGCCAGTGGCCGATGACCGCGACCAAGGTGTAGTGGTAGCGCACCCGGCCCTCCCCGTCGCGATCGATCGTGTCGATGACGGTCAAGGGACCGGCGGCTTCCGCCGTGACGCCGGTTTCCTCGAACAGCTCCCGCATCGCGCCCTGCGCGACGGTCTCGCCGAGTTCGAGCACGCCGCCCGGAAAGCCCCAGCGGCCCGACATCGGCGGGTTGGCGCGGCGCACGACGAGGGCGCGATCGCCGCGCAACACCACCGCCAGGACCCCGACGATCGGGCGGTCCGGGTAGCGCCGAGCCTCCTTGCCGGGAAGGGCCCCAGCTGGCCCTTCCGTGGCCCCCACCCTAACCCTCCCCCGCTTGCGGGGGAGGGTATGGGTGGGGGCTCATTCGGCCGCCGCCCGAGCGTGGCCGTGCTCGTCGGTGTAGATCTCGGCGCCTTGCTCGATGAAGGCCTTCGATTTCTCCTCCATCCCGGCGCGCGCGTAGTCGCGGATCTCCTGGGTGATCTGCATCGAGCAGAATTTGGGTCCGCACATCGAGCAGAAATGCGCGAGCTTCGCCCCTTCGGCGGGCAGGGTCTGGTCGTGGAACTTCTCGGCCGTCTCGGGGTCGAGCGACAGGTTGAACTGGTCGCGCCAGCGGAACTCGAAGCGCGCCCGCGACAGCGCGTCGTCGCGCTCGCGCGCCGCCGGGTGGCCCTTGGCGAGATCGGCGGCGTGCGCGGCGATTTTGTAGGTGATGACCCCCACCTTGACGTCGTCGCGGTCGGGGAGCCCCAGATGCTCTTTCGGTGTCACGTAGCAGAGCAACGCCGTGCCGAACCAGCCGATCATCGCGGCGCCGATGCCGCTGGTGATGTGGTCGTAGCCCGGCGCGATGTCAGTCGTCAGCGGACCCAAGGTGTAGAAGGGCGCCTCGCCGCATTCCTCAAGCTGCTTTTCCATGTTGACTTTGATCTTGTGCATCGGCACATGGCCGGGGCCTTCGATCATGACCTGCACGCCGTCCTCCCAGGCGAGCTTGGTCAATTCGCCCAACGTCTCCAGCTCGGCGAACTGCGCGCGGTCGTTGGCGTCGGCGATCGAGCCGGGGCGGAGCCCGTCGCCCAGAGAGTAGCTCACGTCATAGGCCCGCATGATCTCGTTGATCTCGCGGAAATGCGTGTAGAGGAAACTCTCCTGGTGATGCGCCAGGCACCACTTCGCCATGATCGAGCCGCCGCGCGAGACGATGCCGGTGACCCGTGACGCGGTCAGCGGGATGTAGGCGAGACGTACGCCGGCGTGGATCGTGAAATAGTCTACGCCCTGCTCGGCCTGTTCGATGAGCGTGTCGCGGAAGAGTTCCCAGGTCAGTTCCTCGGCTTTGCCGCCAACCTTTTCGAGCGCCTGGTAGATCGGCACCGTGCCGATCGGCACTGGTGAGTTGCGGATGATCCATTCGCGGATCGTGTGAATGTTGCGGCCGGTCGACAAATCCATGACCGTGTCGGCGCCCCAGCGCGTCGCCCACACCATCTTCTCGACCTCCTCGGCGATGGAGGAGCTGACGATCGAATTGCCGATATTGGCGTTGACCTTCACCAGAAAGTTGCGGCCGATGATCATCGGCTCGGTTTCCGGGTGGTTGATGTTGTTGGGGATGATCGCGCGGCCGCGCCCGATCTCGTCACGCACGAATTCCGGCGTCACATAGTCGGGGATCGACGCGCCGAACGACTCGCCGTCCGCGGCGCCATTGCGCTGCAATCTCTCGCGCCCGAGGTTTTCACGGATCGCGACATATTCCATCTCGGGAGTGATGATGCCACGGCGCGCATAGGCCAGCTGGGTGACCGCCGTGCCCGGCATGGCGCGCAACACTTGGCGACGGCCGCGGTCGAACAACGACACTGCGCTCGCTTCGCCGCGGTGCAAACCGTTGTCCTCCGGCTTGACCTCGCGGCCGTCGTAGAATTCGACGTCGCCGCGCGCCAGGATCCAGGGTTTGCGCAGTTCCGGGAGCCCGCGGTTGATGTCGACCTCGATCGCCGGGTCGGAATAGGGACCGGAGGTGTCGTAGACGCGCACCGGCGGCTCGCCGGCCGAAGCTTCCAGATCGATCTCGCGCATCGCGACCGCGATCTCGGGGTGCTGCCGGCCCCCGGCATGAACCTTGCGCGAGGCCGGGAACGGCCCGGTGGTGACCCGAAGCTCCTCTACCTTCGGCATGAGCTTCGCGGATGGGAATGGAGCGGAATCGGGCATGGCGGCCTCCGTTGTGCCAGTTCGACGATCCGGAACATTCTGCGAAGAGGAGGGCGGCTTTTGCCGCGGTGTTCCTGTCCCTACGCCGGTACGACCCGGATCAGGTTCGAAGGGTTGCCGCGCCCCATCTTCTCGAGCCGGCGGCGTCTCAGCCCCCTGTCGGGGCACCCCTTGGACTTGCCGATTATCCGCAGACAGGTTCGTGCACGTCAAGACCAAAGCGCCCGGAGCTAATCGCGTCGATTGATCCTGACTTATTCTGCCGCATATCCTCACCACGCGAAAAAGGCGTACGTCTTTTGGTGGAATACCGTCCCTCGCGCCTTTTTCGATTACTACCTCTGTGGAGTTGAAATGGCGGAGCTGCTCGTGTCTAAACTGGTGTTAGCCGCGTGCATTTTTTGCCGATAGTCCGATAGTAGGGTGCCCCTTGGGACGCGAAGGGCAAGGCGATAGTTGCGCTGATGCATTGCGCATCGAGTTGTGCGAGAGGCTCTTCATTGGAAGAATAGGGTGATCCGGCTATTCGCGCTTTTGGCGGCGATCGCCATCTCGGCCGTAACGGTCGCCGCGGGGGAAGACCCGAGGCCATTGCGGACCGAAACTTCACCAGAGACCGATCTGGTAACGCGGTCCGATCGGCTAACCGAGGATGCTGCTCGGCTTTATAAGCAGGCGCGCTATACCGATGCCGAACCACTCCTGCGGGAAGCCCTCGCGATACGGGAAAGGGCGTCAGGACCCGACGATCCTGACGTCGCCGCAAGCCTGAACGATCTGGCCGGGCTCTACCGGGAGCTTGGACGCTACGGTGAGGCCGAGCCCCTTTATCGGCGCGCCCTCGCGATCAAAGAAAAGCTGGTCGGCCAACACAATCCTGCGCTCGCCTCTAGCCTCAATAATCTGGCGGCCCTTCTGAGCACCGAGGGGCGCTACAACGACGCCGAGCCGCTGTTTCGCCGCGCCCTGGATTTAAAGAAACAGGCGTCTCCCGAGGATGACCCGGACGTCGCCAAGATCTTGAACAATCTGGCGCAGCTGTACCGGCTAAAGGGCATGCCCGCCGAGGCGGAGCGTTTCGCGGTGTCGGCCTTGGCAATTTTGCAGAAGACCAGCGGCCCAGACCACGCCGATGTTGCCGCCGGGCTGAACAGTCTTGCTCAGGTCTATGCAGCGCAGAGGAAAGAGGCCGGTGCCGAGCCGCTCTACCTGCGCGCCCTGAAGCTCCGAGAGGAGGCCTTTGGCGCCGATCACCCGGTGGTGGCGATCAGTCTCGATAATCTTGGCAAGCTTTACCGAGCACAGCATCGCTATGGCGAGGCCGAGTTTTTGTGTCGGCGCGCCTTGGCAATACGCGAAAAGGCGCTTGGTGCGAACCACCCCGATGTCGCTGCAAGCCTGCACGCTCTGGCCGCGCTTTATGCGGCACAGGGGCGCAATGGCGAGGCCGAACCCTTATACCGGCGCAGCTTGGCAATACGGGAAGAAGTGCTCGGCGCCGACCACCCGGACCTTGCCAGCACACTCAGCGGTCTGGCGCAGCTCTACTCGGCAGAGGGCCGGGAAAGCGAAGCAGAGCCCCTCTATCTCCGGGCTTTGGCGATCCGTGAAAAGGTGTTTGGCAGTGAGCACCCGAAGGTCACCGAGAGCCTGAACAATATCTCTCTGCTCTACGAGGTACTGGGCCGCTATCGAGAAGCCGAGCCGCTGTTGCGACGAGTCGTGACGGCAGTCGAGGAGGAGCCTGATAGCCCAGAACTTGCCCCGAGCCTTAACAATCTCGCGGTATCGCTTAGCTATCAGGGTCGGTATAGCGAGGCGGAGGCGATCTATCGGCAAGTGCTGGCGCTCACAGAAGGAGCGCACGGACCCGATCACCCCGATGTCGCCAAGGTTCTGACCAATTTGGCGGTGCTCAGCCGGGCGCAGGGCCGCAACTACGTTGCCGAGCCGCTCTACCGACGCGCTTTGCTGATCCGCGAAAAGGCGCTCGGCCCGAACGATTTGGACGTAGCCACCAGTCTGGCCAACCTCGCGGCGCTCAAGGCGGCTGAAGGCGCCCGCGCCGAGGCTGAACACCTATACCGACGCGCTCTGGAAATCCGCAAAAGAGGGCGCTCGGCCCCGATACTGCCATAGCTGGCTTTGAACGGGTTGGCCGAACTACAGTAGGCCTGAGAGCGCGCTGGCGGCCGCTGAGCACGCAGTCGCAATCCTCGATAAGGCCCGCAGGCGTGCCTCGAATTTCGAACGGCGGACGCGTGCAGGGCAGCGCCGAGGCTTGGCGACGGCCGCTTCTGGGATGCTCGACCCTGCGAGCGCCCGAACTCGCCCAGCCCAGCGCATTCGACCGCCCGCGCTGATCGAGGCAAAAAGCCAAGAGTCGAGTGATGTGCGACCAGGAAATCCGTTATTGCGGCCTGATGGCCAGTCGAACAGTCTAATCTGATCGCTTGGGACTACGCCTTTTTTGCATATTGCACGGTGCCCTACGTCGGATGCGCTGTTGCATAGCTCTCTTGCCCTGCACTAGCGTCCCCACAACGACGAGGGGAAACGCAGATGCCGGCAAACGTTAAAAGGTTAATTTTTCCGCTGCTGACGGCGCTGGCGGCTGTTCCAGTCGGGGCATATGCCGGCGGGCCGGTTGCGTCGGCGAACGCTCAGCTCGCCGCGGCCATCGCTACACGCAGTCACCAGCTCAACGACGCGCAGATGGACACGGTGACGGCCGGCCAGGTTCTAGGGATTGAGTGTGCCGGCTGCACGCTTGCGTCCTCCACTTCAATGAGCACAAACGGTGCCACCATTAGCATGAGCAGTACGGGAGTAACTCCCGGAAGCGCTGGCAGTGGAGGTGGTGGAGGGACCGGCGGTGGAGGCACTGGTGGCACCGGCGGTAGTGGCGGCGGCACTGGCAGCAGCGGACCAAGCGGACCCAGCGTGCAGAACTCAGCCTCCGCGGTGCCGGCAAACCTGGCCTCGATCATCAGTGCCGCCACCACGATCACCAACCCTTGAGGACCGGTATCATAATGAAAATCTTACAAACGGCGCGAAATTCAGTCCTTTGTATGGCTGCAGCGGGTACGGTGTTGTGCGCTTCGATCACCGTGCTGGCCGATGGCCCTATGGTGCTGACGAACGGCCAACTCGACCGCGTCACCGCCGGTGCCGCCAGTGTAGCAGGGTCCGCCGATGCGCAGGGCGCCGGAGTGTTTACTCTCACCAGTACAACGTCCAATTCCGTGGTCGCCGGAGGCACGTCGCCCTTCAAAGGTCAGCCGGGCCTCACCGACACAGCCGGGTTGACGGTGGGCACTGCGGTCGCCGTTGGCACCAATCTAGGCTTGCAGGGTGAGCCGCCGCCCTCCTCGGCGACGTCGGTGACAACCGCCGGCGCTGCCGACGGAAATCTCGTGATCAACTCGACCTTCAACTACACCGTACGGGGTGCCGGAGGCGTGACGGCCCAGGTGGGGTGGACATTCGTATCTGGCTCATGGGTCGGATTATAGCTCTCGTGGAATGTGCGCTGGGCAATGGCAACCGCCGCAATAATCCACGACGGCTATGACAGAGGCTCGGGGAATGGCCCCGGGCTCAATGTGCACAAGGAGGAGTTTATGAAAAAGGTGCTTATGGGATTGGCGGCATTGCCGTTTCTCGCCGGTGTCGCCGCCGCCGGTCAGCCATTGACGGATCAACAGCTAGACCGCGTAACCGCCGGGTTCACCGCGACCTCGATTTCCGACGCGCAGGGCGTCGTCGGCGAAAGCGGGGTCCTGCTGACGACGGTGGCAACGCTGTCGGAGGTTGCCCCGTTCGCAACGGCCAAAGCGGGCGAAATCAGTTCGACGCTCTTCAAATCGGTGGCCGCGGCGCAAGCCTCATCGGTCACCAGCACCACCACGCCACTCCCGATCCCGGGCCTCTCCGGTCCCATCGGCCCCTGATCGGCTAGCGGATTTGCAAGCCGTTGAAGCGGACCGTTTCACTCTATCAATCTCGGGAAAAAGGAACCGAACGATGACGAAAAAGCTTCTTTCGCTGGCCGCGGGCGCCGCGCTGTTTGCGCTCGCCGGCACCGCTTATGCGGGACAGCCGCTGCCGCTGTCCGACAAACAGATGGACGGCGTTACCGCCGGTGCTACGGCTCTCGCCAACGCCGCCGCGCTGGCGCTCGGCGAAGTTACTGCCGAAACCGTTACGCAAACCTCGACTAATACTGTTACCGTCACGCCGAGGATTGCGGTCGGCCAGTCCTTCGCTCAGGCTTTGGCAGCGGGTGGCTTCTTGTTCCAGGCGGCCGCCGCTGTTCACGCGGACAGTTTCGCTACTCTGCCATGATCGCCGACGCCCGACGCTCCGCCGTAGGGCATCGCTCGTTCTTGGAAAGTGTTTCGTAAAGACTCATCTTCGAAGGGAGAGACACACATGAAAAGGTTGCTTTACGGACTGGCGGCCCTGCCGCTTCTCGCCGGCGTCGCATTGGCAGGGCAGCCGATGCAGCTCAGTGACAAGCAGATGGACAACGTCACTGCCGGGTTCGATCTCAATGTGATTGAGAGGAGCAACACGAGTTGGACCCAAGTGTCGATTTACAGCACTGCTCCCGTCTCCTGTTCGCTGTGTTATCTCAGCATTTCCAGTCGTCCTTTCAGCATCGAATCAGCGTTCGGGCCGACGCCGAATTAACGCAGCGACGTTTGACGCCCAATTAGACGTCGGCAGGGTTTGCTGCTGTGGCACACCGGTCTCGCGCAGGCGATTTCGGTGTGCCGCGGCGCCATCCAAATACTTAGCGCTTTCCGGAGAGGCGAACCTTTGTAGTGGACAATATCGCCCGTGCCATTTGGGTGGCTTAGTGTGCGGTTCCGGGCAATGCGCGTCTTGTGGAATCGTCGCGGAAAGCTCACCACGGAGGGAGAGACGATGAAAACGCTCCTTTACAGCCTGGTCGCGGTGCCGCTTCTTGCGAGCGTCGCTTTGGCGCAACAGCCCGTGCAGCTTACCGGCGAACAGATGGACAAGGTCACTGCCGGGTTCCTGGAGATCGATGTGAGCAACACAAGCGCGACCGCAGTGTCAATTTTTCAGAGACCCTACCTTACCGACCCGACACCCAATAATATCACCTGCCCCGGTTGCTATCTGTTGATCAACTCTCCGACGTTCAGCGTAGCCGCGCAATTCGGGCCGACCTTCAGCGCGGGCACGCACTTCGTGCCATAGGGAGCAAACTGGTCCGACCGCGCCTTTCCAGGACCTATCCCGCGAATCCGTGACAGCATATCCGGGACGGGGGATCTCATGAGCGTGTCCGGCTCTCTGAGCGTGCTGATCCGCCTTGACAACCAAAGGTTAACCTGTTTATCAGCCGCAGAGCGTAATGCGACAGCTCGAGCGGAAGAGCGATGATGAGGATGCCCGGGATTTGGTCCGTCACCGGAATATTGGGCGCGCTCGGATTGCTGCTTTGGGGCTGTGGGTTTTCCGACAGACCACGCCCCGCGCAATATGCTGCGCTGCACCCGGCTGATCAACCTGTCGTCGAGCTGCGCCCGGTAAGCGTCGTACCCGACAAACCGGCCAAGCCGAGGCCGGTTCGCTCGCTGCTCGAGATGCGCCATGAGAATGTGGTCATCCAGAGCTGGGATTTGAGTTGTGGAGCAGCGGCGTTGGCTACTCTCTTGCGCAATGAATTCGGCGACAAGATCACCGAAAAGGACGTCGCGCACGCCCTGATGCGGCGTAAAGAATATATTGAACATCCTCAAGTTGTCCAGGTCCGCGAGGGATTTTCGCTGCTCGACCTCAAGCGCTACGTAGAAAAGCGTGGTTATAAGGGGATGGGTCTTGGCAAGCTCGAGTTCCAGGATTTGATCGAGCATGCACCGATAATGGTGCCGGTCGATGCGCTTGGCTACAATCACTTCGTAATCTTCCGGGGGGTCAAGGGCAATCGCGTATTGCTCGCCGACCCTGCTTGGGGAAACCGGACGATGACGATCGAGAAGTTCCAGCGCATGTGGCTCAACTACGGGGAGCAGATGGGTCACGTCGGCTTTGCCGTGGAGCGTGCTGACGGGCGCCCACCGGTGAGCAGGATGGAGCCGAAGCTGAGCGAATTCGTCATGCTCCAATAACGCGCCGACAATTCCGGGGGAGAAATTCAGTGAAGGTTCTTGTTGTGCCGCGCCGGCTGCAGCGTCGGCCGTTGAGGACACTATTGGCCGCTGCGGCCGTAGTCTTGTTGGCCGAAGCGCCCGCGCAGGCGCAGATGAGCGAACCAACCGTCGAGGACCTTCAAAAACAGCTCCGACAACGTGATGAATTGATCCAGAACCTTCTGCGGCGAGTCGAAAGGCTTGAGCGTCGAATGGGGAATGGCGCCCCCAGCCCCCCAGGTTCCCCCGCCCGTGTAAAGCCAGCGATAGCGACGTCCCGGTCCGGCAACCCGCCCCCGCTCCCTACCGAAGTAGCCCTGCATCCGGAGGAGGGCGCACCTGGAGCGGTGACGGCGCAAGCTGCGCCGCCGCCTCCTTCTGCGCCACCTCCCCCAGCCGCTCCGGCCGCCCCGGCTCCTGGACAGTTCGAGGTCAGTGAGGAGACGGCCGAGCGCGCGCTCGAACGCACGCTCGTCGCCACCGGCAATCTGGTGGTGCCGCAGGGTTTTGTGGAATTGGAGCCTCTGTTCAGCTATACGCGACGCGAAGCACCGACGCAGGTCTTGTTCAATGTTAACCGCAATGAGCTGTTCCCCGCAGTCGACGCTCGCGTCGGTCTGCCGTGGGAATCGCAAATCGAAATCCTTGTGCCGTGGGATTTTAATGAGCAACAGGTTACGAATGTTGCTGTGTCGCCGCCGCAGTCGGTCTCAAATCGCTGGGGGAACGCCATTGGCGACCTGACCATCGGCGGTGCCAAGACCATTTTGCATGAAAGCGGCTGGATCCCTGGGCTGCTTGGCCGCGTCAGCTACGAAATCCCGACCGGGCCCCAATTCGCTAATCGTGTCCCGCTAATCAGCAACCAGGACAGGCTCGGCATGTCGCTGACCGCGCTCAAGCGGCAGGATCCGCTGGTGTTCGTAGGGACCGGCGGCTATACGAAAGCCTTTACGACGAACCACATCAATCCCGGTGACCAGGCTAACTTCACCGTCGGCGCTTTTCTCGCAACGAGCCCGGAAACCACGCTGCGAGGGGTCTTCAATCAAAATTTTATTCAGGATGTCACAGTCAACGGCATCACCCTGAAAGGATCGAACTCCGTGCAGTCGATCCTCAGTTTCGGCGCGTCTTCGATCCTTGGACGCGGGATTCTCGTCGATCTGCAGGCAGGGATCGGGTTGACGAATAGTTCCCCAAAATACACGGTGATCCTGTCATCAACTTGGCGCTTCGGCGTGGGCGGTCAATAACCCGCCATTACCATTCGAACCTCGCGGGGCCGGCAAACTGCCGGCGGGCTGGTTGAGCAGCCGATTGGCGACCGAGGCGGCATGGGTGCGATTGGCGACGCGAAGCTTCTTCATGATGTTGCGGACATGCACCTTGACCGTGCTCTCCTGCATCTGCAAAGCAGCAGCGATGAGCTTGTTGGGTTTGCCTTCGCGCAACAACTCGATGACAGAAAGCTCTCGCGGAGTGAGATCCAGTGCGGTCATCACCTGCTGTCGCGTACAGCCGGAGGAATTTTGGACCTTTGCGGCGGCAGAGCGGATCGCTTGCGCCGGGATGAATGTCCCGCCGGCATGGACCAGCTTGAGCGCAGCGAACACCACCTCGGGTTCGACGGACGGATTTATGTAGCCCCGGATGCCATGGCTCAGGGCATTCATGACGTCCTCAACGTCATCGCGGTCGGATAGCAACACAACCGGCGCTTCCGCCAGATGCTGCTTCACGCTGTCGAGCGTGGTTTGGACCCATGGGTCGTCGACCGGCGCACTCTTTGTGTTGATAACCACCAGGGCCGGGAGCGGTGCTAGAGACCCTGCCTGCAGCAACGCGTCGGTATTTGCGACGCTGACAACCACATACTCGGGTAACGCTCGGGCGAACATTGCTGCAATCGACTGGCGGGTCAACGGCGCTGGATCAATAAGTACAAGCGGTACGCGTGGTTTTCTCTTCCGTGTTTGCGTCTGCTTTTCGGAAAGTGCGCTCGACTCGGTTGCAGTAATGTTGCTCTCAGTGACAGAGGTTGGCGAACTGACCCGGCGCATAGTCAAACCTCCCTAAATTGATTGAAGTGAGTTAAATTTCCTTGAAAGTAGATCGATTCAACCTATCGTTTATTCCACCCTTTCACTGCTGCCGCAAGATGCGGGATTTGTCACCGCAAATCGGTGCGGCATTTTAACTACATATGTCTAATTTTAGCCAAATACTTTTTGTAGTCAACTTTGTTTTTGGGTCCGAATTCCACGCTCGGTTGACGCGGAGTTGTAATGTCCGCTAAGTGGTGCAATGTTTGCCCGAGGAACAAAATTAACCATAATTCGCGATTTCGGCCAAGATTCTCCGATTATCGAACCCGTAAAGTTTGGGATACGATAGTTGGGATCATTGGTACTTGCCGAGGGCGCCTCTTCGCTGAATTCCACCCTAGCTGAACGGACTCGGTATGCGAGCAATTGGCGAAATGACCGTCGTGTGCCCGCGCTTAGGATCCGTTTGGCGCAATTGCTCGCACTTAAAACCGATGCTTGTGATACCGTTGGCGATGCTGTTCGGCTGCGAATTGAGCGCCATGCCGGGCACCAGCGGTATGCGGGTCTTGGCGACCCCCGAGTTGGATCGGATCACCGCGGGTTCGGCCAGCGCTTCGATCGACCTGGCCGCCTATGCGCTGCCTCCCGCGGCGCAGACCGTCGCCTCGAGCAGCACACTCGCCGCATCCGGGAGCAGCTTGGCAGCCGGTCCCCCGCTTCTCAACAACCTTAGCACAAATCTCAGCACATCCCAAGGCATCGCCTCTGCTTCCAGCGGCCAACTGGCCCAGACCACGGGTTCGAGCCATACCGCTGTGTCCGGCACCAACGGCGGGGCCGTCATCGATGCCGCCGGCGCGAGCCTTGCCACAGGGCCAGGACTTGGGCAGACGGGGCTCAGCCTCCAGTTTCAAGGTTTCAGCACCGCCCGCGTCGATCTGGTCTACGGAACTGCGATCGCCACCGCTTGCTGTGCTGCGGGATTATCGGCCCAGGTCGCGGTCACCGGTGAAGCCGGCGGCCCCTACACGGCCGAGTTGCAGGCCCATGCGCGCTCCGATCAGCCGGGCCAAGTCCAAAGCAGGGTCGATATGGCCGTCATTTCTTCGGCGTTCCCGATCATCGATGCAGGGCAGATGATGAGCCTTCTAACGCCCCGCGCATCGCCCCTATTTTAGCCGCACCGTTTAAGGGCGGCGGTCCCCTATCCGACACGCATTTGCGATTTCGGCACGCGTCCGGCCTGGGCCATGGATTTTTAGCTGAACAGGGACGGCCCCCGTGGTGACCCGAAGCTCCTCTACCTTCGGCATGAGCTTCGCGGATGGAAGTGGAGCGGAATCGGGCATCGTGCATCTCCGTTGCGCCGGTTGCACGAAGACCCGCGAAGCATCTGCGAAGAGGAGGACGGCTCTTGCCGCGCTGTTCCTGCCCCGACACGGGCTCGACCCGGATCAGGTTCGAAGGGTTGCCGCCCCATCTTCTCGGGCCGGCGGCGTCTCGGCCCCCTCTCGGTGCACTCCTTGGACTTGGCGGTTATCCGCAAAGCACCCCGCGTAGGTCAGGTTGCGGCTTGATGACGGAGGAAGCTGCGCCGCCGGTCGCCAGAAGCGGGACATCTATTGCGCTTACCCGGCAGTAGAAGCGCAGCGCTCTTTATCCAAAATCTCGTCAAATCCGATTAGAAAAGCGTGGCGGACAACATTTTGACGTGCAATAGACGGCACAATGACTAGCCGGGATTAAGGTCGACGCTGTCTGGTGGCAGTCGCAATCCCCCGTCTTATTCATTGGCCACCAGCGCCCAGTGCCGATTCTTGCAATCGAGGGAGGAGCTGGTGGAACACAGCTTCATATCGCGGCACGTTTGCTCGGTCAATAACCACTGGCCGTTGCGACGGCCAACGCAACCCGACAGATCGAGATACGAAGTGGCGCGCGCCCTGACCAAAGAAGTTTTCTGGATACTGGTTTTATTATCCTCGCTGGGTGTTTGGGCAGCTATCTGGGCAGCTGCCGCGTCACTGGCCTCGGCTTGGCTGCAGTGACGAAAACCACTGTCCGCGGAGCCGACTGGAATTCCCTATAATTTCCTCTGTTCTCAGGGAGACATCGATGCTTATGATCTCCGACGCCAACTGCGAAACAGTCATTGAGGAATACATCCGTACAAAAGGAGTTACCCGCTGTCCCACTGCGTGCGTCGTTCCGACCCAGGCTTCGGTCACCGATGCCGACCGCGCCGCACTGGAAGAATACCGCCGCGAGCGCGACCGGCAGCGCCGCGAAAAAGCTGCCGCGCGAGCTCGATTATTTTGGGGGGCGGGCAGTTCCGTCGGGTGACAACGGGTCCTTGTGCCTCGTTTTATTGGTCGCAGAGCTGGATCAGCGGTGCGGCATTGTGCCGAGGGCGTGATCGATCAGTAACTCGGCGCTAGTGACGCCATGAATGAAAACGATTGTCGTCAATACGCCGTGGGCGTTCGCCAGATAAATCGGCGCGAATATTTCCGTCAGTTCCGCCAGCAGTGTTTCGATGTCGAACTGGCATCGATCAGTCCGATTACCCGCGCAAATTCGGGAAAATTATCGAGCATTCCCAGTGACGCGGTGATGTTTCCCAGACTGCGCCGCTCATGCGGTGCAATGAAGGGAGCCTTGACGATCGCCTGGCGGGGCGCCATCGGGCGATCCGTTATGCGATCGCTGGAAGGCAGCTCCTGATAGGTGACAGCCCAGCTCGCCAGTGCGTCGCCGAGCTCGCCCTTGCGCAATGGTGTCTCGGCGACCGCCAGGCTGCGGGCGGCGTGACCGACACGGATGACGCCGTGCGTCGCAGCCGCGCAAAACCCGGGTGCCAGCCGCTCCGTCCAGCGGTCAAGCACCTCTATCCAGGGCGCCTGCCGCGGCTCTTTGCCGAAAAACTCCGCCCAATCCGCGAAGCGGTCGCGCTGGCCCAGCGCGCTGCGGATCGCCGGCCGGGGGACGCGGGAGCAGTCTTTCCGTATACCGGGCGATCCACGCATGACCGCGTGCGGGCGGCCCATCGCACACAGCGCCTCGACGACCATCGGGGCGTGATTGCTGTTGCCGTTCTTCAGCCCGATTTCGTACCCGACCAAAACCTCGAGCGCCACGCAATAGGCCCCGGCTTTCGCCGGGGAAACGTATAAGCTCTGGTGGGCTCAATCGACGCCGGCCGCTGCGCCCAGGGTCTCGCCGATCGACCGGTTGAGGACGAGGTCGGCAATCGCGTCGAGGCCGGTTGGTTCGCGGTTTATGATTGCCAAAGTTGCGCCATTGTGTTTCGCCAATTCCGGGAAGGCGGCGGCGGGATAAACCACCAATGACGAGCCGGCGACGACGAACAGGTCGGCGGCGCGGGTCTCGATTTCTGCGCGCCGCATTGCCTCGGGCGGCATTGCCTGGCCAAACGAAACCGTCGCGGTCTTCACGAAGCCGCCGCAATCGTCGCACAACGGCGGCGTCTCGCTACGCTCGAAGGCGACGCGCAGCGCGTCAAGCTCATAGCGCGTATTGCAGTCGAGGCAGTGCGCGTACGTCGTATTGCCATGGAGCTCGATGACGCGCTCGTCGGGGATGCCGGAGGCCTGGTGCAGACCGTCGATATTCTGCGTGATCACGGAGGCGGCCGTTCCGCGGCGGACCAGCTCCGCGACGGCGCGGTGACCGCGGTTCGGGGCCGCTGCGCGAAAGGTCGCCTCCATTGCAAAGCGCCGCCGCCAGGTTTCACGCCGCGCTTCCTCCGAGGCGAGAAAATCCGCGAAGTCGATCGGCGCCATGCGAGTCCAGATCCCGCCGGGGCTGCGGAAATCGGGAATGCCCGAACTCGGTGCTGATCCCGGCTCCGGTAAATACGACGGCACGGCGCGCCCGCGCGATCGCTCGGGAGAGCTCGGCCACTTCTCGATCGACGGCCATGCCCGCAAGTTTGACAAATGTGCCGCGACGCGCCAAGCCCGTCGTGCGATGTTGGCGGCCGTGAGCGTCCGCACTGCCTACCTCGCCACGGAAGGATTTGCCGAGGAACTCGACCATGAGCTCGGTGGCGCTGACACGAGGCACGGCCGGCTTCTGATCGCCCCGGGGCCGCCGCGCCCCGCGGCATGGGCCGCGAATGTCTGGCTCGAACCGCAAGAGATTGCGATCGCCTCGATTTCGGATGCGGCCGCAAACCTCCGAGCAATCCAGCGCAATTGGGCGGTGTATGCTCCTCGCCTCTACCGGCGCGCGATGCTGATCCAAGAGCAGCTACCAAAGGTCTCGGCGAAGCCGCTCGTGCTCGGGTCGCCGCCGCCATCGGCCCCGCTCGGGTCGTGGACCTTGCTGGATGCCGGGACGATGCTCGCGGCGCCGGATTGCACGAGCCCCTTTCCCAATGGCGAGATCCAGTTCGTCGAGGATCGCAGCGGGCCGCCGAGCCGCGCGTATCTGAAGCTGTGGGAGGCTCTGACCCTGATCGGCCGGCGGCCCGGGCCGGGCGAGATCTGCCTCGATCTCGGATCGAGCCCGGGCGGCTGGAGCTGGGCATTGCAGCAGTTGGGCGCGCAGGTGATCAGCGTCGATAAGGCACCGCTGGCCCCGGAAATCGCCTGCCTCCCCGGCATCGAGCATCGGCAGGAGAGCGCCTTCGCGATCGACCCGAGGACGGTCGGTCCGGTCGACTGGCTGTTTTCCGATGTCGTGTGCTATCCGGCGCGGCTTCTGGCGTTGGTTGAGCGCTGGCTCGAGGCTGGAACCTGCCGAAACTTCGTCTGCACTATCAAATTCCAGGGCCCGACCGACCACGAGACCGCGCGCCGCTTCGCTGCGATCCCCGGCTCGCAACTCCGCCACCTGTTCCACAACAAGCACGAGCTGACCTGGAGCAAAATAGGCTAGGATGCCCTAGGATGCCCCACCCATTCCCTCCCCGCATGCGGGGAGGGAATGGGTGGGGGCGGGGTGATGCGGTTGGGGAGGGTGGGATGGAATTGGGTTTGCGGGGACGCAAGGCGCTGGTCACCGGCGCGTCGAAGGGGATTGGGCGGGCTTGCGCCGAGGCGCTGGCCGAGGAGGGCTGCGACGTTGTGCTGGTGTCGCGCACCGCGGCTGACCTCGAAGCCGCACGCGCCGCGATCGTCGCCAAGCACAATGTCGCGGTTCGGTTTTATCCGCTCGACCTCTCCGATAGCCGAAATGTCGACAGGCTCGCCGAGGCGTGCGCCGACACCGAGATCCTGATCAACAACGCCGGGGCGATCCCCGGCGGCAACATCGACGTCCTCGACGAGGCGTGTTGGCGCACCGCCTGGGATCTGAAGGTATTCGGCTACATCAACATGACGCGGCGGTTCTATGCGCTGATGCGCGAGCGCAGAAAGGGGGTCATCATCAATATCCTCGGCGCTGCCGGCGAGAACCCCGATTTCGATTATATCGCCGGCTCCTCGGGAAACGCATCGCTGATGGCGTTCACCCGGGCGATGGGCGGCACGGCGCCGCGCGACGGGCTGCGCGTCGTCGGCATCAACCCCGGCCCGGTCATGACCGATCGGCTCGTGACCTTGATGCGCACCCGGGCGCAGACCCAGTTCGGCGATGCCGAGCGCTGGACCGAATACATGAAGCCGTTGGCCTTCGGGCGAGCCGCCAAGCCCGAGGAAATCGGCTGGATGGCCGCCTTCCTCGCGTCCGACCTGTCGGCCTATACGACGGGCTCTATCATCACGATCGACGGCGGCGGCTCGAGCCGCCGCTCGGCGCTCTAGCGGGCCGAGCTATTCATTGAGCCAACGCCGGGCGAAACCGAGCAGCCCCTGCGGCAGGAAAATGACCATCGCGATGAAGATCAGCCCCACGAAGATCAGGTAATATTCGGTGAAGAAGCGCGACAGCCCCTCGCGCAGCAGCAGAAAGAATGCGGCGCCGACGATGGGGCCGACCAAGGTGCCGATCCCGCCAATGACGTTGAAGATGACGACCTCGCCCGAAACCAGAAAGAAGACAAAATCGGGCGCGGCGAACTGGTTCTGCAGGGCGTAGAGCACCCCGGCCAGTCCGGCGAACAGCCCGGAGAGCATGACCGCAACCATCTTGTACCGCTCCACGGGATAACCGACGGCGCGGGTGCGCGCCTCGTTCTCGCGGATCGACTGCAGCACCATGCCGAATGGCGACTGGGTTATCCGGCGCAGCAGCAGATAAGACAGCACCACCACCCCGAGCACGAACCAGTGCAGTGTATTGGGTGTAAAGCGAACCGAGAAGAGCCCCGGGATCGCCAGCGGCGGCCGGCTGAAGGTCAGCCCGTTCTCGCCTCCGGTGACCTCCGTCCAGGTGAAGATGATCACGTAAAAGATCTGGGAAAAAATCAGGGTGGTGATCGCGAAATAGATGTCGCGCAGTCGCGTCGAGAAGTACGCGACAAAAGCCGCCGCAGCAGCGGCGGCCACGAGTCCACAGAGCAGCGCCAACAGAAGGCTCGGCGGACTGACCGACAACAACGCGGCTGCGGCGCCGTAGATCCCGAGCCCAAAAAAGGCCGAATGGCCGAACGACACCATGCCCGTATAGCCGATCAGGATATCGGAGGACATCGCCAAGAGACCCCAGATAAGAATCTCGGTCAGGAAGCGCCGCCAGAATTCGGGCAATACCAGTGGCGCAATGATCAGCAGCAGCAGGACGGCGGCAAACCCGCTCCAATACAGAACCGCTCGGCGCCTGATTAGCGCCTCCCTGGAACCCCACACTGTCATGCCGGGGCTTGACCCGGGCATCTACGGAAGACAGCAGTGGCCCTACACGTTGCCTGGATTGCCGGATCAAGCCCGGCAATGACGATTTTCGATGCCGGCTTGGGTAGAATGATCATTTCGGTGTCGGCACGAAGAGCCCGGTGGGCCGGAACAGCAGGGTCAGGATCAGTACGACAAACGAAACGATGACCGCCTGAGCCGGGCTCACCCAAAGCGAGGCATACGCCTCCAGGAGGCTGATGAAAATGGCGGCGGCGATCGAGCCTGCGAGGTTCCCCATACCCCCGACCACCACGACGATAAATGCCTTGAGGACCCAATCGACTCCCATCGCGTGATTGACGCCGACCAATGGGCCAAACAGAACCCCGCTGGCAGCCGCCATGCCGGCGCCGATGGCGAAAACACCGGTGAGCACCCAGGGCACCGGGATGCCCATGGCCTGAGCCATGACGCGGTCCTGGGTCGTCGCGCGAATCCAGATGCCCCAGGTGCCGAATTTGAGGAACAGCCAAAGCGCTCCGATGATGGCTGCGGAGAGCAGCGCGATCACTATCCGATACCAGGGGTAGGACAAATAAAAGAGCGTGAACTGGCCGGTGAAAGGCTCCTCGATCTTGCGCGCCACCGGGCCAAACTGCCACAGCGCATAATTCTGCAGGACGAGGGAAACCCCGAAGGTGGTGAGGATCGTATAGAGCGGATCGCGGCCGAGCAGCGGGCGCAGCGTCGTCAGGTATATGACTGCACCGAGCAGCGCGATGACGAGCGTAGCCGCTGCCAGCGCGAACCAGAAATCCCCGGTGGCCGCCAATATGAGGACGCCGACATAGGCACCCAGCATGAAGAGTTCGCCATGGGCAAAATTGACCACGTCCATGATGCCGAAAATCAATGTCAGACCCGACGCGACGAGCGCCAGGATCATGCCGGTGACGACGCCGTTGATTGTCTGGATGAGCAGCTGATCAAAGGCGATTTCCAAAGGCTACCTCAATTTTGCTTTCGTCATCCCGCGAAAGCGGGAATCTAGGCCGGCCAGGCTCCTACGGTTGCCCTTGGACCCCCGCTTTCGCGGGGATGACGATAAAAAGAGTGCGCACTACACACCCAGATATTGGTGGATGACGGCGTCGTTGACCCGCAAGTCCGACGCCAATGCGTGGTGCCGGACCACGCCTTTCTCGATGAAGTAGATCCGCTGGCCTGCCTCCAAGGTCAGCGGGACATTCTGTTCCACGAGCAGCACGGCGACATTCTCGTGGCGGAGCATGTCGATAATCTGCCGGATTTCGGCCACCATCCGCGGCATCAAACCCTCCGTCGGCTCATCCAGCAGGATGATTTTGGGCTCCAGCATGATCGCCCGCGCGATGGCAAGCATCTGCTGCTCACCGCCGGATAGCGTGCCGCCGGCCTGGTTGCGGCGCTCGGCCAATACCGGGAAATAGCCGTAAACCTTTTCCAGCAGCTCCGCCTTTCGAGCCTTGCTCACACCGTGACGATCGAGCCCGGTGCGGAGATTTTCGGTGACCGACAACAGCCGAAAGATCCGCCGATCTTCGGGCACGTAGGCGATCCCGAGCCGCGCCAGCCGGTGTGCCGGCAGATGGGTGATCGATTGACCCTCGAAGAGCACCCTGCCACGGCTCGGATGGACGAGCCCCATGATTGCCTTCAAGGTCGTGCTCTTGCCGACCCCGTTGCGGCCGAGGAGGCCCACCACCTCGCCCTTGCCGACTTCGAGCGACACCCCGTGCAGGATATGACTCTTGCCGTAATAGGTGTGGATGTCCTCGACCTTGACCAGCGCCTCGACCGCAATACCGCCCGGGCTCATGTCTTCAGGTAAACTTCGAGAACTCGGGGGTTCTGCTGGATCTCCAACGGCGTCCCCTCGGCCAGGATCTCGCCGTAATGGAGCACCGTGATCCGCTGCGCCAACTCCATCACGACTTGCATGTCGTGCTCGACAATCAAAATCGTCAGGTCCTTGGCGATCCGGCGCACCAGTTCCATCGTGTCATGCGTCTCCGCCGCGCTCATCCCGGCCGTCGGTTCGTCGAGACACAGAAGCTGCGGCTCCGTCGCAAGCGCTATGCCAATTTCGAGGTTGCGCTGCTCGCCATGCGACAGGTTGGCGGCCAGCTCCCCCGCCTTGCCGCGCAAGCCGACTGCCTCGAGGGCCGCCTCGGCCTTCTCGATAATGTCCCGATAGGCCCGATGATGGGTCAGCAAGCTCCAGCCGTGCCGCCGCGACTGGGCGGCAATCCGGGTATTCTCGAGGGTGGTCGCATTGGGAAGGATGTTGGTGATCTGGTAAGAGCGGGCGATGCCTTTTTGCGAAATCCGGTCGGGCGAAAGCCCCGTGATGTCCCCGCCGTTGAACAGGATTCTCCCGGAAGACGGGCGCAGCACGCCGGTCAGGCAGTTGAAGAAGGTGCTTTTGCCCGCGCCGTTCGGTCCGATGATCGCGCGGATCTCGTCGCGCCGGACCTCGAAGTTTACCTGATTGAGCGCGCTGAGGCCGCCGAAGCGGACAGTCAGATCCTGGGTGCGCAGGATAGGGGCTGAGACCGCGACACCGGCCGGGAGGGGCATTGGACAGGACGGATTGGCGCTCACTCAGGGAACGCGGGTCGGAGCGGAGCGCTGGTCAATCTCAATCGACCGCGATTGTCGTGGTTTCAGTATGGGTCTCGCCGTTATCCGCGGTCCAATTGAACGCGATCACCCCGCTCTCTGCCGCCCGCGTGAAGAAGGAGATGAATGGGTTCGCGGAAATCGCCGGGAACAGATCCGCGCGGAACACTTCCACGCCGTTATACGTGCAGGTGAACCGATGGATGATTTCGCGCGGGATCGGGTTGCCGAGTTCGTCGCGGCGATAACCCGTTTCCATCGGGTGAGAGACTATGGTTTTGATCTCGATTATCTCACCACGCTTGGCCTTCGCGGGCACGTTGACGAGGGCATGGGTCATTTTTGAGGGTTCTCGACGCAGGCTGCTAGGGTCACCACCACGTCGACATTGTCGGACCAGAAGGAGTCATCGCTGAGCTGCGCAATCGCGATGACCTTCTGCAAATCGGCAAGCCGGATCCGGGTCGAGATTTGCGCCCGGCCGGCGCGGGGATCGAGATAAAAGCTCGCAACGTTCGGCTGCGGGTTCTTTTCGTTGAAGATATGGATGCTTTTGACGTGTTCCCTTTCAGTCATCGGACTGTCGACCGAGACGGCGAGCGGGACGGCGTTGCCGTTCTCGACAATCGGCGGCGCCTCGAGCTTCACCTTCCCTTGATTCACCGGCGCGTCGCCGACGAGCTCGCCGATGGCCGCCGCCGCAGCGGTAGCGGCAGCAGGCCGCACCGTTTGTGCCGACGCAACCGCGACGGAGCTAATCAAGCTCCCTGCCACCGTCAGGAATTGACGGCGCGTCGCGGTCGGATCGTGTCGTCTGTCGGCCATAAGCCCAATAATTCACGAGAATTTCGAATTTCGGTTCTCCAGGCGACTCAGACGCTCAAGCAGCGGCGAATTTGCAAGCCGGCGGCACTACCGTCGTCTGCCACGGGATGGCGTCGAGGACATGGTATTTCCCGTCCTTGATTTCGAAGAAGAGCTCGCGCGTGAAGGCCTGATGATCTTCTTTGCGCAGCACCTTGTCGCCGGTCGGGAAATTGGGGCCTTCCTTCATTTCGAGGCCTTCGAGCGCGGCAACCAGCTTTGGCGAGTCGTCGCGTCCTTGAAAATGCGATTTCTCGATCCCGAGCTTGAGCGCGTTGACCGCCTCGAAGTTGGACTGCACGTAGCGGTCGGGCAGCGGCCCAGACGGATCGACCTTTTTCAAGCGGGCGAGCGCCTCGTTATAGAAAGCGTGCAGGTACGGCGTGTCGAGCGGCTCGTCGAACACCGGCACATAGCGATCGACGCCAACAAATCCCTCGATCTTCTTGCCCATCGCCGGCAGCTGGGTCGAGGTGGCGACGGCGCCGTCACCGGCGAATTTGTATTTCTTGGCGAGGCCGAGGTCATAGCCCTGATTGACAAAGTTGATCGCATCCGGGCCAAAGAAAATGAGAAACAAGCCGTCGAAATCTCCGTTGATCTTGGACAAGAAGGGCGTCATGTCGGCGGTGCCGAGCGGTATGCCGAGCGTGCCGACGACCTCGCCGCCATTTTGCTTGATCCCGGCCGCATAGGCGTCACGGGTTGACTGGCCCCAGGCATAGTCGGCAAAAGCGATGTACCAGCGCTTGCCGAGCTTATTTACCAAGTAAGGGGTAAACGCCTTCGCCTGCGCCGGCGCGAAGTCGAAGCTGCGGAACGTGTAACGGCTGCATTTACTGGTGGTCAGCGTCGTGTCGAGGCAAACGCCGATCATGTTGACGATCTTGTTTTCCTCCCAGACCGGTGTGCAGGCGAGACAGATGTTCGACAGAAATCCGCCGATATGGGCGTCGATATGGTCCTCGGTAACCAGCTTCTCGACGGCGCGGCGGCCGGTGTCGGGCTTTGACTGGTCATCGCCGACAATCAGTTCGACCGGACGGCCCATGATGCCACCCGATTTATTGATCTGATCGACCGCCATTTGCACCCCGACCAGGGCCGTCTTGCCGCCCGACGCGGCGACCCCGGTCAGCGGCTGCACCGTGCCGAATTTGTAGGGTTTGGCCTCACCGAAGGCGGCGCGCCACGGTGCCGAGCCCAGCAGCGTCGCGCCGAGCGCGACCGCGCCGCCCGCCGCGCTCGATTGCAGCACCCGGCGGCGCGTAAGATTGGCGCGGAGATAAGCTAGCTTGCCTAGATTATACCCATTCTCGCTATATGACATAGCGGATCCCTTCCCTGTTCGTTGCCGCGGATCGGCGATGGCTCTTTCATCCATCCCGCCCGGCCCGGCAACAACTACCGCAAGTTGCGGCAGCGCTGCAACAATCGGGCCGGGCGATCCGCCCTCCCTTCCCTCCCCCGCAAGCGGTGAAGGGTTAGGGAGGGGGCTTTCAGCCGGCTTTCAGGCGCCGCGCCGCCTCGACCGCAGCGTAGGTCAGGACGCCATCGGCGCCCGCGCGCTTGAAGCCGATCAGGCTTTCCATGACCGCGCGCTCGCCGTCGAGCCAGCCATTCTGCGCCGCGGCGTGCAGCATCGCGTACTCGCCACTGACCTGATAGGCATAGGTCGGCACGCGGAAGGCCTCCTTGACGCGCCGGACCACATCGAGATAGGGCATGCCGGGCTTGACCATGACCATATCCGCGCCCTCCTGCAGATCGAGCGTCACCTCGCGCAATGCCTCGTCGCCATTGGCCGGGTCCATCTGATAGGTGCGCTTGTCGGCGCTGCCGAGGGCCGTCTTCGAACCGATCGCATCGCGGAACGGGCCATAAAAAGCCGAGGCATATTTTGCCGCATAGGACATGATGCGGACCCGCTCAAACCCGGCTTCGTCGAGCGCGTGGCGCACAGCGCCGATCCGACCATCCATCATGTCGGAGGGCGCGATGATATCGCAGCCCGCCTGGGCCTGAACGACCGCCTGGCGCTGCAGGATCTCGACCGTTTCGTCATTTTCGACGTAGCCGTTGCGGATCACTCCGTCATGCCCGTGCGAGGTGAACGGGTCGAGCGCCACGTCGCACAGCACGCCGAGTTCAGGCAGTGCCTTTTTGAGTGCCGTTACTGCACGGCAGACCAGATTACCGGGATCGACTGCGTTGCTGCCTTCTGCATCCTTGAGGGCGTCCGGTACTGCGGGGAAGACGGCGATCGTTGGGATACCGAGCTCGGCCGCCTCTCCGGCAGCGTCGACGAGCGCCGGGATCGACAAGCGGAACACGTCCGGCATCGACGGGATCGGCGCCCTTTGGCCCTCGTCATGGACAAAGACCGGCCAGATCAGGTCGCCCGCGGTCAGCACGGTCTCAGCGACCAGCTTGCGCGACCAGGCATCGCGGCGGTTGCGCCGCAGACGCGTCTGCGGATAGGGAGCAAGAGGCGGCAGAAACAAAGTCACGGGATCAGTCCCGAAGTTAAAGCGGCGAGAGCCGCGAATCCCAGGAAAATAGGCCCAAGCGACGACGGTGACAACGTGCCGCGCCGTGCCCCGCTACTCCAGCGGGTAATCGTAGCGGATGAAGCCGTTGAAGCGGGCGATCCGGTCGTAAAGCGAACGCGCCGAGGCGTTGTCCTCCTTTGTCGTCCAGTAGAGCCGGTGACAACCGCGGTCGCGGGCGGCCGCGGCGACCGCGTCGATCAACGCTCGACCTATGCCGTTGCGCCTGGCGGCGGGGTCGACGAAGAGATCCTGGAGGTAACAGACCTCCTTGGTGGTCCAGGCATGCGCGTGAAAGAGATAATGGGCGATCCCGACGAGCGGCGAGGTCGCGCCGCCCTGCCGCGCTCCCAGACCGCAGATCGGGCCGTCTGCGGCGATCAGGCGCTGCCAGGTGTGGTCGTAAATCTCCGCCGGCAGGCGGGTCTCGTAAAAATCGAGATAGCCGCGCCACAGCCGGGCCCAACGGTCCCGGTCCTCCCGGGTAATCGGGTTAACGACGATTTCGACCAAGACGGCTCTCCCGCTCCCCGGTCTGCGATAGTACCATAGGCTGAGATTATCATCGGAGCTTCACGATGTTGGTTTTCCGGCAGCTGTTCGATCCGCCGTCCTCCACCTATACTTACCTGCTCGCCGATGGGGGCAGTGGAGCGGCGGTCATCATCGATCCGGTGTTCGAGCAGGTGCGACGCGACGCGGCGCTGATCGAAGAGCTCGGCCTGCGCCTCGGTTATGCCATCGAGACGCACGTCCATGCCGATCATGTGACCGGCGCGTGGCTGCTGAAACAGCGGACCGGATGCCGCATCGCGCTGGCGGCCAACAGCGGCGCCGAGGGCGCCGACCGCTATCTGGTGCAGGACGACGTGGTCGCGTTTGGCGATCGCAATCTCCAGGTGCGCCGGACCCCCGGCCATACCAATGGCTGCCTGACCTATGTTCTCGACGACCGCAGTATGGCGTTCACCGGGGATTGTCTGTTTGTCAGAGGTACCGGGCGGACCGATTTCCAACAAGGCGACCCGCACGCAATGTACCGCTCGATCCACGAACAGATCTTCACCCTGCCGGACTCGTGCCTACTCTATCCCGCCCACGATTATCGCGGTCTGACGGTCACCAGCGTCCGCGAGGAGAGGCGGTTCAACCCGCGCTTGGGCGGCGAAATCGGCGAAGGCGATTTTACCGGCTATATGAATAACCTGCGCCTGGCCCACCCCAAGAAACTCGATGTGGCAGTGCCCGCCAATCTGAAATGCGGACGGCCCGAAACCGGCGTCGCGATGACGGCAGAGCCGAATTGGGCGGTGCTCAGATATTCGTTTGCCGGGATCTGGGAAATCGATCCACACGGGCTGGAGGAACACGCGCCGGCCGTCCAGATCCTCGACGTGCGCGAGCCCGAAGAGTTCATCGGCCCCCTCGGACACATTCGCGGCGCCGTCCTGATCCCGCTGGGCGACCTCGCCGAGCGTGCCGGGGAATTGGCGCGCGATCGTCCGATCGTCACCGTCTGCCGAGCCGGCAGCCGCTCCGCACAGGCTACCGTCATCCTGCGCGAAGCGGGCTTTGGCGACGTTGCAAATCTTGCCGGCGGCATGCTGCGCTGGCGAGCCGAAGGCCATGCCGTCGAAGGCGGCAGGGTTTAGGACCGCGCCGCACTCAGAGCTGCTTCAGGAATTCGATCACCGCCTGCTGGTCATCGGGGCTCAGCTCCCGAAACCGCAGAATGACCTCGCGTGAGTCGCTCCGATTGGTTTGGGACGTAGCACTGTCATAGGGCGGGCAGATGACATCCTGCGGCGATGAGCCGTAGGATACGTTGGTGGCTTCCGGCGGCGCCGGACATCCCGCACCGGGCGTCCGGGGCGTGTTTTTGTCGTCGGGCGCCGGAAGGTCGTGGAGCTCGATGGCTGCAAGGAGGGCGTCGTCCACGCTGCGCACGACCAGCGGCGCGTTCGTAAGTTTGCAATTCGTCGTCACCGTGCCGGCCGGCTTGCTGTCCGCGGTGAGCTCACTCAGATACACCCGTCCATCGTGCAGAAACGGCGGGCCGATCCTGCCCAATCCCATCAACGGCGCGGTGCGGAACTCCCGGCCATCGGCGGATGCCTTCTGATTAGTAAACGTGTCGTGGGCGAGATTACGCGGCAGATCGAACGTGTGGGAAACCCGGCGCCTAGCTTCGTCCTCAGTCGCGTCTTCTCCCTGACGCTCGCCTCTCGCGGACAGGCGAGCGATGACCAGCGGATCCCGCGGTCTTTGCGAGAACCGCTCCGCATCGATGACAGGCATCTTGTGGAGCAGCAGGTCCGAAAAGATCGGCGCCCACACAAAGCTGAGATGCTCCGCCCCGACATCCGCCGGAGATTGTCCCGTCCGTTGGATCGGCGTGTGGCAGCCGACGCAGTTCAGCTTCCGATCGGCTTGATTGATGGCGTTGGGATCGAGCCCATCGCCTCCGGCCGGCATATGGCCTGGGATCATCCGGTCGGCGAATGCTTTCAGGTCGATCCCGAAAAGCTGCGCCCCGCGCTGAACCTTTGCTCCCTCGCTCTCTCCGTACCGAGGCTTGGCCCGATCGTGTGACTGAAGCAAGTCCAGCAGCGCGTCCCCAAACTCCGGCGGGGCCGTGTTACGCAGGAGGTTTCGTATACTAAAGGGCGTCGAGAGGTGCACTTCGGGGGAGGTTGAACGCGCATTCATGCAGGCCGCCGGCTCCGTCGTCGGCCCCGTGCTCGGGAACAGGGTGGGGAAGTTGATCTCATTGCCGTTTATCAGGGTGGTCAACGACAATTCCCCTTGCAGGCCCCCGATGACAAACTGCAAGACTTCAACTCCGTTGGCACGCAAACCGAAACGGCCCACACCCCCGACAAAGCCGGTCACTGACGTCAAATTGCCATTGGCATCTTTGTTTGCCACCAATGTGCGGGAAATCATATTTGGGCGGCCGGAAACGCAGTCGGTTGTGCACCCGAGTTCCCCGGCGAAATTGCCGAGCGACGAGTTGTGGCCTTGCGTATCGTCGGGATCCGCCATTGCCAAGAGATCAGCCGTGGGCACCGCCTCCATCAGCCCTCGGCCGATATAGGGTGGTCCGGCAAGCTCGCCCACCGACCGCCGGAAGCCGCTCGGGTAGAGCCCTGTTGTCGGATCGACGGAACCCGAGAGGTTCGCGTCGAACTCAACCGGGGCAATCGGTGCTGGCACGCACGCGTCGACCGCGGGCCGGGTATGCTGAACTTGCCCGCCGAACGGTTGCGAGACCATCCCCGCCACGATGTTCGTCGTAATCCCATCGAGCGGATCAAAGAAGCCGATGCCCGTCGGATTATTCGCGGTGTCGATGTGCGATGGGTCAAAATCGCCGAAGACAGTAAAGGCGGCCGTCCGCCCGGTGTTGTTGATTGCATCGAGGTTATCCGTCGGGCGGCCGCCTCCGGTGGCGGGGTCGAGTGAGGTGAAATCGAAATTGGTTGGGGTTGAACGCGCGGCTCGCGCGACATTGGACGCGCAGGTGGATCCGCGAATACAGGATTTCGGGGTCAACAGTCCGGGGCTGCGCACTCCCTCTGCCGTGTTCAAGTGACAACCGAGACAGAACGTCTGGTTGCTCATCGGCCCGAGGCCTTCGGCAGCGGTGTGCGGGGTGGTGAAAAACGTCAGTCCTTCGAGGACCTCTTGGCGCTCGTCGAGCGTGGCGTCCGGGAATATCAGCGCGGGGAGGTCCTGCAGCCGCAGCGGGAAGGGGCCCACGACCCCGAATTTTTCCCGCGGAACACGCTCCACGGGTCGCAACACCGTTCCGGCTGGCGGGGCCGCGATGTCGAAAATCCCCGACCCGGCCGATCCAGCTTCCTGAACCCGCTCCGCCAGCAGCTGGGCATCACTCGGGGCGTCAGAACCGAGCTCGGCGTAAACTGGGAGCGTGAAAATATTCAGCGCTGTGAGGACGGTCAGTGGCTTAAGGAGCTTGTGCATGTTCCCTCCCTTAGAGAAGGTTCTGCCCGTGCCTCCGGACTGTCCGGTTGCTCGCGCCCAATTGTGGGAGTTTGCTGATCAAAGCAAAAGCTAAATTTCTGTGAAGCTCACAGTTTCGCCAAGCCTTCGACTGGGCCTGCCGACAGGCGCCTTGCCCTGGCCGCCGTGAGTTCCTACCTGCCTCGTATACCGTGGGCGACCCCGCTCGGATGGAACAAGCAGACCAGCTACTTGCGGCCAACGCGACCTTAAATTTAGCGGCCTTCGCAAGCAAATTCGTGGCGCGGTTCTCAACCGATGGACGGACCGTGCGGCCGATGCAATCCTTCTCCTCGTGTCCGACGACAATTCGCTGACCGGCCGCGTCCGGCGCTACGCCCAGGTGTCGACCGCGATGGGCGGGCTCGCGGCCCGGCTCGCCGGCGAGCGCTATCTCGGTCTCAGCCTCGACCGCGGCCGCCACGCGGCCGAGCTGAAGGCGGTGCTCGGCGGCATCAAGGGGCCGCTGATGAAGGTGGCCCAGCTGCTCGCCACAATCCCCGACGCGCTGCCCAAGGAGTACGTGCAGGAACTGGTTCAGCTGCAGGCGAATGCGCCGGCGATGGGCTGGCCATTTGTCAGGCGGCGCATGGCCGGCGAGCTCGGCGCCGACTGGCGCAGCAGGTTTCGCGAGTTCGACAGAAGTGCGGCGCGCGCCGCCTCGCTCGGACAGGTGCACCGGGCGACTGCGCTCGACGGGACCCCGCTCGCCTGCAAATTGCAATACCCCGACATGGCGTCGGCGGTGGAGGCCGATCTGCGTCAGTTGAAGCTCGCGATGAGCCTCTACGAGCGCTACGACCGGGCGGTTACCACCGCCGAGATCCATGCCGAGATCGCGGACCGGCTGCGGGAGGAGCTCGATTACGAGCGCGAGGCCGCGCACATGCGGCTCTATGGTGAGATCCTGCGCAGCGAGCCCGCTGTTGCCGTCCCGATACCGATCCCCGAGCTCTCAACCAACCGCCTATTAACAATGACTTGGCTCGAGGGTGCGCCGATCCTCGATATCGCGAAAGCCCCGCTCGCAGAGCGCAACGCCATCGCACTGTGCATGTTCCGGATCTGGTACGTCCCGTTCTACTACTACGGCGTAATCCACGGCGACCCGCATCTCGGCAACTACACGGTCGCGCCGGACAACACGGTCAATCTCCTCGATTTCGGCTGCATCCGCGTCTTTCGCGCCTCGTTCGTCCGCGGCGTCATCGACCTCTACCACGCGCTGCAGCGCGGCGACCGTGACCTCGCCGTGCACGCCTATCAGAGCTGGGGCTTCGGCAATTTGTCACGCGAGATCATTGACGTGCTGAACCGTTGGGCATTGTTCGTCTACGGCCCTCTGCTCGAAGACCGCACGCGGCTAATCCAGGAAAAGGCGAGCGGCGTCTACGGCGCTACGGTGGCCGAGAGCGTCCATAGCGATATTCGCCGGCTCGGCGGCGTCCGGCCGCCGCGCGAATTCGTGTTCATGGACCGCGCCGCAATCGGCCTCGGCTCGGTCTTTCTCCACCTGAAGGCGGAAATCAACTGGTACAGGCTCTTCCACGAGCTGATCGAGGATTTCGACGAGGCAGCGCTTGCGGCCCGCCAGCAGGCCGCCTTGAAGGCGGCCGGGGTGCCGGACGGCGTCCCGCCCAAAAGCCGCGGGCGAATGGGCCGTCGCCGGAATGGCCAATAGCCGCTTTGACCCGGTCTTGCGCTGCCGGCGCTAGGCGGGCACAATCCGCAGGTCCAACCAGCGGTCGACTGGCATGCGCCTATTCTTCATCCTCGTTCTTCCGGCGGTGCTCTCCGGAGCTTGCACCCCATTCATCCCGATCAAGGACTCGTTCGGGACCAGCGCGATCATCGCGACCGGCAACATCCCCCCGGAATTCCTCGCGTTCAACCGCTACGACCCACAGGTCAACGCCTTTGTGAGCGACCAGATGTGCGCCACTCCCTACATCCTGAACACCGAGAAGTCGCTGCGCGCCACGCCCGGCGAGTTTATCGCTTGGAGCGGGCGCTGCGAGCAGTACGAAATCCGACTCGACAATCTGGCTGAACATTTCACTCCCTGACAAAAGACCCCTCACGGGAGAGGGAGCGGCCGGCGTCAGCGGGAAGGGTGAGGGACTGCACCCCCGCGATCACACGATGGCGCACGCCGCAGCAAATCCGCTTCCCGGAAGAACGGCGGCACGTGCTACGTTGTAGCTTCACCAGCGGGTCGGCAAAGCAGCTCCAGCATGTCAGAGGCGGTTCTGGTCACGGGTGGGGCCGGTTACATCGGCAGCCACGCTTGCAAGGTATTGGCGCGGGCCGGATACCGTCCGGTGGTTTTCGACAATTTTTCACGCGGTCACCGCGAGGCGGTGCGTTGGGGGCCGTTGGTCGAGGGCAACCTCGCGGAACGCGGCAAACTCGCTGAGGCGCTCGACCGGCATCGCGTTTCGGTCGTGATGCATTTCGCGGCTTACGCCTATGTCGGCGAGTCGGTCACCGATCCGGCATTGTACTATGCCAATAACCTCGGCGGGTCCCTGTCGCTGCTCGAGGCGATGCGCGAGGTCGGGGTCGACAAGATCGTCTTTTCCTCGACCTGCGCGACCTACGGCAATCCCGCGCAAGTGCCGATCCGCGAGACCATGCCTCAGTTGCCGGTCAACCCTTATGGCGAGACCAAGCTGGCGATCGAGCGCGCGCTCCACTGGTATGGCGAGGCCTACGGATTGCGCTGGGTGTCGCTGCGTTATTTCAATGCTGCCGGCGCCGATCCCGAAGGCGAGATCGGCGAACGGCATGAGCCCGAGACACATCTCGTCCCGCTTGTTCTGGAGGCAGCGCTCGGAGACCGGCCGCAAATCGACATCTATGGAACTGATTACCCGACCCCGGACGGGACGGCGATCCGCGACTACATTCATGTCCAGGACCTCGCCGAAGCGCATTTGCGCGCGCTGAAACGTCTCTGCGCCGGGGGGCAGAGCGCGGCACTCAACCTCGGCACCGGCCGCGGTCACTCGGTGCGCGAGGTGATCCGGACTGCCGAGGCGGTTAGCGGCAAGTCCATTCCCTGCCGCGAAGCCCCGCGGCGGCCCGGCGATCCGCCGGTACTGGTCGCCGATCCCGGTCTCGCCGCCGAGTTGCTCGGCTGGCGCGCCCAAGTCTCGGATCTCGACACGATCGTTCGCACCGCTCTTGCCTGGCATGTGAGACGCTCCGCACAATCCCGGCGCGCGGAACAAAATTCATGATCGCCCGTTATGCGAGCGCTGCCCCGCTCGCGGGTTGGCTGCCGCTGCGGGGATCCCTGGAGCTTCCGTCATGACAATGGTCGAAACCGAAGAGGTTGTGGCGCAGCCTCTTTCGGCGCCACCGGCGAAGCTCGACCCTTCCACGCCGGTCCGGGTGCAGGGCAAGTTCTTTTTTGTCGGGGACAATAAACACTTCGTCAAAGGCGTCACTTACGGCCCTTTCCCAAAGGGCAGTCACGGGGCGCAGTTCCCCGAATACGCGGTCGTCGACACCGATTTCGCACTGATGGCCGAAGCCGGCATCAACACCGTCCGGGTGTTCACAGTGCCGCCGCTCTGGCTGCTCGACGCCGCGCAGCTGACCGGTTTGAAGATCCTGGTCGGATTGCCGTGGTCGCAGCACATCGCCTTTCTCGACAGCCCGGCAACGCAGCAGCAGATCCGAGAAGCGGTGATTGCCGGAGTACGGGCTTGCAATCGTCACCCGGCGGTCTTCGCCTATCTGATCGGCAATGAGATCCCGCCCGATATGGTGCGCTGGCATGGCGCCGACGCGGTGCGCAGCTTCCTCAGAAGCCTCGTTATCTGCGCCAAGACCGAGCATCCAGGGGCGCTCGTCAGCTACGCCAATTATCCGTCCACCGAATACCTGACGGTGGATTTCACCGATTTCGTCTGCTTCAACGTCTATCTGCACGACCAGCCCGCCTTTCGCCGATACATCGCGAGACTGCACAATGTCGGCCTTGACCAACCGCTGGTCCTGACCGAATTCGGTGTCGATTCGTTCGGCGAGGGAGAAGAGGAACAGCGGCGCGTGCTGTCTTGGCAGGTGCACACCGCCTTCGAGGCCGGTGTCGCCGGCACCTTTATATTCGCGTGGACCGACGAATGGTTCACCGGCGGTCATCGGATCGAGAATTGGGCTTTTGGTCTGGTCGACCGGGACCGCCGGCCGAAGCCGTCATTCGACGAGGTCGTGCGCCAATACACCGGCATATTGCCGCCGCCTTTGCGTTGTTACCCGCGCGTCTCGGTCATCGTCTGCGCCTATAACGCCGAGCGGACGCTGGACCAGTGCCTGGCTTCGCTCGCAGTGCTCAACTACCCCAACTACGAGGTCATCGTCGTCAATGACGGCTCGCGCGACCGAACCCTCGAGATCGCCGAGGGCCACGATCATTGCCGCATTATCAGTCAGGTCAATATGGGCTTGAGCGCCGCCCGCAATGTCGGGGCCGAGGCGGCGACCGGTGAGATCGTGGCTTACACCGACAGCGACTGTGTCGCCGACCCCGATTGGCTCACCTACCTCGTCGCCAAGATGGAAGCGGGCAATCTCGTTGCGTGCGGCGGGCCCAATTTCCCGCCGCTCGAGGACAATCTGGTCCCAGCCGTCGTCGCTGTCGCCCCCGGCGGTCCCACCCATGTGCTGATCAGCGACGAAGTGGCAGAGCACATCGCGGGCTGCAACATGGCATTCCGCCGCGACGTGCTGCAGCAGCTCGGCGGATTTGATCCGATCTATCGTGCGGCCGGCGACGATGTCGACATCTGCTGGCGTTTCCAGGATGCGGGCTACACGATCGGGTTCAGCCCCGCCGCCGTCGTTTGGCACTTCCGCCGAAATACGGTCAAGGCCTATTGCGCCCAGCAGCGCGGTTATGGAAAAGCCGAGGCGCTGGTTTATTCGAAGCACCCGTTCCGGTTCAACCTGTTTGGACAGGCCAAGTGGCTCGGCCGGATCTATGGGGACCTCTCGACCTCGCTGCTGCTGTCGCGCCGCCCGGTCATCTATTCGGGGGTTTTCGGCCGCGGTCTGTTTCAGACCCTCTACGAACCCCCTTCCTCCCTGACCGCGTTCCTGCCGCTGAGCTTCGAATGGAGCGCCGCTTCATTGCCGTTCGCCCTGGGGGGGATCGTCGGCGGCGGATGGTGGTGGCTACTGACCGTTCCCCTGCTCGTCACGTGGGTCATGTGCGTCAATGGCGCCCGCAAAGCGCCGATCGACAATCGATTTACCGGCCTCAAAGCCCGCGCCCTGGTTGCGCTATTGATTTACCTCGGACCTCTGCTGCGCGGCTGGGAACGCATCAAATGGCGTCTCAAGGAGATGCGCACGCAGGACCATGTCGGCCTGGCCGCGACCCAGCAGCGCGCCCGCATCTGGTGGGGTGCCCGCGCATTCCATCTTTCCTATTGGAACGAAGCCGGCACCGAGAAGGAGGCGCTGATCGGCGGATTGATGGAGTTTCTCGTGCCGCAGAAATACTTCGTTGTGCCGGATACCGGCTGGAGCAATTGGGACCTGAAGATTTCGCGGGGCCTGTGCAGCCGTGCATTGGTCCTCGTCTGCACCGAGAATCATGGCGGCGCAAAGCGGCTGTTGCGGGTGCGCTGCGCGATGCGTTTTTCCCGCTTCGCGTCGTTTCTGCTGCGCAGCTGCGCTGCACTGACGGCGTTCGCGCTGATCCTCGGCTGGCCGCTGACGGCGGCCGTTATCGGTGTCGCCGGGCTGATCAGCTCGGCGGCGATGGTCTGTCAGCTCGTCGGTTTTGGCAGATTGATGCACCGCATCATCGAGGCCATCGCCAAACAGGTACAGCTGATCCCGGTCGAGCCGCTGGCGAGAGCCCCGTTGCCGATCAGCGCTCCCCGCACGGCCTGATTTTGCTGACGAAACTTCTGCCCTATCTGCGGCCATATTGGTGGCGGGTTGCCTGGGCGCTCTTGCAGGTCTCCCTGATCGCCGGCTTCGAGCTCCTGAAGCCGTGGCCGCTGCAGGTGGTCATCGACAATGTGCTCGGCGGCAAGCCGTTCCCGATTGCCGCAATGGCGTCGACGTCCCCGGCCGGACTGCTGCTGCTCGCCTGTCTCGGCATTATCGTCGTGCATCTCGGCGCCGGAGCGCTGACCCTGCTGCACAACTACACGACGATCGGCGTCGGGCAGCGGATGGTAAACGATTTGCGCGGCGCCCTCTACGCTCACCTCCAGCGGCTGTCGCTTGCCTTTCACAGTCGCCAGCGAGTTCGGCGATTTGCTCTATCGGATCACCGCCGACAGCTTTGCGGTCCAGACGATGATCATGAACGGCGTGCTGCCGATCCTGTCGGCCGCCGTGCTGCTCGGCGGGATGCTGATCGTGCTGCTGCCGCTCGATCCGACATTGACCCTTCTGTCGCTGACCGTCGTCCCGTTGCTCTTTGCGCTGATTTTCGGCTTCAACCGAAAGATCGTCGATGTCGCGACGGAGGTGCGCAATACCGAAAGCCGCGTCTATTCCGTCGTGCAATGGGCGATGTCGTCGATAAAGCTGGTCCAGGCCTTTACGAAGGAGGACGAGGAGCACCGGCGCTTTATGGGCGCGAGCGGGGAAAGCCTGCGGGCAACCCTGCGGCTCTACAGCTGGCAGACACTGTACTCCGGGGCCGTCAACCTGGTGATCGCCGGTGGCACCGCACTTGTCGTCTATGCGGGGGCGCGCGCCGTTATGTCGGGACGGCTGTCGGTCGGCCAGCTGATCGTTTTCATCTCCTATCTCGCCCAGCTCTATGCGCCGATCAACCAGATCACCCAGAGCTGGGGGCTGATTGCCGGCGCCCTGGTCGGGGCGCGCCGGGTTTTCGACGTGCTCGACACCGAGGCCGATCTCAAGGACGGGAGCCGCAGCTTTTCTCCGGACGGAGCGCGCGGCGACATCGCCTGGCGCGATGTCTCCTTTCGCTACCGTCCGGAGACGCCGGTACTGAATGGCATCGAGCTCTGCGTGCCGGCCGGCGCCAAGATCGCCGTTATCGGCCCAACCGGTGCGGGCAAGTCCACGCTTCTCGGGCTGCTGCCGCGGTTTTTCGATCCGTCGGCCGGGGGGGTGGAGATCGACGGCGTCGATCTGCGCGAATACAAGCTCAAATCGCTGCGCAGCCAGATCTCCATGGTATTGCAGCCGCCGCTGATCTTTCCGCTCTCGGTGCGCGACAATATCGCCTACGGGCGGCCTGGCGCGCCCGATGCAGAAATCGAAAGGGCGGCTCGGCTGGCTCGGATCCACGATTTTGTCGCCTCCTTGCCGGACGGGTACGACACCGTGATAGGGGAATCCGGAGTGACGTTTTCCGAAGGGGAAAAGCAGCGCGTCACGATTGCCCGTGCGCTGTTGCGCGATGCCCCGATTCTGATTTTGGACGAGCCGACCTCGGCGCTCGATGTCGCCACCGAGGCGCTGGTGATGGCTGGGATCGAGCGGCTCGTGGCGGCGCGGACGACCTTCATCATTGCCCACCGGCTGTCGACGGTGCGGCGCTGCGACCGCATCGTCGTGTTGCGCGACGGCGTCATCGCCGAGGAGGGGACCTTGCCCGAACTGCTGCGCCGGGACGGCATCTTTGCGGAGTATTATCGCACCCAATTCGCGCCCGAAGCCGAACACGACGCCAAGATGCGCCTCGAGGCCTGACGAGCCGAGCTTTCTTTGCAAGAGGGTCGGAAGGGCACAGCAAACGCGCGACCCGCGCAAAATGCACTTCAGTATGAAACTACTGCGCACCTCTACGTGACCAATCACGCCGTGGAAAATCCTGTTCGGACCTCTCCTCGGCACCTGGCTCAGTCTTCGATCGAGGCGGCGAGGATCAGGCTCAGCTGACAAAGCGGCCGGCCGGTTTCTGCTGCCCAGGCATTGAAGGCGGACTGGACTGCGGCGCGGTCCTTGCGGTTTTTGGGCGGCGCATCCACCGCGCTCCAATGCTTCAGAGCGGCGGTGACGGACGGCGTCAGAATGAACGTGTCCTTGCCGACCATGCGCAGAAAAGTCGGACCCGAATTGCCGCCCATCTGGCTGAAGCGCTTGGCGAGCGCCTCCCACAGCTCGACGATCTCGGTCCCGGGCCAATCCGCGAGCCAGGCACCGAAGCTGCCGTGCTCATCGGCGATCGTGATCATTGCCGCTGCGTTGTCGCGAACCGATTTCAGCTTGCCCCAATGGCGGATCAGCCGGGCATCGCCGAGCAGCGCCTCCATTGCCTCGTCCGACGTTGCGCGCACCCGGCGAGGCTCGAAACCCTGGAAGACCTCCTCAAAGGCCGGCCATTTTGCGTCGACGAGGCTGTGCTTCAGACCGGCCCGGAAAATCCGCAACGACATCTGTGACAGGTAGCGGTCGTCTGGCACCGTCTTCAATTCGGCGGCCGAGTGTGACTGCGGCAGCCGCGCTTCAAGCGCCGCCGCGCCGAGACGGGTGCGCGCCGCCTCAATGATCGGGGCAAAAGGAGGCGCCGTCATTGGTCTCTTTCCACCATCACGGCTTGCGAGCCACCGCGTAAATGACGTTGGTCTCGACGGAAGTGACGTTGTGCGAGCGTATCCACGCGAGATTGGCGTCGCGCAGTCGTTCGGCCATCTCGGGCTCCATCTGATCGACCGTCCAGCGGTAACCGGACCCGAGCACCATCGTCCACCAATCTTCCGGCGAGCGCAGCGTTTGTCTGCCGTCCTCGGCGACGATCTCCGCGTCTGCAGCCCCGGCTTCGGCGAAGAGCCGCCGCAATGCCGCAGGCTCCGCGATGCGGTCCCATGGGTTGAATGAGGCGTGGAGATCAGGGCGCAATTCCTTGACTGCCGACCACCAGCCGGTCGAGCCCGGCTCCCAAACCCGCGGCCCCCAAGTGGTAATCGCCAATTGGCCGTTGGGGCCCACCATCCGCCAGAGTTCCCTGATTTGCTTCGCCACGTCCGGAACAAAGAAGATCGCGAATATGCAGATCACCGCATCGAAGTGCTGGTCCGGATAGCCCAAATGCTCCATGTCGCCGAGGCGGAATTCGATGTTCTCGAGCTTCCCGCTGGCTGCCTTGCGTCGAGCGATTTCGAGCAGGCGGTCGGCGAGATCGACCGCGATCACCTTGCCCTTTGGCCCGACCTGGACGGCGGCGGGAATTGCCGACGCGCCGGTCCCGCAGCCGACGTCGAGGACGGTCGCCCCCGGTTGGAGCGCGAGCCGCTCGATGGTGCGCCCGCCATATTTCGCCCAGAGCTCGAGCGCCTCGTCATCAAAGTGATCCGCGGCGGCGTTGTAGGCCGCCGCCGCTTTGATCTTGACCGGGTCCGTGATCGTCAGCATCGGGCCCTCTACCCTCTCAACGGTCGAGCCAGACGTCTTCCATGCGCCAGCCATTATAGATGCTGTTGACCTGCAGGTTGAGGCCCTTCACTTCGGGGCGCCAGCAGGTGCCCTGTCGCATGTGGTAGAGGATCGGCCGGACCACATCCTGCTGCAGTTTGCTGTCGATCTGCCAGACCAGATGCTTGCGTTTTTCCTGGTCGGGCTCCATCGATTGCTGATCGATCAGCTTGTCGAGCTCACGGTTGCAGTATTTCGTATAGTTGCGGTTCGAGTCGCAAATGTAGTTCTCGTAGAAATTCTGGTCGGGGTCGTCGAGCCCGCTGCCCACCAGGCTTTGCGCAAAGGTGAAATCACCTCGGATCAGCCTTGGCAACCAATTCGCAGTTTCGACCAGTTCGATCTCGGTATCGATCCAGATCTGTTTCAATTGATCGCTCAGGATCGCCGCCGGGTCGCGGTAGATCGGCAGATTGCGGGCCGAGATCTTGACCGTGAGCCGCTTGTCGGGCCCGTAGCCGAGCGACTGCATGATCTTTCGGGCCTCCTCGCGGCTCTTTTGCACGTCAGGGTCGTAGCCCGGCAATTTTTCCATGATTTCCTTCGGCATCGCCCAGAGGCCTTCGGGCGCCGGTAGCATCGCCGTGCCGATATCGCCCTGTCCTTCGCCGAGGATGTCGATAAAGGCCTTATGGTCGATCGTCATCGCGATCGCCCGGCGCAGCTCGAGATTGTCGAAGGGCGGCTTACGGGTGATCAGCAAATTCGGCGCGACATTCTCCGGCGTGACCTCACAGATCGCGTCGGGCATCTGACTGTGCACGTCCTTCAGCATCGGGATGGTGACCTCGTAGGGAAAGGTCATATCGAAATTCCCGGCCATGAAGGCGAGCATCGCGGTGGAGCGGTTCGGGATGATCGTCCACTCGGCGCCGTCGAGATAGGGGCGTCCAGGCTTCCAGTAATCCGGGTTGCGCGCCACTTTGATCGACTGGTTGGGCTTGAACTCGACAAATTTGAACGGCCCCGTGCCGATCGGATGCGCCCGCATCTGCGCCGGCGAGACATGGCAGGGGTAGATCGGGGTGAACCCCGCGGCGAGCAGCTCGATAAACGCCGGCTGCGGCCGTTTCAGGTGAAATGTCGCCTGCCGGTCGCCCTCGGTCGTGACCTCCTTGAGGTTGATCCACCAAGCCTCGCGGGCATTGACGCGCAGCTTCTCCTTGGATTTTCCCTGCACCAGATCGAAGGTGCATTTCACATCTGCGGCGATGAAGGGCTTGCCGTCATGCCATTTGACGCCGTCGCGCAATTTGAAGGTGAGGTCGGTCCCGTCCTCGCTCCACGACCAGCTTTCGGCGAGATCCGGAACAATCGACCGCAAGCTGTTCTGCTTCACGTTCGGGTCGAACATGACGAGGTTGTTGAACACCCCCATGATCGGCGCCACGATCGAGATCGTCCCCTCTTCGAAAATCGACATGTTCCCCGGGCTGTCCCGATGCCACACCTTAAGAATGCCACCTTGCTTTTGCGCCTGCGCCGTGCCGGCAACAGTCAAACCCACCAACAAAATGACGGTTGCCAGTGCCGCGCATTGAACGTTCTTCACCTGTTTCCTCCGACTGGGGCTTGGTCTTCCCTTAACAACCGCGAGGGTTGTCACCCCGTCAATCCAGAATCCGCAGAGCATAGGGGCCATGCGCGCTTGGGGTCCTAGGTTCCATCGGTTATGCTCGCTTTGGAGCCTGGCTCGAATTGAAGTCGGTCTTCGCAACAGGTTACGTCACCCCCGCGAAGGCGGGGGTCCAGGGCAAGCGCTACACCTGTGCGGCCCTAAATTCCCGCTTTCGCGGGAATGACGATAAGGAGCGGTAACCCGCTGCGAATTCTCAATTCATCGTTGGTCAGCCTCTAGCGACTTTAGGAGCTGCAGCAATGAAGCTGATGTGGTTTCACCTGATGCCCTACACGGAGTTGCCGGACGACTTTCGCGAGAAGCACCCTTCGGTGTGGGTCGATATTCATTCCTCGCTGTTCGATCCGCGGCGCGCGCATCTGATGTACAACGACTTCATGGACGAGCTCGAATTTGCCGCCGAATGCGGGTTCGACGCGGTCTGCGTCAACGAGCACCATTCCAACGGCTACGGGCTGATGCCGTCGCCCAATCTGATCGCCTCGGCGCTCTCCCGCCGCACGACGGATACCGCCTTGTGTGTGATGGGCAACTCACTGGCGCTCTACAATCCGCCGACCCGGGTCGCCGAAGAGTTCGCGATGATCGACTGCATCTCGGGCGGGCGGCTGATCGCCGGCTTCCCGGTCGGCACGCCGATGGACACCTGTTTTGCCTATGGCCAGAACCCGAGCATGCTGCGGGACCGCTACTACGAGGCGCACGATCTCGTGATGCGGGCGTGGACCGAGCAGGACACGTTCGCGTTCAACGGCCGCTTCAACCAGCAGCGCTATGTGAATATCTGGCCGCGGCCCATTCAGAAGCCGCACCCGCCGATCTGGATCCCGGGCGGCGGCTCGGTCGAGACGTGGCAGTGGTGCGCGCAGATGGACTACGTGTACGCGTACCTCTCCTATTTCGGCTTCAAGGATGGCCGCGCGACGATGCACGGCTTCTGGGAGGAAATGGACCGGCTCGGCAAGGAGCGGAACCCCTATCGCGCCGGGTTTCTGCAATCCGTCGGCGTCGCCGAGAGCCGCGAGGAGGCGATGCGGCTCTATCGCGAGCCGGCGGAATATTTCTACGGCCGGTGCCTGCGCGTCGACCCGCGCTGGGCGATGCCGCCCGGCTACATCACCGAGGCGACGCAGCGCGCCGGGATCGTCGGCCAGATCGGCCGCGCCGCGAGCCTACAGGCCCGCCAGGCGGCACGCGCGACAACGCGGATGGAGGACATCGTCGAGCGCGGCTATGTGGTAATCGGCTCACCCGAGGAGGTCGCCGAGCAATTGACCGAGCTGGCGACGGACCTCAATGTCGGCCACCTGATGCTATTGATGCAGTTCGGCAACATGGGCAAGGAGCTGGCGGCCTACAACACCAAGCTGTTCGCCGACCGCGTATTGCCAAAACTCCGCGGCCTTTTCTCCGAATGGGAGGACAAATGGTGGCCGCAACCGATGTCCCGCCCGGAGCGCGCCGAGGTCCCGGCCTTCCCTTCTCCATTGGCCGCCGAATAGCCCGCGCACACAGTGGACCAACACGAAATCGGCCTGCTCGGCTCGGGAGGGTCGTGCAGGTCGAACGCCGCGATCACCTCGCCCCGGATACGCAGTGGACTTTGGGCGTTGCCACCGCTGACCGGCCCCACCAACGCCAGAAATCTACTCGGGCCCCACCCGCCAGCTGGAAAACGCGTCTGAGCCGCCCTTACCCGTCACGATGACGACCATCTCCTCGCCATCCGGGGCGACGAAAAACTCGGCGGTTGCCCCTGTGCTTAGTACTTCGTAGGTTCCGGTACAGTCCTTGTTGACCGCGTAGCTCAGATCGCTGAGACTGTCTGCGAGCACGACCACGCCGTTTTCACTAGTCGTTGTTATAATTGTTCCGGTGCCGTCGCCGTTAAATATGCGATATCCGGCCCGAGCGAATAACTGCTGCTGATTCGCTGCAGGCGGGAAGTTCGTTCCATTTGTGGCGAACAGATACCGCCCTTTCACCGTGGCCAGCGAGCAGGTCGTTGCGTGTTCTTTTTCGTCTGCATAAGCAAACTCTACCGTGGTGACGCCCACACAACTGATCAGACCTATCCCCATCGCCCACAATGCTATGCGTTTCATGACAGCACCCCTTCGCCGGTTATGAGCAAAGCCGACCGGCTTCGCCGGGTTCGACTCGAACAGATGACAGAACCCTGCTCAACGGAGCGCGCGCTATGGGGCGGCGATAAAAAATTATAAATTGTGCTAAACTGTCCGAAAATTACGACGCGCGTGGGAGACACCCGCATGGACGCGCTCGCGACAGGTGACGTTTTTCTGTTCGAAGGCTTCCGCCTCGACCGGCGCTGCGGACTGTTCCGGCGCGACGAGCGCGGTGTTTTCGTGCCGATGGCGATCGGCTCGCGCGCGCTCGAGCTTCTCGGCGTGCTGGTCGAGCGGCCTGGGGATCTCATCTCAAGGGACGCGGTCATCGCTGCGGTCTGGCCGTCGACGGTAGTCGCGGACAACAATCTGAACATTCAGATCGCCGCGCTTCGCCGGGTTCTCGATCAATACCGCACGGGCGGGAGCTGCATCCAGACCGTCGCCGGCCGCGGCTATCGCTTTGCCGGGGAGGTGACGAGGGTCGCGGCAGTGGCGCGCTCCGATGCCCCGGTACTTCCGCTGAGCGGCATAAATCCGCGGCCGCGCCTGTCGATCGTCGTCTTGCCGTTCGCCAATCTGAGCGACGACCGGGAGCAGCAATACTTTGCTGACGGCATCACGGAGGATTTGACGACCGATCTGTCGCGGATCGTGGACAGTTTCGTGGTCTCTCGCAATACTGCGTTCACCTATCGGAACAAGCCAATCGACACCAAGCAGATCGGTCGCGAGTTGGGCGTGCGCTATGTGCTGGAGGGCAGCGTCCGTCGGTCGGGCAGCCAGCTCCGCGTCACTGCCCAGCTGATCGATGCCGAAAACGACGCGCATCTGTGGGCAGAGCGGTTCACCGGCGACACGGGCGACCTGTTCGCGCTGCAAAATGAGATCACGAGCCGGATCGCGGTCGCACTCTACCTCGAGCTGATTGGCGCGGAGGCGGCTCGGCCGAGCGAGCATCCCGATGCGCTCGACTACATTCTGCGAGGACGCGCCGCGTCTTATAAGCCGCCATCGCGTGACAAATATGCGGAGTCGATCAGCCTGTACGAGCGTGCGTTGGCCCTCGCCCCCGGCTCTGTCGAGGCGCAGAGCTACTTGGCGATCTACCTCGCGGCCCGCGCGATCGATGGCGTGACCGACACCGCCGCCGCTGATATCGTGCGCGCAGAAGGCTATGCCGAGCAAGCCTTGGCTGCGTCGCCCCGCAGCCTGATCGCACATAACGCCAAAGGCCAGGTGCTGCGCGCGCAAGGCCGATACGAGGAGGCCATTCCTGAATATGAGACGGTGCTAGCACTCAATCGCAACTATGTGCACGCATACGCCAATATCGGCCAATGCAAGCTCTTTACAGGGTCGATAGATGAGGCAATCCCGATCCACGAGCAAGCCATCCGCCTCAGTCCGCGCGATCCCGAAATCGGCATTTGGTATCAGCGGATGGGACAAGCGCATCTGCTGCAATCGCGCACTAAAGAGGCTATTATCTGGCTCGAAAAGGCGCGCCACGCCACTCCGGCACATCCGGGTATTCGCGCATGGCTCGCCTCCACCTATGCTCTAAAAGGCGAGACCCAACGCGGCGCCGCGGAACTCGCCGAAGCCCGGAGGCTGAGCAGCGACGGTCGCTTTTCCAGCATTGCCCGCTTGAAGGCCGCCCAATATTTCGGGGTGCCGTCGGTCCGTGCCCTGTACGAAGCCACTTATCTCGTCGGCCTTCGCAAGGCCGGAATGCCGGAGGAGTGAAGGGCAGCCTAGCTAGGGGCGGCATAAGATCGCCATAGTCGTATTGTATCTTCTACGAGTTGGCGACTATGAAAGGCCTTATGCGCGTGACAACCATTCGGCGAAATCTCGCTGCTGATTTGCTGCAGGAACAGCTACTGGGAGGCAGCGCCAACACGGAAAGGTCGTGATTTTGAGCCGCGTTGGCGGGAAACGTAAACAGGCTTGGCAAGAATGCGCTGCATTGGGCGCCGTGCGTGCTTCGAGACGCGCCCCGGCGGTGCCGGGTCGCTCCTCAGCATGAGCGTATGTTTATGATGGCATTAAGAAAAACGCCTCATCCTGAGGCGCCTCGCGAAGCGAGGCCTCGAAGGACGCACGGCAATCTTTCACCCCTTGCGGCCGGTGCCGATGGCGCGGGCCTGCCCGGGCCGGCGCGGTTTGCTGCGACGATGGCGGGGGAGTAATGTCGCTGCCGCGTGATTTACGAACCAATGGGAGAAACGCCGTGAAGCCAAGTACAACAGCCTTGCTGACCGCAGGTGGAATCGCCGTCGCGTCCCTTTTCGCCGTACCGGTGGCGCGGGCCGCGGACGTGCTTACGCTGACCTCATCGGCGATTCAGGACAACGGGACCCTGGCGACAAAAAATGCGTGCGGCGACAAGCAGAGGAGCCCGAATTGCGTCGGCGAGAACATCTCGCCGCCGCTCGCCTGGTCGAACCCGCCAGACGGCACCAAGAGCTTTGCCCTCCTGCTGTACGATCCCGAAGGTCGCGCCCCGGCCGGCGTCTCGCATATGGTGGTCTATGGGATCCCCGCCGACGTGAAGGGGTTTGCCGAGGGTGAACTGAGCAAGCCCTCCGACAAGTTCGTCGGCGGCAAAAGCTTGATGGGACTGGGGGTCTACACTGGCCCGGGCACGCCGCCGAATACCGATTGGCACCACTATACATGGACCATAATCGCCACCGACCTCGACCCGAAGGCGCTGCAGCCGGGTATGACGCGCGAGGAATTGGCTGCTGCCCTCAAGGACCATGTGAAGGGCTCGGCCGGCCTGGTCACCCGCTTCAGGCACCCGACCTGATTGAGGGTGCAGTTAAGACGTCAGGCAATGCCTTGGGACGCCGTGGTCGAGGGGTTCGGAGGGGGGACCCGCGTAGGGGACACCCTCGTCGGGATCGGCGCCGATTGTCGTGACGCCCTCGGCCACCGGGGGCATGTCCGGATCATCTCCCGACCGGATCGTGCCGCCGGAAACCGTCTCCTGCCGCTCGGGCCAAACCATGCGAAACCGCTCGAGCTTGCGGCCGGTGCCGCTCGAAATGTAGACCACAGAGCTCAACAGGAATGTGCGATCGACGATTTCCGCGCCGACTTTTTCGTGCGTCTGCGCCCAGATCACGGTCTCGCCGCGAAACCAGGCGTTGAGGGCCGCGGTGTCGTCGTGCTCGCCGTCCCCCCATAGCAGGTGGGGCGCCGCAGCGCATTTCGACTGCTCTTCAGCCTGCGCAGAGGCTAGCGTGAGCAGAGCTGCAAGCAAAGTGGCCGCGAGAAGCTTCACCCCTTTGGGTCCTCCAGGCTGAACATTTCAGATTGATCGTCATAGGCGAAGATTTCCGCGTAACGGCCCCAATCGATCACGGCATCGAGCGTCTCCTCGGCCGCTCCGTCGCTCAGATAATCCTCCAGCTCCTGCTCGAAGCGCACCCGCGGCGCGCGATGGCCCGGGCGCTCGTCGAGCACATGCTTGATGTGCTGGGCCAGCGGCACCGAAGCAAGCAGGTGTTGCGCAAAAATCTCCTTGCGCGTCTGCGTATCGAGGTCGGCGAACTTGCGCGCCGCGGCGCTCAGCAGGATGTCACCCTCCTTGATTTCGGCAAACCCGAGGTAGTGGAGGATTTCGGCGACCGGGAACAGGTCGTCGATCTCGAGCTGCAAGGTGCGCGCGATTTCCGGCAGATCCGCCTTGCCGTCATAGGGTGGGGCGGCGACGGTCTCGATCAGACCGGCGATCATATTGGTCGAAACCGGCGGCAACCGGCTGCCGATCTGCAGTTTCGGCGTCTGCCCAGCGGCTCCAGTGGTCGGGCGCGCCGTCATTTTTGCGTATATGTCATCCACCATCTCTCGAAAGGCCATGTCGAGGCGGTTGCGTGGATGCGGGAACGTGACCTGGATTTCCGCCGCGACGCGTCCCGGGTTCGAGGAAAAGAGCAGGATGCGGTCGCACATAAAGACCGCCTCCTCGATATTGTGAGTGACCAGCAGCATCGATTTGGTGGGCAGTCGGCGCTCCACCCAAAGATCGAGAAGGTCGGTACGGATCGTCTCGGCCGTCAGCACGTCGAGCGCCGAGAACGGCTCGTCCAGCAACAATATAGTCGGCTCGACGACAAGCGCGCGGGCAAAACCGACGCGCTGGCGCATGCCGCCCGACAATTCGCGCGGGTAGGCCGATTCGAAACCGTCGAGGCCGATGAGATCGATCGCCGCGAGCGCGCGCCTCCGGCTTTCCTTGGCCGGCACGCTGAGGGCCTCGAGTCCCGCTTCGACATTCTGCAGAACCGTCAGCCACGGAAAGAGCGCGAAGGTCTGGAACACCATCGCGATCCCTTCTGCGGGGCCGTTGACCGGACGGCCGCGATAGACCACCTCGCCGCTGCTGGGCCTGATGAGACCGGCGATGATGCGCAGCAGCGTCGATTTGCCGGAGCCGGAACGGCCGAGCAAACCCACAATCTCGCCGGCTCGCAGCGAGAGATCGACATCTGCAAGAACGCGTATTTCGCCCGACCCCCGCGGGAAACCGCGGGTTATATCGCGCACCGTCAGGATCGGCTCGGCGATTGCCGTCTCACTCAAGGTTTCCGTTGCGACCATTGCGATTTCTCAGTCGAGACGCAGCCGCTCTTCGGCATAGGCGTAGAGCGGCCGCCAGAGCAGGCGATTGAACAGGATTACGATCAGTGACATTACGGCGATGCCGAGTACGATTTTCGGATAATCTCCGGAAGCCGTGTTCTCGGCGATATAGGCTCCGAGGCCGTGCGCGACGATCTTGGTGTTGCCCCATGACACCGCTTCCGCGACGATGCTGGCGTTCCACGCGCCGCCCGACGCGGTAATCGCGCCGGTGACGAAATAGGGAAAGATTCCCGGCAACATCACTTGGCGCCACCACTGCCAGCCGCGCATGCGAAAATTGGTCGCCGCCTCGCGAAAGTCGTTGGGATACGCCGTGGTGCCGGCTATCACGTTGAACAAAATGTACCATTGGGTGCCGAGAATGATCAGCGGGCTAAGCCAAATGTCGGGGTTAAGGTTGAAACGGATAATCGCCACGACGAATACTGGAAACAGCAGATTGGCGGGGAACGCCGCGAGGAACTGCGCCAGCGGCTGGATTTTCTCGGCCAGGTGCGGCCGCAAGCCTATCTCCACTCCGATCGGGACCCAAATCAAGGAGGCAACGGCGATCAGCACAACAACACGGGTGAGGGTGAACAAGCCGAGCTCGAAGACTTTGAGGACATCGTTCCAACCCACCCCTGTGGCGACATAATCGATGATCTTCCACGCGGCAAATACCGCCGCCGCTGCGACGGCGATGAACCAAACGGCGTCGATCGCCATCGAGCCCGAAGGGCGCACCCTCCCGGCGCCCTCCCGCAATGGGGCAAAGCGCGATCGCGACAGTGTCCGCAGCATCAGGCTTACCGGAATGGTTGCCGTTTGTAAGAGGCGGCTGCGCTGCAGCAGATCGAGAAACCAGGAACCCGGTGCGGTTTGTGCGCCGGTCTGCTCGAAGCGGAATTTATCGGCCCAGGCGACCAATGGCCGGAACATCAGCTGGTCGTAAAGAATGATGACCATGGTCATTGCCAGCACCACCCAGCCGACGGCCGCAAGGTTCTTTTCCGCTGTCGCCTGCGCCAAATAGGCACCGATGCCCGGCAATGTAATTGTCCGGTCGCCGACCGTAATGGCCTCGCTTGCCACGACAAAGAACCAGCCTCCGGACATGCTCATCATCATATTCCAGATGAGGCCCGGCATCGCGAACGGTACCTCGAGACGCCAGAAGCGCTGCCACGCCGAAAAGCGGAAACTGTGCGTGGCTTCATCGAGATCGCGCGGCACGGTGCGCAGCGACTGATAGAAGCTGAAGGTCATGTTCCAGGCTTGGCTCGTGAAGATCGCAAAGATCGCCGCGGCTTCCGCACCCACGACCAGACCCGGGAAAAGGGACATGAAGAAGACGACGGTGAAGGAGATGTAACCCAGCACCGGGACCGATTGGAGGATGTCGAGGAGCGGGACGAGGACGAGTTCGGCGCGCCGGCTCTTGGCGGCAAGCGCCCCATAGGTGACGGTAAAGAGGAGTGACGCGACCATTGCGGCCAACATGCGCAGGGTCGTGCGCAGCGCGTATTCCGGCAGGTTGACAGGATCGAGCGAGACGACCGGTTCCTTCAGCGCCGAGAGGGGCTCCAAAGTTTCGTGAGCGCCTTTCGCGGCAAGCAGCAGGAGCCCAAACACCAATGGAAAGGCAATGATGTCCCAACGGTTCGGGACGAGACCTCGTGCGGTCAGGCTTGCATAGCTGATTGCGCTTCCCTGCACGGTGCTATCCCCCAAAGCTGCGGACTCGCAGCACGGGGCGCACCAATAGTCAAGTCGCGGCGTCCATTGTGTACTGTCACAGAACTGTAGTAGTTCTTAGTCATAATTGACGCGCACATCGATATCAGGGGGACCAGAACATGACGGACGCTGCGCTCCATGTAGGCGCCGGGCCTGGGACGATCGCGCCGCGGCCCAAGCTTGATCGTCCGCTCGATCCGCGCACCGCGATCATCCTACTTCTGGTGCTTGCAGGTGGTCTGCTCTACGTGGCTTACAGCCTCTATGCGGATGTCGATGCCAGCGGCGCAAGAACCACGACGTTTTTGCCTTATCTGCTGCTCTTCGTCGCGCTGCTGATCGCCCTCGGCTTCGAGTTTGTCAACGGCTTTCACGACACGGCCAATGCGGTCGCGACCGTCATATACACGCACTCGCTGCCGGCGCAGATCGCCGTCGTCTGGTCGGGTTCCTTCAATTTCCTCGGGGTTCTGCTGTCGAGCGGCGCGGTCGCATTCGGCATAATCTCGCTCCTGCCGGTGGAGCTGATCCTGCAGGTCGGAAGTTCGGCCGGCTTTGCGATGGTGTTCGCGCTGCTGATTGCCGCGATCATCTGGAACCTCGGCACCTGGTATCTCGGCCTGCCGGCGTCGAGCTCGCATACGTTGATCGGATCGATTATCGGGGTCGGCATCGCCAACGCGTTGATCCACGGCCAGGACGGAACCTCCGGTGTCGACTGGGGGCAGGCTACCAATGTCGGGAAGGCGCTGCTGTTCTCCCCTCTCGTCGGCTTTTTCGGCTCGGCGCTGTTGCTGCTCGCGATGAAAGCTCTGATCCGGCAACCCGAACTGTACCGCTCGCCGGAGACCGATAAGCCGCCGGCATGGTGGATCCGAGGACTTCTGGTCTTCACCTGCACAGCCGTCAGCTTCGCCCATGGTTCAAATGACGGACAAAAGGGGATGGGGCTGATCATGCTGATCCTGATCGGCACCGTGCCCACCGCCTACGCCCTCAACCGCGCCCTGCCCGAAAGCCAAATTGTCCAGTTCTCGGCCAATTCGGCGGCCGCGTCGAAAATCGTCGAAGAAAAGGCTGCCGGGTATAATATCCTCGGCGATCCGCGGCCCGCTGTGATGGAATACGTTGCGCACCACAAAATCAGCGAGGGAACCTATCCGTCGCTCGCCGTGCTCATCCAGGACATCGACAAGCAGGTCAAGCAGTACGGCTCGATTGCAAAAATCCCCGCCGAAGCAGTCGGCAATACCCGCAACGACATGTATCTCGCCGACGAAGCTCTGCGCAACCTGATGAAGGATAAGGACAGCGATCTGTCGAAGGAGGAAGTCGGGACGCTGAACGCCTACAAGCAGTCGCTCGACGCCTCGACGAAGTTCATCCCGATCTGGGTAAAGGTGTCGGTCGCGATCGCGCTCGGCCTCGGCACCATGGTTGGGTGGAAGCGGATCGTCATCACGGTCGGGGAGAAGATTGGCAAGACGCATTTAACCTACGGTCAGGGCGCGGCTGCGGAGCTCGTCGCGGCGGCCACCATCGCCGGGGCCGACATGTACGGTCTGCCAGTATCGACCACCCATGTCCTGTCCTCGGGCGTCGCCGGAACCATGGCGGCCAACGGGTCGGGCCTGCAGCTGTCGACGATCCGCAACATCGCGCTGGCATGGGTTTTGACCCTGCCGATGGCGATGATGCTGTCGGCGGGCCTCTACTTTTTATTCCTCAATCTGTTCTGAGAAAGGCTTGTCCACGCCGGCCGGAGAGCCGAATTCTCTGCCCGAGTAGCCGTTGTGCGGCGGTAAGGGAAACGAATGGCAGAATTGGCGATCGACCGGCCGTCGGATGAAGTGACAGCGACAGCGCTGCTGCCTCCATCGCAGCGATACATCAATCGCGAGCTGTCCTGGCTTGCCTTCAACGAGCGGGTCCTCGAGGAAGCCGGCAATTCGGCTCATCCGCTGCTCGAGCGGGTGCGGTTTCTGTCGATCTCCGACAGCAACCTCGACGAATTCTATATGGTCCGGGTCGCTGCCCTCAAGGAATTGGCGGCCGGCGGCGTTCCGGTGAAGAGCGAAGACGGATTGACCCCCGAGCAGCAGCTGGCCGCGATCGCGGAAGTCTCCGCAGGGCTGGTTCAGCGGCAGCAGCGCTGCTGGGCCGATCTGCAGAAAAGGCTCCGCGCCGAAGGCATTTCCATCCTCGGCCATGAGGGGTTGACCGGCGACGACCGTGCTTGGCTGCGGCAGCTGTTCGTCGATCGGCTGCTTCCGGTGCTCACGCCAATTGCGATCGATCCGGCGCACCCGTTCCCGTTCATCCCCAATCGCGCGTTGGCGATGGTTGTGGAATTGCGCCGCGAGGATGGCTCCCAGATCAACGCGCTGGTGCTCGTCCCTGAGCGCGTCGAGCGGTTCATCCGATTGCCGGGTGAGAAGGGGCGGTTCATCCTGGTCGAGGAGGTGCTGCTCGCGGTGGGATTGGCGGAGCTGTTTCCCGGAATGACACCGCTCGGCCACGGCCTCTTCCGGGCTTTACGCGACAGCGACATCGAGATCGAGGAGAAGGCGCAAGATCTGGTCGTGATGTTTGAATCTGCGCTGAAGCGGCGCCGGCGTGGTCAGATCATCCGCATGACGTTCTCGGCCGATACCCCGGAGCGCCTGCGGGAGTTTGTGATCGAGCAGACCCGCACCCAGCCTCAGGATGTCATCGTGCTCGATGGGATGGTCGCTCTCTCGGATGTGCGCCAACTGATCACCGCAGACCGGCCGGATCTGCTGTTTCCGCCGTTCACGCCCCGGCTTCCCGAGCGGATAAAGGATTACGGCGGCGACTGCTTCGCCGCAATCCGCGCGAAAGACATTCTCGTTCATCACCCGTACGAATCGTTCGACGTGGTCGTGCAGTTCATACGCCAGGCGGCAGACGATCCGAACGTAATCGCGATTAAGCAGACGCTGTACCGGACATCGGAGGATTCGCCGATAGTCGCGGCCCTGGTCGATGCCGCCGAGTCGGGTAAGTCGGTGACGGCGCTCGTCGAGTTGAAGGCCAGGTTCGATGAAGAGCGCAACATCCGCTGGGCTCGCCGATTGGAGCAGGCCGGCGCGCAAGTCATCTTCGGCTTTGTCGATCTGAAGACTCACGCCAAGGTGTCGCTGGTCGCGCGCCGCGAGGGCGACATCCTGCGCTCCTACGTGCATTTCGGGACCGGCAACTATCATCCGGTCACGGCCAAGATCTACACCGACCTGTCGTTCTTCACCTGCGACCCGGCGCTGTGCCGCGATGCGGCCCGGCTGTTCAATTTCATCACCGGATATGCCCGGCCCAGGCACCTCGAAAAGCTGGCAATATCGCCCGACGGGATCAGGGCGAAGCTGATGGAACTGATCGAGGCCGAGATCACCCATGCCGAGGCCGGCCGGCCGGCGGCGATTTGGGCCAAGCTCAACGCGCTCGTCGACGTCGGCATGATCGAAGCTCTTTATCGCGCCTCGCAGGCGGGGGTTTCCATCTCGCTCGTCGTCCGCGGCATGTGCTCTTTGCGCCCGGGGATCGCCGGGCTCTCCGAAAACATCACTATCAAGAGCATCATCGGACGTTTCCTGGAGCACGCGCGGATCATCTGCTTCGGCGCCGGGCACCCCCTCCCGTCGCCTGAGGCCCTGGTGTTCATTTCGTCGGCCGATTGGATGCCGCGAAACCTCGACGGCCGCGTCGAGGCGCTCGTTCCGATCGAGAACTCGACCGTGCACCAGCAAATCCTCGACCAGATCATTGAGGCAAACCTCCACGACGATGCGCAGAGCTGGGTCCTCCGCTCCGATGGCTCATGGCAGCGGCTGCTGCCGGGAGCAAAGCCGCAGAGCGCACATGTCTACTTCATGGTCAACCCGAGCCTCTCGGGCCGCGGCAGCGCGCTTCACGGACCGCACGCCCACGGCCACAGGATTAGAGTCTTTGACTAAATGGAGGACTCTCAATCACTGCTTTTCGGAAGACCGCCTGGCTCTAGCATTCCGTTTGATGTGATCATGACCGGTTCCAGCAAATTGCCCCGCCTTCTCCGGTTCCGCCGTGCCGGCTGGGTTGTGCGATTAATTCTGGCGGCCACCCTTGTGCCATTTGCATCGGCGGTCGCTGTGGCAGCGATGACATTGCAAGTCGAAGCGGCCAATGGACTGCCGGGATTTCACCGCGCCGACTTGTCGCGCTACCTCGCGGCGCACATGGCAGAGGCCCGCCTCCCCGACTGGCGTTTCGAGCCGGCGGAAGGAGATAGCTCCGCGGTCGATCGCGTCGAGTGGAGCTTCAAATCGAACCCGTGTGCCGGAGGAGAAGTGCGCAACTTTGCGCGCACCTCGGGCTATGAACGGAAGCTCGGCTTACACCGTCCGTTCACGATAGAGGCGCGCCTCTATCTAAACGGGGAGTACCAGGCTCTCGTCGAAGCGCAAGCAATCGTCCACGGCGGTCCTGACGATCCCGCGCTCGCAGCGGCGATCGCGAGTGCTACACAAAGTCTCCTCGGTTCTTCCGGGGCTTATCGCGCAATCGACACCGGGCAGCGCCCCGCCTACCCGTCACGATAGCCCAGGTGTCTTTGCCTTCCACACCGTTTCGCTGTGGCCTGCCAAGGGCAGGCTTCCCGGCGTAGCGACCTCGGGCGACCTCACGGCGGGGCGATCTCGTGCAAGCCAGCCTTGCTGCGCTGGTGATCTTCGGGGCCGCCATGCTCGGGTCTGTCAGCGAACCCGCTACTGCTGACGAGGGCCTTTTTGAGCGGGACAGGCTTACCGGCGACTGGGGCGGGGTGCGCAAGCAGTTGGAAGACGCGGGCATTAATTTCGGCGTCAATGACACCGCGGAAACATTGTCCAATCCCACCGGCGGGATAAGGCAGCTGACGATTTACCAGGGCCTGCTCGACGTATCTCTCAACCTCGATCTCGAGAAGCTGGCGAAGTGGCCGGACGCGACCTTGTATATCGATGGGTATTGGATCAGTGGGCGCGGCTTGTCCAGAAACGCAGTCGGCAACCTGCTGGCGGTAAGCTCCATCGAGGCGCTGGCCTCAACGCGTCTCCACGATATGTGGTTCCAGCAGGAGTTCCTCGACCACCAGGTCTCGCTCCGCGTCGGCCAGATCGCCCTCGACGACGAGTTTTACATCAGCCAATACTCGGCAGGCTTTGTCAGCTCGTCGTTCGGTTGTCCGGACATCTTGTCGACCGACTTGCCGAGCGGCGGGCCCTGCTATCCATTTGCAACGCCGGGCGCCCGACTCCGGGTTGCGCCAACGAGCAATTTGACCTTGTCCGCTGCGGTATTCAACGGCAATCCGGCGCCTCGCGGGCCGGGAGATCCGCAGGTCCGCAACTCGAGCGGCACCAACTTCCTGATCGGCGAGGGTGGCTTCTTTCCAATTGCGGAACTTGCTTATTCGTTCGACGAGCAGCCGATTTCTTCTACCCTGCTCAGCGATGTCAAACTCGGCGCCTGGTATCATACGGCAGAATTCCCCGATCTGCGCCGCGATAGCTCGGGGCTCTCGCTCGCGAACCCAGCGAGCAATGGCATTCCCGCCATGCATGGCAGCAATTTCGGGGCCTATTTGGTGGTGGACAAGATGTTGTGGCGCCGCCCCGATACGGCGACCCAGGGTTTGGCCGCTTTCCTTCGCGTTGGCTACGCCCCTCCCGACCGCAATCTGCTCAGCCTCGAGATCGACGCCGGCCTCACCTTCAAGGGCCTCTTCCCGAACCGCGAGCTCGACGTGCTGGGCGTTGGCGTAGTCTATGGGCGGATTGGCTATGCCCGCCGCTTGGACCGGGATCAGGTCCTCTTCACCGGGATCGAGCGTCCGATACGCGATTACGAGAGCGTGCTCGAAATTACTTACGAAGCACGAATTGCGCCATGGTGGCAGCTGCAGCCGGATCTACAGCTGGTCTTCCATCCCGGAGGTTACATTTCGGCGCCGCATCCGGCGCCGGTCGGTCGGCCGATCCCCAACGCTTTGGTCATCGGCCTTCGATCCGGTATCACTTTCTAGAGATCCGTCAGCGAACTCGGCGGTTTCCGATTGTCTGATGGCGCTTCATCGGCTGCTGGCGTGCAATGTCATCCTCATCGCCGCTGTAGCGATCGGCATTCTGTGTTGGCCAATGATGTGCGGCGCCCAAATGGTTGGTCCGACGCCGCAACCTCAAAGCATACCGGTTACCCCGGAACAGGCCGAGCAGGTGGAGCAGGAGATTTGGGCCATTCACGGCCAGGCGACGAATGTCTGGCTGTTGCAACCGGCCTTCCGGTCACCGTATAGGGGACCCCAGAGCCTAAGCCCCGCTGCCAACGGGAGAGAAACGGTCGACGTAACATTGTATGCCGGCATCCGGCCATGGCCGGGCGCCGAAATTTGGATCAATCCGGAGGTCGATCAAGGCTTCGGGCTCAGCGACACCTTTGGCGTGGCGGGATATGTCAGCGGCGAAGCCTACAAGGTCGGCAAGGCGGAGCCTTATGTTCTGGTCCAGCGCGGATTTTTGCGCCAGACCATAGATTTTGGCGGCGAGACCGAAAAGCTCGATCCCGACCTGAACCAACTCGGCGGCACCCAGACCGCCAACCGTCTGGTATTCACGATCGGCAAATACTCCATAGTCGACATTTTCGACACCAACAAATACGCGCACGACCCGCGCAACGATTTCCTCAACTGGTCGATCATCGATCAGGGCGCATTCGACTACGCAGCGAATGCATGGGGATTCACCTACGGCGGTGCGGCCGAATGGTATCAGGACTGGTGGACCGTCAGGGCCGGGGTGTTCGATCTGTCGCAGATGCCGAACAGCACCAAGTTGTCCTCCGGCTTTTCGCAAGGGCAGTTCGTCACCGAGCTGGAAGAGAGGCATAGTGTGTGGGACCAACCCAGCAAGCTCAAGCTTCTGTATTGGCTGACCCGTGGCAATCTGGGAACCTATATCGACGCGACCGCGCTGGGAGCGGCCACCGGTCAGACGCCGTCAACCGGCGCCGTCCGCAGTTTTCGCACCAAGGATGGTTTCGGGCTCAACGTCGAGCAGCAACTGGCCACTGATTTTGGCGTCTTTACCCGCGCCAGTCTCTCGCAGGGCACTGTGGAGGAGGTCGATTTCACCGACATCAACAAATCGATCTCGGGAGGTCTCTCGCTCACGGGCTCGCGCTGGGGGCGGCCGGATGACACGGCAGGATTGGCTGGCGCAATCAACCGGATCTCGCACCAGGGCAAGCTGTATCTCGCCGCCGGTGGTCTCGGCGGGATTATCGGCGACGGCCAATTGCCGAATGCCGGCCCCGAGCAGATCCTTGAAGCATACTACAATGTTGCTCTATTCGATTTCGCCCACTTCACGGCCGACTATCAGTTCATCAATCACCCAGCTTACAACCGCGACCGCGGTCCCGTGTCGATTTTCGGCCTGCGGCTGCACGTGCAGTTCTGATCGGCCCCTCAGCGTTAGGGCCATCGGATTTCGGCGGTCACGGGATAAGCTCGATGTCCCACTTTTTCACCGGAGCGACGTCCTCGCGGTTCCACCAGCCACCACCCAATGCCTGGAACAATGCGGCGGTGTCGGCATAGCGGGCAGCTTGCGCTTGGACGAGAGCGATCAGCGCCATTTGGTAGGTGTTTTGCGCAGTCAGCAGCCCGAGATAGCCGATGGCGCCGAGCTGCAACTGGCGGCGCGCGATCTCCAGGCTCTTGAAGGCGGCGCGCTCTGCCGCAACCGCCGCTTTCAAGGTGTCGGCATCGGATTGGATCGCATGCAGGGCGTCGGCGACGTTCTGGAAGGCGGTGATGACCGTGCTGCGATACATCGCTGCCGCCTCGTCGAAGGCGGCATCGGCGGCGCGTTTCTTATGCAGCAAGGTGCCGGCATCAAAGATCGTTTGCGCCACGTTGCCGGCCACGGTCCAAAACGCAGTGCCGGGCGTGATAAACAATTGACTGATCTGGTTGGCGGTGGTGCCGGCATTTCCTGTGAGCGTGAACTGCGGCAGCTGAGCGGCGATGGCGACACCGATCTGGGCGCTGGCCGCATGCAGTTGCGCTTCGGCCGATTGGATGTCCGGGCGCTGCTCTACCAATTTCGACGGCAGGCTGACCGGTAGATCCTGCGGCAGCTGCAGCGAGGCGAGCTCGAACTTCTCGGCCGGTTCCTGGCTGGGCAACCGGCCGATCAGCGCCGTCAACAGGTCACGCTGTACCGCCAACTGCTTCTGCAATGGCGATAATGTTGCCTGCGCCTGCGCCAATGTCGCTTCCACGGCCGCAACGTCCGCTCCTGCTACTTGCCCGAGCTCGAGTTGTTTGCGCAGGATCCCGAGCGATTGGGTCTCGATTTTGATGATGTCCTCGGTTGCCGCGATCTGGCCGCGCAAGGACGTCTCCTGCACCGCGGCAGCGACCACGTTCGAGGTCAATGTCAGGTAGGCCGCTTCGAGCTGAAACCGTTGATATTCGGCGGTCGCGATAACCGATTCGACCTCGCGCCGCGTGCCGCCGAACACGTCCGGCGAGTAGGTCACCACCACCTGCGCGGTGTGGAGGGTGAAATAGGGTGGGCCCGAGGAGGCCGCAGTGAAGACGACGCCGGTCGCGGTCTTGTTGCTGCTTGGCGAGTAGCTGACTACGGCTGTTGGGAAGAACGCCCCCTGCGCCGCGTAGACATTCTCCCAGGCCTGTCGCAGCGCCGACTCGGCTGCCGGGAGGGTCGGGTTGTTCTTCAGCGCCTGCTCGACCAAGGCGTTGAGTGGCTCCGAGTGAAACAGCGTCCACCACTGGCCCGGAATGTCCAGACCTTGGACGAAGCGCTGCGCCTCACCGCCCTTGACTTCCGCCGAGCTGGTTTGCTCGGCCAGCGGCTGTGGCGTGTAACCGGGGACGTCCGGCGCAGCAGGTGGCTCGAAATCCGGACCGACGGCACACCCCGTCAGTAAGAGCGCGGTCGCCGCCACAGTGACAATACACGAGAGGCGCCGTTGGCCGAACATGCGCAGGCCTATTCGGCCGGCGCGGGCTGCGGCTCAGGCTCCTCGGTCGGCTGGCGACGTCGGGAGAAGACGTCGATCAGGACCGGCAGCACCAAAAGAATTAAGAGCGGCGCCAATAAGCTGCCGCCGACGACGACGGTGGCGAGCGGCTTTTGCACCTGCGAGCCGATCCCGGTCGATAAGGCCGCGGGCAATAGGCCGACGCAGGCGACAATGCAGGTCATCGCCACCGGGCGCATCTGAACAGCGCTGGTACGCAGAATGGCCGTGCTGCGTTCAAGGCCCGCGTCGATCTGCCGGTTGAAATAGCCGATCACGATGATCCCATCCATCGCGGAAATGCCGAACAGCGCGACGAAGCCGATCGCCGCTGAGACGCTGAACGGGATACCGGTCAGAAACAGTGCGAAGATGCCACCGATCATAGCCATCGGTATAGCCGCGGCGGCGAGTATCATCTCGCTCACCGAGCCGAAATTGAGGAACAGCAGCATGCAAATCAGTGCGAGGCTCAACGGCACCGCGACTGCCAGGCGGCCGATCGCCTCTTGCAGTTCGCCAAACTCGCCGACCCATTCGAGCCGATATCCGGCGGGTAATTTCACCTGTTGAGCGATCTTTTGCTGGGCCTCGAGCACCGCGCTGCCGAGGTCGCGCCCGCGGACGCTGAACTTGATCGGGATGTAGCGCTCCTGGTTCTCGCGATAGATAAAAGACGCTCCGGAAACGAGCTGAACGGTGGCAACGTCGGTCAGCGGGATCGGGACGACGCCGCTGCCGCTCGGGTTCGGCGCGCCGATCGTGATGCGGCGGATGGCGTCGAGGCTCTGGCGGTAGTTCGGCGCGAGGCGCACGATCATCGGAAAATTTCGGTCGCTGCCCTCTTCGTAGAGGTTGCCGGCCGCCTGCCCGCCGATCGCCGCGGCGATTGTCGAATTGATGTCGCCGGGAGCGAGACCGTAGCGCGCCGCGCGGGCGCGGTCGATGTCGATCCGAACCGTTGGCTGGCCGAGTGAGGCGAACACGGCGAGATCGGTGATGCCCGGCACTGTGCTCATCGCCTCCTTGATCTTGGCAGCCGTCTTCTCGAGCGTCGCGAGGTCGTTGCCGAATAGCTTGACCGAGTTTTCGCCCTTTACCCCCGATGCCGCTTCTTCGACATTGTCCTCGATATACTGTGAAAAATTGAACTCCACGCCAGGGAATTGGGCTTCCAGCGCCCAATTGACTTGCTGGGTCAGCTTTTCCTTGTCGACACCGCTGGGCCAAGTGTCGAACGGCTTCAGCGGCACGAAGAATTCGGCATTGAAGAAGCCGGTGGCGTCGGTGCCGTCGTCGGGCCGTCCGTTCTGCGAGACGACCGTCACGGTCTCCGGGAAGCTCTTGATTACCCGCCGCATCTGGTTGACGTAACCGTTCGCCTCCTCGAGCGAAATCGAGGGCGGGAGCGTCGCGCGTATCCACAAATTGCCTTCCTCGAGCTTGGGCAGGAACTCGAGACCGAGCGAGGGCAGCGCGATCGCCGCCAGAGCGAACAGCAAGGCGGCGCCGCCAAGCGTCACGATGCGGTTGGCGAGGGCAAATTCGAGAAGCGGGCGGTAAACCCGGTGCAGACCGCGGACCAGAAAAGTTTCCACCTCGCTGACTCGGTCCGGCAGCAATATCGCGCTCAAGGCCGGCGAGATCGTAAAGGTCGCGATCAGGCCGCCGGCAATCGCGTAGGCGTAGGTCTTGGCCATCGGCGCGAAAATGTGGCCCTCGACGCCCGACATAGTGAACAACGGAACAAAACCGGCGATGATGATCGCCGCCGAGAAGAAGATCGCTGTGTTGACCTCGCTCGCCGAGGCGTAGATCTCGACGAGCTTCCCGGAGAGACGGCTTGTCCGGCGCGCGTTCTCCAGCGTGCGTTGCCGCAATGCGGTCGGCGGTTCGGCCAAATGCCGGAAGATGTTCTCGACCATAATCACGGTTGCATCTACGACCAGGCCGAAATCGATCGCGCCGACCGACAGCAAATTCGCCGATTCGCCGCGCAACACCAGCATCGTGATCGCGAAGAACAGCGCGAACGGGATCGTCGTCGCGACGATCAAAGCGCTGCGAAGATTGCCGAGAAACAGCCACTGCACGAAGAAGATCAGCACGATGCCGAACAGCATGTTGTGGAGCACCGTGTGCGTCGTGACGTTGATCAGGTCGCTGCGATCATACATGCGCTCGATCCGCACGCCGGGCGGCAGAATGTTTGAGCTGTTGATCTTCTCGACTTCCGCTTGGACGCGTCGGATTGTCGGCATGCTCTGTTCGCCGCGCCGCATTAGCACCGTTCCCTGCACGATGTCGTCGTCGTCATTCTGGCCGGCGATGCCGAGGCGCGGCTGATGGCCGACGGTGACGGTGGCCACGTCGCCGATCCGCACCGGGACGCCGTTGGTCGCCGTTATCATCGTGTCGCGGATCTGATCCATCGAGTGGATCAGGCCGACGCCGCGGACGATCGCGGCCTGCGGTCCGAAATTGACGGTTTGGCCGCCGACATTGATGTTGCTGTTGTTGAGCGCCTGCAGCATCTGCGGCAGGGTGATCCCCTGCGCCAGCAGACGATCGAGATCGACAGTAATCTCGTAGGTCTTGGTTTTGCCGCCCCACCCGGTGACGTCGATGACCCCCGGGACCGCCTTGAACCGGCGCTCGAGTATCCAATCCTGAATGGTCTTGAGGTCGGTAACGGTAAATCCGGGCGGCCCGACAACCCGATAGCGGTAAATCTCGCCGATCGGGCTCCACGGTGAGATCTGCGGGGTCGCACCGTTGGGCAGCGGCGATAATTGCGACAGCCGGTTGATAACCCATTGCTGCGCCTCGTCATAGGTGAAGGCGTAAGTGAACTGGACCTTGACGTCGGACAGGCCGAACAGCGAGATCCCCCGCACTGCGGTAACGTTCGGGATCCCGGCCATCTGGATCTCGATCGGGATCGTGATGTAGCGCTCGATCTCCTCGGCCGACTGGCCCGCGTTTTGCGTGTTGATATCGACGAGCGGAGGCACCGGATCGGGATAGGCTTCGATGTTGAGCTTGAAGAAGTTCACGACGCCAATGCCCAACATGAACAGCAGCAGCAGCAGCATCAGCACTCGCTGCCGCAGCGCGAAGGCAATGACGGCGTTCATCCCGCCCGGCCCGCTCAGTCGGTGTTGGCGGCGCGGTCGATGAACAACGCGCCGCTGGTCACTACCTTCTCGCCGGCAGAAACGCCGGCGAGGATCTCGACCATGCCATCCGCGATCCGCCCGATGCGGATCGAACGCGCGGCGATCATTCCATCATCCTCCGCCACCCAGACGCGAGCTGTATCGCCCTCGTAGACGATCGCGCGCTGCGGCACGGCTGGAGCGGTCGCGGCCTCGCCGGTGATGATGCTGAAATTAGCGAACATCCCCGGCTTCAGTTCGCCTTGAGGGTTTTCGACGTCGGCGCGCACCGAGAGGCGGTGCGTGTTCGAATCGATCGACGGGGCGACCCATGAAATCTTGGCGTTGAAGACGCGGCCGGGGAAGGCCAGCACGTGCACCTCGACGGGCTCGCCGACATGCATCAATGGCGCATCCCCCTCGCGAACATTCGCGATCAGCCAAACGGTCGACAGATTGCTGATCGTGAAGACCGGGTTCGTGGCGCCGTTGGCCTCGCTGTTGATGTATTGCCCGACCCCAATCTGGCGCTGAGTGATGGTGCCCGCGATGGGCGCCGTCACGGTCGCCACTGCGTTGAGCCTTTGCGTCGGTTCGGCCTCGAGCGAAGCGATCTCCTGGTCGGTCTTGCCAAGAATACGCAGCCGGCTGCGCACGGCATGCAAGGCGATCTCATCCGCGCGGACGGTGTTTTGGGCCGTGATCAGATCGGTCTGCGCCTGCTGCCAATCCTTGAGGGCTCCGCCTTGCGCCAGATAGAGCTCATGGGCACGTTTCTCTGTCGTCTGCGCCATAGACATTTGAGAGCGCGCCGTTTGCAGGTTGGCAAGTGCGGTGATCAGGTCGTTTTGCGCCTGCACGAACTCGCTGGCGTGGATCACAAAAAGCGGGGCGCCGGGCGCGACGACGTCGCCGAGCATGGCAATTACCTTAATGACGCGCCCGGAATAATGCGAAAATACCGGCGTCGTGAGATTGTCATCAACCGCGATATTGCCTTCGGTGACCTGTTCCGGACGGAAGCTGACCAGGCCGACCGGCTCGATCTTGAATCCCGCCCATTGCTCTTTGGTTGGCTTGAAGGTCCCGCGCGCTTCTTCCGACGGCGCGGGCTGGGCACGTCCGGCCGGATCTGGAACATTCTTTCCGATCACTGGCCACGCGAGGATCGCAACACCAACGAAGAGGGCCAGGATTGCAATCGTGAGGAACTGGGTGAGCGGCGACAGATGCCGGCGCAGAAGAGACATCTGCCGGGGATCCTGTGCCATCAAATGCTCTCGAACGCCTCGACTTGCTTCCGTAAATCAGGGCTTCGGGCCTTTATCATGCAGCCAATCATGGTACTTGCAGCGCGCCTCAGAGGATGCTTCTTACCCGAAGATGGCGTGGATCGCCAGCACACCTAGGCTACCACCCCGGCGACCCAGCCGCCTTGGTCCTCCGCCGGCGATCCGCTATCAATTTGTAGGGGGTGTCGGACCGCAGGCATGCGATGACAGAGACTGACCATGTGTCCCTGTTGCGCCAGGGAAAGGCCGCTTGGAGTGCCTGGCGCGAGGCGAACCCGTCGATCCACCCGGATCTCCGCGAAGCGAACCTGAACGGCGCAAACCTTGCGGGGGCTCTGCTCCGCGGAGCGGATCTCGGCAACGCGAACCTCAGCCGGGCGAACCTCACCGAGCGCGATCCTCGGTGGCTGCGACTTCAGCGGGGCCGATCTCAGTGGTGCGAACCTCAGTCGGGCCAATCTCGGCAGAGCGATCCTCAGGAATGCGAACCTCAGCAGGGCAAATTTCAGTGAGGCTAATCTCGGCGCAGCCGATCTCGGCGGGTCGAACCTCAGTCTGGCGAATTTAACCGGGGCGACCCTCTCCGATGCCGATCTCAGCGCAGCGAGCCTGACTGGGGCCCTCCTCAGAGGGGAAAGTCTCGGCGGCGCCACACTCGGCTCGGCAAATCTGAGCGAAGCGAACCTCAGTCGGGCTTATATGAGCGGGGCGGTCCTTGATGAGGCAAACCTGCGCGGCGCCGATCTCAGCAGGGCGACACTGATCGGCGCCAAACTAAACGGAGCAAACCTCAGCCTCGCCGACCTCTCCGCCGCAAATCTAAGCGACGCGGACCTCGATGGCGCGGATCTCAGCGGAGCGAACCTCAACAGGACAAATCTCAGGCTGGCCAATTTGAGCAACGCACAGTTGACCGGTGTGCAGTGGTGGCTTCGCGCGATGCGAGGGTGTTACCTGGGCATTCGCGGTCTCGATTCGTGCTTTGGCAATGCCCTCTTCAAACGCGCGGCAGCCGACCAGGACTTTCTCGACACCCTCGAGGCTCACCTGAAGGGCACCCGCGGCATGGCTCTGTTCCGGGCCTGGGGGTTGATCGATTACGGGCGCAGCCTGCTCCGCGTCGCGGCGATTTCATTCGGATTGGCGGCGATTTATGGCGCCATTTATCAGAATTTTTCCGCAGATCCTCGACTACAAGGACAGCGCCAACACCTGGTTCACGCCGTATTATTTCTCGATCGTCACCTGTACGACGCTGGGCTTCGGTGATGTGCGGCCGGCGACTCTCGCGGGCGAAATCATCGTCAGCAGCGAGGTTATTCTCGGCTACACGACGCTCGGTCTGCTGCTTTCCGTCCTCGCGCAAAGCATCGCACGCCGCAGCTGAGCTTGTGACCACTGAGTTTTCTGAATTTGCCAGGGATCGCTGGTATAGTTAACCTTGCCATGCTCGGGAGATGGAGACAGCGATGCCCAACCCGGTGGTTTTCGTTCATGGTTATTCGGACAAGGGCGCCTCGTGGGCAGCCTGGCGCGAGATTCTGCGCGGCCGGCTCAGCCTCGACAATGCGGATATGCGCACCTGCACCTACGTCTCGTTGAACAACGAGGTCACGATCAAAGACCTGGCCGAGGCTTTCGACCGCGCCTTAGCCACACAAGGTGGCCTCGATTCCGATGCGCCATTCGATGCGATGGTGCATTCGACCGGCATGCTGGTCGTACGCTCATGGCTGGCCGCCGACCCGCTCCGCGGCAAGCGGCTGAAGCGGTTGATCGCGCTGGCGCCGGCGACTTTCGGCTCGCCGCTCGCCAAGAAGGGGCGCAGCTGGCTCGGCTCGGTCTTCAAGGGCAACAAGCAGCTCGGCCCCGATTTTCTGGAAGCCGGAGACCGCATTCTCGACAACCTCGAACTCGCCAGCGCGTTTACCTGGAGGCTCGCCGAGGAAGACGTGTTTACCGCGCCGCCGCGTTACGACGGCGGTCCCGAGACGCCGTATGTGTTCGTGTTCTGCGGCACTGGCACGTATTCGGGTCTGCGCAAGCTCGTCGACACGCCCGGCACGGACGGGACCGTGCGACGCGCCGGCTGCGGCATGAGCGTGCGCGCGATCGAGCTCGACATGACCGAGAAAGGCATGGTCGCGCGCCGTACGGCGACGGACCAGGCCGGGGCCGAGGATCCCCGGCCGCACCGGGTCGTCGCCGATAAATGGCTGAACGTGTCGATCCCGGTGCACCTCGTCGGTGATCCCGCTGGACCGGACGAGGTGAACCACGCGACGATCCTCAGCAATCCGCCCACCGAACTGCAAGATCTCGTCATCGCCGCTTTCGAAATGACGGCGGTGGCCGGCGATGCCGACGCCGGCTACCGCGCATGGCTCGAGAAGGCCGATGCCGAAGGCCGCTTCAAGAGGATCCGAGAACAGTACCAGCAATTCATCATCCATGCTGTAGACGAGCGGGGCGATCCGATTACCGACTACAATCTGCAGCTGTTCCGCGGGGATGGAGTGGAGGCGCAGATCACCCAATTCGACGCCGAGGTCGACGTCTACAGCAGCGATCCGAGCTATCGATGCTTCCATGTCGATGTCGTTGATCTCGTCCCCCAGCAGGGGCGGGCGTCACCGGGACTGACAGTCCGCATCATCGCCTCGTCCGGCACTCCCTATGTCGGCTACATCGGTCACGGGTACGAAGAACAGATCGAGCCGGGCTCGTGGGACGCCTCATTGCATTTCGACGGGGCCGCGCTGGACCAGATCGCGTTCTTCCGGCCCTACACGACGACCTTGATCCGGCTCTATCTCGAACGTCAGGTTTTGCCGCCGGATCGCACGATCCCTTGCGCGCTGCTGACGTGGGACAACCTGGCCTAAGAGGCGGCCGCAAGGGAGGAGGCAAGTCGTGGCAGACCATAATGATCCCAATGCCGTAAATTCGATTTTCTCGGATATCGACGTCAGTGCGGCCGACCTCTACGACATCTTCGGATTTCCCAGCGACGACAGTTCGCCCGACGAAAAAGTCGTCATTGCTCTGACCTTTGCCGCAGTGCCGCATACCGGGATATTGGATTCGGACATGCTCTACCGTATCATGATCGCGCCCGACCGCCGGTTCATGCGATCGGCCGGGGAGGATGCAAGTCTCGAAGGATTTCTGGCGTATCTGGAGGCCGTCAAGGACAAATATCTAAGCGTATTGAAACCATCCGAAGTTCGCGTGACCGTCGATCGCGATAACCAAGCCCATATCCGCTTTCTTAATTTCCCGGGTGGAAGCTTCTCCGCGGTTGTCGCGACCAATCAAAGCGTCACATTGCAATCACCTAGTGGCCAGACCGCTCAAAGTCTTCATCGGCGGCAGGGATGATGCCTTCTTCAATGATCTGCCGGGCTTTTTCCGGTCGATCAACTATGCCCCGCAATTCTATCACGTGCCCCATACGATGCCGGATCTGCGGGAGCTCAAAATTCCGAAGACATTTCTCGAGCTCGAGGGCAACGACCTCTTCAACTATGATCCGAGCCAGCCCGATTGGGGCCAGGGCGTCAAGCGGGAACTGCCGCCGGGACCGCTGACCTGGAACGGCAACCGGTTCAAGAAGGACGAAAACGGCAATTTTCGTTTCGTGTATTCGGGCAAGGACGCGAGGGCGGGCCAGAATTGCAATGCGATCATTCTCGAATGCCCATTGGCTTTCCTGACCGACAGACCCGACGATCACCGTATCGTCAATGCCTGGGGCGAAAGCTGGGTGCTGAAGGCATCGAGCAAGGTCGAGACGATTCCCGACGATCCCCTCTGGATCGAACACCCGCATGTTCTATTGGATGCGTTCACTCTCGACGACGAACTGAAGAAATACAAGCTGGTCGACACGGACGGTCAGGCTTTCGCCGACGCGGCACTGAGCGAACGCGAGGACAATCGTCAACTGGGCGCCAATAATTTCTGGCTGGCGCCGCATTTCATCAAGCGGCTCGGTCATCTCGGATGGGGGTTCGGCCCATCGATCACCGCGCTGGGGCTAGCCTCTGCCTTCGATCACGACAATTCCCCGGTCTCCGTTCATCGAACATACACTCATGTCGTAGACGCCTTCCCGCGCGTCAAAAAGATCCTGTTTCAGGAGCTCAACATGCCCGACAATTCCTGGAACCCGAAAGGATTGCAGATACCGCTGCGGCGCCCCCTCGACATCTTCATCCCCAATGTGAACTCGATCGACATGGATACGACCGGCACATGGCCGTTCGGGCGTCGACTGGAAGACCAGGTGGCGACGCGGTTCCTCTCGACCTTTTTGGACATGAGCGCCAACCTCAACGGCAAGCGGTACCACGTCGAGCTATTGAACGACCCGGCCCTCTGGAACGGTGCTCCGATCGAGCCGAAGACGCCGCCCAATCCGCTGAAGAACGACAAGGAGTTTCTGCGCGACTTCCCCTATCTGGCGGAGCCGTGGTGACTGTCTGCCGTATTTCACCGTCATGACCGGACTTGTTCCGTCGAGCCCGGCGATGACGAATTTACGTCTGCGCTAGGCACCCGCGATGCCGGTATTGGGGTACCGGACCGAACTGCAACGCATCGAGCGTGACATCGCCGAGCTGAGCATTGCCGATCCGTGCGCGACGCCAATCGACCCAGAGCGCTTGACCCAGTACATTTATCGTCTGTACCAGCGTGCCTCGATCACTGGCGATCTCGCGCAATTGAGCGCGGTCGAGCGAGCAATCGAGCGCGCCGTCGCGTTGCTGACGCATCCGGGCGATCTTTATCTGCTGAAGGCGAATGTCGCGTTCAAGCTTCATCGGCTGACCGATGTCGAGGCGGCTCTTCTTGCGGTCCCGACGGCCGGCCGCTGCATGGAAGCGCACCTGCTTCGCGCCGATCTCGATTTTCAACATGGACATTACCGGGAGGCCGAGGCGGGGTACGTTAGAGCCATCGAGGCCGAGCGGTCGTGGGGTGGTCTTGCCCGCCTGGCGTATTTTCGCGGCAAGATGGGCGATCTCGAAGATGCCGACCGGCTCTATCGGGAGGCCGAAGACGAACTGACCGCCAAAGAAATGCGCTCCTACGCTTGGCTCGAAGTGCAGCGGGGTTTTCTCGCGTTCTCGCAAGGCGGTTATCCAGACGCGGGATCTCATTATGACAAAGCCGAGGCGCGCCTGTCCGGGATACTGGTTGGTTAATGAATACAAAGCGGAATTGCTCGGCGCCGAGGGCAGGTACGCCGAGGCCATCGAGATGTTTCAGGAGCTCGCTTTCACAACTGACCGCCCAGACTTGCAGCAGGCGATTGCGGAACTGTATGAATTTGCCGAGCAACCCGATGCCGCGCGGCACTGGCAGAACAGGGCGCTAGACGGCTATCTGCAATCCGTGCAGCGCGGCGAAGTGCATCACTATCATCACCTAGCGGACTATTACGCCGACGTGGCACAGGACGGGGCCGCGGCGGTCACCTGGGCGCGGGCAGATCTGCAGCTGAGAGAGAACTTCGCAACGCAGGCGACGCTCGCCTGGGCGCACTACCGCAATGCCGAGTTCGACGAGGCGCGCGGCTGGATCGACCGGGCGCTCGCTTCAGGCGTTATCGATGCGCATCTGTTCTTCCGCGCCGCAAAGATATACGGTCAAGTCGACGGTCGACATTTCTTGGAACGTGCGCAAAAACTCAACCCGCTCGTCGAGAGCTTCCATCTTCATCATTGAGCGCCAAGGATCACGTCTGCCGCTTTTTCGGCGACCATGTAGACCGCGCTGACGATGAAAAAACCGGGAATGCGCGGGAACACCGATGCGTCGACGACGCGCAGCCCTTGGGTGCCGTGCACGCGGAAGTCGCTGCCGAGCACGCCGCCGCTGTCGCGCGGCCCGATCGGGCAGGTGCAGGACGCGTGGTGGCCCCATGCCGAGGTGCGCACGTAATCCTTCAGCTCATCGTCGCTTTGGCGCGCATCGCCCGGCTGTTCCTCTTCGGCGATTGCATTTTCGGCTTTGAGCTTTGCCGTCAATTTGCGCACAAAGCGGATGCCGGCGACGACCGAATCGAGGTCCTCGCCCGTCTTGTCGCTGCCCTCTTCGAAATAATGGAAGTTGATCAGCGGCGTATCTCGCGGGTTCGCCGAGCGCAGCACGACTTCGCCGGCGCAGTTCTCGGTGTGGGCCTTCAGGATCGCCCAGGTCAGATAATTGGGCTTGGTGACGGCGAGCGAGGAGTAGCCCGGGAAATATCCGCCGAACAGTCCGACGAGGGCAAAGCAGAATAGATCGGGGAGCGGACGCTTGGCTTGTGATTTGAGGATCGCCGCCAGCACCGCGCCATTGCTGGTGTAGAGGCCCTCGCGCCGCTCTGCCCAGTCACGATAGGCCGGGTCGCCATGGCTGAAGGTGACGCCTTCGAGAATGTTCCAGCGGTCGAAATTCATGCGGTTGACGACGCCGACCTCGTAGCGGTCCTGCAAATTCTTGCCGACCCCAGGTAGCTCCACCTTCACTGGAATGCCGAGCGGCTCCAATACATCGCGGCGCCCGATCCCGGACAGCATGAGGATTTGCGGCGTGTTGAACGCGCCGCCGCAGAGGATGACCTCGCGCGTTGCCTGGACCTGACGGAGTTCGCCATCTTGGGTCGCCGGCTGGCCATGAGCGCGGTAGAGCCGCTCGCCCTTCAGGTATTCGACGCCGGTCGCACGGTTGTTTTCGTCGAGCAGGACCCGGGTGACGAGCGCGTCGAGCTCGATCTGGAGGCGGTCCGGGTATTTCTGTGCGGTCTCCAGTACCCGCTCGCGCGCGCCCATCCGCGCGTGACCGCGCGTCGCGAGCGGCGTGTAGCGCACACCTACTGCATTCTCGGTCACTAGGAGCCAGTCGTTTGGATCGGCCTTGGCCTCGACGAGATCGATCCACCGTTCGATCGGCTGCCCGATATCGTCGAACGCCTCGTGCGCCGAATCGAGCAATACCTGAACCAGCCCGAAATCGCGCACTGCTGCCTTTGGAAAAGCGGTCTCCACCTGCAGCCAGCCGTGCCAACCGTGGCGCGACGGGTTCGGGCCGGCCGCCGCCAGCACGCGCTCGAGCGGCCGGTAATGACAGTTCTCCAAACGCATGAAGTACTGCCGCATATTATCGGCATTCCATGACGGGTCGCCGGTGAGGTGGGCGATCCCGTCCCAATCCGCATTGTGCGGATAGACCAGGATCATCGCATTGTGGGCCGTGCAACCGCCCAGGGTTCCGGCGCGGGGGTAGAGAACTCCGTCCACCGGGACGCCCCGATACTCCTTGCGGTATTTCGGGTCCTTCTGCTGCATCTCGTCCGAGGCATAGTGGCGGACAAAAAAGTCCCACCGCATCGCGTCGTTCTCGCTGGCGAAGCCATGGAACGACGGCACGTCATAATCGTCGGGCAGACGGTTGATGCCGGGCTGATCGTCATTGGTGCCCGAGAGCTGCCGCGGATCGCCGCCCGCCTCCAGCAGAAGCACCGAGCGCCCGCCTTCGGCCAGCCGCGCCGCAAGCGTTCCACCTCCGGCGCCGGAGCCAACCACGATGTAATCGAACGGGCCACCTTTGTTCATTGGACCTCTCCGCTTACTCGTCATGCCCGGGCTCGACCCGGGCATCCACGGCAGCGGGTGCCCTGGCGATGCCAGTTGGATTGCGGGGCAAGCCCGGCAATGACGAAAATACGCCGGCCTCGGTAGTGTCACGTACTCCGCACGGTGTCCATCGGGCGTCCCGACAGGCGGAATATCAGAACGTCTTCAGGAAAGCGATCAGCGCCTTCTTGTCGTTGTCGCCGAGGTTCGAGCCGAAGTAATGGCCGCGGTTGACGACGTAATCCGGGCATTTGCTCAGTGCGAAGAGCTGCTCGCCAACATTCGAGAATACCTGGCGCGCCTGCTCGTCGGTGGCGCCCGGCGGCAATGCCTTCAGGTCCCGCACGAGCTGCACCACCGCCTTCACCACCGCCTTGTCGTGCGCGACGCGCTCGCGGAAATTTGTCGACTGCGGCAGCGGGTCGAAATTGGCCAGCAGATCGATCGGCGTCCCGGCCGGGATCGGCCCGATCTCGAGCCCACCCTGATCGAAGAGTTTCGGCGCGATCAGCTGCAGCACATCCTGAGCGTCCTTGAGCACATCCGGCAGATAGCCGGTGGGGACGCGCAGCCAGCTCGCGACAGTGGTCCGGTCGATGACGCCCGGTATCTTGTCGCCCAGCACGGCATCCTTCTCGCGCTTTTCGGGCCACAGCATCTTGGTGATCGAATCGTCGAACGGTAGCCATGCGGGCTTCGACCGAGGGGCTCGGATCGAAGCGGCCGACGCTGTTGTTGAGGAGGAAAGGTGCTGTCGACCACAGGCTGATCAGGGACGGCACGCGGGTGTAGCCGCGCCCGCCCGCCGGCATCTGATACTGTTGCGGCGCCCCGGTGAACGGGTTGTATACGGTGATCGCGCCGACCGAGGGCAGATCCTTGTACGAGGCGGAGGAGAAATTGTCCCAGATGTTGCCGGCGATTGCATTGGTCGCCAGCGGGGCGCAGGCATTGGTCTGCAGCAACGTGACCGGCACGCGCATGTCGTTCGACATATAATTGTTGTCGAGGAAATCGTCGGCATTGACGATCTGCCGCATTTGCTGCTTGAAATCGCTGGTTCTGGTCCACTCCCAATAGCGGTTCCAGCAGTCGAGATAGCCCGAGCCGATGCATGCGGCCGGATTGGTCGCGGCCGGCGGCTGCGGCGCCTTGCTGGAATGGCAGGCCGCGCAATTTTCGGCAAAGACGACCTTGCCCTGGTTGACCATATCGGGCGGGTCGTTCAGATAGGCGGCGCCGCCGGGCGCATTCTTCAACTTGTGCGGATATGACGCCTTCAGCAGGAACAGCGCCATGGCGGGGGTCTGCAATTCGGTCGCATCCCAATACGCCGAGTTGGCGCGTGCCGTCGTAATCTCGATCGGGGTGACCGGCTTGCCGCCGAGGATCGGGTTGAAATGACGCAGCCATTCCTCGCTGAACAGGCCGATATTCAGATAGACTCGGTTCAACGCGCCGAGCGCGCCGACCGAATCGGCGCCGTCCTTCAGCACATGCGGCGTCCACACCGTGTTGGGCGGCTGAAAAAACTGTGTCAGCGGCCCCTGGCTTATGAAATCGTTGAATTGCTTGTTCGCGAGGTTGTCCGGTCCCAAGGTCTCGCGGCCCCAGCGCTTGGCCGCCTCCAGCCGCGCCGGACAGGTTGTAGACCGCGTTCATCGTGCGCGGATTGTTGATGTTGTCGCTCGACACCAGCGACGTATCGAGCGAACCGGGCCGCGCCGTATGCAGGAACTGGAAGAAGAAGGTCGACTGATCCGCATTCCAGGCGAAGATGCGATCGACCCAGAAATACTGCGCGCCGACAATCGAGCTCAAATTCTCCCATTGCGGCGCTTCGGGGTTCGCAGGCGGCTTCTCGGGGTTCGGACCGACGTGACAGAACCCGCAGGAAACTCCGACGCGGTAGGGGCGCACCAGCTCCTTCGACAGGTAGTAGTTGGGATCGTTGTAGAACCGCTCGGCATTCCATTCTTTTGCCGCGGCCTCGTCGAAGTCGGGATTGGGGAAGAGCCGCAGTCCGACGATCCCGGTCGGGTACCCGTAATACGAACCAGCCGGGATGTTTCTGCCGCGCGCGCCGACCGCGACACCGGGATATTTCTCCGCATTTTCGAACGGATCGGGCGGGCAATTGGGGTCGCGCACGTCGAGCCACAGACCGTAGCGCTGCGGGTTCGGTCCGGTGGCCTTCGTAAAACAGGGCTCGTTGACCAGGCCGAAATAATTCCACCGGTTGTCGCGGCTGTATTTCAGCCCGGGGTATGAGGACAGGATCTTCAGCAGATCGAAGTTTCCGAAGGTCAGGTTGGTCAGATCGTCCCACAGCCGGTCGTCGCCACCGGTCCAGACGATCCACATGTTGCGTCCCTTGACCTCGTCGGGGGTGAGCGCAATGCCGCCGTCCATCGCCCGGAAGTAATCCTCGTCGGCAGCCGGGAACGACTGCGCGGACCGCCCGGCCTGCCGTGCCTCGTCAATGACCTGCGCCCGGGCCTCGCCGACGAGCCAGGCGCCCGCGACCAAGACCCAGCTCGCCAGAAGCAGCCGCGTTCCCGACGAAAGGCGATTTGCCATTCGGCTCCCCCCTAAGGTGTGGCCGGCAATTCCCAGGTTTCCCGGCCGCGCACAACTGTTAACTATCACTGATCGCCTCGCAAGCGCCAATTTTGCAGCACGAACGCTCTATCCGCGTTGTCACTTCCGACAAGATGCTCGCTGTCCAACAGCCAAGCGCGATATCGTGGTTATGCCGGGCTGCCGGCGACCTACGACAAGGAGAACGATCATGTCCTTTGCGATCCAGCATGTGCATGTAAAGACCAAGGATCCCAAGCAGACGATGCAGTTCTACATCGACAATCTCGGCGCGACCTATGTGGCCGAGATCCCGGGCCGCGGCCATCGGCTGAACCTGCATGGGCTGACGCTCAACGTCACGACCCTGATCTCGACGCAAAACCACGAGCAGCATTACGGCATCGAGCACATCGCCCTCGATACCGACGATTATTCCGGGGCTATGGCGAAGCTGCGGGACAACGGGGTACGCGTCCTCGAGGAGTTGCCGCCCAACAACGGCCGCCGCGTCTGCTTCCTCGAAGCGCCCGACGGCGCCCAGATCGAGTTGATCGAGAAAGTTAAGCCCGCATAGTCGGCGAAAGGGCGCGCTGCATGGCCTTGAAAGACAAGATCGCGCTGGGCGTGGCGCTGCCGCACCGCTCGCCCGAGCCGATCGACATGACGGCGGTGCGACGGGTCGCGCAGCGCGCCGAGGCGCTCGGGTTCCGCGATTTGTGGGTGACCGAAAACACCCTCGACCACGTGTTCTGCTTCGACCCGGTGGTGGTGCTGACCTATGCGGCCGCGGTCACCACGCACGATCCGGCTCGGCGCGTCGGTCGTCGTGCTGCCGGTGCACAACCCGATCCATGTGGCGCACCAATGGGCGACCCTGGACTACGTCAGCGGCGGCCGGGCAATCCTCGGCGTGGGGCTCGGCCGGGATCATCATTACGATCAGTTCCAGACCCCGCGGGAGGGCCGGGTGCGGCGCTTCCGCGAAGGAGTCGAGCTGATCAAGGAGCTGTGGACCGAGCCGCGGGTCGACTATTCGGGACGAATCTTCCGGCTCGAAGGCGGCACGATGGCGCCGAAGCCGGTGCAGAAACCGCATCCGCCGATCTGGATGGGTGTCGGGCACCCGGATGCGCTGCGCCGTACCGCGGCCATTGCCGACGGCTGGATGGGCTCGGGCGGGTCGAGCAATGCCGCCTTTGTCCGATCCGTGCCGATATTGCGCGAGGCGTTGGAGAGGGCAGGGCGCGATCCGGCCAATTTTCCGATCTCGAAGCGCGTGTTTCTGTCGGTCGACGAGCGGCCGGAGGTCGCCCGCGCCGAGCTGCACCGCTGGTTCACGGTCGTCTACCGCAACCCCGAAGGGACCGACGCCTCGGGCATCCACGGCACGCCGGAGCAGGTCCGGGAAGCGACTGGAGGAGCTGGTCGCCGCGGGCGCCAATCACCTCCTCCTCAACCCGGTCGCCCGTTATGAGGAGCAGCTGGAGGCATTGGCCGCGGTGGCAGGCCTTGGCTGAGCCGATCCTTTGCTCCTCGTAGCCTGCGTGAAGCGCGGGGTCCGGGCCTGCCCCTCGCCTCGGAGCAGGAGCTCTACGTTGTGGGATCCCGGGCCCTGGACTCCCGCTCTGCGGGGGAAGTGGCGGAGAGCGGGTAGAGCTATGCGAAGAAAGGGTAATGCAATGACCTCAGTTGAGACCCGACCCGGTGAAAGAGCAGGTCGCCGCGCATTGGGGCCGGCGGGCGGCGCATTTCGACGAGGATTTCGGGCACAGCATTCGCACCGCCGCGGAGCGCGCCGCCTGGGACCGTATTTTCGGTCTCGTGCTGGCCGGGCGGAGCGCGCTCGACGCGCTCGATGCGGGCTGCGGCACCGGGTTTCTGAGCCTCGAGCTCGCTTCCCGCGGGCACCGGGTCACCGGCATCGACTTTGCGCCCGCGATGCTGGTCGAGGCGCGTCGCAAGGCGGCGGAGCAGGGTGCTGCGATCCGTTTCGAGGAGGCTGACGCCGAGCAGCTGCCGTTTTCGCCGGCCAGCTTCGACCTGGTCGTCAGCCGCCATGTGCTGTGGACCTTGCCGCATCCGGAGGCGGCGATCGACGAGTGGATTCGGGTGCTGCGGCCGGGCGGGCGGCTCGCCGTCATCGACGGGCAGTTCGACCCGGGATTTTTGACGCACCAAAGAGAGAATGCCCGCACGAGCGCAGAGTACGCGGAGATCGGCGATCGGCTGCCGTTTCTCGGCGGCCGCCCGCGCGAGGAGATCGAAGCTCTATTGCGGGCCCACGGCCTCGTCGAGTGTCGGCAGCGACCCGGCTGTCGATCTGGTCGAAGCGCAGGCCAACCGTATGGTGGAGGAGGGGAGGGAGCGGCAGACGCGCGTGCGCTACGTGGCCTGGGGCGAGGTCGCGCGCTGAGTTATCGGGGCATGCTGCTCCGTGTCCGGTCCATCACCTATCTGGCGCAACGGATCAACGGCTATGAGCTGGTGGACCCGAACGAGTGCGATCTGCCCGGGTTCACGGCCGGGGCGCATGTCTCGGTGCGGGTCGGCAACGGGCCGTTGCGCGACTTCTCGCTGCACAACGATCCGGCCGAACGCGCGCGCTATTGCATCGCCGTGCTGCGGGAGCCGGAAGGACAGGGCTCCCGCGAATGGCATGAACAGGTGCGCGTCGGCGACATCGTCGAGGCTTCGCCGCCGCGCAACAATTTCCCGCTGACCGCCGAGGCGGGCACCATCTGCTGATCGCCGGCGGCATCGGCATCACCCCGATCATGTCAATGATCGCGGAATTGCGCCGCCGTCGCGCCGATTTCTGTCTGCATTATTGCACGCGCTCTCCCGAGGAGACGGCGTTCTTCGACGACCTCGCAATCCTCGCCGCGCAGGGCAGGGTGCAATTCCATCACGACGGCGGAGACCCGGCGAAGGGGCTCGACCTCGCCCGGACGTTGCACGAATACCGCTCCGGCACGCACCTTTATTACTGCGGCCCTGCCGGCATGATGCGAGCAGCCGAAGCAGCCTCGCGGCATTGGCCGCCGAGCACGGTCCACTGCGAGTATTTCGCCGGACCGAAGGCTGTACCGCCAATTCTTGGGAAGTAATTCAGGCCAGCGCCTTCTCGGGCGCGTCTGCTTCAGTGTCGCTGGTGCCGGCGAGGTGCCGTTGCAACCGTGCCATATCGAGGGCGTTTTCCCATTTGGCGATCACGACGGTGGCCACGCCATTGCCGACCAGATTGGTCAATGCCCGCGCTTCGGACATGAAGCGGTCGATGCCGAGGATCAGTGCGATGCTGGCGACCGGGATCGTGCCGACGCTCGACAATGTGGCGGCGAGAACGATAAAGCCGCTGCCGGTGACGCCCGCCGCTCCCTTGGAGGTCAGCAACAATATCGCAAGAATGCCGATCTGCTGCGCCAGTGACAGATCGGTGTTGGTCGCCTGGGCGAGGAACAGGGTGGCCATCGTCAAGTAGATGCAGGTGCCGTCGAGGTTGAACGAATAGCCGGTCGGGATTACGAGGCCGACGACAGATTCATCGCACCCCAAAATCTCCATCTTGGCGATCATCCGCGGCAATACCGCCTCGGAGGAGGAGGTGCCGAGCACGATCAGGAGCTCTTCTTTGATGTAGCGGATGAAGCGCAGAATGCTGAAGCCGGTCAGACGGGCGATCGTCCCCAGCACGCCAAAGATGAAGATCAGGCAGGTGGTATAGAACGCTGCCATCAGCTCGGCGAGCGAGGTCAGCGAGCCGATGCCGTATTTTCCGATCGTGAAGGCCATTGCGCCAAAGGCGCCGAGCGGGGCTGCCCGCATGACAATCCCGACAATGCCGAAGAAGACCTGTGCGGCGCTTTCGATCACCGACAGAACCGGCCTGCCGCGTTCGCCGGCCATGTGGAGCGCGAAAGCGAACAGTATCGAGATGAACAGCACCTGGAGGATCTCGCCCTCGGAAAAGGCGCCGACGACGGTTGCCGGAATGATGTGCAGCAGATAATCGACGGTGTTTTGCGACTTGGCTTGCGTCGCATAGCTCTGGATCGATTTGGTGTCGATGGCGCTCGGATCGACGTTCATCCCGCCGCCGGGCTGCCAGAGATTGACGACGATCAGTCCGACAATCAGCGCCAGGGTCGTGACCACCTCGAAATAGACGATCGCCTTCAGGCCCACCCGCCCGACTTTCTTCATGTCGTTCATGCTGGCGATGCCGTGCACGACCGTGCAGAAGATGATCGGCGCGATCAGCATCTTGACGGCTTTGATGAAGGCCTCGCCGAGCGGCTGCATCTTGACCGCCAGCGCCGGGTAGAAGTGGCCAAGCAGGACCCCGGTCAGGATCGCGCAGACGACCTGGAAATAGAGGTGTTGATAGAGCGGCTTGCGGCCTGTGCCAGCCACGGTTTAGCGTTGTCTCAAGCCTTTCGGCGCCGCGATGCGGCGGGGGCCGCGGGCTCCGCCGCAGGCTCTTCCTTCTTCTTGCGTCCGCCCGATACCGGCAGCAGCAGCGCTCTTTGACGCCGGTCGGAGGCAGCCGGTGCGCGGCTCGGTTTGGCCGCAGTTTCCGGTGCCGGCGCCGGTTCTTTCTCTTCCTGCGCCAGGCTGCGCTTCAGCGCGTCCATCAGGTTGATGACCTTGGGCGGCTCCGCCACCTCGCGTGGCGCGACACCCTGACCCTTGGTCTTTTGTGCCACGAGCTCGCGCAAAGCGTCCTGGTAGCGGTCGCGGAAGCTCGCGGGATCGAATTCGCCGGATCGGCGGTCGATGATCGTCTCGGCAATCCCCACCATGTCGGGGTCGATCTCACCCTTGGCCGGGGGGCCGAATTCGGCGGGGCGGACTTCGTCGGCGCTGCGGACCGTCGACATGACGAGACCGCCGTCGCGCGGCTCGACCAGCACCAGCCTCTCGCGCCCCGACATTGTCACGCGGCCCAGCCCGACCTTGTTCTTGTGCTCCATCGCCTCGCCGATCACCCGGAAGGTCTCGGCGGCGAGCTCACCATCCGGATACACGTAATAGGGCGTGTCGAGATAGACCGGATCGACTTCATCGCCGTCGACAAAGCGCTCGAGGTCGATGATCTTCGAGGACTCGATCTGCAATGCCTTCAACTCGTCGTCGTCGATCGTCACGTAACGGCCGCGCTCGTACTCGTACCCTTTGACAATTTGGTCACGGTCGACGACCTCGCCGGTTTGCGAGTTGATGAGCTGCTGCTGCACGCGGTTGCCGGTCTCGCCGTTGAGCTGATTGAACCGAACGCGCTTCGCCTCGGTCGTGGCGGGGACCAGAGCAACCGGGCAGCTGACCAGAGATAGGCGGAGAAACCCGTTCCAGCTGGCTCGTGGCATGACGCACTCCTCAAACGAACCTCAACGAAGCCACATCGCGCGGGCCGTCGCAATCATTAACATCATATCCCGATCTGCCGGCGCACCGCAGCGCTGATCGATTGGCGGATTTTTCCGATCTCTGCCCAGGGATCGGCGGGGAGCGCCGAAAGTCGTTGCGGCACAGTCTCGACGGTGAACTCGTCGGGCCTCACGCCTCCTTCGACCTCTTCCCAGGAGACTGGGGCCGAGACCGGGGCGCCCGGCCGCGCACGCGGACTATAGGCGCCGACCGCGGTCGCGCCGCGGCCGTTGCGCAGATAATCGATGTAGATGCGGCCCCGCCGCGCTCTCTTGGCCATATTCGCCGTGAAGTCCTGCGGGCGCTGCGCGACGAGGCTGTCGGCAACCCATTTGGCGAAGGCCTTGACCTGGTCCCAGTCGAGCTTGGGTGTCAGCGGGATGACGACATGCAAACCCTTGCCGCCGGTCGTTTTCGCAAAGCTCTCCAGGCCGATCCCGGCGAGCGCGTCGCGCACATCGATCGCGGCTTCGGTCACCCGCTGCCACGGCAGCCCTTCATCGGGGTCGAGATCCATCGTGACCCGGTCGGGCATTTCGAGCTTATTCACGCGTGAGCCCCAAGGGTGGATCTCCAACACCCCCATCTGCACCAGCCCGATGAGGCCAGGGAGATCCTCTATATAAGGATAGATCTCAGGCTCCTCTTGGCCGTCGATATTGAACCGCTTAATCGCCTCCGGCGCTTCAGCGCCGATATGCTTTTGATAAAACGTCTTCATGCCGGCCGCCGGCGAGCGCACCAATGTCAGGAGCCGGTGCGCCAGTTGCGGCAAGGCCCAGTCGCTCACCGCCGCGTAATACCGCGCGACATCGAGCTTGGTGAGGTTCGTGCCGGGATAGAGGATGCGATCGGGATGGGTGAGCCGGACCCCCTCGAAAATGAGGCTTCCGTCGCGAGCGCGCTGCGGTTCCTCCGTTTCGTCCTTGTTTGAAGCGGCTTGCTTGGGGCGCGCCGGGGCCTTCTTCGGCTTGGCAGCGGGTTCCGCAGTGGTTCGAGTTTTCGGATCATAAACCACGTCGCTGGCGTCCTTGTCCTCGCGCAGACCTTGGAACGAGGCTTGGCGCACAATCGCATCCGCCGTCCAGTCGGCGAATTCCACCTCGGCAACGAGCCGCGGCTCGATCCAATGCACGCCCCTACGCGAGATTCCTTTTGGCAGAGCAACCGTCGGATCCGGTCGCACAAGAGACTGGAGCTGTCGGTGCAGCTCGAGCAATTGTGTTGTATTGAAACCGGTGCCGACGCGACCGGCATAGCGCAGCTTGCCCTGCGGGTCATGGTAGCCCACGAGCAGTGCACCGAAGCCTTCGCGGCTGCCTTCGGGGTCGGTGAACCCGACGACAACAAACTCCTCGCGATTGCGGCGCTTGACCTTGAGCCAGCTGCGGCCCCGCCCCGCTCGGTAAGGCTCGGTCCTGCGCTTGGAGACGATGCCTTCGAGCTTGTAATTGCAGGCCTGCGCGAAAAAAGCCGGGCCATGGTCGATCTCGTGATCGCTATAGCGCAACATCCCTTGTGACTGCGGCGAGATGATCCCGGAGAGCGCGGTCTTGCGGTCCTCGAGCGCCGCGCCGGTCAGATCCCAGCCGTCGCGATAGAGCAAATCGAAGGCAAAGAAGTTAAGTGCGTCCGTTTTCCCGCCGGAGATCGCGTCCTGTAGACTGGAAAAGCTGGTCGTGCCTTCCGGCTCCAGATGGACGAGCTCGCCGTCGATCAGGGCCGAGTTGAGCGGCAATTGGCCGAGGCGATCGGCGAGCGCCGGAAATTTGGCGGTCCAGTCGAGACCGCCGCGCGTGATCAGCCGAACCTCGCCGTCGTCGATGCGGGCGAGGAGCCGGTAGCCATCGTATTTGATCTCGTGCAGCCATTCGCGGCCGTCCGGGGCCTGGCTTGCTACGGTCGCGAGCTGTGGCTGCAGCTTGTCCGGCATCCGGCGTTTGCGAGCGCCGGGAATGTCTTGCGGCGCGATGGTTTGCACGGGTGGCTTTTCGTTGTCGTCCCGGTTCGAATGCCACACCCAGTCGCGATCGGCGGCGATCGCGTCCATTGACCGGCCGCTGGCGACGCTGAGCGGATTGTCGGCGACCACCGCGTCGCCGCTCTGCGGCACCGCCACTTCATCCCGCTCCTTGATCAACAGCCAGTTCTCGTGGCGTTCGTTGGCGGCCTTGCCGCCCATCCGAACCAAGGCCCAGTTGCCGTGCAGTTTCTCGCCCTTGAGGGTGAATTTGAGCGAGCCCTTGCGATAGGCCGCCTCCGGGTCCGAATTGAGCGGGACCCAAATGCCTCGATCCCACAGCATCACGGTCCCGCCGCCGTATTCGCCTTCCGGAATCACGCCCTCGAACGCGCCGTAGTCGAGCGGATGGTCTTCGACGTGCACTGCGAGCCGCTTCTCCCCCGGATCGAGGCTCGGTCCCTTCGGCACCGCCCAGCTCTTCAGGACACCGTCGAGCTCGAGGCGAAAATCATAATGCAGCCGCCGCGCCGCGTGCTTCTGGATGACAAAGGAAAGCCCGGCGCCGGTTTTCTCGTGAGGGGCCGCGGCCCCCGCCGGTTCCGGTGTCTTGCGGAAATCCCGTTTGCGTCTGTATTCCTCAAGCGCCATTTGCCCAGCCGTATTCCGGGGCCGATCAGACACATATTGTTCGGCCATCGTGGGCATCAAAGGCGTGCTGGCAGAATCACGAGGCTGTCTAGGCGACTACCCCGTTTACCTTCACGTCGAGTTAATCCGTAGAGGATAGAACACAACAAGCAAAGGAGCGCCTATCAGGGTCGAATGTGGGAGATGCACATGGTTAATCTTGCTCGTTGTACCACCCTTTTCGCGGTCGTGGCATTGGCGTCGACATCGGCGCTGGCGGCCGATTGCGCAACGGGCGCAGACGAGGCGAACGCCAAGTGCTACCCGACGCTGCAGACCGCCGTCGATGCGGCACTCTCCACTGATCGTCCTTTAATCTTACCGCGCGGCAGCTATCGCATCACAGCACCGCTCGTCATCGACTATTCACGCCATGCTGGGACAGGCTTCGAGCTGATCTCCCGCGGCGCGACCATTGACGGGACGGCGGTGCGCGGACCGGCCCTCATCATCGAATGCGCCGCGGATTGCTTCTACTTTCACCAGGAGGGGACGCTTTTCGTCAACGCCGACACCGACGGCCCCGCCGTCGTGTTCGGCAAAGCCGATTTCTCCGACCCACACAACTCCGGGAAACTGGATCATCTGATCGTCAACAATCGTAACGCCGGCGCTCACGCGACAGGCTGTCAGTTCAACTATGTCCTCAATTGGGACATAGACACGGTCTGCGTTTCTGGCGGTAGCGGATCCGGGATCGATCTCGAGCAGCTGCAATTCAGTACCCTTCGCGGCGCCGCCTCCGCAACCACCGGAACGGCGATCACGCTCGGCCCGGGCTACATCTTTGCCAACACCTTCGAAGGTCTCGATCTCGAAGCCTCCCGGGTGTGCATCTCCGACATGTCGCCGCGCGCCACGAATAACACCTGGACTTCGCCTTATCTCAACTGCCCCACGGGCCTCGTCTATTCGCGCGTGACCCCGACATTTGGCCAGATCCGCTGGCAACTGGGCGGAGACGTGCAAATCCCCTCTGTCCAACAATAATGCAAGGGGTCAAACGGATGAGGCAGACAGAGCTGCAGCGGCAACCAAATCGTCGCCGGGGGTTATAAAACTATTTGTCGGATTGACAAATATTGCTGATCCTGATATCACAATGGCGGACGCGCGTTTCAATATCGCAGAACGGGACCCGTTTGTGATAACAAATTGCGAATGTTGCCTTTGCGCCATAAACACTGCGAAGAATAGCGGCAGAACCGAGGCCATCTCGCTATGTGTCGGATCGCCGAACCATCGGCGGCGGATGATGCCGGCGGGAGGCCGAGCCTCGATTGCTGATAAATCGCTGCAAATAACAGCAAAAACAGCCAGCCGCGCCGTCGCGATGTCAAGCATCTTTTGAAAGCGTGAGCACTAATAGGAGGTCACGCCCACGAGAGCACGGGGGGAGCGATCCGGTCCTGGCCCATTACCGAACGGCCAGCTAAGCTGCCGGGACCAATCCGAGCCACAGCAATCGAATCCCAGCCATGAAGATCCGATCGGTCGACGCGTATTGGGTGCACATCCCGATTTCGTCTGAGAAACAGCACACCAGTGATTTCGGGCGCACCACCTCGTTCGACGCGACCTTGGTGCGCATCGACACCGAATGCGGCCTGACCGGGTGGGGTGAGGCCAAGGCCCAGGTCGGCAGCATGGCCGCGAACCAGGCGTTGACCGCGATGATCAACGAGGAGTTCGCGCCGCTGCTCGTCGGCGAAGACCCCCGCGACATCACCCGGTTGTGGGAAACCCTCTACAACGGGAGCCGCGCCCATTACGCGCTGCGGGAGGGGAGGGTCTTTCCGGTTCTGGGGCGGCGTGGTATCACCATTTCGGCATTGAGCGGCGTCGATTGCGCATTGTGGGACATCCTCGGCAAGTCGCTTGGCGTGCCGGTATGGCGCCTGCTTGGCGGGCGCCGGTCGCAGACAATGCCGGCTTACGCGTCCGGAGGCTGGGCGGGACATGACAAAATCGGCGAGCAGCTTCTGGGGTATATTGAGGCCGGCGGGTTTCGTGCCGTTAAGATGCGGGTGGGGATCATCGACGGCGACCCGCTCCATTCGGCACGCCGGGTCGCCGCGGCGCGCGCTGCGCTCGGCGCCGAATGCGGGTTGATGTGCGATGCGCATGGGACGTTTTCCGTAGCCGAGGCCAAGCGCTTCTGCCGTCTCGTCGAGGATTGCAACCTCGCCTGGTTCGAGGAGCCGGTGACCGCCGACGACAAGGCCGGGTGCGCCCAGGTACGCGCGGCGACCGATATGCCGATTGCTGCCGGCGAGAGCGAATTTACTCGGCACGATTTTCGTGATCTGGCGATGCTGAGGGCGGTCGACATTTTCCAGCCGGATCTCGCGATCTGCGGCGGCGTTACCGAGGCGATGCGGATTTCCGCACTTGCCAGCGCCCATAACCTCAAGCTCGCGCCGCACCTCTGGGCCGGCGCTCCGGCCTTCGCCGCCGGCCTGCATGTCGCCGCCGCGTCGCCCGCAGGGTTCATCGTCGAGTACTCGCTCGGCGCCAACCCGCTGCTGCACGATCTCGTCGAGGAGTCGTTCCCGGTGCAGGACGGGGAGATCGAAATCCCAGACCGGCCCGGCCTCGGCATAACCGTGCGCGAGGATTTCCTCGCCGCCCACACCATAAAATGAAGGCGCTGTTCCTCGGCAATGTCGCGGCCGATACCGCAGACGGCATCAGGGACCGATTGCCGCCTGGTCTGAGCGTCGAGATCCTTGCCGACCCTCAGCAGCTGATGCGATCGCCAGAGGCTGCAGCGGGTGCCGACATCCTCGTCACCAATCACTGGCGCGCCGAATACCCGCCAGCGCCCCGTGTGAAGCTGGTGCAATCGGTCGCCACCGGCATCGAGCTGATCGACCTCGCCGCGTTGCCGCCCCGGGTTACGGTCTGTAACGCCTTTGGCCACGAGACGGCGATCGCCGAATACATCCTGATGGTCATGCTGGTCTGGAGCCACCGCTTCAGGGAAATCGAGGGGGACTTTCGCTCCCGCTCGTCCTGGCAACCCAGCTGGGTGCAGAGTGGGGCTCCGCACGGCGAAATCTTGGGCAGCACGGTCGGCATCGTCGGGCTCGGCCGGGTCGGCCATGAGGTCGCGCGCCGTGCCGCCGCGTGCGGCTGCCGCGTCATAGCGGCAAACCGCAGCACGCGGGAGCCGGGGAGTGGGGCCGAGCAAGTCTTCCCGCTCAGCGACCTCGATCATATGCTCCCCGAGTGCGATTACGTCGTGCTGTGCACCGCCCTCGGGCCGGAGACCGAGAGGCTGATCGACGCGCGCCGACTGGCGCTGATGAAGCGTTCGGCCCTTCTGGTCAACATCGCTCGCGGCGCTGTCGTCGACGAGGGCGCGATCTATACCGCGTTGCGCGACCGCATCATCGGCGGAGCGGCGCTCGATGTGTGGTGGCGATATCCGGACGCGACCGATCCGGAACGGCGTCCGTCGCGTTATCCGTTTCACGAATTGCCGAACGTCATCATGACGCCGCATTGCTCCGGCTGGACCGAAGGCATGGTGGCGCGGCGCTGGGCCGAGGTTGCGGGCAACATCAACCGCTTCGTCCGCGGCGAGCCGCTGCAGAACGTCGTCGTCACGACCTGAGGGGAGCACCGCATGGCCGACGATATCGCTTTTATGCCGGCGACTCGCCTGCTCGCCCTTTACCGAAGCAGGCAGCTGTCGCCCGTCGAGGTCATCGAGCACACATTGCGCCGGCTCGCGACTTATGAAAGCGCGATCAACGCCTTCGTCCTCTATGATCCCGAGACGGGGTTGGCAATGGCTCGGGCGTCCGAGGCGCGCTGGCAAAAGGGCGAGCCGCAGGGGCTGCTCGACGGTGTTCCGGTCGCGCTGAAGGACACGCTGCTGACCCGAGGCTGGCCCCGGCTGTTGGGCTCGCGGACTATCGACCCCAACCAGGCTTGGGACGAGGACGCGCCGGTGCCCGGCCGGCTCCGGGCCAACGGTGCGGTGTTCTTCGGCAAGACGACGACCCCCGAATTCGGTTGGAAAGGGGTGACCGACTCGCCGCTAAGCGGCGTCACCCGCAACCCGTGGAACCTGGAGCGAACCCCCGGCGGCAGCAGCGGGGGCAGCGCCGCCGCGGTGCTGGCCGGCATCGGTCCTCTCGCGGTCGGTACCGACGCCGGCGGCTCGATCCGCATCCCGGCCGCATTCTGCGGTATTGTCGGCCATAAGCCGGCCTTCGGGCGAGTGGCGGCGTATCCGCCCTCGGTCTTTGGCGATGTCGCGCATGTCGGCCCATTGACGCGCACCGTTGGCGATGCGGCGTTGATGCTCGACGCAATGAAGGGGCCCGACTCGCGCGACTGGCACAGCCTGCCCGATGACGGGATCGGTTATCGCGAGCGCGTCCGCGAAGGCTCAGTCAAGGGCAAGCGTATCGCGCTGTCGCCGACCCTCGGCTACGCCGAGCCCGCGCCGGCAGTCCGCGCGGCAGTCGAGCGCGCCGCCCAAATCTTCGCCGAGCTGGGCGCTGTCGTCGAGGAGGCGGACCCGTTCTCGCAATCGCCGATGCCGATTTTCCAGACGCTCGCCCTCGGCGGCTTCTGGGCCTTGCTGCGGGCGCAGAAGCCTGAAGCCGTGTCGCTGATGGACCCCGGCCTGGTCGAAATGTGCCGGCGCGGCGAGGCCGTGACCCAGGAGCAATACGTCGAGGCGGTCGCGCAGCGAGTGGCGCTAGGCCAAAGGCTGAGGTTGTTTTTCGATCGTTTCGATTTGCTGTTGTCGCCAACCATGCCGATCCCGGCGGCCTATGCCGACCCGCGCACCGACGAGTTGCCAAGCCCGAGCAATGCCTGGACCTGGGTAACCTACACCTACGTCTTCAACCTGACCAAAAACCCGTCCTGCTCGATCTCGTGTGGTTTCGCCGATGGGCTGCCGATCGGGCTGATGGTGACGGGCCCGCTTTACGAGGATCTCGGTGTACTGCAGGCGTGTCGGGCCTATGAAGAAGCCGCCGGTCCCGTTTGGCCGAGCCCGGAACTCAGCGGCTGCCTCGACAAGATCGCCCGACCTGCCGATGCCGCCGTCAAGGCCAAAATACCGGCGAGCCGGAGCTTATGAAGGAGGAAGAGATGGCGAACAAGGAGCAGAAGCAGAAGACCCGTGAGGCTAAAAAGCCCAAACAGAAAAAGAAGGAATCGCCAAAAGAGCAGGCCAGCAAGGTGCAACAAGTTACCAGAACTTGATAACTCGGTGCTCGTGGGGCTCAGCCCTCGATCGGCGGGCCGTAACCCGTGCGTGCTTCGATCGCGTGCACATCTGCACGGAAAAAATTGTGGGCCGCCGCGGCAAGACCCTCACCCGCCTCGCTGCGCTCGGCACCCTCTCCCGCGGTGCGGGAGAGGGGCTAAAATGCATTCAGCTCAAAGCTCCTCTCCCGTACCGCGGGAGAGGGGGGACCAAGCCCCCACGGGTCCCGCGCGGAGCGCGGCCCGAGGACAGGCTCCGGGCTTGGTGGGTGAGGGTAGCGCCGCCTTCACTAATCTGACCCACAATCTCAATCCCCTGCAACGTCGGCCATGGCGGGGCTGTCTTGAGCGGCCGGCTCGAGCGCCCCCTCGATGACGTTCTCGACCCGCTCGGCCCAGATGAAGTGTAGGCTGTTGCGTGCGCTCTCGGGGATGTCTTCGTAATCCTTGCGATTGCGCGCCGGGAGGATCACCGCCGAAAGAGACGCCCGGGCGGCGGCGACGACTTTTTCCTTGATGCCGCCGACCGGCAGCACGAGCCCGCGCAAGCTGATCTCGCCGGTCATCGCCGTGTCGCTGCGCACGGTTCGATTGGTGAGTAGCGAGACGAGGGCGGTGAACATCGCCACACCCGCGCTCGGCCCGTCCTTCGGGATGGCGCCGGCGGGGACGTGGACATGAATGTCGCTCTTCTCGAAGATTCCAGGATCGATCCCAAGCCCCGACGCGCGGGCTTTAACGAGGCTCAACGCGGCCTGCGCGCTCTCCCGCATCACGTCGCCGAGCTGGCCGGTCAGGATCAGGTGCCCGCTCCCGGGGATGCGGGCCGCCTCGATAAAGAGGATGTCGCCGCCCACCGGTGTCCAGGCGAGCCCGGTGGCGACGCCGGGAACGCTCGTGCGCATCGCGACCTCGCCCTCGAAGCGGGGCGGACCCAAGATTTCCGCCAGGTCTTCCGGCTCGATCCGAACATGCTGCGCGGTGCCCTCGGCGATTTTCATAGCGGCGCTGCGCAACACCGCTCCTATCTCCCGCTCGAGCTGGCGCACGCCGGCTTCGCGAGTGTAGTCGCGGATGATCGCGCGCAGGGCCGCGTCGGTGATCTCGGCCCGCTCGGGGGTCAGTCCATTGGCCTTGAGCTGCCGGTCGACCAGATAGCGGCGGGCGATCTCGAACTTTTCGTCCTCGACATAACCGGGCAGGTCGATGACCTCCATGCGGTCGCGCAACGGCCCCGGGACGCTGTCGAGGACGTTCGCCGTCGTAATGAACATGACCTTCGAGAGGTCGAACGGCACCCCGAGATAATTGTCGCGGAAAGTCGAGTTCTGCTCGGGGTCGAGCACCTCGAGAAGGGCTGAGGAAGGATCGCCCTGAATGCCGCGGCCGAGCTTGTCGATCTCGTCGAGCATCATCACGCAATCCCGTGCTCCGGCCCGGCGGATCCCCTGAATGATGTTCCCCGGCAACGCTCCGATATAGGTGCGGCGGTGTCCGCGGATCTCGGCCTCGTCGTGGGTGCCGCCGAGACTGACCCGAACGAATTTGCGGCCGGTCGCCCTGGCGATGCTTTGTCCTAATGAAGTCTTGCCGACGCCAGGGGGACCGACAAAGCACAGGATCGGGCTGCGCCCGCCCGGGTTCAGCCGCTGGATCGCGAGATATTCAAGGATGCGCCGCTTGATCTTGCTGAGACCGTAATGGTCTGCGTCGAGAATCCGGCGCGCCTCGGCGATGTCGACCGACTTCGCCGATTCGACCGACCACGGCAGCTCGGTCAGCCATTCGAGATAGGTTCGAGCCATCGAGTATTCACCAGACGCCTCCGGCATCCGGTCGAGCCGGGCGAGTTCTCTTTTTACGTGCTCCTCGACCTCGGGCGGCATCTTCGCCTCGGCGATCTTCTTCGTCAGCTCGGCGATTTCCTGAGCCTTGGCGTCCTCACCCTCGCCGAGCTCCTTCTGGATCGTCCTCATCTGCTCGCGCAGCAGGAATTCGCGCTGGCGATCGTCGATCTTGCCTTTGGTCTGCTCACTGATCTGCCGCGACAACTGCAGAACCTCGATGCGGTAGGCCAGCAATTCCGATACGCGCTCGAGCCGGCGCTCGATATCGACCGTCTCCAGGATCTCCTCTTTTTCCTGCGGTGTGATGTCCATGAAGCTCGCGATCAAATCGGCGAGCGCCGCGGCCGAGGGCACCGATTGCACGGCGTTGACGAGCTCGACCGGGGTCTGCGGCAACAGCTGCAACACTTCGAGCGCCTGGTTGCGCAAATTGAGGAGCCGCGCCGCAATATCCGTTGTCGTCGCCTCGGTCTCCTGGATCCGCTCGACCCGGGCGGCGAGAAACGGGTAGCCGTCGAGAAAATCGAGAATGCGAAAGCGCCGCTCGCCTTGGCAGATCGCGTGGTGACCGCCGTCCGGGCTGGTGACGTAACGCAACAGGCTGGCTTCGGTGCCCATGCGATGCAGGTCGACCGCGATCGGGTCGTCGATGCCGGGGTCGCGCTGCAACACCAGCCCGACGGTCCGGTTGAGCCGCATCGCCGTCTGCGCCGCCAACACCGAGCGCTGCCGGCCGAGCGTGATCGGCAGTACCGTGCCGGGGAACAGAACAAGGTTGCGGGTCGGAATCAGGATCAGCGCGTCCTCCGGCAATGCCGCGACTGCAGCCGATCCCATTTCGATATTACCGGGGGACGGGGGCGCAGCGCTGCCCGAGGTACGTAGTTCCCGGTCCTCCAAAGGCATGGCAGATATCCTCAAGATTTGTGCAGCTGCAGCATCAGGCAGCCATTGGCGAGATGCCGGCCGGAGATTTCGAGTCGCGCCGGCGGCAACTCGATCCGCCGCTGAAAATGCCCGTGCGGAATCTCCAGCCGGTGAATCCGGGCATTCTTCAATTCGCTGGGCAGCGGACGTTCGCCGCTGACGATCAGCACGCCTGCGCTGAGGGTTACCTGCACTTGGTCGGGGTCCACCCCCGGCAGGGCGATCACGATCGTGAGCGCATTCTCGGTCTCAAAAATGTCCACCGGAGCTTCCCAGCAGGGCGCGGTGTGGGCGCGATGAAAGAATTGACGGTGGAGGCGCTGAGCGCGCTCCATTGCATCGTAGGCCTGCGCCCACATCAGCCTGTCGAGCTGTCGGTTTGGCATTATCGGCTCCGCGCGGTGCGGCCGGGCCGGCAAGGGCCGCATCGCTCATATAGTGTGCAAAATTGAGAGGAGAGAGAATTTCTTAACCGGCCGTTATGAACAACCGAACTCATTAGGCAGCGTTCCAAAGCGCCGAGTTCAGCCCTGCGAAAATGATCGCCACTTGCCCGCCAGCATCATAAAGGGCGGCAAACGCCTGCCGGTTCCCGACGCTGCGCGGAGAAATCTTCTCCCGGGCTTCGCTACCGGCGCGCGGCTCGATCAACGGCGCCGGATTCGAGCCTCGGTAACGATCACGTCCATCGGGATGTCGAAGGACTGCGGGAAGATCGTCTCTATCTGCGACATCTCATAGCCGACGCCGATCGCCAGCGGCCGCGTCGGGAAGGCTGCCAAGGTTCGGTCGAAATAACCGCCGCCATAGCCGAGGCGATAGCATTGCCGGTCAAATCCGACGAGTGGCGCCAGCACGGCTTGCGGCAGCACGATATCGCGGGCCTCCGGGATCGGGATGTTCCACACTCCATCGACCAGAGCTTCGCCCGGCCGCCAAGCACGGTATTCGAGCGGGCCCTGCTTATCGACGACGGCTGGCAGCGCCACTGCAAATCCTTGCGCTATCACCCATGCGATCAAAGCTCGGGGATCGAATTCCGCCTGGAATGGCCAGTAGACGCCGAGCGTCATGACTGGCCGCTCCTGCAGCAGCGCGCGCAGTCGCGCCTCGATCTCGGCCCCCCAGAGGCGGCGCTCGACAGGCGACGCTGCAGTGCGCAGCTCCAACAGGCGCTGCCGCTCCGACCGCCGCCAAGCCTTCAGCTCACCCCCTTGCAATCCCTCCACCGAGATCAGAACAGCCCGGTGATCCGGCCGTCCTCGGTCACCTCGATGCTGTTCGCCGCCGGCACCCGGGGCAAGCCGGGCATCGTCATGATGTCGCCGCAGATCACCACGACGAACTCGGCTCCCGCCGATAGGCGCACTTCGCGCACGGTGAGGATGTGATCGCTCGGCGCTCCTTTGACATTGGCGTCGGTCGAAAAGCTGTATTGGGTCTTGGCGATGCACACCGGAAAATGGCCAAAGCCCTGCTTCTCGAAATCGGCGAGCTGGTCCTTGATGCGCTTGTCGGCCTCGACGTCGCTGGCGCCGTAGAGGCGCTGTGCGATCGTTCGGACCTTCTCCCACAGCGGCATGTCGTCCGGATAGAGATATTGGAACTTCGCCTGCCCGCTATCGGCGAGCGCGACGACGGCCCGCGCCAGATCGCTCGCCCCCTCGCCGCCATGCGCCCAGTGATCGGCGACGATCGCCTCGACACCCTCCCGTGCGCAGAGCTGCTTCAGCCGGTCGAGTTCTGCCGTGGTGTCGGCGCTGAAGCGATTGACCGAGACGACCGTCGGCACGCCGAATTGCCGTAGGTTCCGCAGATGACGGGCGAGGTTGGCAAAGCCGCCTTCGAGCGCCCCGACGTTTTCCTGCCGCAGCGTGTCGCGCGCGACGCCGCCGTGCATTTTCAAGGCCCGCACGGTCGCCACGACGACAGCGGCGTCCGGCTTCAGTTTAGCCTTGCGGCATTTGATGTCGAAGAATTTCTCCGCTCCGAGATCCGCGCCGAAGCCCGCCTCAGTCACGACGTAATCTGCGAGCTGGAGCGCCGCCGTCGTGGCAATGACGGAGTTGCAGCCATGCGCGATGTTGCCGAACGGGCCGCCATGGATGAAGGCGGGATTGCCCTCCAGCGTCTGGACGAGGTTTGGCGCGATCGCGTCTTTGAGCAATACCGCCATCGCGCCCGCCGCCTTGAGGTCGGCCGCTCGCACCGGCTTGCGGTCACGGGTCTGGGCGACGATGATATTGCCGAGACGGTGCCGCAGATCGTCGAGATCCGTGGCCAGGCAGAAAACCGCCATGACCTCCGAGGCGGGGACGATGTCGAACCCGTCCTCGCGCGGAAAGCCGTTGGCGACCCCGCCGAGCGAGGAAACAATCTGTCGCAAGGCGCGGTCGTTCATATCCATCGTGCGACGCCAGCTAACGCGGCGCGGATCGATGCCGAGTTCGTTCCCCCAATAGATGTGATTGTCGACCAGCGCGGCGAGCAAATTGTTAGCGGTCGCGATGCCGTGAAAATCGCCGGTGAAATGTAGGTTGATGTCCTCCATCGGCACGACCTGCGCATAGCCGCCACCCGCCGCGCCGCCCTTCATGCCGAAGCACGGCCCGAGGCTCGGCTCGCGCAGACACAGGATCGCCTTCTTGCCGATATGATTAAGCGCGTCTCCAAGCCCGACCGTCGTCGTCGTTTTGCCTTCGCCGGCCGGCGTCGGGGTGATTGCGGTGACGAGAATGAGCTTGCCGTTGGGCCTGCCGCCGAGCGAGCGGATATAGTCGAGCGAGATCTTCGCCTTGTATCTGCCGTAGGGGGAGACCGCTTCGTCCGGAATGCCGAGCTTATCTTCGGCGACCTCGACGATCGGCCGCATCGCCGCGGCCTGCGCGATCTCGATGTCGGACTTCGGGTTCCTGTGCTGGTCAGTTCCGCGCGCCACGGCCGTTTCTCCTTGCTGAGTGCCGCCGCGTCTTAACCTCTCGGGGCCCGCCGAGCAACCCTCCTCCATCCTCGTCGCAACGCGTCAAAGGTCGCCCCAGTCCAGTTGTTTCGTCAGCCCGCATGGGTACGGCTGGCGAATATCGATAGGAGCGCGTCCACGGCCGCGGCGCCAATCCATCCGCGTGGTTCTTTTGCGCCAGGACCTGATACACCGATAGCTAGCCTCGATCGAAGGCATAGGCCATCGCCGCTGATCACGGCGACCGTGCCACCGAGCGCTACGGCACCGCTTGCCGGGACGCGAGCGGCCAATGGCGGATCGTAAACTGATCTCGGAACGAAAGCACGCGCGGTAACCACCCGCTGTACGCTGATGGATTTAGCGTGAGCGGTCCACAGGCACACGGACATCGACGGATAACGGCAGACCGCCGTGGGCTTCGCCCAGCCGAGCGAGCCGCTCGGCCAATTGGGCGAACGTCGCGCCGCGTGCCAGATCAAAGGACAGCCTCGAACCTTGGAACACCGCTGTGACCCGGGTCGGCCTCTGCACGCTATTGTTCATTAAGGATATCCCCCTGAGCTGGCTGCTGCCAGGTAAACTCCCGGGCGCGACGTACATCCCGTAAAAATTTGTATCAATTCGCATCCGCATTCCACCTTTCGCCTGGAATTATTCTCAGTCGGGCTGCAGGACGCAGGCGATCCGACCGCTATTACCAAAATTTACTCAAAGCGCGAGCCGACAACAAAATACGATGCTGACCGCGCATTGATACTATTAGCAGGAGTGGTCGATGAATCAGGTGGGCGCCAGTGCAGCTCGGCCCAAGATCGGAAAGGGTCTAGGGTATACTACAACGACTCTGGTGTTGCTGTCGCGCTTGGCCTGCCGGATGCGGCGGATCTCACGGGGGTGGCGGGTTTCACGGCGGTGCGTTCCATTGTGGCTTTGCCGGCGGCCGCGCCGGCTTCGCGATTGCGCTAGCGGCCTCTATGCGCCCCATGCTTGGGGTTATTACTTTTTGGCTACGCCGACCCTACGTTTATCCGGACTTTAGCTACTATCAGCTATACGCCGCGCAACATTGGTATTACCGTTCCGACCCTGCCGGCTGTTATCCGGATATGACCAAGCGCAACACCGGCTGGCAAACGGTCCGGGCAGCCTAAGTCCTCAGCTGCATAAGTAACGACTGATTACGCTACGCGGCGGACGCGGAGATCGGTCGCTCTTTGTGACCCCCAGAAGCGTTCAATGGCGCACAGGCTGCTGCAAATTTGCCAACCGTCGCCGCCGTCGGGGGTCTTAATCTCCTGGGTACGTGCGGGTCTTCGGGAACTTGCCGACCCAGAGACCGCCAGTGTAGCTGGCGGCGCCCGTGATCGGCAGCATATGGTTGGTTCCGATCGCCCTTCGGCATAGGACATGTCGGTCTCGTGTCGCTCAACCACCATACCGAGCTCTTGGGCCGACGGGGCCCGTGTCCACGCCCGAGTATCTGTCGATTTCGCAAGCGAATTCGGCTGCTAGCTGGCTATGCCGATGCGATGGCCCGCGCCCTAATCGGCGGGGCAGGGCGCTGCCAGTCGACAGGCAAGGCTGGCTGAGCAAGCTTGACGCGTATGGGTCGCCCATCCACTTCTAGGCGCAGCAGTCAGAGCGGTCGGTTATGTCCTCTCCTCCTTCGTCATGGCCGGACTCGACCCGCGGGCATTCAGCCCAGGGACTTGATCCGTCGGCATCTACGTATCCGGGGCAAGCTTCTCGCCCAGTCCCTTCGGATGCCCGGATCAAGTCCGGGAATGACGGAGGCAGGAATTGCCGTACCGCTGCGCCACCCCGAAAAGGCCTCGACGCCCCGACACCCCGATCCCGCGCAAGCCTGATTGGCTGCGCGTCAGGGCGCCGGTTTCGCCGGAGTACCAGGCGACGCGGCGGCTGATGCGTGAGTCTCGCGCTGAATACGGTGTGCGAGGAGGCGGCCTGCCCGAATATCGGCGAGTGCTGGAAACAGAAGCACGCCACGGTCATGATCCTCGGACGGGTGTGCACGCGCGCCTGCACCTTTTGCAATGTCGCTACCGGCCGACCCGATCTGCTCGATCCGCATGAGCCTGCGCGGGTCGCCGAGGCGATCGCGGCCCTTGGCCTCTCGCACGTCGTTGTCACCTCGGTGGACCGCGACGATCTCGGCGATGGCGGCGCCGGGCATTTCGCGCGGACGATCTCGGCTATCCGCAACACTGCTCCCGCCACGACGATCGAGGTGCTGACCCCCGATTTCCTGCACAAGGACGGGGCGCTCGAAACGGTAATCGCCGCCAAGCCCGATGTGTTTAACCACAACCTCGAGACGGTGCCGCGCCTTTATGCGGAGGTTCGGCCGGGGGCTCGGTATTTCCACTCGCTGCGCCTGCTTGACGACGCCAAGCGGCTCGATCCTGCACTGTTTACCAAATCGGGGATCATGGTTGGGCTCGGCGAGGACAAGAGCGAGGTGCTGCAGGTCATGGATGATCTGCGGGTCGCTGAGGTCGATTTTCTGACGATCGGGCAATACCTGCAGCCGACGCCGAAGCATCATGCGATTGCGCGTTTTGTGACGCCGGACGAGTTCCGCAGCTATGCCGCGTTCGCAGCGGCCAAGGGTTTTCTGCTGGTCTCGGCCTCGCCGCTGACCCGGTCGTCCTATCATGCGGGGGAGGATTTCGCGCGGTTGCGCGCCGCGCGTGCCGTCAGGCTCGCCGCCGCTGGCTAGGACGCACCGCGATGCCGACCCATGCGGAAGAGCGTGTGCTCCCCTACACGCCGGAGCAACTCTTCGACCTGGTCGCCGACATCGAGCGTTATCCCGAATTTCTCCCGTGGTGCGTCGGCGCCCGCATCAAAGAGCGCGAAGCCCGATCTGAGTCGTTGCCGATCTGATCATCGGGTTTCGAATGTTCCGCGAGCGGTTTACCTCGCGAGTGTCGCTCTGCCCGCCGCGGCATATCGATGTCACTTATGCCGAGGGGCCGTTCCGCTACTCGAACAACCACTGGACTTTCACACCGGACGCCGGGCGGCTGCCGGGTCGGTTTTTTTGTCGACTTCGAATTTAAGTCACGTCTGTTGCAGCGACTGATCGAGTTGCTGTTCAGCGAGGCCGTCCGCCGTATGGTCGGAGCCTTTGAAAAGCGCGCACGCGACCTCTACGACGCCCAGTCTCAGCGGGATGCCGACCAGCCCGCGACCCGAATCGAATTATGACTTTATGCGCGGGGGCCCGGCGATCGGACCGAAAATCGCCGCGCTGGGGACCGCCGAGCCCCGGTTTCATGAGGATGCGATCGACAGCGGTTTCGTCGACTGGCAGGCGTGGTCGGTGCCGGTGACTTTGACTTATCGCGGCTGGAGGTACTGAAGTCTTCGCCAGATCGGGTTTCAATCGCACGCTCCACAAGGGGGCCTTTCATCACCGAGGCCCGCTCCGATCGGAGAATGATGTGCGGCGCCGCCACAGACGCCCGCTTTCGGCAACCTGCCAAGTTCCGAGCGCGGGCAGACCGATCATGAGGTCGCGTGCGCGCTTCAAGAGCGAAATGGCAAGCGCCATCTCGGGTGTAAGTCCGAATGCAGCGCCGATAAGCACATAGGCCCCTTCCTGCACCCCAACTGCGTTGGGGATCGCAAAGGCGACCGTTCGTATGGCATAGAGCAAACTTTCTATGACCAGCACAGTCCGAAAGCCGAGCGGCGCACCGGCAAAACGAAGCGCGATCCAAACCTCGACGGCGCTGAGCATCCAGCACGCGAGGTGCAGAACAAATCCGCCCCACAAGCCGGCTCTGCGTCGGTATGTCTCGGCAAGTGCCGCGTGGACCGCGGCCACCCCGGAAATCGTCCGCTCCGCCCAGCCGCGTCCCAGCATCCGCGCAAATCGATCAAAGAATGCGAAGCCGTGCCGCTGAACTATGCCAAAGGCGATTGCGAAGAGCCCGGTTACAGTAAGCCCGAACGTCACCGGTAGCGAGACCGGCATACCGGGGCGAAGATCAATCAGCAAAATCAAACCAATAGCCATATAGACCAGTTTGGCGAGAAATTCCAGGGTCAGATCGACCATGGTGGTCGCCGCGGCGACGGATCCCGGCACACCGGCGAGCGCCACGGCGCGGGCCCCCAGAACGCAGCCCCCCATTTGAGATACCGGCAGTACTTCGGACCCGGCATCGCGGATCAAGCGCCCCCATATAAATGCCCAAACTCGCGCGGTAGGCACGAGCAGTCGCCAGGCGATCCCTTCGAGCGAGATCACCACCAGATGAATCGCGCAGATCGCCAAAAAGCCAGCCCAGCCGATCGCGCGCAGCGATCTGATCACGGCGCCAGCCCCGAAATACCCAACGAGCGCCCCGATCATCGCCAGCCCTACAATGGCGGCGATGAAGGGGATGACTTTCATGAGATTACACCCGTTCAAAGCGCCTTGGGCCCGGCATTGCAGAGATCGTGCGAACTTCCGCTGGGTGTCCCGCACTGCTACCCAAAGTAGCCTGGCGTTGTAACATTGCGAGCGTCGGGGCGTAGCTTCTCAGATATGCTTTGCCTGTTGCCCGTCCTCGAGCGCTGGAATTGGCGTAACCTCCCAATCTCCGGCAGCCCGAGCGAGCGATAACTGATCGGGCCATCGTCACCTGGGCTCAATCTCGAATAGAGCCTCCATGTACTGTGGCCGGACCGTTGCCCGCAAGCGCCGGCAGCTTGGGGCCTTTTTTAACCTGCGAGACGGGTGGGTGCACTTTTTGCCAGCGAGTTTCAAGGCTTCTCTGGGTGTCGGCAGGTCGCGAAGATTAACTCTGGCGTGTTGGGCGGTCGATGTCAAAGATACTTCTGCGGGAATTCAACGAGACTTGCCCGCCGTTCCGGATCAAAACCACCCCCAACGCGCCTCTACTTCGTTCGCCGACCGCACGCGCTCCTGGTAAGCTGTTATTACAAAAAAAATACAGGAGGAAGCCAGTTTCGGCCGCGGAATCCGGCGCTTTTCGAAAGCGTGAACAGCGAAATATCAGCGACAACTTTGCTGATCTCTGCTGTAGACAGCGAAAGAACACCAAGCCGACATTTGTCGCCGTGGATCTGCATCAACAAAAACCGTCATCTACCCGGGTCGCGCAAAGCAACCTCAACGATCATATGCACACATACGATTACGGCGATTTTCCGGTCCATATCCGTCCTGTCGGTATAGGGGGACGGTCGTGGCCCGTCTTGGCGCGCGGGTTGCGCGGCTTTTCGAGCAAGCCTCTTAAAGAACGCGCCACGGTGGCCAGCCGACCCGGTATCAAGGGGCGGGCTTGTTCAGCCCGATCGGCGATCCAATCGCCGATCGCAAATCGGCGAAAGGCGGACAGGTCCAAGCGATGGCGGGTGGTGGGGACTATTTCGCCGCCAAATTTTCGCAAGAAAAGGTGTGCGCCCCCGAGACTGTAGTGGGTCATGCCCTCCCGGCATCCCCACTCGATCGCCCCCCAGTGCAACAAGTCGTTGGGCCGCAGATGTAGCGCATTCTGCAACGAGCTGTTCGCCGCATACTCCATCACCCCGTGGGGAAAGAACCGGATCACAACGCCCGCGATGATTTTGCCGTTGTGACGAGCGAGAAGCAGCAGCCGGTTATTCCTCAACGCAATGGTCTGGTGGAACTCCTCTTCTCCTGGGATCGACAAACCCTTGCGGCGAGACCATTCGACGCAGATCGAATAATAGGCGGAGACCTTGGCAGGGTCGTTCGCTGGCTCGACAGAAACCCCATGCTTGATCGCTCTTTTGATGTTCCTGCGCTTGTTTTCCGAGAATTTTCGGAAGAGCGCATCCGGACCGCGCGACAGATCCAGCATCGCGACGCCTTCGTATTGTTTCTTGCGAAAGCGGGGGTCGACCAGAGTCGCGACGTCAGACCACACGAACAGGTCCACCAGCTTCGCGGACGTTGCCTCTACAAGAAGACCGTCGACTACATTCGCCATCGCCCGAACGCGATCGGCGCGCCGTGAGAAGACGATTTGCGGGCGGACGGATAATCCGGATTGAACATGACCGCCGTCATTGGTCCCGGTCAGAACCGCTGTCACCTCCTCGCCACTGAGGCTCAGAACGGCAAACGGCCCTTTATTGCGCAACCCGGGCTCTAAGAAATACTCCGGAGCAGTGTAGTGGGTCGGAAAATCGGCATCGGCTAAACAGGCACGCCAGAGGGGCTCGATCAGACCTCCTGGTCGACGGTGTAGTATATGATACGAGGGAGCCCTACCGCTCATTATGGTGGTCCGACCTTTGCTTCATACGCTGCTTCGCCCAGCACACGGCGGCCTCACCAGCCGAACGTATTTGGACTGTCGGTGCATGGACAATCGCTTTGCCGATTGGTTTGACGGAAATGCACGCGTTCTGGACACACCAGCGCGAAAGGGAATTCCGGCCATCTTACCTCCAAGTCAGGATAACGCCGTAGCCAAAAGCCGAAGGCGATTTTGGGATGACTTAGCTTGATGACGCCGGGTCGTCCCATGCAGGCACCAAGTACGCGAGCTGAGGAACCGGTCTGATCATCGGGCACGGTTGCCTAGGTATCGGGGGAGATCCCAATCATAGAATCGGAGAAGTAGGTTCCGCTCCTTCGCCAGAAGTAGGTCCGCGTAAAAACCAGGCACAGAGAGACAGTAGGTTATAAGATTGCGAATGGCTTGATCTGTGAATTCGGTAAAGCCCATCGGGTATCCACGATAATCGTAAATCAGGCCGTAGCCATACCCTTGTGCCCGCAACATCTCTAGTAAAACCTCGGGCTCAATTTTGCCAAACCGAACAAGATGGCGCGGAGAATATTCTAAAAATAGCAATGGATCGGTGTGTTCAAGCGTGAGCCGCAAGCCACGTAATACCTCGGCCTCATATCCGTCCGTATCAATTTTGATTATGTCTGCGGCCTCTCCGGCAATGAGATCGTCGAGCGCCATTGCCCGATGACGTTCGCTTCCGTTGACGATCGACGAAGTGCCGCGATCATCGCGGACAAATGCGGCATTCACGTCCTCCGTACCTGATGCCGCTATGACGTTGTGCAACGCGACTGAAAGCCCCTCCGTATTTTGCCACAATAGTGGCAAATAAACTTCGTCGGCCTCGATGCAAATAAACGACACATTTTCTCTTCCGATCATGGCGCTAACGAGCGTTGTAGTATCGCCAACGTTAGCCCCCACATCAACGAAGAAGAGCTTACGATGGGGCCTTTCATCTTCCAGGAGGAATTTCGCCAGATTCGGAAGCACCGTGTCGTAGTAGGGGTATTGCTCGACATAACGCGGGAGGTCATGCGAAAGCGGAAGGAGAAGCTCGACGCCATGCACAACCTTCCGTACCGCAGGATCACGCAACGGCAAAATCAGCTTCTTGATCACAGTGCGTGCTGCCGAATGCGCCACTCTCCCAATCAGATCGCGACGCTGCTGCGTCTTGATCTCAAGATCCGATAATGCGTTATACAACATTGTCACGCCTTACGATTGAGCCGCCGGTTTACCGTAGTTTGGTTTAGAACTGGCTCGGCAGATGGGCTAACGCGCATTATGACATATCGCTAACTTTCTGAATCTTTAACATTGGACACGCTCGATCCCAGGCGTTTATATCCGAAGAACAGAAACCATCCGCCCAGCCGAGAAAACGTTTGAATCCCCAGAAAACCCATAAGGTCGCTGAGGTTTCTTCTGCTCCACCGCAAATTGCGCAAATAGCTGCTGATGCGACGATCCGGTATAATCGGTCGTGGTATCTCGATGATTCCCTCGATATCGATGAGCCCGCCATAGCGTGCCCCGACCTCGCCGGTGGTGTTGAAAAAACGGACATGTCCTGCGTAGTCAAAATTAGGGACTGAACAGACGCACCATGTTGCGTCGCGCCAGAGTCGAACAATCTCAAGATCGCGATCGACGTGCTCCAAGGTCTCCGTGCAAACGATCGTATCGTAATCGCCCGTATAAGATCGGCTATCAAGGGCGTCGCCTACAAAAAAGAGTTCTGGACGCCCGGTGCGATTGCTCGCATTGCGGATCGCTTCGGCACTGAAGTCGAAGCCACTGTAGATGCTGTTGTGTTGTCGGAGGATCATCTTCGCCAAAAAGCCACTCCCGCACCCTACTTCGAGGATCGAACGGCTGCCATGATTCCGAATATTGGCAACAACTTTGTGAAAGAGGCGATCATAGCGCGTCTGCGTCACGGATTGGTCGATCTTCGCATGCATGCTGTCGTAAAAATCTGGGCCCAACTGCCGCATGTTCGCAACCTCGCGCTCGTTACACCGTACGCCGGCACTGACGCTCGGTGCAGGCACAGGATTACCCTCCTTACCGGGCACTGGATAAACTAGCGTGCGTCCCCGCGGTTTGTCTTGCATCAGGCGATGCATCTTTGCGCCGGTGTTCTGGAACTAAAAAAAGATCCGCAGGTGGTTAGGGAATGCGAAGGTGCTGGGATGAGCAGCGACTTATGCATCTGGCGGTCTCCTCGGGGTCAGGCGACGCTTCAGGGTTGGGTAGCGTACTGGCACGCGCCGCATTCGCGCACGGCTTCAAGCTGTCGAACGACAAGCGGTTTTGTCGAGAAGGTGCAGGATGTCGTCGTCAAGCGTTAGATCTACTGCCTAGGCACGGTCACGGTCTCTCGGAAGGGTCGTCTCAATGCCTTGAAGGCTACCGCGTTAAAGCGAACCAAAAGTTAACCTATCTCGCTTACTTCAAAGGTGGTGGGTCAAGCACCGGATACGTTACGCCCCGCCAGCCGATGAAGCTTTCGGTTCATTTGCGGTCGCGGGGCGGCGACTGCGCCAAGGCGTGGGTTTTGTCAATTCAAGAAAGAAGGCGATCCCCAAGCAATATCAGCAAGCGATGCGTCCTCATTGGGGTGCACCGGACGGCGGGCGTACCCGGGCCGAGAACCAAGGCCTCGGGGTCCCCGCTGGGTGGGCCGCAGGGTGGCATTGCTGGAGCATCTTGCGAGCAATGGGCCGTTTTGTGATAACGTTAGGTTCGGCAGCGACATGTGCGGTGTCCTTGACCTGTCCCGACGGGACGCTCGACGATGCCTACGCGGTGAGCCTGTGAGTCCTTTACGCGTCAAATTCAAAATTTTGAAGAAGACGCTAATCATCCCAACCCCGAACTGGACATGACCCTCTCTCAGGAGAAGTCGTCATTGAGGGGGCGCGTGGCCCGCTCCATCTTCTGGATCACCTGGTCGCGCGGGGTGCTGCAACTACTGAACTTTGCCACTACCCTGCTAGTGGCACGAATACTGATGCCTGCTGATTACGGCCTGATGGCCCTCGCGGGGTTTTGGACCGGCATGGCAGGTATCCTTGCCGACATGGGCATGGGCTCGGCGATTATCCAGTTTCGCAACTTGAATAAACGGGAAATCGATACCTGCTTTTGGGTGACGATGACGCTCGCCACCGTGTGCTGCGTTGCCCTTTCTCTAAGCGCACCTGGCATCGCCCGTTGGTTCGCCGCACCGCGTCTTGCCGAGATTCTCCCTGTCTTATCTCTGGTCCTGCCATTGACCGCATGCCGCGTCGTTTCGGACAGCCTGCTTCGCCAGCGGCTCGCGCTGGATCGCGTGTCCCAGGCGGAAGTCATAAGTGGTATGGTGTCATTGCCGCTGATATTAGCGTGCGCCCTCGCCGGGTTAGGAGTTTGGACCCTGGTGATTGGCTCGCTGGTCAACCCGGCGGTCCGCAGCATCGCCACTTTCGCTTTTGCCCCGTGGTACCCAGGGTTGCGAATAGGGGGCGCACGGGTCAAGGATGTCGTTCATTTCAGCCTGGCAACCCTCGGTGTAAAAATGATGTGGGCGTTGCGGGAGTGGGGTAACACGCTGGTCATCGGCAAAGTGACCGGCCAGGTCGATACGGTCGGCCTCTATTCGATGGCCGAAGAGATCGCACTGTTGCCTGCCAGCAAGATTACCACGGTTGTAAACATGTTGAGTTCGCCTGTCATGGCCGAGCTGCAAGCAGATATCGATGCCATGCGCACCGCCTTTTATCGAGTGGTGCGGCTCACAGCCGCCCTCGTCCTGCCGGCTTCGGCTGGAATGGCTCTTGTCGCCGAGGAAATGGTCGCGGTTCTGCTCGGTCCGAAATGGCTGCCGGCCGTCCCCATCCTCCGGCTGCTGTGTGTGTACGCCGGGGTGCGGGGAATCGATATCGTGCTGCCGCCGGTCCTGTTCGCGCGGCGCCGCGAAAAATTTCTGTTTTGGTATTGCCTGGCACTCCTGATCCTTGCGCCGGCCGCGGGGGTGATTGGCGCAATATGGAACGGGGCGCAAGGCACCGTAATGCTTGCCACTCCCGTCTACTGCGCAGTGATGGCGATCATGGCGAGGGAGGCGCTGGCCGAGATGAAGACGAAATTTTCCGAATTATGGTCCGCACTGTGGCCGATAATGGCAGCCACCGCGCTGATGGCCCTGACAGTGCTGCTGTTGCGTGAGTTTGCCTTAGCGGGACGGTCGGGCCCTCCCTTACTCAGGCTGTTGTTCCTGTCGGCGGGTGGGGCGATCGCTTATGGCGCCGCCCTGTTTGCGATTGGCAGTCCGGTAATCGCCGAAGGCGCCGAGGTGCTCGGATGGATCCTCCGCCATCGCCGCGCCGAGGGTTGAGCCTGCGTGCCGATGGTGGTTCGAGTTGACGGGATCCTCGTGTGACAGTAGCACCCGGTGAATGGCCTCTGCTGACTACCAGTAGTCGGCGCTTCATTGGAAAGCAGAATTTTCTCCCGGCTCGGGTAACGGCACAGTGCGCGGAATGAGCCCACCTCTCTTGTTGTGGATTGCTGTAAAAAACGCAGTTCATCCGTTTCGTCGACTGATTACCCGACGTCTGCGGCGCCAACACGAGCGCTTCGACCGGCAGGCGGGAGTGCGCACGGTCGGGACTTTGACGGTGGAGGCGCTGGGGTTATCCGCTTTGGACTCGCATCGATACGACGCAACACCCATCAGATTCTTCCGCTCGCTGCTCGGTAAACTCGCCCTCGATTATGCGAATACAGTCTTTGTCGATCTGGGCTGCGGCAAGGGTCGAACGCTGCTGCTTGCCTCCGATTACCCGTTCCGTGCCATCGTCGGAGTCGAGATCTCCCGTGAGCTCTGTGATATGGCAATTGAGAATGTGAACACATATTGTTCGCGCCGTCGCAGATGCTGTAACATATCAGTACACTGCCAAGGCATCGACGAGTTTGAATACGGCGCGTATGGACCATCCGACCACCTTCTAATTTACCTATTTAACCCGTGTGGCGAGGCAGTGTTGCGAGCCGGGCTGCAGAATGTTCATCGGGTGGTGGCGCGCGGCGGAATGGTTACGATCGTGTATGTTAATCCGACATGCCGAGAAGTGTTGGAAGAAAGCGGATGGCTTGAGCAGGTTCGGCAGGCCGAAGTTTTTGATGAAACCGGCAACTCGTTTATGCCATACGTCGTATTTCAAAGCTTGTCGGCGGAATGGAGCCGAGCCACTGAGCAGCTCGCCTTTCAATTCGGCCCTTGGGTGCTCGCGCGGTGGAGCTTTGGGTCCCTTTCCAATCGGACCAGTCCCGTTGCTCACAGCAGTCGGTGCCACAGACCGCCCGTCCTACAACCCCTAACCTTCCAGACAATGCCGGATCACGGTACGGTCTCCCGCACGTTGTCCATCGACGGGAGGGCGATCCGCTATGTGCCTTATCGCGGCAAGCGTTATTTCATCGACCTGTCCAGCGGATCTTTCGCCGATTATCTGCACAGGTTTTCCTCAAATACTCGAAATCGGCTGAAGCGGCAAGTGCGCCAATTGATTCAACGTGCCGGCGGACCGGTTGATGTTCTTTCCTACACCTCGCCGCACGAGATCAGCGAGTTTCGCCAGCACGCGATCGCTGTCTCTCGCGTCAGTTATCAAAGCAAGATTGGTTGGGGCTTTCCCGAAAGTGAAGAATATAAATTACATCTAATCTCTGAGGCCGCAAAGGGACGACTACGCGGCTATATATTAATGGCCAAAGGCAAACCTATATCCTATGGCATGTGCAGGACCGAGACTGATATTATAACCTACCTGATCGTCGGCTACGATCCAGAGTATCGACAATTTTCGCCGGGGACAATCCTTCTGCTCCGGATCGTCGAGGCCCTCTTCGCGGAGCATCGATTTCGCCTATTTGACTTAGGCGGCCACGCCGCGGACTATAAGGCGTTTCATGCCACCGGCAGTATAGATTATCTGAGGGTGATTTGGATGCCGATCACTGCAAAAAATCTTGCCTTGGTCGGAGCGCATTGGATCTGCCTGCAGGCTTGGCGAGGCGCGGCGTTTACAAAGAGCATGTGCAGCAATACCGCAACGCGGCTAGCCGGCATCTCTCCCCCGACCCGGCTATTCCTCCGGCGAAGCACGAGCGGTCGACAAATTCAGCGCGGCAGAGCCACCGGACCCTGAAGGGTCGGCGCTAATGGGGTGGATCGACCAGCAGTCCCCGGCGACCCCATTCAACTTTTAAAAGGCCGCGGCGGATAAACGGCGGCCTGCGCCAAGCCCGCCATTCGGGCGGCCGAAAGCGGTGCAGCGGTTGACGCGGGTACATATGAATTTATCAATTGACAAATTAAGAATGGAAGCGTATTATCATCTGACATCGGGAGCTAACATCCGGCAGGCGAAGCGCGCCAAGCGCAAATTGGCAACTCAAGGGCATTATTGCTCTTCGGATACGTGCAATCGGATCGAGCACCAGGTTATCAGTAGCTCCGGCCACCCTCACGGTCACGTCGCGAAGGCTGTGCCGCCGCCCCTCCACTAGCGGCACCACCGCTACTACGAGCAGCTCCACAGCGCCTAATCATGGAAACTCCGAACATCCCGAAATACTGGAGACGAGACCCCGGGGCACCGTCCCGGCGACCTTTAAGACTGCGATGAGAGAGATGGGTCGCCATTTACTGGAACTGTGCAGTTCGCAGCGTCTTTTTGACGCCGGAGGGATTTCGCACTCGCTGGCACCGGCGTCATTGTTGATCCCCAAGAGCCCGGGGTTGATCCCCAAGAGCCCGGGAATAGGCCCAACTATAGCTGCTCTTATTGACCAAATTACGCTAGAGGCAACCCCATGATCGGGAAATCCCTTTTCTTTCTAGCCTTATTCTTCGGCTCACTTTTTGGTCTGTCCGCTAGTGCAGTAACCACGTTTAAAAATGTTGACATTATTGTCACGCACGGAGCAGCGCTGACGACGTTCACCTTCGTCAACAACACCGGCCGGGCGCTTCCTGCCGGGACGCCAGTCAGCATGGGGCAGGCGTTCCGCTATGGCGACATCATGCCGGGCAACTATCCGGCCATTCGCGACGCGACGACGCACATTGCGCTGCCGGGTCAGCAATGGGATGAGATCTCGACTTGGCGTGAGAATGGCGGCAACGGCTCTTGGCGTCACGCGGTATGGGCGATCTGGCTGCCGAACAGCCTTGCGGCGGGGGCGACCTATCGGATCGAGATGGTGCCGGTGTCCGGGGTCCACTCGGAGAGCTCGCATCAGGCATTGAGCGCGCTGTGCAGCGGCCCCGCGGCACACGATTTTAAAATCCATCTGGCCGACGTGCGCAATCAGGACGACACGGCGCGCGACGGCGGCGACGCCACCTTCCGGGTCTGCGACAATATCTCGAACACGGGAAGAGACGCCCCGCGCCATCTGCGGGCCGGCAATGTCTATGACGAATATCAGGTTAGCGGGCTCTTCACCTACGCGGCCTCGGGTCACCAGGACCCGATGCTCTACGCACAGTGTGTCTTGGATCTGTTCACCGATGCCGCCGACGGCACGTCGCTCAAGGACATCCGCCACGTCTGCACTGTGCATAATTCGTGGGAGAATGTCGCGGCCGGGAGCGTCGGCAATCCAGGAGCCCCCGGCCCCGCCGGTTTCCCAAACGACCCGCAGGTATTGTCCTACCAGCCGCAGATCCTCGACGGCTCGACCGATATTCTCGACTGGTCGAACCTATCGCAGACGGTGTCGAGCGCGGCCAACCCCATCCAGCGCGGCAATTGCTCGAACACCTGGCAGGGGTCGCTGACCTTGACGGTGCCCGGATCGACCGGGCTGAACAAGTGGTGGGCAGGCATGCCGGTGCGCGTGAGCACCACCGGCAAGGCGGTCGGGGGATTGACACCGGGGCAGCTCTATTGGGTCTATAATTGCAGTTCGACGGTCACCTCCGGCGCCGATGCAACCATCGTCAATCTGATGAACACGCCGGAGCTTGCCAAACAAGTCGCTTTGCCGCTCATTCTTTCGCAGGGTAGCGGCAAAACGACGTTCACCTACGTCATGTGGCATCCGCACTGGCAGAGCTGGCAAGACGAGGATGCCTCGGCCGACCCGAATTGGGCGACCAGAGGAAGCACAACTCGCTTCACGCGGCGCATCTATCCGGCATTCACCAATGCAGAGAAAACCTATTGGGAAGAGACTGGCCTCGTCCTTCCGGTGAATTTGAACCAGACGCCGACCGTACAGCTCGCCTGGAGCAACGAGTTAACCGATTTATACAACCCTTTCAGCAAGGGGAACGTCATCGGCACGACGGGGGCGGGCGCACGTCCCGACATCGGGTTCATCAACGAGTTCGCCGTCCAGGCGTTCATCGACGGCACCGAATACAATTGGTTCCTGTCGCGCCTTTACACGATGGGGGCGCAGACGCATGGCGCTTCGACCCTCCTGGACGAGTCGACCGGGCGCATCCCGGTTCTCAACGACGGGCCGCCGACCGGGCCGGGCGGCAACGGCGTCGGCGGCTCTTACGGAACCGGGACAAATGCGAGCGTCGCGCTGGGCGTGCCGCAAAATCAGACGTCCTGGAGCGCCAACTATTTTCATGGCATCACCCAGCCGCTGCAGAATGTCCCAAATTCGCTCGTCAGCTGGGAATGCGGCATATGGCTCGGCTGCGGCACCAACATAAGCCATATCCCCAATTTCGTCAGCCTGTCGTATCTCATATTCGGCGAGCGGCTTTATCTCAACTCGACATACTATGACCCGAACCGCGATCTGTTGCAGCGACCCCCCGGAGTGGGCGACAGCTACCGTGACGATATCCAAGGCGGAAATCACTATTGGGGACTGACAATCGCTTGTTGTCAAACACGTGGCTCGGCATGGGCGTTGCGGGACAGGACTTTTGCCGCAGCTCTTGGTGGTGATGGTAACATCGAGCGAACTTACTTCAACGACCAAATCACGGAGAATGGGAACTATTATACGCAGTGGCTGGCGTATAAGAACGGGCCGGGAAACACAGAAATCAATACGTCCATCCTTCCGCCCGATTTCGTAGGCAGTTGGAGCATCCCGGACACCTTCATCGGCAACTACGTATTTCTTGCAACCTACGGGATGCAAACCTTCCTGCACGCGCCACTCGCGGCACAGTGGCTGCCGCCGTTTCAGCGGTTCTACGAGGGTCTGTGCGGCGAGCAGATGGGCGGTCATCCATCGGCATATTACTGCATCGACTACACTTATTCCCCCGCAATGCACGACGGCGATCACACGACCACCGGCGGCAACATCGGCGCCTTTGTCAACGGCACTGATGCCTCGGACTTCGGCAACTTGACGCCAGAAACCAATATCCTGACAGGTGGCCAATTGCAGATTGCCGGGGGTCCTTATTATACCCTGGCGGTCGGAGACAAGGTTCGACTGGTGAACGGCACCTATTACGGCGGCACTCAGCTAATCGACCAGTTGCTCGGCAACACATGGTTTACTGTGATCGGCCCGATCGATAATACTGCCGGTACTTACTACATCCAGTGTCCGGTGCATCATGCGGTAGACGCTAGTTGCCCTACACCTGGCGCAGCGTTCAAGGACTTCACTCGTGCCGGAACGTCTATTGCGGGGGAGACGCAAGAGTTGATAATCTACAGGGCGTCCTATGATCCAGGAACGGGTTATGCTAGGTTCACCTATGTACCCTATGGCGGCGAAGTCATGCACGGGCTCAAGATCTTGGGGCAGGACGTATCAAATGCCCTGAGCATCTTCGCCGCGCGCGGCGGGGAGTCGTCTTACAATTCGTCGTATCCGAGCCAGTGGTGGGACACCTCGATCGTCGTGCCGTAATGACGGAAGCGAGGCGCGAGCGTGTTGCCGAACTGCGCGCGAAGATCGGTCAGCTGACCCTTCAGGGCATGAATCTGGTTTGCGTGGAGCTGATACCCGGCCGCCAATTCCGCCTCTGGCGGAGGACCGGCCGCATCGGGTAAGGGTATCGAAATCACCCTAGCCACCGGAGGCATCATGCAATCGCACATCATCGGCTCCCGACCGGCTATCGGGCCTCGGACCCTGCCCCGATCCGATACTCTCGCCGCGGCGGTGTTCGCCGCTCTCCTCGGGCTGTTTGTTATCTGGGCGGTCGGGTTTTCGCACATCGACATCGCCCATAACGCCGCTCACGATACGCGCCACTCCGCCGGCTTTCCGTGCCATTGAGCGAGCATGGCCGTTTTTCGCAGACTGGTGTTCGCGGCGCTCTGCGCGGGGTTGTTGTCGGGCGTCGCCGCCACGGTGGCGCATCAAATCGGCACGGTGCCTCTGATCCGCCAAGCCGAGACATATGAAAAACCGTTAGAGCGCGCTTCGCCAGTGGCGCACGAGCATACCAGCGCGTGGGAACCGGAAAACGGCGCCGAACGCACCGTCTACACCCTACTCGCGGACATCCTGACCGGGGTCGGGTTTGCACTTCTGCTTGGGGCCGGACTCACGTTGCGCGGCGGCGAGGTCGGTTGGCGGCAAGGGCTCCTTTGGGGATTGGCCGGATTTGCGACATTCACTGTCGCACCTAGCCTCGGATTGCCGCCGCAGCTGCCCGGAAGCGAAGCCGCGCCGCTGTTCGATCGCCAAATCTGGTGGCTCGGCACTACGGTTGCGACCGGCGGCGCCCTTGCGCTGATCGCCTTCACGACTCGAGCGCGTTGGGCGCTTCTCGCGACGGTTCTGATCGTATTGCCCCACCTTTACGGCGCCCCCGAGCCCCCTGAGCACATTGCGGCGGTGCCTGCCGCTCTTACCCACCGCTTCATCATCGCCGCTACAGTAGTAAACCTTTTGTTCTGGCTGATCCTTGGAGCATCGACGGGCTATTTCCACGAACGCCTGCAGCCACAGGCCGCTCGGGCGGCCCGCGCCACTGCATGATCTCGACATTCGCGGTCCGAGCTGCCGTTTTGCTTCTCCTGGCGGATGTCGCGGCAGGTCGGGCGCAGGAGCTGCCCTCCGGTGGAGGACCGTTGCCGGAGGTGCGGCGCGGCGCCAACGGTCAGATCGAGGTCGTTCCAACCAATCCTGCCATCCGCCAGGCGCCCGCCCGGGCCAGCACTGCTCCAGCATCCCCGCCCCTCAGGCGAAGCGGTGCACCGCCGGCAGTTCGAGTTACCGCCCCGCCACGATCACCGGCCGGACCGCTACAGCCGATGATCGAGGTAAGACCGAATACCCCAAATGTGCCGGACAACGCGCCGGGCGGGACCGTCGTCGCGCGCTATTCAGTCAGGATGAGCGACAATTCTCGATTTACCGGGACCGTGAGGTTCGGCCCTCCCTATTATGACAACAACGGGAGATTCGCCCTGAGCGACAACAACATCATCATAAATCCAAACGGTCCCGGAATTGGTCCAAACAAAGCCACCATTACCGATCACATCACATTGGAGGCGATCCCGGAGAGCTGGGCCGGGCGCTGATCGATCCGCCGCTGCCGTGATGCAACTCAGTGCGCTTCGCGCCGCAGCAACAAGCCGTCCAGCAACATTGCTGCGACGCCGATGCAAATTGCGCTGTCGGCGAGATTGAAGGCCGGCCAATGGACGGCTCCGAGGTGAAAATCCAGAAAATCGACAACGGCGCCAAGGCGCAGCCGATCGATGACATTGCCCACCGCACCGCCGATGATCAGCCCAATCGCGACGGCGAGGAAGGGGCTCGAAGCGCGGCTCAGCCAGTAGATCAAAACCGCGACGATCGCGGCGGCTGCAAAGGAAAAGACCAAGGCGTTCATTCCGGCGCCGCCGTTGAACAGGCCAAAGCTGATGCCGCGATTATAGGTCAGGGCGAGATTGAAGAACGACGTCACGATCTCGCGGTCGCCGAAGCCCCGCCCGGCGAAGAAGGCGAGAACCGCGGCTTTGCTGAGCTGGTCCAGGATCGCGACAACGACCGCCGTGGTGAGCCCGCGTGTCAGCATCACCCGTTCGCCGCGGCGGGTTCGAGGTCGGCGTGATCGACGACGTCAGCGCACCGCCGGCAGAGATCGGCGTGACCCGGTACTTGGCCGACCTCGGGCAGCACCCTCCAGCAGCGCTCGCAGCGCTCCCCGGGCGCCGGTGAGACCCGAACGCCAACTCCCGGAACATCGGGAAGGGTGAAGGCATCCTCGGGTGCCGGTCCAAAGCGCATCGTAGCCGCCGAGGTAATGCAAAGCTCGGCAAGATCGACGTCGCGTAGCTGATCGGCCAATCTTTCGGGGACGCACAGCTCGATTGCGGCCTGCAGGCTCGACCCCAGCCGCTTGGCTCCCCGCTCTAGTTCCAATGCACCGGTAACGACGCGGCGTAGATCTCGCAACGCCGCCCAACGTTCGCCGAGCGCGTCATTGCGCCAACCCGCCGGGACATCCGCGAAAAGCTCGAGATGAATGCTCCGTCCAGGCAGGTCGCCGTGCCGGGCCAGCCAGGCCTCCTCGGCGGTAAAGCAAATCACCGGGGCCAGCCACCGCACCAGACAATCGAAGCACCGGTCGAGGACGGTCCGCACCGCGCGGCGCCTGCTGTCGTCCGCCGCATCGCAATAGAGGCGGTCCTTGCGGACGTCGAAATAGAAGGCCGACAGATCCGTCGCACAGAAACTGTGTAGTGCCGCGAACATGCCGTGGAAATCGAATGCCTCGACCGAACGCCGGAAGAGATCGTCGAGCTCCGCCAGGCGGTGCAACACCCAGCGGTCGAGTTCGGGCATCGCCTCGATACCGACCGCCTCGGCGGCGGTATAGGCGTCGAGCGCACCCAAGAGGTACCGCAAGGTATTGCGCAGTCGGCGGTAGGCGTCGCTGTGGCGCTTGAGGATCTCCGGACCGATGCGGACATCCTCGGTGTAGTCCGAGCCGACGACCCAAAGGCGCAGGATGTCGGCCCCGCTCTGCTGCATGATTTGTTGCGGCGGAATGACATTGCCGAGCGATTTCGACATCTTGCGCCCGTCTTCGTCGAGCACGAAGCCGTGCGTCAGGACGGCGTCGTAGGGCGCACGGCCGCGCGTCCCACAGGCTTCGATCAACGAGGACTGAAACCAGCCGCGGTGCTGGTCCGAGCCTTCCAGATAAAGATCGGCCGGCCAGCGCAGCTCGGGGCGCTGCTCGAGCACAAAGGCATGGGTCGAGCCCGAATCGAACCAGACCTCGACGATGTCCGTGACCTTTTCCCATTCGGCGGCGACATAGGCGTTGCCGAGGAATTCCGCCGGATCGGCGCTGAACCAGACATCCGCCCCTTCCCGCTCGACCGCGGCGGCTATGCGCTCGACGACGAGCGGATCGCGCAGCGGCTCTCCGGTCTCGCGGTGCGTGAAAACCGCGATCGGCACACCCCAGGCGCGCTGCCGAGAAACGCACCAATCTGGGCGGCTCTCGACCATCGCCTCGATCCGATTGCGGCCCTGTGGCGGGATCCAGCGGGTCTCGGCAATCGCTGCCAGAGCCTTCTGCCGCAGGCCATTTGCCTCAAAGCCGATGAACCATTGCGGCGTGTTGCGAAAGATCAGCGGCGCCTTCGATCGCCAGGAATGCGGGTAGGAATGAACGAGTGTGCCGCGGGCGAGCAGCCCGCCGGCCTTGTCGATTGCGGCGATCACGGCCGCATTGGCGTCACCCGGCTTGCCGTTCGGACGATAGATCGAGCGACCGGCGAAAAGGGGTACCGACGGGAGATAAACTCCATCCGGAGAGACGGTGTCCGGCACGGGCAGGCCGTTCTTCTGACCGAGCTCGAAATCGTCGGCGCCGTGCCCGGGGGCGATGTGTACGAGCCCGGTTCCCTGGTCGGCTTCGACAAAGCCGGCAGCCAGCAGCGGAACGTCGAAATCGTAGCCCTGACCGCGCAGCGGGTGTTCTGCGGTCGTTCCGGCAAGGCTCGCGCCGGGAAGCCGATCGATGACCGAGTACGCCTCGATGCCCGCTGCCTTTGCGACCTCCTCCACCAGCGCGGCAGCGACGAGGAGGGTCTCACCCGGCCGTGCGCGGCTTCCTTCCGCTGCCCGATCGACCCGCAACACCACATATTCGAAGCTGTCGCTGAAGGCGATCGCGCGATTGCCCGGCAATGTCCACGGCGTCGTCGTCCAGATCAGCGCCGCGGCGCCGGCAAGCGCCGGCTGCTTGGCATGCAGGATCGGAAAACGCACCCATACGGTCGTGGATCTGTGGTCGTGGTATTCGACTTCCGCCTCGGCGAGCGCGGTCTGCTCCACGACCGACCACAGGACCGGCTTTGCTCCCTTGTAGAGCCCCCCATTGACGAGAAACTTGCCGAGCTCGCGGACGATCTGGGCCTCGGCCGAATAGGCCATCGTCGTATAGGGATTTTCCCAGTCGCCGACGACCCCGAGCCGCTTGAAGTCGCGCTTCTGCACCTCGATCCAATGGGTCGCGAATTCGCGGCACTCTCGGCGGAACTGGTCGATCGGCACGCTGTCCTTGGATTGGTTCTTCGCGCGGTATTGCTCCTCGACAATCCATTCGATCGGCAGGCCGTGGCAGTCCCAGCCCGGCACATAGGGCGCGTCCTTGCCGAGCATCTGCTGCGCCCGGTTGACGACGTCCTTCAGGATCTTGTTCAGCGCGGTGCCGAGGTGGATGTCACCATTGGCGTAAGGCGGCCCATCGTGAAGGACGAATTTCTCGCGCCCGCGCGACGCCTCGCGCAGCCGCCGGTAGAGGCCCATCTCCTCCCACCGCGCAAGGATCGAAGGCTCGCGCTTCGGCAGATCCCCGCGCATCGGGAAATCGGTCTTGGGCAGGAATACGGTCGGACGATAATCCGTGGGCATCGTGAACCCCTGGATGAGATACGAAAGAAGCGAAAGCGTCCCCGATCCTCAGACGAGGACCGGGCCGGTAATTCGCAATATCCAGGCGTGATTCCGAAACATGGGCGCACATATAGCAGCCGCCCCCGTCAAATTCGAGGGGGTAGGTAGCGTTCGGTTGCGCTCAGTCCGCCGGAGTGGCGGCAAGGATCGTGCGCGCCTGAGCGGCGTCCGCGGCGATCTGCGCCTTGAGCTCGTCGAGACCGGCGAATTTCTGTTCCGGCCGGATGAAATCGACGAGCGCAACGCGCAGGTGGCGTCCGTAGAGATCGACGTCGATGTCGAAGAGGTGGGCCTCGAGCCGCGGCACGAGACCGCCGACCGTCGGGCGCAGACCGATATTGGCGACGCCGCCGATCGTGCGGCCGGCGAGCGGGTCATCCGGACCGTCGCCGGAGACACGCACCGCATAGACCCCGAAGGCCGGGTGCAGATAATCGTCGAGGCCGAGGTTCGCGGTCGGAAAGCCGATCGTCCGGCCGCGCCTGTCGCCGGTCGCGACGCGGCCGTCGATCTCCCAGAAACGGCCTAGCAGCGCCGCCGCATCGCGCGGCTTGCCAGTCTTCAGCAGCTCGCGGATATGGGTCGAAGAATAGACTGTCGCATCCTCGCCGCGGACCGGTTCGAGCACGGTCACCCCGAAACCATGCTGCAGACCGGCCGCGCGAAGAGATTCGGGCGTCCCGCGGCGGCGGTTGCCGAAGGTGCAATCCCAGCCGACCACGACATGAGAGGCCCCGATCGCTCCGACGATGACTTCGGCAATGAATTCCTCGGCACTCTTCTTCGAGAAGGCGAGGTCGAAATGCTGGACGAACAGCAGATCGACGCCGAGCCGGGCCAGTTCGCGCTCCTTGACGCGGAACGGCGTCAGCCGGAAGGGTTCGGTCGCGGGAAAGAACACGCTGCGCGGATGCGGCTCGAAGGTCAGCACTCCGGTCGGGCGGCCCGCTTCGCGCGCGAGCTCGCAGGTCCGGCCGATCAGCACGGCATGGCCGCGGTGCAGACCATCGAAATTGCCCATCGCGAGGACCGAGCCGGGCGGATGGTTCGACCGGGGGCCGGGATGTCGTATGAACTCGGATCACGGCAGCGGAATTCGCGCAGTTTCAAGGCCAGCCAATTGCTATGAAAATAGCCCGAGGGGCGGCTGGAGGATAGCGTATCGCTTCCGCTCGGCCGCCCAGGCTGCGAAACCCGATATAATAAGGCGCATTCCTGCCGGATGGACGATCACTCACGAGCCGCCGGATGAGACCCGCAGCGAGCGACGCCGCCGCGCCATTGCGCGAGGCCTGGTACTATGCGCTGCCGAGCCGCCGTGTACGGCGCCGGGGGGTAGTGGCGAAGCTGATGCTCGGCGAGCCGATCCTGATTGGCCGCGACGACGTCGGCGTGCCCTTCGCGTTGCGCGATCTCTGTCCACACCGCGGCATGCCGCTCAGTGCGGGCCATTTCGACGGGCGGGAGATCGAATGCTGTTATCACGGCTGGCGGTTCGACACGCGCGGGCGATGCACCTTGATCCCATCAATGGTGCCGGGCCAGAGCTTCACGCCCGGCCATATCCATACCCGTCTCTATCCGGCGCGCGAAATCCAGGGCAACATCTGGGTGTTTTTCGGCGAGGACCAGGCGGCGGCACCGGAGATCCCGGTGCTCGACGGGTTCGATGGACGCGCGCCCGACCTCGTCGAGAGCGTCCAATTCGACGCGGCGATCGATCATGCGGTGATCGGGCTGATGGATCCGGCACACGGGCCTTTCGTGCATCGCGCCTGGTGGTGGCGCTCGCGCCGGTCGATCCAGCAAAAGGCCAAGGCCTTCGCCCCCTCCCCATTCGGCTTTGCGATGACGCGCCACCCGCCATCGCGCAATTCGCGAGCCTACCGGCTCCTGGGCGGCGCCCCCGAAACCGAGATCGTCTTCCGGCTGCCGAGCGTGCGGATCGAGCAGATTCGCGCTGGCCGCCACCGGGTAACCAATCTGACCGCGATCACCCCGATCGACGACCATGTGACCGAGATTAACCACTGCATCTATTGGACCCTACCCTGGCTCGGCATGTTGAAGCCCGCATTGCGGCACTATGTGCGGGCCTTTCTGCGCCAGGACCGCGACATCATGGAGCGCCAGCAGCGAGGGCTGCGATTCAGCCCCCCGCTCACCCTGATCGACGACGCTGATACCCAGGCAAAATGGTATTACCGGCTAAAGCGCGAATACGTCAGGGCCCACGCCGAAAGACGTCCGTTCGAGAACCCGGTCCAGCCGCGCACCCTGGAGTGGCGAAGCTGAGGGAAAAGGGGGTTGAATCTTGTGTCTGAGACGAAGCACTAGCTAGTGTTCAGACGCATTCGGAAGATTTGCTCGGCAACGGCGGGAACAAGGCTCACATCAAAATCCTGTCACACCGGGGAAGGCCGGTGCCCATCGCGGAAATGTTGGGTTGGACGGCCCCCTACGGCATCGAATGTGCCAGGCTGTGAAGTAGGACAACGCAGCCAAGGGGGAGCCGTCCGAATGACGTTATCAGGATTGGATTAGACACGTCCAAACATGTCTTTCAAATTCATGGGGTTGACGAGAACGACGCAGCCGGTGTTGCGGCGGCAGTTGCGGCGCAGCGCGGTGACGGAAGTTCTTCACCAAGCTGGCGCCGACGCGAATCGGTATCGAGGCGTGCGGCGCCTCGCACCATTGGGCGCGGGTCCTGCGCGGCCTTGGGCACGAGGTGGTGTTGATGCCGCCGCAATACATCAAACCCTACGTCAAGCGCGGCAAGAACGACGCGATCGACGCCGAGGCGATCTGCGAGGCGATGAGCCGGCCGACGATGCGGTTTGTGCCGGTCAAGACCGCCGAGAGCCAAGCGGCGCTGACGATGCTGGGGGTGCGCGATCTGTTGGTCAAGCAACGCACAATGCTGATCAACGCGATGCGCGGCCATGCGCGGAGTTCGGCATGGCGGCAAGGGGCCGCGAAGGTGGCGAGTTGCTGCAGCGGATGGCGAGAAGCGTGCCGGCGCTGGCGCGCGAGATGTGTCAGCCTGGCGGCAGCTCGCGCGCAGAGCCTGCCACTCGAGACAGCTGATGGCCGGTCCAGACCCGAAAGGCGGTTGCTGGCGACAATCCCGGGCATCGGCCCGATCGGCGCGTGAGCTTTGCCCTCAAGGTGCCCGAGCAAGAGCTTTCGCTCGGGCCGCGCACTTTGCTGCGTGGATCGGCATTACCCCGCGCGAGAACTCGACCGCCGGCAACACCGGCCCGGCCGGATCAGCCGGCAGGGTGACGAGAGCCTGCGCCGGCTGCTCGTGCTCGGCGCCACCGCGGTCATCCAGCAGGCCAAGACGGGTCGCACCTCGCCGTGGCTGCTGGGATTGCTGGCGCGCAAGCCAAAGAAGCTGGCGGCGGTCGCGCTGGCCAACAAGATGGCCCGCATCATCTGGGCCATGATGATGAGCGGCGAGACTCTATCGGCGGCCAACGGCGGCCTAAGCCGCGCCCCGCCGGTATCCGCGCACCTGGCACTTGCAAGGAACAGCAGCAAGATGGCGATCGGTCGATCCGAGGATCGGGACAACCCGGGGGACCCAGCGATGCTTCAGACATCACGGCCATGTTTGGGACCCGATCCGCGTAACCCATCTGGGCCAGCGGTCAGCCGACCGCACCACAAAGGCCGGACATATGACCGCAATCGACCAGACCCAGTCGAACTGCCAAAGTCCTTGCGAGACGGGGGCCGTCCACATATGGGTCCCGGCCTTCGAGGGTGTAACCCAATCCCGCTTTTCTGCCGCACGTGTTCGTTCGCGGGACGCTCAACCTGGAGATGCATACGATCTGAGATATTGCTCGTCGGACTGGGCGGTGACGCCATGGATTTCATCGCGAAGGGTGGTCCTCCTGAGGCGTCCGGCTGCGGTCATGCGGTCGCCGGTGTCGCCATTGCTGCTGCCGCGGCAATACGGCGGCGCAGCGTCTCGGCCCAGGACAGATTGAGTGCCAGTGCCTGCAACAGACAGACCGCGCGGACTTTGTCGCGCCCGTGCACGAGAAACCGAGTCATTCCGCGATTTTTGATAATGCCGTGCGCCCGTTCGGTCAGCTTGCGCCGGCGGTAGACTTCTTGGCCTTCCTCGCTTGCCATTCGCTCTCGCCACGCCGTGACCGCCGGCGGCTCGTGGCGATGTTTCCAGCGCCGCTTGCGCAGCGTCTCGGCGGTGACATCCGAGCGCTCCGGCGCTGGCGGGCTATAGACCGTCAGATCGGGATAGCGCTCCGCCAGTGTGATGATGTCCTCCTGGGTCATCGCCGTGGTATCGGCCAGCAGGCGTTGCGGCACCCGACCGCAGCGCTCGGCAATTTTCGCCACCAATCCCGGTGCCAATCCGCTGTCCTTGCGTCGATCCGTCGGATCGATCGTCATGACAAAGCCGTTGGCGGTCGCCACTTGCACGTTCCAGGCCGGCGCTATCGCACCGTCGGCCAGCCGCATCGAGCGGGCCTCAGGGTCGCTGACCGAGACTTTGGGTTCGCCTTTCTCGGCTTCCTCTTTGGCGTGCGTCTTGGCCCGCGCCGCCTTCTCCTGCTCCAACTCCGCCAGTTTCTGCCGTGCCCGCTCGACCCGCTGGGCCCGCTCCTGCGCCGCCTGCAAGGCTCGCCTCTTGCGCCGCCGCTCCGGCTCCGCGGCATCGGTATCGAGTTCGCGCTTCAGCGCCGCCACCCGTTCGGCCACCGCTTGCTCGATACTCTCCAGCCGTTTGCGCTTGCACATCGAACCCCGGCCCGCCCAGGCGCGCGCCTTGGTCCCGTCGATTGCCATCTCCTCCAGGGTGACCAGCTTCTCGGCGATCAGTCCGGTCACGCTCTGGGTCAGCAGGCGATCCAACAACGCCGCATTCTCGCGTCGAAACCCCGCCAGCAGATCGTGATTGATCGGGGCGCCACCGCACAGCCAGCGATAGGCCGCGTGCTGCTGGCACAGGCGGTCGATCGCCCGCGCCGAACCGATCCCCTCCAATGTCGCATAAAGCCACACCGCCAATACCACGCGCGGATCGGTTGCCGGTCGTCCGGCAACCGCGTCACGTGCCTTGATCCGGTCGTAAAATTCGCTCAGATCCAGACCTTCGACAAACGCCCAAACCAGCCGCGCCCGGTGGTCGTCCGGCAATTGGCTGTCCAAGTCGACCATCTCCCAGCGCAGCTGAGCGCGGTCCGGACCGATCACCCGCACACCCTCGCCCATCCCACCCCCCATACCCCACTAATAGGCTTATACCACAGAAGTGAGACAAACCCTAGCGATGACCCCAAATCTTCGGGATTGGATTACACCCTCCTTCGCCGGGAAGACGGGAAACTTATGCCGCCCGGCGATCCCGGATGCGCCGTATAAAGTCATCTGTGAGACGCGGCGCCAGGGCTGTTTCGGGAGCGGAGGGTTGTCGAAAGCGTTTGCTGGTCTGATCGTCATTCTGCTGAGCGTCGTGTCGCTATCGGGAGCGGGTGCGGCCGGCTACGTAGACGGGCTCGCGCCGCCCGGCGTCCCCGCCGGCGCGTTTCCGGCGCCGAGCCGGAAGGTTGCCGGGATCGTCACCGACACATGGAGAGACGAGCAATCGCGCGACCGGGCAGGCGAGGCCGAGCGGGTCATGCGGCTGCTGGGGGTAAAACCCGGCCTTGATGTGGCCGATATCGGCGCCGGCAGCGGCTATTACACGGTGCGGCTGGCGCGGCGGGTCGCGCCGCAAGGACATGTTTTTGCCGAGGACGTCGTCCCCGACTACCTCGACCGGCTGGCCCGGCGGGTCGACGCGGAAGGCCTGGCCGGTTCCATCACCATCGTCCGCGGCGAGCCGCACGACCCTCGCCTGGCTCCCGGATCACTCGATCTCGCCCTCCTCGTCCACATGTACCACGAGGTCACGCAACCTTATGGGTTGCTGTGGAACTTGCGTCCGGCATTGCGGCCCGGCGCCCGGGTGGCGGTGATCGACGCGCGCAAAGAGACCGCCTCGCACGGCACCCCGCCCGATCTGCCGCGATGCGAGTTGGCTGCCGTCGGCTATCGTCAGACGGCGTTCTACGATCTCCAGGAGAACACCTATCTCGCGGTCTTCGAGCCGGCGGCCGGCCCGGCCTCGCCGACTGCGATCCGCCCGTGTTCGGCCAGACACAGCTGAACCCTCAGAGTGCAGCGAGGCGGCGCTCCAGATAGACGCGCTCGACATCGTTCGCCATCAACGCGAGAGCGCGCCGATACGCTTCTGCCGCGGCCTCGAAAGAGCCGAGCCGGCGCAGCATGTCGGCGCGGGCGGCGTGGAACAAGTGATACCGATCGAGCTCTCCCGAGGTGCCGAGTTCGTCGATCAGCGCCAACCCGCGTTCCGGCCCCTCGCTCATCCCAATGGCGACGGCGCCGTTGAGTTGCACCACGGGGCTCGGATGAACCCGCGCCAGCTCGCCGTAAAGAGCGGCAATCTGCGGCCAGTCGGTCTCGGCAGCGCTGGCGGCTTCCGCGTGCAATGCCGCAATCGCCGCCTGAAGCTGATACGGCCCGACTTTTCTCATCCGCAGCGCCGAGTCTACGAGCGCCAGACCTTCGTCGATCTGTGCGCGATCCCAAAGCGACCGATCTTGCTCCTCCAAGGTGACCAGGGCGCCGACCGCGTCGACCCGCGCCCGTCGGCGCGAGTCGTGCAGCAGCATCAGCGCGAGTAGGCCCCACCCTTCCGGGTCTTTGGCGTCGATCGCACGCAGCACGCGTCCGAGCCGGATGGCTTCGGAACACAACTCCCGCCGGATCAGCGCATCCCCCGCAGTCGCGGTATAACCTTCGTTGAAGATCAGATAGATGACCGCCTGGACCGCGGCCCGGCGTTCGGGCAAGGCATCGTCGGGCGGCACCTCGTACGGAATATGAGCGTCCTGGATCTTGCGTTTGGCGCGCACCAGCCGCTGCGCCAGGGTCGGCTCCGGAACGAGAAAGGCGCGCGCGATCTCACCCGTCGAAAGCCCGCCGAGGGTCCGCAAGGTCAAGGCAATCTGGGCCTCGCGGTTGAGCGCGGGATGGCAGCAGGTGAAGATCAGCCGCAGCCGGTCATCCGGAATTTCGCGAGACAACGTCTCCGGCAGCACGGGATCCTCGGTCGCCTCGATTGCGATCTCGTGTTCCAGCAGAGTCTGTTTCTCACGCCGCGTGCGTTCGCGCCGCCTCGCGTCGATCAGTTTGCGGTAGGCCGCAGTCGTGATCCAGGCGGCCGGATTGTCCGGAACGCCGCGCTCGGCCCAATAGTGCAGCGCCGCCGCGAATGCCTCCTGCATCGCCTCCTCGGCGCGGTCGAAGGAGCCGCACAGACGGATCAGGCTGGCGATGATCCGGCCGTGCTCGCGGCGAAATACCGCTTCCGCCGAGGCGCAGACTTCAGCCGGCGGCGGCATCGGTCCTCGACACAGCTCCTAACGCGGTGGAATGCCGGCGATCGGGCGGATCTCGATGCAGCCCTCTTCGCCCTTGCACGCGGTCGGAATCTTTGCGCCCCAGGCGATTGCCTCGTCGAGGTTCTCGCAATCGAGGATGTAATATCCGGCGAACTGTTCCTTGGTCTCGGCGAACGGGCCGTCGAGGACGACAGGTCTACCGTCCTCCCTGCGGATCGTCGTCGCCGACGCGGTCGGCTGCAGCGGCTCGCCCGCAATGAACACACCCTTCCTCCGGCTTTCGTCCATCACCGCCCAATGCCCGGCCCTGACCTGCTCCCTGTCGTGGGCCGACGCCTCGGCGAATTCCCTCTCGCGGCTGTAGATCAAGAACATGTAGCGCATGGCAAAATCCCCTTTCAGCTCCAAGCCGGCTTCGGCGCGATCGCGGTGACGTCGGTCAGCTCCAGTGCGGCGGCCAAGTTCTCTGGATAAGCGGCAAACCGCGCATTCGGTCGAGCCAGGCAGACAGGCGGGGCCCGACGAGCCCGGCCACGGGGAAACCCGGCTGACGATTTGCGATCCGGAGAGCCAGCGCAAGAAACGGATAGAGCGTAAGATCGACGGCGGAAAGCGTCCCTGAGAAATAGTCGCCGGCGATAACCGACTCCCAGTAGGCCAGTTCTTGCCGCAGATCGCTGCGGGCTTCGTCGGCCTCGTCGCCCGCGGCGACGCGCTCGATAATCCTGGCAAGGTACTGGTCCGCCTCGCGCACCATACGCCTTTGCACCGCACGCTCGCCAGTATCGGCGGCGAAGAGAGGCGGCCCCGCCGGCCATTTCTCGTTGATGTACTCTACGATCGCGGCGGATTCATAGAGCACGAAGTCGTCGTCGACGAGGACCGGTACCCTTCGCCGCGGATTGAGCGCCGAAAACTCCGCGGTCTTGAGGTCACCGGCGGCGAAGGACATCGTCTTGAGTTCGTGAGGCACGCCCTTTTGCTCGAGGGCGAGCCAGGCGCGCCACGCATAAGGCGAACCCGAGCCGTAATAGAGGACAACAGCCACTTGCTCAGTCTCCAATCCCGTTGGTGGAAGAGCGCAAGCTCAGCCTTCGACCGTCCAAGACGATCGGCCGGGGAAGGGCGGCGGAACCGCTTCTCTGACGCTGGGACGCGCCATGTGGCGCTCGTAATAGGCCGCCACGCCCGCATTCCGCCGCAGCATCGCGCCACTCTCGGGCAAATGGTGGAGATAGAACAGCATCGGCAGCACATTCATATCGGCCAAGGTGAAGGTGCTCCCGACGAGGTGGCCGGTCTTGGCCACGGCGCGGTCGAGCATCACCAACTGCGTCTCCAGCTTGGGCAGAGCGCTCTCGATGATCGCGCGGTTGGGGCCGCCGTCCGAAGTGCCCGGGAAGAAGTAAGCGCCCACATACGGGCGCGCCACCAGCACATCGAAGTGCGTGTTCACGATCGAAATCCACTGCTCGGTTCGCGCACCTTCGGCTGGATCCCGCGATACCAACGGCGGACCATCGAATGCGTGGTCGATGTAGAAGCAAATCGCGCGGGACTCGGCGAGGGTGAGATCACCGTGACGAAGCGCCGGGATCTTGCCCAGCGGATGGATCGCGTCGACTTCGGCGGTGTGCGGCAGGACCGGGACAAGGGTGTACGGCACGCCCTTCTCGTTGCAAGCGATGCGGCTCATCCAGACGTAATTGCTCTGGGGTGCGCCGATGATCTGAAGCTCTGGCATGGCTGTACTCTTTCGATGGTGTCCAACATCGAGACGACGCGCGAGGAACGCCAAATCGACAGGGCAATTATTTTTTTAAGGGCAGCTGGTCAATCAGCCGCTTTCATCCCGATCACAACTGATCGCGCCGCAGCTGCACGATGTTGTCTCGCTCGCCGGCCGAAACCTATTGAAGTGCGGTCTGAACCGCTTCGGCCAGTGTTTCCGACTTGAATGGTTTCTTGAGCAGGGAGTGACTGCTCAAATTGCTCCCAAAACGCGACAGATCCGCATAACCGCTGGCAAACAGCACCTTGAGGTCCGGCCGGGTCCGGCGTGCCAAGCGCAGCGTATCCAGCCCCGACAGCCCCGGCATCACCAGATCCGCTACCATTAGGTCGCAAGGCGTGTCGCGCTCGAGGATCTCCAGCGCGGCGCGCCCGCTATCCGCTTCCGTGACCACATACCCGATCTCCTGCAGATCCTGAGCGATGATCCAGCGGACATCGGGGTCGTCGTCGACGACGAGGATGTGAGCCCCCCCTGCTGCGTGGACCGGCCTCGCACCGCCCGTCGCGAACGTGCCGGTCTCCATGGCGCGGGGCAGATAGATCTGCACGGTGGTCCCCTCGCGCAAGCGACTGCGAATGCGCACCGTCCCGCCGGATTGCCTGACAACGCCGAATACCATCGACAGACCCAGCCCCGTCCCCTTGCCGATTTCCTTGGTCGTAAAGAACGGCTCGAACGCCCGCTCCAAGACTTCCGGGCTCATTCCGGTTCCGGGATCGCGAACCGACACCAGCACACAGTCCTGGCTTGCGACTTCTTCCGGCAATTCCTCGCTCCTTGCATTGACGTTCGCCGTTTCGATCAGCACTGTGCCGCCGCCCGGCATGGCGTCGCGCGCGTTGAGGGCGACGTTGAGGAGCGCCGTCTCGATCTGACCGGTATCGATCAGAACCGGCCAGAGCTCACTCGCCAAACCATGCCGGATCTCGACGGTTGGGCCGATCGAGCGCCGTAGGATCTCGGTCATCTCGACGATGATGGAGTTGAGGTCGGCCGGGATCGGGTTGAGGCGCTGCTTCCGGGCGAATGCCAGCAGGGATTCGGTGAGCTTGGCGCCCTGGGAGGCGCAGCGTTGCGCGGTATGCAGCAGGCGCAAGCTCCTCTCGTCGGAAATCCGCGCTTCGAGCAGCGCCAAGGAACCGGAAACGGCGGTCAGCAGATTGTTGAAGTCATGCGCGACACCGCCGGTCAGCTGCCCCATCGCCTCCATCTTCTGGGCCTGCAGCAGCGCCGACTGTGCCTGCTCACGAGCGTCGATCTCGGCCTGGAGCCGTTCATTGGCTGCGGCAAGCTCCCGGGTGCGTCCCGCTACTGTGCTTTCGAGCTGCTCGCGGTTGCGCGCCAGCGCTGCGGCGGTGTTGCGAAGCTCATTGCCGACCTCATCCAGTTCACGCACGCCGCAGCTCAATGGATCCACAGACTCACCCCTGCCTAACGCCTTGGTGGCGGAGGTGAGCGCTTCGACCGGCCGCCGGATCGCCCGAGCCATCCACCAACCCAAGACAAGGCTCAAGGCAAGGACTGCCGCCCCGCCGCCAAACGCCAACAATCGTGCGCGACGAATAGGATCGTCGACAAATTCCCTGGGCAGACCGATCGCTACGGTCCATCCGGTGATCGGCGAGCGCCGGAACGTCGAATATACGGGGATGCCCTCACTCGTGACGCTGGGGAACCAGTTCTCGACCGGCTCGCGCATTGCTGCCAAAAGCGTTGGCGAAACCGGCTTGCCAAGAAACCGATCCAACTCTCGATTGCGCGCCACAATGATGCCCTTGCGATCGAAGATCCCGGCCGTCCAATCGGGCGACAGACTTTGGTCCTTGAGCAGCGACGACAAAACCTCCGGGCCGAGCCCCATTGCCAATACGTAAACGACCTGCCCGTCTCGGAAAACCGGCACCCCCACCACGAGGATCGGTCGGCGCAAGACCGCACCCATGATCAGATCGGAGATTTGAGGCTCACCCGTCGCAACGACGCGGTCGTGCATTTCGGTATTGGTCGCGCGCGGAAGCGGTTCGCCAAACGGACGATTTGTGCTGAGGAGTTGCTGTCCCTTCGTGTCGTGCAGGACGATCGACGTTCCACGGATTTTGAGGGCGGCGCGCATCTGTTGATCAAAGGCCGAGAAGTCGCCGTCACGCAGGCTAGGCGATACTGCGAGGACCTGAAGCTCCGCTTGTATCGCGCTGACCTGGCGGTCGACGTCCGCAAGCAGATCTTCCACCCTCTGCTTGACGTCCTGCTGGATCTGCGTTCGCTGATCATCGACCATGCGGAGGATGGCCCAGCTCGCGAGCGCGACGAGCGGCAGCGCGGTCACGACGGTCAGCATCGTGAGCCGTGCCTGAATGCCGAAGCTGCGGCACCGCACGAATAGCCTCATCAAAGACCTCCGCGCATCATCCCCGGCCGGCTGCAACCGATCGGCACCCTCCCCGGTGCCATTACGCGATCGCAATCGTCAAAAACGCGCCCGCTGCTCTCCCTCGGCCTTAGGCTATTTGCGCCAGGCTATTTGCGCCCCTAGGAATGCCGCCATACGCTCCCATGCCTGATTGGCGCAGGCGACGTCGTAAGCCGCGCTGCGCTCGTTGGCGAAGGCATGGGCCGCGTCATAGCGGTAGATCTCGTGGCGTATTCCGGCCGTCTTCAGTGTCCTTTCGAGATCGTCGACCGCCGCGGGCGTGCACCAGTCGTCCTTGTTGGCGAAATGGCCTTGCAGCGGAATACGGATCTTGGCCGGATCGGCGAACGCCTTTGGCGGGATCCCGTAAAAGCACACCCCGGCGGCGAATTCCGGGACATGCACGGCGGCCGCGATGGTCAAGGCTCCGCCCATGCAGTAGCCCATCACCGCCACCCTGCCGCTTTGCGCTTGCAGGTGCTGTGCGGCACCGCGCAAATCCTGGTGCGTGGCGTCGGCGAAATCGAGGCCTGTCATCAGGTGATTGGCTTCGTCCGGCTGGTTGGTCAGGCAGCCCTTGTAGAGATCGGGGGCCAACGCATTGTAGCCGGCGCGGGCAAAGCGGTCGGCCACCCCGCAGATCTGGTCGTTGAGGCCCCACCACTCTTGGATCACGACAACCCCCGGCCGCCCTTGGCCGGCTGTCGCCAGATACCCCTTGGGCTTAGCCCCGTCGGGGCGGGCAAACTCGATCATTGTGCCCATTGGTGGTCCTTCTATCAAGCATCGGCAAAGGCAGGCATCACGTCGCGCGCAAACAGCTCCACCGATTTTATCGCGTCCTCCGGCGAGATCGTGCCGAACGCAAAATCGCACACGAAATAGGTCGCGCCGGCAGCCTCGGCCTGGCTGGCGATATAGTCGCGCACCTGCGCCGGCGTGCCGGCGATGGCGTGCCCATGCACCTGCAGCGGATCCCATTCCTCGGGCAGCCCGTCCTTCAATGGGAACGGCACATCGTATTTCGTCCACAGCAGCTCCATGTGCCGGCGCCAGGGGCGATAGGCGCGGCGGGCGATGTCGCGCGCCACAGCCTCGGTCTCGGCAACGACGATATGGCGGTTGATGCCCATCATCGGCAGCTCGCCTTCGGGCCTGCCGCGTTTGCGCCATTCCGACTTGTAGAGATCGATGATCGCGCGTGCCTGCGCCGTGTCCCGTAACGTCACGATATGGGCGCCGTGCTCGGCCGCCCAGGGAATGCTGTCGGGCCGGCTGGTGCCGTACCACAGCTCCGGATAGGGCTTCTGAACCGGCTTCAGGACGATCGGCACATGGTCGAAATCGTAGAACTTGCCGTGATAGGTCAGCTCATCCTCGGTCAGGCCGATGCGGATGGCATCGAACGCTTCGCGAAACTGCTGCATTCCGGTGTCGAAGTCGACGCCGTAGAACCCGACCTCGATCGGCGAGATGCCGCGGCCGACGCCATAGAGGAACCGCCCGCCGCTCATCTGGTCGAGCATGCAGATCTCGTCGATCAGCCGCAAAGGATGGTAGAGCGGCAACAAGTAGACCATCGGACCGAAGCGCAGCTGCTTTGTGCGCTGTGCGACGGCCGACAGAAAGATGCCGGGCGACGGCGCATAGCCGAGCGGGGTGTTGTGGTGCTCGGCTAGATGATAGCCATAGAACCCGGCACGATCGTACGCTTCGATGAGCCTCAGCCGCTCCTCGAAATGCTGGGTCAGCGGCAGCCCGCTGTCGTCAAGATGGTCAAAAACCCCAAAGCGCATCGCCCTCTCCTCGCGCTGTCATTACGAGCCCACGGGTCGGCGCTGTGCGCCGCCCGAGGACAGGCTCCACGAAGCAATCTCGGGCCGCTCGCCCTCGATGTCGCGAGATTGCTTCGTCGCTGCGCTCCTCGCAATGACATTTACGCCGCGGCGAGCATCGCGTCGGCGATCTTTTCGGCGGTCATCAGGGTCGGGAAATTGGTGTTGGCGCACGGCACCGCCGGGAACAGCGAGGCGTCGACGACGCGTAGACCGCCGACCCCGCGCACGCGGCCTTCATTGTCGGTCACCGCCATTGGGTCGTCTTCCGCTCCCATTCGGCAGGTGCAGGTGGCATGCCAGACCCCGATCGCGGCCTTGCGGATAAAGTCCTCGAGCGCCTCGTCGTCGCGCATAAGCTCGTCGAAACGATAGCCCTCGACGATGACCTTCTCGATCATCGTCCGGCGCAGCCAGGCCGGGCCGTCGAGCAGTTTCGCGATAACGTCAGTGATCATTTTGTTCTTCGGGCTGACGACGCCGATCTTGCGGACGCGCTCGGTGTAGCTCGCCGGGAATGGGTCGCTGGTCGCCTCGCCCAAGGCGGCGCTGATCTGCATTGCGCCGAGCCGCCGGAAGGCGTCCATCAGGCGTTCGAGGTCGCGGCGGTCGGACAAGAGGTTGAACTCGACGACTGGCTCGGCCCGCCAATCGCGCGATAAGAGCTTGACTTGCCCGGTCTCCGAAAACGTCTTGTAAACGGCCGCGAGCAAAGAGCCGATCTGCTCGCCGACCGCGTGCCAGGAGGATTTGCTGACTCCGACGACGAACATGTCGCCCGCCGGCGCTCCGCCGATTCCTGAGGAATAGCGCAGCGCCAGCAAGATGTGCCGGCGGGTCAGTCCGTTGAGCCGGTAATCGGGCTTGATGAAAGAGGAGACGGATATCGCCGGGTGATCCATCAGCCGTTGACCGACCCCCGGAACATGCGCGACGACCTCGATCCCGAGATCGCGCAGATGGCCAGCCGGCCCTATTCCGGCCCGCAACAGATGCGCCGGCGAGTGGATCGCACCCGACGAGACGATCACCTCGCCACCGCGGAACTCGGTGTCCCGACCGTCGACCAGCGCCTTGACGCCGACACAGCGCGTCCCCTCGAAGAGCAGCTCTTTGACCTGCGTCAGTGCCGAGATCGTCAGATTGCTGCGCAGCCGGGTTCCTGGATCGAGATAGCCGATCGCCGCCGAGACGCGGCGATCGTAGAGGTTGGAGATCGTGATCGGAAAATAGCCGTCCTTGAACTCGGCATTCTGGTCCTGGACGTATTGGAACCCTGCCTCCTCAAAAGCCTTGGCGACCGCTTGGGCGTGACCGTTCCACAAGTCCGGGAAGATCCGGCGGACCGGGATACGGCCGTCTTTGCCGTGCCACGGCCCGTCGAAATCCATGTCGCGTTCGACTTTTTTGAAATAGGGCAGCACCGCGTTCCAGTTCCACCCTGCCGCGCCGCGCGCCTCCCATTCGTCGTAATCGGTCGGTGCGCCGCGGTTGGCGAGCTGGCCGTTAATCGACGAGCCGCCGCCGAGGACTCTCGCCTGCTCATATTTGCGCAAGGGCGGGCGGTTCTCCTCCGGCCGGTTGTGCGAGATGACCTCGGTGTGCACCTTGAGCTCGGTCCAGTGAAAGCGCGGGTCGAAATAGGCGGTGCCGGGATAGCTGTCGACGATCTCCGGCGGCACCTTACCGTGCGGCGTGTCCTGGCCGGCCTCGCACAGCAGCACTTTGTTGCTGCTCTTGGCGGAGAGACGGTTGGCCATGACCGACCCGGCCGAACCGCCGCCGACGATGATGTAATCGTAGGTCATCTCCCTCCCTTTCGCGTCCGCTTCGTCATGCGCGGGCTTGACCCGCGCATCCATGACGTTCCGCGGCTATGATGTAATGCAATCGTGGATGGCCGGGTCAAGCCCGGCCATGACGTGTAGGAGAGGTGTCATTGACCGAAGAGCGATATTTCGAGGACTACATTCCGGGCACCGTGTTCGAGTACGGGGAGATCCGGGTCGAGGAAGCCGAAATCCTCGACTTTGCCCGCCGGTTCGACCCGCAGGACATGCATTTCGATCCAGAGGCGGCCAGACGCGGCCGCTTTGGCGGCCTGATCGCCAGCGGCTGGCATACCGGAACGATGATGATGCGGCTCCTCGCCGACAATTTTTTGCCGAAGGGGGCGAGCCTAGCCTCGCCCGGCATCGACGAGCTGCGCTGGCTGTTCCCGGTTCGGCCGGGAGACTCACTTCGCATCCGGGTCTCGGTGCTCGAAGCGACCCCCTCGCGTTCAAAATCCGACCGAGGCCTGGTGCGCACCCTGATCGAGGTGCTGAACCAGGACGGAAAAATCGTCATGAGCCTGAAGCCGATGAACATAATCGCGCGCCGGAGCCAATCTTGAAGATCGGCATCGTCTCGGACGTGCACTGCAATCACACCGGCTTACTGCGAGCAATGGAAATACTCGGCGATGCCGACGAGCTGATTTGCCTCGGCGACAGCATCTACGAATACCGCTTCTCGAACGAGGTCGTACGCGTTCTGAGGGACCGCGGAGTCCACACCATTCTCGGCAACCACGAGGAGGGCTTTCTCGGCCCGCAAGGCGTCCGCGCCCGTCAGCCCGACTGGATCGACCGCTCGCTGCTCCAGTGGCTCGCCGAGCGGCCCAAGAGGCTCGATCTGTGTGTCGGCGGAAAAAAGCTGCTTCTCGTCCATTCGACCCCATGGGAGCCGCAAGGGGCCTACGTATACCCGCACGACTCCCTATTGGCGCGGTTCGGCGAGGCCGAAGCGGACTTCGTGCTCTACGGCCACACCCACCATCAGCTGGTGCGCCGTGTCGGCAAGGTGCTGGTGATCAACCCAGGCTCTGCCGGCGAAGCGCGCGACCAAGGCAACAGCCGCCAATTGAGCTGCGCCATGCTCGACACTGTCAGCGAAGAAGTCGTGGTGACCGATTACCCGGAACTCCGCGCCTAATTTCCCCCGCAGGACACCGAGACAAGCAAAACTAAATCGCTTTACCGGCGAAAGCCGGTATCCATTGCAGCCATGGGTCCCGGCCTCCGGGACAGAGTTGAGGAGAGCGGCTACTCCCGGTCCTCTGTCGTGAAAGCTTCAGCTTGGTGGCTTGCGGCTGAGGAAATCCTTGAAGCCTTCGCGCGGGTGGCCGGCGGCGAGCCAGGTGGCGCGCGCCTGTTCTTCATTGTCGTAGCGCTCGCGCCAGCCCATCCCGATCTGCTCGTGCAGCAGGCGCTTCAGGCCCTGCACCATGCGCGCATCGTTCTTGGCGATCATCTGCCCGATCTCGATGCACGTATCGAGCAGGCGTGCGGCGGGGACGACCTGGTTGAGAAGCCCGATGCGCTCCGCCTCCTCGGAGGTGACGATCCGTCCGGTGTAGAGCAGCTCCTTCGCCTTCGGCAGGCCGACCAGCAGCGGCAATGACCAGCTGGAATTCACCCGGCCATAGCTCGCCGCCAGGAAGCGAAACGCGGTGCGCTCGCAGCCGATCCGCAGATCGAGCGTCGAGCTCAGCAACGCAGCCCCGCCATAGGCGAGCCCGTTGATCGCGCCGATCAGCGGCTTGGCGAAGGTCGCGATGTGCCAGGTGGCGCGGCCGCGTACCTCGCCGCGGGTCGCCAGTTCTTCGGCGCTCAGCCCGGCCATTTCGTGAATGTCGGCACCGGCGGAAAATGCCCGGTCGCCGGCGCCGGTCAGGATCACGGCCTTGATGTCGTCGTCCGCCTCGTATTGGGTCAGGGCCTCGTCGAGCTCCCGCACCAGCGGAAAGCTCAAGGCGTTGAGCTTGTCCGGCCGATTGAGCGTGATCACGGCAACCGCGTCGAAACGCTCGGTCAGAATGTATTCATAGGCCATTGCTCGCCCTCCTTCGCGGCTCCTCGATCGTTTGACACTACGCGGGAGCAGGTGTTCACTCAACCGCTGCGCAGATTTGGAGGCGGGAAGATGGTCGGATCCCTCGAAGGCGTGCGGGTGCTCGAACTGGCCCGGTATCAGGCGGGGCCGCGCGGCGGCATGATCCTCTCCGACCTCGGCGCCGAGGTCATCAAGATCGAGAAATTGGGCGGCGAGGAAACGCGGCGGTCGGAGCCGCTGGTGCGCGGCCAGAGCGTCTATTTCTCGGTCTACAACCGCGGCAAGAAGAGCCTCTGCCTCGACATGCGCACGCCGCGCGGCAAGGAGGTCTTCGCCGCGCTGGTGCCGACCGCCGATGTCGTGCTCGAAAATTTCCGTCCCGGCACGATGGCGCAGATGGGGTTCGGCTACGACCAGCTGCGCGCGCTGAAGCCGGACATCATCCTGACTTCGGTGTCCGGGTTCGGCCAATACGGCCCCTACCGCGAGCGCCCGGCCTTCGACCCGCTCGGCCAGGCGATGAGCGGGCTGATGTCACTGACCGGCGCGCCGGTCGGGACGCCGCTCGGCGCGGCGACCTCGCTGGTCGACCGCTACACCTCACTGCACGCGACGATCGGCACGCTCGCCGCGCTGCACCACCGCGACCGCACCGGCGAAGGCCAGCTGGTCGATTGCTGCCTGATGGATTCGGCGCTGACGATGGTCGAGATCCCGACATCCTATTATCTCGCGACCGGCGAGGAGGGTGGCGAAGCCGGCCGGCCGCCCTTCAAGGCGAAGGACGGTCATGTCGTCATCTCCGCCTCCGGCAGCGCGATGGCGACCCGGCTGATGCAGATCGCGACCGGCAACAAGGAGGCCGCAGCCGAGGGCTGGACCAGCCGGGTCGGCCGCGGCGACGCGCGGCGCAAGGCGGTCGAGGCGTGGTGCGCCGAGAACACCGTCGACCATATCGTCAAGACCCTGCTCGACGCCGAGATCCCGGTCGCGCCGGTCAAGACGATCCCGCAGGTCGCGGTCGACCCGCATCTCTGGGAACGCGAGATGCTGGTCAAGATGCCGGACCCGGTCGCCGGCGAGATGTACCTCCCCGGCGCGACGATCAAGATGTCGAAGACCCCCGGCCGCGTCGGCCCCGTCCCTACCCCGGGCCAGCACACCGACGAAGTGCTCTCGCGGCTCCTCGGCTACGACCGCGCGACCCTGCGAAGAGCTGCGGCAGGCCAAGGTGATCGCGTGAAGCGACGCACGGTTGCTAACGTCGCGTCGCATGCCGATCTATCAGGCGGAAGGACGCGACAACGATGGCCGTAATGCTCTCGAAGACATATGACGCGCTTCATCGCGCCGGTGCGCCGGACGATAAGGCGCGTGCTGCGGCGGAGGAACTCGCTGGCTACGAAGCCGGTTCACCAAGATCGAGACCGACCTTGCGGTCATCAAATGGATGCTCGGCGTCAACCTCGCGTGCGTATTATCTTTGTGGTCGCGTCGCTTCACTGGTAATCAAGGCCTTCACCTGACACGCAGCGGATTAGAACGGCCAGCCGAGCCAGTCGCAGATGGCGCGCCCCATCACCCACTCCTGGTCTGCCGCCGAGAGCCACGGCAACTCCTCGGTGAACAAGGTAATCGCCTGGCGGTAGGTGCACGGCAGCCGGGTCAAATCGGTGCCCCAGAACATTCGGCGCGGGCCGAAGGCGTCGAACACGCGGCGCAAGGTAGGGGTGCAAATTGTAGTAGGGATAATCGTGGCTCGAATAGGCCGGCAATGCCGAGGCCTTGACCGCGACGTTGGGCAGCCGCGCCAGGCGCAACAGCTTTGGCAGGTCGTCAAACGCGGCATTGTCCTTCGCCCGCAGCAGCGCCAGGTGGTCGATGACGAGCCTGAGTTCGGGATGCTGTTCGGCAATGCGGTCGACTTGCGGCAGCAAGCCTGACGGCGAGACCATAACCGGGAGCCCGGCGCGCTCCGCCTCGTTCCACACCCAGCCCGCGGGATCGTCGAACAATGCCCGCGCCTCGGCCGTGTTCGACGTGACCCTGAGACCGAGCATGCCCGGCTGATCGCGCCAATCGCTCAGCGAGCGAGCCACCGCCGGCGGCCGGCCCATCACCGCGAAGCGGTCGGGATGCAGCCGCGCCGCTTCCAGCGCCAGATCGTTGCGGTCGCCCTCCCAGGAGGGCGGCACGATCACGACCCGCGCCACCCCGGCCGCATCCATCTCCTTCAAGAGATCGTCCTTCGAGAAGGGCTGTGGCCGATGCGGTGAACTGCGCCCGGCCGGCCACGGCCGCTCCGGCGTATTGGCGCCCCAGATGTGAACCTGTGCATCGACAATGAACATGCGGTTCCCTCCTTTCCCTAGGCTGCTGCAGTTATGTCGTTTCGCCGGCCGCCAAGCGCAGACCCGACAGCAACAGCTCGCGGTGCTCCGGGTTCCGGAGGAAGCTGGCGTCCGGTATCACGACGGGGGTGAGGGCGCGCATCCTCGTGACAATTTCTCGTGCGTCGTCGAGCCGACCCATATGCGCGTAGCAGGCGGCGAGATAGCGATACGGCACCGGGTAGCTCGGATCCTCTTGGATCGCGAGGAGCAGCTTCGGCACCGCCTCATCGAAGCGCCGAGCGTAGAAATGCGCGGCACCTATAATAAAGAGCGACGTGCCGATGCGGGCGCGGGGGCTGAGGCGCAGCGCGGCTTCGATATGCTCGATCGCGATGTCGGGCTGGCCCGCCCATAGCCTTAGGGTGCCGCTGATGTGCCAGCCGCGCGCGAAGCTCGGGTTGAGCGCCAATGCGCGGTCGACCAACGCCATCATGGCGCCGATATCCTCGCCCAAATAGGCCAGCGCGAGGGCGGCATTCGCCAGGATGCCCGGGTCGTCGCCGGCCACCTCCAGGGCTCGCCGGGCGAAATCGGCACCCTTCAGGCGGTCCGCCGCCGGATCTTCGCTCCGACCGTCCCGAAGGAGCCGAACACAACAGAACGCGGCCAAAGCGAGGGCGGGCCCGTAACGCGGATCGCGCTCGATCGCCTGTTCCAGTCAGACGGAGCGCCTCAGGGATTTGCCTTGCCGACGACCAGACCATCGCATAGGCGCGCAGGTAGAGGTCGTAGGCGGTCAGATCGGTTGTCGGGCGGCCGGCCGAACGGGCGGTCTCGGCGGCCTGCAACGCCGGCTCGATGACGCCGGCGACGCTCGACGCCACCTTGTCCTGCAGCTCGAAGACGTCTTCGAGCGAGCCGTCGAAGCGGTCGGCCCAGAGATGCGCGCCGGTAAGCGCGTCGATCAGCTGCGCGGTGATCCGCACGCGGTCGCCGGCCTTGCGCACCGAGCCTTCGAGGACATAGCGCACGCCGAGCTCGCGCCCGACCTGCTTCACGTCGACCGCCTGGCCTTTGTAGGTGAAGCTCGAATTGCGGGCGATGACGAAGAGCCAGCGGATGCGGGAGAGCGCGGTGATGATCTCCTCGACCATGCCGTCGGCGAAATATTCCTGCTCGGGATCGCCGCTCATATTGGCGAAGGGCAGCACCGCGATCGACGGCTTGTCGGGGAGGGGCGAGCAGCCGGCGCGCTGCCGCTCACCCACCTCCCGCGCTACGGCGGTCGGCACCCTCTCCCGCAGCGCGGGAGAGGGGGGACCCCGGCGCGTCGGCGGCGCGGTGCGTGAGGGTCGAGCGAACCCGGTAGACCCGCACCGAGGCCGGGCGATGTTCTTCAGACTTGGCTCGCCGAGATCGGCAAACTCAGGCCGCGACCTTGCCGCGCACCTGGCGAAAAGCGTCTTCCGAGACGCAGATGCCGCCGGGCTCGGCGAGTGCCTTCGAGGCGCGCGGCGATGTTGACGCCATCGCCGAGAATGTCGTCGCCCTCGACGATCACATCGCCGAGATGGATGCCGATGCGCAATTCGATGCGGCCGTTCGCCGGCGATCCCCGCATTGTGTTCCGCGCGTCAGCCTGTTGCAGTGCGAAAGCGCATTCGACGGCACCGACCACCGAGCCGAACTCTACCAGGACGCCGTCGCCGGTGGTCTTGACGATCCGCCCGCCATGCTCGGACGACGAGCGGATCGGCGGCGGCGCGATGCTCCCGCAACGCCCGAGCCGTGCCCGCTTCGTCCGCCCCCATCAGCCGCGAATACCCCGCCACATCGGCGGCGAGGATTGCGGCAAGACGGCGGGTGGCAGCCATGTCGGGCTCCGTTTTCGCGCTCAGATTAACTCAATAACTCGGCCATCTCCTCACCTCTTCTTATGGTTACAGCCGGTTGCGGCGAAGCGGCGGTTTGCGTCAGACTATCCACCCAATGCGGAGGGTAGCATGCCCGCCTATGTCGTCGGAGAAATTCACATAACCGACCCGGTCGCCTACAGGGCCCACGTGCCGGTTGCTCTGGCGACGGTTGCACGTTTTGGCGGACGCATCGTCGCCGGCGGCGGCAAGATCGAGCTGCTCGATGGCGGGCCGATGCCGGAGCGGATCGTGGTTATCGAGTTCCCGGACGCCGAAACGGCCCGCCGGTGGTATCGCTCCGACGAATACCAGGCTGCATTGAAGGTCCGGCTCTCGACGTCGCAGGGTCGGGTGTTTCTGATCGACGGCGTTGAACCGTCGCTACGGCCCGCTTGGCCTCGCCCAGGGGCGGACTGAGGCCCGTCCTAAAATCTCCTTATTCCTATCGCGATACTTGCAGCGTGTCGCAGGGCCCCGCGGTCGCGGTGTCGGGGACTGCGCAGAATTACAGCTATTCAGAGAAGTCTCGCTGTAGATCCGCTGCAGATGCAGCGGGAGGTCAATGAGCTACTCTATTTAAGATTGTACCCAGGGCCGGCGCCGAGGCCGGAGGCTAACAAGCGAGGCTTCCCGTCACCGACGCGCTGCTCTACGATCAGGGCAACAAGGGCGGGAACGGAGCGATGGCCGACAACACCGACAATATCATCGTCGATACCGCGACCCGGATCTTCCAGGATCTTTGCGAGCCCAATACCGTCAACGAGGCGGAGCAAGGCGTGTGGCCAAAGGCCTTGTGGGATGCCTTGGAGGAGTCCGGGCTGACGCTCACCTGGGTCCCGGACGAGCTTGGCGGGGCCGGGGCGGCGCTGGCCGACGGTTTCGCCGTGCTGCGCGCGGCCGGGCGGTTTGCCGCGCCGGTGCCGCTCGCCGAGACGTTGATGGCCGGTTGGCTGTTGACGCAGGCCGGGATCGCGGTGCCGGGCGGGCCGCTGACGATCGCCCCGATCCATGCCGATGGCCGGATCGCGCTGACCGCCGATGGCGCGCTGAGCGGCCGGGCGCGCCGCGTCCCGTTCGCCCGCAACGCCGGTCACATCGCCGTTCTCGCGCACCGCGGCAACGAGACTGTGGTGGCGCTGGTCGCGCGCCGCGGGTCTGCCGATCAGCCAATCGACGAGCCTCGCCGGCGAACCGCGCGACGATGTGTCGTTCGACGGCGCCATCCCCGAGGCCGTGCGACCGGGAGCGGTCGATCAAGATTTGCTCGTCTGTTTCGGCGCCGCGGTCCGCTTGCAACAGATGGCCGGGGCGCTCGAAAAGATCCTCGAGCAATCGGTCCAGTACGCGCTCGACCGCTCGCAGTTCGGGCGGCCGATCGCCAAGTTCCAGGCGGTCCAGCACAATTTGGCGACGCTGGCCGGCGAGGTCGCGGCGGCGAGCGCCGCCGCCGACGCTGCCGCAGAGGCGTGTGCGCGTCCGGAAATTGCGATCGGCGAGATCGCGATCGCCAAGGTGCGCGGCGGCGAGGCGGCCGGCACCGGCGCGGCGATCGCCCATCAGGTCCACGGCGCGATGGGCTTCACCTACGAGCACTCGCTGCATCATGCGACGCGCCGGCTGTGGTCCTGGCGCGAGGAGTTCGGCAACGAGGCGGTCTGGGCCGCCGCGTCTCGGGCGAATGGTCGCGGAGCGCGGCGCCGACGGAGCTCTGGCCCTTCATCACCGCAGGATCGTGAGGCAGCCGGATGAGTTTCAGCTTTCGCTTCGATCCGGTCGAGCTGCCCCCCGAGGCCAAGGAATTGCGCCAGGAGGTCCGCGCCTTTCTGCGCGAGGAGATCGAGGCCGGCACTTTTTCGCCGAATGGCGGGAAGGGGTCGTTCTCGCGCGAGTTCAGCCGCAAGGTCGGCGCCAAGGGCTGGATCGGCATGACCTGGCCCAAGAAATACGGCGGGCACGAGCGCTCGCATCTCGAACGCTATGTCGTGACCGAGGAGATGTTGGCGGCGCGCGCGCCGACCCGCGCTCATTCGACCGCCGACCGGCAGAGCGGCCCGGTGATCCTGCGCTACGGCCAGGAGGAGATAAAGCAGAAGATCCTGCCGCAGATCGCGCGCGGCGAATTGTGCTTCTGCATCGGGCTCAGCGAGCCGAATTCGGGATCGGACGTGTTCGCCGCCTCGACCCGGGCGAGCAAGACCGATGGCGGATGGCTGGTCAATGGCCGCAAGATCTGGACCAGCGACGCGCATCAGGCCGATTACATGATCGCGCTGTTGCGCACCTCGCCCTCGACCAAGGAGAACCGGCGGCACGGGCTGACCCAGTTTCTGGTCGACATGAAGACGCCGGGGATCACGACGCGGCCGATCATCAACCTGACCGGCTCGCACGATTTCAACGAGGTCGTGTTCGACGACGCGTTCCTCCCCGACTCGCATCTGATCGGCGAGGTCGACATGGCCTGGAAGCAGGCCACCGACGAGCTCGCCTATGAGCGCAGCGGTCCCGACCGGTGGATCGAAACGTTTCCGGCTCTAGTCGAGCTGGTGCGGCTGGCCGGCGAGGAGCCGAGCGAGCGCCTTGCCGAAGGGATCGGGCGCGAGGTGGCGCATCTAGCCACTCTGCGCCGCATGTCGCTCTCTGTTGCCGGCATGCTGCAGGCCGGCAAGACCCCGGCGGTCGAAGCCGCCGTCGTCAAGGATTTGGGTACCAATTTCGAGCAGGCCCTACCGGACAAGGTGCGCCTGTTGGCGCCGCAAATCGGCGACTCGCAACCGGACAGCAACGACGACCGGTTCGAAGAAGCGCTGCGCTACGCCACCCTGATCGCGCCCAAATTGACGATCCAAGGCGGCACCCGCGAGGTCTTGCGCGGCATCATCGCCCGCGGCCTCGGGCTGCGGTGATGCGAAGCTTCCTCCCTCGTCCCGCTCTGCCCCCACCCTTCCCTCCCCCGCAAGCGGGGGAGGGTTAGGGTGGGGCGGGAAGAGGTAGGCAATGCCTGATCTGAAGCCGCTGCTGTCGCCCGACAGCATCGCCATTATCGGCGCTTCGGCCGATACCGAGACCTCTGCGCGGCCGGCTGACGCACGCGCTGATCGGCCATGGCTATGACGGCCGGATCTTTCCGGTGACCCGCAGCCAGAGCGAGGTGCTCGGGCTGCGGGCCTATCCTTCGGTCCCGGCGCTGCCTGAGCCGGTCGATCTCGCGGTCATCCTGGTACCGGCAGCGCATGTTGTCGAAACCCTGGAGCAATGCGGCGGGCGGGTCCGCGCTGCTGTCGTGATCAGCTCCGGCTTTGCCGAAGAGAGCAACGAGGCCGCCCGCGCGCGCGATATCGAGCTGAGCCGGATCGCCGAACGCCACGGCATCGTCGTGTGCGGCCCCAATTCCGAGGGCATCGTCAATCCGCTGAGACCGCTCGTCGCCACGTTCAGCCCGGTCTTTCACGATCCCAGCCAAAGCCTGTTGCCGGCGGTCAGCAAGGCGCGGCCGATCGCGGTCAGCTGCCAGAGCGGGGCGCTGACCTTCTCGTTTCTCAGCCGCGGCCGCGACAGGCAACTGCATTTCACGCACCAGGTCAGCGCCGGCAACCAGACGGTGCTGGAGGCTCACGACTACGTCGATTGGTGGCTCGACGAGGGTAGCGCCGACATTTTTCTCCTCTATCTCGAGGGGATCCGCCGCCCGGAACGGTTCCGCGCGGTTGCCGAGAAGGCCGCAGATGCGGGCAAGCCGCTGATCGTCGCCAAGGTCGGCCGGTCGGCCGCCGGCCGACGAGCCGCGGCCTCGCATACCGGGGCGCTGGCGCAGGCCGGCGATATCGACGATGCGATCTTCCGCCACCACGGCATCATCCGCGGCGAGGATCTCGACCATATGCTCGATGTCGCTGCCGCCTTCTCGTTCTGTCGATTGCCGCGCGGCAACCGCGTCGCGGTCATCACCGGGTCCGGCGGCAGCGCGGTATGGATGGCCGACATCCTGTCGGCACATGGGCTCGAGCTTCCGGTCCTGGAGGACGACATCCAGCAGCGGGTCCTCGCTCTCCTGCCCTCCTACGCCTCGGCGCAAAACCCGGTCGACGGCACCGCGCAGGCAATCCACGAGGTCGGCTACGCCCGGCTCGTCGAGATCGTCCGCGAGTTGAAGCGGATCGACACGATCCTGCTGATCGGCTCGCTCGCCAACGAAGCGACCGCCGCCAAACGCGCCGAAGAGCTCGCCGCGATCACGGCGGCGACGGAGCAGCCGATCCTGCTGTCGACCTACACGACCGCGTCGCCGGGAGCGATGGCACGGTTCGCCGAAGCGGGCATCCCCTGCTATACCTCGATGCCGAGCTGTGCCCGCGCGATCCGTGCGCTGGTCGACTACGCTGCGTTCCGGGCACGACGGCGCCAGCCGAAAGCGGTACCCGTGACCCCGCCGGATTTGTGTGCCGAAGTTGGTCGCGCGCTCGCGGCTGCCGACCCGGTGCTGACCGAGGTAGAGGCCAAGGCATTGCTCACCCGCTACGGCGTCCCGCGCCCGCCCGAGGCGCTGGTGACGAGCGCCGACGAGGCGGTTGCGGCAGCTGCCCGGATCGGCGGTCCCGTCGCGCTCAAGGTGCAATCTCCCGAGATCACTCACAAGACAGAGGCGGGCGCTGTCGATCTCGGCATCGCCGGCGATGCCGCCGTCCGCAGCGCACACTATCGGGTGCTTGCGAACGCCAGGGCGGCGTACCCGGACGCCGCCATCCAGGGCGTCCTTGTGCAGGCGATGGCGCCGCGCGGACGCGATATCATCCTTGGCGTCACCCGCGACCCGACATTCGGCCCGATGCTGATGGTCGGTCTCGGCGGCATTCACGTGGAAGTGTTGCGCGATGTCGCGTTCGCACCGGTTCCGATCGGACCGAGCGAGGCGCTCGCATTGCTCGGCGAGCTGAGAGGCGCCGCAATACTCGGAGGCGTCCGCGGCGAGCCCGCCGCCGATCGCACGGCTTTGGCCGAGCTGATCGCGGCGTTATCGCGTTTCGCCGCCGATCACGCCGAGCTGATCGAGGAAATCGACCTCAATCCGGTCATTGTCCATTCGCAGGGACAGGGTTTGACCGTGGTCGACGCGCTGATCGTCAGACGGAATCCCGAGGAGATGCGCAAATGAGCGGCACCCATGTCAGCCAGGAGGGTTATGTCGCGACGGTCGAGATGCGCCGGCCGCCGCACAATTTCTTTGATAGCGACCTGATTGCCGAAATCGGCGAGGCCTTCGAGCGCCTCGATGCCGATCCGGGCTGCCGCGCGATCGTGCTCGCTGCCGAGGGCCGATCGTTTTGCGCCGGGGCCGATTTCTCGAAGCGCATGGAGACTGGTACGGCAGCGGAGGGCAGCCGCAGCGGTGCCGGCCGACACCTCTACAAGGAAGCAATCCGGCTCTTTCGCACGCGTAAGCCGATCATCGCCGCGGTGCACGGCGCCGCGGTTGGGGGAGGTCTGGGTCTCGCGCTGGTCGCCGACTTTCGCGTCACCTGTCAGGAAGCGCGCTTCAGCGCCAACTTCAACCGGCTCGGGTTTCACCCCGGCTTCGGCTTGACCGCGACGTTGCCGCGGCTGGTCGGGGTGCAGCAGGCGGCGCTCTTGTTCTATACGGGCCGGCGCATTCCGGGTGACGAGGCGGTGCGGATCGGGCTCGCCGATTTGCTGGTGCCGCTCACTGAGGTGCGCAGCGCGGCCCAAGCGCTGGCGCTCGAGATCGCGCAATCGGCGCCGCTCGCCGTCATGTCGACGCGCGAGACCGTCCGGCGCGGATTGTGCGACGCGATCGAGACTGCTACCGAGCGCGAGCTCGTCGAACAGGACTGGCTGCGCCGCACCGAGGATTTCAAGGAAGGTATCAAGGCAATGGCCGACCGCCGACTTCCTGATTTCCAGGGCCGATAACGCATTAGAAACGATTCAGCAGGACCGCTGCCGCGAGCCGCCAGCTCTGCAGAGGGTCCGGTACCGTCAGCGCCGGGTCGAACGGGTCGTACGCGGCCCGCTTCAGCCGGAGCAGCGAGCGTTGCGCGACAACGGCAGGCAGTAACGCGGGAAGCGCCGAGCGTGGGATCTTCGCGCGGTGGGCACGGGCCCAGCCGAGGTGTCGTGAGGCCGCCGCGGCGAGTTCGGCAGTTGCGGAGCGCAAGGCCGGGGTGCCGCGCAGCGCGCGATAATCCCGCTCGCTGAGCCCGCTTCGGGCCGCAATATCGCCCGGGATGAACTGGCGACCGGCGCGCGCATGAAACGGCATCGCGCGCAACAGCCCGGCCAGCGAATAGGCGATGCCGACGTGACGGCCCGCATCGCTCGTGGTGGGGTCGTGCACTCCGAGAACCTCTAGGGCGAGATAGACGAGAAGAGCAGAGGTGTCTTCGGCGTAGCTTTCGAGAGCGCCGAGGCTCGCCAGCGGCTCGTCTTCGAGGTCGCTCTCGCGGGCATCGATCATTCGCTCGAGATGCTCGCGCGTCAGCCGCGGCTCGCGGATCACAGCGGTCAGCGGCTCGACCACGGGATGACGCCGCACGGGACCGCCCTCGAAGGCGGCGGCGATGTTCTCGCGCCACCATTGGAGGCGGATCTGGCCGAGCATCGGCTGGGTGACGGTCTCGCGCACCCTTGCAATCTCGTAGTTGAAGGCGTAAAGCGCGAACAGCGCCTCGCGACGCGCGGCCGGGGCAAACAGCGCCGTTTGATACCGGTCGCGGTCGTGACGCCGCACCAGCGCCGCAACCGGCGACAGGCGATCCATTTCAGCGGAACGTCGCTCCGGGACCGGCGTTTTACGACGGACCTCTTTCACAGAACCCGGGATGGTCGCCATGGCTTTCGAACTGCCGCCCCTGCCCTATCCGAAAAACGCGCTTGAGCCACACACTTCGGCACAGACGCTTGATTTTCATCACGGCAAGCATCACCAAGCTTACGTCACCAACCTGAACAACCTCGTCAAGGGTTCTCCGATGGAGAGCCAATCCCTAGAGGACATCATCAAGGCCACATACAGGGACTCGTCAAAGACGGGCGTCTTCAACAACGCCGCGCAAGTGTGGAATCACACTTTCTTCTGGAACTGCATGAAGCCCAACGGCGGTGGCTCGCCGAGCGGACAAGTTGCCCAGGCGATCGACCGCGGTTGCGGCAGTTTCGATAAGTTCAAGGAGCAGTTCAAAACTGCCGCCGTCGGCCAGTTCGGGAGCGGCTGGGCCTGGCTCGTCGCCGATGGCGGGCAAGCCAAGATCATGGCGACGCCGAATGCCGTTAATCCGCTCGCCGAAGGCCAAACGGCGCTTTTGACCTGCGACGTCTGGGAGCACGCCTATTACCTCGATTTCCAGAATCGCCGGCCGGATTTCGTCCAGACCTTCCTCGACCATCTGGTCAACTGGGACTTTGTCGCCCAGAACCTCGCGAAAGCCCGTTAGCAATCCGGCCGAGACCACAAAAGAAGCCCCGCTTCGGCGGGGCTTTTCACAGGTGTACACCCCTGTCGAGCAGCACCGCAGTATATTCCCGATAAGTCAACCCTACGGTCTGAGCCCGCGCTAGACGGGCCAGAGCGATCTCCCGCGGCGGCGTCTTCCAGGCCCGCGCGTGAGCCTTCCTCCAGCAGAACTTCCGCCAATCCGTTCCAGGGTCGAACAGCGGACCGCCATTATGGCCGATGCCAGGCGGAGCGGCGGCATCTTCGGGCACCATTAGCAAACTCGCTTGACGCCGATCCATTTATCGAAAAAAAAGGCGCCCTCGCATCATAAAACAAGCCCCGCGGAAGGCGGGGCTTGCTCGTCAGTCGTCTCTACGTCCTTTCTTTTACCCGCTGCGGCCGTGATGCGCCGCTCGCCGTTGCGCGTGCTGCTCCGCATTGGCGCGAAACACCTGGTCTGCGAGTTGCTTCTGCTGATCAGGCATCGCGTCGTAAAGCTTCTGGAACGCCGGAACCAGCTTTTCCAGATCTTGAGCATGCGCCTGCGCAAGCTTCTCGTAGGACTCCATGTTCTGCACGGCGTTCATCGATTCGAAGCTCTGAGCGCGCTCTCTAAAGGCCTGATCCATCGCGCGCGCGTTATCGCGCATGACCTCGGCGAATTGATTCCATTGCGATTCTTCGGCCGCGGCGATGCGCAGCTGTGCATGCAGCTCCTTGATTCGGTTTTCCACCCGTTCCTCGGCATTCTTGCCGGAAACCGGGTGGTTGACCATTGGCGACGACGCGGCCGCCGGCGCAGGCGGCGTAGCGGCTTGCGTCGCTGGAGATTGCGAGGATTGCGCCCAGGCGGCCGCGGGCAACGACAGCAGAGCGGCCACGGCCACCGGGGCAAAACGGCTGCACAGGATTAATTTCATCGGGGTGTTCCTATTGGCTGAGATCTTTGATCAGTAGCCGTAGTAAACGGCAGGCGGCGGAGGGGTGTAATAGGCCGGCGGCGGCCCGTAATAGCTGTAGGGCGGCGCATAATAGCCGGGTGCGTAGCCGCCGTTCGACGCTATCGCGGCACCTACGCCGAGGCCGACGAGACCGCCGATTATCGCCGCGCCGGCCGCGCCGCCGCCGCCGCCGTGGTGATGATAACCCCCGTGCCAATGTTCAGCATGAACAGCAGGGGCCATCGCCAGACCCGCGACAAGCGCCGCGGTACCTAAGAACCGTGAGCGAAACGCCATCATCGACTCCCTCAAAAATCTGCATTGACAACGTCAGCCACGGTCAGCAATTCCCGGAAGCGTCATAATTGCTCACCGGGCGATGAAATCAGCTACGGTTTGAGCGGATGCTAGGCTGGCGGTATCAGCGCCGCGGCGACCCCGCGGTCCTCGGCGACCAGCACGTTGTAGGTGCGGCATGCGGCGCCGGTATCCATCGCCTCGAGCGCGACCCCGGCGGTGCGTAGCGCGGTGCGCAACGCGGCGGGCACGGCACTTGTCGAGCGTCCGAGACCGAGCAACAGGATCTGGACGCCACCATGCTCGATCACCGGACCCAGGGTCTCCCAGGTCACATCACGAGCGCTCGCGGCATCCCACGCGACAGTGAGGTCGGGAAAAACCAGGACCGGACCGTGATAGATGACCCCGCTCACCCGAAAGCCGCTCGGCGCGTAGCGCTCGATGATCTGACGGCCGGCCGTGGCTACCGGGGTGAGATCCATCGCGGCGAATGCCGTGGCTCAGCGCGCTCCAGGAGCGCGGGCTGGCACTGCTTCGCTCGACCGGGCGATTGCGGCGCGGTTCGGCCGGACATAGTAGAGGATCGGCGCCGCGATGAAGAGTGACGAATAGGTGCCGATTACGACGCCCCACAGCATAGCAATGCTGAAGCCTCTCAGCACTTCGCCGCCAAGAAACAACAATGAAAGAACCGCGAGCGCGACCGTGCTGACGGTCAGGATGGTCCGCGACAATGTCTCGTTGAGCGCCAGGTTGATCAGGTCGCGAAACGGCATCCTCGGATATTTGCGCAACGACTCGCGGATCCGGTCGTAGATCACGACAGTGTCATTCACCGAATACCCGGCGATGGTCAGGATAGCGGCCAAGGTCGTCAGGTTGAACTCGAGCTGGAAAAGCGCGAACAGCCCGACCGTGGTGATCACGTCGTGCAGGGTCGAAATCATCCCGCCGACGCCGAATTGCCATTCGAAGCGGAACCAGATGTAGAGGGCGATCGCGAACAGCGCTAGAACGGTCGCGATCACCCCGGCGCGGATCAGCTCGCCGCCGACGCTCGGACCGACGACCTCGGTGCGGCGGTATTCGACCCCGGGGCCGAGCGCCTGCCGCGCAAGCTGCACCGCTTTCTCCTGCGCTGCATCGCCGCCTGGCTGCCGCGGCAGCCGGATCAATACATCGGTCGGTGGGCCGAACCCCTGTAGCGAGGCTTCGCCGATATGAAGCGCGTCCAGCTTTTGCCGCATTTCGGCAAGGTTCGCTGGCCCCGTGGTGGAGCGAACCTCGATCAGCGTGCCGCCGACAAAGTCGATCCCGTAATTGAGCCCGACAGTCAGAAACAGCACGATCGAGCCGATTGTCAGCAGCCCGGAGAGCGCAAACCCGATCTTGTGCCAACCCATGAAGTCGATTTTCGGCGTGCGCCGGATGACGATCAGCGGTCTCATTTTGGTTTCACGATCAAATCGGGATGGCCCTCGGTTTCCATTCGCGCAACCAAGTGACGATCAACAGCCGGGTCACCAAAATCGCCGAGAACAGCGAGGTCAGCACGCCGATGCTGAGCGTCACGGCAAACCCCTTGACCGGACCCGAGCCGAGCCAGAACATCAGCCCGCCGGCGACCAGGGTTGTCACATGGCTGTCGAGGATCGTGCCGAAGGCGCGCTTGAAGCCGGCGTCGAGTGCCGACAGCACGGTGCGGCCGGCGCGGACCTCTTCGCGGATGCGCTCATAGATCAGCACATTCGCGTCGACCGCCATACCCATGGTCAGCGCGATGCCGGCGATCCCCGGCAGGGTCAAGGTGGCGCCGAGCAGCGAAAGGCTGCCGAGCATCAGGCACAGGTTGAAGATCAGCGCGATATCGGCAAAGACGCCGAACAATCCGTAGAACAGGATCATGAACACGACGACCAGCGCGACCCCGACGATGCTGGCGACCGCTCCGGCATGGATCGAATCGGCGCCGAGATCCGGGCCGACCGTCCGCTCCTCGAGGATCGTGATCGGCGCCGGAAGCGCGCCCGCCCGCAGCAGCAGCGCAAGGTCGCTCGCCGACTGGACCGTGAAGCTGCCGGAAATAATGCCGCTGCCGCCAAGGATCGGCTCGCGGATCACCGGCGCACTGATCACCTTGTTGTCGAGAACGATTGCGAATGGCTTGCCGACATTGTCTCGCGTCGCGTCGCCAAAGCGTTTTGCACCGGCGGCATCGAAACGGAAGCTAACCACCGGTTCGTTGTTTTGAAAGGTCGGTTGGGCATCGACCAGGGTGTCACCGCCGACCATCACGCGCTTGCGCACGACATAGGCCGCGGGTCCGGTGCGCCCAGCCCTGCCCTCTTCTGCCGGCAAAATTTCGTCGCCAGGCGGCAGCCGGCCGCGTCGCGCGTCCTCCAGCGAGACCGTGGGGTCGACGAGCTGGAAGGTCAGCTTGGCGGTACGGCCTAGCAGCGCTTTGACATGCTCGGGATTGTCGACGCCCGGGAGCTGGACGAGGATACGATCAGATCCCTCGCGCTGGATCGTCGGCTCCTTGGTCCCGGTCTCGTCGATGCGCCGGCGGATGATCTCGATCGACTGATCGACGGCTTGCCGGCGCCGCGCCTCGGTCGCAACCGTGCTGAAGCGCATCGTCCCCGAGCCGTCGGGGGCAATGTCGACGGTCAGGTCAGGATCGATCTTGCGCAAGGCCTGGCGCGTAGCTTCGATCTGGTCCGGTTCGCGGATCGTGAAGACGATCGCATCGCCTTCGACGCTGAGCCCAGTATATCCGATATTGGCGTCGCGCAGCGCGTTGCGCACATTGTCGACGATCGAGTTGAGGCGCTCGCGCTGCGCCGCGGCGACATCGACCTCAAGGAGCAAATAGGAACCGCCGCGCAAATCAAGCCCGAGGGCCACCTGCTTGTGCGGTAACCAATTCGGCACCCGCGCAAGAAAGGATGGGCTGAACAGGTTCGGCAATGACAGCAGCACACCGAGCGCGCACACTGCGCAGATCAGGGTGATCTTCCAATTCTCGAAATACAGCATGCGCTACTTCTCACGCGTAGATGCCAGCGCCCCCTCGGCCGTGGGCTTTGTGCCGCGCAATCCGATCACTCCTTGGTGCCCACCTTTGCCCGTGTCTCCGTCTTCTGCTTGGCGGCCTCGCGGGCCGCGCCCGGGTCAGGCTTGGCGACAACGCTGGTGATTGTGCTGCGCACCACGCGGACTCGCACATTCTCGGCAATGTCGACGACGACTTCCTCCGGGTTGTCGACCCGCGCCACGGTCCCGATGATCCCGCCCCCGGTCACTACCCGATCGCCGCGACGCAACGCGTCGAGCATGGTTTTCTGATCCTTGGCCTTGCGCTGCTGCGGGCGAATCAGAAGGAAGTAGAAGACGACGAAGATCAGGATCAGCGGCAGAAACTGGATGAGCGCGTTCTGATCTAATATGCCTGTTCCTTGGGCATAAGCCGTGGAAATCCACATTGGAAGGGTGCCTCAAATCGCGTGCCGCATCCGTCGACGGGCAGCTCCGCCGTTCCCGTCATATGGTGCCTGCCGTGCGGCGGGCCAATTGCTACTCGATGCCCGGATAAAGGGCAATGCCAAGGCGGGTTCCGCGGTTCTCGGCCGCTGTGCTAGCGTCGGCGGCCTTGCTGCCGCAGGATTTAGACTTGCCCAAAACCAATCCCGACCTGTTGCCTTTGCTCAATCGCATCGCCGATGCGCTGGAGCGTCTGGCCCCTCTCGCTGCGCCCCCCAACGAGCTTGACGCCAGCGACGCCTTCGTGTGGCACGCCGACCGCGGTTGGCTCGAGCCGGTTCACCAGGTCAACCGGGTCGAGATCGGACTGTTGCGCGGCATCGACCGGGTCCGCGACATTTTGCTCGACAACACCGAGCGATTCGCCGCCGGGCTCCCGGCCAACAATGTATTGCTGTGGGGTGCCCGCGGCACCGGCAAGAGTTCGCTGGTCAAGGCGGCGCACGCGGCCGTCAACGAAATGCATCCGCACGCCCTCGCACTCGTCGAGATCCACCGGGAAGATATTCCGAGCCTGCCGAATCTTTTATCGCTGCTGCGGGCGAGCTCGCGGCGGTGCCTGTTGTTCTGCGACGACCTGTCCTTCGACCACCACGACACGAGCTACAAATCCTTGAAGGCGGTACTCGAGGGCGGCATCGAGGGACGGCCGGCGAATGTCGTGCTGTACGCGACCTCGAATCGCCGCCATCTGATGCCGCGCGATATGATCGAGAACGAGCGCTCGACGGCGATCAACCCGGCAGAAGCCGTCGAAGAACGCGTCTCGATGTCGGACCGCTTTGGCTTGTGGCTAGGTTTCCACAGCATCGACCAGGAGACCTATCAGGCGATCGTCAGAGGTTATGCCGAGCGCTACGGGCTCGATCTGCCGCCCGAACAATTGAGGGCCGAAGCCAGCGTATGGTCGATCACCCGAGGCGCGCGCTCGGGTCGCGTCGCGTGGCAATTCATCCAGGACCTCGCCGGCCGGCTCGGCAAACCGCTCGCCTGAGCGACCTTTGATCGCGATGGACCCGAGCTCTGACGCAGTTCAGATCACTTGTGCATGCTGCCAGTGTGGCACGCGTACTCTCTCGACGCAAAAACCGGCATCACCGAAGACGCCGGTCTCTGCCAGCCGAATAGCACCGTGAGCATCAGGCGGCAATCGGCAGCGGAGAGGATGGAATTCTCAGCTCGACCGCGAATCCTTTGTCGTCGCCGTCGGTGGCGGGGTCATAAATTCGCGCGGATCTACCGCGTGTTGACCGCGGCGAAGCTCGAAGTGCAGCTGCGGCTCGCTGACATTGCCGGTCGAGCCGACCCGCGCAATCACCTGACCGCGCTCGACCTTTTCGCCCCGCTTGACGAGAATCGCATCGCAGTGGGCATAAGCCGATATCCAGCCATTGGCGTGCCTGACGAGAACGAGATTGCCGTACCCGCGCAGCTCGTTCCCGGTATACGCGACGACGCCGGCGTCGACGGCTTGCACAGCGGTGCCACGGGGTGCGGCGATGTTGACGCCGTCATTGTGCGTGCCGTCCGATTTTGAACCGTAGGTAGCTAGAATATGGCCGCGAACCGGCCAGAGAAACGCGCCGGTGCCGGCAGCCGGCGGCGTCGCGGGGCTGCTCGCATCCGGAGTCTCGGGGATCTCTCTGGGCGGTGACGCGGCAGAGATTGGGGGCGGGGTTGCCGCGGAGCCGGGCTTGGCGCCAGGCTGTGAGGGAGGCGGAGCCAGCGGCGCGGCCGAAACCGACGGAAGGTCCGGGGCGGCGGGCAACGAGAGATCGGGCCCCGTCGTGGGCTGGAGAACCTCCGGCCGCTGTGCGGGAGGCAGCGCCGCGACCGATGCCGGCGCCGCAGCGAGCCGCGGCGGGCCGGCGCCCGGGATGACCAAAGTGCGCCCAACCTGAATGTGATAGGGCGGCGACAGACCATTCGCCTCGGCAATCACCCGCATCGGTACATGGTAGTTGTGGGCGATTTCGGATAAGGTCTGCCCACCCTGGATTGTGATCGTTTGCGGTCCACGTTCCACCGGCGCGGGGCCGCCCACTACCGGCGCAGGCCCCTCCACCCGCGGAGCACAGGCCGCGAGAGCACACCCGAGCGCCCCCGCAAGCCAAAACGCTGACCCAAAGCCGCGCCGCGCGCCAGTTCGAATTGTCATCTTCCCCCCGCACGCCCCCCGACGCGCAAGAACCTCCGCTATTTAGTACGCGAAGGCAGAATCATGTCAAGCCCTGGTCTGCCAAGCGGCGCGGCAGCCCGACTACGAGCGGGACAAACCGAACCAGACCGAGATCCTCGGTCGAAAACCGGTCGTCTTGGCGGCGGATGCGCATCAGCTGTTGGTCCCGGTGATCCTCGCCGACCGGGACGACCAGGATGCCGCCGGGGGCGAGCGAGTCGACCAGAGTCGCTGGGATTTCGGGAGCCGCGGCAGTCACCAGCACTCGCTCATAAGGCACCTGCTCGGGCCAACCCTTCGTGCCGTCGCCGAATCGGCACACGATATTACGCAGGCGCAGCTCTTCAAACCGTCGCTCTGCATCGCGCAACAGTTCGCGGTGACGTTCGATCGTAAAGACACGGCGGCAGAGGGCTGCCAAAACTGCCGTCTGATAACCGGAACCTGTTCCGATCTCGAGAACATTCTGGCGTTCTCCGAGCTCGAGCTTCTCGGTCATCAACGCGACGACATACGGCTGGCTCACCGTCTGCGCATTGCCGATCGGCAGGGCCATGTTCTCATAGGCTTGGTCCTCGAACGACGCGGGCACGAATTTCTCCCGCGGGGTATTTTCGATGGCGCCGAGCACCCGCGTGTCGCCGATCCCGGCGCGACGCAGCTCCATCAGGAGACGCAGCTTTTTCTGGATCAAGCCCGGCTCGGCCGGGCCGGCTCGAGCAGGCATCACCCGAAGACCTTTTTCAGCGAGGCGAGCACCGGAACGTTGGTCAGGTTGAGGTAGATCGGGGTGACCGACACCCGCTTCTCGTTGATCGCGGCCAAGTCGGTGCCGGGCTCGGCGAACCCGTCCTCGCGGACCGGACCGATCCAATAATAAGGCCTGCCGCGGGGATCGAGGCGCTCGCTCAGATTGGAGGCGATCGCACGCTTGCCTTGGCTGGTGACCGCGATGCCGCGGACCTCTTCGGGGGCCGCAGCCGGAAAATTGATGTTCATCAAGGTGTGCTCCGGCCAGGGCAGCCGGGTCAACTGCCGGATCACCTCGGGCGCAAAACGCGCGGCGGTGTGCCAGGGTACAGCCTCGCCGTCTATGAAGTGCTGGCTCAGCGCGATCGCCGGGATGTCGAGCAACGTCGCTTCCATCGCCGCCGCGACGGTTCCCGAATAGGTCAAATCTTCTCCGACATTGCCGCCCCCATTGACCCCGGAAAGGACGAGGTCCGGGCGGTGCTCACGCAACAGGTGCTTGATCGCCAACATCACGCAATCTGTCGGCGTCCCGTCCACTGCGTAGCGCCGCTGCGCCAACTCCGAGATGCGCAACGGGCGCCTTGTCGTAAGCGAGTGACTGGAGGCGCTCTGTTCCTGCTCGGGCGCGACGACCCAGACGTCCGGCGAGAGATCGCGCGCGATTTCCTCCAGCAATTTGATACCGGGCGACCCGATGCCGTCGTCGTTGGTGACGAGAATGCGGGCTTTGGCGAGTTCGATGCGCCCGTCAGCCATGGGGTTCGATGATCTCCTGGCCCCCCATATAGGGCTGCAACACCGGCGGGAGCGCCACGGTGCCGTTGTGCCGCTGGAAGTTCTCCAGGATCGCGATCAGGGTGCGCCCGATCGCGAGACCGGAGCCGTTGAGGGTATGAACCGGCAATGTGCCTCTTCCCTCGGCGGGACGATACCGCGCCTTCATGCGCAAGGCCTGGAACGCGCCGCAATTCGAGCAGCTGGAGATCTCGCGGTAGGTCCCCTGCCCCGGCAGCCAAACCTCGATGTCATAGGTCTTTTGCGAGGCAAATCCCATGTCGCCGGTCGACAGTAGCACCACCCGGTAGGCGAGGCCGAGGCGCTTCAGCACTTCCTCGGCGCATGCGGTCATGCGTTCGTGCTCGGCCACGGAATCGTCCGGTCGAACGACCGAGACCAACTCGACCTTTTCGAATTGATGCTGGCGCATCATGCCGCGGGTATCCTTGCCGGCCGCGCCCGCCTCCGAACGAAAGCACGGGGTCCAAGCGGTATAGCGCAGCGGCAGGGCGCCTTCCTCGAGAATTTCGCCGGCTACCAGATTGGTGAGCGGCACTTCGGCGGTCGGAATTAGCCAATAACCGTCAGTCGTGCGGAACATATCCTCGGCAAACTTTGGCAGCTGGCCGACCCCGAATACCGCGTCGTCGCGGACCAACAGCGGCGGAGACACTTCAGTGTAGGCAAATTCCGTCGTATGGAGGTCGAGCATGAATTGCCCGAGCGCCCGCTCGAGCCGAGCCAGCGCGCCGCGCAGAACGACGAATCGCGACCCGGACAGCTTTCCGGCGCGCGCAAAGTCCATCATACCGAGCCGCTCACCGACCGTCTCGTGGGACAACGGTTCAAAATCGAAACGCGGCGGCTCGCCATGATGGCGCAGCACCCGATTGGCGGTCTCGTCCGGCCCGTCCGGCACCTCCTCGGCGGGAGGGTTCGGCAGACCGGCGAGGATCTCGTCGATTTTCTCACGCAATTTGGCGGCCTGAGCTGCTGTCGCCGCCTCGAGATCTTTGCGACGATCGATTTGGCTCAACAGCTCTTTGATCGGCTCGCCACGTTTTCTGGCCGCACCGATTTCTCGCGAGAGCCGATTACGCGTTGCTTGCGATGCCTGAGCTTCGGTTTCCAGCTCTCGCCACTCCCGGTCAAGCGTGAGGATCTCGCCGCTGCGAGGCGCTAGGCCGCGACGCATCAGCCCGCGATCAAATTCCACCGGATGGTCGCGGATCCATCTAAGGTCGTGCATTGTATTCCGGCATATAGAGGGCCGAAGGCGGTGCGTCCATCCGGTCGCCTCCTATCAGGTCCCCGGCGCGGCCTTACCCTTGCCGGCGAGCTCGGCTTCCTCTTCGGCCTCGCGCCTGGCGCGCGCCTTCTCCACCATCCGGCAGGAGATGATCGAGGCCTCGAACAAGATGATCAATGGTATCGCGAGGCTCGTCTGGCTGATGATATCCGGCGGAGTCAATACCGCGGCAACGATGAACATGATGACAATGGCATAGCGTCGTTTGGACGCGAGCCCCGCCGAAGTGACCAGACCCACACGCGCCATCAGGGTCAGCAGCACCGGCAGCTGAAAGGCGATGCCGAACGCCAGGAGCAAGGTCATCACCAGCGACAGGTATTCGTTGACCTTCGCCTCGAGGACGATCGGCAGCCCGCCGTCTGCGGCAGCTGGCGTCTCGAAGCTGACGAAGAACCGCCAGGCGACCGGAATCACGACGAAATAGGCGAGCGCCGCCCCCATCGCGAACAGCACCGGCGTGGCAAAGAGATAGGGGTAGAAGGCCCGCCGCTCGTTCTTGTAAAGACCAGGGGCGACGAATTTCCAGATCTGACTGGCGATGATCGGGAAAGCGAGACAGAAGCCCGCCCAGAACGAGACTTTGACGTAGGTGAAGAAGGCCTCGCTCAGGCCAGTGTAGATCAGGTGCCGCCCGGTCTGTCCCTCGAAGATGACCGCCAGCGGGTGCACCAGGAAGCCATATATGCGTTCCTTGAACTGGTAGCAGATCAAAAACGCGACGAGGAGCGCGCCGATCGACCACATCAGCCGGTTGCGCAGCTCGATCAGGTGATCGAGGAGCGGCATCCTGCCTTCTTCGAGCTCGGCTTCCCTCTCGTCCGTCATTCCCGATTCTACGGCCATTCCGGTCCGTCATTCCCGCGCAAGCGGGAATCCAGGGGCGGCAGGGCTCTCACGGCTATTCTGGACCCCCGCTTCAGCGGGGGCGACGGTACTCTCGTCAAGCGATTCACCTTTGCGCAGCTCGACGTCATCGACCTGGGCGTTAGATGGCGGAGTTACACTCTCTGTCGTTGTGGATTCTGTCACGGATTGAGCTTCGGGAACCGGCGCGGCCGGCAGATCAGCGTCGGAGAATTTCGGCAGCTCCGGCGGTTTCAGGCTCTCGGCAAGGCTCCCGGTCGGATCGATCGTCTCGCGAAACTGCTTTTCGAGATCGATCTCGGTGGCCTTCTTCAACTCCTGCCGCATTTCGTCAAGTTCGGCCTCGCGGATCATCTGTTCGACGCTGCTCTGAAACTCGCGCGACAAGGTGCGTGCCTTTCTGACCCAGAAGCCGGCGACGCGCAGCGCCTTCGGCAGGTCCTTCGGCCCGATGAACACGAGCGCCACCACCCCGATCAGCAACAGCTCGGACATGCCGAGATCAAACAGCATCGCGACGGCGCCTCACTGCGTCCTGGTCAGATCCGTGCAAAATTCGCAAGTCGCCAATGATGTCAGATGCCTTTGATATGGGCAACATCAGCCGGCGCACCACCCTAGCAGCTCAGGGCACCGCGCAGTCTTCCTGCTCGACATTTTTCTCGCCCGCCTGCTCGGGCAGGGTGAGCGGGGTGAGGTCGAGCAGGCCGGCGGCGCGCAGCTCGTCGAGGCCGGGCAGCTCGTTCACGCCGTCGAGCCCAAAATGGACGAGAAAGCCCGGCGTTGTCACCCACAGAAGGGGCCGGCCGGGGCCGGCGCGCCGGCCTTTGGGGCGGACCCAGCCGGCCTCCATCAATGTGTCGATCGTTCCCTTGCCGAGGGCGACCCCCCGGATCTGCTCGATTTCGGCTCGCGTCACCGGCTGGTGATAGGCAATCACGGCGAGGGTCTCGATCGCCGCTCGCGACAGCTTACGGGCGACCGGCCGCTCGATCCGCAAGCTGGCGGCGAGATCGGGTGCAGTGTGAAACGTCCACCCGCCGGCCAGCCGCACGAGGTTTACGCCACGCCCGGCGTAAATCTCAGCCAGCTCGTGCAACAGGCTGCTCACGTCGGCTGCATCATCGAGGTGCCGCGCCAGCGCCTCCTCGCCAATCGGTTCGGCGACCGCAAACAGGAGCGCCTCGACGAGCCGCAGCTGCTGCCCCCGCTCGCTCACCCGGCTGCTCCCAGATCGAGCGCAGCAGCTGGGGCCGAGCTGCGGAGGTAGATTGGACCAAAGGAACGGTCCTGACGGAGTTCGATGCGGCCGCTGCGCGCCAGCTCGAGGATGGCAGCGAAAGTCGCGGCGAGCGCCGAGCGGCGAAACACCTCGCCACGCAATTCCCTTGGCAAAAAGCTTGCCAGCTCCTGCCAGTTCGGCACCCGGCCGATAAACTGCGCCAGCCGGGCCAATGCATCATCCATCGAGTAGAATTCGGCCGGCTCGATCGACAGCACCGCGGCTCCGGTCCGACGCCGGCCTTCGCCGTAGGCGCGCAACAGTTCGTAGAGGGCCAGCTCGTAGACTGGGACCGGAATCACCGCGAGCCCCTCGGGCGCGCCGCGCAAGAATACATCCTGCCCGGTTCGCGGACGCGCCATAAGCCGCCCTCCGGCAATCTGCATCGCCTCGAGCAATCGGAGGCGATGCTCCAGCTGTGCGGCGAGCTCAGCCCCGCTCGGCTCCTCGTCCTGTGGGGGCTGCGGCAGCAAAAGGCGCGATTTCAGATAGGCGAGCCAAGCCGCCATGACCAGATAGTCGGCGGCAATCTCGAGGCTGAGCGAGCGTTGTCTCGCGATGAACGCCAGATACTGGTCGGCCAGCGCCAGGATCGAGATCTTGCCGAGATCGACCTTCTGCTCGCGGGCCAACGCGAGCAGCAAATCGATCGGCCCCTCATACCCGTCGAGCTCGAGCACCAGTTGCTCCGAACGAGACCTCCCCTCACCGGCCTCGCTGCGCTCAGCACCCTCTCCCGCAGTGCGGAGAGGGACCCAGCCCGGAGGGCTGGGTGGGTGAGGGTAACCTCGGCTTCCACTCTCACCCGCCTTGGCCCGTAATGGTCAGCACGAACTGGTACAGCGCGTCCGCCGGCACGCCGATCAACCATCCAAGGATGTTCAGGTTGAAACCGGTCTGCTCGCCGACATAGGGAAGCACGAACAAGAACAGCAACACGATCAAAATGCCGTATCGCTCAAGTCGCGCGAGCGGGAAAGCTAGTGCGTCAGGTAATAGCCCGACTGCCACCCTTCCGCCGTCGAGAGGAGGCAATGGCAACATATTGAAGACGCATAGAACTACGTTGATCAAAATTGAATTTGCCAAATTAGCTCCGACCCAATTAGCCGTTCCTGGCGGAAGTAAGACTAGTCCGTAGATCAATAAGCGACGATAAGATCGCTAGAAGCACGTTGGTGGCCGGGCCCGCCAACGCGACCCAGACCATATCCCGCCGAGGATTGTTCAGGCGACGGAAGTTTACTGGGACTGGCTTGGCATAGCCGAACAAAGGAGTCGAAACGCCGTAGAGCAACCGCGGGAGGATCATTAGCGCGGGCAGCACGATTGTGCCAAAAGGATCGATATGGTTAAGCGGGTTAAAGGTGATCCGGCCCGCCTGCTTGGCGGTGTCGTCGCCGAATTGGTAGGCGACAAAGCCGTGCGCCGCCTCGTGAAAGGTTACCGCAAAGACGACCGGCAGAACCCAGGTGCTCGCCTGATAGACCATTGCGGCCATGCCGCCCGCCGGGTTCACTGCTCCGCAAGCTCCGAACTACGCGCGCCCGCTAGGAGCGCGTCGAATTGCGCCTCGGCTTCCCCGCGATCGAAGCCCTTAGCCGCGGAACCGCGACGCACCATTTCGCCGCGCCCGAGCCGCGCCGCCGTGAGCGCTGAAATCGGGCGGGCTGCCGACACAACCTCCTCCATCTCGGCCGGATCCCCGTTGCAATGCAGCGCCAGATCGCAACCGGCGGCGAGCGCCCGCCGCGTCCGCTCCCCGAGCCCGCCGCCGAGCGCCCGCATCGACAAATCGTCGGAGATGAGAACGCCGTCGAAGCCAACCTCTCCCCGGATCACCTCCGCGATAAGGCGCGCAGACAGTGTCGCCGGCGCCCTTGGATCGATAGCCGAATAGACGATGTGCGCGGTCATCGCCCAGGGCATCGCGGCGAGAGCCCGGAACGGCGCAAAATCCGTGTTCGCCAATTCTTCGTAACTGGTCTCGACTCGCGGGCAGGCGTAATGGCTATCGACGCAGGCCCGGCCATGGCCGGGTATATGCTTAAGGATAGGCACGACGGCGCCGTCGAGCAGCCCTGCACAAACGGCTCCGGCGAGGCGCGCAACCCGTTCCGGATCGCTCCCATATGCCCGGTCGCCGATCACCGGATCCGCCGCGGCCGCAGGGATGTCAAGGACCGGCAGGCAACCAACGGTGATTCCTAGCTGCGCCAGATCGTCGGCAATCAGCCGAGCGCCAAGCCGGGCCGCGGACCCCGCCGACGGGTCCGGCAGGGAGGCGAGACGCGCCGCCGAGGGATACCGGCGCCAATGCGGCGGACGCAGCCGCGCCACGCGGCCGCCTTCCTGGTCAATCAGAACGGGCGCGTCGTCGCGGGCGACGCAGCCGCGTAGAGAGGCGACCAGATCGCGCACCTGATCGGGCGAGGCGCAGTTACGGCGGAACAGAATAAAGCCGACTGGATCGGCGGCGGCGAAGAAATCGCGTTCCGAGGCGGTAAGATGCTCGCCGGAGCAGCCCAGGACAACCGCGAGCGGCGCGTTATCGGGCAATGATGCACCCGATGTTGCGCCGTTTCAGCTCCCCGCAGACCCGCTCTGCATCCGCGATGGGGGCAGTCTGGAGTCGGTAAAACACCCCCTTGTCGCCAAGATCGGCACGAACGAATGTCGCCGAGATGCTTCCGAGCAGGTCTGGATTTGCGCGCCTCATACGGTCCCATTCCTGACGCGCGGCCTCCTCGCTGCGCACCGAAGCAAGCTGGATCCGACCGCCGCCCGTCTGTTGAGCCGCTGCCGGTTTTGCGGCAGCGGCAGCAGCGGACTCAGCCTTGGCAGGCGGTTTGCCGGCGGGCTGGTGCGACTGGGCCTGTGGCAGCGGATTCGCGGCACCGGCCGCCGCGGTTGCCAGTGGCGGCCGGGGTGAGCCGGATGGAGCGGCAGCAGAAGGCGCGGTGGGCCGTGGCATCGGCTTTTCGGGGGGCGGCAGCAGGTGCTCCACCGTGTTGCGTTTCTGGGTGTAGATCAGCTTGTCGCGATCCGGGACTTCCATGCCGCCCGGGTTTTCCGGCTTAACCTTCGTCGGACGCTCGTCGGCGCGGATCAGCGGTACATCCACAGCTCCCGTGCGGCCGCCTCCGTGTCGTAAGCCTTGCTGATAGGCGAACCATAAACCGCCAGCAAACACCCCGATAACAACAAATGCGACCAGACTTGCGACCAGACCGCGAAACCGCGGCCCCGCTTCATGTTCCCGTGGGTCGGCGTAGAGCTCGCCTCCGCCGTCCGAATCCACCGACCCGAGTTGATACGACATGGTCACATCTCCTGCGCCGGTTCGACCCCGAACACGGCGAGCCCCGAAGCGATGACCAATGCGACGCCGCGGACCAGAGCCAGACGCGCACGGGTCAATTCCGCATCGGACGCTAGGATAAAACGCAAACTCGCCTCGTCCTTGCCCTTGTTCCACAGCATATGGAACTGTGCGGCGACTTCCTGGAGATAAAAGGCGATGCGGTGCGGCTCGTGCGCCTCGGCGGCAGCCTCGACCAGCCGCGGCCAGCCTGCGAGCTGGCGAATCAGCGCAATCTCGGACGCGTCGGAGAGCCTCTCCAACGGCGTGTCACCAAGCCCTGCGTCGGATAAGTCGTCGTCCGGAAACTGCTCGGCGGCGTGCCGCATAACAGAGGCGGCCCGGGCGTGGGCGTATTGGACATAGAATACCGGATTGTCCTTTGACTGCTCGGTTACGTTGGCAAAATCGAAATCGAGCGCCTGGTCGTTCCGCCGCGTCAACATGATGAAACGGAACACGTCCTTGCCGACCACTTCGATGACTTCGCGCAACGTGACGAACGTCCCGGCGCGTTTCGACATCCGCACCGGCGCGCCCTTATCGAACAAATTCACCAGCTGGCAGATTTTGACGTCCAGCGCAGCGGCGCCGGTGGTCAACGCTTGGATCGCCGCCTGCAGACGCTTTACGTAGCCGCCGTGATCGGCCCCCCAGACATCGATCATCGTGTCGAAGCCGCGTTGCACCTTGTCCCGGTGATAGGCGATATCGGCCGCGAAATAGGTCCACGAGCCGTCCGATTTCTTGAGCGGCCGATCGACTTCGTCACCGAAGGATGTCGCGCGGAACAGGGTCTGGGGGCGCGGCTCCCAATCATCCGGCAACTTGCCCTTCGGGGGTTCCAGCACTCCGGCATAGACGAGCCCGCGATCGGCCAGAACGCGAACACAATCGTCGATCGCCCCGCGCTCGGTCAGGCTGCGCTCTGAGACGAACAGGTCGTGATGGACGCCGAGCAAGGCCAGGTCGTCGCGGATCAGCCGCATCATCTGTTCAACGGCGAAATCGCGGATGGGTACCAGCCATTCGGCCTCAGGCCGGCCGAGCCATTTGCGCCCGTCGCGCTCGGCCAGCGTGCGGCCGGCTTCCGCGAGGTATTCGCCGGGATACAAGCCCTCAGGAATGGGTCCGATCGCTTCGCCCAGAGCTTCACGGTATCGAAGATGGGTCGACCGCGCGAGAACATCCACCTGGGCGCCGGCGTCGTTGATGTAGTATTCGCGCTGTACGGTGAACCCGGCCTTAGAAAGCAGCCCTGCCAGTGCGTCCCCGACAACCGCCCCGCGCCCGTGCCCGACATGCATTGGACCCGTCGGATTGGCCGACACGAACTCGACATTGACGCGCTCACCGTTGCCGATCGCCGAATCGCCGAACGCCGTGCCGGCGCGCAGGACGGCGCGGAGCTGCGCATGCCAGACCTCGGGCGCGAGCCTGATGTTGATGAAACCCGGCTTCACCGGGGCAACCGTGAACCCGCAGCCCCGATAGTCCCCGGTGACGAGCTCACGTCCCACGAGGGCGGCGGCGATCCGCTCCGCGAGAGCCATCGGGTTTTCTTTGACCGCCCCGGCGAGCACCAGTGCCGCATTGGTCGACAGATCGCCATGTGCGGGATCACGCGGCAGCTCGACCGCGACCCGCCTCAAATCGAGGGGGTGCGGCAACCCGCCGTTCGCCGCGAGTTCATCCAGCGCCGCCAGCACCAAGCGGCGAAAATCGGCGAAAATGTTGCACATCAGTGCGACGCGAGTCGGTGAGAAGTCGAGTTCAGACAAGGTCGGGCAATGGTACTTCAATGCGACGCCCGGCGATTTCATCAACAAGTACGAAGTGGCCGTCATCGGAGGCCCGGAGCTGCGCGTTGGCGTTGAGAAGCTCGATGCCGTAGACGGTTCCGTCCGCTGCAAGATCGACGTTGACCTCGTCACTCAGCCGTACTGTTTCCACTTGGGTTCCAGCCGGCTCGCGTAGCCGGAGATAGGCAATGTTTCGGCGAGGATCGTAACTGAGCTGCACTCTCTAGGCCTCCGGGGCTTCTCAAAAATATTTGGCGATCACGCTGATAACCAACCAGTCACCGTCTTCCCATGTCGCGAACACTTCGACCTGCTCCATATGGTATCGGCGACCTCGCCAAAGAGACCCGAAGGAAAAATTGCGTCGGAAGCCCTCGCGCCCGAACTTCGCTGGACACTGCTCACCTTCCCGAATTGTCGCGGCAACCTCGTCTTCACTTACTCCCCGCTCGAGCATCCGAGCTACCGCATGAGAATGCAGTTTAACCAGCGATCACGTCCGAGCGTAGGTGTCGAACAGCCGGTGGTGTTCGTCGAGCGCGAAACGGTCGGTCATCCCGGCGAGGTAGTCGGCCGCGACCCGAGCAGTGCGCGGTTCGTCGGGGCCGGCCGCCAAGTCTCGCCATTCGCGCGGCAGGCGTTGCGGCTCGGCAAGGTAAAGGCCGAACAGGTCGTGGACCACTCTGCGCGCCTTTGAACTCATGCGTTTGACCCGGTGATGGCGATACATCCGCTCGAATAAAAATGCCTTGAGGGCGCGATCGTTGCGCCGCATCTCGTCGGAAAAATCGACAATCGGCGAATTTAGCGCCCTCACCTCGTCGACCGATCGGGGTGCGCTGTCGGCGAGCCGCCGGCGCGTCTCCCCGATCAGATCGCCGACCATCCGGTCGATCAGCCGGCGGATCGATTCGTGGATAAGGCGCGGTTCATCGAGCCCCGGGTACCGCGACGCCACGCCGTGGAAAACGGGACCGACGAGCGGCACATCGGCGAGGTCGGCTACCGCGAACAACCCGGCGCGCAATCCGTCATCGATATCGTGGTTGTTGTAGGCGATGTCGTCGGCGAGCGCAGCGACCTGCGCCTCGGCGCTCGGGAAAGTGTCGAGCGCCAGCGGATGACATCTGTCGTATTCGGCGATCGTCGGCGGTATCGGTCGCTCGATGCTTGCGCCGCGCAGGGGTCCGTTGTGCTTGACGGTGCCTTCGAGCGATTCCCACGTCAGGTTGAGCCCGTCGAACTCGGCATAGCGCCGTTCGAGACGGGTCAGGATTCGCAATGTCTGGTCGTTGTGCGAGAAGCCGCCGAACCGCACCATCTCGGCGTTCAGCGCCTCTTCGCCGGCATGGCCAAATGGCGTGTGGCCGAGGTCGTGAGCGAGCGCCAAAGTCTCTGCGAGGTCTTCGTCGAGACCGAGCGCGCGGCTGATCGTCCGCGCGATCTGCGCCACTTCGAGGCTGTGCGTCAGCCGCGTACGATAGTGGTCGCCCTCGTGATAAACAAAGACCTGCGTTTTGTGGGTCAGCCTGCGAAACGCGGTCGAGTGGATGATGCGGTCGCGGTCCCGCTGAAACGCGGACCGCGTTGGATGCTCGGGCTCCGGATAGAGCCGCCCGCGGCTCTCCTCCGGCTTTCGACGCATAAGGCGCCAGACCGACCGGCCGGACCATGCGCCGACCTTACGCCGGGCCTCGGCCCGCGTCTATCTGCGCATTGCAATAGTCGCCGATCACGTCGTCGGCATTTCGATTGCGCTCGAATGTGGTTAACATTGCGCAACTCAAGGGGGGCAGCACCATGGAATACATTCGCGTCACGTTCGATCCGAACGACATTCGCGACGTGATCGCCAGCGGCAATGTCATCGGCCAGACCGAGACCGAACTCGCGGTCCAACCGAATTATTACGTGATTTCACTGTCCGGCTCGGGCTACGCGCCGCCCTACTGGTATGGCGTCGTCAGCGGCACGACAGTGGGTCATCCGCTGACCATCCCTTTCACCCCGGTGTAAAGACCCGGCATGATGCGCGGACGATTTTGGGTGGTGCTCTGCGTTTTGCTGGCCGGCGGATGCGCTGGCATGCATATCGAGAACACGCCGTTGCAGGCGGGCGACGGCAATCCCGATTTGCGCACGATCGACCCGGCGAGCCCCGACCGTCCGGTGATCCTGATGACTTTCTCGGGCGGCGGATCGCGCGCCGCGGCACTCGCCGAAGCGGTCCTGCGCGAACTGTCGCAAACCAGCTACGCCGCGTCCGACGGTCCCCATGTGCTGACCGAGGACGTCAAGCTGATCTCGTCGGTGTCGGGCGGCAGCGTTACCGCCGCGTGGTTCGGATTGCGACGCGGACCCGGCCATTGGGACGGCGATCTCGACGGACTGCGCAATGATTTTCTGACCAAAGACAATATGGCGACGCTCGAACTCGACGCCGTCGACCCGATCACCTGGTTCGGCCTCGTCACCGGCCAGATCACCCGCATCGAGGCCGAGGAGGCGCTGTTCAACGCGCGACTTTACCATGATGCGCCGCTTGCCGCATTAAATCAGCCGGGCAAACCCTACATCGTGCTGAACGCGACCGACATGGCGGGCGGCGAGACGTTTGCGATGGTCCCGCGTCGGTTCGACGATGTCTGCTCGAGATACGATTTGCTGCCGATAGCCACCGCGGTCTCGGCTTCCGCTGCGTTTCCGATCTTGCTGACCCCGGTCGCCTTTCAGGACTATTCCAATGGCTGCCAAGGCAAATTGCGCAACGGCGAGTGGGTTCGGGTCGATCTGTCGAACCCGTACACGCCTTACCTGAACCTCGCCGAGTACAAGGACGCGCGCTATTCCAACGATCTGCGGCACGGGCCCAACCCCTACCGGCGGATCGACTACCTCTATTTTCTCGATGGCGGGCTCGCCGACAATCTCGGAACCCGCTCATTGCGCTCGGCGCTGATCGCTTCCTACGACGATGCCCAGGTCTTGCGCGCAATCAACGACGGCAAGATCCGCAAGCTCGTGGTTATCGTCGTCAATGCGCGCAGCGACCCGCCGAACAAGCTTTACCAACAGCCGCAGCAGCCAGGGCTTGTCGGCCAGATCCAGGCGGTGACTTCGGTGCCGATCGACGCCAATACGGCGAATTCCGAGACCGCACTGTCCGCGTTGCTCGGCGAACTGGCGCAGGCCGCCGCCGGCGCCACGGGCCAAGCCAAATTCGCCGGCATGCGGATCTATGGAATCACGGTCGACTATGACCAGATCCCGGCCGACACGCCGGCGCATATCGCATTGCGCGATATGGCCAAGGACGTGCCGACCAGCTGGACCTTGACCCCACCGCAATTGCAGGTGACCGAGGAGGCCGGCCGTTTTCTGCTGCGCCGCCATCCGTGCTACCGCACCTTGCTCGGCGACCTTCATGCATCGCAAGCCGCCGCTGGCGGGCGAGTCTGCCCAGCCGGCAATCCCCTGCACAACCAAGATCGATATCGAAAGGGAGCTCGCCGCGCCCAGGCCGTCCAGCTAGGCTGCGCGCAGCCGGGCCGTGGCGGAGCGGTCGACCACACCTTCATCAGTAAGCACGACCCGGTAATCGCGCTCGGCCATCTCGCGCGAAACCAGGCCGTCGGCGACGTCGAGAGCCACCTGCTCGGGATCGCGCTCGGCTGGAGTGCCAAAACCGCCGCCGCCCGGCAGTTCGAGCCGGATGAAATCGCCGCCCGGCACGCTCTGCCGGCCTTTGGGGCCGATCGGCTTCCCCGAGACCAGGGTGACCCGGCCGGGCGCGCCGGTCCCGCCGCCGTCGCGGCCGCGCGCCGGGTTGCCGACGCGCTCGAAATTGCACAGCATCGCGATCGGCGTGCCGTCGGCGCCGCCCAGTTCGATGATCTGGCCGAGGCCGCCGCGAAATTGCCCGGCGCCGCCGGAGCCCTCGCGGAACTCGCGCCGGCGAAACATCACCGGCGCCACCGACTTCGGTCGCCTCCACCGGGATCGTGCGCACGCCGGAGGGGAACGCGGTCACGTCGAGCCCATCCTTGCCCGGCCGCGCACCGGCGCCGCCGCAATGGAAGATTGCGGTGCTGAAGGGCTTGATGTCCGGTGGCGCTCCTCCCCTCCTCCGCCCCGAGTTCGTCGAGCACGTCGGCGCCGCCGTAGATCTGCGGGATCCACAGCGAGGACGCGCCTTCGGCGGGGACGCCGCCTTCCATGACCTGGTGCAGGCAGCCGAACACGACATCGGGCAGCATGTGGCCGACCGTGTGCCGGGCGGCGACGGCGCGCGGCCGCTTGGCATTGAGCAGACAGCCCTCCGGCGCGCTGACCGTGATCGGGGCGAGCGAGCCGGCATTGTTGGGCACCTCGGGAGCGACAAGGCACTTCACGCCGAAGGCGGTGTAGGCGGTCGTGTAGTTCAGCACGACATTGATGCCGAAGGCGCTGGCCGGCGAGGTGCCGGCATAATCGACGTGAATGCCGTCGCTGCCGATCGTCATCTCGGCGGCCAAGGTCAGCGGCCGGTCGTAGCCGTCCATCGTCAGGCTGTTGCGGTAGGAGCCCTTCTTCAGTCTGCCGATCGCCTCGATCGTCGCCTGGCGCGAAGTTTCGATGATGTGCTCGCCGAGCCGGTCGAGATTGGCGATGCCGAACTCCTCCATCATCTCGACGAGCCTGCGGCTGCCCTCGTCGTTGCACGCGGCGAGCGCATAGACATCGCCCTCGACCTGCAACGGCTCGCGCACGTTGGCGCGGATAACGCGGAGCAGGTCCTCGTTCATATGGCCTTCGCGCGCCAATGCCATCAGCGGAATCGACAGGCCCTCCTCATAGACCTGGCGTCCGTCGGGACCCATGCCGAGCCCGCCGATATCGACGACATGGACTGTGCTAGCGAAGAGCCCGACCGGCTCGCCACGCAGAAAGGTCGGGCTCACCACGGTCAGGTCATGCAGGTGCCCGCAGGTCAGCCACGGGTCGTTGGTGATGTAATGATCGCCAGGCCGCATCGTCTTCAGCGGGAAGGCGTCGAGGAAGTGCTTTACCGCCGCCGCCATCGAATTCACGTGCCCCGGGGTGCCGGTGATCGCTTGCGCCAGCATGTTGCCGTCGCGATCGAACACTCCAGCCGAGAGGTCCCCGGCCTCGCGCACGGTCGTCGAAAACGCCGTGCGCACCAGGGTCTGCGCCTGCTCCTCGACAACCGCGATCAGCCGGCTCCACATGATCTGCATGTGGATTTGGGAGAGCGCGGTATTGGGTCTGCCGAGCATCAGCCATTCTCCTTCCGGGACCGAACATTGTGGTGCGCCGCGCCGCGATCCGCAATATCGGTGGCCGCGGCGTACAATCTCACCGTGTAGGCTCGAATTTCCTTTGCTGCACCTGCAGCAAATCTGCAGCAAATCCACCCGTATAAGTTGAAGTAGTTTCCTATCCGTCCTCAAATTCTGCAACGGGAATGCGGCTAATTTGCGAGTGGCGTATTAATGGACGATTGCTTCGAGGGCGAGACCGCGGGTGCGCGGACCGAAGCCGCCGATCGTCGCTACGACGATCGCCATCGCGAATGCGATGAAGGCGAAAACCGCGTTGACGCCGCCCAGATTGAGCAGAAAGGCGACGACGAGGCCTGAGAGCGCCGCCGACAGACGGCTCCAGGAATAAACAAAGCCCACTGCGCGCGAGCGGATGTGGGTCGGGAACAGCTCGGATTGATAGCTGTGGAAGCTGAAGGACATCAGATTGTTGCACAAGGTCACCAGCACGCCCAACAGGATCAGCCCCGCCGGCAGCTCGGCGTTGGCGAACAGCATGCCGAACACGCCGATCCCAGTCGCACCGAGGCATATCTGCCATTTGCGTTCGATCCGGTCGGCGATCAGGGTGCCGAGCAACGGCCCGACCGGGTTGGCGATCGCGATAATGAACGAGTATTCGAGGCTGGTCGTGACCTTGATCCCCTTGGCGATCAGCAAGGTCGGGACCCACGCGGCAAAGCCGTAATAGCCGAAGGTTTGGAAGAAATTGAACACCGACATCAGGATCGCGCGCCGGTCATAGGGCGGCTGCCAGATCTCGGCGAACGTTCCCTCGCCTGCTTCGGAGCGCTGCGGCGGGCCGGGCGGCGGCAGTCTTCCGCCGCTTTCCATCGTGACTCGGTTCTCGATGCCCGCGACGACCCGCTCAGCATCCGCCAGCCGTCCGTGCCGTGCCAGCCAGCGCGGCGATTCCGGCAAGGACAGGCGGATGAACCAGATGAAGATCGCGCCGGCCGAGCCGATCAGCACGACCCAGCGCCAGCCGTCCAGCCCGAGGGGCGTCTGAGGCACGAGCAGCCAAGCGAGGAAGGCGACCAGCGGCACCGCCAGGAACTGCAAGAATTGGTTATACGCATAAGCGCGGCCGCGATGGCTGCTAGGCACTACTTCGGACACATAGGTGTCGATCGTCACCAGCTCGATGCCGATGCCGATGCCGGCAATGAAGCGCCACAGATCGACCGCGAAACCCGAAGTCTGGAACGCCATGATCGCGGTCGTGATCGAATACCAAATCAATGAAAACGTGAAGACCGTCCGTCTTCCATAGCGGTCGGCGAAGTGGCCGAGAAATATCGCGCCGACGAACAACCCGGCGAACATCGCAAAGACGAACGTACCGATTCCGGCCACCCCGTAAGGCGTGAGCACGCTGAAGGGGCCGAGCAATTCCGGCGTGAAGTAGCCGGCCTTGAGCAGCCCCGGCGCGATATAGGCGGTCAGGAAAAGGTCATAGAACTCAAAGGCGCCGCCGAGCGAGATCAAGGTGACCAGCATCCAGATATGCCGGGTCATCGGCAGCCGGTCGAGCCGGGCGGCGAGCTCCGCCGCGCTTGCAATGGCCATAGCATCTCCTCCCATCGGCGCCGGGTCGCACCGATCCTAAAACTACCGGGCGCAAACTATCCTGCAGCAGCCCCGTATTGCACCTGTCTCGGCCGTCTGATGGCTGGAATGGTTCTTGCGGGTGGGATGTTCGCCCGAGATGGGTTGCCTATGAACGGAAGGTGGGAACCATGCAGATTCGGATCGGCTTTGAGTTGATGTACGAATGTCTCCAACCGACGCCGATGCTGCTGATGGTGAATGTCCATCACACGCGGTCCTCGGATCTGGTGGTGCCGGACCACCTCGTCACCGATCCGCCAACCCCGATCCAAGGGTACCGAGACGGCTTTGGTAACTGGTGCAGCCGCATCGTGGCGCCGGCAGGACTGATCCGGCTGTCTGCCGACGTCATCGTGCACGACAAGGGTGAGCCGGACGCCGTGGCGGAAGAGGCGCCCCAGCACGCGGTGGAAGATCTCCCCGACGATGCCTTGGTATTCCTGCTACCCAGCCGTTACTGTGAAACCGACCGGCTCTCCGATATCGCATGGTCGTTGTTTGGGAAGACGCCGCCGGGCTGGGCCAGGGTCCATGCCATCTGCGACTATGTTCACCGGCATATCGTCTTTGGGTACGAGCACGCCTGCCCGACCCGATCGGCCTGGGAAGCTTATGGCGATCGTAAGGGCGTCTGCCGGGATTTTACCCACCTGGCTGTTGCTTTCTGTCGGTGCATGAACATTCCGGCGCGCTACTGCACCGGCTATCTCGGTGACATCGGGGTGCCGCCCGTAGACCTGCCGATGGATTTCTCGGCTTGGTTCGAGGTTTATCTCGGCGGCGAGTGGTACACTTTCGACGCGCGCCACAATATCCCGCGCATTGGCCGCGTGCTGATGGCTCGAGGCCGCGACGCCGCAGACGTGGCGATCAGCACGACCTTCGGCCAAAACAAACTCTGCGGATTCGCAATACGCACCGAGGAGCTGATCGAAAAGTAAACGGCCACTCCACGCCAAAGAGCGCTCCTAAGCACTCAGCTGCATAAATCGGCGAATAGGTCGAGCCACGTACTGCCCCAAATTGTTGTCACCCCGCGCAAGCGGGGGATGAAAGGCCTCTGCACCGCTCGTTGCATCGTCTCCCCGGCGAAAGCCGGGGCCCATTATTCCGCCGCACCATTCGTGCATCGATATCCACGTGACCGTCACCGTGCCGCCGTTCCTGGCGAAAACCGGACGGTTGAGCGCGTTGGCGGGCATCGTGTACTCACCGTGTCGGAAGGGCAAGGCCGGGTTCTAGGCTCTACGGGGGCGCCTGTCCAACGCTCGTATATGGCTGATTGTAGAAACCGCCGTACGAGGGGTTTATGTGACCGACATTGATGTTCGACCCGGTGTAAAACCCGCCGCCCGGATTGGGGCCGGCATCGGCATCCCCGGCCACCGATGCGCAGCCGGCGAGCAACATCGACAAACAAATGGCAGCCAGTCCTCTTCTAAAGTCGCTCATCGATCCGTTCCTCGACACGAAAGCACTTTACCGTTGCGGCCGCCGAGCCAAACGCGATCCGTTTTGCCGGACCGCGTTCAGCAGGAGTAAGGGCGCTAGCCGCTCAATAGTCCATTTCAAGAGGTGCGCAGTGCGCGGGGCGCCATGCGCTATGCTTGGCGTACCCTGCTTCCTCCCAACGCCAACCGGGGCCGCAGGTGTCTTCCTCCGGGGTCATTTGCTGAACATCGGTCGTCGCCTGGAAATTTGGTTGCGCCGGCCCAGTTGATTGCGCCGGCTGCGCTCCTGCCGAGAGCGGGATCGCTAAAACAGTGAGCGCACCCGCCAGATACAGTGCATTCAACCGCATTTGGATTCTCCTATCGTGATTGAGAGGGAGCCTCGAGCCGAATTTCGCTGGATAATCACCTGGTTCGGACCGCGATCAGAGCCAAGTGCGACGGGGTAAAATTCGGTAAAACCCGGTAATAATACGGGGTTCCGCTAATCTCAATATGTGGTAGAGAGGTGCGGCTGATGTACATCTTCTGGTGGGGGGCAGATGGCGGTCTACTTTTTTCGCACGGAACTGGGGGCGGCGGAGCTGCGGCGCTTGGCACGACACGAGAGCGGGCGTGTCTGCCAGCGGGTTCTGATGATCGCCAACATGCTGGAGGGGATGGAGCATGAGGCAGCGGCACGGCTGGCTGGGCTGAGCCGGTCGTCGGCCTACCAGTGGCATAATCGCTATGAAGAGGCCGGGATTGAGGGATTGCGTGACCGGCCGCGCCCCGGTCGGCCGCCCCGGGTGGACGCGCTGACGACGGCGCGGCTCAAGGAGCGGATTGTCGCCGGCGCCGATCTGGAGCGAGACGGGGTGGTGGCGTTTCGTGGGGTCGACGCCCAACGAATATTGAAGGAAGAATTCGATATCGACTGCAGCCTCTCGAGCACCTATCGGCTGCTGCATCGGACGCAGTTGAGCTGGCTGGCACCGCGTCCGCGCCACCCGCAGGCTGACGCGACGGCGCAAGCGGAGTTTTCGCAACTCTGGGATTGCAATTAGAGCAAGTCCGGGCGGCGCAAGCACGCGGTACGCGAGTCGAGGTTTGGTTTGCCGACGAGGCCCGGATCGGCCAGAAGAACAGTCTGACCCGGGTGTGGGGGCAAACCGGCAGCCGGCCAGTTGCACCGAAGGATCTCGGCTTCGCCTCGGCCTATCTGTTTGGCGCGGTCTGCCCGTCGGCCGGCAAGGCGGCGGCACTGATCATGCCGATCTGCAATACCGCGGCGATGAACCACCACCTGATCGAGATCAGCAGCCAAGTCACCACCGATGCCCACGCGGTGGTGATCCTCGACGGTGCCAGCTGGCACCGCAGCCAAGGGCTCGTGGTGCCCGGCAATATCACCTTATTGCAGTTGCCGCCCTACAGCCCAGAGCTCAATCCGGTCGAGCGGATTTGGCACTATCTGCGCAGTCACTGGCTCGCCAACTCGGTATTTCGCGACCTGGGACACATCATGGACGCTTGCGAAACCGCCTGGCAGCGGTTCGCCGCCGACCACGGCCTGATCCGCTCGCTCTGCGCGGTCGCTTGGGCTCCTACTTCGCCCTCGCCGTAGGCGGTGCGCTATCTGCCGCGGTCTCAATGAAAAATACTCTCGCGTCCGCAAATTTGCGGAAATTCGTATAAGATGAGCCCAGTCGATACAAACGCGTGACAGGCTGCCGGTTCGCCTACGCGGAGCTAGTGCGGCCCCACATAGCCGTTCAGCTCACGACCAACCGCCTCTTCCTGTCGGCCGATACCCGACGGGTTCTGTTGCAACAAGTCCCGCTGCGCACCCATTGAGCCGGTGGCGTAGTCCTGCCGCATCTGCTCCTGAATGGGGCTGTTCCTCTCGGAGTTTGACAATGGTGCGCTCACATTGCGCCACAACCACCATCAGTGCATGACAGCTCAGATGTAAACAGCGGGGCTTTTGCAGCTGCCTCCTTCCCTACCCCAAGCTGTTTACCAAAATTTACCGAGAATAATTTGGCGCGACTGGCAAGCAGCAACAGCTAATACCAACGGGCGGTGAGGCCGCGTTCGGCCATTGTCACCGACCGGCAGTTCACAGGAGTGGTCGATGCAAAGGTTAGGCGGCAGACGGGTTCAGCCCAGGATGAGTAGCGTACTGGGAGCAGCCGCAGCTGCTGTGATATTCACTGCTGCGCTCTGCCAGTCAGGCGTGGCTAATGCTGGTCCACATGGCGGCGGCGGCGGCGGCGGGTTTCATGGCGGAGGCGGCGGCGGATTCCATGGCGGCGGATTTGGAGGGTTCCACGGCGGCGGTTTTCATGGGGGCGGTTTTCATGGGGGCGGTTTTCATGGGGGCGGTTTTCATGGGGGCGGTTTTCATGGGGGCGGTTTTCACGCCGGCGGTTTCCATGGCGGGTTCCACGGTGGCGGGTTTCATAACCGTGGGTTTGGAAGGTTTGGCGGCGGCTTCGGCGTGCTGGGATGGCCCTACTACTCTTATCCATACGGATCGGATTATTATTCCTATCCATACGGATCGGATTATAATCAGGACTACGGTTACGGCGGGGGCCAATACGGCAACTCATACACCTGGTATTACTGCTCCGATCCCGCCGGTTATTACCCTTATGTAGCACAATGCAACACCGGCTGGCAGGCGGTTCCGGCGAGCTGACGCATCGGATGATGATCGGCAGATTTGCCGGAACTGTTCAGCTTTTTCGGCGGGTCAGCTCGATATAGCCGAAGGCGTTGACGCGCCCGTCGAATAGCCGGCTGACGACGGTGGAGGTCTCGTCTTCGACGATGACAGCGGGACCGGGGATCAGGGCGCCCGGCCGCAGATCGCCGCGCTCGTGGATTGCGACGTCGATAAATTCGCCGGTCTCGGGGTCGAAGACCGGACGCGTGCGTGCGGGCTGGGCGGTGTGGGGGTCGGAGGTGGGTAAGACAGTCTCACCCTCGGCGGGTCGGGGCGCCGAAAGGAGCATGACCCAGCTGAGGATTTCGACTTCGACGCCGGGGATCACGCGGCTGTAGAGCCTGCGGTATGCTTCCTCGAACGCCTCGCGGAGCAGCGCCGCGTCCTCGTTGCGGTACAAGCCGGTCGATAGCGGCACGGCGATCTCGTGGCCTTGGCCGCGGTAGCGCATGAAGGCGGAGCGGGTTTCGGTCAGCGGCTGGTCGCCGGCGCCGCGGCGGACGATAGGTTCGGCTTCGGCGCGCATTGCGGCGAATAGCGCATTGGCTGCGGCGGCATCGAATTCATCGAGGCGCTGCAACGAGGACCGCACGATCTCGTAGGCGATCGGCGCGCGCAGAAAGCCGACGGCCGAGCCGACGCCGGCGTAAGACGGCACCAGCACCCGGTCGAGCCCCAATTTTTCGGCCATGCGCGCGGCGTGCAGCGGCGCGGCGCCGCCGAACGCGACGAGGGTGCGGCCGCGCGCGTCCTTGCCGCTCTCGATCGCGTGGACGCGCGCCGCGTTCGCCATGTTTTCATCGACGATCTCGCTGACGCCTAACGCGGCCAGCTCCAGAGCCAACCCCAGGGGCTCGGCCACCTCCCGTCCCATCGCCGTCTCGGCCGCGCCGCGGTCGAGAGCCATCCGCCCACCAGAGAAGCCAGTCGGATCGATGCGGCCGAGCAGCAAATCCGCGTCGGTCACGGTCGGCACCGCGCCGCCGCGCCCATAGCAGGCGGGGCCGGGATCGGCCCCAGCGCTGTCAGGGCCGACGGTGATCCGTTTCAGCCGGTCGACCCGCGCGATCGAGCCGCCGCCGGCGCCGATCTCGACCATCTCGATGACCGGGATGCGCAACGGCAGGCCGCTGCCCTTTTTGAAGCGGTAGATCCGCGCGACCTCGAACGCGCGGTTGGTCTGTGGCTTCAAATCATCGATCAGACAGATCTTCGCCGTCGTCCCGCCCATGTCGTAGGACAGGACCTTGTCGAGGCGGCATTGCCGCGCGATCTCCGCGGCGAAGATCGCGCCACCCGCCGGACCCGACTCGACGAGCCTCACCGGAAAGCGGATCGCCGTCTCGACCGAGGTCGATCCGCCACCCGAGAGCATCAGAAACAGAGGACACACAAAGCCCTCATGCCGCAGCATGGCTTCGAGATCGGCGAGGTAACGGCCGATCAATGGCTGGACATAGGCGTTGGCGCAGGCGGTCGAGAAGCGCTCGTACTCCCGCATCTCGGGTGACACGTCGCTCGACAAGGTAATCGGGACCCCGGGTAGCCGGTCAACGAGGATCTCGCCTGCGCGGCGCTCATGGGCGGGATTGGTGAAGCTGTGCAGAAAACCGATCGCGACCGACTGGACGCGGGCGGCAGCGAGCCGGGCGGCCAGAGTGGACACGCCCGCCTCGTCGAGCGGCACGAGCACCCGGCCGCGCGCGTCAATGCGCTCGCGCACCGGAAAACGCAGTCGGCGCGGCACCAGCGGCGGCGGCAGGTCGATGTTGACGTCGTATTGCTCGAACCGGTTCTCGTGCCGGATCTCGATCGTGTCGCGGAAGCCCTCGGTGGTAAGGAGGGCGGTCTTGGCGCCCTTGCGCTCGATGATCGCGTTGGTCGCCAAGGTCGTGCCGTGAATGATGATCGACAAATCCGCCGGCACCAGCGCCGCTTCGCGCAGCACCGTGCCAATCGCTTCGAGAACGGCGCGTTCGGGCGCCTCCGGGGTGGTCAGGATCTTGGCGCTGTAGCGGCGCCCGCCCGCTTCGAGCGCCACATCGGTGAAAGTGCCGCCAATATCGACACCCAGTCTTCCGCCCTCTTCCACCACGCCCTCTCGTTTTCCCGGCTGTGGGGGCCGAGTGTTCGCGGCGGCGGCGGCAGTGTCAATCCGCTGAACCAAAGGAGCAGGTGGCCGCTAGCGCCGTCAGATTTCGCGGCCGAGGCGGCTGTCGAGCGACAGCGGGCCGCCGCCGCGGATCAATATCGCGAGGACGATCAGCAGCAGATAGAGCGGCACTTCCATGCCTCCGTTAGCCCAGAACCAGCCCCGCTGAATCGTGACGTAGAACGCTGCGACAAACATGAAGCCGGCGAACAATGCCGCTACCGGCCGCGTGAATAAGCCAAGGATCAGGCAGATACCGCCGAAGAACTCCAGGCAGGCGATGTAATAGGCCCAGAACAATGACGGGTGGAACCCCAGTTTGTCAAAGCCGGCGGCGATTTTCACAATATCTCCGCCCCAGAACCCGAACAGCTTCTGCATGCCGTGCGGCAGAAAAAAGAACCCGGTCGCGGCACGCACCAGCGGCCAGCTGTAGGTCTCGAGAGCCGCATAGATGCTGCCCAGGGCGGGGACCACGTAACGCGGCCGGTCCATGCTTTGGTAAGCCATCTCTCCTCCCTTTCACGGTCATTAACCAATTCTACCGCATCCGCGCGATTTGCGGATCACAATGGCTTGAGCGGCCTCAGCGGGCACTTACCTCGGGTATCGGTGGCGGCAGCGGGCTGAAATTTAGCGGAGCGTCCTCGTCGATGCGCTCGCGGCTCGGCAATTGCGCGGCGTCCCAGCCGCCGCCCAGTGCCTGGATCAGCGCCGCGCTGGCGACCAGCCGGCTCTGCCGGATATTGACGGCCGTCTCGGCGTTGGCCAGCGCTGTCTGATCGGCCACGATAACACTGGTAAACGCGACGGTGCCGGCCAGATACTGGTTGTTGAGGATCCGCGCGGCCTCGAATGCCGCGGCCACGGCCTTGTCCTGAACCTCGGCTTCCTGGGCGAAAATGCGCAGAGCGGCGAGCTGGTCCTCGACCTGCTGGAAGGCCGTCAGCACGGTCTGCCGGTAATTCGCGACGTCTTGGTCGAAGACGGCGCTGGCCTCCTCGACTTGGGCGCTGCGCGCGCCGGCGTCGAATACGGTCTGCACGAGGGTCGAGCCGAATGCCCAGAAGCGGCTCGTAGTGGCCAACAGACGGTTCAACGTCAACGCCGAAGTCCCGTAATCGCCCGTAAGAGAGATATTGGGATAAAACGCCGCCACGAAAACGCCGATCTGGGCATTGGAGGCCGCCATCAACCGCTCTGAGGCGGCGATGTCCGGGCGGCGCTCCAACAGCGCGGACGGCATCTCTGGCGGTATCACCGGCACCGCGATCATCGCTTCCGTCGGCGGGATCGAAAATTCGGCGGGCGGCTTGCCGATCAGAACCGCGATCGCGTGCTCGAGCTGGGCGCGGGTCACCCCGACTGCGATCGCCTGCGCTTGGGTGCTCTCGAGTTGCGCCTCGGCCTGGGAGACGGCCGACTGGTCCGTGGTGCCGCTCTGATACTGGTTCCGGGTGATGCGCAGCGATTTCGGCATAATACGAGGCCACCGCGTCGAGCAAGCGCTTCAGCTCGTCTGATGTCCTCAGCTGCAGATAGTCGCTGGCCAACGAGCCTTGAGCCGACAGGCGCGCGCTGGCGAGATCGCCGGCGCTCGCCTGAGCGCTCGCGACATCGCCTTCGACGGTACGGCGGATCCGCCCCCACAGATCCGGCGTCCAGCTCGCCGACGTGGAGGTGCTGAACGAGCTGCTGGTGAACCCGGATCGGCCGGCCCCCGTGCTGCTGCTGGAGCCGCCGCCGGTTCGCTGGCGCTGCGCGCTCGCATTCAGATCAACGGTCGGAAAGAAGGCTGCGCGGGCCTGGGCGACAATCCATTCCGCCTGCTGGAACGCCGCCTCGGCAGCCACGAGGTTCTGGTTGGAGATGTCGATTTGCTTTTCGAGATCGGCGAGCAGCGGATCCTTGTAAACCGACCACCAGGCGCCGCGGTCGATCGCGTCGAGCGGCTCTCCGACCTTCCAGCCGGCCTCCTTGTATTGGGCCGGCACCGGGGCGCTCGGCCGCCTGTAATCGGGGCCGACCGTGCATGCGGAGAGCAGCACTACCGCGGTTAGAACGCCGATGAGGCGCGCGCGTTTCATCCCCCCTCGCGGCTATGGTCGCTTAGCGGCTCATTCCCCCGGTTCGGGGATACGGCCCGAGTAGAAGCGCGGATGGCGGATCCGCCAACGGCGCCCGCCCCACAGACGCAAGCGATCGAGATAGAGGTAGATGACCGGCGTCGTGTAAAGGGTGAGCAATTGACTGACGATCAGCCCGCCGACAATCGTAATACCGAGCGGGCGGCGCAGTTCGGAGCCTTCGCCGAAGCCGATCGCCAGCGGCAAGGCGCCGAGCATCGCCGCCATCGTCGTCATCATGATTGGCCGGAAGCGTTTGAGGCAGGCCTCATAGATTGCCTCGCGCGAGCTCAAGCCCAGGCTGCGCTCGGCATCGAGAGCGAAATCGATCATCATGATCGCGTTCTTTTTCACGATCCCGATCAGCAATATGACGCCGATCAGCGCCACGATGCTGAACTCGGTATCGGTGACGATCAACGCGAGTACTGCGCCGACCCCGGCCGACGGCAACGTCGAAAGGATCGTGATCGGGTGGACGTAGCTCTCATAAAGCGTGCCCAGCACGATATAGACCGCAAGCAGCGCAGCGGCGATCAGAACCGGCTCATCAGCAAGCGATTTCTCAAAGGCTCTGGCGCTGCCCTGGAAGCCGCCGTGAATCGACGCCGGTAAGTGAAGCTGCCGGATCTGATCTTCGATCGCCGTCGTCGCCTGGCTGAGCGAGACGCCCGGCATGAGGTTGAACGAGATCGACGCGGCGACAGACAGATTTTCGTGATTGACCGAGAGCGGCGTATTGCCCGGCTGAAAATGGGCGATCGCGGAGAGGGGTACCATGGTTTCTTGAGACGTGCTGACCGCGGCACCCGTCGAGGTGGCGCCGTGACCGTTATTGGCCAGGGCGTTGTTCGCCAGGTTGCGCGCAGGATCGCCGGCGATCTGAGCGGTCGTCCCTGCGGCGCCGCTCCTGCTATTCCGACCCGGCGCCTTGGCGAACAGTGTTCCGGTCAGCGGCTCAGTCGACTGCGTGCCGCTGACCGAGCCTCCGCTGGTGCTGACATAGATCTGGTTCAAGGTTTCGGGATTCTGCCGGAACTCGGGCGCCACCTCCATGACGACGTGGTATTGGTTCTGCGCCGCGTAGATAGTCGATACCTGGCGTTGGCCGAATGCATCGTAGAGGGTGTTATCGATCTGACCAACCGTAAGCCCGAGCCGAGCCGCGCTGCTGCGGTCGATGATCAGATCCGTCTCAAGCCCGTGCAGCCGCTGGTCGAGAGTGACCCACTTCAAAAGCGGCACTTTTCTCAACACGGCCTCGACTTTGGGCCCCCAGTCGAAAATGTCTTCGATGTTGTCGCCCAAAAGGGTGTACTGGTATTGGCTCCAATGCTCGCCGAGCCAGATGTCCTGGATCCCGGCAAACCAGGAATCGGCGCCCATCTCGTCGATCTTCCGATGCAGACGGTCCATCACCTGCTGGACCGACACATCGCGCTCGGACAGCGGTTTCAGCACTGCGAACACTGCGCCGTCATTCGTCCACCCTGTCGAGCCGCCTACGGTCTGGACCGCCGGGTCCCGATGGATAATTTCGAGAGACTGGGTCAGCTTCTGCTGTATCAGCCGAGACGAGCTGCTTTGGTCCGCCCAGACGCCACCCCTGATCAACCCGTTGTCCTGCAGCGGAACAAATCCCTTGGGAACAATCACAAAAAGCCAAATGGCGGAACCTAGCGTCATGCACAGGCTCAACATGACGAGCGCCGGCCATCGCAGTACTCGGCGCAGAATGCAGCCGTGCACGCTCAGCAACGCCCCGAAGATACGCTCGCCCGCTCGGTTCAGCCGCCCAGAGGCCCGTTCACATCGGGCGGCCAGCAGATAGGCGCACATCATCGGGGTCGTCGTCAGCGAGACTATCAGCGAGATCACGATCGCCACCGAAAGGGTCACCGCGAACTCGCGAAACATCCGGCCGATAATGCCTCCCATCAGCAAAATCGGCACAAAGACTGCGATTAGCGAAAGGCTCATAGCCAAGACCGTAAACGCGACCTCGCGAGCGCCTTGCAGAGCGGCTTGCATCCGCGTCATTCCGGCCTCGATGTGCCGCGTTACGTTTTCCAGCACGACGATCGTATCGTCGACCACTAATCCGGCCGAAATCGTCAGCGCCATCAGCGACAGGTTGTTGAGGCTATAGCCCAACAGGTACATCACGCCGAAGGTGCCGATCAGTGACACCGGTAACGCCACGCTCGGGATCAGGATCGCACGCAAATTGCGCAGGAACACGAACACGACGAGGACGACCAGACAGATGGCGATGACGAGCGCGCGCTCTACGTCATGCAGTGAGGCCTTAATCGTCACGGTCCGGTCCATTGTCAGCTCGAGCCGGATGGCCGTAGGGATCGACGCCGCGATCTGTGGCAGGATTGACTTGACGCGATCGACCGTGTCGATGATGTTTGCAGCCGGCCGCCGGTACAGCGTTACCAAAACTGCCGGTTTCCCATTCAACAGCCCAAGGTTGCGCAAATTTTCGACCGAATTGCGGACTTCGCCGACATCGGTCAGCCGCACCGGCGCGCCGTTGCGATAGGCGATTACTAACGGGCGGTAATCGTCGGCGCGGTTCGCCTGGTCATTGGTATAGATCTGAAACCGGCGGTTACCTTCTTCGATGACGCCCTTGGGGGTGCGGGCATTGGCGGAGGCGAGCGCAGCGCGGACGTCTTCGAGCCCGATACCATACTTGAACAGCGCGAGCGGGTTCAGCTCGACCCGCACCGCCGGCAGAGAGCTGCCGCTGATCGTCACCTGGCCGATGCCGTCGATTCGAGAGAGCGCCTGCTGCACCACGGTCGATGCGGCATCGTAGATCTGCCCCCGCGTCAGCGTGTCCGAGGTCATCGCGAGGATCGCGATCGGCGGGCCTGTGGGGTTGGCTTTGTGGTAGGTCGGGTTCCGGCGCAGACTGGTCGGCAGGTCGGCACGCGCCGCATTGATTGCAGACTGAACATCGCGGGCCGCGCCGTCGATGTTCCGATTGAGGCCGAATTGCAGCGTAATCCAAGTCTGACCGACTGAACTCTCCGAGTTCATCTCGGTGACATCAGCAATTACTCCGAGATGGCGTTCGAGCGGCGTCGCAACGGTCGCCGCCATCGTTTGGGGGCTCGCCCCCGGCATTGTCGCAACCACCGAAATTGCGGGGAAATCGATTTGCGGCAGTGGCGCTACAGGAAGCTTCAGGTAAGCGAAAAACCCGGCGAGGGCTATGCCGAGAGTGAGCAGCGTGGTCGCGACCGGCCGCTCGACGAACGGCGCCGAAAGACTTCACTGCCTGGCGCCCTCTGCGCTGCCAGTGTCGCCGCGACACATGCTCATTCGCCGGGTTCGGGGATGCGGCCCGAGTAGAAGTGCGGATGGCGGATCCGCCAACGGCGCCCGCCCCACAGACGCATGCGGTCGAGATAGAGGTAGATCACCGGCGTCGTGTACAGGGTGAGCAATTGGCTGACGATCAGCCCGCCGACAATCGAAATACCGAGCGGGCGACGCAGTTCGGAACCCTCGCCGAAACCGATCGCCAGCGGCAACGCGCCGAGCATCGCGGCCATCGTCGTCATCATGATCGGCCGGAAGCGTTTGACGCAGGCCTGATAGATCGCCTCGCGCGAGGTCAACCCAAGGGTGCGCTCGGCGTCGAGCGCGAAATCGATCATCATGATCGCGTTCTTCTTGACGATCCCAATCAGCAGGATGACGCCGATCAGCGCCATGATGCTGAACTCGGTATTCGTCGCGATCAGCGCCAGCACCGCCCCGACCCCGGCCGACGGCAAGGTCGACAAGATCGTGATCGGGTGGATATAGCTTTCATAGAGAACGCCCAGCACGATATAGACGGCGAGCAGCGCAGCGGCAACGAGAAGCGGCTCGTTTTCGAGCGATTTCTGGAACACCGCGGCGGTACCTTGAAAGCTGCCATGGATCGACGCCGGCACACCGAGCCGGCGCATCTGATCGTCGATCGCCGCCGTCGCCTGACTGAGCGAGGCGCCCGGCGCGAGATTGAACGAGATCGTCGACGCGACGAATAGATTTTGGTGATTGACGGCGAGCGGCGTGTTGCCCGGACCGAAATGGGCAAAGGCGGAAAGCGGCACCATCGTCTCGTGGGAGGTGCTGACCGGAGCGCCCGTCGAGGTGGCACCGTGGCCGGTGTTGGCTAGAGAATTGTTGGCCAGATTGCGCGCCGTGTCGCTGGCGATCTGCGCGGTGGTGGTCTGTGCACTGGCGCTATTTGCGGGCGGCACTTTGGTCAGGACCGTTCCGGCAAGGGCATTGGTCGCTTTCGTGCCGCCAACTGAGCCGCCGCTGGTGCTGACATAAATCTGATTCAAGGTGTCGGGGTTCTGCCAGAATTCGGGCGCCACCTCCATGATGACATGGTATTGGTTTTGCGCCGCGTAGATCACCGATACTTGACGTTGGCCGAAGGCATCGTAGAGAGTATTGTCGATCTGGCTGACCGTGAGCCCGAACCGCGCGGAGGTCCCGCGGTCGATGATCAGATCGGTCTCGAGCCCCTTTTGCTGCTGATCGAGATTGACGTCGGTCAAGAGGGGCACTTTCTGCAACGCAGCTTCAAGCTTCGGCGCCCACTCATAGATGTCGTTGGCGTCGTCACCTTGCAGCGTGTACTGGTACTGCGCGTTGTTGGGGCGCGCCCCGGCACGGATGTCCTGCGCCCCCTGCAAGTAGAGCCGGGCGCCCGCGACCTCGTTGAACTTGGGCCGCAACCGGCCCATCACCTGCTGCATCGACACCTGGCGCTCGGCCAACGGTTTCAGTACCACGAACACGAACCCGGAATTGGTCTGGCCGCCGCCGGGGGTAAACGCACTGACACTCTGGACCGCGGGATCGTGGCGTATAATGTCGACGAACCGGGTGAGCTTTTGTTCCATCAGCTGGAAAGAGATGCTCTGGTCGGCCTGGATGCCGCCGAACATCAATCCGATGTCCTGAGTGGGAAAGAATCCCTTCGGAACAATCTTGACGAGGTAGAAACCCAGGCACAGCGTCGTCAACAGGCTCAGCATCACGAGGGATGGCCATTGCAATGCACGGCGCAAGCTGCGGTCATACAAGTTCAGGATCCCGGCGAAAGCACGCTCGCTGGCCCAATAGAGCCGCCCGTGCTCTCGCTCGGGTCGATCGGCGAGAAGGTAGGCGCACATCATAGGGGTCGTCGTCAAAGAGACGGCCAGCGAAATCATGATGGCGATCGACAAGGTCATCGCGAACTCACGGAACAGCCGTCCGACGATGCCGGCCATCAACAAGATCGGAACAAAGACGGCGATGAGCGACAGGCTCATCGACAGCACCGTAAAGGCGACTTCGCCGGCGCCCTGAAGCGCTGCTTGCATTCGCGTCTTGCCGGCTTCGATGTGCCGCGTAACGTTTTCGAGCACGACTATCGCATCATCGACGACAAAACCGGTCGAGATCGTCAGCGCCATCAATGATAGATTATCGAGGCTGTAGCCCAGCAGATACATCACCCCGAAGGTGCCGATCAGCGAGACCGGCACAGCGACGCTCGGGATCAGGGTCGCGCGCAAATTCCGCAAGAATGCGAAAACGACGAGGACAACGAGAATAATCGCGATGATCAGCGTGCGCTCGACGTCGTGCAGCGAAGTCCGGATCGTGATCGTCCGGTCCAATGTCAATGCGACGTTGATGGCGCTCGGGATCGAGGCCTCGAGCTGCGGTAAGATCGCTTTGACGCGATCGACCGTATCGATGATGTTGGCGCCCGGTTGTTTGTAAAGAAAGACCAGAACCGCCGGTTTGCCGTTCGAGAGCCCCTGATTGCGCAGATTTTCGACCAAGTCGCGCACTTCCCCGACATCGGTCAGCCGCACCGGCGAGCCGTCGCGATAGGCGACGATCAGCGGGCGGTAATCGGCGGCGTGGTTTGCCTGGTCGTTGGTGTAGATCTGGAACCGGCGGTCCTCCTCTTCGATGGCGCCCTTGGGACTGTGCGCGTTGGCCGAGGCGAGCGCGGCGCGCACGTCTTCCAGACCGATCCCGTATTTGAACAGTGCGAGCGGATTGAGCTCGACGCGCACCGCCGGCAATGAAGCGCCGCTGATCGCGACCTGACCGATGCCGTCGAGCTGCGACAATGCTTGCTGTACGACCGTCGAGGCGGCGTCGTAGATCTGGCCGCGCGTGAGCGTAGCCGAAGTCATCGCCAGGATCGCGATCGGCGCATCGGCCGGGTTGACCTTGCGATAGGTGGGGTTGGTGCGCAGGCTGGTCGGCAGATCCGCGCGCGCCGCGTTGATCGCCGCCTGAACGTCCCGCGCGGCGCCATCGATATTCCGGTTGAGACTGAATTGCAGCGTGATACGGGTCGTGCCGACCGTGCTCTGCGACGTCATTTCGGTGACGTCGGCTATGATGCCGAGATGGCGTTCGAGCGGCGTCGCCACGGTCGTCGCCATCGTGTCCGGGCTCGCCCCCGGCATCGTCGCAAACACCGATATCGTCGGGAAATCAACCTGCGGCAGCGGCGCGACAGGCAGCTTCAGATAAGCAAAAAACCCGGCGAGCGCGATGCCGATGGTCAGCAGCGTGGTGGCGACCGGCCGTTTGATGAACGGCGCCGACGGGTTCACCGGCTGCTGCCCTCTGTGACTGCCTCGCCGCGATTGAACCGGCTGCGCAGCGCGCCGCCCAGCCGGTCGAAGCCGAGATAGATGACCGGTGTCGTGAACAAGGTCAGCAACTGGCTGAAAATCAGACCGCCGACGATCGTCACCCCCAACGGGTGGCGCAATTCCGAGCCGGTTCCGCTGCCGAGCATCAGCGGCAGCGCAGCAAAAAGCGCCGCCATCGTCGTCATCAGGATCGGCCGGAAGCGCAGCAGACAGGCCTGATAGATCGCTTCACGCGGCAATTTTCCTTCGTTCCGCTCGGCGTCGAGCGCGAAGTCGACCATCATGATCGCGTTCTTTTTGACGATGCCGATCAGCAAAATGATGCCGATGATCGCTATGACGCTGAGATCGCTGCCATCGATCATCAGCGCCAATAGCGCTCCAACCCCGGCGGAAGGCAATGTCGACAGGATCGTGATCGGGTGGATAAAGCTCTCGTAGAGCACCCCCAGTACGATGTACATCGTAACGATGGCGGCGATGATCAGCACGAGCTCGTTGCCGAGGGCGGCCTGGAATGCCAGAGCCGCCCCTTGGAACACGGTTATCATGCTGGCCGGCATGCCGATTTCCTGCTCGGTTTGCTTGATCGCATCGACCGCCTCGCCGAGGGATGCGCCTTGCGCGAGGTTGAACGAGACAGTGGTCGACGGAAATTGGCCGAGATGATTGATCTCCAACGGAGCCGTCTGCTCCTCGACTTGTGCGATCGCCGACAGCGGGACTTGGCCATTGGTCGCAGTCGATGACGGCAGATAAATCTGCCCCAGCGAGCTCAAGGATTTCTGCAAGTCGGGGTCGGCTTCCAGAATGACCCGGTACTGGTTCGATTGGGTGAAGATCGTCGAGACGATGCGCTGGCCGAACGAATTGTAAAGCGCGTTGTCGACGGTGGCAGGGGTGATGCCGAAGCGCGCGGCGGTCGGACGGTCGATCTGAATGTAGGCCGAAAGGCCGTTCTCGGCGTAGTTGCTAGAGACGTCCTCGAGCTGCGGCAATTGCTGCAGACGCTCGAGTAATTTCGGAACCCAGGTCGAGAACTCATTGGGATTGGCGTCTTCCAGGACGAACTGATATTGGGAGCGGCTGACCGTCGCGTCGATGGTCAGATCCTGGACCGGCTGCATGTAGAGGGAGATGCCTGCAACATCTTGCGTCTCGCGCTCCAGCCGCCGGATCACGTCACTGGCCGAGGCGTGGCGTTCGTCGCGCGGCTTCAGATTGATCAGAAACCGTCCTGTGTTGAGCGTCGAGTTGGTGCCGTCGACCCCGATAAAGGAAGACAGGCTCACGACGTCGGGGTCCTTGAGGATGGCTGCGGCCAACGTCTGCTGGCGTTGCGCCATTGCCTCGAAGGAGACCGACGGCTCGGCCTCCGAGATCCCCTGGATGAGCCCGGTGTCCTGGACGGGGAAAAAACCCTTGGGGATCACGATATAGAGAAACACCGTGAGACCGAGCGTGCCGACCGCCACCAGCAAGGTCAGCGGCTGATGGTCGAGCACCCAGTTCAGCAGCCTGCCGTATTGCGCGATCAGCGCGTCGAACCATTCCTGGCTCTCGCGTGCCACCAGTGACAATTCCGATGCACGCCGGTGGCGCAGGATCCTGGCGCACATCATCGGAACGAGCGTCAATGCGACAACGGCGGAGATGACGATGGTGACCGCGAGGGTGATCGCGAACTCGCGGAACAGACGGCCGACCACATCGGGCATGAAGAGGAGCGGGATCAATACCGCGATCAGCGATACGGTCAGCGAGATGATCGTAAACCCGATCTGTTCGGAGCCCTTCAACGCCGCCTGGAGCGGCGGGTCACCCGCCTCGATATAGCGCGAGACGTTCTCGATCATGACGATCGCGTCGTCGACGACGAACCCCGTGGCAATCGTCAATGCCATGAGCGACAGGTTGTTGAGGCTGAACCCCGCAAGATACATCACCGCCAGGGTACCGACGAGCGAGAGCGGCACCGATAAACTCGGAATCAGAGTCGCCGACGGGCTGCGGAGAAACACAAAAATTACGATCACGACCAGGACCACGGCAAGGCCGAGCTCGAACTCGACATCGGCTACCGAGGCGCGGATCGTGGTGGTGCGGTCGGTCAGCACCGCAACGTCGACCGCCGAGGGAAGCGCCGCTTTCAGCTGCGGCAGGAGCGCCTGGATGCGGTCGACGACCTCGATGACATTGGCGCCGGGCTGCCGCTGAATATTGACGATAACCGCCTCGTCCGTGTTCATCCACGCGGCAAGCTTGGTATTCTCGGCGCCTTCGGTGGCGCGCGCGACATCCGACAGCTTAACCGGCGCGCCGTTCCGGTAAGCCACGACCAAATCGTTGTAGTCGGACGGCTTTCTGATCTGATCGTTGGCGTTGATCGTGTAGGCCCGGCTCGGCCCGTCGAAATTGCCTTTAGGCGTGTTGACGTTGGCATTGGCGAGCGTCGTACGCAGATCGTCGATGTTGAGGCCGTAGGCGGCAAGCTGGCGGTAATTCGCCTGGATGCGCACCGCCGGCCGGTGCCCGCCGCTGATGCTGACCAAACCGACCCCCGGCAATTGCGAGATTTTTTGCGCGAGACGGGTGTCGGCGAGATCCTCGACCTGGGTCAGCGGCATCGTCTTGGAGGTCAGCGCCAAGGTCAGGATCGGCGCGTCTGCGGGGTTGACCTTGGCATAGATCGGCGGCGCCGGCAGATCCGACGGCAACAGGTTGCCGGCTGCGTTGATCGCCGCCTGGACTTCCTGCTCGGCCACGTCGAGACTGAGGTCGAGGCTGAACTGCAGGGTGATGACCGACGCTCCCGCCGAGCTCGTCGAGGACATCTGGTTGAGCCCCGGCATTTGGCCGAACTGGACTTCGAGCGGCGCGGTGACCGAGGAGGTCATCACATCGGGACTGGCGCCCGGATAAAAGGTCTGCACCTGGATCGTCGGATAATCGACCTCGGGCAGCGCCGAGAGCGGCAGGAAACGATAGGCGAAGATGCCGACCAGCATGATCGCCGCCATCAGCAGCGTCGTCGCCACCGGGCGCAGGATGAAGATGCGCGAAGGGCTCATGAGTGAGCTCCATCCGGCGTCGCGGCTGGATGACCCTCACCCGCCTCGCTGCGCTCGGCACCCTCTCCCGCAGTGCGGGAGAGGGGCCAGATGGCACAAAGCCGCCGAATAGCCCCTCTCCCGCATTGCGGGAGAGGGGGGACCCAGCCCGCCAGGGCTGGGTGGGTGAGGGGAACTTCCGGGTAGCTCACGGCGTGCTCCGCCGCCGCCCCGAACCTTGTCTTTGTTGCTGGTCCTGCGGCTGGGGCAAACCCTCGGCGGCCGCCGGGTTCGATTGGACCGGCGGAGCAATTGTCACCTTTGCTCCATCGCGCAGCCGGTCGGCGCCGTCGATGACGACACTTTCACCCGGTTCCAGCCCCGACAGGATCGCGATTTGCTGACCGTCGGTCGGACCGAGCTTGACCTTTTGCACCGCGACCGTCTTCTCCGGCTTGACGACATAGACAAAGGTTCCGGGCGCGCCCCGTTGGATCGCCGAATTGGGCAAAATGTCTGCGTCGTGCAGCGTGTTGACCAATAGCTTGACGTTTACGAACTGGTTCGGAAACAGGGTCTCCTGCTCGTTGTTGAATATTGCTCGTAATTTGACGGTGCCGGTCGTCGTGTCGATCTGATTGTCGACCGTGTAGAGCTTCCCCTGCCCCAACTCGGTCGAGCCGGTGCGGTCATAGGCCGTGACCGGCAACGTCGCCCCCGCCCTCACCCGCTTCATCACCTCGGGCAAATTATCCTCAGGCAGCGTGAAAATGACCGAGATCGGCTGCAGCTGTGTGACTACGACGATGCCGTTGGGATCGCTGTTCTGAACATAATTGCCGGCGTCGACCTGGCGCAGGCCGACGCGGCCCGTGACCGGCGAGACGATGTGGCAATAGGTCAGGTTGAGCTTTTGGGCGTCGATCTGTGCCTGATCGGCTTTGACCGTCGCCTCGTCCTGCGCGACCAGCGAGACCTGCGTGTCACGGGTTTGCTTCGCGATCGAGTTTTGCGCAACCAAGGTGTTGTAGCGTTGCAAATCCACTTGCGCGTTCTTCAGCAGCGCCTGATCTTTGCCCAGCTGCGCTTCGGCCTGTTCGAGCGCCACCTGGTACGGACGCGGGTCGATTTGAGCGAGAAAATCGCCCTTCTTGACCATCTGCCCTTCCGTGAAGGCGACTTGCACCAGGTAACCACTGATCTGGGTTTTGACCGTGACCGTCGCGAGCGGGGTAACGGTGCCGAGCTGGCTCAACGTCACCGGCATGTCCCCCTTTTCCACCGGGGCCACCCCGACGGGCACCGGCGCGCCCGCTTGACCGCCGCCCCCTTTCGGCTGCGTCTGCGGCCGCGGAAAATACCAGATCGCGGCGGCGACAATCGCGGCAAGCAAGAGCAGCCAGACAAGCCGCCGCCCCCACGAACGCCGCGGCCGGTGCGACAGGACGCCGCCCGGCTGAGCAGGACGAGCCAACGGCTCGTCGACCCTCACTCGTCCGGGTGGCGCAAGAATTTCGCTTCGCTGATCGTCCATTCGTTCGAGACCTGATTTGCTCCTTCGGACCGGCAGTTCGGCGGCGAGAGCCTAGCAATTTTTCGCTTGCGCGTCGCGCGCGACCGGCTTGATCACGATTCCACGATGCCGATAGAAGCTGTCGATTATATGGCGTCCGGCCGCGAAGCATCCCGGTGCAGCAAACCTCTTCCGTCCGGGCGCGGCATCGTCTCAAATGGCCAAGTGGACCCGGGACTCGAGGTGGGGCGATGACGACCAATTTTCTCAGCGGCGGCCAGCTCGTCGTCGCCGCGTTGCGCGCCCACCGTGTCGACATGGCCTTCAGCGTCGCCGGGGAGAGCTATCTCGAAGTCCTCGACGCCCTGTTCGATGCCCCGGAGATCCGCCTCGTGACGTGCCGCCAGGAAGGGGGCGCCGCGTTCATGGCCGAGGCCTACGGCAAGCTAACGGGCAAGCCGGGTGTGCTGCTGGTGACCCGCGGGCCCGGCGCCTGCAACGCCTCGATCGGCATCCATACCGCCTTCCAGGATTCGACCCCGATGCTCGTGCTGGTGGGCCAGGTCGCGCGCCATCAGATCGACCGCGAAGCCTTCCAGGAGGTCGATTTCCGCAAAATGTTCGCGCCGCTTGCCAAATGGGTAGCGCAAATCGACATGGCCGAGAGGGTCCCCGAACTCATCAACCAGGCCTTTCAGGTCGCAACCTCCGGGCGGCCGGGCCCGGTCGTGCTGGCATTACCCGAGGACATGCTGCGCGACCATAGTGCGGCGGCGGTGGTCGGGCCCTATCGGCCCGTGCGCGCCCATCCTGGCGCCGCAGATCTCGCGGAGATGCGGCGGCTGCTCGTCGCCGCAGAGCGGCCGATCATGCTGGTCGGCGGCGGCGGCTGGGACGACCAAGCCTGCCACGACATCACAAGGTTTGCCGAGGCCAACCAGCTGCCGGTCTGCTGTTCGTTCCGGCGACAGGACATCGTCGACAATCGGTTGCCCGCCTTCGTCGGCGATCTCGGCACCGGGGCGAGCGCTGCCCTCGTCGCGCGGATCAAGGAGGCGGACCTCCTGCTCGCCGTCGGCGCGCAAATCGGCGAGATCACCTCGCAGTCGTATTCGCTGATGGGCATTCCCGACCCGGGCAAGGTGCTGGTGCATATCCACGCCGGCGCCGAGGAGCTCGGCCGGGTCTTTCGCCCGAGTCTCCCGATCCAATCCGGCATGCCCGAGTTCGCTGCCGCCGCCGCGGCGCTGCCCCCGGTGCCGGCGCCGCGCTGGTCGGATTGGCGCGCCGCGGTTCGTTCGGAATACGAGGCCGGGCTAGCGCCCACGGCAACGGGCGCGGCGCTCGATCTCGGCAAGGTGATGACCTGGTTCCGCGATCGCCTGCCCGACAACGCGATCATCACCAGCGACGCCGGGAACTTCAGCGGCTGGCCGAACCGCTTCCTGCAGTACCGTCGGCCGGGGCGCCAGCTCGGCCCGACGAGCGGGGCGATGGGCTACGGCGTGCCCGCCGCGGTCGCGGCCAAGCTCGTCCATCCCGACCGCCTGGTCGTCGGGTTTTGCGGCGATGGCGGCTTCATGATGACCGGGCAGGAGATCGCAACCTCGATGCTCGAAGGGGTCGGGCCGATCATCCTGGTCTTCAACAACGCGATGTACGGCACGATCCGCATGCATCAGGAGCGCCGCTTTCCGGGCCGGGTCGTCGGGACGGCGTTGAAGAACCCGGATTTCCTCGGTCTCGCCCGAGCCTACGGCGTATTTGGCGCCTCAGTGTCAAGGACGGAGGAGTTCGCGCCGGCCTTCGAGGAGGCGGCCGCCGGCAAAGAGGCGGCGATCATCGAGCTCAAGATGGATCCCGAGCTGATCACGACGCGGACGACCCTGTCGGAGATCCGCCGCGAGGCCGAGGCCCGCCAGGTGCAAGGGATGGAAGTCTGACGATGGCGGAAATCGCGCGGCAGCGCTGGTCGGCCGAGCGTTATGCCGAGACCGCGCATTTCGTCCCGGCCCTCGGGGCCCCCGTCCTCGGGCTGCTCGCGCCATCCCCAGGTGAGCACATCCTCGATCTTGGTTGCGGCGATGGCGTATTGACCCAACAGATCGTCGCGGCCGGCGCTACGGTGGTCGCAGTCGATGCCGGGCCGGACATGGTCGCTGCGGCACGGGCGCGCGGGATTGATGCCAGGGTCATGGACGGCCAGAGGCTGACCTTTACCGGCGAGTTCGATGCGGTGTTCTCGAACGCCGCGCTCCATTGGATGCGTGACCAGGAGGCGGTGCTCGCCGGCGTGCGCCGGGCGCTGAAGTCGCGCGGCCGCTTTGTCGCCGAGATGGGCGGCCACAACAACACCGCGGCGATCATCGTCGCCCTGAGGGCGGTTCTTGCGCGCCGCGGGCTCGACGTTCATCGCCTGAACCCCTGGTACTTCCCGTCCGCCGAAGCCTACCGCAAAAAGCTCGAAGAGGCACATTTCACCGTCGAGGAAATAGCGATCGTCCCCCGGCCGACGACCCTGCCGACCGGTATCGAAGCATGGCTCGACACCTTCGCCGAAGATTTTCTCGATCCGCTGCCTCAGCCGGACCGATCGCGAGCCCGCGCAGAAATCGCCGAGCTCTTGCGCCCAGTCCTGATGGACGAGACCGGAACCTGGATTGCCGACTACGTGCGGCTGCGCTTTCGCGCAACTCGCGCCGAATAACGTCACAACGCTGATTTCACTCGCAGTGTGAGGTCGATCACACGCTCCCAAACGCGCAACAAGATATTTTACGCGTGTTCGGGAGCAGAGGCCGCGTCTCGCCAATCCTTACAGGCATTGGCACGTCTTTTGCGCGGACACTTAAACCGCTGAGGGACAGATCCAATGCATCAGATTCGAAGATCGGCCCGTTTGGTGCGCCTGATGCCGGTCCTCACCGCGCTCGGCATCGTACCGGCAGTGGCTGAAGGCCTTGCCCCGCCGTTGGGCGCTTACAATGCGGACATAACGGAAAGCTCGATCTCAGGCATATCGTCCGGCGCCTTTATGGCTGTGCAGTTCGGGGTCTCTTGGTCGTCCATTGTGAAAGGCGTCGGCGTCATTGCCGGCGGGCCTTATTATTGTGCACAGGGAACAGCGATAGATGGTCTCTCGGGCAATCTCGGCCCCGCCTTGAGCGCGACCGGTCCTTGCATGAAAGGGCCGCCCCCCGACCTTGAGCCGCTCTTCGAGAAAACCGACGAATGGGCCCGCGGCGGCGACATCGACGACCCGCACAATATCGCGAACCAGCGCATCTACATCTTTGCCGGTTACAACGATTCGATCGTCAGCCCAAAAGTTGGAGACGCCGCTTACCGCTTCTATTTGCATTACTTAGGGGGGCGCAGCGACGGGAATGTGTTCTATCAGAGCGCCATCGGCGCGGGTCATTCCCAGGTGACGGTCGACTACGGTCAGCCATGCAACAAAAATGAAGGCGATTACATCGATCACTGCAACTACGATCAGGCTGGCATAATTCTCCAGCACATCTACGGCGCCCTCAACTCCAAGAACCGCGGCGCGCTTTCCGGGAAGCTCATCGCGTTCGATCAGCGGGAGCTGACGTCTCCCAAATCCCCCGCTTCCTATAGCATGGCCGACACCGGGTATGTTTACGTTCCGGCCTCTTGCGCCGCGCAGCAGCCGTGCCGAGTGCATATCGCGCTGCATGGCTGCAAGCAAAACTTCGAAACCATTCAGGACCACTACATCCAGCATGCCGGCTATAACGAGTGGGCCGACACCAACCGCCTGATCATCCTCTATCCGCAAAGCATCGTCGGCAATCCCGCCACCGATCCCTTCACGCCCCTCAACCCTTTCGGGTGCTGGGATTGGTGGGGTTACACAAACTTCAATTATGCTGTTAAGGCCGGGCGGCAAATCACAACCATCAAAGCTATGCTCGACCGGCTCACGGGCGGGCATCTCCAGAGCCCGGCTGCGCCAGCTGACGCCGCTCGGTTCGGGATTGTGGTCAATGATGTTTCGAATATGGCCGCAGCGATTGCTTGGACCCCGTCCGCCGGTGCCCAAACCTATACGGTCAATCGCGCGGGTGGCGCCGACAACAGCTTTACGCCGGTCGGCTCGGTCTCGGGGCAGAGCTTTGGCGATCTGAGCTTAAGTCCCGCGACACCTTATCGCTACAAAGTGACCGTCACCCTCAGCAGCGGTACCGAGGGGCCAAGTTCACCGGTAGTGACGGCAACCACACTTCCAGTGCCACCCCCGTGCGACACACCCGGCAGCTGCCCCGTCCCTTGATGGGACACCTAACAGCCTGGCGAAAGATGGTCTTCACAGCGGGTTATCGTCGCCCCCGCGAAGGCGGGGGTCCAGGGCTATAGCTGCGACCTTGCCCCCTGGATTCCCGCTTTCGCGGGAACGACGACTAGGCTAAACCCCGGAGACTAGCCGTTCGAGCAGCAGCTCTGCGGCTCTGGCCTCGGCGATGCGCTTTGACGAGGCCGTCGCCGCGGCGCCGTCATGGCCTGCGACCTTCGCCGCGACGGTGAAGCGCAAAGCGTGGTCGGGCCCGGCGGTGCCGACGAGTTCGTAGGTCGGGAGAGCCAAGCCGCGCGCCTGCGCCCATTCCTGCAGGGCGGTTTTCGGATCGCGGGGCGGCCCCTCCATCTGATCGATCAGCGGCTGCCAGAACCGGCGCACGAAAGCCGAAGCCGCATCGAATCCGCCGTCGAGGTAGATCGCCGCGATCAGAGCCTCGCAGACATCGGCGAGAATTCCGGGGTTGGCGGCGGCTCCGGCCGCCTGTTCGGCACGCGACAGAAGCAGATGGTCTCCGAGCCCGATCGTCTCGGCGACGCGCACGAGTGCTTCGCCACGAACGAGATGCGTCAGACGGCGCGTCAGGTGTCCCTCGGGCTCGCTCTCGAAGCGCCGCCACAAGAGATCGGCGATGACAAGGCCCAGAACTCGATCGCCGAGAAATTCGAGGCGCTCATAGCCGCGGTGAGTGGGCTTTCTGCCGAGGCGGCCGCGACTATGCTTGGATGCGAGCGCGCTCGGATGAGTGAGGGCTTCTTCGAGGAGTTCGGGCCGAGCGAAGAAATACCCGATTTTTTGCGCGAGGTCGGCAGTCAATCGATGCCTTGGACGCCGTGGAACAGCCGGCCATACCGTATCGCGAACGGCCATTTCCAGATTTCCCAGAGCCGGGCCGACCCATTCGTCGAGAAAAAGATGAACTGTGCCTTCCCGATCAGGTTCTCGGCCGGTACGTAGCCGACAGCGGATAATACCCGACTATCCTGCGAGTTGTCACGATTGTCGCCCATCATGAAATAGTCGCCGGGGGGGACGACATACTCTTGGGTGTTGTCGAGCGGCCCGTTGTCGCTCATCTCGATGATGCGATGCTGCACGCCGTTCGGCAGCGTTTCTATGTATTGGGTAAGCGGGATGATGGCGCCGTTCCCCTCTTGATAGAGGTAGTCCTCGATGCGCCTGCGCGGCACCGGCTGACCGTTGATGTTGAGGATGCCGTTCTTCATCTGGATGTGATCGCCGGGCAGCCCGATCACCCGCTTGATGTAGTCGGTCGAATTGTCGGTCGGCAATTTGAAGACAATGACGTCGCCGCGCTCCGGTGAATGGAAGAAAATTCGTCCGGAAAACAGCGGCAATCCAAGTGGCAGAGAGTAACGGCTGTACCCGTACGAGAACTTCGAAACGAACAGATAGTCGCCCACCAGCAAAGTCGGGACCATCGATCCCGACGGAATGTTGAATGGTTCATAGGCGACTGTCCGCACGACGAGTGCGATTAGCACGGCATAGACGATCGTCTTTATCGTGTCGAGGATGCCGCCGGCAGATTTTTTCCGGGTCAGGACCGTAGGGCCGGATTTGGATTTCATGGAATTCCTTGGGGGCCTGGAAGGCGGGATGAGCCAAGCCCATGTCACGAGTTGAATTGAGGATATGCCCGCTCGAAAATCCTTCGTTCTTGCGCCGGGACGGCAGTGATAATCACGACGGCCTGGGCGAGCGGCGGCTCATCGGTCAATGTAATGTCGAGCCGAGCCGTCATCCCTTCCGGCGTGATCTCTTCGAGCCGCCGCAAGGCGCCACCGGTCAGCCGCATGCAGGGCTGCCCCGAAGCCAAATTGACGACCCCGAGGTCGCGCCAGAATACGCCGTTGCGAAACCCGGTGCCGAGCGCTTTCGAACAAGCTTCCTTAGCGGCAAACCGCCGCGCGTAGCTGGCCGAGCGGTTGGCGCGCCGATCGCATTTGCGGCGCTCGGCATCGGTGAAAATGCGATCGAGAAAGCGATCGCCAAAGCGCTCGATCGCCTGCTCGATTCGACGGATATCGATCATGTCGCTGCCGATGCCGAGAATCATCAAACTACCTGCGGCGGCGCTCAGCCGCGCGCCCGCTCGACCGAGTTGATGACCGGGGTCGCGCGCAATGCGGCGATGATCGTCGTCAGCTGCTTAACGTCGGCGACTTCGATGTCGATCATGATCTCGAAAAAATCCGGCGAGCGGTTGGTGATCTTCAGATTGCTGATGTTACCGCCCTGCTTGCCGATCACAGTGGTCAGGCTGCCCAGATTGCCGGGCTCGTTGGCGATCGTCACGTTGAGGCGGCCGACATGGTTGACATCGTCGTCGTTGCTCCAAGCGACATCGAGCCAGCGCTCCGGGGTTTCGGCGAAGCTCTCCAGGGTCTCGCAGTCGATCGTGTGGATTGTCACCCCCTTCCCGGTCGTGACGATCCCGACGATGCGATCGCCCGGCAACGGGTGGCAGCAGCCGGCAAAGTGCAGCGCCATGCCCGGAATGAGACCGCGGATCGGCACGGCGATGTCGTTGCGTTTGGCCCGGCGTCGCGCTCGATCCAGCGAGACGACCTTGGCCTTGGGCTCGTGCTGCTGCGGGAATGCCGCGTTGACGACGGTGCGCCCGGTCGCTAGCCCCTGCCCGACCGCGACATAAAGGTCCTCGACGGTCGAGCAGTTGAAGGTCTTCAGCACCGCCTCGAGCGGCCGTTCCGAAAATTCCTGACCTTCCTGGCGGAACGCCTTTTGCACGATGGCGCGCCCGAGATCGAGATATTGCGTACGCTGCTGCGTGCGGATAAAGCGGCGGATGCGGGCACGCGCCTTGCCGGTGACGACAAACCGCTCCCAGGTCGGCGAGGGCGTCTGCGCCTTTGAGGTGACGATTTCGACCTGGTCGCCGTTTTGCAGCTGGGTGCGCAGCGGGACCAGCCGGCTGTTGATCTTGACGCCGACGCAGGTGTCGCCGATCTCGGAATGCACCGCATAGGCGAAGTCGACCGCAGTGGCGCCGCGCGGCAGCGCAATCAGATCGCCCTTGGGGGTAAAGGCGAACACCTGGTCCTGAAACATCTCGAGCTTGGTGTGCTCGAGAAACTCTTCCGGCCCCGCCGCATGGTCGAGGATATCCAAGAGCTCGCGCAGCCAGCGATATTGCGGCCCTTCGGTCTTTGGCGCACCGTCCTTGTAGGTCCAGTGCGCAGCGACCCCGAGTTCGGCGACATCGTGCATCTCGCGGGTGCGGATCTGCACTTCGATGCGCTGCTGCTCGGGGCCGATGACCCCGGTATGCAGCGAGCGGTAATTGTTCGGCTTCGGGGTCGATATGAAGTCCTTGAAGCGGCCGGGTACCACGTGATAGGCGGAATGGATGATGCCGAGCGCGTGATAGCAGTCGCCGACATCGTCGACGAGCACGCGGAAGGCCATCAAATCGGCAAGCTGCTCGAACGCGACGTTCTTGCGCTGCATTTTGCGCCAGATCGAGTATGCCGATTTCTCGCGGCCGGAGACGATCGCGCTCGGCACCCCGCCCTCTTCCAGCTTGCGGTGCAGCTCGGCGAGAATGCGCGGCACGACACCGGCCCCCTTGTCGCGCAAGAAATCGCGCCGGGCGACAATGCTCGCGCGCGCGTCGGGGTGCAGCTCGGCAAAAGCCAAGTCCTCGAGTTGATCTTTCATGCGCTGCATGCCGAGCCGCTCGGCCAGCGGGGCATAGATATCCATTGTTTCGCGGGCGATCCGCCGGCGTTTCTCGCCGTCCTCGATAAACCGCAAGGTCTGCATGTTGTGCAGACGGTCGGCCAGCTTGACGAGCAATACCCGGATGTCCTCGGACATCGCGAGCACGAGCTTGCGGAAATTCTCGGCCTGCTTGGTCTGGTCGGACTGCAGCTCGATTCGCGACAGCTTGGTCACGCCGTCGACGAGCCGGGTGATCTCGGGCCCGAACACGCGGGCAATGTCGTCGAGGGTGGCGACCGTGTCCTCGACGGTGTCGTGCAGGAGACCCGTCACGATCGAGGCGGCATCGAGCTTCATTTGAGCCAGGATGCCGGCGACCTCGACCGGATGGGAGAAATAAGGATCGCCCGAAGCGCGCAGCTGCGCGCCATGGGCCTTCATCGAATAGACGTAAGCCCGGTTGAGCGCGTCCTCGTCGGCATTCGGGTCGTAGGATTTGACGAGTTCGACCAGCTCGAACTGCCGCATCATGGCGAGGTTTTCCCCGTCTTGTCGCGACCGTAACCGTCGGTTCGGCCATTCCGATGGAGCGGTGCGAGTTTCATTTTGAGCGCCGTTCAGCCGGCTCGGCGCATTGTCCGCGATCAGAGCTCCTCGTCGAAATCACCCGGCCTGTCGGGCTCGGGGGAGTCGGCGAGATCGACTTCTTCCTCGACTTCCAACATGTCTTCGGCGAGTTCATCGTCCTCGTCGAGCTGCGCAAGGTCGGCGGGAGTTTCGGCGGCGAGAACCTCCTCGTCCTCGCTCTCCTCCTCCGTATCCTCGCCGTTTTCGGCTTCCTCGGCATCGGCATCGAGTTCGGCATCGAGTTCCGCATCCATCAGGGCGCCCGCCGGGGCCCCGACGCCGAACAAGGCGGTGTCGAGTTCGAGTTCCTGAGATTCCTCCGGCTCGTCGATCTCGACATGCTTCTGCATGCCGCGCACCACGGAGGATTTCAGATGATCGAGGGCGACCGTCTCGTCGGCAATCTCGCGCAGCGCAACGACCGGGTTCTTGTCGTCGTCGCGATCTATCGACAGCGGCGCCCCGGAGGTGATTTCACGCGCACGCTGGGCGGCGAGCAGCACGAGCTCAAATCGGTTCGGGACTTTGACAACACAATCTTCAACGGTGACGCGTGCCATTTCTCTCAACTCTTTAGGAAAACCTTTGACTAACCAATATATGGAGCGCACCGCCTACCGGCAACAAGCGCGTGCGCTGTGCCCGGTGCTTGACCAGCTGCGCGTCACGCGCCTATATGCCGCGACCCGAGCCGGCCGGATGGCAGAGTGGCTATGCAGAGGACTGCAAATCCTCGTACAGCGGTTCGATTCCGCTTCCGGCCTCCAGGGTCTAAGCTCTTTCAAGCAAATTCTTTTTCCTGTTGATTTCGGGCGGTACCGCCGGCTCCCCGCGAGAGCCTCTGTGTAATTGCTGTGTAATCGTGCTGCCCGTTTGTTCGCCGGCAGTTCCAGTGTGTTCTGCCGATCGCCTCGATTGCCCGGTCGATATGCTGCCCATGCACGTGCGCATACCGCAGCACCGTTGCCGGCCGTATCTGCTGTCGCCGCTCTGGTCGGGATGTGGGGTCAGGCTTTGGCGCAGATACCGGACGGCTACGATCCCTCCTATGCGCGGACCGTAGACGCCGCGGTTACCGGGCTTATGGCGTTACCGCCGAGCCCGTCGCGATCGCCTACAACAAAGGGTTGCTGCCCGCGGCGGAAACACCGAAGACGCATACCGAACTGGCCCGGTTGCTGGCAGGCAAGCCCGAGGCCGTCAGAGGAGAGGGGGCGACCTACGATCCGGAGCGCAGCGTTCGAGCGCGCCAAGCAGGAACCCTCGCTCGGCGTAGTCCTGCCGGCGAATTAAACAATCGTCATGTCGCGCATTGCGTTCATCCCGAAAGGCGCCCCGCACCCGAACGCCGCGAAGCTGTTCCTCGATTATCTGCTTTCAAAAGTTGGTCAGACGCGGCTCGGGGCTCGGTCGCTCGGCTCCGTGCGCGACGATGTTTCGCCCAACCCAATGGAACACGAAAGCTTTTTCCGACCGATCCGGGTCGGGCCAGAGCTCTTGACCGATCTCGACCAAGCCAAGCGCAACCGGTTCCTCAAGGGATGGCGGCGCGTCCTGCCGACCCGCTGACCGCGGAAAAGAGAAGGAAGATATGGAGGTCACCGGCATGCTGTACGGCGCGAAGCTGCTGCAATTCGCCGGGTTCCCTACGGCCGAGGTGCTCGGCCCCGACGCCAGCGCGGGAGAGATGACGCCAGCGAGGGAGAGATCCAGCATCTCATCGAGAAGCACGGGTCGGGATTCGTAAAACCCGTCTTCAACGGCGGGGTCGGCGAGAAGGGAAAATCCGGGCTCATTGGCAGTGCCTCGGATCTGTTGGCAGTGCCTCGAATCTGAAGATACACGACCCTCTTTATGCAGCGGGGCGAGCACAACGCCTTTCACGAACATTACCACGAACTCGTCGAAGCGTTGTTCAAGGGCGGGTATCGCGCAACGTCTATTGCGTCAACGTCCCCGTCCTATTTTGGCAACATCGGCTGCTTCTTCGCAAGATGACGCTGGCGGTCGGGGGGTGTTTGCGCGCCGGCCCGAACTCCACCTGACCCAGCCTCTCGAAGGAACCGTGCGCCTGGAACGCAGAACGGATCGAGCCAAGTGGACCGACAGCCCGGTCTGGCCCGTGGGCTTCCGCCTGTTGTTCGACTGAAGGGATCGGCTATCAGAGTCGATTACACTGTCCGTATGCACGCCGCGGGGCGCTTCGTGCCATTCGCGGACGATACCGTTAGCGTCCACGTTCGTGGTGGAGTTTCGAAGTCTGCGGCGTGTTGAGGTTGCCATCGAGCTGGGCGCCATCGTCCCGCCGCCGCTGAGAGGGTTCGGCCCCGAGATGAAGATTTGGCCCATCCGCCCCTAATATTGTATTAACCAATCATTCAGTGATAACCAAGTAGCCAAGATTATCTTAACCAAACATTCAGGGTTAACCGAATGAACCTGATATTTCCACTCTAACTCTTTTGTGCTAAGCTTGCGCAAAATTTAAACCGTTCTGCTGGTAGTCACCCCAGCCAGGCTGCCGAAAGCGTCGTCAAGGGGGAGCGGAAGGGGATTGACTTTGAATCGCGATGAGCCCTGGCGTCAGCGGCGGATCCACCGCCGAAAGATCCTTTGCGGGCTTGCCGCGCTCTTGGCGGCGCCAGCTCTGGCAAAAGCCGGCGAAGAAAGCTTCAGCTTCGGGCTCACGCCGGTCTTCCTCGACAACGACATGACACTTCTATCGTTGCTGCAGGCTTATTTGGCGCAACAGCTGCGGCGTCCGGTCGAGCTGGTCAAGCGGCGAACGCAGGAGGAGATCTGGATTATGCTGCGATCTGGCCAACTCGACGCGGCCTGGGTCTGCGATTTTCCCTATGTGCAATACGCGGATCAGCTGGCTTTGCTCGCCGTCCCCCTCTACCGGGGGCAACCCCTCTACCAGACTTATGTGATCGCCAACAAGGCCAGCAAGGTAAAGACATTTGACGACATCCGTGGGACCGTACATGCCTTTTCCGACCCCGATAGCACGGCAGGTTATCTGGTTACCTACTGGATGCTTGCCTTGCGGCAACTGTCACCGGTCCGATTCTTCCAAAACTTCTTTTTCACCTATAGCCATCGGAACACGATCCGGGCGGTCGGCAACGGGCTCGCCGAGAGCGGCAGCGTTGACGGTTACATCTGGGAGGTCATGAAGGAGAAGGAACCCGATCTCGTCGAGAATACGCGGATCGTGTTCCGCTCCGAGCCGCTCGGCTTTCCCCCGATCGTAGCGCTCGATGCATCGCGCAACCATCCCGACGTTCAGAAGCTCGCGACTGGGCTTCTCGGCATGACCTCGGATCGCCTCGGCCGCGAGATCCTGTCAATGCTGGCCTTCGATGGTTTTACGACGGCGAGCCGCAGTCTCTATGACAGCACTGCCGAGAAATGGCAGTTCGTCAGAGCGCAAATTTGATGCTGGGACTCTTGCGCATCGCGGCCTGGCCGTTATTGATAAAGGTTCCCGTGCTGGCAGCCAGCCTGATGATCACCGGCGCTGCCGCGATCTCGCAAGTTGTGTTCTGGCGGTTCGCTGAGGATCAGGAGACCAATCTTCGAGTGCTGACTAGCGCCTATCTCGACGGTCTCTCCGCCGCCATTCTCCCAGGTCTGGTCCGGAAAGATGTGTGGGAGGTATTCGAGGCTTTGGACCGCTCGCGAAGCCGGTACCCCGGCATCGAACCTCGCTTCGCAATCGTGGCGCTGCCGGACGGTAGGATTCTGGCGGCGTCCGATCCTCAACGCTTCCCGTTCCAAAGCCCTGTTCCGGATAAGCTTTTCAAGCGTATGGGGGCTGAGGATGGTCTCCGCGTCGATGCCGAGGCCGGCCGCGCATGGCTGACGAGAACGGTGCGCAGTGACGGGTTCCCCGTCGGGCGCGTTTTCGCGGAAATCGACATCGCCGGGCTGCTGCGGACCCGGCGGAAAATCCTGCTCGCGCTCGTTGCAGTCAACGGGGGACTGACGCTCGCCTTCGCGTTCGCTGGTTATTTCGCACTGAAGCGAATGCTGCGGCCTTTGAGTGTCCTCATCTATTATGTGGAGCGGGTACGGAACGGCACTGTCGAGCCGATCCCGCGGGGCTACGAGGGCAGGATTGCCCACGAATTCGGACAGCTGTTCGACCGGTTCAATGCAATGGCGCGCGCAGTCAGCGAGCGCCAAACCCTCGCATCTCAGCTCGCCGAGCAAGAAAAATACGCGATGCTGGGACGGCTCGCATCGGGGATGGCGCATGAGGTGAACAACCCGCTCGGCGGGATGCTGAATGCCATTGACACAATCCAAGCCCATGGCAGCAACCCGGCCGTGCTCCAGACTTCGCTCGATTTTCTCAAGCGCGGGCTGGCCGGGATTCGCAATGTCGCTCGAGCGGCCCTGGTAACTTATAAAGGCGGATCTGACACGAGCCAATTAACCCGTAGCGATCTCGACGATTTGCCGTTCCTAGTTCAGCATGAGACCGGCATCCGTGGACTGCATCTCGAGTGGCGCAACTATGTGTCGGAGCCACTCCAGATTGACGGGCCCGCAGTACGACAGATCACATTAAACCTTTTGCTGAATGCCTGTGCGGCTTCGCCTGCCGGCGGAACCGTCGCTGTAATGGCATCGTGCTCGGACCGGACCCTTCGAATTGTCGTCTCTGACGAGGGCCCAGGTCTTCCCGAGGATATGACCGCGTTGCTCGACCAAGCGAGTGCGGCAACCGCAAACCGGCAACAAAGCAAAGGCCTCGGACTTTGGATGACCGGCCATTTGATCCACCGGCTAGGCGGGCGTGCTGAGGTCGAATACCCGGCAGTCGGCACGCGGATAATAGTGATACTCCCCATCGTGCCGCAGGAGGCGCTCGATGCCGCATGATAAGAAATTGATCGGTGTCATCGAGGACCACCTCACTCAAGGCGGTACGCTCACCCATCGGCTGGAGCTCGAAGGCTATCGGCCGATTTGGTGGCGGACAGGTAAGGAGGCGCTCGAAGGATTGTCTACAGTGCGGCCGGATCTCGTCGTTTGCGACATCAGGCTGCCTGATATGAGCGGCGAAGACCTCTTCCTGCAGGTTCTGCCACAACTCGGTGGAAAACCGTTCCTCTTTGTCACCGCCTACGGCGAAGTCGAACAGGCCGTGCGCCTCATGAAGGCGGGTGCGGTCGACTACATCGCCAAGCCCTATGCTCTCCCCGATCTGCTCGAGCGCATAACTCGGCTTTTCGCACTCCAGCCGGGGGCCACCGGCGCGCTCGGCACGTCGGCAGCGATGCGTGAAGTGGAGATGCTGCTGAGGCGCGTCGCCAATATCGATAGCTCCCTGCTTTTCTCCGGAGAGAGCGGCGCCGGCAAGGAGGTCGCCGCACATTTTGTCCATAAAATCTCGACGCGTCTCCAAGATCCCTTTATCGCCGTGAATTGCGCGGCGATTCCCGGTGAGCTCATCGAGAGTCTAGCTGTTCGGCCACGAAAAGGGCGCCTTTACCGGGGCCCAAGGGCGCCATCATGGGTATGTCGAGCGCGCGCGCAATGGTATCCTGTTCCTTGACGAGGTCGGTGAACTGCCGGTGCCGATGCAAGCGAAGCTGCTGCGCCTGATTCAAGAGCGCACTTTTTCCCGCGTCGGGGGGGAGGCGGTGATCAAAACCGCCGCCCGGCTCATTTGCGCGACCAACGCCGACCTCGAACGCGCTGTTGTAGAGGGTCGCTTCCGCGAAGACCTTTACTTTCGGATCAATGTGATCTCCGTCGAGATCCCTCCGCTTCGCGACAGACCCGAGGACATTTTGCCGCTCGCACATCTGTTCATGCGAGAGTTCGCGCAGGCGTTTGCCCGCGACCTGCACGGCTTCACCCCGGACGCCGAGCAGGCCCTGCTCGAGTATCCTTGGCGCGGCAATGTGCGCGAGCTGCGAAACCGTGTCGAGCGCGCGGTAGCGTTGTCGCACTCAGCCTGGATTGGGAAAGAAGCGCTCTTTTCCCTTGAAAAGGTCGAGCCGGAGGCGGTCGCAAGCCCTTCTACAAGCCTCGAAGAAATTCGCCGCCGAGCCGAGCGGCAGCATATCCGTGCTGTGCTCACGCGGGCCGGCGGCCGCGTCGAAGATGCCGCTAAGCTCCTCGGAGTGTCGCGCTCAACGCTGTTCGAGAAGATCCGCAAGCTCGATATGCGCACCGGCCTCTAGCCTGCCGCGCCGGTCTGGAAAATCGGGACGCGAGTGCATGGGGCGCGTCCCCGACCAGATACCGCGGCTGTCTTGCCGAATGGGTGAAACGTAGGAATTGGCGGAAACGCCGACATGGCACGACGCTTGCGCACAGGGTCGATGAGGGCGTCGAAGAAAGACGCCGCGACGTTCCGACACCCAAGGCCCCACAGCCGTACAGATGGATTGGCGCACTTTTTCAAGTCTGTTGAGAGCTCGTCGCGAGCCGCAATTTTCACGCTGTCCGATTGCGGGGCGCCGGCTGCGCCTGGTGCACCGAACCAACAACGCAAGTGCGCCGAAAAGGGCACCAGCTACGCCAGCTGAACAGCGGGAACCCGAAGCTCATGGCCCCTTTGTTCCGCCAATTTTCAGAGACGGCCCATCGGCATGCGACCAGAGCCGCTGAACAAAGGATCTGCGCTCCTCATCATCTTGCTGATGTCTGTCGCACTATGGGCCGCGTTATGGGGCGCTGTCGCCCTCTTCGCACCGGTTGATTGATTTGCTCGCCGTTTTGTGACTGGAAGGTCTCTCCAACACTGGAGCTGCCCGCCCAAATCACCGCCGCTGCAGCCGCGGCTGGCCCGATCCTTGCCGCTTGGAGACCGATGATGCCGGGTCGGCGCACGGTATCTTGACCCTGGGATCCGGCGAGCTTGCGAAAATGACCCCCTATCCTCCCGCCGCCGCCCACGAACATGCGGAAATCTAACGCAAATCACGAAGCAATCCCGCGCCGGTCCGAAAAATCGGACTGTACTCCATAAAAATAATCCCGCTTTTCGGATTAAATTTCAGTTTTAAGGTGAAGAGAACCCCTGAATTCAACGAAACCCAGACGCCTTCGCTTGGCATACCGCTTGCCAATGGTACTGCACCCGTCATGGGTGGCTAAGGAGATTCAAACATGTACCAACGCAAGAACTTCATCGACAGATACACGCGCCCACTGTGGCTTCTGGCGCCGGCCCTAGCATTGGCGAGCCCCGCTTTTGCCAACGATGCGCCCGCGTCGCTGGCTGACCAATCGACGCCGGGGAGCGTGATCGTCTTCCCCAAATACGTGAAAGGGACAGTGTCGGTAGACGGAGCGCCGGCCGAAAAAACCGAGATCGAGGTTGGCGTCGTTTGCCCGAAGGGCGCCACCTGCGCAGAGCACCAGTCGGTGAAGCTCAGGTTTCACTGGGTTTGCCCAGCGACGCAAGACTTCAACACCAAATTTATCTGCAAAGAGAACGACTTCGACGTCTTCACCTCGGTCAATGGAAAGGTGGTGTTCGACCCCGATGGCGTGACGATTGCGGGCAGCGCTCCCGTTACCGTCCCCGCGGCTCCCTGCCCGGCGGGCTATTTGATCGGTTGGGTGATCAATCCGGCCAATGACCAGCCCACCAAGTTTGACGGGCTGATGGGCGACGCGGTGATCCGTGGGAGTGGTACTGCGGTACAAAGCTATCGGGCGATCGCGATCCAGGCAGACCCGAATTTGCCGGTAAGCGGTGACCCGACCAAAGTCGCCATCACGACCGGCTTGGATCGTCTGACCGGCACGCCGACGTTGCTCTTCGGCCAGCCCGGCGGCTACCAGACGATCTCCGGGGCCATCAACGGAGATGTCCGGTACACCAACCCGAACGGACCGACGACCTACGCGAACACCTGGCTGATCCTGATGACTTCTGGATGTTCGGTCCAACCAATCGAACTATCCGACCGAAGTCGGCCTCGATTTCTACAACGAGACCGAGCGGCTGGTTTCGACCTCTACCGAGTTCGTGTGCTGGGAGCAGGTGGAGCTTTCCACGATCGACCCAAATCTGACCCAGGCTGGAATGGGCACTCGGAAAGGCCTCTTCGTGTCGACCCAAGCGGAGAAGTTCCCGTACACCGGGATCTACGACAATGCTGGGCCCGTCACGCTCCTGGGGTTGGTCCAGACCAACGAGGGTATCGCACCGATGACAGCGGATCGGTCGTACATCTTCCAGGCGTTTGATAACGCCACGCCGGTCCCGACGACGTTCGTGCCGTTTCCCTAATCGGAGTACGGTAACGAATATTGGGCCGGCCTCAGGCCGGCCCAAGAGAGGGGCGGCTCTTGCCGCCCCTCGGCTTTTAAGGGCACAGTAGCCGGTGCGTGCAACTGCAGAGTTGCGCGACAAGTTTGTGCCGGACAGGTCCGATGAGCGAGATTAGCTTCTATTACGATACCGATGCGATCGCGTGTGAGGTCGCAAATGGTCACCATCGCGAGGTGATCGGTGGATTATGGGACGAAATCGGCAGGCTCCAGTTCGATTTTTTGCGTGTGAACGGGCTTTCTCCGTCGTCAGTCCTTGTCGATATTGGATGCGGCTGTTTGCGAGGCGGCGTGCATTTTGTATATTTCCTCAATCCAGGAAACTATTTTGGTGTGGATATCAGCGAGGCATTGTTGGAGGCGGGCTACGATAGCGAATTGAGAAGCCGAGGACTTTGCGACAGGCTGCCCCGAAGTAACCTGATTTGCGATAAAGAATTTCAGTTCTCAAAATTCACGACAACCTTCGATATTGGCATTGCGCAGTCTCTTTTTACACATTTGCCAGCAAATCATATACAGCTCTGTTTGTCACGACTAGCTCCAAAAATGCGGCCTGGCGGGAGATTGTTCGCAACATGCTTTCTTGTTCCGGATGATCACCCGATCGGCTCACCCTTCGATCATCCGCATGGTGTACGCACCTTCGACCACAAGGACCCCTACCACTATCGTTTCAAGCAGCTGCGACACCTCTGCGAGGGCCGCCTGCCCTGGCGCCCTACACTTATTGGGGATTGGGGCCATCCACGCGACCAGCAGATGGTTCTGTTCCGGTTCATCGCTGGACAGGCGGAGGACGCTTTAGATACGGTTACGCGCGTTAGACATTCGCGGACCCTTGAGGGGGTCGGTGCGCTTCGACCCGCAGTTCAGAGCCTCCCGATCACTACGGCGTCCGGAACCACAAATCCAAGCTGATGCCCCGACGCTAGGGCCCCGGCCTGTTCCGCCGCGGGCCTCTCGGCCGCGCCAGCGCGTCTGGCGGCGTGCCGGTCGATTTCGGCTTGGATCGGCGCTCCGGCTTGCGTTCCAAGCGAGGCAATGCGGCTTCGTATCCGGGTTGGCCCGCTACACCAACCCTGATCGGTTATCGGATGGCGCAATTGCGAGTTGAGGTCGAGTAGCTCAACGATTCGGGCTTCGCCTCTTACCGATCCGGGCGTGCAACCGGCATCGCCTCAGCCTGAATGTTACCGGTGAAGTTTGCTGCCTCCGGCTTGGCGAACTCGGCGACGACGCGGTCCGTGCCACCGATCCATAAACCGGATGCCCTACGCCGCGCGCCCGACTGCTCGCTCCGCAGTTGCCTGCAGCGGGCGACCGCGGTAAAAGACGCTGGGCGCCGACCGTTAACCAAAGCCGCCTCGGGGAATCAGTCCTGATCGAGTGCCTGATGCAGCGGCTCGCGCGGCGTCGCAAGGGCAAGTTGTGCGGGGCAAAATCCTTTGTTGCACTATCTGTCAACCGGAGAGAAGGAAGGGCGCACACTGAACGCTCAAGAAGTCGGCCGTTCGGTTGCGGTTACTCATGCCGAGATCCAATGTCTGAAACAGCCCTCGTTCCGCGACGAGGTGGCTCTTTTCCTAGCGCATTCGCCGCGCGGTGGGTTGAAGCCGCACGTGCGGCATTATTTGGACAGTCTCAAGCGGCAGCGCATTGCCGTCATCCTGATCGTGAACGCCGACGGACCGGTTATGGCAACGCAAATCGATAAAATAGGCGGGATAGACGGCATGTTCGTTCGTCGGAACGAAGGCTACGATTTTGCCGCCTGGGCGCATATTCTCCTTCTGCATCCCGAGCTCTTCGACGCAAAGATCCTCTATCTGCTCAACGACAGTGTGATCGGGCCGACCAATGAGGCCAGCTTCGGCGCCATATTGACTAGGCTGCGCAATAGTTCCGCCGGGCTCATTGGTTTGACCGAAAATTTCGCGCGGAGTTGGCACATTCAAAGCTACTTTCTCGCGCTCAAGCGCCAGGCCCTCTCGTCGATCGCTCTACACAAATTTATCGGCGATATCGTCTCATACGAAGACCTAGAGGATGTCATTAACAACCTTGAGATCCGCCTCGCACCGACCTTGCAGGCCGCCGGCGTCGGGTGTGAGGTGTTGTTTCGAACGACGGAGTTTCGCGACGATCCCACCGTCTATCTCTGGAAGCACCTCTTGCAGTCCGGCTTTCCCTTCATCAAAGTGAAAACAATCGGCGGCGCTTCCGCTGTCGTCGACAGTAGCGAATGGCGCGAACTTCTCATCGCCCAGGGCTACGACATTTCGCTCGCTGAGCGCACACTGGCCGAACCGAAACCTTCTTTGCCGGCGCGACGCTCAGCATCGTGCGGGAGGCCGGAACAGCGCCAATCCCTGCGCTCGAAACCGGCACTATCCATAGAGCTATCGAGGCGAGATCGGATCACGGCAATCTCGGGTGCGGTGCAACCCAGGCCGATCGTTCTGGTGCTGGGCATGCATCGCAGCGGCACCTCGCTGTGCTCTCACATTCTGAGCGCTCTCGGGGTCGATATGGCCGACGATATCGGGGTGGACGTCGGGAACGATATGGGGCATTGGGAGCGGTGGGAGATCGCTGAATTTCACGATCGGATTTTTAGCCTCTTCAACCGTGATTATTGGGGACCCTTTCACGATTTCATTCTGCCGGTGGCGTGGTGGGCAGATCCGCGCGTCGCCCAGATAAGATGCGAAATCGCCGCGTTTCTCAAAAAGAGGATGGGCGACGCCTATTTCGGGTTTAAGGATCCGCGCACGGTTCGTCTGATGCCGGTTTGGCATCAGATCTTCAACGAGCTGAAACTGGCGCCAAAGCTCGTACTGTGCCTGCGCAATCCCGCACAGATCGCCCGATCTCTCAAAGCACGTGACGGGCTCGACCCCGAAATCGGAGAATATCGGTGGCTCGTTCACATGATCGATTTTTTTCGATATGCCAGCAACTTTGATTTCTGCACGGTGGAATACGAAGAGTGGTTCAACAATCCATCGGCCAACATCGGAAAATTACAAAAATTTCTTGGTTTGCCGTGGCAGCAGAGTGAAGCCGATCTCGATCTGGTGCTGTCGGGCATCATCGAACTCGGCTGCACGGCATGACGGCTCCGAGCATCGCGAAGCCAGCCAACCGCTGGTGCGCACGTTGTACAAGCTCGCTGGCCGCGAAGGGCAGGACGGCGCGCGCGACCGGATCGCCTCCATCGTCTCTCAGTTTATCAGCTTTCAGCAATTGCAGCGGCCTTTTATCCAGGGTTTCCAGGACGTCGCCAAAGTCGCTGCCAAGTATTCCGAAATCGAGCGAGAGGCGACGGTCTTGCGAACAGCGGTCGGCGAACGCGATGCGACCGTCGCGGCGGGCAATGTCCGAGCTGCCGCCGTCGAAGGCCGTCTGGCGGAGGCTCTTGCCGAGATCGAACAGCAACGGGTGCAAATCGCCGAGCTCGCAAGGGAGCGCAATGCGCTTGCCGGATCGCTGGAGGCGGCACGCGCGGAGCTGGCTGCGGAGCTCGTGGCGCGCACAGCCGCCGAGGAGCGCTCACACTCGGAACAGTTAGCCCTGCTGCGCACGCTTGCGGCCGCCCGGGAAGTTGGGAGCGCAGCGCTTGCGTCGTTGCGCATCGAAACCGCATTGGTGCCGCAGGCGCCGCGAAATACCGGATGCCTGACGCGGTTTATCCGTTTTTTCTCGTCCGAATAAGCACAGGGCGGAGATTGCCCTGCGGGATCGTGAGATATTCAAAGGTGCTCAATGCTACGATTTGGGCGCAAGCGGCCCGGGCCCAGTGCGATCACTCTTGCCGATCAGGCGCGCGACCAGGGGCAATGGGAGCGCGCAGCAGGACATTACCGCGACGCTCTCCGCCGGAATGCGCGGAACCCGGCGATTTGGGTTCAGTTCGGACATGTCCTGAAAGAATCCGGAAATCTGCAGGAAGCGGAGAGAGCGTACCGGACGGCAATCGGTTACGATCGCAGCATCGCCAACTCGTACGTGTGGTTGGGATACATCCTAAGGATCCAGGGTAAGACAGCGGCGGCCAAGGCGGCATATTTGCGAGCGGTTGCGCTCGATCCCTCGCTCGAGGGCGTATTTGTTGAGTTCGCGCAACTCGATTGGTCGGAAGCGCATGCTTCGGAATTACGGAACATGCTCGGAGCTGTCGATAGATCTTCGACCTGCAGTAGGTTGCGGTAGTGTTTATGGATATGGCGCGGAACAGCATGCAAGTCATCGGGTCGATCTGCTGCCGCCCCCAGGCGCCGCGATTGGTGGTCTCGGCCGGCGGCGCCAAGCCCATCCCGGCAATCGAATAGTGCGCCAAGTTGACCGCTTCGCAATCTCCGCACGCGCTTGGTTCAGCTCTCCCGCCTTTAGTGCGGCCGCATGTTCCGCCATATCCGCTGCAATTGCGCGATCCTCGGCTAGCGTTTCAAGGCGTAAGAGAACGGTCCGCAGCTCTTGGATTACCAAATCCCGGGCTGTGTTTTGCAATCTTAGCTGTTCCGCCTCGGCCTTAACCCGTGTGAAAGCGGTGATCGCATCCTGAAGCTGCGCGCTCTGGGACCAGCGTTCACCTATCAAGGCGAATCGACTTCGAAGCTTTTGGACCGCCGCAGGATCGGTCAACCGGCACAGTGCCAATACGGCCTCCGGTGCCGCTTCGCCTACCGCCAGCACCCCGAGCCCGTAGCCATGCAGGAATTCGAAACTCGGGTATTGTCCACTCAATTCCTCCCACAACCGCCAGACCCCGAAGTCCCCTTCTCTGACATTGGTGTCATGAAATAATATGACCCCCTCTCGCGACAGCTTCGGCAGCCAACTCTCAAAATCGTGTCTCGCCGCTTCATAGGTGTGAAGACCGTCGATGTGCAACAGGTCTATTGAACTGTTGCTGAACTGGAGAAGCGCCTCATCAAAGGTGCAGCGCAGTAGGGTCGAGAACTTACTATAATGTTGGTCGTGAAACTGACAGAAATCCTCATATATCTCACTATAACCCCGCCAAGTGTCGACCGCGTGGCAGCGAGTCGGTAAGCCCGCCTCGACGACCGCATTGCAGAAGGCAGAATACGATACGCCAGTGGACGTTCCGAGCTCGACCAAGACGCGGGGAGCTGCAGCTCGCACGAGCCAATGCGCAAACGGCACATACGTCCACCATCCGCTGGGGGTGCCGACGCGAGCGGGTTGCCAGAAGAGCGGATCGAAGGTCGAAGCGGTGAGCGCCGTCAGTCCCGCAACCCGCTCTGTGATGAGGAGCTCACGCTCGCGCGCGAGACAACCCTCCACAGCCTCGCGAGCACTGCTTTCGCTGTAAAGCTCCGCGGCAACAGCGCTGCGCTCCCGCCGTAGTCGATCGATTTCGGCTTCGGCTGCGGTCAACTGCATGCGCAGCAGGTCGACAGCAGCTTGCGCCGCTTCGGCGATTTTGTAGAGGTGAGCTGCGTTAGGGTCTACCTCTTGCCGGTCGCCGGCGCCGCTGGCGCCGGGTGCGGGCAGCGTCTCGCCGGCGCTCAGCCGCTGTGTTTTATTCGTCCTGGTCAATACCTTCCTCTTGAAATTTTCGACTGCAGCCGCGATGACGAGCCGCGGTCCGGCCAGCCCAGATCGTTAGAAAGCGCTTGCACACAGGATAGACGTCGACCGGCCGAAGCTCGGTTAGACAAAAAACGTTGCGGTTGCACTCCTCGGGCCTTGAGAATTGACAAAGCGAGCAATGCACATGCCGCCATACGATGACCGCGCGTGGCCCTACGGGCCCCCACTCGTCAGGCTTTAGATTGGCAGGATAAATCCCGACCGTTGGAACACCCAGAGCAGCCGCGAGATGCAGTGGCCCGCTATTATTTCCGACAAACAGAGTGGATCTCATCAGCAGATCGACCAAATCGGAAAATTCGAGCATACCTGCAATATTCGAGACTCGGCCGTGATCTCGTAGCCTACGCTGAACCCTCGCCGCAATCTCTTCGTCTCCTGAGAGGCCAACGAGGGCGATGTGCACACCGTCGCGTTCGACAAGCAAGTCGATCAATTCGGCGAAATGTTCCACGGGCCATCGGCTGATTTCGTCAGCCGCCGCCGGATGCACGCAGACGAGAGGCCTGCCGTGGCTGTTGATCGGTTCAAGGCGCGCGGACGGCGACCGATTCGTCGGCAGCCCGACGGTTATATCCCTTCGGCTCTCGCACTCATCGGCGATAGCGTCTACGAGGCTCACGAGATCGCTGCTGAAATGCCTTCGCTTGCCTGGACTGGGAACGCCGCTATCACATTGCAGCGCAATATCGAGCCAAGGAAACTCCGAGTTTTGCATGAAACCGGCGAGATAACGCGCTCCGGTCCACTGTAAGATAGGTCGGGTATCCCCATGCCTGTGCAAGTCAATCGCGATGTCGAATTGATATCGGTCGAGGCGTTGCCTGAGCTGCCGGCACTCGTCAGCGCGCAGGGCCTTGAGCGGCGGCTGCATCCGAAGGAAATCGAACGTAATGAACTCGTCGATTTCGGGAACCAGCGACCAGAACGGTTCCGACCAGCGGCCGCCGAGCACATAGATGCGAGCCGAGGAAAACACCTGCCGCAGGCGGCTAATCGCAGGAACCGAGCCAATACAACCACCAATGTCGTCAAGCCCGACGACGAGAATCTTGTGCACTGAGTCGCGCGAAAACAGCGGCCGGCCGACACAGAGCACCTCTACCGGTTCGGCCTCCGGAACGATATCATCGATTGCACGGGACAGCCGCGGGTTATGATACGGATCGTGATCGCCGAAGACCGTCCACCACTGCCGATTGAACGCGTAATCATCGTAACCCTCGCTTGCTCCCCGGCTGGCGCGCTCATAATGCACGAGCTTCGCATAAGGCGTAAAAACGCATAACAATCCGCGAGCTCTGGCCTTCAGGCAGTAATCAAGGTCATTGTTGATGACGTCATGGGCTTCGTTGAAGCCGCCCAAGCCCACAAAAATCTCCCGCCGGGTCATCAGGCAAGCGCCCGTTACCGCTGAAACCTCGCGCTGTGTCAGGGCTAGTCCGAAATAGCCGGGATCATTTTGCCGGCGATGTCGGAAAGCATGTCGCGCGTGGCCCAAGCTGGCCAAAAACATCCCGCCGTGTTGGACGGTTCGGTTTGGAAATAGCAGCTGCGCACCGACCACCCCGACCTCGGGCCGCTGTGCATGCTCGACCAGGGCGTCGAGCCATCCAGGGTCGATGATCTCGACATCGTCATTGAGAAACAACAGCAACTGTCCTTCCGCCGCGGCGGCGCCCCGGTTGTTGAAATAGGACCAGTTGAACGGCGGGTCGATCTCGACGACCTTGTCGGCATTGGCCTGCAGCCAATTTTTCGAGTGCTCGTCCGCCGCGGGGATATTGTCGACGCAGACAATTTCGAAATTCCGATATGCGGTAATCTCGCGCAGCGAAGCGATACAAGGCTTGATCAGGCCTCTCGAGGCACAGGTCGTAATAATGATCGACACACGGTCTTGTGCCACCCGGCGCTTCAGCCGGTAGGTCCCCGATCCGTAACCGGGAGCGATCTCGCCTTCGATGCAGCGCCGCTCCAAAACTCGCTCCAATGATCGCTTTATCCCCGCTTCGCTGTCGAGGCGCCGCATCGAACTCTTGCAGAGAACCGACGGGATATGTCGAATGCCACGGCTCTGCTCAGCGCATCGCAGCACGATGTCGTATTCACCGAAATGCAACACATCAGCCAAGGTTATCTCGGTGCGCTCGAGCAGCTCGCGCTTTGCGCTCCAAAAGCGGCCGATGTAATTAGTGGACAACAAAAGCTCGGGCGACCACTGCGGCTTGAAAAATTCCTCGGGCATTCCCGTTGCGGGATTGACGCGCAATTCGTCGCTGTAAAAAAAATCGCAGTCGCGGGTCAATCCGCTCGCCACCGCCAATTCAAGAAAGGCGTCGCAACCGAGTTCGTCCCCGGCGGTCAGAACCCCGAGGAACACCGGTCGGTCCCCTTCGCTTTCGGCAAATCGGTGAAGTGGGTCCGTGCGTCCCAGCTCGATGACTTCGATCTGCTGGCGGCGGAAATGGCCGAAGTCCTCGAGCATCCGAGCCGACAACGCTTGCCAATGACGAGCGCGATCCAAAAGACGGTCGAGCAATGTTCGGACGTTATCGCGTCCCGCTGCCAGCCGATCACGCAGGGTTACTGTGGAATCGTCCCCGACCAGCATCAGCCGCCAATCCGCGTAGGCTTGGCTGCATACCGAGGCAATCGTACTGCGCGCGCGTTCGATCGCCCCGCATTCGTCATCGGCTAGGATGATCACACAGAAATGCGGGCGCCACCGAATCTCCGCCAACATATCGGCATAGAGATCCATCTCGGCTCGGCTGATCTTCCGTCGGAGCGTACCAGGACCGGACACGAGTGAGGTCTTCTCGCCCACAGGTGATCCCGGATTGCTACGATCGGGCCGGGAATCGCATGGCCTCAACGGCTATGGAGTCGAGCCGCAGAGCGTTCAGCGAGGACGTCCTGAAACCCCGTACCTCGAATTCGGCAAGATTCTTTGTGACTGCCAGACACAACGGATGGGTAAAATCGCTGATCAAGCGCTCTCTCAGAATTATGCGCTCATGCTGCTCGGCAAAATCGACCTTTAGTTCGCCGTCAAGCTCGCCATTGAACCAAAAAAGATATACGGCGGGCGGCAACACCCAATAGGGCCCATAGAAGATGTTTTCTGTAGCCGCCGTATACCGTGCGACATCGTAGATAATGGAATCGCCACGGCGGAGCTTATTTCTTCCCTCGGAGACGTACTGCTCGGGGCAATGCAAGTCGCTTGCAGTGATAGTAAAGGTCGAGTGCTCGACTTCCAAGTTTTCTGCTCCTATCTGTGCATCCCGGCTGTCATCTTTGCACGCATGCCCTCTATGTGCTAGCCGCACGCTGCCGCCTTCCGAAGCTGGAACGGTTTGACCGCACCGTTTTCGGGCACCGGGACCAGCGCTTCCGGAGGCAATCGCTCGACCGCGCCCGACAAATATTTGTCGAGCATCAGGTCGCCGACCAGTAGAACGCGGCAGCCTGTGAAGTCGAATGGTTCATACGCCCCCCGAAAATATTAAATTGTCTACTCCATGTGTTTCCCGTCAATGGGCAATAGGCCTTATCACAGGAATGGGGTCGAGCGAGGTCGACGGGGCGGCGCTGCGTGCTGAAATTCCGTCCGCGGAGCGCGCGCAAGCTGCGGCAGGGCCGCCACGCCCGAGGACGCGATGGCACCACGACGAATGGATCTTCGATCGGCTTTGGTCGATGCCCGATCGTTGCGTTGATCGATGCGGTCAAAGGCGAGCCGAAAGAGCGCGGCCGCTAGAAGGCGCGTCCGCCCGTCGAAATTCCAAAGCGAGTCACCACCCAGCTTGCAGATCAAGCCCCGATTGGCCTATATGAGTGCTGCCGAGGCTCGGTGTTCCTGTGTAATCAGGCACAGAAAAGCCGAGAACAGCAGGGGTGGTTCGGGATCGGAAGGTATCGCATACGAGATTGAAAAGATTGGCTAAAACGGCTTTTAGAAAGGTCCCGAGAAAAAGCCAGGCCAAGACTGCAAATCCTCGTACAGCGGTTCGATTCCGCTTCCGGCCTCCAGGGGCTGCGCCCGCGCCGACGGACGCCCTGATCCCCGGTAGCTCAGTTGGTAGAGCGAGCGGCTGTTAACCGCTTGGTCGCTGGTTCGAGTCCGGCCCGGGGAGCCAACAAGATCAGAGGGTTAGATTGCACATCTAACCCTCTGATCGTGTCCGGCAAGTTCGAGGTAAGCATTCACGGGCACGCGCACAGCAAGAGCTGCAGGCTCTTAATGCCATTTGCGGGATCGGAAGCGGGAAGGCTGAGAGCCAGGCCCGCTACCACGCATATGGCCGGTAATGGGGCGCCGGATAATAATTCGTGCTCGCCGCCGCATAGGCGGCGGAGGTCGCCGCGACACCGACCGCCGCACCGGCAGCGGCGGCGCCGTATCCGGCATAGCCGGGAGTCACGACGGCGGTCCCGCCGTAATAGGCGCCGTGGTACCCGCCATAGGCGCCGTGGTAACTGCCACCGCTGAAGCCGCCGCAGTGGTAGCCCCAGCCAAAGGCAACCGGAGCCGCGGACGCCGTCAACAGCGCAGTCAGAGAAATGATTTTAGCCTGCTCGCAGTCGCGGGCGCCGGCTCCGACGGCGGCTTCAGCGCCGCCTGCACCGCGTCCAAGCCATGTTCGGCGAGATTCCGTCGACGACCCTCCGATGTGCGCCTCGGGCGCGATTTGCCGGCCGATAATTTTCCATTTTTGCATAGTCACTCGGATTCCGGGAATCTGGCGATCGGGCAGGCTTGCTCGATCACGTGAAACGCTCGGAGACTTAGCCATGATCATCAGCCTCGCACATGCGGCGCGGGTTGTTCCCCTGACGGCGCCTGATGTTGGGGGCTTGCGTATCGCAGAGCAGCTACGACGCGCTGCAGTCACAGAACCAGCAGCTCCAGGCGCGAAATAAGCAGCTCCGGGCGCAGGTCGCTGGGTTGGAGCGCGAGGCCAGCTTTGTCGAAGCCGGCGACCTCTTGTTCCCGGAGGGCGGCTATCAGTTCAGCCCCGGTGGCCGGACCGAGCTCAGCAACAATATCGTCCCCAAGTTGACCGGGCTGCTTACGTCTATGGCGTCGCGCTTAACTCGACCGGCGCGCATGACGACGCAATGGCGCTGCTGGAGCAGGCGCACCAACTCCATCCCTCGGATCGCGAGGTGTTGATGGCGCTCGTCTCGATCGCGCGGGATAGCGGGAACGTTGCGACGGCGCTCGCCCACGCCCAGGAGCTTCATCACCCTTTACCCTGGGGACCCGCAGCTTGGCGCAGTGCTGTTGGAGCTCGAGAGACGTCAGGGGCGGTCCGACTTAACCAGCCTGCGCGGCGCCCCAATCTCTCGGCCGCGGCGACTGCTCGTCAATCGGCTCAGCAGCCGAAGCGGCGCCGGCGCTGTTGGAAGGAGCGGATGGCGCGCAGGAAATCGATCTTGCGGAAGGCGGGCCACAGGACGTCGGTGAAGTAGAATTCACTATGGGCGCTCTGCCAGAGGAGGAAGCCCGAGAGGCGGATCTCCCCGCTGGTGCGAATGATCAGATCGGGGTCGGGCAGGCCCGCGGTGTACAGATGGCCGGCAATGGCTTCGGGGGTGACTTCCTCGATCGCTTCCGCCAAGGTCGCCTGCTTCTGAGCCGCGCAGCAGAGCAAGGCGCGCACCGCGTCGGTGATTTCCTGCCGCCCACCATAGGCGACGGCAATGTTGAGCTCCAGCCCGTCATAGCTCGAAGTGGCGCATTCGGCAGCCCTGATCGCGGCGAGCACGGGTTCGGGGAGCATCGCGAGGCAACCGATCGCGCGAACCCGCACGCGCCGGCGATGGATGTCGGGGTCGCAGGCCAGCGCCGTCAATTTGGCCTCGATCGACGCCAGAATCCCGGAGACTTCAGCCGCCGGCCGCTGGAAGTTGTCGGTCGAGAAGACCCAAAGCGTGACGGTCGGAATATCGAGCTCGGCGCACCATTCGAGGATCTCGTCGAGCTTGTTCGCACCGAGGTCGTACACCTCCCTCGGCTCGGTGATGCCGCGCGAGCGACCGTGGCGGCGGTTGCCGTCCAGAATGATGCCGACGTGGCGCGGCATCACCCGGCTCCCGACATCGCGAATCAGCCGCCGGGCGTAGAGGTAATAGATAAGGCGGAACATCGGCGCCAAGAGAACGTCACTGCGAGCGCCGTATTTCGAGCGTCGTCGCCCGATCCCGGTCGCCCGCGGATCATTCGCCAACAATAGCCCCGATGGATGACCGAGAGATGAAGCCAACCTGTGATCATTATGCATAGGACGTATCACCGGTCGGCGTTGTTGCTACCGGCCTCGACGTCCGACTTGAGGTTGATAGCGCAGGCTAATCGCTCCGATGCCGGCTGCGACATTGAGACCGGTGTTTCCTTCGAAACTGACCGGTTGCAGCGAAATCGTGCGGTTGGAGCCGCCGACCAGCACATTAGCGCCGGCGCCCACCCCGACCGTGGCGCTTCCGGTCGCACCGACATAATTGCCCGACAGCGCTCCCGGAGCCAGGCCGCCGCTCGGCGCGAGGACGCCCCAAACCAGTACGCCGCCTTGCGTATAGCCGATATCGACGCCGAATTTGTTGATCGACCCGGTGTAGTGCTCCGGCCGGCCGCCGCCCCGCGCGAAGGTGCAGCGTACCGCCTTCGACGAGCCGAACACAAACCCCCACCCACCGGCCACGTTGCAGGTCAGCGTGCCGACCTGCACATTGGCCTGGGCAAGCGCCGGCGTTCCGGTTCCAACCATGACGATCGCCAAACCGAGCGCCCCGGCGACGAACCCAAGCAATTTCCACATCAGAAGCGGTCCCCCATACGGTTGTAATCCTGGCACGCGCCCACTGCGCGGGTCTCCTTCCCTCCCCGCTGGTGAAAAGCTTGGCCAGACCCCAGGTGAATAGAATATCGCAGAGTTGTGATGCGAGGAGTAGGATGGCACAGGCTGTCCCATCCGGGAGAGGAGCGCAATGCCCGAGGCAAAGACCGACCAGCGCGCGGCGCCGCCGCGCTTCGAAGAGCTGTGGGCGCGCGCCGAGGCGCTGATCCCGGTGCTGCGCGAGCGCGCCCCGCGGGCCGAGCAGCTTCGTCGGCTGCCTGACGAGACGATCGCCGACCTGCATTCGAGCGGTCTCTTCCGCATGCTGCAGCCGGCCCGCGTCGCCGGCAGCGAGCTACCCTACCGCGCGTTGTACGAGCTGACCGCGGTGATCGGGCGGGGTTGTGGCTCGACGTCCTGGGTCCTGGCCAACCTCGCGGCCCATCATTGGCTGCTCGGCATGTGGCACCCCGAGGCGCAGCACGAAATCTGGGGCGAATCGCCCGACAGCCTGATCAGCTCGGCCTTGATTTTCGCGCGCGGCCGCGCGCGGCGCGTCGAGGGCGGTTATCGGCTCAGCGGCCGCTGGCCGTTTTCGAGCGGCATCGATGCCTCGGCCTGGAACATGTTCGGCGCTGTAGTGAGCGACGAGGAGACCGGGCAGAGCGAGCACCGCATGCTTCTGGTGCCGGCGAGCGACTACACGATCATCGACACCTGGGAGGTAATCGGCCTCGCAGGAACCGGCAGCAAGGACGTCGAGGTCAGCGACATTTTTGTTCCGGCCTATCGCACGCTCGCCACCGAGCGGATCAAGGGCGGCCCCAATCGGGGCAGCGAATTGAACCCCGGGGCGCTATACAAGCTGCCGGCCGTCAGTCTGTTTGCCTACGCCCTCGCCGGCGTCTCGCTCGGCATCGCCCGCGGCGCAATTCAGCACTTCGGCGAGACGACCCGCAACAGGCTCGGCGCCTATACCGGCAAGAACCTCGCCGATTTCACCAATATCCAGGTGCATCTCGCCGAGGCCGCGGCGCTGGCCGATGCGGCGGAGGCGATCGCGGTGCGCGATTGCGACGAGGCAATGCGGATCACCGAGGCCGGCGTCGTGCCCAGCATCGAGCAGCGCGCGCGCTACCGGCGCGACGGCGCCTTTGCCGCGACCTTGTGCACCAAGGCGGTCGACCTCCTGTTCGCCGCAACCGGCGGTGGCGCGATCTATCAAAGGAACCCGATCCAGCGAGCGTTCCGGGACGTCCACGCGGCCAATGCCCATTACCATCTGAACTGGGACGTGAACGGCGCGATTTACGGCAGGGTGGCTCTCGGGCTGCCGCCCGACGCGCCATTGTAATGGCTTTGCTAGGGGCGACCGTGCCGGACGAAATCCTCAAGAACGAGATGACCGGCAGCCACGCTGCACCAGTGCAAAGCACTTCGGGCGAGGGCTTCGATCTGCGCGACTTCCGCAATGCGCTCGGCACCTTTGCGACGGGGGTGACGATCATCACCGCGCGCGGCCGCGACGGCGGGCTTTATGGGCTGACAGCCAACTCCTTCACCTCGGTGTCGCTGACCCCGCCGCTCGTACTCTGGAGCGCCTCGCTATATGCGCAGAGCCTGCCGGCCTTCCAAGAGGGCTCGCATTTCGTGGTCAATGTCTTGGCGCACGACCAGATCGAGCTGTCGAACAAATTCGCCCGTACGCACGAGAACAAATTCGCCGAAATCGACCACATGATCCCGGAATGCGGCGCCCCGGTGCTGATCGGCGCCGCTGCGCATTTCGAGTGCCGCAACGAATATCGCCACTATGGCGGCGACCACGTCATCTTTATCGGCCACGTCGAGCGCTACGCTTATACTCCCAAGCCGACCCTCTTATTTTGCCGCGGCAAGTACATGCGCGGCGAGCCGCTCATCTCGACCTGAAGCCGCGCGGCGGTACCGACTGGACCATTACTTTGCCGGCAACAGGCTCTGTTCGGCTGATCAACCATGACATCGTTGGTTACGTAATCAAATATACCGTTACATTTTTTAACAGTACCGTTACCGAAATAAAATTTTCATAAAAACAAATTCGTCCAAAACGAGTTAAAAATGCGTTGACTCTATGTCGATTGCGGGCGAATTTCATCGCCGGGCGCTATCTGGGCCCGTATCAGTCTGAAAACTACGCGAGATGGGAGGACGAAATGCTTCAAGCGCATAGTGCCTTGCGCGCCTTACTCAAGAAATCCCTCGTATCCTCAGTATTGGCGGCTCTACCGGTGCTGGTAGCCGGATATGCGTGGGCCGACGATAGCGGCAGAAAATTCGAGCCAGCCCTACGTCTGCTCTCCAGCGTTCCGATCCCGATCAGTGCTACCAACACCGGGACTGGCACGTTCTCGTTCGATATCAGTTTCGTCGACCAGTCCGACGGCACCTACTACCTCGCCGATCGTAACAACTTTGCCGTCGACGCACTCTTTGCCGAGTTGATTGTCAAACAGATTGTCCCGAACAACGGCCACGCCCCGTTCGCGGGGATTTCGCCACCCGCCTTCTCGACCGCCACGGCCGGCCCCAATGGCGTCGTGGCCGCTTTCCCGTGGCTCTTTGTCACCGACGCCCCGAGCCGCGTGCTGAGCTTCGACCTCAGGCAAGACCCGCCCCTGACCGTTAGCGAGGTCACCGCAATGGCTGGCGACCCTACTCGAACGGACGAACTGGCCTACGATCCCAAAGATGGGCTGATTCTGGCGATCAACAACGCCGCCTCTCCGGCCCCCTACGGTACGTTGATCAAAGTCGATCAAGCCACTGGCGTCCTGAGCGTCGTGACGAACATCATATTCGATGCGGCCCACGGCGTTGACGCGCAGAATGGCGCTGAGCAACCTGTGTGGGATCCCGGCACGCAAAAGTTCTTTCTCTCGATCCCGCAAATCGGGCCGAACCCGACGGTGGGAGGGGTCATTCGCATCTCGATCACGGGCACGGTGGAAGCCACATACCTTATAGACTTTTGCTCGCCGGCCGGTCTTGCCTTGGGTCCACACGAGGATCTGCTCGCAGGCTGCAATACGATCTGGGAGGATACGGACGGCGCGTTATGGACCGGGAATGCGGACAGGCGCACCCATACCGCGGCGCCCCAATTAGTGATCCTGAATGCGAAAACGGGTAGCATCGAAGCGAACGTGCGGGGTGCGGGCGTCGGGGACGAGGTCTGGTTCAATAAGGGCGATAATCACTATTACGCCGCCTCCTCAGGCAGCAATCTCGCCCCCAATGCCCTCTTCCCGGCGCGCCCCCCGGTAGGAACAGCCACGACAGCACCCGTCAATGTTTCGCAAGGCGCCGCCACTCTCGACATAGTCGACGCGTTGAGCGAAACCCTGGATCAGCGGGTGCCGACATTGAATGTGCCGGCGAACGACGGGGTGCATGCGGCCGGAACGGCGCATTCGGTGGCCGCTGATGCTGATACCAACCACGTGTTCGTGCCCATAGCAGCGAACAACGCCGTCCCGAACTGCTTGACCGGGTGTATCACGATCTACGGAAGATACGACCCAGACCGGGATTAGTGGTCATCTGACCTAAATCAACGGCCCACACCCCATCGCCTCAGCGCGATGGGGTGTTTTTTTGCCTGCGCGCTGAGCGGCCTCGCGACGATCTCTTAACATCGCGCGTTGATACTGGTCTAATGGGCATCACCGCGACCTTCTATGGCCCGTCCTGGGCACCGGCCGTCGCGTTCGGCTTCCTGCTCCTGACCCTCGCCGTGCGCCCCGCCGGCATACTCGGGCGATAGCGATGATTGGTAATCTCCTTCACCGCCCCTCTCCCGCACTGCGGGAGAGGGTTGCGAGCGCAGCGAGACGGGTGAGGGTATCCCGGCAGTTTATCTACAGATGGCTCGTACCATCCATAGATGCCCAACAAGAAAGCCTGTCAATTGCGTCAAACCTCGGCCGATGCCGAGCGGCGTATGTGGTCGGCTCTGCGCGATCGGCGTTTACTGCGATACAAACTCCGGCGACAGCATCCGGTGGGCGAGTTCATCGGCAGCCATGCCGCACCGGTGCAAAGCACTGCGGGCGAGGGCTTTGATTTGCGCGATTTCCGCAGCGCGCTCGGCAGCTTCGCGACCGGCGTGACAATCGTCACGGCGCGCAGCGCGTCGGGTGGGCTCTATGGGATGACCGCCAACTCCTTCACCTCGGTGTCGCTGACGCCGCCGCTCGTATTGTGGAGCGCCTCGCTCTACGCGCAGAGCCTGCCGGCTTTTCAGGAGGGCTCGCATTTCGTCGTCAATATATTGGCGCACGACCAGATCGAGCTGTCGAACAAATTCGCCCGCACGCACGAGAACAAGTTCGCCGAGATCGACCACATCATCTCCGAATGCGGCGCGCCGGTGCTGATCGGCTCTGCCGCACATTTTGAATGCCGCAACGAATATCGGCATTACGGCGGCGACCACATCATCTTTATCGGCCATGTCGAGCGCTACGCCCACACCCACAAACCTACCTTGCTGTTCTGCCGCGGCAAGTACATGCGCGGCGAGCCGCTGATCCCGCCCCGAGGCCGCGGCTTGACGGAGCGTGACCGGCATCTTCGCGGACGATCCTTTTGATTGGGACCGGCCTCGCTTAGCGCGCTTTCAACCTATTGCAGGGTTGAATGCCACTTTTAAATGGTTGAGTCGAGTTCTTAAGGTTGATCCTTGTATCGTGTCACGCTCAACTACGAGTATTTATCAATTATTATGTAAGTAAAGTAAATTTGCATTGTGACGAAACCTTTCCAATAAACACATAACATAAAGGGAAAATACGTCAAAAACTCGTCCGAAATATGTTGACGAGTGGTGGCTACCTGATGTTTGGTTACCGACAAGGTTGAGTGCCCGGCCTGGGGCGGGAGCACAATGCTAAGCGATCGAGAAAGTCGGGCGCATGCGGGATAACCTAGGAGGACGCACCATGAGTGATCTGCGTCGAATGACCCAAGGCTTTGGGTTATCGCTTCTTGCTGGCTTTTTTTGTCTCGCATTGGGGTCGAGCGGCCCAGCTTGGGCTCAAGCCTATCCACCAGATGGGCCAGACATCCCGACCATTACGCTCAATGAAGGCCAGGAGGGCGCTGCCGGCCTGCCCCCGCTGCCGGTACCTCCGCCCAACGGATGGAACCAGCAATCGATCTGGAACACGAAAGTGCTGGGCTTTAACGACAACCAAGGGCGCCCCAGTTCGGATGACGGTTGGATCGAAAACCAAAATGGTCGTTATATCGTTTACGTGACGAGCACCGGCGGCAGCATGTATAATCCACTTACGGGACAAGTGGATAACAGTGGCACGTCGCTTATTGACGCCACGGACCCCAGGCATCCTGTCTACCTAGCCAACGTTCCGACACAACTTACTGGTGGCGCATCGCATGTAGCGGTGTGCGGCGGCAACACTTTGCCCGGTGGGCTGAAGAACCACTGGTACATGCTCCGCCATGACGGATCTACGAATTGGGAGATCTGGGACACGACCAGTCCAAAGGCGCCGACACGGCTCGTGGAACTTATAAACAATGGCACCGCAACGCATCATGTTTGGTGGGAATGCGACACGGGGATCGCGTACACGGTCTTTCAATCCAAGACCGACGGATGGAACACGAACCAGCACGTCTATATTTGGGATCTGAGCAATCCAGCGAGCCCGGTTTTCATCCGCCAGTGGGGACTGCCGGGTCAGCAACCCACCGCCAACGTCGCTACGGCACAAAGCTGTTACAACGCTCCGGGGCCCAATTGCTACGAAGGGGTTACCAATCCGCCGACTGGCGATCACGACATGTACTCGGCGGGTGTAACAAAAAATCGCGTTTACTTTGGGTACGGTAGTAGTAGTAATGGCATCGATCAAATTGTCGACCGGCAGAAATTGTTGACCGGCTGCACCATCCAAGGTGCTTCCGCTAATTGCGCGAACAGTCCGACACAGGACGATTTGCTCTATCCGCAGGTCAGCTATATCACGCTGAATCCCCTTGATGGGGGTCATACCTTCATCCCAATCTTCGGAGTACCGATTCCGCAAGAACAAAAGAATTTTCTGACAGGCGCACCGGTGAGCTTGGATCTCGCGATCAACCTCTCCGAGCAGACCGCGAACGACTGCGCTCCGCAAAAGTGGAAGAATCCTAGTATCATCGACATAAGCAACGAGCTGGCGCCTTGGCCGATTTCGACCGCTACTGTCGGCCAGTACCCGGGAGATTTCTGCGGTAAGGGAGCGCGCTTCGGTACCCATGAGATGCCTCGTAGGATTTATGCTCCCTATTATGGCAAGCTCCTCATCGTCTCCTTTTTTAATGCCGGGGTGCAGGTTTTCGACATCCGCGACCCCTACAATCCGAGACGAGTCGCCTATTTCATTCAGGCACCGAACAAAAACACCCAGCAGACTTGCGGGACGTTCCAGGGAAATACGAATTACTGCAGGAGGGCGACCTTTTCCGATCTGGGCGAGCTAGACGATCGCGGTTATATCTACAATATGGACCGCGCCGGTTCCGGCTTGACCATCTTGCAGCTCACTGGTGACGCCTTGAAAGTGGTAACAGCACACGGGGAGAACGACAACTAGTGGTCGTCTGACCTAATCGACGGCCCACACCCCATCGCCTCAGCGCGATGGGGTGTTTTTTCGCGCTGACATGTCGAGCGACCCGATTTCCAGAAAAGAGCCGGCGCCAGTAGCCCTTAACCCTTCCACACGCCCGCTATCAAAAAATTGCTACCAGCCTGGGCGGTGCTCGAACGCCTCTCGCGACGATCTCTTAACATCACGCATTGATCCTGCTCTAATGGGCCGGAGAAAACCGAGCTTAACTAATGGGAAGGAGACATGCCTAGATCGACCTATCCTGCCTGTAGCGTGTCCGGCTGCATGCCACCGGACAGCTGGCCCTCGTGATTTCTATCGACCTGGCGGTTAACGCGATCGTCGCCGGCTTGTTGCTCGGCGGGTTCTATGCCGCGGTCACGGTCGGCGTGACGATCTCCTTCGGTATGCTCGACATCGTCAATATCGCCCACCCGGCCTTCATCATGCTCGGGTCCTTTGTCGCCTACATCGTGAATTCCAATTTCGGCATCGACCCGATCCTGATCGGAGTCGTCATGGCGCCGGCGTTTTTTCTCATCGGCATGACGGTCTACCAGATCTACTATTACGCCTTCGAACGGCGCGGCGAGGAGTCGATCCAGGGTCTCGCCTTCTTCTTCGGTCTATTGTTTGTCGGCGAGGTCGCGCTGATCCTGGTGTTCGGCGTCGATTACCGGTTTGTCGACGCGCCCTATATCGGACCGAGCCTGCATCTCGGCTTTGTCGACCTGCCGCTGCGCATGCTGATCCCGTTTCTGGTCTCGCTGTTGATGCTCGCGGTGCTGCAAGTCTTCTTGGGGCGCACCTTTATCGGTCGCGCCATCCTGGCCGTGTCGCAGGACAGGCTGGCCCTGCAGCTGATGGCGGCGAACCCCAACCGCATCAAGCGTATCGCCTTCGGCATCTCAATTGCCACCGCTTCGGTCGCCGGTGCCCTCTTGATCATCATTCAGCCGGTCGAGCCGTCGATCGGCCGCGATTATATCGGACGGATCTTTGCGATCTGCGTGCTCGGCGGCATGACCAGCTTTCCCGGCATGCTCGCCGGCGCCATCCTGATCGGCGTTGTCGAAAGCATCACCGCGACCTTCTACGGCCCGTCTTGGGCGCCGGCCGTCGCGTTCGGCTTCCTGCTCCTGACCCTCGCCGTGCGCCCCGCCGGCATACTCGGGCGATAGCGATGATTGGTGATCTCCTTCACCGCCCCTCTCCCGCACTGCGGGAGAGGGTGGCAAGCGCAGCGAGACGGGTGAGGGTATCCCGGCAGTTTAACCTCGACCGATGCCGAGCGGCGTATGTGGTCGGCTTTGCGCGATCGGCGTCTACTGCGATACAAATTCCGGCGACAGCATCCGGTGGGCGATTTCATCGTCGACTTCGCCTGTACCGAGTACCAGCTGGTAATCGAAGTCGATGGTGGTCAGCATTCCGAGAACGCAGCGGTCACAACCCGAACGGCTTGGCTCCAAAGCCAGGGTTGGAGGGTGCTCCGGTTTTGGAACAACGACGTTCTAAGCAATACCAACGGGGTCATCGAGAGTATTCTGCGCGTTCTCAAATCCGAGTAGACCCTCACCCTCCCAGCCCTATGGGCTGGGTCCCTCCCTCTCCCGCAGTGCGGGAGAGGGGCTGTAGCGCGGGGCTTTGAACCAATGGCAGCCGCGAAATTTTGGATTGTCTCGTTCATTGTCGTCATCGCGTTCTTGCTGCTCACGCGCGGCTTAATTTCCAATGAGTACTACTTCTTCGCTGCCTACCAGGTGCTGCAGTTCATCGTGTTGGCGACGGCTTGGAATATTCTCGGCGGCTACACCGGCTACACCAATTTTGGCACCGGCGCATTTTTCGCCGTGGGCGCCTACAGTGCCGTTGTCCTGCACAAGCTCACATCGCTGCCGCTTCCCGTCATGATGCTGGTTGGCGGGGTCGTCTCCGGCATTGTCGGTTTTGGGATGGGGTATTTGACCCTGCGGCTCAGAGGCGTGTTTTTTGCGATCGCCACCCTGGCATTGGCGATCGTCGCGCAGACCCTGATCGTCAACTGGGATTTTGTCGGCGGGTCGCGCGGCATTTATGTCATTCGGCCGCAGCAATCGCCGATTTACGGCAGCTACATCCAGTATCTCTATTCGCTGATGCTGGCGCTGACCTGGATCTCGGTCGCGATCGCGCGGACCATCGAGCGCTCGACGCTCGGCCTCGGCTTCAACGCGATCCGCGACGACGAGCAGGCGGCCGAGGCGGCGGGCGTGCCGACCCTGCGGCTGAAGCTCATTTCCACGACATTGAGCGGCGCGCTGATGGGCATGTCCGGCGCCCCGCTGCCCTACTACGTGACCTACCTCGATCCCGCCTCGAGCTTCAACCTCTCTTACGCCGTCAACAGCGTCGCAATGCCGATGATCGGCGGCATGACGAGCTGGATCGGCCCGGTGATCGGCGCGGTATTGCTCGGCACGATCCAGCAGCTCGCCACAGTGACGATCTCTTCGGCACTCAACCTGCTGATCGTCGGCGTTCTGCTGATCGTCTTTGTGGTCATTGCGCCCAATGGCATCGTCGGTTTGGTGCAGAGCCGCCGGCGCGCCAGGCTCCGTTGATGCCCGCCGCGATCCTCCCAGCTGCAATCCTCGAGGTCCGCGGGCTCGGCAAGCGCTTCGGCGGCTTTGTCGCGCTCGAGGGCATCAACCTCACCGTCGCCGCCGGCGAGCGGCTCGGCTTGATCGGTCCCAACGGCTCGGGCAAGAGCACGCTCGTCAACTGCCTCTCCGGCACATTGCATCACGATAGCGGAAGCGCGGTGTTTGATGGGCACGCCATCGACGGCATGCCGGCCTACCGGCGCACCCGATTGGGGCTCGCCCGCAGCTTCCAACTGCCCAAGCCGTTTCGCAGCCTGAACCTCGTCGACAATCTGCGAATTCCGCTGCTCTACACGGTCAATGCCCGTCACGGCGCGCATCTCTCCGGCGGCGCCATCGGCGAGCGCTGCCGCGCGCTGCTGGCGGATGTCGGGCTCGCCGACAAGGCGCTGCATCTGCCGCGCGATTTGACCCAGGTCGAAATGCGCAAGCTGGAACTCGCGCGCGCCGTCGCCAGCGCGCCACGCCTATTGTTTGCCGACGAAGCGATGGCCGGGCTCTCGCCTTCCGAAGTAGAGGAGATCCTCGTCGTGCTGTTCCGCCTCAACGAGCAGGGCATCACGATCGTCTTGATCGAGCACATCATGCGCGCGGTGATGAGCTTTTCGACCCGGCTCGTCGTGCTGGTCGCCGGGCAGAAGATAGCGGACGGCTTGCCGCAGGAAGCGATCCGCAACCCTGAGGTCGAGAGGGCCTATCTTGGCGAGTAGCCTTTCGGTGACCGGTCTCGACGCCGGCTACGGCGCGGTGAGGGTGCTCGAGGACGTGTCGTTGTCGGTCGAACCCGGCCAGACCGTCGTACTGCTCGGCACCAACGGCAACGGCAAGAGCACCTTGATGAAATGCGTGATGGGGATCGTGCCGTCCACCGCCGGGACGATCGTCGCCGAGATCGACGGCGAGCGTTACGACCTGGTCGGCCGCTCGACCGAGGCGATCGTCGATCTCGGGATCAGCCTGGTGCCGGAAGGGCGGCGCCTCTTCCCAAAGCTGACCGTCGAGGAGAACCTGCTACTGGGTGCCTTCCGCCCGCTGGCCCGCTCGGCGATCGTGCACAATCTCAACTCCTCATACGAGACCTTCCCGGTGCTCCGCGAGCGGCGGCGCCAATTGGCAGGCAGCCTCAGCGGTGGCGAGCAGCAGATGCTGGCCTTGGCGCGTGCGCTAATGTCGGCGCCCAAGATCCTGCTGATCGACGAGCCGTCGGTTGGCCTCGCCCCGGTCCTCGTCAAACGCACGATCGAGAAGATCAAGGAGTTGAAAGACCGTCACCAGCTGACCGTGCTGATGGCCGAGCAGAACTTCAACCAGGCCGTCCGCATCGCCGACCGCGGCTACGTGATCGTGCACGGCAAGATCGCCTTCGAAGGCGGCTCCGCCGAAGAGCTCAACAACAACGAACTCGTCCGCAAATTCTATTTGGGGATTTAAACAAGCAAATCTTTCTCGGCTTTGAGCGGACGGGTAATCTCGCGCGTAGTGCGTGTGTCCCGCTCGGTCGCGGCGTCGGAGTTGCTCGGCACCCGAACCGTCGATCATCGGGAGGTCCCGGTGGGCACCGGCGGTAGGCGAGGTGACCGAATGGCAATGCTCGACGACGCGGCGGCCGATACACAGCACACCGTGGCCGCGCTCCAGCGAGAACTTGAGCAGTGTACCGCCGAGCGCGACGAAGCCTTGGCCCGGCAAGCCGCGACGAGCGAAATCCTGGGCGTGATCTCGCGTTCCCCGACCGATATCCAGCCGGTGTTCGAGGCCATCGTCGCGCATGCGGCGAGCCTCTGCGAAGCCGAGTTCAGCGCCGTGGCACGGTTCGACGACGGACTGCTGCATCTCGTCGCTCTCAACAACATGTCAGCCGAGGAGACGGCGGCCTTTCACAGCCTGTTTCCGCGACCGCCGACCCGGGGCTTCGCGATGGGCCGGGCGCTTCTCGATGCCGGGACGGTGCATTTCGCGGACGTTCTGGCCGAGCCCGACTATGACCCGCGCACCCTCGAAGATCTGCAATCGGTGGCGCGGTATCGCTCGTTCCTCGGCGCCCCGATCTTCCAGGAGGGGCGGCGGATCGGCGTCATCGGCTGTGGACGGCGCGAGGTCCGGCCCTTTACCGCCAGCCAGATCACGCTCATCGAGACCTTCGCGGAGCAGGCCGCCATTGCCCTCAGCAACGCGCGGCTCTTCAGCGAACTGGAAAACCGCAACCGCGACCTCGGCGAGGCGCTGGAGCAGCAGACCGCGACCGCCGAGGTATTGGGCGTGATCAACTCCTCGCCCGGTGATCTCGGCCCCGTATTCGAGGCGATTTTGAACAAAGCGCACACGCTGTGCGGCGCAACGCTGGGGAGCTTGTTTCTGTTCGACGGCGAGCTTTTTCGCGCGGCTGCGACCCACGGCTATCCGGAAGACTTGGCGCAACGGCTACGCCAAGGGGTCGTCCTCTCCACCACGCCCCAGCTGCTGGATGACAATGTCCGCTGGGTTCATAATCCCGATCTGACGCTGGTCGACAATCCGATCGCCCGCGCCGTTTCCGGCCGCGGCGGCGTGCGCACCAATCTCATGTTGCCGCTGCGCAAGGACGGCAAGTTGCTCGGCGCAATCTCATGCAACCGCCAGGAGGTCCGGCCCTTTACCGACAAGGAGATCGCGCTATTGCAGAATTTCGCGGCACAGGCGGTCATCGCGATGGAGAACGCGCGGCTCTTGACTGAGACGCGCGAGGCGCTGGAGCAGCAGACCGCGACCGCCGAGGTGCTGCAGGTCATCAACAGCTCGCCCGGCGATCTCGGCCCGGTCTTCGAGGCGATCCTGGAGAAGGCACACAGCCTCTGTGATATCGCGCAGGGCAGCCTGGAGCTTTACGACGGCCGGAGTTTCCGCGCGGTTGCCGTCCGGGGCTTGTCAGAGGCGTTCGCAGATATGCTGCGGCAGGGGTCCCCTGCTTCCGACAACCCGGCGACGAGGCCACTGATTGAGGGCAACCGTTTCACCCATATCCGCGATCTGGCGGAGACCGACTATGTGATTACCCGAAGCGCGGTCGAACTCGACGCAGTCCGCACTCTATTGTGTGTACCGCTGCGTCGCGACGATGCGCTCCTCGGAATGATCGCTGCTGCCCGCCGCGAGGTGCGGGCATTCTCCGACAAAGAAATCGCGTTATTGGAGAATTTCGCCGCTCAGGCGGTAATCGCGATCGAGAATGTCCGATTGTTCAACGAGCTGAACGAACGGACGCGCGATCTGCAGGAGTTGCTCGGATACCAGACTGCGACGAGCGATGTCCTGAAGGTGATCAGCCGCTCGACTTTCGACCTGCAGCCGGTGTTGGATGTCCTGGTCGAGACAGCGGCGCGGCTGTGTGCCGCGGATACCGCCCATATCGTCACCCGCGATGGGGAGAGATACCGGCCGGTGGCGACCTTCGCCTACGAACCCGATTTTGACGCGTTCGTGCGCGGACTATCGTTCTCGCCGGGTCGCGGGACTGCCGTCGGCCGCGTGCTGCTGAATTCACAAGTCGTGCATGTGGAAGATGCCGCCGCCGACCCGGAATACACCGTAACCGAAGCAGTTCGCAGAGGCGCTCGCACCCAACTCGGTGTACCGCTGCTGCGTGAAGGTGAGCCGGTCGGCGTGATTGTGCTTGTGCGCCTACGGGTCGAGCCGTTCACCGAGCGGCAGATCGAATTGGTGTGCACCTTTGCCGACCAAGCCGTCATTGCAATTGAGAACACGCGGCTGATCACCGAGACGCGGGAGGCGTTGGAACAGCAGACCGCGACCGCAGAGATCCTGGAGGTGATCAACCGCTCGCCCGGTGATCTCGCGCCGGTCTTTGAGGCGATCCTGGAGAAGGCGCACGCGCTGGGTGGCGCGTCGCGTGGGACCCTGTTCCTGTTTGATGGCGAAGTATTCCGAGCCGCCGCGTCACAAGGTTATCCCGAGGGGCCGCCGGAGCGGATGCGGCGCGGGATTACCGTCTCGGAAGACCCCCGGCTCGCGGCCCTGTTGGCGGGCGAGCGCCTCATCCACGTCCCCGACCTGATGCAGCTCGATGATCCGATCGCCCGCGCCGTCGCCGGGCGCGGCGGGGTACGCACGAACCTATTGCTGCCGCTGCGCAAGGACAATGCGCTACTCGGCGTCCTCTCGTGCAATCGGGCGGAAGTCCGGCCGTTCTCCGAGAAGCAGATCGCGCTGCTCGAAAGCTTCGCCGCGCAAGCGGTGATCGCGATGGACAATGCCCGGCTACTGGACGAGATCCGTCAGCGCCAAGCCGAATTGCGCGTGACCTTCGACAATATGGGCGACGGGGTGGCGATGTTCGACGACGAGCTGCGGCTCGCCGCGTGGAACCGCAATTTCCAAGAGATGCTCGATCTGCCCGACGCGCTTCTGGCGGAGCGGCCCACCTATGCCGACTACGTTCGCGCCCTCGCAGAGCGCGGCGAGTTCGGCTCGGGCGACATCGAGGCGGAACTGAGCCGCCGCCTTGCCGAAACCGACCAGGAGCTGCGCCTCGAGCGCACGCGGCCCGACGGACGCATCATCGAGGTGCGGCGCAACACGGTGCCGGGCGGCGGCTTTGTCTTGATCTACGGCGACATTACCGAACGCAGGCGTGCGGAGGAGGAAATCCGCACGGCGCGCGACACCGCCGAGCGCGCCTTGCAGGAACTGAAAGCAACGCAGGCCAGCCTGTTGCACGCCCAAAAGATGGCGGCGCTCGGCCAGCTCACCGCCGGCATCGCGCACGAGATCAAGAACCCGCTCAACTTCGTCAACAATTTTGCCGGCCTCTCGGTCGAATTGCTGGAGGAGCTGAAGGAGACAGCCGCGCCCGCAATCGCGGGACTGGCCGAGGACGAGCGCGCCGATGTCGATGAAATCGTCGGGATGCTGACCGGCAACCTCGAAAAGATCGCCGAGCATGGCCGGCGCGCCGACGGCATCGTCAAGAGCATGCTGGAGCATTCGCGCGGCGGCAGCGGCGAGCGCCGCGAGGTCGACCTCAACGGCCTGGTCGAAGAAGCGCTCAACCTCGCCTATCACGGCGCCCGCGCCCAGAACCAGAAGTTCAACATCACTTTGGAACGCGATTTCGATCGCGCCCTCGCGGCGATCGAGCTGGCGCCGCAGGAGATAACCCGCGTCTTCCTCAACCTGTTCGGCAATGGTTTTTACGCCGCCACCAAGCGCCAGCGCGACGGCGCCGGGCCGGACTTTCGGCCGGCGCTAAAAGTGGCGACGCACGATCTCGGCGAGGCAGTCGAAATCCGCATCCGCGACAACGGCACCGGCATCCCGCCCGAGATCAAAGACAAGTTATTTCAGCCGTTCTTCACGACCAAGCCGACCGGCGAAGGCACCGGCCTCGGTCTGTCGATCAGCTACGACATCGTTGTGCAACAGCACGGCGGTACGATCGCAGTCGACAGCCGGGTCGGCGAGTTCACCGAATTTACGATCCGCCTGCCGCGCGCCCGCCAGGCGACAACGACAGAGGCCGCGGCATGAGCGCCACTATGGTTTGTCTGTGCCGGCTGCGGCGAGCAACAGGCGTAGCGGCTGACGGCGCAGCGCGAGCGTGTTATGAGCCGGCTATCCGCCACCGGCGGGAATCGCTCAGGGCGCGAACAGTGCCGCATCGCCCGCGCACAGGGTCTCTTAATTCTTAGCGAAGTGTTGTTCTGATTAGCGATCACCGGCAAGAACGGCGGGCACGTCGATCCCGATTTCGCGATAGTATCGTACCGCCCCGGGATGAATCGGGAGAAATGTATCACGATCGATATTGGCCGGAATGGTCTCTTTCGCAGCAGGATGACCCCAGACTAATTGCGCATGCTTGTCATAAACGGCTTTGACGATCTGGTAAACCAAATCGTCGGGAAGGTCATTGTGCGCGACGACGAAATTAAACAGCCCTACTGTGTGATAATCGACTGTCAATGAGGGATATGCACCACTCGGAATCACAGAATCACTAAGCTCGGGCAGCTGATGTTTTAGAACCTTGATCTGCTCCGAGGTGAAGGGAATCAACTCCATTCCGTCCTTTTGGTCCAGCTCGAAGAGCGCCGGAACCGGGACGCCAGTCGCCAGTACTAACCCATCGAGCTGCCCGGAGCTGATTTGCGATGCCGTCTCTTCGATTGAGCCGTAGGCAAAGACCGCGGGAATTCCCAGCGCTTCAAAGATCCGGGGGGAGTAGGTGCCGCTCGTTCCGCCGCGTGGGCCGGCGCCGAGCCGCTTACCCGCCAGCTGATCCAGGGATTTCACTCCCAAGCGCTTGGTGACCGCGATGTGAAACGGCGAATCATACATCGGCAGGATGGCACGCATGGCCCGAAATCGCTGCCCTTTGGTCCACTCACTAGTACCGTTCCACGCCTCCCAGCCGATGCCCATTGTAATCAGGCCGAGCGCCGCGTGGCGCGTTTCGATCAAAATGATATTGCGGGTCGGGCCCTGAGTCGCCTGAGCGGTCACTTCGATGCCGAGCTCGCTGCCGATAATGTCCGCGAGCGCCTGGCCGTAGACATAGTACGTGCCGCCCGGCGATGCGGTCGCAATGGCGATTGATCTCGGCCAGCCCGGCTCGGCGGCCCAAGCATTTGGCAAGCACAGGAATGCCGCAACGATCGCGAATACCGAATTGTGTAGCTTCATGGATGAACCTCGCGGAAGGTTGGAGCTGCGTAGCCGATTTGACCTGTGTGTTTCGTAGCCCGAATTACCGCCTAAAAAGATTACTTCGTTACTTTTCGCCGCGCGCCACCAGTGCTGCCGGGATGTCGCGAGGTAGGTCCGGACAGATGTGCTCCCGTGGATTTGTTGCGGGGTTGTAGCATGCCATCGTAAAGTGCCGCTAAGTGTACCGACCCACGCGCGAATCGCAGAGGTTGGGCAACAACCGACCAAGGGAGCCACGGTGCACTCCCAAAAAACCGCCGTAGTCGAGGGAGGCTGTCGAGCGATGCGAGCGATCCTTTTGGCGTTAACCATGTTTGTAGCCCTTGCTGCGCCGAGCAAGGCCGCCGAGACTCTCATCACGATTCTGACGGGCAGCCCAAACGGTATTTATTACCCTTTGGGAACAACACTCTCGAGCCTTTACGCTAAAGCCATACCGGATGCCCGCATCAATGTGCAGGCTACCGCCGGTGCAGAATTTGCGATTGCTTGAGGCCGATGATGGGGAACTTGCCTTTACCCTCGGCGACAGCTTGGCGGATGCTTGGGCCGGCAATAAGAAGGCTGGTTTCGATATGCCGTTCTCCAGGCTGCGTGCCATCGCGAGGATCTATCCGAACTTTATCCAGATCGTCGCGAGTAACCGATCAGGAATTGAGACACTCGCGGATCTCAGAGGAAAGCGGGTGGGGGTCGGGGCGGCGGGATCGGGGACCGCGCTCAATGCTGCGGCGATATTCGGGGCAGCAGGTTTTAACTTCAACGATCTCGCTAAGGTGGACCATACGCCCTTCGGGTCATCGGTGCGGTTGGTCGAACAGGGATCGCTCGACGCGACCCTCCAATCGGCCGGATTGGGCGTCGAGTCGATCCGGCATCTCTTAGCCTCGGGGCAGGCTACGCTGATCCCGATACCCGCAGAAGTTGTTGCCAAAGTGGACAGTGCGGTTTACGTCGCCGGAACTATTCCCGCGGGCACCTACGATGGCCAGTCCGCCGATGTCTCGACGGCCTCGGTGATGAATTTCCTCGTCACCCGCGTCGGGGTCAGCGACGATGACGCCTATCTCATGACGAAAGCGCTCTTCCAGCATTTGGATCAGCTGGTGCAGACGCACCCGGCGGCCAAGAAGATCGACGTCAAGGAGGCAACCCTCGGTTTGCCGATCCCGTTGCATCCCGGAGCGGAACGGTATTACCGCGAAATCGGCGTCATGAAATAGCGGAGCGATTATGTCGACGAGCGTGACGCCGACCGACCTGAGATCCACCAGCGAATGGCGGAAGCGATCGCTCTCCGGGCTCGATAACTTCCTACGCGGGCTGAGAGGGCGACTGTTGCTCGCCTTTTTTGCAATCAGCCTCTTTGTCATCGCCGCCGCTGCTGCGGGGCTCTATGGTCTGCGTGAGGTCGGGCAGACCTTGGATCGGATCACCCTCAAGACCGTACCGGCGGCGCTGCAAGCGTATGAGCTCTCGCGCAAAAGCGAGAAAATCGTCGCCGCGGGTCCTGCGTTGGTGAGCACTCCCGACGCGAGCGAGATCGAGGCGGTATCGAGCCGCGCATCGGGCCAGCTAGTGGACGCGTCGACAATCCTCGCTCACCTACGAGCAGGCCACCTCGAACCAGGCGTGCTCGACGAGATCGGTGACGTACTGGCCAAGCTCGGCGAGCACCTGTCGCGGATGCGATTGGCCAGCCTCGACGGGATCGCCGCTGCGGGTCAGAAAGAGCATGTTATCGGCGAAACCTTCGCGGCGTACCGGCAGTTCGGGGCCATCTGGCGGCCGCGCTTCGCCGATTTGCGCAGCCAGGTCCTTCGACTGCAGCGAGCGATGACCGCGGCGGCTTCAGCGCCGCAGGAACAGCGTAATGCCCTCGACCAATTCGATCAGGCAATGGTCGATCTGTTGTCCCTGGATCAGATCCAACGAGAAGCAGGTATTGCTTTCGAACTGATCATTCGTGCCGCCGATGCCTCCGAACCTGCCGCACTCGATGCCGTGGAGCCTCAGGTGCAGCGCTCGATCCGCGCGATTGACGGGCTCGTTTCGGATATCGATCCCGATATTTCACTGCAACTTTTTGACCCACTCCGCGCAATGCGCGGTGCGGCTGTGGGGGACGCGAGCGTCTTCGGCGCAGCCCGTCGGGAAATCGCAGCAAAGGCTGAGAGTAGCCGCCTGATTGCGGAGAACGAGCGGCTGTCGGCCCGGTTGAAGGGGGTCGTGGACCGGCTCGTCTCCAGCTCGCGGAATGAGATCGATGGCGCTAGCCTCGAAGCTCGACGGGTCCAGACCTTGGGTCGCGATGTCCTTCTTGCCGTCGCTGGACTGAGCCTGGCGAGCTCGCTCCTGATCGTTTGGCTCTATGTCGGACGCAACATCGTGGCACGGTTGACGCGTTTGAGCGGGGCGATGATCGAGATCGCCTCCGGCTCGCGCCACACCGTGGTGCCGGTGACCGGGAGCGACGAGGTCGCGGCGATGGGACGGGCTGTCGAAGTGTTCCGGCGCAATGCGATCGAGCTCGACAAGCTCCTCGCAGAGCGTGCCGAGACAGCTAAACAGCTGGAACGTCTGGTCGAGGAGCGTACTGCCGAGCTGGCGCAAAGGCAGGCCGAGTTGCGCGTCACCTTCGACAACATGGCCGACGGTGTCGTCATGTTCGATGAGGAGCTGCGATTGGCGGCGTGGAACCGCAATTTCCAGCAGATCATCGAGCTTCCGGACGCATTCCTCGCCGAGCCACGAACCTACCCCCAATACATTCGTTATCTGGCTGAGCGCGGCGAGTTCGGCGTCGGGACCGATCCGGAGGCTGAGCTGCGCCGCTATATCGAGAATGCCCGTCGACGCTACTCCTTCGAGCGCACGCGGCCGGACGGTCGGGTGCTTGAAGTGCGCCACAATCCGGTGCCGAGCGGCGGTTTTGTGCTGATCTACGGCGACATCACCGAGCGTAAGAGGAGCGAAGCCGAGATCCGCGCGGCGCGGGACGCGGCGGAGGAGGCGAGCCGCACGATCGCGGCCGCATACCAGGAGCTGAAGGCGGCGCAGGCAAGGCTGATCCAGGCCGAGAAGATGGCGTCGCTCGGTCAATTGACCGCCGGCATCGCGCACGAGATCAAGAACCCGCTCAACTTCGTCAACAATTTTGCCGGCCTCTCGGTCGAATTGCTGGAGGAGCTGAAGGAGACAGCCGCGCCCGCAATAGCCGGACTGGCCGAGGATGAGCGCGCCGATGTCGATGAAATCGTCGGGATGCTGACCGGCAACCTCGAAAAGATCGCCGAGCATGGCCGGCGCGCCGACGGCATCGTCAAGAGCATGCTGGAGCATTCGCGCGGCGGCAGCGGCGAGCGCCGCGAGGTCGACCTCAACGGCCTGGTCGAAGAAGCGCTCAACCTCGCCTATCACGGCGCCCGCGCCCAGAACCAGAAGTTCAACATCACTTTGGAACGCGATTTCGATCGCGCCCTCGCGGCGATCGAGCTGGCGCCGCAGGAGATAACCCGCGTCTTCCTCAACCTGTTCGGAAACGGCTTCTACGCCGCCACCAAGCGCCAGCGCGACGGCGCCGGGCCGGACTTTCGGCCGGCGCTAAAAGTGGCGACGCACGATCTCGGCGAGGCAGTCGAAATCCGCATCCGCGACAACGGCACCGGCATCCCGCCCGAGATCAAAGACAAGTTATTTCAGCCGTTCTTCACGACCAAGCCGACCGGCGAAGGCACCGGCCTCGGTCTGTCGATCAGCTACGACATCGTTGTGCAACAGCACGGCGGTACGATCGCGGTCGACAGCCGGGTCGGCGAGTTCACCGAGTTCGCGATCCGCCTGCCGCGCGCTCGCCAGACGACAACAACTGACAGGTTGTGAAAGAATTGCCGATTGGCTGGATTAGCGCTGTGCGTCCTTCGAGACAGCCGCCGCGCGGCTTCCTCAGGATGACGATATCTCTTAATATCATCAACGGCATACCTCATCCCGAGCAGCGCCCGTAGGGCGCGTCTCGAAGGGCGCACAATGCCTCTGCAGCCGATATTTCTGCGTTTTCTCATGCATTTCGCCGCCTCCGGCGAGGAAGCATTGGAGCTGAGCTGTGACGTCGAACCTCGTGTGATCGTCATCCTGTCGGACATCAACATGCCGGGCATGGACGGCCTGCAACTGTTGGGCGAGATCAAGCAGCGCTTCTCCGATCTGCCGGTCGTGATGGTCACCGCCTATGGCGGCGACGAGCGTCGCCGTCGTGCCCGCGAGCTCGGGGCCTTCGAGTTCATCTCCAAGCCCGTCGATTTCGATTTCTTGAAACTCCAGCTCCGCCAGCTGCCGACCGCACCGGCCTGACGAATCGACGGGTGCTCGGCTCGACAGCCGATTGCCGTTGCGGTCCGCACCCGGTAGCTTTGCAATTAGTGATTTTGAACGAGTAGCAGCGCCGATCGAGCCTGCTCGATGGAGGAAAGGCATGAGGGCTGATTATGTAATCGTCGGCGCCGGCTCGGCAGGTTGCGTGCTGGCCAATCGGCTGAGCGAGGATCCCAGCGCAAAGGTGATCTTGATCGAAGCGGGCGGGAGCGACCGGAGCCCTTATATCCATATCCCGGCGGGCTTCATGAAGCTCCTCGACCATCCGACTTTTACCTGGGGGTTTCACGCCGAGCCCGACGCCGGTACGGCCGGGCGCGCTATCCTCTATCCGCGCGGAAAGGTGCTCGGCGGGTCGAGCTCGATCAACGGGCTGATCTATATCCGCGGCCAGCCCGAAGATTATGACCACTGGGCGCAACTCGGCAACCGCGGCTGGTCGTGGGACGACTGCCTGCCCTATTTCCGCAAAGCCGAGCGCTGGGAGGGCGAGGAATCCGAGGTGCGGGGCAAGGACGGCCCGCTCTTCACCTCGCGCATGGACCGGCCGCCGCTTTGTCAGATCGTCATCGAGGCCGGCAAGGAAATCGGCCTCGAATACCGCGAGGACGTCAACAATTTGCCGCCCGGAGCGGGCGACAGTATCGGCTGGTGCCAGCAGACTCGCGGCGGGCGGCGCCGCGCCAGCACCGCGCGCACCTATCTGCGGCCGGTCTTAAAGCGGCCGAATTTGCAGCTGGTGACCAACGCACTGGTGCACCGCGTCCTGTTCGAGGGCAAACGCGCGGTCGGGGTCGAATTCTCGCGCGGCGGCGGCACCGAGCGGGCCGAGGCGGCCCGCGAGGTCATCCTGTCGGCCGGGGCAGTCGGCTCGCCTCACTTCTTGCAGATTTCCGGCGTCGGAGATCCCGAGCATCTCGGCCGGGTCGGCGTCCCGGTGATCCACGAATTGCGCGGCGTCGGCAAGAATATGCAGGACCATTACGTCTGCCGCATGACGTATCCGATCCACGGCGCGCGCACCGCCAATGAGCGCGCCCGCGGCTTACCACTTGCCGCCGAAATCGTGCGCTATCTCGTGACCGGCAAGGGCATGCTGACCTACAGCGCCTCACTGGTCGCCGCCTCGGTCAAGGTGCTGGAGGAATCGGCGACACCCGATGTGCAATGCTCGTTCGCGCCGGGCAGCTTCAAGGACGGCCAGATCGGCCAGCTCGAGGAGGAACCCGGGCTGACAGGCGGCTCGTGGCAGATGCGGCCCTTGTCGCGCGGTTACGTCGAGGCGAAATCTCCCGACCCGCGGGTCGCGCCTGCGATCAACCCGCGCTATCTTTCGGAGGAGGCCGACCGGCGCGCGGTAATCGGGGGTTTGCGGTTTGTGCGCCGCATTTTCGCGGCGCCGGCTTTGGCGCGCTATGTCGGACCGGAAAAACTGCCCGGTGCGCAGGTGCAGAGCAACGACGAGCTGCTCGATTACGGGCGGCGCAACGGCAACACGGTCTACCACGCGAGCTGCACCTGCATGATGGGCCCAGGCGCAATGTGCGTCGTCGACAGCGAATTGCGGGTCCACGGGCTCGACGGGCTGCGCGTCATCGACGCCTCGGTGATGCCGTCAGTGACCTCGACAAACACCAATGCGCCGACCATCATGATCGCCGAAAAAGGCGCCGACATGATCCGCCGCGCCGCGCGAGCAACCCGGCCGGAGATCACCGTCCAAGCCGCCTAGACCGGAAGGGCGTTAGCCGCTCCCCTTATTCGCATCAGATGGCCGCGGTTACTTAGAGGCGCTGGTGGCCGAGTTTGCCTGCAAGACGGAGCTGTCCACTTCGTATGCCTGCCGCGGTCCCTCGCACACCACCGCGTCCTGCGGGTGGCGTGCGAGGCAAGTATTGTACGCACGGACATCGCGGCCCGCGGCGAGGCCGCAACCGCTCAGAAGAACGGAGAATGCCGATACGATGAGGAGCCGCTTCACTTGCCCGATCCCTGACTTGCCGCCCCCGGATCGATGGTTAACCCGTCTCCCTTAACATCTCATGCTGCCGGAGGGCCAGAGCAATGCCGACCATCTATAACGCCCGCGACGCGGGCAATTACGAAAGGTTGATGGGGCGGTGGAGCCGGCGGCTTGGCGCCGCTCTTTATCGAGCACGCCGGCGTCGCGGAGGGCGAAGAGGTGCTCGAAATCGGCTGCGGCACCGGCAGCCTGACCTTCGCGCTGGCCGAGGCCGCCGGGTTCGCCCGGCTGACTGCGATCGATCAGTCCGCGGTCTACCTCGCCGCGGCGCAGGCCAAGAACCGCGACCCGCGCATCCATCTCGAGCAGGGCGACGGCTGCGCGTTGCGCTTTGCCGACACCAGCTTCGACCGGACCTTGTCGATGCTGGTGCTGCCCTCGGTCCTGCCGGAGCCGGAGCAGATGGTCGCCGAAATGCGCCGGGTGACCCGGCCGGGCGGCGTCGTCGCCGCCGCTTTCTGGGACACGCCCGGCGGGACGCCCCATCAGCGCATGTTCTGGGACACCGCCGCAGCCCTCGACGACTCGGCGGGTACGGCACGTGACAGCACATTGTCGCGGCCGATTTATGCCCCGGGCGCGATGGAGCGAATATGGGCCGAGGCCGGGTTCGTCGAGATCGACCACCGATCATTGATGATCCGCATGGACTTCACCGATTTTGCCGATTACTGGGCGCCGTTCGCCAGCGGCGAAGGCGGGCTCGGAGCCTATGTCGCGACCCTCGACGATGCCCGGCGAGGCCGCCTCGAGCATCACCTGCGCGCGGCCTATCTCACCGGACGCCCCGACGGAGAACGCTCGTTCGTCGCGGTCGCCCTCTCCTGCCGCGGCCTCGTCCCGAAGACCTGAAGCCCGCTTCGTCCTGATGTTAACGGCGATTTCACTCGGGCGGCGGCAAAATTACCAATCGCCGATTCTCTGGTGGCGCGGCGCCTGCGGCCGACCCAAATGGGAACAACGAGGCCGCTGAGCCGTTTCCGCCTCGGCGCCATTGCGCGTTGCGAGGAGATGAGGCAAGCTGACGCACCCTGATGACGGTGTGCAGAACGGGCATGGCGGACCGGGCGAAAGCGACGATGACGCTTACACGCAGCACATGTATAAGGCCCGCCGTCGATGACCTGGGGCGAGTGACCGCGCAAGACGGTGAAGGGATCGGGCGGCGTCCCGGTCGCCAGGAGGAGCCTAGTGCAGCCTACCGACATCAGTAACCCGGATTATTTTCACAAGGTCGTCGACTGCCAGTGGGCGTGCCCGGCGCATACGCCGGTGCCGGAATACATCCGGCTGATCGCTGATCGGCGCTATACCGACGCGTTCATGGTCAATTGGGAATCGAATGTGTTCCCCGGCATCCTCGGCCGCACTTGCGACCGGCCGTGCGAGCCGGCCTGCCGGCGCGGCCGGGTCGAGAAGGAGCCGGTGGCGATCTGCCGGCTGAAGCGCGTCGCGGCCGACAACAAGGGCGACATCCGCCCCTACCTGCCCGCGATCCCGCGCGAGAAGAACGGCAAACGCATCGCGCTCGTCGGCGCCGGGCCGGCATCCTTGACCGTAGCGCGCGATCTGATGCCGCTCGGCTACCACTGCGTGATGTTCGACGGCGACGTGAAGGGCGGCGGCATGATGCGGACGCAGATCCCGCGCTTCCGGCTGCCCGAGTCGGTTACCGACGAGGAGGTCGATCTGATCCTCGACATGGGTGTCGAGACCCGGTTCGGAAAATTTGTTCCGAGCCTGAAGGAATTGCTCGCCGAGGGTTGGGACGCCGTCTTCGTCGGCTGCGGCGCGCCGCGGGGACGCGATCTCGACATCCCCGGCCGCCAGGAAGCGGCCGCCAACATCCATATCGGCATCGACTGGCTCTCCAGCGTCTCGTTCGGCCATATCGACAAGATCGGCCGCCGCGTCGTCGTGCTCGGCGGCGGCAACACCGCGATGGATTGCTGCCGCTCGTCGCGCCGTCTCGGCGGCGAGGAGGTCACCGTCGTCGTGCGCAGCGGCTTCGAGGAGATGAAGGCCTCGGCGTGGGAAAAAGAGGACGCGATGCATGAGGGCATCCCGATCCTCAACTGGCTGGTGCCGAAGGAATTCACTCATGAGCGGGGCCAGCTGACCGGGGTGCTGTTCGAGAAGGTCAAGGCCGAGTTCGATTCGCGCGGCCGTCGCAACCTGGTGCCGACCGGCGAGCCCGATGTGCACATTGCCTGCGACGACGTGTTGATCGCGGTCGGCCAGGAGAACGCTTTCCCGTGGATCGAGCGCGACATCGGGATCGAGTTCGACCGCTGGGACATGCCCAAGGTCAACCCCAAGACGATGCAGTCGACCTTGCCCAACGTCTTCTTCGGCGGCGACGCCGCTTTTGGGCCGAAGAACATCATCTGGGCCGTGGCGCACGGCCACGACGCCGCGATCTCGATCGACAAATTGTGCCATGGCGAGGATGTCGACGACCGGCCGCCGCCCGGCGTGACCCTGGTCAGCCAGAAAATGGGCATCCACGAGTGGAGCTACGACAACGACATCTCGAACGACCTGCGCTACAAGGTGCCGCTGCGGGACACTGCGGTCGCGCTGAAGGACATCAGGGTCGAGGTCGAGCTCGGCTATGACGACAAGCTCGCCTTCCTCGAAGCCGAACGGTGTCTCAATTGCGACGTGCAGACCGTCTTTACCGGCCAGCTGTGCATCGAATGCGACGCCTGTGTCGACATCTGCCCGATGGATTGCATCACCTTCACCGAAAACGGCGCCGAAGAAGACCTGCGCGGCCGGCTGATGGCCCCGGCACTCAACCTCGAGCAGGACCTCTATATCGGCAATTCGCTGAAGACCGGGCGCATCATGGCCAAGGACGAGGATGTCTGCCTGCATTGCGGCCTGTGCGCCGAGCGCTGCCCGACCGGAGCCTGGGACATGCGCAAATTCCTTCTCGACATGACACGGGCCGGGCCGGCATGCCGCAGCCGCTGACTGTCTCTCACGAGCTCTGAATCGATGGCATCACAGTCGAATCTCGATATCGCCACGATCCAAAGCGTCAACGACTTCGTCGTCAAATTCGCCAACGTCAACGGATCGGGCTCGGCGAGCGCCAATTCGCTGTTCGCCAAGTCGATCCTGCGGATGGGAATTCCGGCGAGCTCGCGCAACATATTCCCGTCGAACATCCAGGGTCTGCCGACCTGGTACGAGGTGCGGATCAGCGAGAGCGGCCATCTCGGCCGCCGCGGCGGCGTCGACCTGATGGTCGCGATGAACCCGGAGACCTGGGACGAGGACGTCGCCGAGATCGAGCCCGGCGGATACCTGTTCTACGACTCGACCAAGCCTCTGCCTCCGTCGAAATTTCGCGACGACATCAACGTTATCGGGGCGCCGCTGACGGCGATCTGCAATCGCGAGTACACCGACGCCCGGCAGCGGCAGCTCTTCAAGAACATCATCTATCTCGGTGTGCTGTCGGCTTTGCTGGACATCGATGTGGACGCGGTCGAAAAGCTGATCGGCGAGCAGTTCCGCGGCAGGGATACGTTGATCAAGCCCAACCTGCACGCCCTGCATCTCGGCCGCGACTGGGCGCTCGCCGAGCTCGACTGCCCGATCGGGCTGCGCCTGAAGCAGTCGGACAAGGTCGGCGACCGGATCTTCATCACCGGCAATGACGCTGCCGCATTGGGTTGCGTCTATGGCGGGGCGACGGTCGCCGCGTGGTATCCGATCACCCCGTCGTCTTCGCTGGCGGAGGCGTTCTCGGGGCATTGCCACCGGCTGCGTCGCGACCCGGACACCAAGAAAAAGCGCTTCGCGATCATCCAGGCAGAGGACGAGCTCGCCGCGATCGGCATCGTCATCGGCGCCGCCTGGAACGGCGCGCGGGCCTTCACTGCGACCTCGGGCCCGGGCATCTCGCTGATGCAGGAATTCATCGGGCTCGCCTATTTCGCCGAGATCCCAGCGGTCATCTTCGATATCCAGCGCGGCAGCCCTTCGACCGGCATGCCGACGCGCACCCAGCAGGCCGATATTCTGTCCTGCGCCTATGCCTCGCACGGCGACACCAAGCATGTCTTGCTGTTCCCCGAGGACCCGCGCGAGGCCTTCACCTTTGCCGCCGACGCGCTCGATTTGGCCGACCGGCTGCAGACCCCGATCTTTGTCATGCTGGATCTCGACATCGGCATGAACGACTGGCTGGTCGAGCCGCTCGCCTGGGACGAGGACCGGCGTTACGACCGCGGCAAGGTCATGACCGCGGAAATGCTCGAAGCCGGGGTCGAATTCGGCCGCTACCTCGACGTCGACGGCGACGGCATTCCCTATCGCACCTATCCCGGGACCCATCCGACGCGCGGCGCCTTTTTCACCCGCGGCACCAGCAAGGACCGCTACGCGCGCTATTCCGAGGAAGGTCCGGATTACGTCGACAACATGCAGCGGCTATTGCACAAGTTCGAAACCGCGAAGCGGCTGGTGCCGCGCCCGGTCAAGCGCGCGGCACGGGAGGAGACCCGGTTTGGCGCGCTGTATTTCGGCTCTACCGGAGCCGCGATGACCGAGGCGCTCGAAGCGCTCGAAGCGCGCGGCATCCATCTCGACACGATGCGCATCCGCGCCTTCCCGTTTCACGACGACATCCTCGATTTCATCGCCGGGCATGACCGCGTCTTTGTCGTCGAGCAGAACCGCGACGCGCAGCTGCGCACGTTGTTGATCAGCGAGGGCGACATCGATCCGGCACGGCTCGTGCCGATCCTGCATTACGACGGCACGCCCGTCACCGCACGGTTCATCGTCAAGGCGATCGCCGACATGCTCTCCGTCGTCACCCTCGCCCCGCTCAAAAAGGCGCTGCCGTGATTAAGAATTCTCACCACAGAGGCACGGAGGACAAATTCCTTTGTGCTCTCCGTGCCTCCGTGGTGAATTCCTTATGAGGTCCGCATGACCTATATCGCCAAGCCCCGGCTGCATCACCCGAAACTTCCGACCAACGCGCTCGGCTATACGCGTCGCGATTACGAAGGAGCGGTGTCGACGTTGTGCGCCGGCTGCGGCCACGATTCGATCAGCGCCGCGATCATCCAGGCCTGCTTCGAGCTCGATTTGCCGCCGCACCGCATCGCCAAGCTCTCCGGCATCGGCTGCTCGTCGAAGACGCCGACCTATTTTCTCGGCAAATCGCACGGCTTCAACAGCGTGCACGGGCGCATGCCGTCGGTCTTGACCGGCGCCAATCTCGCCAATCGCGAGCTGATTTATCTCGGCGTCTCGGGCGACGGCGACTTCGGCCTCGATCGGCCTCGGCCAGTTCGCGCATTGCATCCGCCGCGCCGTCAACATGGTCTACATCGTCGAGAACAACGGCGTCTACGGCCTGACCAAGGGCCAGTTCTCGGCGACCGCCGACAAGGGCTCGAAGGCCCGGCGCGGCGCCGTCAATACCGACTCGCCGATCGACCTGGTCGCCCTCGCGCTGCAGCTCGGCGCCTCGTTCGTCGCCCGCAGCTTCTCCGGCGACAAGGCACAGCTGGTGCCGCTGATCAAGGCGGCGATCGAGCACAAGGGCGCCGCCTTCATCGACGTGATCTCGCCCTGCGTCGCGTTCAACAACAACCCGGAATCGACCAAGAGCTTCGATTACGTCCGCGCCCATAACGAGGCGGTCAACCGGCTCGACGTGATTGTCGGCCGCGACGAGATCATCGCCGATTATGCGCCCGGAACCGTCGAGACCGTGGTCCAGCACGACGGCTCGATGTTGCGGCTGCGCAAACTCGCCGTCGATTACGATCCGTGCGACCGGATCTCGGCCTTGACCTATCTGCAGCAGCGCCACGCGGCCGGCGAGGTCGTCACCGGCCTGCTCTTTGTCGAGCCCGATTCCGGCGACATGCACGAGTTCCTCGACACGGTCGAGAGCGCCGCTCAACGCGCTCGGCGAAGCCGAGCTCTGCCCCGGCCCCGACGCCCTCGCCCGCTACAACGCCGCGCACCGGTAGAAGCTAGGGGGCTCCCAAACCCCCTCACCGCCATGCTCAGGCGTTCGGCGCAGCCCGCGAGCACGGCGCCTCGTTTGTCGCGAACTCTGTCCCGGCCCCCCGAGGTCCTTATCCGCTACAACGCCGCGTATCGCTAACCACCGATCTCGAACCCGCAAGCGCCGAAATATTGTAGGAGTAGCTTAGGCTCAACCGGCATCGGGTGAGCGTTATCCATAATCGGAAGAACGGACTATCTATCCTCAAACCGATCGCGCTTAAGCCTTGCCAGGAGCTTGCAAAATGTGGATGCAGATCAAAGCGGCAGTCGCAAGTGCGGCGTTCCTCGCCGGCGCGGCTGGGATCGCCTGTGCTCAAGGCAGCAGCACTCAGGATCCCGGGAGTCTGACGCCGGGGAATCTGACCTTTCAATACCTAGGCCCCGCCGGCCCCGTACCGGGCCCGACCGGACCCAGCCAAACGACCCAATTGCCCGGCGGCTATGGGACGAGCGGCAACGCCGGCACCGTCACCGGCCCAGGCACCAGCCCGACGGGTTTTGGCGCCCGCAGCACTTCAGGGTTAGGAGGCAACACCGCCGGAAGCAGACGATAGCCGTCAGTCCCGCCTGCCTCGGTCCGGCCCGCGATCGTCAATCAGCTGTGCAGCGCGTCGCCTTGCGGCTGACCAGCCACGGCCGATACGTCTCCTGCGTCTTTGCCAGCATCGGCGCCTTCGAGTGCACATCGAGCGCCGCTTGGTCGCGCCAGGCCTCGACCAGCAAGACGCGGCTCTGATCTTCCTGCGGTAACAGCACGTCGAACTGCTGGCAGCCGTCTTCGGCACGCGAGCGTTGCGCGTGCCCTCTCATCAATTCGATGAACTGATTACGGTGCTCGGGTTTCACCTCGAACTCGACAACGATCATGATTCGGCTCATCGGCATTCCCTCCAGGAGCAATCCGCGGCATCATCGGCATCGGCCGGCATGTAGGCAAGTGTCGGTCGTCTACTGGGGAGATCTCGACCATGGCACATGACGCGTTGCGCACGATTTTGCCGATCGCTGGCTGGCCCGAGGAGCTGGCGCGCACGGTTGAGATCACTGGCGGCGCCGACCCGGTATTGCCGACGCCGTTCCGCATCGGGGCAGCCGGGGCGGCCGCGCTCGCGGCGACCGGGCTCGCCGCGGCCGATCTTTGGGAACTGCGCACCGGACGGCGCCAGGACGTCGCCGTCGATCTACGCCAGGCCGTCGCCTCGTTGCGCAGCGGCCATTACATGCTGATGGACGGCAAGCGGGTCTCGACCGAGCGCAACAAGGTGATGGGGGTCTATCCGGCGAAGAACGGGCGTTGGAGCTACATCCACGCCAATTTCCCCAACCATCGCGAGGCCGCACTAAAAGTCCTCGGCGTCGCGGAAGACCGCGACACGGTGCGCCGCGCCGTGGCAGGCTGGGATGCGCTCGAACTCGAAGAAGCGATCATCGCCGCAAAGGGCGCCGGCGGCATGGTGCGCAGCATGGCCGAATGGGCGCAGCATCCGCAAGCCGCAGCGATCGCCTCGTTGCCGTTGATGGAGATCTCGAAGATCGGCGACAGCCCGCGGGAAGGGCTGCCCGAAAGCGACCGCCCGCTGTCGGGGATCCGCGTGCTCGACTTGACCCGGGTGCTCGCCGGACCGACCGCTGCCCGCACGCTCGCCGAGCACGGCGCCGATGTGCTGAAGATCACGGCGCCGCACCTGCCGAATATCGGCTACCAGGAATTCGACACCGGCCACGGCAAACTGTCGGCCCATCTCGACCTCCGCTACCCGCGCGATCTCGAGATCTTGCGCGGGCTGGTGCGCGAGGCCGATGTGTTCTCGCAAGGGTATCGGCCGGGGACGCTCGGCAATCGCGGCCTCTCACCCGAGGAATTGCTAAAGTTGCGCCCCGGCCTCGTCTATGTCTCGATGTGCGCATTCAGCCATATCGGGCCATGGGCTTCGCGCCGTGGTTTCGACACGGTCGTGCAAACGGTCAGCGGGATCACGACTCGCCAGGGCGAGCTCTTCCCCGGCGCCGAGCCCGGTCCGCAATTCTACCCGGTCTCGGCGATCGATTACCTGACCGGCTATCTGATGGCGTTCGGGGCGATGGTCGCCTTGGCCCGCCGCGCTCGCGAAGGCGGCAGCTGGCTCGTGCGCATCTCATTGGCGCAGACCGGCCGCTGGCTGGTCGACCGCGGCGAGGTGCCCGAGGCCGCTCTGAAAGATGTGCCGAAAGAGATCCCGAAAGCGGACATCGACCGCTGGTCGATCGAGAGCGACACCCCAGTCGGGCGGCTGCGCCATCTCGGGCCCACCGTGCGCCTATCCGAGACCCCGCCCCGTTGGGCCCGCCCCTCGGTTCCGCTCGGCCATAACGAGCCCGTCTGGCCCGCCCGCACCGCTTGAGCTGCGATTGACCGTCGAGGGAAAGTCGTTGCCCAGCTTTCCTGCCCGGTTCCTCAGCGAGTTTCGTGGATGATGCGGGCGAAGGTGGCGAGAATCCGAAACCCGGCTTGGACGGTGCCGCGGAAGGTTCCCGCCACCTTGGATTTCCCGGCGAGGCGGCGGCCGTGCGGCACCGGGAGCTCGAGTATTCGCAGGCCGGCGCGCGCCGCCCGCATCTGCATCTCGAGGTTCCAGCCATAGGTCATCTCGCGCATGCCGAGCCGCCTCAACGCATCGGCGCGGATCGCCCGGAAAGCGCACATGTCGGTAAATCGCACGCCGTAAACGAGGGCGATCGCAGCGCCAATCGCGCGGCCGGCGAGCGCCTGATGGGCTCCCATGCTGCCTTTCTCGCGCACGCCCCGGGTGCGGGAGCCGATTACGAAATCCTGTTTGTTCGCGAGGATCGGCTGCACCAGGTTCGGGATCGCCTCGGGCCGGTCGCCACCGTCGCCATCTAGGAAAACGAGGATCTCCGCCCCGTCTTCGATCGCTGCAGCAGCCCCTTTGGCGCAGGCCCGGCCGTACCCGCGCACTCGCTCGACGAGCACCGTCGCCCTGGCACCGCGCGCCTCTGCGACGGTGCGATCACGGCTGCCGCCGTCGACGACGATGACCTGGTCGACCCAGCCGCACGGCATCGCCGCGAGCACCGGGCCGATCGCCCCCTCCTCGTCGAGCACCGGAATGATTACGGCGATGCGCGCGTCTCGCCCCTCACCCCGACCCTCTCGCCGTGAGCACTGCGTCACAGACTCCAGCGCACGCCGCACGAGGCACAGGCGGGGGGTGGTGTTTCGCTCAACAATGCGCGGCGGAAATCCTGGTAGCGTGGCCCGTTCCAGATCTGGCGAAGGCTCTCCTGGGTTGCGTTCCCCAACGTGAAGTTGTCATAGCCGCGCATCGAAAACGGTGCGATACAGCACGGGATCGCTCGGCCGTGAGAAGTGAAATACATCAGTGTCCAGGGCCGCCGGCACAGCGACCATGGCTGGTCCTCGGCCGAACGCCTCAGGCTGGTTCCGGGCTCGGTCGCGCCGGAGGCGTTGAAGCGGACCCCAAGCGTCTCGGCGACAGCGGCAGCTTCCTCGAGCCGCCTCGGCTCGTCGCCTTCGAGCTTTTCGAACAACGCGGATCGAGCGCGCGCTAGACCCACCCCTTCCGGCGTAAAGACCAGGCGCTGAAGATGGATCTCCGAGACGCCGATGCGGTGTGCCAGCCGCACAAATTCCGGCAGCTGGTCGATTGTCTCTTTGAGCCCGGTCAGCCATAGCGAGACCAGTGGGCGTTCGATGCCCTCGGCGCGCTGCAACGCGGTGAAGGCGCGCACGTTGCGGACAATCCGGTCGAACATGTCCTTGCCGCGCACCGCGAGAAAGCTCTGGGGCTCGGCGGCGTCGAGCGACACTCGCAATTCGTCCAGGCCGGCGGCGATCAGTTCCCTGCCCTTGCGCTCCGTCAGCAAGGTGCCGTTGGTGTTGAACAGCACATAGGTGCCGCGCTCCTTCAGATAGCGCACCATCCGGGGCAGCGACTTCACCATCATCGGCTCGCCGACCCCGTGCAACACGACCCGTGCGATCTGCGGAAATTGGTCTACAATCCGGGTGAAGAGCCCCCAGCTCATATCCGCGGGCGGCTCGAGATCCTCAAAAGTCCGTGGGCAAGTCTCGCACAACAGGTTGCAGCGATTGGTCGTCTCGATATAGAGGCAGACCGGCTCCTGCTCGGCGATCTCGCCGCGCGCGCCGTCGACGGCTTCGAAATAGCGCCGCGGGTCGGGTCTAGGTTGCGCAGTCAAGGGCACGCCTTGCTCCGGTCCTTTTGTTGAAAACGGTTCGCCAGACGATATCGATGGCGCAGAGTATGACAAAGCCGCCGTACAGAGTGAACCCCACCCAAGACGGGATATTGCCGGTCTTGTGATCGCAGTAGAGCAGGACAGCCGCGAGGGTGAGCCACCAGGCCGGCCACCATGGTGCGGCGGTCAGCAGCGCGACGAGCCAGACGAAATACCACGGATAATGAGGCGACGCGAAGAACATCGCTGCCGTGCCCAGCGCCGTTGCCCAGAACAGGCTGGAGCGCGGCTCCGGCCCTCGGGAAAGCGCACCGATCGCCAGCCCGGTCATGACGATCACCGCCAAGCCGAGATAGGCGGCGAGCGGCAGCGGAGTGGTGCGCCGGATGACCCCGAGGAGCCAGAAACCGCTGCCCGAGCCGAAATTTTCTTCCGCGACATAGCCGCGCAGAAACCCCAGAGCCCGCAACCCGACGCCGATATAGGGTAAATAAGCGGCAACGACCACGGCGATGAAGGCGGCCGGCCATCGCCAATCGCCCAGGTTCGACTTAGCCGGGCGCCACAGCGCAGGCGCCAGAACAAGCGGGAAAAGCTTGACGAGCGTAGCGGCGGCGAGCGCCGCGCCCGACCAGACGCGCCTTCCGCTCATGCCGGCGGCGAACGCCAGGGCGGCCAATGTGACCATCGCCGCATCGACATGCCCGGAGCCTGCAATCTCCCATAGCGGCAGCGGGTGCCAGGCATAGAGCAATATGTGCTCCGGCGGCCGCCCGCTCGCCCGCAAGATGAATAGCAGGGTGCCGATGCCGACGGCCTCGATCGCGACAAACACGAGTTTCACCGCAAGCGCCGTCTCGCCGAGCCGGTTTGCAACCAGAAACAGCATCTGGGCGACCGGCGGGTAAATCGTCGGCGCGTAATTGTTGCGGTTGATGTTCGGAAAGATCAGCGGGTCGCGCAGCGGCGCGAGTGCGGGATCGGTCGGAATATAGCGATAAGGATTGATCCCGGCGGCCTGGATCCGCCCGTCCCAGATGTATCGGTTGATGTCGTCGGACAAAAAGACAGGCGCCGCGAGCGCGATCAGGCGCAGCAGGACCGCCGTTCCGAGAATCAGGGCCAATGCGGGCCGCTGATCGCGACTGCGCAGGACGAGAGTTGCAGCAACCGCCCAGACCGCTCCTTGGACCAAGGCGACGATGACAAAGGCGGTCAGATTTCGGTCGAATAGGGCGGCGAGCCCGCCTGCCGCGCCCGCCAGCAGCAAGCCGGCAAGCAGCCGCAGCATGGTCCCCGCCGTTCGCGCCCCCACCCTAGCCTTTCCGCGCCGGCGGGGAAGGGAAGGAAAGGGGCGCCGCATGGCCGAGCAGGCGTCCGATCCCGCCGCTTCCGGCTGCCAGCTTCTCGAGAAAAGCCGTGGTGCTGGGCGCCCGGTAGCCGTTGAGATAGGGGCTCGCTGCGCTCCGGCATGGGCCAATCTCGCAGGCAAGCATGGCTAGTGTCGCCTCGTCATCGACATCGTACCATTCGGGGAGCGGCACGACCGTGACCCCGATCTCGCCGGCTCGGGCGAGCGTCTGCCTGAATACCCGTTCGGTGCTCCAGTCGATCCCCTCGAACAGCCGCTGGTGAAACTGCTTCAACCCGATCAAGTAATAGCCGCCATCCGCGGCGGGCCCGAGAACGACGCGATCGCCCGAGTCCCACAGCTGGCGAACCGTCTCGATGAGGAATTCGGTCGGTAAGGTCGGGCTGTCGGCGTTGACGAGACAAACCGAACTGTAGCCTGCATCCAAAAGGTCCCGCGCGGCGTGGAACAGACTGCGCCCGATTGTCGGCTCCCTGGGCGGCAGCAACTTGAAGCCGACAGGCAGCAGGTCATCGAAGAAGGGCTCGGAGCCCAGCGGATAGTACGCGGCGAAACCCTGGATCGGCACCTGTCTCGCCGCAGCCGCGATGTTCGCCGCGACGTCCGTCAGACAGCAAGTGTTGAGCTCGGCGGCCTCCTCATAAGTCAGCGGCGGCACGAGGCGCGTCTTGACGGTCCCAGCAACCGACGCCTTTGCCATAATCGCAACCGCGCACTGTTCCTCAGCCAAGGCGGCCCCCCTCCCCGGATCGCAGAGCCCCTCAAGAGCCGCTGAACCAGTTGTATCCGTAATCTTCCCAGAAGCCGCCTGGATAATTGTTCGTCACCGACAACGCCACGACGAATTTCGGATTCTTGAAGCCGAGCTTTGTCGGAATCCGGATCTTCATCGGGTAGCCAAATTTGCGCGGCAATACTTGGTCCGCGAAGGTAAGGGCCATGATCGTTTGCGGGTGCAGCGCGGTTGGCATATCGATGCTGGTGTAATACCCGTCGGCGCAGATGAAGCCCACATATTTTGCGGTGAGGTCGGCCTCGATCCTTTCGAGAAAGATGCGCATCGGGCATCCGCTCCATTTGCCGATTCGGCTCCAACCCTCGACACAGACATGCCGCGTGATCTGCGAGCTTTGCGGCAGCTGGTAGAGTTGATCGACGCGCCAGGGCCGCTTGTCGCGGATCGCCCCGCTGAGCTCCAGCTTGTAGGTCGCCGCGTCGAGTTGCGGCGCCTGCTCCTCCGGATAAAAGGCGTTGTAGCGGAAGGTGCGGTCGACCGCGCTCTCCGGATAGGTCGGCGCCAGCCGGCTCGGGCTGAACAGCCAGCCCTGCACGCGGTCGTTCCATGATGACATGTTCCACAGCAGGCGCTGCACCGGCTCGTTGTCGGTGACATCGCAGCCGGTCAGCATCGCTAGTGCGCCGAGGCTAAGACCGCCCTTCAACAGGGCGCGGCGGTCGGGCTTGCTGATCGCGCTCATCGCGAGCCCCATGTCCGGCCGGTGATCATCGGCGGCAGCACCTTGGGTACCAAAATGGTGAGCGACAGGTGGACCACTACGAACAAGACAATCGCCGCCATACAGAAAAAGTGGACGTAGCGGGCGACATCATAGCCGCCGAACAGCGCCGTCAATTCCTGGAATTGGACTGGCTTCCAGATCGAGAGGCCGGAGAGCACGACGAGGACAATGACACCGACGACGCCGATGTACATCGCCTTCTGCACGGCATTGCGCTGGCCGATATTGTGGGCGAGCCGGCCGCGGAGCGCCGCCAGCACGTCGTGCAATACCTCCTGTAGCCGCACCGGCAGCAGCGAGCGCCGGAAATGTCCCGATGTCAATCCGTAGACAAGGTAGACAATCAGGCTGGCAAAGAGCAGCCACATGGCCGCGAAATGCCACTGCAACGCGCCGGCCAGACCCTCCTCGTTATGCCAGTGTTGCGAAATTTCGGGTTGGCCACCCAATGTCATCCATACCGGAAACTTAAAGCCGAACAACGGCTCCTGGTCGTAGATACGCCACCCGCTGCCGATCATAACGAAGATCGCGATCGCATTGAGCCAGTGAGTGATTCGCACCATCAAAGGATGCAACACATTCTGTGCGAGGCGCAAATTTGGTGTCCCGGTCCGGTGAATCATTTGGGGCGGAGTCGTTGGTGTCGGCCCGACATGTGATTTATCCGCCGGCAGCCTGTCGAACAAGGCTTTTGGCTTACGGTTCCGATGCAGTGCGGTGGTCATTAATCCGAGTAATCGGGAATCCGAGTAATCGGGTTCGCGGCGGTCCAGCAGACGCCTCCGCGCGGCGAAGTGGTGCTCACAAGCCGGCTTGCCCCGGTAGGTCGGCGAGGCGGCGTATTGGTGCTGCGTGTGCTCGACGATCACCGCCGGCAAATGCTTCAGCGCACAGCTCCACCCCCCGATGGCGCTTTCTGGCCGATCTTAAATGGAACAGGAGTGAATTTTTCGCCACAGTGATGCCCTGCCGTCCCTGCATTCGCTTTTGCAGGGTTGACGATCGATGCCGGCAGGCCGACAGGCTCTCTGCTCCGCTCCGCATGCGAAGTTGACCTCACGAACGAGGCCCCGATATAAGTCATGTTGTTTCGGTCACGGCGAATTGCATGGCGAACCACAAATCGGCGGAAAAGCGCATCCGGCAGACGGCCAAGCGCACGGCGATCAACCGCGCCCGGGCGAGCCGCGTGCGCACCTTTGTCAAAAAGGTCGAGACGGCGATCGCAACCGGCGACAAGGTGACGGCACAGTCGGCCCTCCGGTTAGCGCAGCCCGAACTGCATCGGGCGATAACCAAGGGCGTGCTCCACAAGAACACGGTGTCCCGCAAGTTGTCGCGGCTGGCGGCGCGAATCAACGCGCTCTGATCGGAGATCGCGGCGGCCGTGTCTGCGGCGGAATGCCGCGGGATAGGACCGGCCCCGGTTTTCTCGCGCGAACGAACGCCGACGCAGACGGCCCAAAAAATATTCCCACGTTCCTTTTTCGATCCCATTGCCACTAATCCGCCACATAGGTAAACTCCTTAATAACGGTGGTCGGAAGTACGAGTATGCCGTGTAAATGACGGTGAGCGTCAAGAAAACGTCAAGCTCTTGACATCCAACCGACTGTAATTACCGACAGGGAGGGCGTCTCTTCCCGAATAGAGTAGCATGCCAGAGCCACGATTGGCGCCTCTGCAGCATGAACTATTGCCGGTAGGTAGTCGGAATAGCGTCTGTTCTATCGATGGGGGTAGTGGGATGGCGCAAGCAATTGAAAAAGATGCGAGCAACACGAGGACGGCGTGCGAGGCGGAGTGGATTGGGGTTCTCGGTCAGCTCAGAGCGGAAGTTGGCGAGGACGCCTTCCGCAACTGGCTGCAACCGATAAATCTGGAGCACGTCGACAGCGGACAGGCGGTCATCGCGGCACCCACGCGTTTTTTGCGCGACTGGGTGGCGAACCATTATGCGGACCGACTTCTCGCGCTGTGGCGGGCGGAGAACGAGCAAGTAAAGCGCCTCTCGGTTGTCGTCGGCGTACCTGCGAGGCCGGCAAACGGCAACCATTTCCCCGGCTCGGATGATGATGCGGAAGCCTCTCCAGCCTTGCCTGCTTCCGCCGGACCTGTACTGCCACTCGAAATCGGTGACGAAAAGGCGCAGCTCTTGGCTCTCGATCACCGCTTCGTCTTCGAGAATTTCGTCGTCGGCAGACCTAACGAGCTCGCCCACGCCGCGGCGCGGCGCGTCGCCGAAGCTTGCGCGTGCCCCGGTAACCCGGTGCCGTTCAATCCGCTGTTTCTTTATGGCGGCGTCGGGCTCGGCAAGACACATCTGATGCACGCAGTGGCCTGGCACGTCCGCAAGCATGCCTGTGATCGAAAGATAATCTATCTTTCAGCCGAAAAGTTCATGTATCAGTTCATCCGAGCATTGCGCTTCAAGTCGACTATGGCGTTCAAGGAACAATTCCGCTCGGTAGATCTTTTGATGATCGATGATGTGCAATTTATCATCGGCAAGGAATCGACCCAGGAAGAATTCTTTCACACCTTTAATGCATTGGTCGACGAGAACCGCCAAATTGTGGTCTCGGCCGACAAATCGCCCTCCGACCTCGAAGGTATGGAAGAGCGCATGCGCTCGCGGCTCGGCTGGGGGCTCGTCGCTGATCTGCATCCGACGACTTATGAATTGCGTCTTGGCATTTTGCAGTCGAAGGCCGAGCTGGGCGGCCTGCGGATTCCGCCGAAGGTAATGGAGTTTCTTGCCCACAAGATCGCCTCGAATGTCCGGGAGCTCGAGGGGGCTTTGAACCAAATCGCCGCTCACGTCCAGCTGGTCGGGCGCGATATCACTCTCGAGAGCGTTCAGGAGGTGCTGCACGATCTGCTCCGCTCGAGCGAGCGGCGAGTGACGATCGACGAGATCCAAAAGAAGGTCGCCGAGCACTTCAATATCAAATTAGGCGAGATGACTTCCGATCGCCGGGCCCGCGCCGTTGCCCGCCCGCGTCAGGTTGCGATGTATCTGGCCAAGCAGCTGACGACGCGATCGCTGCCGCAAATCGGCCGCAAGTTTGGGGGCCGTGACCACACGACCGTCATGCACGCGGTGCGCAAGATCGAAGAGCTGACGCGCACCGACCCGTCGCTCGCCGAGGATGTCGAGCTGCTGCGCCGGATGCTGCAGGGCTGAATGCCCATAACCCGTCCGCGGCAAAAGCGGGTGCTGAGGCGGGCGGGCGATCGTGCTATAGTGCTGTCCCGTCGAGCCGGAATGACGCGGCGGGGGCACTGACCGCCCTCGGGGCATGACCCGAGGGCGGCGGAGCCGGGTCGGCAACTCTTGTGTAGCCAACATGAAACTGACCATCGAACGGGCGGCCTTCTTGAAGGCGCTGGGCCATGTACAAAGTGTCGTCGAACGCCGGACGACGATCCCGATACTGTCGAACGTATTGCTGCGCGCCGAACCGGGCAGGCTGGCGCTTAGCGCGACCGACATGGATCTCGAGATCGTCGAGCGCGTTCCGGCCCAAATAGAACGCGAGGGCCGGACCACCGCACCGGCCCACACCCTTTATGACATCGTCCGCAAGCTGCGCGATGGCGCGCAGATCGAAATGGAAACGAGCGGCGAGCGCAACGCCATAGTGCTGCGCTCCGGCCGCTCGACGTTTACCCTCGCCTGTCTCCCCCCAGAGGACTATCCGCTGATGGCGAGCGGCGAGCTGCCGTACAACTTTTCGCTGTCAGCGACCGAGCTTCGAACCTTGATCGACCGCACCCGATTCGCGATTTCGACCGAGGAGACCCGCTATTACCTGAACGGCATCTATCTCCACGCGACCAAAGCCGACGAGGTGCCGGTCATTCGCGCCGTCGCTACGGACGGGCACCGGCTCGCCAGGATGGAAATGGTCTTACCCGAGGGTGCCGCCGGAATGCCGGGCATCATCATCCCGCGCAAGACAGTGCTCGAACTGAGGAAGCTCGTGGAGGAGAACGAGGACGAGGTTCAGATCGGGCTCAGCGAGACGAAGATCCGCCTTGCCATCGGCGAGGCGGCGCTGACCTCGAAATTGATCGACGGCACCTTCCCCGACTATGACCGCGTGATCCCGTCCAACAACGACAAGACGCTCGAGCTCAATCGGAAAGATTTCGCCGAAGCGGTCGACCGAGTATCGACGATTTCGACAGAGAAGAGCCGGGCGGTCAAGCTGAAGATCGAACACGGTAGTCTGGAAATCTCGGCAACCAGTCCCGAAAACGGCAAGGCCGAAGAGGAGCTCGAAGCGCGTTATTCCGCCGCTCCGCTCGAAATTGGCTTTAATTCGCGTTACCTGTTGGACATCGCCGAGCAAATCCAGGGCGAGGGCGTCCAATTTGAGCTGTCTGACGCTGGCTCCCCGACCATCGTGCGCGACAGCGACGATCGCAGCGCCCTCTACGTGCTGATGCCAATGCGGGTGTGAGTTGATCATCGGCGATGTTGCCCTCACCGACCAAGCCCTTTGGGCTTGGTCCTCCCTCTCCCGCGGTGCGGGAGAGGGGCTTTCGGTCGAATGGGTAGTAGCCCCTCTCCCGCACCGCGGGAGAGGGTGCCGAGCGCAGTGAGGCGGGTGAGGGTTGCGCGCCCCGCCCTCTACCGTCGCCAATGGCGCGGAGTGCTCGCAAACGGGTGCCCTCGACCCCATGTATTTCCTATGTTTGCCGAGGCACAGCAAGCCCGGGACGATGCCGGTGCCGCGGCAGATCGCGTCGGTGTGACGCGACTCGTGCTGACCGACTTCCGCAATTATCGCGAGACGAGGCTCACCGCCGGCACTGCGCCGGTGGTGCTGACCGGACCCAACGGTGCCGGCAAGACCAATCTTTTGGAGGCCGTGTCGTTTCTCGCGCCCGGCCGCGGATTGCGTGGGGCCAAGCTGGCCGAAATCGATCGTCGGCCGCGGCCGGGGCAGGATGGCGCGACCGGCGGCTGGGCTGTGGCTGCGGTCGTCACGACCCGCCGCGGCAGCCTGCGCATCGGCACCGGGCACGACGCGACGGCAGGCGAGCGGCGGGTCGTGCGGATCGACGGCGAGCCGGTGCGCGGCCAGGCGGCGCTCGGCGAGCGACTCGGCGTCTTATGGCTCACTCCGCCGATGGACCGGCTGTTTGTCGAGGGGCCGGGCGGACGGCGGCGTTTTCTCGATCGGCTCGTGCTCGGTCTCGACCCGGCGCATGGCTCGCGCGTCGCGGCCTATGAACAGGCGCTGCGCGAGCGCTCGCGGCTATTGCGCGACGGTCCAAAAGACCCGGCCTGGCTGACCGCCCTCGAAGGGGTCATGGCCGAACAGGGTGTGGCGGTCGCGGCGGGTCGCAGGGAGACTGTGCAGCGCCTCGACCGTGCTTGCGCCGAAGCCGAAGGTCCGTTTCCGCGCGCCCGCCTGGTTCTCGCCGGCACCGTCGAGAATTGGCTTGAAGCAGTGCCGGCGCTGGCCGCCGAGGCGGAGTTCGCCTCGGCGCTCGCCGGCAATCGGCAGAGCGATGCGCAGGCCGGCGGCGCCTTGATCGGGCCGCATCGCTCCGACCTGCATGTCATGTTGGCCGAGGGCGGAATTGCCGCCGACCAGGCCTCGACCGGCGAGCAGAAGGCCTTGCTCATTTCGATCCTCCTCGCCCATGCGAGGCTGCAGCAGGCGGTCCGCGGCGAACCGCCATTGCTGCTGCTCGACGAAATTGCCGCACATCTCGATGCGAGCCGGCGTGCGGCATTGTTCGATGCGCTGCTGCGGCTCGACAGCCAGGCTTGGCTGACCGGCACCGACGAGGCGCTATTCGCGCCCTTGCGGCGCGAAGCCCAGTTTCTCTCGGTGCGCGACGGGCAGGTGGCCGCGAGCTTCTGAACCCTGCAACTTCGAATAAGGACGACATGGCAAACATCTCCCCATCCGACCCCCTCGGCACCGCCGCAGCCAAGCGCGCGGCCAGCACCGGTTTGCCGCCGGGTGGGATTGCTGCCGAGCCGAGCGGGAATGGCGCAGCCAATGGCGAGGATGCCGTCTATAACGAGCAATCGATCGAGGTGTTGCGTGGGCTCGACGCGGTGCGCAAGCGGCCGGGGATGTATATCGGCGACACCGATGACGGCTCCGGCCTGCATCATATGGTCTATGAGGTCGTCGACAATGCGATCGACGAGGCGCTTGGCGGCTATTGCGACACCGTCACCGTGACATTGAACGCCGACGGCTCGTGCACCGTCACCGACAATGGCCGCGGCATTCCGGTCGGCATTCACGACGAGGAGGGAGTGTCGGCCGCCGAGGTCATCATGACCCACCTGCATGCCGGCGGAAAATTCAATCAAAACGCCTACAAGGTGTCGGGCGGGCTGCACGGCGTCGGCGTCTCGGTCGTCAACGGCCTTTCCGCGCGGCTCGATCTGCGCGTCTATCGCGGCGGGTCCGAGTGGTTCATGCGGTTTCTCGACGGCGTGCCCGAGGCGCCGCTCGCCGAGGTGGGTCCGGCCCCGGCCTGGCCGGCGGGCTCGACCCGCGAGGGTCAGGTCACCGGCACCGAGATCACCTTTTTGCCGAGCACGGCGACCTTTACCAAAACCGAATTCGACTTTGCGACCCTGGAGCACCGGCTGCGCGAACTCGCGTTTCTGAACAGCGGTGTGACCTTGGTGCTGAGCGATCTGCGCGGTGTCGAGCCGAAGACCGTCACCTTGCACTTTGAGGGCGGGCTGGAAGCCTTTGTCCGCTATCTCGACCGCTCGAAGCAGGCATTGCATTCGCCGCCGATCGTGATCCGCGGCGAGCGCGACGGCATCCTGCTCGAAGTCGCGATGGAGTGGACCGACAGCTATCACGAGACAATGCTGTGCTTCACAAACAACATCCCGCAGAAGGATGGCGGAACGCATTTGGCGGGCTTTCGCGCGGCGTTGACCCGGACGGTCAATGCCTATGCCAATGACAGCGGCATCGCCAAGAAGGAAAAGGTCGCGCTGACGGGCGAGGACATGCGCGAGGGCCTGACCTGCATCCTCTCGGCCAAGGTGCCGGACCCGAAATTTTCGTCGCAGACCAAGGACAAGCTGGTCTCCTCGGAAGTCCGGCCGGTCATCGAAGGCATCGTCGCCGACAAACTGACGCAGTGGTTCGAGGAGCACCCGGCAGACGCCAGAAAGGTCGTCGCCAAGGTCGTCGAGGCGGCGGCGGCGCGCGAAGCGGCGCGCAAGGCGCGCGACCTGACCCGGCGCAAGGGCGCGCTCGACATCGCCAATCTGCCGGGCAAGCTCGCCGATTGCCAGGAGCGTGACCCGGCGAAGAGCGAGCTCTTCATTGTCGAGGGCGACAGCGCCGGCGGCTCGGCCAAGCAAGGCCGCGACCGACGCTTTCAGGCGATCCTGCCGCTGAAGGGCAAGATCCTCAACGTCGAGCGGGCGCGCTTCGACAAGATGCTCGGCTCGGCCGAGATCGGCACGTTGATCGCCGCGCTCGGCACCGGGATCGGCATCGAGGATTTCGACCCCGCGAAGGCGCGCTACCACCGCATCATCATCATGACCGACGCCGACGTCGACGGCAGCCACATCCGCACCCTGTTGTTGACGTTCTTCTTCCGCCAGATGGCGAGCCTCATCGACAAGGGGTTTCTCTATATCGCCCAGCCGCCGCTCTATCGCCTGCAGCGCGGCAATGCCAAGGCGGTTTATCTCAAGGACGATGTGGCGCTCGAAGCCTATTGCATCGACGCGGCGCTCCGGGATTCGGTCTTCACCCAGCATGACGGCGTGGAGCGTGCCGGCAACGATTTGCGCGACCTGTTGGAGCAGGCGCGGGTCCACCGCCGCTGGCTGCAGCCGCTAGCCGGCAAGGCCGGCAGCATGGAGGTCATCGAGCAGGCGGCGATCGCCGGGGCGTTGTCGGCGGGATTGCTCGCCGACCCGAACCGCGCGATCGAGGCCGCCCATACGACGGCCGAGCGGCTCAACCGCCTCGCCCCGGAGCACGAGCGCAATTGGCACGGCGATGTCATCGCCGGCGAGGGCCTGGTCTTCCGCCGCACTCGCCAGGGCGTCGACGAGCGCCACCTGATCGACGCAGCCTTGCTGCGCAGCGCCGAGGCGCGCCGGCTCGACGCCGACAATGCCCGGCTGCGCGAGGTCTACGACCGCTCCGGGACCCTCGCCGCGCGCGACAAGACCTGGCCGATCCCCGGCCCCGTCAGCCTCGTCGAGGCCGTCATGGAATTGGGCCGCCGCGGCATCGACGTGCAGCGCTACAAGGGTCTGGGCGAAATGAACCCCGACCAATTGTGGGAAACGACGCTCGACCCTGAAATCCGCTCATTGTTGCAAGTCAAGATCAGCCACGCCGATTCGGCCGAGGAGACCTTCTCGACCCTGATGGGCGACCTCGTCGAGCCCCGCCGCGACTTCATCCAAGCCAACGCCCTCAACGTCGCCAACCTCGACGTGTGAGCTGGCCGTACTCAGTGTCTGGCTCTCGCAAGTGACACGTCGCCCCCGAGAGGGTGTAACCCAATCCCGCTTTTCTGCCGCACGTGTTCGTTCGCGGGACGCTCAACCTGGAGATGCATACGATCTGAGATATTGCTCGTCGGACTGGGCGGTGACGCCATGGATTTCATCGCGAAGGGTGGTCCTCCTGAGGCGTCCGGCTGCGGTCATGCGGTCGCCGGTGTCGCCATTGCTGCTGCCGCGGCAATACGGCGGCGCAGCGTCTCGGCCCAGGACAGATTGAGTGCCAGTGCCTGCAACAGACAGACCGCGCGGACTTTGTCGCGCCCGTGCACGAGAAACCGAGTCATTCCGCGATTTTTGATAATGCCGTGCGCCCGTTCGGTCAGCTTGCGCCGGCGGTAGACTTCTTGGCCTTCCTCGCTTGCCATTCGCTCTCGCCACGCCGTGACCGCCGGCGGCTCGTGGCGATGTTTCCAGCGCCGCTTGCGCAGCGTCTCGGCGGTGACATCCGAGCGCTCCGGCGCTGGCGGGCTATAGACCGTCAGATCGGGATAGCGCTCCGCCAGTGTGATGATGTCCTCCTGGGTCATCGCCGTGGTATCGGCCAGCAGGCGTTGCGGCACCCGACCGCAGCGCTCGGCAATTTTCGCCACCAATCCCGGTGCCAATCCGCTGTCCTTGCGTCGATCCGTCGGATCGATCGTCATGACAAAGCCGTTGGCGGTCGCCACTTGCACGTTCCAGGCCGGCGCTATCGCACCGTCGGCCAGCCGCATCGAGCGGGCCTCAGGGTCGCTGACCGAGACTTTGGGTTCGCCTTTCTCGGCTTCCTCTTTGGCGTGCGTCTTGGCCCGCGCCGCCTTCTCCTGCTCCAACTCCGCCAGTTTCTGCCGTGCCCGCTCGACCCGCTGGGCCCGCTCCTGCGCCGCCTGCAAGGCTCGCCTCTTGCGCCGCCGCTCCGGCTCCGCGGCATCGGTATCGAGTTCGCGCTTCAGCGCCGCCACCCGTTCGGCCACCGCTTGCTCGATACTCTCCAGCCGTTTGCGCTTGCACATCGAACCCCGGCCCGCCCAGGCGCGCGCCTTGGTCCCGTCGATTGCCATCTCCTCCAGGGTGACCAGCTTCTCGGCGATCAGTCCGGTCACGCTCTGGGTCAGCAGGCGATCCAACAACGCCGCATTCTCGCGTCGAAACCCCGCCAGCAGATCGTGATTGATCGGGGCGCCACCGCACAGCCAGCGATAGGCCGCGTGCTGCTGGCACAGGCGGTCGATCGCCCGCGCCGAACCGATCCCCTCCAATGTCGCATAAAGCCACACCGCCAATACCACGCGCGGATCGGTTGCCGGTCGTCCGGCAACCGCGTCACGTGCCTTGATCCGGTCGTAAAATTCGCTCAGATCCAGACCTTCGACAAACGCCCAAACCAGCCGCGCCCGGTGGTCGTCCGGCAATTGGCTGTCCAAGTCGACCATCTCCCAGCGCAGCTGAGCGCGGTCCGGACCGATCACCCGCACACCCTCGCCCATCCCACCCCCCATACCCCACTAATAGGCTTATACCACAGAAGTGAGACAAACCCTAGCGATGACCCCAAATCTTCGGGATTGGATTACACCCTCGAAAGCAGGGGTCCAGGGTGACCGCTGAGCCCCAGGATCCCTGGATCCCCGCTTTCGCGGGAATGACGAATAACCTTGTGAAACTGCGAGATTTACTCCGGGTCAGGCGCTCAATAAGACGGGGTTGGAGAGCAATTCTCCAATAGCTGCAAGCGCCGTTCGAAGTCGCGCGTCTCGACGGATCTGAGAAAGATCTCGACCAGCCGCGCCAAACGGCCGCCCTCGTCCGGCGAGATCGTACCCTCCCCAGCCGCAGCGATGATCGCGGTCATCGTGCCCGCGAGATCGGCGGCGTCGCGCACCGGCGGGAGCGTGATCGGCACCGCGCGCTCGCGGCGCGGCGGCCCGATGCGGTCGAGGCACATCCGCAATGCCATCGTATTGCCGTCGAGGGCGAGTTCGACGGCCTTGCGGGTCAAGGCTTGCGCTTCGCCGTCGAGCAGCAGCTGCATAGCCTGGGTCGCGCGTTTCCCCATCCCGGGCGGCCGCCCGGCCGGGTTGCCGGACCGGCCCTTCTCGAACGGCTGCCCGCGGCCTCGCCCTCGCTGCTTTTGCTGTTTCTCCATTAAAATATCAGCCACCAATTTCGTTCGCTCCGCAGAAATCCTGGGGTCCGGCGCCAAGGTGTCCGAAAAACAGCGAACGTAGCTGGCTGATCCTGGCTGATCCCCGCTGTTTTGGGGTAGCGCATCCGGACTTCGGAACTCCCTATATCCATGCCAATAATGATAGCACGTTAATGCGAAAATAGCAAGTAAACGTGCTCGGGACGCCGCGCAAGGCGCGGCGCTTCGATGCGTCGGCTGTCTCATTCGATGACTTCGTCGGCGCGGGCGAGGATCGATTGCGGGATCGTCAGGCCGAGCGCCTCGGCGGTCTTGAGGTTGATGACCAATTCGAATTTGGTCGGCTGCGCGACTGGCAGATCGGCGGGCTTGGCGCCATTGAGTATCCTTGCGACCAAAATGCCGCCTTGGCGATAGACAGAAGCGGTGCTCGCTCCATAGCTGATCAGGCCACCTGCGGCGGCGAATTCGTGCCATGCGTAGATCGCCGGAACGGCATGGCGTGACGCCAGCGCCACGAACTGGTCGCGCCTGCTGACGAAAAACGGGTCGGGGTCGACGACGAGCGCGCCGGCTTGCAGTTGGGCGAAAGAGCTAAAGGCAGCATCGATCTCGCTTTCGGTGCCGGCTTTCAGGACAGAGAGCTGCACCCCCTTAGTGCGCGCCGCTTCCTGCACGTCTCGTATTCTGCGCTCGGCACTCGAATTGCTCGGGTTCACGAGCAGGGCGATCACCCCGGCCTGCGGAACCAGCTCGGCCAACAGCTCGAGCCGCTTGGGCATCAGCTCGGTGTTCATGGGGCTGACGCCGGTGAGGTTGCCGCCCGGCCGAGCGAGACTGGCGACGAGGCCGAACGAGACCGGGTCGCTGATGGCGCTGAAGACAATCGGGATCGTCGAGGTGGCGTTTTTCGCCGCCAGTGCCGCACGGGGGTCGCCGTTGGTCGCGATCACCTCGACCTTGCGGGCGACGAGGTCGGCGGCCAATGCGGGCAACCGATCGTACTGGAATTCGGCCCAGCGGTACTCGATCGCCAGGTTTTGTCCCTCCACATAACCCGTTTCGCTCAGTCCCTGGTGGAACGCGGCCACCATCGGCGCGAACGGGCCGGGCGACGAGCTGCTGAGAAAGCCGATCACCGGCATCGCCGTCTGCTGCGCGCGCAGGGCGTGAGAAGCGGTCATCGCGCCGCCCAGCAGGAGCATCAGCTCGCGGCGCCTCATTCGATGACCTCGTCGGCGCGGGCGAGGACCGATGGCGGGATCGTAAGACCGAGCGCCTTGGCGGTCTTGAGATTGATCACCAGCTCGAATGTTGTCGGTTGCGGAACCGGCAGGTCGGCCGGCTTGGCGCCCGCGAGAATCCGGCCGACATAGGTCCCTGCCTGGCGATAGTTACTCTCGAGGCTCGCTCCATAGCTGATCAGGCCTCCGGCCGCGGGGGCCGAGCGCCACGGATAGATTGCCGGAAGCGTAAGGCGCGCCGCCAATGCCACGAGCTGATCCCGCTGGCCGCCGAAGAACGGATCGGCCTGGATGGCGAGCGCGGCGGCATGCAGTTGGACGAGGGCGGCGAAGGCAGCGTCGATCTCGCCTTCGGTGTTCGCCTTCAGAACATGGAGCTGCACTCCCTTCACGCGCGCCGCTTCCTGCACGTCCCGCATCACGCGCTCAGTCTGCGAATTGTTTGGGTTCACAAGCAGGGCGATGACGCTGGCCTGGGGAACCAGATCGGATAGCAGCTCGAGCCGCTTGGCCATCAGCTCGGTTGACATGATGCTGACGCCGGTGAGGTTGCCGCCCGGCCGGGCGAGACTGGCGACCAGTCCGTTCCCGACCGGGTCGCTGAGGCCCATGAAGACGATCGGGATCGTTGAGGTTGCGCTTTTCGCCGCGCGTGCCGGTGGGAGGCTGCCCGCTGCCGCAATCACGTCGACCTTGCGCCCGACGAGATCGGCGGCCAATGCGGGGAGTCGATCGTCTTGGCCTTCCGCCCAGCGGTATTCGATCGCCACGTTTTGTCCCTCGACCCAGCCGGTTTCGCTCAGTCCCTGGCGGAACGCGGCCACATTCTCGGCAAAAATCGAGCCGGGCGAGGTAGAGATCCCACCGTGGAGGAAGCCGATCACCGGCATCGCCTTCTGTTGCGCGCGGAGGCCAGGCGCCGCGGTCATCGTGCCGCCCAGCAGCAGCATCAGATCGCGGCGGTTCACTCGATGACCTCGTCGGCGCGGGCGAGGATGGATGGCGGAACCGTGAGGCCGAGCGCCTTGGCGGTCTTGAGATTGACGACCAGCTCGAATGTGGTCGGCTGCTGGACCGGCAGATCGGCCGGCTTGGCGCCCTTGAGGATTTCTCCGACGTAAATGCCGACCTGGCGATTGAGGGCCGTAGAGCTCGCTCCGTAGCTGATCAGGCCGCCGGAGGCGGCCAATTCTCGCGATCCAGAGATCATCGGAATGGCATGGCGCGCTGCCAGCGCCACGAGCTGCTCACGCCGGCTGTTGATGAAAAATGGTTCGGCATGGAGGACAAGCGCGCCGGCTCGCAGCTGGACCAGAGAGGCGAAGGCGGCGTCGATCTCGCTTCCGGTGCCGGCCTTCAGGATATGGAGCCGTAACCCCTTGGCGCGCGCCGCTTCCTGCACGTCTCGCATCACGCGCTCGGCATTCGGACTGTTTGGGTTCACCAGCAAGGCGATCACCCTGGCCTGGGGAACCAGCTCGGACAGCAGCTCGAGCCGCTTGGGATTGAGCTCGATGGCAAGAACGCTGATGCCCGTGAGGTTGCCGCCGGGCCGGGCAAGACTGGCGACCAGGCCCAGCTCGACCGGGTCGCCCCCGACAGTGAAGACGATCGGGATCGTCGAGGTCGCGTTTTTCGCCGCGCGTGACCCAAGGTCGCCGCCGCCTGCTGCGATCACGTCGACCTTGCGTTCGACGAGATCGGCGGCCAATGCGGGTAGCCGATCGTAGCGACCCTCCGCCCAGCGGTATTCGATCGCCACATTTTGTCCGTCGACATAGCCGGTTTCGCTGAGCCCCTGGCGGAACCCAGCCATAAATGATGCACTCGCGCCGGGCGAGGTGCTGCCGAGATAGCCAATCACCGGCATCGCCTTCTGCTGGGCGCGGAGGGCGCGGGCCGCCGTCATTGCGCCGCCCAACAGGAGCATCAGCTCGCGCCGCCTCATCGGACGACGCCGTTCACCGCGGACCGGCCGGCCGTGATCTCAAATGTGAAGCCAGGATGATTTTCTTGCCGGAGCCGACGCCGGGCAGAAGTGATGAGCGGCGATCTGCCATGATCGACGATACGCCACTCCCTTCGATTTACCAACCGCGGAGCGCAAGAGGTCATGGCCGGCGTTCGATGCGGCCGGATGACTTCGGACGGCGGTGTCACGCTGCCTTCTCCAGCGGAGCGACGCCTCGGCATCGCCGGCGAGGGCACGATCTTCGAGGCGGTCATGGAACTGGGCCGCCGCGGCATCGACGTGCAGCGCTACAAGGGTTTGGGCGAGATGAACCCGGAGCAATTGTGGGAAACCACGCTCGACCCCGAAATCCGCTCATTGCTGCAGGTCAAGATCAGCCACGCCGAATTCGGCCGAGGAAACCTTCTCGACGCTGATGGGCGACCTCGTCGAGCCCCGCCGCGACTTCATCCGAGCCAACGCCCAGCGTCGCCAACCTCGACGTGTGAGCTGGTCGGACCTCAATTAAGACGGGCTTGGACGGGTATTCTCCAATAGCTGCAAGCGCCGTTCGAAGTCGCGCAAGGGCGAGTTAGATGGCCTTGCGGGTCAAGGCTTGCGCTTCGCCGTCGAGCAGCAGTTGTATAGCCTGGGTGGCGTTTCCCCGCCCCGGGCGGCTGCCCGACCGGATTGCCCGAAAGTATCAGCCATCGTGAGAGCTTCGCCCTGAATTCTGGATTCGAGAACGCCGCCCGGCAGTCAGCGGTCGAACTCACCCGTCCTCGGCGGTCGCTTCCCCGCACCTGTTCCAGAAGGTCGCGGTAGCGGGCATCTGCGTCGCTTAGCCGAAGTGAGCTACCAGACACGGGCTGGAAGCCACGACCAAAATCATCCATCAGTAGCCGGCGCACTCGCGATGGCCGCTCGCAGTCGGTAAAGATTGGCGCAGCGGCTTCCCGGGGATCATCGGTAGCTGGAACAGAATTTCGAACTGTTGCGAGGCAAACCAGCATTGCCGAAACAGGCGCTTGCCGTGGCCCGCACGGCGCCGCATTTTCACGGATCATTCCGGAGGACAAGGCGCTGATGATGACGGATGCGGTCGCCATACCCGGCGCCGGTGGTGAGATACGCCCGGAAAAGAACAGCAACAGGAGCGAAGAATACCGGGCCGTCGCGGTGGTTTCGCTGGCCCATTTCGTCAATCACTTCCACAATCTGGTCGTGCCGCCGCTGTTTCCCTTTCTAAAGGCGCAGCTTGGCATCGGCTTTGTCGAGCTCGGCTTTGCCCTGACGGTCGCGAACATTCTCTCGGTCGCAGCGCAATTGCCGGTCGGGTTCCTCGTCGACCGCGTCGGCTCGCGGCTGATGCTGGTGCTCGGACTGGTCACCAGTGCGCTGGCTTTTATCAGCTTTGGTCTTTCGCCCTCGTATTGGCGGCTGTTGCTGGCGATGGCGCTGCTCGGCCTCGCCAACAGTGTGTTTCATCCGGCCGATTACGCGATCCTCGCGGCCCGGATCGCCCCCGTCCGCGTTGGCCGCGCCTTTTCGGTCCACACCTTTTCCGGCTTTCTCGGCACCGCCGTCGCGCCGGTGACGATGCTCGCCGTCGCGGCGAGCCTGGGGCTCAATTTTGCGGTGATCGCCGCCGGCAGCATTGCCATGGTGGCCGCTCTGCCGCTCGTATTCGTGCGCGGCATCGACAATATCCCGGCCGCTCACCTCAACGAGGCGCCGACCGCCCCGCGCCTCGGGCTCACCGCCTTGCTGACCCCGACGATCATCGGGCTCACCGGGTTTTTCGCCCTACTCAGCTTGTCGGGCAGCGGGATGAGCAATTTCTCGGTGGTGGCTCTGACCAGCGCCTTTGGCACGCCGCTCTCGGCCGCCAATTTGGCGCTGACAGGGTATCTGAGCGCGCAGGCGCTCGGCGTGCTGCTCGGCGGCTTTATCGCCGACCTGACGCGCCGTCATGCCGAGGTCGCTGCGGTCGGCTACGCCCTCAACGCTTGCATCGTTCTGGCGATCGGCACGCTCGGTTTGGACATCGTGCCGCTGGTCGCGGCCATGTGCTGCGCCGGGCTGCTGGGCGGTCTGATCATGCCGTCGCGCGACATGCTGGTGCGCGCCGCCGCACCACCCGGCGCGATGGGTCGCACCTTTGGGATCGTCACCAGCGGCTTCAGCATCGGCGGCATGATCGGCCCGTTGATGTTTGGCTTCATCATGGACCGGGGCGCGCCGCAATGGGTCTTCGGCGCCAGCGTCATCGTGATGATCCTGACCGCATCGGTGGCGCTGATCAGTGACCGTGGGTCGGCAAGGCGACGTGCGCTGCGGCGCGCGGCCATGCCCGCCGAATAGAAGAGCTCAATCCCGGGCCCTGCGGGGCCGGCTCGTCGTGGACGGCGAGGATGCTGACACTCACGCGGCGACCCCTGTGGTCATCACATGCCCGACGCGCGGCAACCGCACGGTGAACTCGGTAAACGCGCCGACCTCGCTCGCGACTTCAATTCTGCCGCGATGCTGTTGGGTGACGATATCGTGGCTTATCGATAGGCCCAGTCCGGTACCCTCGCCGGTCGGTTTTGTCGTGAAAAACGGCTGGAACAGTTTGTTCCGATGCTCAACCGGAACACCATTGCCATTATCGCGCACTCGGATTTCGACCTCGCTGCCGAGGTCGCGCGTCGCGTCACGGTCAAAGTTGGCTTGTAATTTCGGTTTTTGGCTTCCTTCTGACGCTTGTTGGCGGCGTAGAAGTCATTTCCGATCAGGTTCACCCGGGACAAGTCTTGCAACACTATCTCTATGGGTGCGAGGCGGTGATCAAAATCGCGTTAAGGTAATATTCCTGCAATGTCGGATATTTAAACCCGAGGTAGGGGGCGCGCCCTCGCTTGTCGCATTGGCAACTTACAGGCCGCGCCACAGCGACCTTTATCAGACCCCAGCCACGATCTGATGCGTAACCGAAAGCCGGGGCGGCGTGCGCAAGGTCTGGTATATGACGCAGAACCGCTCGCTCATCTCGACGAGACGCTGCACCGTCGCGGCATCGGCATCGGTGTCCAATTCGAACATCAGAGCAATATCGGTGAGGCCGACCGGCACGTCGCGGTCCACGCCGAGCGTGCCACGTGCGTCCCAATGGCCCTCGGCGATAACCCGCCCGCCCCGCAGTTTGACGCCCATGGCAGTGGCAACCGCGCTGATGGTCACGCCGGCACAAGCGACCAGTGCTTCCAGAAGCATGTCCGCGGAGCAGGCCAGCTTCCCGTCTCCGCCCGTGGCTGGGTGCAGACCGGCGGCGATCTCGGCGGCCCGGGAACGCACGCGGCAGGCGATCCGATCCAGGTCGAGCGTCCCTTCGGCGCGCGCCGGCGTACGCCCGGTTTCGGGCTGCTCGCGGTACTGCTTTTTCAGCGGCGCCTGCAGCGCGCGCAGCTCATTCGCATCCATCGTCCCGACCCCATTACTTCGGCCATAATGCAACCGTGTAAGTTCCAAAGCCGGCCAGAGCAAGGGGCCGTCCAAGACTCGCTGCGCCTAACACTACTGCTTCTCCTGGCGGGGTCGCGGATCGATCTGCACGGTGGCGGTCATCCCGGCCGCAAGCACCACGCCCTCGGGCACCTCATCGATGTGGATGCGCACTGGAATGCGCTGAGCGAGACGCACCCAGGTGAAGATCGGGTTGACCGTGGCGAGCCCTTGCCCGTTGGGTTGAGCGTTCGAGACGTTGATGCCGCGGGCGATGCTGCCGACATGGCCGCGAACGATCTGGCTGTAGCCCATCAGCTTGATGCTGGCCGGGTCGCCGACCTGGATCGGCTCGAGATTGGTCTCCTCGAAATAGCCGTCGACCCAGAACGAGTCGGCGTCGACAAGGGAGATTTCGTTCTGCCCGACATTGGCGTAGTCGCCGAGTTGCGCCAACAGATTGGTCACCCAGCCATTGACTGGAGAGCGGATCTCGGTACGCTCGAGGTTGACCCGCGCCTGGTCGAGATTGGCCTGGGCCTGCTGATACTGGGCTTGGGCAGCCACTGCGCTGGTCTCAAAGTTCTGCTGCTGCTCGACGGTGACCGCAAGATTGCTTAACTCCAGACGCCGCTTGGCCTCTCTTTCGGCATTCTGCGCATTGACCTGGGCCTGTTGTACCGCCGCCTCGTTGAGGCTGACGGCGATCTTGAAGTTGGTCGGGTCGATGACCATCAGCAGGTCACCCTTGTGCACGAACTGGTTGTCGGCAACCGGCAATTGCACGATCTGGCCCGCGACCTGCGGCGCCATCGTTACGACATAGGCGCGTACCGTGCCGTCGCGCGTCCATGGCCCCCCCATATAGCCGTTCCACATCATCCGCCCGAGCATGACAGCGACCGCGATCACCGCCAAGGTGATCAGCAGCGGAAAAATACGAAACCTGCGCCGGCGCGCGGCGCGCAGCGCTGGTGCCGGCTCGGCGGACCGCACCGCTGCGGAACTCTCCGCCTGCGTCTCGCGCCTCGATTTGGTGTCGATATCGGACATCGCGAGCTCACCGCGCCGCGATGGCGAGGACCATCGACGAGAGCACGATCATGTAAACGGCGAACACGAACAGCGAGGGGTGCCAGACATAGCGCAGCAAGCCGAAACGGGCGGCAAACCGCCGCAGCGAGATCGTGACCACCCAGGCGGCAACCATCATCAGCGAGATCGGCGCGACATAAACGCCGAACAAATTGATCTCGGTGAACCTCACCCGGGCCTCCCGCCTCGAAATAGGCGGCATGGTGGGTGAGCACTTCGGTCATTGCAAGGATGCTGCCGCGCGCGCGCAGAGCGGCGGCGCCCGGCCGGGCGGCGAGCACATCATCGAGCCGGTCGAGACGGGCGGTCGCGAGCGCAATGTCGCCTCGCCGCAAAGCTTCGAGCGCCGAATCCAGTTCGGACCCCAGATCTCTTCGACGAGCAATGCGCCGAAGCTGGATGATCTGTGTCCCCACGGAAAATGCCGCCAACATTTCCGACCGCTGCAAGGGTTGAGCTGCGTCCGGCAATGCCGCGAGCCGGCCATACATACGGCCCTCCCAATCTTCCGGCGTCCGCGGAATTGGACCCCTCGTGAGGCGCCGCAGATCGCGCAAAGTCAGCGCCAGCAACCGGCGCGTCCGAAATGCGGGTGACAGCGGCGGTATCAAGCGAAACGAAAGGGCCGCGGCAGCCGCGCCTGCGACGATCCCCGATGCGGAGTTGTAAAATTGCACGGTGTCATAGCTCATCTGGTTCGAAGGCGCGAGCAGTGGCACGAAATTTGCTGTTGCACCTATAAACACCACCGTCTGCCACGGTTGGGCCACCCCGGCACCGAACGGAACCAGGGCAAGGCCGATGGCCAGGCTGAAGGCAGTAAAGGTCTCCGAGTTCGGCAGCACCGCAAATGCGATGATCGCCGCAGCAGCCGCGCTGATCGCGGTGCCGACCATGAAACTCATCGCCGCAGCGTAAGCCTGGTCGGCTCGCGGCGCGAACAGGATGACTCCGATCGCAGCAAAGGTGATGGCCCCGGCGCCGTTCGGCCATGCGGTGACAATCCAGAAAAGCTCAGCGGCGCCGATCACGACAAATGCGCGCCCGGCATTGACCAGAGGAGGAAGCCAATCGGGGATGCGGAGGCGGCGGACGCCGCGACTGCGAGAGACCGGCCGGGCAGGATCGGCGGCGAGCAGCGCCAACCCGTTGAGCGCGTGCGAAATGCCGGCCAGCACTTCGGCGGTTTGATCCGCGAGCAGCCGCAGCGACGGCGTGCCCGCCGGGAGGGCGACCAGCCTCCGTACCGCGGCATCACATGCCCGAAGCAGGCCGGTCGGGTCAGCCATCCGGCGAGTCGGCTGGTCTTGCTCCGGCCCCAGGCGAAGTTCCGCCGGCACTCGTGCCAGCACAGCACCCGCCTCTTGCCGAGCCCTCTCCTGCGGCGATCGCGCCAGCAGAAGCGCAGCCGCGCGCCAGCCCGCCAAAGCCGCGATCAATCCATCAACGGCCGTCTGCAGCACGGGCGAGTGATAGCGCAGTTGAGAGAACTCGCCGAGGGCCTCGTCGATCACCGGGTCGAGCGCGATGACGCGCCGGGTGAGCTCGCGTCGGACCCGCTGGGCGTCGTCAAAATTGGCTCCGGCCAGTGTCAACGTGCCGGTGAACCGGCCGGTGATTTCGGCCGAGAGAGCGGCAAACAGCGTCGCCAGTCGCCGCGGCGCGCCGCCAAAATCGGTTCCGGCGAGAACGATGCCGGCAGAGACGATGCCGATGCAGATCTCGCTGGCGCGGTACACCGCGAGCATGAAGGCTTGGCCGTTCGGGCCGCCGGTCGCACCGAACTGGTCACTCGCGATGATCGCGACCGTGTAGCCGGCCAGCGCCGCCGCGTAGGCCGCGAAGTTGCGCAGCAGCGTGGACACGAGAGCGCATGCCGCGCCCCACAGCGCCAGACCGACGAGAAACGGCGCGCGGTCTTGCGGAAAGCACGCGGTCAGCACGACGATCGCGACGGCGCCCACCACCGTGCCGATCATGCGGTACCAGCCCTTGCGCAGCGAGGCGCCGAGATGGGGCTGACATACGATCGCCGCCGAGGTGCCGGCCCATTGCGCGTTTGGGAGCTCGAGCCAGAACGCGACGTAGAGTGCCAAGCAGACCGACGCCCACAACCGCAACCCGAAAAGCAGCGGCGGGCCCGCGGCCCTAAGCGCCTCCGTTAACCGCTGCGTGTCAAAGAACGCACTCGATTGCCGCGGCGGACTGCCCGCCCGAATTTCGGCCTCGGTCATATCGGCAATTCAAACCGCGACCTCGGGGCCGGCGAGCTTGCCGGCCGATAAGTCGCGACTAACACCTGGGAGGAGTGGCGATCAATGCTCGCCGCCGCCCCGAGTGCCCCCGAGGGACGTACCAGCGGCTCCGGCGCCAACCGCCGACGCCTTTCCGCCTCGGTCTCGCGCCTCGATTTGGTATCGATATCGGACATCGCGCCGCGACTGCGAGAACGATCGACGAGAGCACGATCATGTAAGCGGCGAGCACGAACAGAACCGGGTGCCAGACATGGTGGAGCAACCGAAACGGGCGGCGAACCGCCGCAGTCCGATCGTGACCACCCAGGCCGCGACTATCATAACCGAGATCGGCGCGACATAGACGCCGAACAGGTTGATCTCGGTGAACCTCACCCGGGCGCTCCTGCGTCGAAGTAAGCAGAATGTTGGGTCAGCGTCCCGGAGATGGCAAGGATCAGGCCACGCGCCCGAAGCTCGGCTGCGCCCGGACGAGAGGCCAGCGCGGCGTCGAGCTCGGCAAGCTTTTCGGTCGCCATTGCGCAGTCGCCGCGCGCGAAGGCCTCGAGCGCCGCATAGGGGCCCGGGCCCAGATCGAACCGACGGCAGATGCGGCGAAGCTGGATGATCTCGGTACCTAACGAGAACGCCGCCATCAGCTGCGAGCGCTGCAGCGGTTGCGCCTGATCCGGCAGCGCCGCGAACCTGCCATACACATGGTCCTCCCAATCTTTGGGGGTATCCGGGATCGGGCCTGTGGCGAGGCAACGCAGGTCGCGCAACGTCAGCGCCAGCAGCCGACGCGTGCGAAATGTCGGCGACAGCGGTGGCAGCAAGCGAAACGAGAATGCGCCGGCGCCCACCCCGGCGACGATCGCCAATGCCGAATTATAGAATTGCTGCGTGTCGTAGCTCATCGGGTTGGTGGGCGCGAGCATCGGAACAAAGGGCGTCACAATTCCGGTGAAAATGGCCGGTTGCCACTGCAAGGCCAGAAACGCACCCACCGGCACCAGTGCCAAACCGATTATCAAGCTGAACCCGGCGAAGGTCTCTACGTTCGGCAGCACCGCGAATTTGAGGGTTGCGGTGATCGCCACGGTCAAGATGCTGCCGATCAGAAAGCCGATCGCGGTCGTGTAAGCCTGGTCGGCTCGCGCCGCAAACAGGGTCACAATAATGGCGGTGAAGGTGATCAAATTGGTCCCGCTGGGCCATACGGTGACGATCCAGAAGAGCTCGGCGGCGATGATCGCGACGAATGCGCGCCCGCCATTGACCAGCGCGGGAAGCCAATCGGGGATGCGGACGCGGCGGCCGCCGAGACGACGACCAACCGGCTGGGCAGGATCGGCAACGAGCAGGGCCAGCCCGTTGAGGGCCTGCGAGATGCCGGCCAGCGCTTCAGCCGTCTGATCGGCCAACAGCCGCAGCGACGGGGTTCGCGCCGATAGGGCGACCAGCCTTCGTACCGCCGCGTCACACGCCTGGAGCAGGCGCGTTGGACCGGCAACCCAGCGGGTCGCCGCGTCATGCTCCGCGCTGTCGCGAAGTGGCTCCGGCACTTCGGAGAGCACCGCCCCCGCCTCTTGCCGAGCCCGCTCCTCCGGCAATCGCGCCAAGAGAACCGCTGCTGTGCGCCAACTGGCGAGCGCAGCGAGCAATCCGTCGAGGGCATTCTGCAAAACCGGGGAGTGGTAGCGGAGTTGGGCGGATTCGCCGAGCGCCTCGTCGATGACCGGGTCGAGCGCGACGACCCGGCGGACGAACTCGCGCCGCATTGTCTGGGTTTGCTCAAATTCGCCACCGGCATTGGCCAATGTGGCAGTGAAGCGGCCGGCAATCTCGGCCGCGAGGCCGGCGAACAGCGTCGCCAGCCGCCGCTGCGCTCCGCCCAAATCGGTTCCGGCGAGGACGACGCCGGCGCACACGATGCCGATGCAGATCTCGCTGGCGCGGTCCACAGCAAGCATGAAAGCCTGCCCATTGAGGCCGCCGGTGGCGCCGAGTTGGTCGCTCGCGATGATCGCGGCCGTGTAGCCGGCCAGCGCCGCCGAATAGGAGGCGAAATTACGCAGAAGCGTGGCAACGAGCGCGCATGCGGCGCCCCACAGCGCAAGGCTCACGAGAAAAGCGGCGCGGTCCTGCGGGAAGCAAGCCGTCATCACCACGATCGCGACCGCGCCCACCACGGTGCCGACCATTCGGTACCACCCCTTGCGCAGCGAGGCCCCGAGATGTGGCTGAGAGGCAATCGCCGCGGTGGTTCCGGCCCAGAACGCATTGTCGAGCTCGAGCCAGAACGCGACGTAGAGTGCCAAGCAGACCGACGCCCACAACCGCAACCCGAACAGCAGCGGTGGCCCCGACGCCTGGAGCACGCCGGATGCGTAATCAACCCAGCGCGCCACCGGGCTGGGTTGGGCGGCCGATGTCTCAGCGCCGGTCATCAGCGTGAGCCGCCGCACAGCCTGTATGTCGAGATCCGATGTTCCTTCTCCCCGTTGTGATGCGCAAGCACGCGATCCTTTTACGCCAGCACACCCCGCAAACGCCGGGCAAGGCGAGAATCTGCACCTGTTTTACCTGTTTATGGCAGCGGGAATCGCGCAAAGATAGAACACACGAATCCCGAAATCTACCTATACGGTGAGCCCCTCGGGGTTCGGAGCGCTTAACCCCTCTCGCCGGCTCTCAGGTTGGGAATTCGCAATATTAGGTCCATCGGCGACCAACCTGAGTGGGTTCACTCTTCGGATCGCGGCCAGTCACGTGCACTGACGGCATTAGCACAGCCTCGATATTCGGAGGGCAGAACTTGGGTGACCCTTGGAGTTGGCGCCTTGCCCGAATGCTGAACAAGGTCCCGGAAGTCACGCTCGCCTTCTGGGTTATCAAGATCATGTCGACGACCGTGGGCGAGACCGGCGCGGACTACCTCGCCGTTCACGTCGGTCTCGGCACCGCCATCACTGACGGCATCATGCTCACGCTGTTGGTTGCATCGCTTCTGATGCAGCTGCGAGCCCGCCAGTATGTGCCCTGGAGGTATTGGCTGACCGTTGTCCTGGTGAGCGTGGTTGGGACCCAGATTACGGATTTCCTGACCGATAAGTTGGACATCAGTCTCTACGTGAGCACAATCGCTTTTGCCATCGCGTTGGCCGTGACGTTCGCGGTCTGGTATGCCGTCGAGCGAACTCTTTCGATCCACACGATCTTCACCAGGCGACGCGAACTCTTCTACTGGACAGCCATTCTGTTCACGTTCGCGCTGGGCACTGCCGCAGGCGACCTCGCGACAGAAGCATTGCAGCTGGGCTTCAAACTCGGGGTGGTCCTGTTCGGCGCACTCATTGCGATCACCACCCTGACCTACTTTTATGGCGCCAATGCGATCCTGACGTTCTGGATCGCCTATGTGCTCACTCGGCCGCTGGGCGCATCTCTTGGCGACCTGCTGTCGCAGGCGAAAACTTATGGAGGATTGGGCTGGGGTACCATCGTCACGAGCGCCGTGTTCCTCGCGACCATCTTCATTCTCGTCACCTGGCTCAGCGTTGGTGAGAACGGGCGACAGGGCGCTCCGAAAACGGCAAACGACTAGGTCTGGCGCGTGCCATCGACACAACAAGGTAAAAGGAGGTTATGAAATGAGCAGCTTGAAGTCGGTTGGGATTGCAGGCGTTTTCGCACTTTTCGGGGTCGCAGCGGTTGCGCCCGCGACGCTGTCGGCAACGGCTCGGATCATCGCCCCGGCCGAGGCCACAACGGCCTCCAAGCTCGGCGATCTTTCCTCGTTCCGCACGATCGTCGTCGATACGGCGGGTTTGGTGGACAAGGGCGATATTCCGGCGGCGACGGCGCGGATCAAGGATCTGGAGACGACATGGGACGAGGCTGAACCCTCGCTGAAGCCGCGCGCGCCTGCCGAGTGGCATACCGTGGACAAATCCATCGATCGCGCTCTGGCCGCATTACGGGCGAGCAAACCGGATCCCGCTGCCTGCAAGCAAGCCCTGACCGATCTTCTCGCAACGATGGACCGCGCCGGCGCGCAGGCCTGAACGCAAACCAGCGACTTGGAGCCTGGATAATGATAAACCAACACAGCGCTGCTGCCATTGCACTAGCCGGCATTCTCTTTCTTAGCGGCACAGGGCCCGTGCTCGCCGGCGCAAGCCGCGAGGCGCAGGAACAGACCGCTCTGCAAGAAACCAGTCTGACCCTGTCACAGGCGATCGCGATCGCAGAGCACCAGACGGGCGGCAAGGCATATGACGCGGGCGTCGTTGTCGACCACGGCAAGCCGCGTGTGGTCGTCGAGACCAACGGGCCGACGGGCGTGCAGACGGTTATCATCGATGCGCAGAGCGGCCAAGTTGTCGGCGGCCATGCCGGCGGTGTACCCGACTAGCTGCAAGCTTGGGGCGGCGGAGGCGGTATGAAGGTCTTGTTGATCGAGGATGACCAGGAAACCTCCGCTTACGTCGCCCGCGGCTTGCGTGAGCAAGGCCATGTCGTCGATCTCGCCGCCACCGGGCGCGACGGGTTATTCCTCGCCACCGAGGGCGGGCACGACGTGTTGATTGTCGATCGCATGCTGCCGGGCCTCGACGGCATCGGTCTGGTCCAGGCTCTTCGCGGAACTGGGGTGAAGGCGCCGGTCCTGTTCCTGACTGCGCTCGGTGGCGTCGGCGACCGCGTGCGGGGGCTTGATGCAGGCGGCGACGATTATCTCGTCAAGCCGTTCGCCTTTGCCGAGCTGCTTGCCCGCGTCAATGCGCTGGCCCGCCGCCCGCCGCTCTCCGACACCCCCACTGTGCTGCAAGCTGGTGATCTGGAAATGGACCTGCTCGGGCGCATCGTCACGCGCGGCGGCAAGACGATCGATCTGCAGCCGCGCGAGTTCCAGCTGCTCGCATTTCTGATGCGCAACGCAGACCGCGTGGTTACGAGGACGATGCTGCTGGAAGCGGTGTGGGATTTCCACTTCGATCCGAAGACGAACATCGTCGAGTCGCACATCAGCCGCTTGCGCTCGAAGCTCTCACAGTATGGCGGCGCGGAGTTGATACACACCGTGCGCGGCTCCGGCTACGCTTTGCGGGCTCCTCCACCCGACGACCCGTGATCCGGATCGTCCTGCCCAGGCTGCTGCGGGTCGCAAGCTTCCGGTTCGCGGCATTTTACGTCGCCGTGTTCGCCGGATCGGCCCTCGTCCTGGGCCTTGCGGTCTTCTTCGAAGCCCGATCGGCGCTGCAGCAGCAGATGACGGCGCGCATCGAGACGGAGGTCGCGTTCCTAGGGGTAGAGTATCACTCCGGGGGCCTGGCGCATCTCATCGACATAGTGCGGAAGCGTGGGCAGGGCCCAAGCGCCCTCGACTACCTTGTGCAGGACCAGGCAGGATCGCATCTCGCGGGCGAAGTGCCGGCGACGCCGGCCCTCACACTAGGATGGACCACCATCGAAGTGCCGCAGGCCTCGGAGGATGGCGGCCGACCCGAGCGGGTCCGCGCCCTGGTCTCCGATCTCGGCGGCGTACTGCTCGCGGTCGGTGGCGATCTGCGGCAGGTCGATGAACTCGAGAAAGCCATCGCCACCGCTTTTCTCTGGACCATCGGCCTTGCGGCGATGCTCGGCATCGTCGGTGGCGTGTTGCTGAGCCGAGCCTTTCTCAGGCGGGTCGATGCGATTTCGCGGACCGCAGAAGCGATCATCGACGGAGATCTGACTCGCCGAGTGCCGACGCGCGGGACGGGGGACGATCTGGATCGCCTCGCCGGCACGCTCAATCACATGCTGGACCGCATCGGCGTCCTGATGGAGAGCTTGCGCCAGGTGAGCAGCGATGTGGCTCACGACCTGCGGACACCCTTGACCCGGCTTTATCAGCGGCTGGAAGGCGCACGGGCGCATGCGCAGTCGATGGCGGATTACGAGACCGCGATCGACGCCGCGACTGGCGAGGCGCAAAGGTTGCTGGACATTTTTTCGGCTTTGCTGCGGATCGCCCAGGTTGAAGGCTCGTCGTCGCGCTCCGGGGTTGGCGATGTCGATCTCACCGCTGTCGCGGAGACCGTCGCCGATGCGTATCGGCCGGATGCGGAAGAGGCGGGTCACACGCTGACCACGGCGATCAGCCAGAGTGTCGTCGTCAGCGGCGACAAGGAGCTGCTGACGCAGGCGCTCGCGAACCTGGTAGAGAACGCGCTGCGCCACACGCCGCCGGGAACCCTCATCGATGTTCGCCTGGAAGGCAGCTCCGAAACCGGCGCGCGCCTTTTGGTCGAGGATGACGGACCCGGCGTTGCGGAAGCCGACCTGCCGCATCTGACGGACCGCTTCTACCGTGGAGAAAGCAGCCGCACGACGCCAGGCAACGGCCTTGGCCTCAGCTTGGTCAGCGCCGTCGCCGAGCTCCATGGCGCGCGGTTGGAGCTGAATGTTATGCAACCCGGGTTGCGGGTCACCCTTTCCTTCCCGGCTGCCGCGAGGAGTTCTGATACGAACTGTCAGCCTTCACCTCGGCGCGCGTCGACCGTAGCAAGGTGATGGTGCTCGACGCCGCCGCCGGTTCAAACCCAGGGATCGATCAATTCCAGCCGGCAACCGGCAAAGTCTCCGACGTTTCGCGTCGCCAGGACGGCGCGGCGGGACCGGGCGATGGCGGCGATGCGCGCGTCGGCCTCGGAAATCGGCCGCCCGGCGCGACGCCAACTCGCAGCGATGTCGGCGAATTCACGAGCCGCGGCGCTGTCGAAGGGCAATACGCGACCCGCGAGATCCTCCGCGAATATCAGCTCTACTAACGACCAAGGATTGCCGCCGCCTGCCGAGCTCCGACTCGGTGATCGCCATCGTGAAAAACGCCGAGGCGGCCTCGGAACGCATCCATTCCAGCACTCTGGTCGACGGCGTTGGACGCAAGGTCTCCGACAATACGTTCGTGTCGAGGATGATCATGTGAAATCGGGCGACTGCCGCATAGGTCCGCGCACCGGCAGCGCCAGGTCGACGCCGCCCAAGCGTTCGAACTCTTCTGCGGATCGCGTCGGCCAGATTTCCCGCCTGGGCAGGCTCCTGCGCGAGAGCCGCGCGCAAGATGTCTGGTGCCTCGTCCTCCATCGACCGGTTCCGTTGCGCCGCCCGCAGCCGCAACTTTCGCTTCACCGTCTCATCCAGATTACGGATCGTGATGCTGGCCATGCGCAACTCGTTCTGAAATCATTGCAATCATTTTAATCACTGCAGCTTACCACCGAAACGTGGATGCGCGAAGACTAGAGGGAGGTGCCGGCGACCGGCGAGACTTCCCGGGGCCCGGCGGGGCTGTGCTAGATTGACCCGGTGAGTTGCGGGAGAACCGCCGGCGAACGCATGCGAGGCAAGTGCGTGAATCCTCTTCTAGAGCGAATTTCGATAGACCCGAGAATTTGCGGCGGAAAGCCCTGTATCAAGGGGACCCGGATTTGGGTCTCGCTCATCCTCGATTTTCTGGCCGACGACATGACCGAGGCCGAACTGCTCGACCAATATCCGGGACTGACCCACGAGGATGTCTTGGTGGCGATCGCATACGGCGCCGAAGCAGCCCGGCAGCGCGTCATCCCCGTCCCCGCCGAAAATACGGCGTGAGATTTCCTCGGCGATGATCGAGGAAAGGCCGAACATCCGCTTCAACGAAACCCGCGAGCTGAGCTGAGAGGGAGGCGCGGTGCTCATTCCTCTCCCAGCCGCCTCGCCATCAGGCGTTTCATGGGCGGCAATGCGTCGATAACGCGCATCGTCAGTCGCGAGAGCATCAGCGCCGGCGGGCTGTCGGTGACGGTCTGGTGCATCGCCTTTAATGAATTGCGCACGGCACGAAAACCGTAGTCGCGCATGCCGGCCTCGTAGTCGTGGATCGCCTCGAGGAGATCGCGCTCGCCACGATGCGCCGCGACGAGCGCGCGTTTGAGCCGCGCGGCGTCTTTGATCGCGACATTCGCGCCGATGCCGCGATACGGGGTCATTGAATGGATGGCGTCCCCGAGAAGGGTGATGCGCTCGGTCCGCCATGGGGCGATCGGCACCGACGTGCGGATCGGGAGACACGAGATCGTCGTCGGATCGGCGAGCCCGACCAGGTCGCGAAAGGCCCGCGACCAGCCGTACATTGCGCGCGCAGCGGCCGCCGTCAGCGCGCCGCTGTCCGCCCACTCGGCCTCGCGCAGACCAAACTTTTCCCGCTTGGCGCTGAGCGCCCACATCAGGTAGCTGCGCGTGTTTTCGTACAGGTTTCCGGCGTCGGCGAGGGCCGGCTCGTTGCCGCCGATGCCGCCGATCGGGCCGCCGGCCATTTCCTGGATCGCGACAAAGAGCCCGAGACCTCCGCGTGCGGCGACGAGGCTGATGCCGTCGAGCAACGGCCGCGCGATGCGATCCCGCGCCGTGTCGAGAAAGACCTTGCCGGCGATGCCGGCGACGCCGGTGTCGATGCGCTGCGCGTGCGGCAGGAACTGCCGGCGCACGCGCGAGCCGCCACCGTCGGCGGCGACCAGAACGTCGCTCTCGGCCGATGTGCCGTCCTCGAAATACGCGATGATCCGCCCGCCGCGTTGCTCGTAGCACTCGAAGGTCTTGCCAAAATGCACATCGTCGAGCTCCGCGAGCAGCAGCTGTCGCAGCGTGATGCGGCTTGCGGCGCGGTGGCGTGCGACCGGATCCGTGCTCGCGACGAGATCGCCTTCGAATGCGAGCAGCACGCGCATCTGCTCGGTGAAGAACCGGACCGTCGTGTTAGGCGCTCCGCAAGTGCGGTCAAAGACGTCGAACAGATTCGGCGGCAGGCATTCATGCAAGGCGAGGCTGCCGGTCGGACTGATGTGCACCCGGTAGCCCTGCAGGCGATCGGTCAGGGTGCGGTCGCGCTCATAAAGCGCGGCGCTGACCCCGGCCTGCTTGAGGCCCTGCGCGAGCGTGAGGCCGCCGATGCCGCCGCCGATGATCAGGACATGGAAGGGTTCGGGCATTTTGAGCTCCTTTGACACGACACCAGGTGTCGGCGCCCAATCTTTGCGATTGAGGCCGGTGTTCTCGCGGAGCCTTCACTGCTAATTTGTGGCTGCGGGCCTGAAGTCAGCGCGCTCCGCGCGTTCGGTTTTCGGGTGCAAGCCCCGGCGATGTTGCAGCATCGTCGGGGCCCGCCTTCGATAAGTGCGATCGGATTACATGGCCGCCTCCCCAGTGGCGTCCCCTGCGGCGCCCGGTGGCTCGTGCTGGCGCGCGGAAGCTGCTTGCAGCTCGCGCCACAGCTCAACCGGGCCCCAGCCCTCTTCGGCGATGCGGCGGACGAGCTCGTTGACGAAAGCGAGTTCGGCCTTGATCAGCGCAAGCGCGAATTCGGTTTCTACGACGAATAGCGGCGGAAATTTCTTCCCGACGAGCTGCGGCGGCAATTGCTCGGGCGGAACCGGCAGTTCCTGTTGTGCGAGCGCGGCGAGATGCGCCTCGATCCGGGCAGCCTCGGCCGATAGCCGCAGCGCCCGATGCCGCAGCAGGGCTACCGCCTCTTCGGGAGGCAGCACGGGCAACAGGCTGAGCCCGGCCGCAAATTGCGGATATTCGTTCACCGGTTCACGCAGCAGATCGTGCATCCAAGCGCGCAACTCGTCATACCCGGATGGAGTGAGCTGGAAGACGGTCCGCTCCGGCCGCTTGCCCTCGCGCGAAGACTCCTTGGTGCTGATGAAGCCCCGCTTCACCAACAGCTCGATCACGGTATAGAGGGAGCCGTAGCGAATTTTGATGCTCTCGCCCTTGTGACGCTGCTTCAGCGTGGCCGCCATCTCGTAGGGATGCATCGGCCGCTCGAACAACAGCGCCAGCACCGCCAGCGCGAGCGGATTGGAGGGATGTGAGAGCGTAGTCATTTCGAACAGTTCTTAAACGCAACCGTATATCCGGCAGCGTATATACGTGCACGGCGCACGCGACGCAAGACCGATTTTCGGCGGTTAGAGCAGGTCGCGATTTTAACGAGCGCGAGCGCGGCATCTCCGTATCCTCGGCTCGCCTTCAACCTGTTGGACACGCCGGGCCACCGGCGAGAGCCGGTGCCCATGGCAGAATCAGTTCTCTTTGAAGTTGTGGTACGCCCAGATACGGCGGTTGGCAAAGAGGTGCCCCCTCCTCATATCCACCGCGGAGTAACAACGCAACGGGACCGCTTACTAGCGACGGCCCATAACAAGCAGCAGTCCAAGCCCATTGATGAGTATCCTGACTGACGAGATTGCGCGCCGGCGCACCTTTGCGATCATTTCGCACCCGGACGCCGGCAAGACCACGTTGACCGAGAAATTGCTGCTGTTTGGCGGGGCGATCCAGCTGGCGGGCGAGGTGAAGGCGCGGGGCGACCGGAGGCGGGCGCGCTCGGACTGGATGGCGATCGAGCGCGAGCGCGGCATTTCGGTGTCGTCGGCGGTGATGAGCTTTGAGTATGAGGGGCTCGCCTTCAACCTCCTCGACACGCCTGGCCACCAGGATTTCAGCGAGGACACCTACCGCACCCTGACTGCGGTCGACAGTGCGGTGATGGTGCTCGACGCTGCCAAGGGCATCGAGGAGCAGACCCGCAAGCTGTTCGAGGTCTGCCGGTTGCGCGACGTGCCGATCATCACCTTTGTCAACAAGCTCGACCGCGAAAGCCGCGACCCATTCGATCTATTGGACGAGATCGAGCAGTCTCTGGCGCTCGATGTGACGCCGGCCTCCTGGCCGATCGGCATGGGGCGCGACTTTCTCGGTACCTACGATTTGTTCGCCGATGCGCTCCTGTTGTTCGAGCGCGGCGTCCGCGACCGGGTCACCGAGCCGGTCCGCTGCAGCGGTCTCGATGACCCGCAATTGGCGCGGCTCTTGCCGAAAGAAGCGTTTGCCAAATTGCGCGAGGAGGTCGAGATGGCGAAGGGGCTGTGTCCGCCCTTCGACCCGCAAGCCTATCGCGAGGGCCATCTGACACCGGTCTTTTTCGGCAGTGCGCTGAACAATTTCGGGGTGCGCGAATTATTGCACGGAGTCGCCGAGCTGGCCCCGGCGCCGCGCCCGCAGCCCGCGCAACCGCGGCCGATCTCGCCGGACGAGCCCGCGGTCGCCGGTTTCGTCTTCAAGGTGCAGGCCAATATCGACCCGCAGCACCGCGACCGCATCGCCTTTGTGCGGCTCGCCTCGGGGCGTTTCCAGCGCGGCATGAAATTGAAGAACATCCGCACCGGGCGCCAGATGTCGGTGCAGGCCCCGGTGTTTTTCCTCGCCCGCGAGCGCAACCTCGCCGAGGAGGCCTGGCCCGGCGACATCATCGGCATTCCCAACCACGGGAGCCTCAGGATCGGCGACACCCTGACCGAGAGCGAGGCGCTGCGCATCACCGGCATCCCGAGCTTTGCGCCGGAGATCCTGCGGCGGGTCAAGATCGAGGATCCGATGAAGACAAAGCATCTGCGCCACGCCCTCGAGCAACTGGCCGAGGAGGGAGTGACCCGCGTCTTCAAGCCGCTCGCCGGCGGCGATTGGCTCATCGGCGTTGTCGGCGCATTGCAGCTCGATGTGCTGACGGCGCGGCTCGCCGCCGAATACGACCTCGCGACCCGCCTCGACGGCGCGCCCTTTCAGGCGGCGCGCTGGCTCGAAGCCGACGACCGCGGCGAGCTCGAGCGCTTCCGCTTGAAGAACCCTTCGGCCAGCGCCGAGGACCATGACGGCGTGCCCGTCTTCCTCGCCCGCAACGCCTGGGATCTGCGCACGACGATCGAGGAATGGCCGAAGATCCAGTTCAAGGAAACCCGCGAGCAGAGCTGAGGGAGGGTCAACCGTCCGACTTCAAATGCCGCCATTCATTGGGGGGCCGAGTCGCCTCATCGAGCGGAAACGGCGCCGGGGTCGGGAGGGATACGGGTTCGGCCCTCTCGGCAGGCTCGGTCTTGCGGGCTTGGGCGGCGCGCTTGAGGCGCAAATAGGAGCGGATGGTCAGCGGGATCGAGCTGACATAGACGATGCCGACGACGGTCAGGGTCAGCCAAGGCTCGGTGGTCAGGAACGCCGTCGCGACGCCAAAGGCGAGCAAGGTGGGGACAACCATATGGTGCGGAATGCGGATCCGCTTCAGCGATACGGTCGGGACCTTGCTGATCATCAACAGCGCGATGCCGGTCACCGTGACGGCGCTCAGATAAGGCGAGCGGAACAGCCAGTCGCCCCATTCGAAGCTGAGGAACATCGGCACCATGACGAGCCCCGCTCCGGCCGGCGCCGGCGCGCCGGTGAAGAACGGCGCGGCGTAGGACAGCATCTCGTGGCTGGCCGCGGTGTTGAAGCGCGCCAGACGCAGCGCGCAACAGACCGCAAAGAGCAGTGCGATCGCCCAGCCGAGACCGTGCAGTTCCGACAATGTCCACAAATAAAGCACCGCGGCCGGAGCCACGCCGAAGCTGACAAAATCCGACAGGCTGTCGAGCTCGGCCCCGAAACTCGAAGTCGCTTTCAGGAGGCGCGCCATGCGTCCGTCCAGCCCATCGAAGATGCCGGCGGCGATGATGGCAAAGACCGCCATCTCGAAATTCCCGCCCATCGCAAAGCGCATCGCCGTCATCCCGGCGCACAGCGCGAGCAATGTCAGCACGTTCGGGACCATGCGGTTGACGGAAAGCCCCGAGAGCCGCGGTATCCGCTTGCGTGACCGCCGGGTTCTGGCCGAACGCATCCTCAAGGTTCTCCTCCCGTCGTCAGATCGCCGCTTCATTGGGCGATCCCCTGGCGCGGCGGCTCATCGGCGAGGCGGTCGGCGAGCACCGTTTCGCCGCCGATCATGCGCTGCCCCGCCACGACCATCGGGACATAAGGCGGCGGGCAGTAAATGTCGACCCGCGAGCCAAACCGGATGATGCCGATCCGCTGGCCGCTCGCGACCTGCTGCCCGTCATAGAGATTGCAGACGATGCGCCGCGCGACGAGCCCGGCGACCAGCACAAAGGCAATCTCGGGACCTTCCTGCGGGGCGATGCGAATCGCCAGGCGCTCGTTGCCCTCGCTCGCCTTGTCGAGGCTCGCATTGACGAAGCGGCCCTTGGTGTAGCGCATCGCCGCCACCCTGCCGCCGACCGGCGCCCGGGTCACGTGAACGTCAAAGATGTTGAGAAAAATGCCGATCCGGACAGTTGCCAAATCGCCCATCGCCAGTTCGGGAGGCGGAGTTGCCGCGGCAATCGACACGACGATCCCATCGGCCGGGCTGATCAGCAGACCCGGCCGTGTCGGGGTCACCCGCCACGGATCGCGGAAGAAATAAACCATCCAGAATGTCACGACCGCAGCGGCCCAGCCGGCGGGAGCCCACAACAGGAACAGCACCAGGGTTGCGAGCACCCCGACGGCGACAAATTTGGCTCCGTCCGAGTGGAGCGGAGCAAGGACCCGGCGCAGCACCGAAGTAAATCAGCTTCCCTCGCGGCGCCAGGCCGCGAGCAGCCCGCCGACGATCAGCAGCAGCGCGGCGATGCCGGGCAGAAGCGGCGTTTCGCTGAAGCCGGTCACCGTGTAATCGCCATTGGCGCGGAACCCCATCCAGTTCCGCCCGGCCGCCGCCCGATCCGGAGAGACCCGGCGAATATCCGGGATCGTGCCCGTACCCACCCAGAAGACCCCGCCCCCCGTCGCCGCCGCTATCGGGCCCAGTTTTTCGGGGGTGGTGCGGACATCGGCGAACTCGATCGGGTTGAGCGGGCCCGCCGCCGCCAGTGCCGTGCGGGTCCCGTCGGTCACACGGTAGAGCCCCATCTCGCTGATCGGGAGCCTGCCCGAGCTTCGCCCGCCGCTCTCCGGCGTCAAGGTGAGGCTCCGGCTGGAGCCGTCGGGCGCCGCGACGGTGACCGGCCGGTCGTCCGGTTCAAGCGATTGCTTTGTAACCACGAGGCTGTCGCCTTCGACCGTCGCGCGCAAGTCGTTTTCTTCGAGGTCGGGTTCCTTCATCAGCCAATAGGCGAGGCGCCGCAGCAGCTCCGCCTGTGGCCCGCCGCCTTCGAAGCCGCGCGCCCAGAACCACATCTGGTCGGACAGCAATTGCGCCACCCGGCCCTGTCCGACGCGATCGAGCACCAGCAACGGCTCGCCATGGTCGCCGCTCATGACCGTAACGCCGTGCTGCACATGCGAATCGACCTGCCGGAACCAACGGCCCCAGGACGGCTGGCCACCCGGCGGGCCGGCCCCCGGCAGATCGTCGGTCACCGGGTGACGGCGGCCGAGATCAGTCAGCTGCGGCTTGAACCCCTCCTCGTACACATCGCCGGTCGGGTCGGTCGGCAAGATCGACCCAAGCGGCGTGCGGGAAAGGCTCATCGGCGTGCCAAAGCTCGGGCCGGCCGCCTCGAGAAAGGCCCCGCCCTTGCGGACATAGCGCGCGACGTTTTCGAGGTACGCCTGCGGGATGACCCCCCGGCGGCTGTACCGATCGAAGATGATCAGATCGAACTCGTCGAGCTTGACGTCGAACAATTCGCGGATCGGAAAGGCGATCAGCGACAATTCACGGATCGGCGTGCCGTCCTGCTTTTCCGGCGGCCGCAGGATCGTGAAATGGACAAGGTCGACCGAGGGATCGGATTTGAGGATGTTGCGCCAGACGCGCTCGCCGGCATGCGGCTCGCCCGAGACGAGCAGCACGCGCAAGCGGTCGCGCACGCCATTGACCACGACGACCGCACGATTGTTGTCGAGCGTCAGCTCGCGCGGGCCAGGCTCGACCGCGAGCTCGAGAATATTGGGTCCACCGTGGTCGATTGGCATCGTCAGCGGAACATCGCGGCCGACCGGTACGGTCACCTGCCGCGGCGGGCCGCCATCCTTGCGCCACGTCACGACCGCCTGGCCCTGTGCGCCCTCCTGCTTGCCGGGTGAGGTTTCCGGCAAATCCGCGACCCGGATCTTGAGCTGTAGTTCTTTGCCGACCAGGCCAAAGCTCGGCGCCTGTGCGACGACGAGTCGGCGGTCGCCTTCGTCCGGCAGGCCTGAGAGCAGAACGTGCAGCGGCGCGCCGATCGTCTCGGCGGCAGCTTTGGCGTCGCCGGCAGGGACATCGTGCACCTGCCCGTCGGTGATCATAACGACCCCCGCGAGGCGCTGTCGCGGCACGTCGGACATGGCTTGGGTGAGTGCGGTGAACAAGCGCGTCCCGTCATCGCCGGCACCGGGTTGCGGCTTTCCCGCCCTAATCACGCGGACATCGAGGTTGCGTTCGCGCCCGAGCCGATCGCTGAGTACGGCCAGCGCCTCTTCGGTCGCATGCTGGCGATCGCCAATCCGCTGGCTCGGCAACTCGTCGACTATGATTATCGCGGTATCGCGTTGCGGGTCGCGCTTTTCTTCGACCACCGAAGGGTTGACGAGTGCAGCGAGCAGAATCGCGACGGCGATCATGCGCCACAGCACGCCCCGCGCCCCGCGCAGAACCCCGAAGGCGAGAAGGAGTAAACCCGCGGCGGCGAGCGCGGCGATCGCGTACCACGGCAGGAGCGGCGCGGTGGCGAGCGAAAATGCGTTGCCGGTCATTGACCCAGGCGCTCCAGGATGGCTGGCACGTGAACCTGGTCCGATTTGTAGTTGCCGGTCAGGACATACATGACGAGATTGATGCCGAAGCGCATCGCCATTTCGCGCTGCGGCTCACCACCGGGAACCACGGCAAATGCCGGGCGGCCTTGCGCGTCGATCGCCCACGCGCCGGCCCAATCGTTGGCGCCAACGATAACGCTGGAGACACCATCGTTGACGCGGTCCTCGACCGGCTCGACCCACAATGTCCCGACATTCCAGCGCCCCGGGAATTCGTGCATCAGATAGAAGGACTTGGTCAGCACATGATCGGGCGGGATCGGCACAAGCGGCGGCATCTTGATCCCTGCCACCAATCGGCGAAGCCGCTGCGCGGAAGAATCCGCGCCGCCGACCGGGCCGGGGGTCTGGTCGTTGACGTCGCGCGTATCGAACAGGATCGTGCCGCCGGTATCGAGATACCGGTTGATCCGCTCGACGGCCTTTGGCGACGGCGCTGCCTGGCTCGATACGACCGGCCAGTAGAGCAGCGGAAAGAAGATCAACTCGTCACTTTCGATGTCGACCGCGAGCGGTTCGGCGGTTTCGACCGCAGTACGCCGGTTCAATGTTGCCGTCAGACCGATCAGACCGGCCCGGCTGACCGCGTCCGTCTCTTGACTTCCGGTGCGGACGTAAGCCAGGCGAAGCTCGGACGTCGCCTGCACCACGAAGGCGTCGTCGGCATGGGCCACAGACGCGGCTCCGAGCAGGGCAGGGAGTATGACCGAAGCGAGTCGCGCCGGACGACGACGCAGGAGCCCGCGCAATCCGTAAGCGATCAGCAGATCGGCGAGCGCGATGAGCAGTGCCGCCGTCAGCAGCGGCGGGCGCAAATCGACCTCGCGGCCAGCCGCGAAATTCTCACGCAGGATTTCCGGCGGCAGCCCCTCGACCGGCTTCAGCTCGGGGATTCCAGCAGAAAGGTTGAGCGCGCGGCGGGCATCGGCAGTGCCGTAAAAGCCTGGTGGATGCCGGGGCGAGGCTGTTGCGGTCGTGATCTCGGTGGGGGGGATCGGCCGGGCTGTGGGTGGGGGCCGCTGTAGCCGGCCAAACCCGTCGAGGGTCTCGACCGGCGCCAGAGCCTCCTCGCCCGCTTCCGTCACCCCCTGGCTCATCGCCTCGATCCGCCGCAGCATCTCGACGAAAAGGCCAGACAAAGCGAGGTTCGACCAGTCGGCGTTTGCCGTCGTGTGAACGAGAACAATCCAGCCTCTGCCGTGCCTCTCGGCCGTAACCAGCGGTGTGCCGTCGACCAGCCGCGCCCAGGTCTTGGCGGCGAGGTCCAGATCCGGCTCGGCCAGTACCTGGCGCGATACCGTGACATCGGCCGGGACGGCGAGCCCCGCGAATGGGCTTTCCGGCGCAAACGGGGCGAGCTTTGCCGGCTGCTCCCATGACAGCGCGCCGCCGATCGTGCGACCGCCGCCGTGACGGAGCCGCACCGGCAACAATTGGTCGCCCTGCTCGGCAAGATGCGGCCCGGCGAAACGCAGCAGCAGCCCGCCGGCTTCGATCCATTTGCCGACAGCGGCCTCCTCCGCCGGCGAATCCGGTCCGGTATCGGCAAACACCAGCACGGCTAACTCGCGCTTGAGAAGATCGGTAGCACTGCCCCGACGAAGTTCGGTGAACGGGCCGAGCGCCCGCTCGAGATAATAGTTTTCTCCGAGCAGCGGCTGTCCTTTGGCGTTCGGCGCCGCGACGATCCCGACCGGGCGACGGCGCCATCGCTCGTCGATCAGCAGCACCGAGCCGGCAGATTGATCGCCTTCGATCTCGATCCGGGTCATGCGGTTGCGCAACTCGCTGGGCATCGCCAGACGAAGCTCGGCACCCATTGCCCCCGGCTCGATCGTCGCGGCCTGGCGCGCCAGCAGGCGGCCATCCTCGCCGCTCGCTCGCACCTGAAAAAGACGCGGCGCGGGCGCCGGCAACGAACGCAGCACGACTCCCACGTCGTTCGCCTCGGCATTCCCGGCGGCGAGCATAACCGGAGCCTCGGCGGGCGGCGCGGTCAGATAGCGCAAGCTCCCCCGTTTCACGAGATAAGCTGCCAGCGCCTCGTTCCCGCCATCATCCGCGACGCCGTCGCTGAGCCAGACGGCGGAGTTCGCCTCCGGCAAGGAGAGGGCTTCGAGGCGACCCATCGCGGTGCGCCGGTCGACGGGCCATGGTTTGGGCAGCAACGCCTGAACCGCCGCCGCCGCATCCGCTGCGCGCACCGGGCGCAATGGCGCTGCCGGCTCGTCCACCGCGGTCGGTCCGGTTGTGACCAGCACCACCTGCCGGTCTTCGCGCTCCGCCTCGGCCAGCAGCTCGCCAAGCGCCGCCTGCCGGGCCGGCCAGTCGTGCGCCGCGGCCCAGCCGTCATCGACCACGAGCACGATCGGGCCTGTTGCCGCAAGGCGCGCCTGCGGATTGAGCAGCGGGTGGGCGACTGCCACAATGACCAGAGCGGCCAATAAGATGCGCAGCAGGATCAGCCATAACGGGGTCCGCGCCGGCGTCTCCTCGCGCGGCACCAGCCCGAGCAGCAGGCGGACCGCCGGAAAGGCGATGCGGCGCGGCGCCGGCGGCGTGACCCGCAACAGCCACCAGATGATCGGCAGCGCCGCCAAAGCCACGAGCAGCCACGGCGAGACGAAAGCGAGGGAACCGAGCGCCAGCATTGGTTAGTCCACAGCCGCTTCGTGGTTGCCCTCACCCACCCAGCCCTGGCGGGCTGGGTCCCCCCTCTCCCGCAATGCGGGAGAGGAGCTTTGAGGGGAATCCTTTGTAGCCCCTCTCCCGCACTGCGGGAGAGGGTGCCGAGCGAAGCGAGGCGGGTGAGGGTGCTGCCGGGTCATTTCACCGCCGCCGGTCGGCCGACAGCGCGGCGTATAGCGCCAATAAGGCGAGGTGCGGGGGGCGATCGGTGCGGTGGAAGCCGAAGCTCCAGCGCAGGGCTGAGGCGATTGCGGCGAGCTCCTCGCGATGACGCCGGAACCGCTCGGAGTAAGCTTCGCGGACGCTCTCGACGCGGCTGATTACGACCTGATCGCGCTCCTCTATCCCCTCGAAGCGCACGCGCCCGTCGAACGGCAGGTCCTCCTCCGCCGGGTCGACGACCTGCAACAGATGGCCCTTGAGCCCTGCTGCGGCAAAGCGGGCGATTGCGCTGTTGACGGCATCCGTCGGCGACAGGAAATCCCCGATGAATACTAGCTGCGCCGAACGCGGCAGCGGCTCGAAGGCGGGGAGGCTCGCCGCATCGCGCTGGTCGCGGCCGATCAGCTCGGCTACCCGGGACAACGCAATGCGTCCGCTTATCGGGGCCATGCCGCTGCCGAGCACGGTGAGGCGCTCGCCGCCACGGACGAGGAGGCTCGCCAACGCGACAAGAAGCAGCTCCGCCCGGTCGCGCTTGGTCGGCCACTCAGCGCCCGGCACGTAATCCGCCGAAGTGTAGCTCATCGACGCCGAGCCGTCGCGCCACAGCCACACGCTCTGCGCAGCTTCCCATTCGGTTTCGCGGACATAGAGCCGCTGCGATTTCGCGCTCTCGCGCCAGTCGATGCGGGTCGCCGCGTCGCCCGGTTCATATTGGCGGAATTGCCAGAAGGTCTCGCCTTGGCCGACACGCCGGCGTCCGTGCACCCCCTGAGCGACGGTGACGGCAACCCGCTCGGCTGCGACGAGAAGCGGCGGCAGCACGGCAGCGGCCTGCTCCGCCCGGTCACGCAGCGCGGCGGGCGCCGGAGTGCCGCGCGACAGAAATCCCGCGCCGACAAGCGTTTGGGTCAGGCTCAACGGAGCGGTGCCGAAATCTGCTCGATGACCTGGGCCACCGTGACACCTTCGGCGCGGCCGGCGAAGCTGACCGCCATGCGGTGCCGCAGGACCGGCGGCGCCAAAGCGAGAACATCGTCGATCGACGGGCTGAACCGGCCGTCGATCAAGGCCCGGGCCCGGCAGGCGAGCATCAGGGCCTGGCTGGCGCGGGGTCCCGGCCCCCACGACACGAAACGCCGGACCCCCTCGATCCCCGTCTCGTCCGGTCTGCCGGAACGGACCAGCGAAAGGATCGCCTCGACGACGCTTTCACCGACCGGAATGCGGCGCACCAGGCGCTGCGCCGCCATCAACTCGGCGACATTCATCGCCGGCCGCGGCCGGTCCTCGATGATTCCGGTCGTCGCGATCAGCATCTGCCGCTCGGCGTCGAGGTCGGGGTAATCGACGTCGATCTGCAACAGGAAGCGATCGAGCTGGGCTTCCGGCAGCGGATAGGTGCCCTCCTGCTCGAGCGGGTTTTGCGTCGCCAGGACGTGAAACGGCCGCGGCAGCGGATGATATTGGCCGGCGATCGAGACGCGGCCCTCCTGCATCGCCTGCAGCAGCGCCGACTGCGTGCGCGGGCTCGCGCGGTTGATCTCGTCCGCCATCAACAGCTGGCAAAAGACGGGGCCCGGGATGAAACGGAACGAGCGCCGTCCGCTCTCGCTTTCTTCGAGGACCTCGGAGCCGAGAATATCGGCGGGCATCAGGTCGGGCGTGCATTGGATGCGCTTGTCGTCGAGGCCGAGGATCGTGCCCAAGGTCTCGACCAACCGGGTCTTGGCGAGACCGGGGACGCCGATCAGCAGCGTATGCCCGCCGCACAACAGCGTGATCAAGGCTTGCTCGACCACTTCGCGCTGACCAAAGATGATTTCGCCGATGCGCTCACGCACCAGGCTGAGGCTTCGGCCCAGGGCCTCGACCTCGGCAACCAGATCAGGGGAGGAGGCGTTGACGGATGCAGTGGAAGTCAAACAGAACGATCCCTCTTCAAACTCTATGGCGGGTGCAAGGCTGACCCAAAATACCGGCTCCGGCAACTCCTCCCCGGCGATCGCTGCCTCCACCGGGAAGCAGCCGCCGATCGACCGCGGCGAGCTCAAGATGCGGATCGCGCGCGACGGTACCTGGTTTTATCGCGGATCTCCCATCGGCCGCTGGCCTCTCGTCAAGCTTTTCGCCTCCGTTCTGCGCCGCGAGGCGGATGGCCGTTATTGGCTGGTCACCCCGGCCGAGCGCGGCCGCATCGAGGTCGAGGACGTGCCCTTTCTCGCCGTGGCGGTGACGGTCGAGGGCGAAGGTCGCGACCAGCAACTGATATTCCGCACCAATCTGGACGAATTTGTGACGGCGGGACCCGACAACCCTCTTCGCGTTGAAACGGCTGCGAGCGGCGAGCCGGCGCCCTATATTCTGGTACGAGACCGACTCGAAGCTCGGCTCGCGCGACCGGTGTTTTATGAGCTTGTCGAACTCGGGACGGAGGAACCGATCGGAGAGACGATGCAATTCGGGGTGTGGAGCAGAGGGGTATTCTTTCGGCTGGGCGAGCCTGCACCGGATTGGGAGTGAAGACGCCATCTCGACCGGGGGAATCGAGGCCAAATCATTGACATTGACAAATTCCTTTACGCAAGACTGGGTTATCGGGCGTTTCCTGCAGCTTGGGCGGCCTGGACGACGAGGCTTTGGCGGGGCGGCCGACCCGGCTGAAGCCGCTGCTCTCAGGGAGGCGACCCGCGGCGATCACGATCTAAATCCGGGGATGACGCCGCCGAGCACCGCTCTGCGCCCGGCCGCGGTACTGGTGCCGCTGGTCGACCGGCCAGAGGGCATGTCCGTGCTGCTGACGCAGCGCACTGCGCATTTGACGGCGCATGCCGGGCAGATTTCGTTCCCCGGCGGGCGCATCGAGGAGAGCGACGCCGATCCGACCGACGCGGCGCTGCGCGAGACCGAGGAAGAGGTCGGGCTGACGCGCGACCACGTCACGGTGATCGGCCGGCTCGACACCTATGTGACGGGGACCGGGTTCGAGATCACTCCGGTCGTCGGGGTCGTCAAGGTGCCGTTTCCGCTCGCTATCGACCCGTTCGAGGTCTCCGAGGTGTTCGAGGTGCCGCTGTCCTTTGTTGTAGACCCGCAAAACCACCGCCGCACAACGCGCGACTTCGAGCATCGGACGCGCGTATTCTTTGTGTTGCCGTATCAGGGCCGCAACATTTGGGGAGCGACCGCCGGGATTCTGGTAAATTTGGCCGAGGTGCTCGCCGGTTGAGAAGGCCATGCTCCGGGTCTTCCTCACGGTCGTATTACCGCTCCTTCTGCCCACCGCGCTGTATCTGCTGTGGGTCAGCACTTTCGGAGCCGAGCATGGCGGGAACGCGGTGCGGTGGACGGCAGTCCCATGGATCTGGCTCGCCGGTGCAGGTGTCCTGCTGTTGGCGATCGTGCTCTTCGTCGTGACCGTGCATTTCGGCTCCCCTCAAGAAGGGGTTTACGTGCCGCCGCGCTGGGAAGGCAGCCGCATCGTACCCGGACACGTGGAACCCAGACCGGGCCGATGACCGATACTGATAATCTGCTCCGGATCGAGCCGCAGCCTTGGATGGTTGACCCAGCAACATTGGCCGTGCTCGAAGCGCTCGCCGCGGGCGGAGCGCAGGCGCGGTTTGTCGGCGGCTCGGTTCGCGACGCGTTGCTCGGGCGGCCGTCCCCCGGATCAGGCTCGAGGGTCGACATCGACATCGCTACGCCTGCGCCGCCGGAACGGGTGATCGAGCTGTTGGAGAAGCGCGGCATCAAAGTCGTGCCGACCGGTCTCGCCCATGGCACCGTTACCGCCATTGCCGGCATCCCGCCGCGCCGTTTCGAGATCACCACCCTGCGGCGCGACGTCGAGACTTACGGCCGCCGAGCCCGCGTCGCCTTCGATGCCGACTGGGCGGCCGATGCGGCGCGGCGCGACTTCGCGATCAACGCGATCTTTCTCGATCCCGACGGCACGGTGCATGATCCGGTGGGAGGCCTCGCCGATTTGCGGGCGCACCGCGTGCGATTTGTCGGCGATCCTGCGACCCGCATAGCCGAGGATGTGCTCCGGATCCTGCGTTATTACCGGTTCGAGGCGCGCTTCGGGACCGGTCTCGGCGATGCGCCGGCGCGTGCCGCCTGCCGTCGCACGGCCCATCTGCTGCCCAATCTCTCCGCCGAGCGCGTTGCTCAGGAGCTGGCGAAGCTGCTGGAGAGCTCCGACCCCGCCGGAGCCTTGCGGATGATGGCAGAAGACGGCGTGCTCTCGACAATCCTGCCGGAGGCGCGCCGGCTCGACCGGCTGCGGCATATGATCGCGATCGAGCCGGAGCCCGACCCGCTGCGGCGTCTGGCTGCGCTGATCGAGGTCGACGGGCCGGGAGCCGTCGCGCTCGCGGAGCGCCTGCATTTCTCGAATGCGTGGCGCGATCGGCTCCACGGCCTTGCTTCACCATGGGCGATCGACCCACCGGCGGACATGGTCGCTCAGCGGCGCACCCTCTATCGGCTCGGCGCCGAGCGCTACCGCGACATCGCCCTGCTACTGGCGGCGGAAGGAGCGATGAGCCGCGACCGGCTCACCGAGCTGCTCGCGCTCGCCCGCGACTGGAGGCCCTCGGCATTTCCCCTCGCCGGCCGGGATGTCACCGCCCTCGGGATCGCACCGGGCCCCGAAGTCGGCCGCTTGCTCGGCGCCGTCCATGATTGGTGGGAAGCGGGCGACTTCACAGCCGATCGCGCCGCTTGCCTTTTCTATCTTCAGGGGCTCCTGCCACCCGCCCATTGATCGCGCGCAAATCGGGATAACGTCCCCTGCCTGTGACGTTAGTCGGATTGCGGGCTATATGGTCCAGCCCGCTACCCGGTCACCCTTTTCCGATTTTACCAGAGGTGCGCCATGTCGATGTCAAGAAGGTCGGAATCTGCGATGCTGAGGACTGCCACCGATCTTTCTGCTGAGGCGGTCAGGGCAGTCACAGGTGCTCTCAACCCGCTTCTAGCCGATGCGTTCGCTCTCTATCTCAAGACAAAAAATTTTCACTGGCATTTGAGCGGCCCCCATTTTCGCGATTACCACTTATTGCTCGATGAGCAGGGCGACCAGATCTTTGCGACGACGGACGAACTCGCCGAGCGGGTGCGCAAAATCGGTGGGACCACTGTGAAATCCATTGGGCACATCGCCAAACTCCAGCGCATCAAAGACAATGACGAAGAGTTCGTTGCAGCGGTCGATATGCTGCGTGAATTGATGGAGGACAACAAAGCCTTCACCGCCAATATGCGTGAAGCGCACGAGGTCGCTGACCAAAACAACGACTCGGCCACGACCAGCCTGCTCGAAAATTTTATCGACGAGACGGAACGGCGGACCTGGTTCCTCTTCGAGGCGACCCGGGTGACGAACCAGCCGCACGACTAGTCGAGAACCCGCAACGGACACAAATCCTCATGGCCAGACTTGATCGGGTTTAGCGAAATGCGTTGTGGCACCGCTAATTGTGTCTATTAAGTCGTCATCACCGGGCTGGAGCAGGATCAAGTCCGGCCATGACGACTGGAGGCCGGTCGAGGCTGTGATGTCAACTTACCGTTGACGCCGACCAAACCCACCGCGGTCTGCAGAGCAGGCAAAAAGAGCGGCGATTGACGGAGCTGGGAGATTGGTCGAGCGGGCATTCCCTCCTGCGAGCCTGACCAGCGGAGCCGTCGCCATTCTTGCGACCGCCGATCCGGCGGCAAAGGTCGGGGCCAGCGGCCGGCTCGCAGAGACCTGGGGAGCCGGAGGGCTCGACGTCGGCGATGCGGTGCCGCCGCCGCGCCCGGCGCGGCCCGGGCGGCCGCAGCTGCGCCCGCCAAAAGAGATGCCGAAGCGGCGGGCTTTCGGCTCGCCGGCTGGGCGCGTCGCGCTCCTTCATGCCCTGGCGCATATCGAACTCAACGCGATCGATCTCGCCTGGGACATCATCGCGCGATTCTCGCGCGAACCGCTGCCCCGCGCCTTTTTCGACGATTGGGTCGGCGTGGCCGCAGAGGAGGCTGCTCATTTCGAGCTGCTGGCGCAACGGCTCGCCGATTTCGGAGCGCATTATGGCGACCACCCCGCTCATGACGGGCTGTGGGAATCGGCTGCTGCGACAGCCGATGATGTGCTTGCCCGCCTTGCAGTCGTGCCGCTGGTGCTCGAAGCGCGCGGGCTCGACGTGACCCCCGAAATGGCGGCGACGCTCGAGCGCGTCGGCGATACGGAAAGCGCGGCTGTGTGCGCCGCATCTATTGCGACGAGATCGGTCATCTGGCGGTCGGGGTGCGCTGGTTCGACGAACTGTGCCACGCTCGCGGCCTGATACCCGAGGAGACGTTCCGCGAGCGTGTTCGGCGCTATTTCAAGGGCGAGTTGAAGCCGCCCTTCAACCAGGAGGCCCGCGCCGCCGCCGGTTTCCCCGCGCGCTATTACGAACCGCTGCTCCGGGGCGGCGTTCCGCTTCTTCGTGGATGATCCGGGCGAGCTCGGGCTGGCGTCCCAGCAGCTCGCGAAAATCTACGATGTCGAGGATAAGCAGCGTGCATGGCCGCACCGCGACGATCGTGGCATTGCGGGGGCCGCCGGTGACCAATGCGACCTCGCCAAAGAACTCGCCCGGTCCAAGAACCACCAATTCGGGGTGCAGCTGCACTTCGACCTCGCCGGACGCAACAAAATACATGCAGTCGCCGGGTGCGCCACGCCGCATGATGATGGCCCCGGCGGGATATTCGCGCGGGCGCAACAGGCGCGCCACATCGGCGATAACTGCGGCGCCGACATCGTGAAAGAACGGCACCTTGGCGACGAGGTCCCAGGTGCGCAGGAACTCGCGGCGGCGCGTTTCCTCGGCGAAGCCGGTGGCGAGAATGCCGGCCCACAGCGCGAACACGAGGATGCCGCTGACCATGACGATCCCCGCCAGCATCCGGCCGAGCGGCGTCAGCGGCGTCACGTCGCCGTAACCGGTGGTCGTCAGGGTCACGATTGCCCACCACAGCGCGGCGGGGATCGAGCTGAACACCTGCGGTTGCGTCCCGCGCTCGATCAAATAGGCCAGGCACGCAGAGACGAGAAGAACGATGCAGAAGGCGAGGAGAACCGACAGCAGGGCGCGCCGCGCATCGCTGACCACGCGCTGCAGCCCGGCAAGTCCCGGCGCGTAGCGGATCAGCTTGAAGGCCCAAACGAAGCCGAGAAGGCTCCCGACATCGGGACCGTACATAAGTGCGAGCGCCCCGGGGGAGGTCCCGAGCAGATCGCAGAGCCCACCCATCGAAGCGGCCCAGGCCGACCGCGAGCGCCATTCGCCGCGCAGTTCGGCTCCCGGAGCCGCCGGCGCAGCAGCGAGCCGCAGAACATATTCGCTGACGAAGAAGGTGCAAACGATCCAGAACGCGGCGTCGAGCTCGCTGGACCAGTCCAGCCGAAAAGCCTCCTCCGTATCGAGGATCATGACGCCGATTCCCGCCGCCACCATTGCATGGTGAACGGCGCGAAAAGCCCGTGCGGGGCCCGAAGCCCCGGGGTCGAGGAGCTGATAAATCCGCTCGCTGCGCATGTGACATCTTAGGCGCCGGCCAACTCGGCTGGAATAGCGCTCGGCACCCGGCAGTGTTTCGCGCACCCGGCGATTGCTGTATTAGGGGCGCCAGCTATCGGGGGATGGTGACAATTTTTCCCAACAACCGGCGAGCCCTTCTCGCCTTCTTACACGATGTGACGATAGCGGCGGTGTCAATCGTCGCTTCCCTATACTTGCGGCTCGGCAACGACGTCCTCGACTATGAGCCGAAGCTGACGGCGGTCTATGTCGCCGGCTTCACCTTGATTGCCGCGGGCGTGTTTCTGCTGACCGGGCTTTATCGCGGCATCTGGCGCTTCGCCTCCCTCCCGGACCTCTTCAACATCACCCGCGCGGTGAGCCTGACCGTGCTGGTCTTCTTGCCGGTCATGTTCGTCCTCACCCGGCTCGAGACATTTCCGCGATCGATTCTGCTGATCGACTGGTTCGTGCTGATCGCGCTGCTCGGCGGGCCGCGCCTGGCCTATCGGCTGTTCAAAGACCGCGGCCTCGACCACGTCCTCGAACGCGTCAAGCACCAGAGCGTGCCGGTTCTCTTGATCAGCGCCAAGGACGGGGCCGACACCTTCATTCGCGAGATGCGGCGCGACCCGCGGGCGGTCTATCGGGTCGTCGGGGTTCTGGCCGACACGCCCTCCCGCGTCGGCCGGGAAATCTACCGGGTCCCGATCCTCGGCACGATCGACGCGCTCGATACCGTGGTCGAGCATCTCGATCGTCGCGGCAAGCGCCCGCAAAAGCTGATCATCACGGCGCAAAACCTGCCCGGCGATCAGATCCGCCGACTGCTCGACCGGGCAGACGCCCTGGCGATCCCCCTCGCGCGGTTGCCTCGGCTCACCGATTTCGAACGCAATCTCGACAATCCCGAACGCGCCCTCGAACCGATCGCACTCGAAGATCTGCTCGGCCGTCCGCAGGCCGTCCTCGACCGCGACGGCATGGCGCGGCTGATCCGCGGCCGCCGCATTCTCGTCACCGGCGCAGGGGGTACGATCGGCGCGGAGCTGGCGCGGCAGATCGCAGCCCTATCACCCGGCCGGCTCATCTTGCTCGACAATGGCGAATTCGCCCTTTACGGGATCGATATCGAGCTGCGCGAACGGTTCCCAGGCCTGAGCCCAGTTCCACTGTTGCGCGACGTGCGCGACCGCGCGCAAATCGACGAGGTCATCGGTGCCGAAAAACCCGAGATCATCTTTCATGCGGCGGCGCTGAAGCACTTGCCGATGGTCGAGGCGAACCCGATCGAAGGGGTGCTGACCAACGTCGTCGGCAGCCGCACTGTCGCCGAGGCGGCGCGGGCGTATGGGGCATCGCTCGTCGTGATGATCTCGACCGACAAGGCGGTCAACCCGGCGAGCGTGATGGGCGCCACCAAGCGCCTCGCCGAGAGTTTCTGCCAGGCGCTCGACCTCTACGAAGCGCGGCGCCGCGCGCCGTTGAGCCACGGAACTCGCTATGTGACGGTGCGCTTCGGCAACGTGCTGGGATCGACCGGATCGGTCGTGCCGCTGTTCCAGCGCCAGCTCGCCGCCGGCGGGCCGCTGACCGTCACGGACCCCGAGGCCACCCGCTTTTTCATGACCGTGCGCGAGGCAGTCGAGCTGGTATTGCAGGCTTCTGCCTTATCGCCCGAGAGCCAGGCGCCCGACGCCCGCGGCAAGATCTTCGTGCTGGACATGGGCGAGCCGGTCAAGATCGTCGATCTGGCGCAGCAGATGATCCGGCTCGCGGGATTGCGGCCCGGCCGCGATGTCGGAATCGAGTTTATCGGGTTGCGACCGGGCGAGAAGCTGCATGAGGAGCTGTTTCATCCGGCCGAGCCGCTGATCCCGACCGGGAACCCGGCGATCCGCCTCGCGGCGCCGCGCACCGCGGACTACGCGATGCTCGCCCGCTCGATCGACGAACTGGAGGAAAACGCCCGCACGCGGCGCGAGCAACGGGTGTTGCAGATCCTCGAGCGGCTGGTGCCGGAATACCGGCGCGCCACATCCGGGCCAAGCACTGCCGCCGTGTCGGGAGGATGACCGGCGCCTCTGCTGGAGAACTTCAGGTTACCAGGAGATCGATCAGCTTTAATGGCCCTTCCATCCGTCCGACGCCTGCTGTCCAAGTAAATTCAAACGCGGGTTTTAAGGGGGTTTTTCCTCTGAATTTGGCACAAACCACTTGCCCGAGCTTGTGCCGGGCATACACGCCTTCAACGTGACAATCCGGCCGAAGAAGACGTGGGTGGCCGGGCCAAGCCCGGCCACGGGGATCCTCCCACAAGGTCGCAAGCCTGCAACCAGTTTCGTTTCCCCGGACAGACCTGCGCCGCCGGGCGAGGGATTTCGGGCAGCTCGGATGGGGCAATCCGCGAAGGGCTTCTGCCAGCGGATACGGTGAAGCCGCGGGAAGCGCATCGCCGCCTCTTTTGGCACAGAACGCCGGTGGCCGGTCACCGCAGAAATCTGGTCCGCGGGATTAGCAATGCTGGGTGTTTACGCTGTCCAGTGTAATCCTCCGGGGCACCGCCGTGCCTCCCCGTCGCGGGGTGCGCAGGCGATTCCGTGAAAGGAGACGGTCCCATGCGAATTGGCCTATTCTACCAGATTCAGGTTCCCAAACCCTGGACCGCGACCAGTGAATTGCAACGCATCCATGAAGCGCTGGAGCAAATTCCTTACGCCGAGCAGCAGGGCTTTCAAAGCGTGTGGTTTTCGGAGCATCACTTCCGTCCGGTATGGTCGCACAACAGCGCCCCCGACCTGACCCTCGCGGCGGTCAGTCAGCGCACCAGCACGATCCGCCTCGGCATCGGCGTGGTGCTGGCCCCGATCCATCACCCGCTGCACGTGGCGGCGCGCATGGCGACGCTCGACATTTTGAGCCATGGGCGCGTCGATGTGGGTCTCGGCCGGACCGGCTATCCCTACCAGCTCACCCCCTATGGAACGGACCTGCACGACACCCGCGGCATGTGGCAGGAATTCGCCGATGTGCTGCCGCGCATCTGGACCCAGGAGGAGATCACGTACGACGGGGAGTACTACCAGATCCCGCGCCGGGAGGTCCTGCCGAAGCCGGTGCAACGCCCGCACCCGCCGCTGTGGTCCGCCTGTGGGAGCGACGAGACGGCGCGCCTGACGGGCGGCCTCGGGATGGGCGGGCTGTTCGGCAGCGAAGGGGGGCCGGACCGCGTCAAACAGCTGATGGCGCTCTATCGGGACGCGCTGCGGACGGCCCAAGGCAACTCCCCGGGCAACGGGGCCGCTCCGGCCCCGCGCGCGGCGCTGATGACCGCCGGTTACTGTCACGAGGATCCGCGGGTCGTGGCCGAACGCGGCACCGAACTCGTCGCCTGGTACATCGAGCAACAGCGCGAGCGCGCCCGTTTGGTGTGGCGCGACTACGACCCGACCACCGTGCCGGCCGACTACCAGGGCTACTACGCACGCGACCAGCGCCTCGCCAGTGGGCCGCATCCGGGAGAGCCCACACCCCAACAGGTGCGTGCGGAAGGCACGAAATTCTGTGTCGGCACGCCGGCGGACTGCATCCGGTTTCTCGAACTCTACGAAGCTCTGGGCATCGAGGAAGCCATTCTACTGTGTGCCGTCGGGCCGGCGCAGCACAAGGAGGTGCTCCACACCCTTCGCCTCTTCGGCGAGCAGGTCATCCCGCACTTCCAGGCACGGGAACCGCGTGCCACAGTCGTCTAGGACTTTAGCGTGCTATCGGCTGCCGCGGAGGTGGAGGGCGAGGGCTGCGGGGCGCAACCAGAAGAATATCGCGACCCGCCCCAGCGGCACTTGCCAGCGGCACTTGATAGAGCAAACGCCGCGTACACATCCACCGGCGGGTTTGCGACCGCAGGCAGCGGCCGGCGCGCCGGGCGCGGCACAAAAAGCGAGACCAAAGGCCAATGATGATCGCGCTATTTTTAATACCACGCGATTGGGTCAATGCGGCAGGGTTGCTGCTGTTGCTGTCGGCGGCTGCTTGCGCCACCCCACTCGCACCGCAGATTGCGGCACCGCCGCCAGGCCAAGCCCGGATCTGGTTCTACCGTCTGTGGGACCCTTCTGAGAGCCGCAATTTCGCCAATATGGATCTGAATGGGGTGTATGTCGGGGCAGTTGAGCCGGGTGGCGCTTTCTATTGCGACGTTGCCCCCGGCGTCTATCATATCGTGCCCCAAAACCAATACCTCGACTACAATCAGAGCACCAATGTAGCCGTCGTCCCCGGCGAGCAGGTCTTCATCGCGGTGCTTGACTTGCCGAGTTGGGCGAATGCGGTGAGCGGTAGCCAGTGGTATGTTCATCGCGATGCATGGTACGCGCGGCTCGTTCCGCCCCAATACGCCCTAGCCCAGATCGTTAATCCGGCTCTTGTGCCGCGCCCCACCGCTCTCCCGGCCGCGGCGTTCAGCTACTGAACGGAGTCTGGAACGGCTTTTCAATGTGGGCCGTCCGCCTCGGCATACCATGCTATGCCGTGCCAATGCACCGCGCGCGAGACCCGTAACGCCGATGCAGGTTCGCGTTTCTCGCATACTATCTACTCCCGCTATAGAACATCTGAGGGTCATCTACGTGCAGACCATGGAAACGGCGCTGCCGGAAATCAAAGTCGTGATGCCGCAGCGCATTGGCGACACACGAGGTTTTTTTTCCGAGGTATGGAACACGCGCGATTTTGCCTCGGCCGGGATCGACGCTGCTTTTGTGCAGGACAACCACGTCCGCAACCCCCTGAAGGGGACCTTGCGAGGGCTGCATTACCAGATGCCGCCGGCGGCGCAGGGCAAGCTCGTGCGGGTGACGCGCGGGGCTATTTTCGATGTCGCCGTCGACATCCGGCAGGGTTCCCCCAGATTCGGGCGCCATGCGGCTGCGGTGCTGACCGCCGACAACTGGTACCAGCTCTGGATCCCGCCGGGATTTGCCCACGGCTACTGCACGCTCGAGGACGATACCGAGGTGCAGTACAAGACGACCGATTTCTACAGCCCGGCGCATGACCGAGGCATCGCTTGGAGCGATCCGATGCTGATGATCACCTGGCCGGTCACCGTCGATACGGCGATCGTGTCCGACCGCGACCGCGCTCTGCCGCGCCTCGCGGAGCAATCGGATCTATTCGAGTACGCTCGTGAAGGATAACGGGGAAGCCTGGCCGGGCACAGGGAGATCGGTGATTTAGATCCCCCCTCTCCTTGCGCTTTTCGATCCTTGCGCTTTTTCGATGTGTCGGAGGTAAGTGCGTCGCGCAGCCGCGAGAACGCGCCGAGAGCCTCTGGCAGGAAACTCTGGCTCACCCGGGCGTCCACGTATTTGTGTCCGACGATCGCGATCGGATCGCTGCAAGCTGCATGCTGGTCATTGCAGCGCCTGTTCGACACGACGTATTTCGCCGGCCTGCGCAACGCCGGGATGCCGGAGCAATGAAGGCCTTTCGTCGGACGTCCGAGCCGATACTACGGTTAGCACAGACGATGGGGACCGGTCGGGGTCGCCTCGCGCGCCCCCGGTTGGGCCAACACACCCCGACTTGGCGACTTGGCTCAGCGCTTGTCGTATTCGTCGTGGTGGCGCCACCAGTAACCTGCACCCTCGTTGCGCCCCTTGGGGGCGCGGTCGAGCCATTGGTACGCCGCCCATAGGCCGTCCAGTCCGCGGGCAAAGGTGGAATAGGTGTGGTAGACGGCGCCGTCCTCGAGCACGAACGTGCTCATGCCCGGCCGCTCGCGCGCATAGGTGGCCACGTCGGTGCCGGTCATCGCAGCGCCCCTAGCAGCCCCGCCAGATGTCGCCCGCGAGGGAATCTCAGCCCCCTCGCCAGCGCGCACCTGCGGCGCCGTCGCGCGCCGATAATTGTATTCGACACTTTCCTCGCGCTGCTGCTGTTCGGTGAGCGAAACATTGAAGTCGAAATTGAAGTCGCTGCCGAACGAGGACGCCCACGGAAAGGTCCACCCCATCTGCCTTTTAAACGCCTGCAGCTTGGCGAGCGGCGCCCGCGACACCGCCGCAAGGGTGACGTCGTGGTTGGCCAGGTGGACGACGAAACCGTTGAAGCCGTCGGCGATCGCCGAGCAGGACGGACACCCCGCGGTGTAGTCGGGCCCGAACATGAAGTGATAGACCATCAGCTGCGAGCGGCCTCTGAAGAGTCCCGCCAGCGAGGCGCTGCCTTCGTCGGTCTCGAATCGGTACTCCTTATCGAGCCGAACCCACGGCAGCTCCTGACGCCGCCGCGCCAACTCGTCGCTGCGCCGGGTCAGCTCTTTCTCCGCCTCGAGCAGCTCGAGCCGCGCTGTCAGCCACTCTTCACGTGTTCCGGTCCTGTATGTCGCCATCGCCCTTCTCTCCGTTCGTCGGGTGTCCTTCGTCGTTCGACGTGCTTGTTGGTGGTCGTGAGATAAGTACCGCGCATCGACCGGTGGGAGTGACAAGTGTGTCGGGAGTCAGATGGATTCGCTAATCACGGCCGCGGCGCGTGCGCTTGCGGCGGGTGATCCGCTCGGCGCATTGAACCGGGTCGCCCTGCGCGACGACGCGCCTGCGTTGGCACTCCGCGGCATCGCTATGGCGCAGCTCGGAGATCTCGTTCGAGCGAGGGCTCTCGTGCGAAGTGCGGCGCGCGCCTTCGGTCCGAAAGAGGCCGTGGCCCGCGCGCGGTGCGTCGTCGCCGAGGCCGAGATCGCGCTCGTCTCACGCGACCTCGGCTGGCCTGCGAAGGCACTCGACGCGGCGCGGGCAACGCTCGAAGCGCACGGCGACCGGGTGAACGCCGCACATGCGCGGTATCTCGAGGTCCGCCGCCTCCTCCTGATCGGGCGCCTCGACGAGGCCGAGCGTAGGCTCGCCGAGCTCGACCCCGCGCCCTTCCCGCCCGCGTCGAGGGCCGCCCACGAGCTGGTCGTCGCGGGGATCGCGATGCGGCGCCTCCGGACAAAGCCGGCGCGCGCTGCGCTTGCTCGGGCCAAGCGCGCCGCACGCCTCGCCCGTATCCCGGCGCTGATGGCGGAGGTCGAAAGCGCATCTCTCGTGCTCAACACGCCCGCGGCCCGCCTGATTGCGGGTGGCGAGGAGCGCCTCGTCCTGCTCGATGAGCTCGAAGCGTTGCAGGCGTCGCAAGCGCTCGTCGTGGATTCGTGCCGTCATGTCGTGCGTGACCCGCGCACGGTGGTCTCGCTCGCCAGGCGTCCGGTTTTGTTCGCGCTCGCGCGTGCGCTGGGCGAGGCGTGGCCCGCAGACGTGCCGAGGGAGAGGCTCGTGGCGCGCGCATTCGGAGCGAAGCTCGCCGACGCGTCGCATCGCGCACGGTTGCGGGTCGAAATCGGGCGGCTTCGCACGGTGCTGCGGACCTTGGCCGGCGTGAGCGCGACGAAGCGAGGGTTTGCACTGGCGCCGCGCCGCGCAGGCGAGGTCGTCGTGCTGGCGCGGCCCGTCGAAGAGCAGCATGCGGCAGTGCTCGCTTTCCTTGCCGACGGTGAGGCGTGGTCGAGCTCGGCCCTGGCGCTGGCGCTTGGCGCCAGCCAGCGCACCGTGCAGCGGGCACTCGAGAGGCTTGCGGCAGCAGGCAAGGTGCAGTCGTTTGGTCGCGGGCGACCGCGTCGCTGGACGACCCCGCCCGTGCCGGGTTTCACGATGACCTTGTTTCTCCCCGCGCCACTGCCGAGTGACTAGCGCTCCGATCGGGAAATTCGTCGTGCCCTGATATTATGACCCTGTTCCCTCGCTTTACCGGCGAAGGCCGGTATCCACCGCTGGCATGGGTCCCGGCTTTCCCCACGGATCAAGTCCGTGGGCTGAAGGCCCACGGGAAAGCACATTATTTGATGCCCGCAAGTTCACGATCAGGGCACTAGGATCGATTTTCGTCCTCGGGCGGCAAAGCGAACAGATCACGGCTTGCCGTTACCAGATTTAATCGTGCTTTACGGGAATTTACTCGGTCCTCCCAGACGCCTCTCCAAATGCGATGAGACGACTGGCGGAGAGACTTTGATGATCAGATCTAAACTTGTTGTAGTCTGTTTATTGGTGCTGCTCACTGGCTGCTCATCGGCGGTTGGGAATGCCAATCTGGGACCGGATCCGGGCGGCGGTTTCTACACGGGTCCCAACATGAATGTAGGACAGATAAACCCTCCCTCATTCCACGGAGGCCAAACACTGGCGGAGCGGCCTTGAGGCGTGAGGCGGGTAGACGACTGCCACTGGTTCCGACCGACAAGCCCGTGCGTTAACGTGCGTTAAGCGGATAGACGCGGTTCCGGCTGGCACAAATCCTGCGTGAGCCCGGTGACTTCTTCTCGAAATTCGCGAGGGAGCGGCCGGGATGAATTGCATTGCCGTCGCAGAGCTCATTTCCGAGGCACTTACTGCTTTTGGTGAAGTCGGCGCGCCACTCGCCGCGCTCGATTTGTCACGTGGAATACCGCGGCCTTATATCATGCGTCTCGACCGGCGCGGCCTCGTCCGGTTGGTGTTTACGACATGAAGCGCACGGTCGAGATTGCCGGCGCCGGCGTTGCGGGGCTGACGACTGGCCTTGCGTTCGCGCAGAAGGGCTGGCGGGTTCGCGTCCATGAGCAGGATAGAGCTCTGCGAATTTTAGGCACGGCGATCTACATTTGGGAAAACGGGCTGCGGGTGCTCGAGGCTTTGGGCGTGCGGCCTCGAGTAACCGCCGGCGTCATCCAGGCCTCCCGCCATGAAAAGCGCAACCACAAGGGCAGCGCACTCGTCAGCACCCGTGTCGGTGGGGATCTTCGCCTGTACGTGCCATTGCGTGAAACCTTGCTGACGGCGCTCCATGAGGCCCTCGTCGACACCGGCGGTGAGGTCGTGTTCAATTCGCGCGCGGTGGCGGCGGATCCGGACGGGTGGCTGCATTTCGAGGATGGAAGCTCGCGGCACGCCGACCTCGTTGTTGGCGCCGACGGTGTCAACTCGCCGGTCCGCGATAGCCTCGGGTTGTTGAAATGGCGGCAGCCGGCAAACCAATTCGGTTATAGGGCGATGATCCGTCGCGAGCGAAATGAGCTCGAAACGGCGGCTGGGCAAGCCCATTGCGAGAACTGGAATGGTTCGCGCCGTCTGCTCTATGCGCCATGCACCGCCGAGCTTGCGTATGTGCAATTGACGTCACTGGCGGGCGACAGTTCGGGCAATGCGGTGCCGATCGATCGCGGCTTTTGGCGTGCGCTGTTCCCCCATCTGGGCTGGATCATCGACCGGATCCCCGACGATGGGCGGGGGGACTGGTTCGAGATCATCCGGTTGGAGGGTTGGTCGAGCGGCCGGGTGGCGATCGTTGGCGACGCGGCCAGCGCGCAGCCGCCCTTTCTCGGCCAAGGCGGCGGATGCTCGATGATGTCGGGCTTCGTGCTGGCGCACATGATCGATCGCGAAGGCGACGTGCCTGACGGCATCGCCGCTTGGGAGATGCATGAGCGCCCATTCACCGAATGGGTCCAGCGGATCGCTTATTGGTATGGCCAATTGGCCTTTTTGCCGGCAACCGCACGCACCGCCGTCTTCAAAGCCCTCGATGCGAGCGAATGGGTAAAACGGCAGACATTGCTTGCGGCGGCTTGCCGGGACGTCACCGCGCCGGGCCGAATTGCGCGCAACCCGGCCTCGAATACGCCGATTTACCCACTGATACACTAGACCAAAGCAGATTTCGAGACCAAAGCAGATTTCGAGACCAAAGCAGATTTCGAGACCAAAGCAGATTTCGAGACCAAAGCAGATTTCGAGACCAAAGCAGATTTCGATAAAATTGGCGCTGTCATTGTGAGGCGCGCCTTGCGCGACGAAGCAATATCGACCTCGAGCGCTCAGCGGCCCTAGATTGCTTCGCTGTCGCTTGCAATGACGGTTGGAATTGGTGGGGGCCGAGCGCAGCTTTTTTTTACGCGGATGCCGCATATCAGTTCGGCCTTCCGCAGAGCAGCACCAGACGGATTGCACCGGTTCCTGCTCAGCAGATTGCCCCGACGGCCGGCGCTTTGTAGTATTCTGCCCCATCACTCACGGCGGAGCCGACCCTTGCCGCTCGACATTGTCCCCAGCGTCTGCCCGCACGACTGCCCGAGCGCCTGCGCGCTCGAGGTCGAGCTGATCGACGGCCGGCGGATCGGGCGGGTGCGCGGGGCTTCGGCACAGTCCTACACGCGGGGCGTGGTGTGCGCCAAGGTCGCCCGCTATGCCGAGCGCCAGCACCATCCGGCGCGGCTGTCACAGCCAATGCGCCGGATCGGCGAGAAGGGCATCGGCGCCGCGGCCTTTGTGCCGATCTCCTGGGAGAACGCTCTCGACGCGGTTGGCGAAGGGCTGACGCGCGCCGCGCAGCGCCACGGCCCGGAAGCGGTATGGCCGCATTACTATGGCGGGACGATGGGCCGGGTGCAGCGCGACGGCATCAACCGCCTGCGCCATGCGATGCGCTATTCCCGCCAGCATTCGACGATCTGCAGTGCGCTGACGGATGCCGGCTGGCTCGCCGGGGTGGGGCCCAAGCGCGGCATCGACGGGCGCGAGATCGCAAAATCCGATCTGATCGTGAGTTGGGGTGGCAACCCGGTTTCCACCCAGGTCAATGTGATGGCCCATGTCGCGCAGGCGCGGAAGGAACGCGGCGCACAGCTTGTTGTCGTCGACCCATATCGCACCGCCACCGCCGAGGTCGCCGATAAGCACCTCGCGCCATTACCCGGCACCGACGCGGCGCTCGCTTGTGCGGTCATGCATGTCCTGTTCAAGGAAGGGTTTGCCGACCGCGACTACCTTGCGCGTTTCACCGACGATCCTGCGGGCCTCGAAGCGCATCTTAAGACACGCGACCCGGGATGGGCGGCGGCAATCACCGGGCTCTGCGTGGACGAAATCGTCGATTTCGCCCGGCTCTACGGCCGCACGAAGCGTAGCTTCATCCGCCTCGGGTACGGTTTTTCACGGCAGCGCAATGGCGCGGTGCAATTATTCGCGGTGACCTGTTTGCCGTCGGTGACCGGCGCGTGGCGCTACGAAGGGGGCGGCGCGCTGATCTCGAACCACGATTTGGTTCCGCTCGATCTCACGCTGATCGAGGGGCTCGACCTGCTCGATGCAGAGACCCGCATTCTCGATCAGTCCCGCATTGGCCCCATCCTCACCGGCGACAGGCGGGACCTCGGCGACGGCCCGCCGGTCACCGCCTTGTTCATTCAGAACACTAATCCGCTGGTCGTCTCGCCGGAATCCGGGCTGGTGCGCCAAGGCTTCGGTCGCGACGACCTGTTCGTCTGCGTGCACGAGCAGTTCCTGACCGAGACCGCGGCGATGGCCGATATCGTTTTTCCGGCGACAACCTTTCTCGAACACGACGATTTCTACACCGCCGGCGGACACACCTATTTGCAGATCGGCCGCGCGGTAGTGCAGCCCTATGCCGAGTGCCGCTCGAACCACGATGTGATCTGCGCCCTCGCCAGGCGGCTCGGCGCGCGTCATCCCGGGTTCGAGATAACCGCGTTCGAGATCATAGAGCACACGTTGCACGTCAGTGGGTTGCCTGGCCCGCAAGCGTTCGAGCAGGGCGTATGGCTCGATTGTTGGCCCGGCTTCGAGACCGGTCATTTCCTCGACGGGTTTGGTCACCGCGACGGGAAATTTCATTTCCACGCCGATTGGCAGGCGATCGGACCCGAGCATCGGCGGTTGCCCGCCTTCCCCGACCATGTCCCGGTCATCGACGAGGGTGATCCCGAGCAGCCGTTCCGGCTGATCGCCGCGCCATCGCGTTCGTTCCTCAATACGAGTTTCAACAATACGCCGTCGAGCGTCGCCCGCGAGGGTCGCCCCACCGCCCTCGTCCATCCGAAGGTGCTGGCGGAACTGGGGCTCGGCGACGGCGACCGGCTGCGCATCGGGAACCGGCGCGGCAGTGTCGTCGTTCACGCGCGCGGCTTTGACGGGTTGCAGACGCGGGTGGTGATCGTCGAAGGGCTGTGGCCCAACCATGCTTTCGAGGAGGGCATCGGGATCAATTTGTTGACGAGCGCCGATCCCGGTCTGCCGCGCGGCGGCGCTGTGTTCCACGATACTTCGGTATGGCTCAGCCCGGCGTGAGGGGCGCGATGAGCGACAGCAAAAACCGGCTCCCGACCGAGGCGCGCTCCGCCGAGGTCGAACAATTTCTCGAAAACCTAAAAAAGGCGCCGCCGGCGCACCCGGGTGGCGGGCGCGGGCGGCTGATCTTTGCACTCGACGCCACTGCCAGCCGCGAGCCGACCTGGGACCGCGCCTGCCGTATCCAGGGCGAGATGTTCGAAGCCACCGCCGCGCTCGGCGGGCTTGAGATCCAGCTGGTCTTTTATCGCGGCTTTTCGGAATGCAAGTCGAGCAAGTGGATGACCACCGCCGCCGATCTGCACCGGGTCATGCGATCGGTTTTCTGCATCGGCGGCGAAACGCAGATCGAGCGCGTTCTCAGCCACGCGATGCGTGAGACCCGGGCCCGCAAGGTCAATGCGCTCGTCTTTGTCGGGGACGCGATGGAGGAAAAGGTCGACCGGCTGTGCCGGCTGGCCGGTGAGCTGGGGCTCCTCGGCGTGCCGATCTTCGTCTTTCACGAGGGCCGGGACCGTACCGCGGCAGCGGCCTTCAAGCAAATCGCGAGCTTGTCGCGGGGCGCCTATCTCAGCTTCGATCTGTCGAGCGCCGAGCGCCTGAAGGAGCTGCTCGCGGCCGTCGCGGTCTATGCCGCGGGCGGCTACCGCGCATTGACCGCCTATAGCGAAAAGAAGGGCGGCGAAATCCTGCGTCTGACCGCACAACTGCGCGACTGAGCGGCGGCGATGCTCTACCTCCTCGGCGGGTTCGCGGTCCTCAGCGGCTTCCTGCTGCTGGTATATCTGTTCGTCAACGCCGACCCGGCGCGACTCGCTCGCAGCCTCAAAGTGACCGGCATCGTCATTGCCGTCGCGGCGGTCGCGACCTTGGCCATCTCCGGCCGGCTCGCCGCCCTCCTGATGCCGCTGGCGATGCTGATGCCGCTGCTGATCCGGGTGCGCAGCCTGCTCGACCGCTACCGCCCGCCCGCCGGCGGACAGACCTCGACAGTGGCGACCGCTTTTCTGCGGATGACCCTCGACCACGATACCGGAAGCATGGAAGGGACGATTTTGCGCGGCCGCTTTGCCGGGATGCGCCTCGACGAGCTGGCGCCGGCCGATCTCCTGGCATTACTGCGCGAGTGCCGCGCCGAGGATGAAGAGGGCGCGCGCCTGCTCGAAGCCTATCTCGACCGCGTGCGCCCGGATTGGCGCGACGAGCTCGCCGGGGAACGCGCCGCCGGCGCCGGAGGGGGCGGTTCCCGCCCGGCGAGCGGCGACATGGGCCTCGAAGAAGCCTACGCGATCCTCGGGCTCTCCGCCGGCGCCGACGCCGACGCAATCAAGGAGGCGCATCGCCGCCTAATGGTCAAATTGCACCCCGACCACGGCGGCTCCGACTACCTCGCCACCAAAATCAACCGCGCCCGCGACGTGCTCCTCCACCGGCGATAACGGATTGCTGAGGGGTCATTGCGAGGAGCGCCTCGCGCGACGAAGCAAGCTCGTGCTGAGGAGTCTCGGTAGGCACGAGATTGCTTCGCTCCGCTCGCAATGACAGCTGCAAGCCGCGTTTTATGCTATGCTATTCGAGGCCTTCGCCAGCTTCGACTTGGTGATCCGGCATCGTTTGCAGCCGTTTCTGTCAAACGCAGTCGAAGAAGGCGAAGCGCTCGCCGGCGCCCAGCCCTTCATAATAGACCTTCTGCAGTTTGGCGGTCCTGCCGTGGGCGGCGCATGCCTTTTTTGCGAGCGCTGTCGCTTGGTCCAGGCCGTTCATAATGCCGTCATAGCGGACCGAGACATGGGTGTCGGCGTTTTCGACGATCTGCACCGCATCACAGGCGGCGAGCTGCAGGAGCCCGACTAGGAGGGCCGCCTGGCCGGCCGTTAGCTTTGCCCGCAACCGAGGCCCGCCGGTATCTCGCTTCCGCCACCCGGTTCCCTGCAGTATATATTGTTTATGATATGTGATGACCATAATCTATCGCCTGCGTCAGCGCTGGAATCGTTCTACGACGAGGAACGAAAGTACGGCAATGACGGGACACCTGGAGGGCGTCTATGCGCCTGAGCCTGTCGCGTCAGACGCTGGTGCCGTTCGTCGTTGCTTGCGCAATGTTCATGCAAAACCTCAATTCGACGGTGATCGCCACGGCATTGCCGACGATCGCGCACTCGCTCGGCGAGACCCCGCTGCGCCTAAACCTCGCGATAACCTGTTACTTGCTGAGCCTTGCCGTCTTCATCCCGATCAGCGGCTGGACCGCCGACCGGTTTGGGGCGCGCCGCGTTTTCAGCGCGGCGATCGTCGTGTTCACCTTGGGCTCGATCGCCTGTGGCATAGCCAACTCGCTGCCGGCCTTGGTTGCCGCGCGTATCTTGCAGGGCATGGGCGGCGCGCTGATGGTTCCGGTCGGGCGGCTCGTTCTGCTGCGAACCGTGCCGAAATCCGATCTGGTGCGGGCGATGTCGTTCGTCAGTGTCCCGGCGTTGATCGGCCCCGTCATGGGCCCGCCCGTCGGCGGCTTCATCGTCACCTACGCCTCTTGGCGCTGGATCTTCTTTATCAATATCCCGATCGGGATATTGGGCATCGTGCTCGTCAACATGTTGGTCGGAGATTTGAAGGAAACCGGGCGCCGGCCGCTGGACCGGGCCGGCTTTGTGCTGACCGGTGTCGGCCTCGCAAGCCTCGCCTTTGGTTTCGAAAATGTCGGCCGCGGCGCCTTGCCAAGCGCCGTCGTGGTCGGCCTCTTGGCGGTCGGCGTGATCTGCCTCATGGCTTATCTCCGCCACGCCCGGCGTGTGTCGCATCCGATCATCGATCTGGCACTGTTCGGCATCCCGACCTATGCGTCGGCGTCGGTCGGCGGGTTTTTGTTTCGGATGGGGCTCGGCGCCCTGCCGTTTCTGCTGCCATTGATGCTGCAAGTCGGGTTCGGCCTCAGCGCATTGAATTCGGGCCTCTTGACCTTCGCGAGTGCGGCCGGAGCGATGCTGATGAAGACTTCGGCGGTGCGCATCCTGCGCGCCTTGGGCTTCCGCATCGTGCTGGTCGGCGATGCCGTGATCAGCGCCGCGTTTTTGTTCGGCTATAGCCTGTTCCGGCCGGATACGCCGCATCTGGTGATTTTTCTGGCATTGCTCATCGGCGGCTTTTTCCGTTCGTTGGAGATGACCAGCATCAACACCCTGAGCTATGCCGACGTGCCGGCCTCGATGCTGAGCCGCGCCACCAGCCTTTCGAGCATGGCCCAGCAGTTGTCGCAGACCGCCGGCGTCGCCACCGCCGCGTTGATGCTGCACACCGCGCTGACATTGCGCGGCGGCACGACCCTCGCGGCGGCCGATTTCTACCCGGTGTTTGTCGGCGTCGCAGTGATTTCCCTGCTTTCGGTGCCCTTCTTCCTGAAGATGTCGCCCGACGCCGGGGCCGAGGTCAGCGGCCGACCGGTGACGCGATGACGGCAACCGGCACTGGCCGCACCGCGCCGATCGTGGCAAATTCGAACCCTCCCTTTAGCGGCGGGGTCCTCCTAATGCACATCGAACGCCTCGATCACCTGGTTCTGACGGTCGCGGACATCGAGCGTACCTGCGAATTTTACACCCGGGTGCTGGGCATGGAGGTCGTTCGCTTTGGCGAGGGGCGCACCGCTCTGCGCTTTGGTCAGCAAAAGATGAACCTGCATCCCGCCGACAACATCCCGGGCCTGGTAGCCGGCAGGCCGACCCCGGGATCGGCCGATTTGTGCTTCATCACCCCTGTGCCGCTCGCCGAAGTGACGGCGCATCTCGAAGCTTGCGGCGTTCCGATCGTGGCGGGACCGGGGCCGCGCGCCGGCGCGGTCGGCACGATACAGTCGGTCTATATTCGCGACCCGGACCTCAACCTGGTCGAGATCTCGAACTATTGAGTTTGACAATGCCGCGGCTCCATCGGGCTTCCTCGCGGCTTTTTGCTCTGCTGGTGATCTTCGCCATCACCGGCGCCGCGCCATTCGCGTCGGCCGGCAACATTCTCGACCGCATCGCCTACGGGGTGGACGGGGCAGAGTCGAGCCATGGCGGCGATCCGGGAATGTGGCGCCCCGAACCGAGCGGCCCACAGGGACCGATGCAGGTCTCCGCCGCGGCGGCGACCGATGTCGGGGGTGGCGATCGTTTCGACGAACAGGAAAACCGCGCGATCGGCCGCGCTTATCTCGCTCACATGTTCCGGCGCTACGGGAGCTGGCCCGATGCGATCGCCGCTTACAATTGGGGGCCCGGACATTTGGACGAATGGATCGGCGGCGGGCGGCCGGCGGACAAATTTCCGACCGCAGTCGACCGATACCGCAGCCGCGTATTAATGAGCTCGGGACTGCCGGCCGCCGAGGGAGCGGCCAATGCCCGGTTGTCGAGGCTCGAAAGGCTTCGCCTGCTGGCCAGACGTGAGTTTGCCGAACGAATGCGCGCCGGCAGAAGAGCGGATGTAGTCCAGCTGCTCTACGCCGAAATCATGCGGTCCACCACCCCCGGCGCGCCCTGACACGAAATCTTTTCGCGCAGCGCGCGTTACCCCCATAGGGCGGCGTCCCGGACCGGTCTCGCCGCATTCGTCCTCGCGAGGTCATAATGGAAAATGGACACTTGACGCGGCGCTCGCTGCTCAAAACCGCGGCGCTCGCCGGCACCGCGCTGGCGGTGCCCTTTGCGCGCGGCGCCTTCGCCGCCGGCAAGCTCGCCTGCGGCTTCTGGGATCACTGGGTCCCCGGCGCCAACGACACGCTGACCAAGCTGTGCAAGGAATGGGGCGACAAGGAGAAGGTCGATGTCACGATCGACTACATCACCTCACAAGGCGACAAGAACCTGCTGACGATCGCTGCCGAGGCGCAGTCGCACAGCGGGCACGACATCCTCGCCTTCCCGACCTGGTATGCGGCCGGCAATGCCGACAATCTCGAACCGGTCGACGACATCGTCAACGACTTGGCCCAGAAATACGGGAAGGTCACTGCAGCGGTCGAATATCTCGGGAAGCAAAAGGGCCATTGGGTCGCGGTGCCGGCCACCGTCGGCAGCCAGTCGAAGCCACCCTGCGCGCGGATCGACCTGTTCAAGCAGCATGTCGGTCTCGATCTGACCCAGATGTACCCGGCCGGCGCGCCACCCAACAAGGAATTGGCGGACCGGTGGACCTGGGACCTCTTCCTGCAAGCGGCCGAGAAATGCTCGAAGGCCGGGTTTCCGTTCGGCATGCCGCTCGGGCAGACGACCGACGCGGTCGACTGGGTTGGCGCCGTATTCGCCTCCCATGGCTCGGTGCTCGTCGACCAGGAGGGCAACGTCACGGTCAAATCCGATGCGACGAAGCAGGTCCTCGAATGGTTCAAAAAGATCGTGCCGTTTCTGCCGCCCGACGTCTTTGCCTGGGACGATGCCAGCAACAACAAATGGCTAATCTCGGGAAAAGGCGCGCTGATCATGAACCCGCCTTCGGCCTGGGCCGTCGCGAAGCGCGATGCGCCGCAAGTCGCCGAGCAGCTGTGGACGTTCGATCCGCCGGCCGGCCCCAAGGGCCGTTACGACCCGTTCCTGCCGTATTTCTGGGGCATCTGGAACTTCTCGGCCAACAAGCCCGCCGCCAAGAGCCTGCTGACTTTTCTGTCGCAGCGCCCGCAGGTCGAGCAGCTGGTCGCCGCCGGTCACGGCTATGACCTGCCGGCCTTCGCCAAGCTGCGCGATTTCAAGACCTGGGCCGATGAGGGGCCGCCCAAGGGCACTCTCTACAATTATCCGCCGCGCGAGGACCTGACCGCCTCGATCTCCTGCGCGCCGGCACCGACCAACATCGCGACGCAAATGTATTCGCAGGCGACGATGACCAAGATGATCGCCCGCTGCACGCAGCAGGGCGAAAGCATCGACCGGGCGATCGCCTGGGCGTCCGACGAACTCGAAGGCTTCATGCGCGGATAGCGCTGAACGCTCAATGGGCGTCCGCCATTGGCCCCTTCGGCGGCACGACCTTGCGCATCAGCGGCACCAGGGCGGTGGCGACCACAAAGCAGGCGGCCATAGCCAAGAAAGCGTCGGCGTAAGTCTGGGTCTGCGCCTCGCGCCAGGTCAGCGACCACAGCTGCTTCAGGGCTGCGGCGTGACCGTGCACGGCGTCACCGCCCCATTTGACGGTGTCGGCGGCAGTCACCCGCTGCAGCAGATCCGCCATCGCCGAGTTGGTCGCGTTCAGGTGCTCGGCCAATCGCAGGAAATGCTGGTTGGCCCGGTCGTTGAGTATCGTGCCGCAGGCGGCAATGCCGATCGCGCCGCCCAGATTGCGCATCAGGTTGAACAAGCCGGACAGCCAGTTTCAGCCTTTCGGGCGCCAACCCGCCCAACGTCAAGGTCACGGTCGGGGCTACGGCGAATAGCTGCGCAAAGCCGCGGAACGCCTGCGGCAGCAACAGCTCGCGCCAGCCCCACTCATGCGTGATCGGCACGAAGTTCCACATGCCCAGTGCGAAACACGCCAGGCCCACCATCATCAGCCAGCGCAAATCGATGTATCGGGTGCAGAAGGTGTAGATCGGGATGGATAGGACCTGGAACACGCCGGTCGAGAAGACGGCGAAGCCGATCTGCAATGCGCTGAAGCCGCGCACCCGGCCGAGGAACAACGGCGTCAGATAGATCGTCGCGAAAATTCCGATGCCGGTGACAAAGGAAAAGAAGCAGCCGAGCGAGAAATTGCGGCTCTTCAGGGCACGCAGATCGACGACCGGCTGGGCATGGGTCAGGCTGCGCCAGACGAAGACGACGCCGGCGATGCCCGATATCCAGGCCGTCGCGCGGATCGTGCCGTCGCCGAACCAATCCCATCGCGGCCCCTCCTCCAAGGTGTATTCGAGACAGCCGAGAAAGATCGCCATCAGCGCCATGCCGAGATAATCGGCGCCGCGCAGTAGGTTGAGATTGGGGCGATCGACGCGCACGAGCATCGGCACCACGACGGCGACGAACGTCCCTGGGATCAGGTTGATAAAGAACAGCCAGTGCCAGGAGTAATTATCGGTGATCCAGCCGCCGATTGTCGGCCCCAGGGTCGGCGCGAGCGAGGAGATCGTGCCGATGACGGCCGCGGCGATGACCCGCTGCTGCCCGCTGAAGTAGATAAAGGCAGTCGTGAAAACGGTCGGGATCATCGCGCCGCCGAGAAATCCCTGCAGCGCGCGAAACACGATCATGCTCTGGATGTCCCAGGCCCAGCCGCATAGCAGGCTGATAAGGGTGAACCCGACAGCCGAGGCGCAGAACAGCCAGCGCGTGGACATGACGCGCGACAGCCACCCGGAGAGCGGAATTACGACGATCTCGGCGATCAGGTAGCTGGTTTGCACCCAGGCGATCTCATCGGGGCCGGCCGACAATCCGCCGGCGATCTCGCCGAGTGACGCGGAGACGATCTGGATGTCCAGGAGAGCAATGAAAAAGCCGACGGACATGCTAGCGAAAGCAAAGACTTTCGCCTTCAGGGAGAGTTCAACGACCGCGCTCATCGTGGGTTTTGCGCGGCGGGCCGCTCGTCCACGGCGGCGGTGACCGATAGGCCGGGACGCAGAATGTCGAGAGTCGATCCGCCGTCGTCCAGCAGGATGCGAACCGGAACTCGTTGCACGATCTTGGTGAAGTTGCCGGTAGCGTTCTCCGGCGGCAGAACGCTGAAACTTGCGCCGGTTGCGGGCGCCAGGCTGGCGACACGCCCGTGAAACACCCGGCCGGGCAGCACGTCTGCCTCGATCGATGCCGGCAATCCGGCACGGATATGAGCGAGTTGGCTCTCTTTGAAATTCGCATCGACCCAAAGGCCGTGCGCCGGCACCAATGAGATCAACTGGGCGCGACCATGGCGTAGGCGCCAGTGCGCGCGCTGCGGTTGCCGATCACGCCGTCGATCGGGGCTCGCAACTCGGTGTAGCCGAGATTGAGCTGTGCCAGGTCGCGCTCGGCGATGGCCTGATCCAGCACCGCCCGGGTCTGCTGCTTTTGCGTGTCGATGACATCGAGCCGGCGCCGCGCCGCCGCGAGGGCCGCCCGCATCTTCTCGACGGCGGCGATCGCCTTCTTGTTGTCCGCATCCGCCTGTTGAAAACGCTGGAGCGAGGCGTATTGGTCGGAGGCGAGCTGGCTGTAGCGCAATACGTCGAACCGAGATCGCGCGACCTCGGCCTCTGCCGCTGCGACCTCGGCTTCGGCTTGTGCGATCATCGATTCTTGCAGGCGGCGGGTCGCGTCGAGATTGGCCAGAGTGGCCTCTTCGGCGGCAACCGCCGCCGCCGCCTTCGCCAAGGCGGCCCGGTAATCCCGGTCGTCGAGCTTGACCAGCAAATCCCCGGCATGCATGGCCTGGTTGTCCGTGACCGCAACCTCTATGATGAAGCCGGCGACTTTCGGCGCGATCACCGTCACGTCGCCGCCGACATAGGCATCGTCGGTGCTCTCGATGAAACGCCCGACGGTCCACCACTGATGGCCATACCAAGCGGCGCCAAGACCGATCAGGAGTGCGAGGCCGAAAAACCCCAACCGTCGCAAGTCGAGCCGTCGGCTCGCCCTTCGCACAGTGCGGTCCGCCGGTGCAGAAACCACCCTAGCCTCGGCGGAACTGACGTCGAGCTCGGCTACGGTGTGACGCGCGAGCGCCGAGCTGACATGACGGATCGCGGCTTCGGCGAAGCGCCCCTCGATATGCGGCGAGGCCGAGAAGGGCGGGTTCATCAGCACCACGCTCGCCCGGATCGCGGGATCGAGCCGGTCGTGGATCTGCTCGGCGTTGTGCCTGGTGACCGCGATGCCGCGGAACAGGCGCTCGAGGAGCCCGGCGCGCGTGTCGGCGATCTCGTTGAGAATAAGCCGCGCCCTGGCGAGTTCGGCGAAGATCGCCAGCAGGCCCGTGCCGGCGGACGGTTCGAGCACGAGATCGGCCGGGGTTAACGCAGCGGCTTCGGCGGCGACAAAGCCAAGCGCGATCGGCGTCGAGAATTGCTGCAGGTGCTCGGATTCTTCCGAGCGGCGGGTCTGCGATGGGAGCCGTCCGGCAAGACGCGTCAGCATCTCGAGCATGGCGGCTGTCGAACCCGCGCGCGTACGCATCGCGGCGCCGAATTTGCGCAGGAACATGACCTGGGCGGCTTCGAGGGCGTCGTAGGCGTCCTTCCACACCCAGACACCTTCGGCGTCGGTGGCGTAGAACGCGGTCTCCATGGCGGAGCGCAAGGCGCGGCTGTCGAGCGCGCGGCCGTGCCCGAGCAATTGCGCGAGCAGTGTCGCGGCATGGAACAGCCCCAAAATTTTGTCGGGCGGGGCCTGGGGCAGAAACAGCGGGAGCGTGGCCGCCGCGGGCGCGGGGGATGCGGATGTGAGCATGCGGGAGATCTCCGGGAGCGAGAGTTGGGGGAATCCGGCCGGCGCTCTCTTTCACCGTCCGGGGTTCACCCGCTCCCGGCCTTCCTCTCACTCTCGGTGCGGAGATGCCCGCGTGATCGCGGGATGCGTGGCTCGCGGAAGGCGCTTACGCCGTGGCTGGCTCGGCCGCCCAGCCGGGCACGGCGTCGTTCAGGAAGTCCTCGATGATGTCGTTAGTGGATTTGCCCATCACCCCGGACGGGGTGATCAGGACCGCCATGCCGCCCCATCCGTCGGGCCGCATCCGCGAGCAGGTGAAGGCCGAGATGACGGTGACGTAGCGGAGGCTTGCCGAGCGGCGAACGATGTCCTGGAAGATGGATTCCCAGCACCTGTCGCTGAAGTCGAGCGTGATCTCGACGTTGTCGGCCGGCAGTTGCGCAAGTTGTCCGGTGACAACGGTCAGCGCGGTGCTGTCGACGGTGGTTTTTGATTCCGCGAGCGCGGCCTCGATCGGGGCGCGATCGACCCAGATCATGTCGGCCGGGCCTTCATCAGCATAGAAGTACAAGCCCTCGCCGTCGCGTTCGGCGTTGAAGATATGGCTGAGCAGCAGCCGCTCGAGCGGCGTGATGTCGGCAACGGGAATTGTCGGCTGGATGACGGTCGGGGAAAAATAGTCGGCCATGGGAGAGACCTCCGAGAGCGGAGGGAAGCCGGCCGGGATTGATCCGGGGCCCGAACCCGGCAAGCGCTCTCGTATCCGGCCGGGTTCACTTTGTCCCCGGCTGTCCTCTCACTCTTGCAGCTTCACAGGCGGCTGCGCCTGGCAGGGCACGGCTTGCCTTTGCGGCGTTCGGCCTGCTTCCGCATCACGCGCGTCTGCACGGCGGTCTCATAGGCGGCGCGGATCGAGAGCGTTTGTTCGTGCCGGCACTTTTCGAGCCGCAGGCCGATGAAGCCCCGGACGCAAAACCACAAGAGATGCTGATCAGGCGGAACCCGGCATGCCGGATGGATCACGGGCCGCATGTCGCACGGCATGGATGATGAGCTCGGTCTCGGTGGCCTCGTAAAAAACCAGATAGGGGTATGGCGTGATGCTCATCCGGCGGGTGGCCGGATCGTCCGTGCGGCGGCCGATATTCGGGTACAGCAACAGTAGATCGGTGAGGGCTTTGATCCGGGCCTGAACCCGACGCGCGCCCTGTGGCGAATGCGCGGCGATGTAGTCGAGGATCGCGCTAAGGTCGGCAAGTGCCGGAAGGGTGTAGCGAAGCCTCACAGACCGTGTTTAGCCCAGACCGCCCGCACCTGCTCATCGGTCGCAAACTCGCCACGGGCAGCGGCAGCTTTTGAGGCGGCGATGGCGGCTTGTTCTTCGAGCGTGAGCGGCACCGGCGGTTCATCATCAGCACCCGCCAGCCGGAGAACAACATGGGCGATGTCGTCCTGCTCGTCCGGGGAAAGGTTGCGCGCGGCTTCGAGCGCTTGATCGAGAAGTTTGGTCATTTGGTGCCTGCGCCTGAAAATACCGTAGCAATTATGTAGATTATCACACATCTTTGCTGGCTGCAAAAGATAATGACCGTGCCCTGTGGCGCAAGCATCGAGCAATCGTTGACGGCGGCGGGGTACAGGGTGACGACGATGCGGCGGAATTTAGAGCTGTCGCGGTAGAGTTCTTCGCTGCGGCGTGTGACCGCTTTTTTAAGCGGTGTCATGGCTGCGTCTCCCTGTTCTGGTGGTTGGTGGTGTTAAATGGTGGTCGCTTCGGCGATGGCCTCGGCGACGATTTTCGGGCATTGGGTGTAGTAGCCCTTGCGTTTGGACGCTTCGATGTCGGCAAACGTCATGCGGACGAATTCAAGCGCTTCGAGCATTTTGTCCGCTGCGTATTGGCGCGCGTCCATGGGCGTGATCGGAAAGTCGTGGCCGTCCAGAACGTCTTCGTTTGTCTCGTCGATTTGCATGCTGACGATGGAGGGCAATGCGAGATTATCGTATTGAGGGTCGAACCAGGTTATATCCTGGACCCTGGCCTTGAATTCCTTGATGGCCAGTTTGCGGACGGCTTCATCATTCTCTGCATCAATGGTGTGTTCGGCGTACATACGAATATAGGCTCCGAAAAGGACGCGGTACTGCTTCATGGCAAATTCCTCCCTGCTGGTGGTTGTGGTGACGCGATTTTCTGTTTGGTGGTCTTGTTCGACGCGGCTTTCCGTCAATGCCGCGTGAGCTTGGCGAGCGCTGCGGAAAGGTCGCGCTCGTTGATGCTGCTGAAACCGGCGAAGCGGCTGGTACGGTCGACCAGAATTTGATCCCAGATGCCGCGGGTGTCGCGGTAAATGACGTGACACCTGGACAAATCGAAGCCTTGCCGGGTCAGATCGTCGATGACGTTCTCGGCGTCGTTGGTGACGCTTCTGGCGCCTTCATGATCCACGATGGCAATGACGTTGCCATGAACGGCCGAGCTGTAAACCGCGCGGAGTTTGTTTTTAAGAAGCATTGGAATCCCCTGTTTTTGCTTTTGAGATAGCGGCTTCAAACCCGCGCGCATCAAACTGGTCGTGTTCGACGCCAAGTGCGTGAAATACAGCGGCGCGCAGTTCGGGCATACCGACTTCGTTATAGATGCCACACTGCGGAAGCATTGCCAAAACGCGCACGGATTGCTTGAGCAATTCCGGCCCGGCCTTGCGCAGGCGATAGTCGTCGCTTTCCCACGATGCGAGCGTGCCGCGTTCGCTGTCCCAGATCTGGATCTGGTCGAGGCCGGCATTGTCGTCGTAGCTCCGGAAATCCAGCTCGCCGATATCATTGTCGTAAAACTGGCGCGCGAGCTGCAGCGCCTGCTCGGGAGTCTCGGCTTCGAAGTTGCGGAACGCATAGTCCGCGGCGGTGAAAAACTCGGCCTTGTAGGTTTTGGTGGTGACGGCGTCTGCCTGCGGGGCAGTGACCGGTCGTTGAGAAGGCGGCGTCTCGGACGCGTCTCCGGCTGAGATTTGTGGCGCGAGATTGTCGGCTGCGGTTTCGGCCGCGTAGTGGATGCGGGCGCGCGACAGCTCGTCGTCGAAATCGACGGCATTGCGGTCGCACCAATGCATCGCGTCGCAGGGCAGGTCGGCGAGGGCGTCGACGAAATCAGCGCCGGTCGCCGACTGGAAATGCCGCAACGCGGCGGCGGCCCACGCGGCGCGGTCGTCATTCATGACCTCAGGATCAGGCGGCACGGGATTCTCATTGGCGGGATGCCCGGCCAGTGCTTCATAGGCGTAGGACACGGCATGGCGGCAATCTTCATACGGGGCCTGGTACCGGTGGCAGCTGTTCGTCAGGAGACGAAGGACTTGCTGGCGGGCTGCGGCGTGCGGAAGGAGCTGTTGAATGGCGGTGGCCTGGTTGTGGTTGGTCATGGCGTAATCTCCCTTTGTTGTTGATCGTTGGACATCGCAGTAGCTCAAACAGCAGCCTGCGTCGGGCCGGAACTTTGGGGCTCGGTGATCGTCGCCGCGGCGAGCGTCACGGCTCGCAAGCGGCAGTAAAATCCGGGCCGGTCGAGAGCTTCGAAGATCGGCGTCCGCCGGCGGAAATGCGCGACGCGGAACGCGCTCGCGGTGATGCCGCCGGAGAAGCGGACGGCGGCCGGCAGCAAGAGGATGGCGCCGACGCGCAGCGCTTGGCGCCGGTCGCGCCGCTGGCGCTGCTCATTGTGTCGCGCGGCAACGTGGGCCCGCCACTCGGCGGCGTAACCGATACGGGGCAGATCGGCGAGCGGAGAAAGAAGGCGCATGATGCGCTGGGGACAGTCGTATTCGCACGGTCCCATGACCTCATCCTGGTCCTTGTAGCCGAAGCCGTACTTTTTGGTATTGGAGATCAGAATGACGGCCGCGAGGACAAAGGAGCGGCCGGTTTTCTTGTCGGTGGATTTGACGGCGAGGTAAACGGTGTTGCCGGCGCGCGCGCCGTCGAGCGTCTGTAACGTGTGGGTATCGCAGTCGTAGTTGTACTTGGCCATCAGATAGCCAAGCGGATCGTCGACGGGGTCGCGGTGATAGAGCCAGCCCATGATCGGTCTCCTTCGTTGAGGCCGCACGGGACCGATCGCACGAATGCGGCGGGCCGCGCGGCGAGGCACACCGGGTTGGTGTGAATTCGGAAACTGATATCGGAAGCCGGGCTGTGATCAGCGCGGTTGGTCGGCGGCGGTTTCAGCCGTCCGGGGGTGGACTTGAGGACGCCTGTTGACGGGCGTTATCCATCGGAAGCGCCGCGGGACCGTCTTCGTGGTGGAGTAACGCGATGCCGCGGGCCGCGGCGAAGTCAGCGACGAGGTCGAGCGCCCAATCTTGGGCCGCGTCTGCGACATGGCCGTCGCTTGACCATTTGCCGGCAACGCGATCGCATGCCGATTGCACCAGGCTTTCCAGTTCGGGGTGGGGCTGCCAATGACAATCGAGCGCGGTCTGCAGGCAATCGTCGACCGAGAATGTTTCAAGCGGGTACCAGCCGGCGACCGCCTGGCAGTCGTAGATGATGTCGTTAGCCTGATCCGCATCGATCCGGTTGCGGGCGTAGGCAATGGCAAGACGGTAGCGCTGGATCTTCTCGCGTACGCGGCATTGCAGGATGAAAATCCGGCTGATGAGTTGTTGGCGGTTCATTGGCTGGCTCCCTGTTTGAGATTGTCGGAAGGAGCTCGCGACAGCGCCCTTCGATTTTCGATTCAATGCGTCCGTCACCACTGACGCGCGGCGGCGAGATCCATGAACGTCACGCGTTCTTTGATCCAGTCGAGCGGCAGATTGCAGGCCGCTTCGTCGCCATCCTCGGTCGAGGCGAGGATGACGCCATTGTCGGCGAGCGGCTGATGACCGTCTTTGAACATGAAGAAATGCTGCGGGTTGTGCAGCAGTCCTTCGTCATTGACGTAGCAGTGGTGGTTGTCGTCGAGGCCGTCATGGACGGACGCGATCAGCCCACCGACGATCCGTTGCAGGGATTTCAGTGAACCGTCGATTTCGGTTTCAGTGACCGTGCGGTCCTGGGCATTGATGATGATCGCGCGCATGTGAGGCCTCCGGAAGGGGGTTGAGGGACGAACCGGGGCGCTCTCTTTGGGCCTCCCGATTCAATCCCTTTCCGGTTGCCCTCTCACTCTCTACGCGGCCGCAGGGTGGGGCTGGCCGACGTGTCAGGACTGATCGCGCCGCTGTCCGTTTTCGGCCGGCTGCTCCGCGCGATCGGGCCGGTCGTCGAGGCGGCCGGCGCGGCCCATCCACGGCAAGGGCCGGATGGCGCGCATCCAGTCGGCGAAGGACGGGATGAAGCCGAGGTCCTGCTGCACGTGCTGCTCGCCGACATAGCGCGTCGGGATCACGCGCCCGGTCGACAGTGTGATCGTCGGGCCGAAGATCGTCTCCAGCATGAAAATCCCCTCGGCGTGGTGCCGGAGGGCGCGATGCCGGAAGTCAGCGGCAATGCTCTTTGACTGGTCGAACCACGTGTGGAGGGGCATGTAGTCGGAAGCCTCGCCGCCCCATTTCTTCACCGAAGCAAGGGCCATAGCTGGACATTGAGGTTATCCGGGAAGCTCTCCACCGCTTTCCTGACGGCCGCGCCAAGGGCATAGCAACGCGCCCCAGTCGGCGGCGGGTACTGGATGACGTTAACCGCTAGTGGAATGACCCGTGCAGGCCACCTGGCGGGGGCGCCGAACATCAGCGAGAGCGGAACTGTCAGGCCATGATCGACATCCATCTTGTTCACGATGGTGATGTCGAACTCATCGAGAATCAACGACTGGGCTATGTGCCAGCCGAGATCGGGAGCGCCTTTCACAATCGGGACCGGCCGCGCGCCCCAGCCTTCATCCGCCGGCTTGAACTCCGCAGCGCATCCCAGTGCGAAGGTCGCAATCAGATCGAGGCTGAAGGCGGTCGCATGATCGTTGTAGACAAGGATGACGACGTCGGGCGTGTTGCTCGACATCCATTCCCTGGTGGCTTTGAATCCATCGAACAAGGGTTGCCAGTAGGGCTCCCCTGTCTTGCCAAGATCAATGGCCGCGCCGATGGCGGGGACGTGGCTGCAACCGATACCGGCTGAGATCCGCGCCATCACATTCCACCTTCCGCGGGGTTGGCCGGTTGCGGCATGGTAAGCGGTGCGCCCGGCGCCCGGCCCCCGCGCACCATCATCGCCGTGTAGCTCTCGGGGGTCATGCCGGTCATGCTCGCCGCAAGCTGAACGAACGACTTGCCGTCCGTTGCGCCGATCTTGCCAAGGAAATAAATGTTTCCGCCTTCAGCGATCATGGCGTTGTAATCGCGACGCAGAACGGCCGACTTTTGCGTTTCGGTGAGATTCCACTCGCTGAGGTAAGCTTCTTCATCAGCCCTGAACCGATCGCGATTGGCTGGGATCAGCAGCGACATGCAGAACTGGTTGAGATGATAGCCACGGCGAGATTGCTCACCATCGAACACCGTCGTGCCCGGTATTCCCGAATATTCCTCTCTCATTGTCCTAAGTCCTCTCCGTGCCCGCATGTATCGGCTCGAAGTTAACTGCATGGCACCCCGACGCGGGCCGGGAATACCTTGGCTCAGCGCAAACGAAGATATTCAACCGTCCACCGTTTCGCCTGAGGGCACCTTCACCGTCCGGGCCCGGTAGACCTCGTCGATGCTGATATCCTTCTCAGCGCTGGTGAATCCGCCCCAAGCGCTGGCGTAAGCCGTGGGCGCATCTACGCCCGGCGGGATGGCGCCTTCGTCGCGCAGCGCAATGGCCGCACGCAGCAAACGGCGGCGGGTCCGAGCAACCATGATATCGCTCGGGACCAGATGTTCGGATTGATGATCCGTGATCGGTCCCATGCTCTCGGTGATGCAGACGTGCTGAAGCTCAAGACCCTCTATCCCGGTAAAGCTCTTGGTTCGCTGGACCTCGCGATCGATCCGGTAATCGTTCGTGCGGTTGGAAGCCAAACGCCAGCGTCCGTACCAGTCGGTCGTATTGGGCAAATACTCGTAGTTGAAGGAGACGCCGGGCGCTCCTCCCAACAGCTTATGCTTGTCCTCATTGTCGTGCGCCGACAGGACAAAGCGCTTGTCGGAGATGCAGAACAACATGGTGTGTGTATCGTCCATAGGGACAAAAGCCCGCGCCACGCGATCGCGACCCAGTGGCGTGGGGGGCGGCTGCGTCCAGAACGGCAGGCTGAAGCTGGCGAAACGCCAATTCAGGTGCTGCTCGTCCTGCTCGCGGAAAGCGCCATAAAGAACGCCAACTTCCGTATCCACGACCTTATATTTGGGCGCGCGATTGGCGAGAGTCGGATCCTCGCTCTGCACCATGCCACCGTGCAGGAAACCGAGGTGCGACGTGTCGATCTCGCCCTCCATGGCCTGGAGATAATTGGATTGCCGCTGAAGGCACCAGATGCTCAGCTCTTCGTCATCCAGCCCAAGCGCCTGAAGGCCAGGAAGCTCGGGCGGGGTCTCCCGCGGCCCCATATAGAGCCAGATGAGTCCCGCCCGTTCCCGAACGCTGTAAGCCTTTGCCTTGATGCGGTTGCGCGTGGCCAGTGGACCCGGCAGGTTCGGCGCGTCGACACAATTGCCTTCCACGTCGAACTTCCAACCATGATAGACGCAGCGAATACCGTCATGCTCGTTGCGGCCGAAGAAAAGCGATGCGCAGCGATGTGGGCATTTTTGATCCATAATGCCGACACGGCCCGACAAATCGCGAAAGGCGATTAACTGCTCGCCGAGCAGTTTGAGCCGCAACGGCGCCCCGTCCGGCGCCAGTTCAGACGACATGAGCGCCGGGATCCAGTATTGCCGCATGAATTGACCCATCGGCGTTCCCGGACCAACCCTGGTCAAGATTTCGGACTCCGCTGCCGTAGTCATTTACCTTTCCCTTCCTCTCGGCGGCCTCTCAATAGGGGCGCTTGCGCCCCTATTGAAGGCCGGCATCAAACCAGCGGCCGCCATGATGGTCGCGTCCGCTCTCCATGAAAAATAAGTGCGAAAGCCGCCGGCCCGATGGAGAAGGCGGAATAGTGATTATCAGGAAGTTTTCATTGGGACGGCGGCGCGGGGGCGTTATTTGCGTTCTGCGATGTCAATTCGGCCACCCAGTTATTCTGATAGAACTGAGACATCATGGTCCGCAGCCATCACCCGAGCGTCATGATGAAAGCGCCGATGCCAATATTGTTTCACGGCAAATTCCGGGACGTCGATTGGCGGCGCTCAGCTGAGTGTCCAGGGCGCGTGCTCGCGTTCAACTGATCGATCACGGGCGAGCGGACAGAGCGCCGCGGCTCGCGTTTCCGGCGTAGCTCATCTCCGCCGAACTGAAACGGCGGCCTAGTGGCGCCCGCCATCCTTGGTGGTCATGCCCCGCGAACGGAGGTCCAGGATGACGCCGGAAAGAACCACGGAAACACCCGAGCTCGACGCCCGCATCGACGCCAACCAGCGCAGGCTCGCGGCGGAGATTCGACCATCCTACGATTTCATTGTCTGCGGATCGGGCTCGTCCGGTTCGGTGGTGGCGCGCCGCCTGGCTGAGACAGGTGACGCCTCCGTACTGCTGCTCGAGGCCGGTGGGACCGATGACGTGCCAAGCATCAGGGAACCGGATCAATGGCCCGCCAATCTCAGGACGGAGCGCGACTGGGGTTTTGAGGCCTTGCCCAACCCCTTGCTCAACGGCCGCCGGCTCCCGCTCCCCATGGGCAAGGTGCTCGGCGGCGGCTCGAGCATCAACGCCATGGCCTGGGCGCGCGGGCACAAGAACGACTGGGACTATTTCGCCGAGGAAGCCGGCGATCCGAGTTGGGGCTATGAGTTCATCCTCGGCATCTTTCGCAGCATCGAGGACTGGCAGGGGGCTCCGGATCCCGTGCGGCGCGGCAAGGGTGGTCCCGTTCATGTGGAGCCGGCGCGCGATCCGAACCCTCTTGCCAAGGCCGTGCTGGAGGCCGCCCGATCCATCGGCATTCCCACCTTCGACGATCACAACGGCCAGATGATGGAAGGTGCGGGCGGCAGCGCCCTGTTCAATCTCCGCATTCGCAACGGCCTCCGTCAGTCGGTCTTTCGCACCTACGCCTATCCCTACATGGACCGACCGAACCTGACCGTGCTCACCGGGGCGCTGGTGACGCGCGTCGTACTCGACGGCAAACGCGCGGACGGGGTGGAATTCCTCCACGAGGGCGCAATCCATCGGATCACGGCTCGCTGCGAGACCGTGCTTTCGCTCGGCGCGGTCAACACGCCGAAGGTGCTGATGCAATCGGGCATCGGCGACGAGCGCGAGTTGACCCGGGTCGGCATCGAGGTGGCGCAGCACCTTCCGGGAGTGGGACACAATTTCCAGGATCACATCCTGGTTCCGTGCGTCTGGGAGTATCAGACGCCGTTACAGCCTCGGAACAACGGCGGAGAGGCGACCTTCTTCTGGAAGAGTGATCCGTCGCTCGCCACGCCCGATCTGCAGGCGCTCCTGGTGGAGTTTCCCCTCACGACTCCAGAAGTCGCGCATTTCTCGCCGCCTCCGGGGTCATGGTCGCTGCTGCCGAGCCTCGTACGCCCCGGTAGCGGCGGGAGGTTGCGGATCACCGGGCCAAAGCCGTCCGACCCCGTTGAGATCGCGGCCGACACCTTTTCCAATCCCGCCGACATGAAGGCGCTGAGCCATGCGGTCGAGCTTTGCCGGGAGATTGGCAATTCCCCCGCCATGAGTTCGTTCGTCAAACGTGAGGTCATGCCCGGCAATCTGGCGGGAAGCGCGCTCGAGAACTTCGTCCGAGACGCCGCCTCGACGGCCTGGCATCAGACCTGCACGGCGAAGATGGGCCGCGATGAGATGTCCGTCGTCGACGGTCGCCTCAAGGTCTACGGCATCGACAACCTGCGCATTGCCGATGGCTCGATTCTGCCGCGAGTGACCACCGGCAACACGATGGCTCCCTGCGTGATCATCGGAGAGAAAGCCGCCGAGTTCATGAAGAGCGAGGCGGGTCTCGATGCGCTACTGGAGGAAAACCGTGGCCCGCGGGTACACCAATACCCTGCGTAGCGTAGCCGAGGCCCGCGACGCCACGCTCAAGTCTCATTGGAGAATCGCATGCGGCCACGTCTTTGCGCCACTCTGGCGAGTTGGGCTGAGCACGTTCCTGCTAATGGGATATTCGGCGCTGCCGAGGCTCAGCTCCGGTAGGACAGATCGGTCCGGTCTAGTCGGCGCAGGAGCGCCGGCCAGGCGAGCTTGCCGCCCACCCCGCCCAACACGACCCTGGCTTGCGCCATGATGCCGTCGAGAATCGGCCTGGCGATCGGGATCAATTCGCTACCGCCCGACTGCGCCTTGATCTGGATCGCGCAGGCCGCCTCGAAAATGTACATGGCGAGGAAGGCTTCCGGCACCGAGCTGCCGGACACCAGCAGCCCGTGATTGCGCAGCATCAGGAAGGTCTTGTCACGGATATCCGCGACCAGCCGCGGCTTTTCCTCGGGGTTGACCGCGATGCCCTCGTAGTCGTGATAGCCCAGGCTGGACAGCACGAGCAGCGAATGCTGCGAGATCGGCAGCAGCCCGTCGCGCTGGGCCGAGACCGCGACGCCGTTCTGGGTATGCACATGCAGCACGCATTGCGCGTCCTCGCGCGCGGCATGGATCGCGCTGTGGATGGTGAAGCCGGCCGGATTCACCGGATAGCCGTTGTCGAGGACGATACGGCCTTCGAGGTCGATCTTGACCAGGCTCGACGCCGTGATCTCGTCGAACAGCATGCCGTAGGGATTGATCAGGAAATGATGCTCCGGCCCGGGCAGCCGGGCCGAGATATGGGTGAAGATGACGTCATCCCAGCGATAATGCGCGACCAGCCGGTAGCAGGCGGCGAGATCGACCCGCAGCTGCCATTCCTCGGGCGATACAAGACCGCGAACATCCCCCAGCGCGACGCGAGACCCATCGATCGCCGCAGCTTGCGGTGCGATGGGCACGACCTTGGCGAAGGAATTGCGCACAAGGCTTTGGTTTTCAGGGGTCATAGATGCCTCCGTTTGGCTGAGCGTCGAATCGCGAAGTCGGTCCCGAATTCTCGAGCGACATCGTCGGCCACGGCGCAGACTGCAGGGCGCCGTCCTGGACACTCCAAGTGAAAGCTGGCTAGCGCGCGTCGGGAAGGTCAGTGCTGAACCGTTCTCCTATCCCCACGACCTTCTCAACGGTGAAGCCGTCGCCGGCGGCTGGTTCGGAGCTCATGTCGGATGCCAATAGCGGTGGATCCCTGAGATAGGCATCTGCGAGGCGCCGCCCGGTGTCGCGGATGCGCTGACGGTCCATTGTCGGATCCACGTCGGGCGGCATACGCACAACGGTGTCGTTGCAGTATGTCGGGATGACCACACCGGCATCGTGGCGCAGGCCCCCGGGATCGTGCCCGGCTTGCACGGCCCGGATGCCGCGTCTCGTCTGGTTCCGGAACATCATGACCCCGCGATCGGTGGCGCCGATATGCTCTAATCCGTGGATAGCGATCGGCCGCTGCGAGACCTGCGCCTCGTAATCGCCGGGTTGCCGTTGACCGGCCTCGTACGAGTCCGCGGCAAGCTGGCCAGGGAGCATAATAGTGCGATCGGCCCACCACGCGGGCGTGACGTCTTCGGTCTCGCTCACATGGCGGAATTCGATGAGCATCGTGCTGGTGTCGTCGACCGGCACGATCCAGCGGCTCATCATCGGGCCGCTGAACGCATGCTGCCGGTGGCCATCCTCCCAGATCGGAGCCACCTGCTGCAGGTTGGGCAGGACGGCTTCCACCATCCGCGCCCAGACATTGGACCCTACCCGCCGGGTGCCAATGTAGATCATGCCCACGGGGGTCTCGACGTACTCCAGTTCCGGCAATACTCCGAATTCGTCGGTGAATTGGGAGCCGCTGATGATGGTGTGGAGAAACGCTGTATGGGCGGGATCCATAGCGTTCTCCATGATTTGCAGCCAGTTGCACGGGTAGAAGTATTTCCGTCCCGGCATCAACTGATAACCCGATCGGACAAAGCTGTCATACACGGGAAAAGGCGGCTGCCGGTCGGGCGGACCCATATAGGCAAAGACGATCCCGCTATACTCCTCGGTGGGATAGGCCCCGTGATAGAGCCGGTCTTTCAGGGTACTGTGAGCCGGTTCGCCGGGCGTCTCGAGGACGGTCCCGTCCGCCGCGAACTGCCAGCCATGGTAACAGCATCGTATCCCCTTGGCGTCAATGAGCCCGAACTCCAGGGAGGCGCCACGATGCGGACAATGCAGTTCCAGCAGACCGACCGTGCCGCTCAGGTCGCGAAACACCACCAGTTCCTCGCCGAGGATCTTGACTCGATGGGGCAGGTCCTTCAGTTCGTCCGAAAAGCAGATCGGCTGCCAGAAGCGGCGCAAATATTCGCCGCATGGTGTGTTGGGACCGACATGGGACAGTTCTGCGTCTTCGTCGGGCACCTCGCGATGGAGGTAGCCGCCATATCGCGTCTTCAAGAGACCGGCTCTGGTAACCGTTGCAGTAGTCATTTACCTTTCCCTTCCTTTCGGCGGCCTCTCAAGGGGCTTGCGCTCTTATCGAAGGCCGGCATCAAACCAGCGGCCGCCATGATGCGGCGGCTTCGGAACTTATTTTTGATCGAGAAAGACGCGACGCGATGGAAAAGGCAGAATAGTGATTATCAGGAAGTTTTCATTGGGACGGCGGCGCGGAGGCGTTATTTGCGTTCTGCGATGTCAGTTCGGCCACCCAGTTATCCTGATAGAAAACCGACTTCATGGTCCGCAGCCATCACCCGAGCGTCATGATGAAGCGCCGATGCCAATATTGTTTCACGGCAAATTCCGGGACGTCGATTGGCGGCGCTCAGCTGAGTGTCCAGGGGCGCGTGCTCTCGTTCAACTGATCGATCACGGGCGAGCGGACAGAGCGCCGCGGCTCGCGTTTCCGGCGTAGCTCATCTCCGCCGAACTGAAACATCGGCCCAGTTGGCGCCCGCCATTCTTGGTGGTCATGCCCCGCGAACGGAGGTCCAGGATGACGCCGGAAAGAACCACGGAAACACCCGAGCTCGACGCCCGCATCGACGCCAACCAGCGCAGGCTCACGGTGGAGATTCGACCGTCCTACGATTTCATCGTCTTCGGATCGGGCTCGTCCGGTTCGGTGGTGGCGCGCCGCCTGGCTGAGACAGGCGACGCCTCCGTACTGCTGCTCGAGGCCGGTGGGACCGATGACGTGCCAAGCGTCAGGGAACCGGGTCAATGGCCCGCCAATCTCAGGGCGGAACGCGATTGGGGTTTTGAGGCCTTGCCCAACCCCTTACTCAACGGCCGCCGGCTCCCGCTCCCCTCCATCGGATCACGGCTCGCTACGAGACCGTGTTTTCGCTCGGCGCGGTCAACACGCCGAAGGTGCTGATGCAATCGGGCATCGGTGACGAGCGCGAGTTGACCCGGGCCGGCATCGAGGTGGCGCAGCATCTTCGGGGCGTGGGACACAATTTCCAGGATCACATCTTGGTTCCGTGCGTCTGGGAGTATCACACACCGTTACCGCCTCGGAACAACGGCGTAGAGGCGACCTTGAGCGTGATCGATTGGCGGAAACGGACTGGGCAAGGCGACAGGCTTCTCGGCGTGACCGAGTAGCCGATTGGCGACAAAAGCGGCATGTGTGCGGTTCGCCGCGTTGAGCTTCTTCAGGATGTTTCGGACGTGCACCTTGACCGTATTTTCCTGCATGTCTAACTGCCTGGCGATCAGCTTGTTGGGCTTGCCCTCGCGCAGGAGATCGATTACCGACAGCTCACGCGGCGTGAGGTCCAGTCCGTCCGATCGCCTCTGCCGTCCAGCTTCCGGTCGGTCATCCGGCCTTGCGGTTGTCGAGTGCAACGCTTTCACCGGAACAAAGGTGCCACCCGCGCCGATGAGCCTGAGCGCAGCGACAGCAACTTCGCACTCAACCGATGTCGGGATGTAGCCCCGCACGCCCTGCGTCAGAGCGCGGTTGACTTCCTCAGCATCGTCCCTGTCAGAAAGCACAACGGCCGAGGCCTCCGGGAGGCGCACCCGCAGAAGCTCTAGCGCGCTTTGTACCCATGTGTTGCGGCGCTTGCGCTCCTATTGAAGGCCGGCATGAAACTAGCGGCCGCCATGATGCGGCGGCTTCGCGCTTATTTTTGATCGAGAGGGACGCGACGCTATGGAAAAGGCAGGATAGCGGTTATCAGGAAATTTTCATTGGGACGGCGGCGCGGGGGCGTTATTTATGTTCTGCGATGTCAGTTCGGCCACCCAGTTATTCTGATAGAACTCAGACATCATGGTCCGCAGCCATATCACCCGAGCGTCATGATGAAAGCGCCGATGCCAGTATTGTCTCACGGCAAATTCCGGGACGTCGATTGGCGGGTCAAGCACCTGGAGATTAACCAGGCCTGAGAAAAACGCGGCAACAGCCCGTGGAACTGTGACGATTAGATCGGTGCTGGCCACCACGAACGGCACGCTCATAAAATGCGGGATGCGCAGCACGCAGCGGCGCTCAAGGCCCCGCTTGGCCAAGGCATCCTCGAACAGTTCCTGGCTGCTTCCTTCCGCTGCCACTACGATATGATGCGCCTCGAGAAAGGCCTCAAGCGTCAGGCCGTTCTTGATCAAGGGGTGGCCGGTGCGCGCGAGACAGGCGAAGCCGTGAGTGAAAAGCGTTTGTTGCATAGTTGTCGGCCGCGCTAGATCGGGAAAATAGCCAACGGCGAGATCGACCTCCCCGGCTTCTAGCGCATCCTCGAGGTGCCGGGGTCTCACTACCGTAGAGCGAAGGTTTACCCTCGGCGCATCCTGCGCCAGCCTGGCGACCACGCGAGGGAGAAGCAGCGTTTCGCCAATGTCCGGAGTCGCGACCGTGTAGGGCCGAATTTCCGTGGCGGGATCGAATCTTCCCGTATCCAGTATCTCCCCCTTCACCGCCGCCAGCACCCGTTGAATCGGCTCTTTCAACGCCAGAGCGCGGGGGGTTGGTTGCATGCCGTTTCCGGAGCGTACGAAGAGTTCGTCCTGGAGGATCTCTCTCAGCTTAGCCAGCGAACTGCTAATCGTCGGCTGACTCACGTTCAAGGCCTTCGCTGCATTCGAAAGGGTGCCCTCGCGCAGCACGCCATCGAGCACGAGCAGGAGGTTGAGATCGAAGTTACGCAAATTAGTCACAGTTCGAGGCTCCCTCGGCAACCCGATTAAGCTGAGATGTGCTCCACTGCGAACGTCGGCAATCCACCCCATCGCGGAAGCTTCAGCCTCGCTGTAGGAATGCCCGCCTAAGGGGCGGGCAGAGCCATTCCCAGCGCGAATTCTGAGTGACCGGGAAGCGTGGAAAGCTGACCTTCAACCTTGCCGTTTGATTGCGCTGAGTGAGACTACGGCACCCAAACCGGCTCTTCGCTGTCTTCGCATCGGTCTTCGCAGCTCGCACCGCCGACGGCTGGAGTTATTCGCGCATTCGGTTGATCGCTGTCTCGATACCACGTAACGCGACCCGGAGACCGAGCCGCTCACCCTCGGCGCGAAGACGCTTGAGTTCCGCGGCGAGCTTCGCGAGGTCAGATTTACCGCGGCCGAACGCGGCCAGGGCTCTTCCGCGCGCGATGTAAAAATCGGCGAATGGCAGAGGTTCCGACCGGGTATATCGTTCTAGCTCCGCCGCAGAACCCTCCACGCCCTCCCAATCGCCCGCTTCGAGATAGGCCTCGATCGCATCGCGCGGAAACAATAGATGGTTGTGACTCACGGCGCCCGCGCGAAGCAGCTCTTCACTCTCCTCCAGGGCCGCTCGACGCGCGGTCAGGTCGTCAGTCGCCAAGGCGAGCGCGCCGAGTGCGAACGGGCCGAGGAACCCGATGCTCGTCTCGCGACTTATCTTCACGGCCTCTTCCGCGTTTGCACGCGCCTCCGCTCGTCGTCCTGCCAATCGGTGGAGCTCCGCCCGAAATGCGAGCGCTTCGGTTTCAAAGCGCCGCGCGCCGAGCTGTTGCGCCAATGTCAAGGCGGCCTCCGCGTGCCGAACTGCCGCCTCGAATTCCATCAGCGCGTGCCGGCAGAAGAATGCCGCGTGATGACCAATCATCTCCGCCCGGCGATGTCCCACTCGTGCCGCTCGCGCGATTGCCGTGTCGGCGACCGCGAGCGCACCTTTGGTGTCGCCGGCAAACCATTGGGTGAAGGCCATCATCGGCCGATTCGCCACTTCGATGCGGCCGAACCCGTACTGTTCGCACAACTTGACGCACGCGCGAAAGCGGTCGTGTGCGCTGATCATCCGGCCGCGAACATATTCGGCATCACCGAGGCCGCCGAGCGCCATGGCTTCAAGCTCGGGCGCGCGGGCACGTCGTGCCAATTCCAGCGCGATCCCATGTTCCCGCAGGCAGCCCTCGAGATCGCCGCGCGGAAAGCACATCGAGCGCGCCAAGCGGTCCAGCTTCCACCAATCAGCGTGTCGCCGCTGCGGGCGAATTCCAGCGTGTCGCCGCTGCGGGCGAATTCCAGCGCGTCGTTTAAGGCCGGTCGATCCGTCACCGCGCCCGATATCAGCTCGATGAAAATCTTCCCGCATCCTGCTTCGGCCAGCGCGTCACGCTACAAGGCAAGATTCTAGTCAATGGTCGAAACCCGCGCGTAGCCGATAAACATAGCTTTTGACGGGGCTTCTGCCGGTTCCCTCGAATGATCATCTTCTCCTTCGAAAGAAACCGCACAGGGCCTTCGAATTCGAAGGCCTCTCGTTTGCTGCGCGGATCCGCTCACAGCGTCATTGGCAAAGTTTGCCATAAGTGCTAGGCTGGCGGCGGCGATTCGGAGAGAAAATGACATGCCGACCCGCAACATCAGCCTGACGCCCGAGCAGGATGCTTTCATTGAGGAGGCGGTTAAATCGGGCGAATACCAGAACGCCAGCGAGGCGGTGCGCGACGCGTTGCGCGCATTGCAGCAGCGCCGGCGCGAGGACGCGCTCAAGCTCGAGGCGCTGCGCCGGCAGATCGACGCCGGCATTGCCGCTCTCGAAAAGGGCCGGTTCACCGAAATCGCCGAGGCCGAGCTCGACGCCTATATCGACGGCTTGGCCGCTCGATCGGACGAGCGCGCTCAGTAAGGGATGCCGAGCTTTCGCCTCTCGCGGCTGGCGGAGGCGGACCTAGTCGGCATTCTGGCGGCCAGCAGCAGACAATGGGGAGCGGACGGCCGGAGCCGATATGCCGCACTCCTTGCTGCGGCGATGCGCAAAATCGCGGCCGAGCCCGAGGGTCCCACAACGCGCCGCCGCGACGAATTGCGGCCAGGGATCCGCAGCTTTCATCTCCGGCACGCGAGAGGTGGCGATCCGGCGGGCAGGGTGAGACGCCCGGTTCATGTGCTCTATTACCGCGCGGTCGCACCGGGTCTGATCGAGATCGTGCGGGTATTGCACGAGCGCATGGAGCCGAGCCGGCAGCTCTCCGCGGTATCCGAACACCAGTAGCTCTGCCGTCCGCCGATCGTTGCGCGGCAGCGAGGAAGTGCATCGGGTTGGGGTCGAACCGGCCGGCGAAGGCGGGTCGGTGCGGTAGTCGGGGCGATCGAGCGGGTAAGGTGGTTCGCCTGCGACCACGACGATCGGCCGGGCGGGGCCGACGCGCATGATTTCGTCGGGGTCAGCAAGGGCCGGCCGTGGCGGTGCTCGCCGCTACCGGCGGTCGAGGTCCCGGGTTTGAAGGCTTGGCTAGTGTGTTGCGATCGGTTGGCGGTCTCAAACGAGATCGTGGAATGGCCGAGCGCACGGCAGCGATTCGGGTCAAAACCTACGATCATCCGGCATCATTTCTGGAAGCCGGACGAGATGCCGGCACGGAGCGGCCCTGGCCGTCCGGCTACCAAGTCATTGTTATGAACAGCGGTTGAAAGGATCAAATCAAGGGAATCAGGGTTTACGGGGACCGACACACACGAAAGCGGCTGCCACTCCTCATCAACCGGGTGGCTCACCGGCCGATGTGTCAATTTTGGTTCCAAATGACGAGTTTATATTCGGAACAAGCTCTCCACCAACACGCCACGATAATGCGCAAGGCGAACCAGGAAATCGATGATAACGGTGAGGGCGGCCCAGCTCGACGTCACAGAAATATCTACTCGATATACCAGCCCGACTGGCGAGCCGGCGCAGAGGCCTCCACCTGCCTTTCGAGCATTCCTGATTTTAGTGCTAATATACTCCCGTCGCTAGATTTGTTACTCTTTAACCTGTTTCTGCTCAGACACCGATGACGGCCGTTCCTGTTCCCGTCGCCGCGGCGCGCGCGCACCGCGGGGTAAACCGGTTCCCCACGGCCGCAAGACCCTTCGCGACACAGGAACCGAGGGTTTCCGCGGTCTTGATGAGCCCCTGCGAGGGTGCTCTAACCCGCAGAGCAGGTCATAGAGGACCGTAGCCCAGACGTTGAGCCCTGCAATCCAGCGCTTGACTTATGGTTTTATACCCGGCGAGTTTTGGGGCTGTAGACCAGCTGGGGCGACCCAGTGGCGGCATGGGGTCGGTGTTGGCACCACCGGCCCCATGCCTAACTGACGGATGGAGAGCAATTCCATGCGACAGCTGCCCGTTTGTAAAACACCAGCCTGCCTGTTAACCACCTCTGACTGGGGAACCGCTCCGCCGCGGCGGTGCGGTTGGCATCGGTGAGGCGTCATGACCGCGCTGAGCATCCCCGCCGCACTGGCGATAGCGCTGCACTGCGCCCCGACTGAGGACCCAGGAATGCTAGTCGGGATTGCGCGGCAGGAAAGCGGCCTTGAGCCGCTAACATTGCGCGACAACACCTCGGGGCAGGTGCTGCACGGCGCGGGGGTGATCGAATCGGCGAGGCGCTTGATAGCAGCCGGCCACTCGGTTGACCTAGGCGCCTGGCAGATCAACAGCCGTAACCTGTCGTTGCTGGGCCTAGGTATCGCCGATTCGTTCGAGCCGTGCAAATCGGTGTCGGCAGCCGCCCGGCTGATCGAATTGTTCAGCCGATACAATACCGGTAGTCCGTCGCGGGGGATCGCGAACGGTTACGCGGCCGCGATTATGGCCGCCATCCACGCGGTGAAGGCCGCGAGCCCGGCCATGCCCCCGGCAATGGCGGTCATGGCCCAACTGCCAACCTCCGCATCCGACCCGTTCACCAAGCCATCGCGCACCGGCCGGGATCTCGTTTTCACAACCGTAGGGAAATAGTCCATGTCCTGGTTAACGATTGTCCAATCAATCTCGACCTTCGTCACGGAACGTTCGGGACGACGCTGGTGATCATCGCCGTCGCGATTGCCGGTGCGCGGGCCATGCTGCATGGGAGCTGGGGTCACTTCTGGAGCGCGATCGGCGGCGGCGCGGTGCTGGTCTGCGCCTCTTGGGTGGTGCAGACGTTCCTGGGCGCCGGCTGAAATGGCCTGTCGCGAGATTCTGTATCCGCATTGACGCGCCCCGCGCTGACTTGGGGCGTGCCGTTCGAGGCTTTGGCGCTGAACGTGATGGTGACGTTTGCCGCCGGCCTGGAATTGTCGGCGCCGACGATCTGGCGCTCGCCGATCCTGTTCTGGGCGGTAGCGATACCGATCCACATGGGTCTGCAGCGGCTCACCTCGTGGGATTACCACTGGTTCCGCACGATGCGGCTATGGGCGCTGACGGTGTGCACCGGGTGCGGCACGCTCGAAAGCCTGCCGACCCAGGCGCCGCGGTCAGGCCGAGAGGTGGCGAGCAGTGGCTAGGCGCCGCGAGGCTCTGCTCGGCGACAAAATTCCGCTCGAGGATCACATCGCTGACGATGTCGTGCTCACCAAGGGCAACGGCGTCCTAGCAATGTTCTCGGCCGATGGGGTTTTTCCCGATACCGCCGACGAGACCGACATCGCCGCG
>CAVOWP010000009.1:0-12042 GCA_963700185.1 uncultured Alphaproteobacteria bacterium
CATTGGCCGCCGCGCGTGGTTATTCGCCGGCTCCGACCGGGGTGGGGAACGTGCCGCCGCGATGTTCACGCTGATCGAGACCGCCAAGTTGAACGACGTCGATCCGCAGGCCTGGCTCAGCGACGTGCTTCGCCGGATCAATGATCACCCGGCGGCCCGGCTCGACGAACTCCTGCCCTGGAACTGGAGGGCCTGGTCTGCCAACCTGGCGGCATGAGCCCGCCAAGAAGCAGCGCTGCATTCGACAGCTTCAACGAGATTGCCACCGTTCGTATCGAGCTGCGCGACACTGACCCGGTGATCTGGCGCCAGGTCGAGGCGCCGACCTCGATCACGCTCAAGGTCCTGCACCGTATCATCCAAGCCGCGATGGGATGGTTGGATTACCACCTCTGGGAGTTCACGATCGATGAGCGCCGATACGGCCTGCCGACCGACGAGGACTGGGGAACCGAACCGCGCACCGACGCCGCCAAGGTGCGGTTGCGCGATGTGCTGAGGCCACGCAAGACCTCGATCGATTATCTCTACGACTTCGGCGACTGCTGGGAGCACCGGCTCACACTGACCAACATCCGCAGCGGCGATCCCGTTCTCTTCTACCCCCGGTACATCGCCGGCGAGCGCAACGCGCCGCCCGAGGATTGCGGCGGCATTCCCGGTTTCTACCAGACACTCGACGCTGCCGCTGACCCCAAACACCCGAACCACGCCGAAGCCAAGAAATGGCTCGACGATTACGATCCCAACATCGTCGACGAGCTGCCGATCAAATACGCCCTCGGCCGCATCGCGAACCAGCGCAACGCTGCCAAGGCTCGCCTCGCCAAGAAAAAACCACCGGCAATTACCGGCTGATCAGCCCATGTGCATCGGCCCGCGGCCCTGGCCGGATGGATACACCTCATTTACAGGTTCAACCATTTCTCGGACAACCTGTGCTGTCGCGCGAACAATGAGCGTGCAAGGCGCACCGAGACAAGGACGCGCTCAATCCGCCGACTGCAAAGGCAGCTCCCCGGAAGAAGGCTGCACCACTAAAGAAATCCGCAGTGCGGAAGTAAACGTCCTCTCGCGGCGCGAGCTCGGGCATTGGGCTCGTGCGCTATCGTCGGTCCGCCCGTCCGATATAGATCCATCCGATCCGGAGCCAAGACGCTCCAGCAAAAGCGCCGCGTGTGCGAGCGGGTGTTACGCGGGACTAACAGTTCGAATCCGGCTTCTGACGGCCTTGCCTGCGCGGAACCGTACTGCCTTGCTGGCTGCGATTTGGATGGCCTCTCCGGTTTGTGGATTCCGCCCCTCGCGTGCAGGTCGCGCCGCCACATCGAAGGAGCCGAGGCCAGGGACACGGACCGCCTCGCCGGCCACGAGGGCATCGAGGATGGCGTTTACAACAGCCTTCACCGCCTGGCCCACCGCCGCTTGGTTTAGCTCAGTTGCCTGAGCGACTTTCTCAATCAGTTCGGATTGGTTCACCCGGGCCCCCAGCTCTGACTAGCTCCGTGTCATGAGACCACGAATCCAGCACGAGCCGGCCTAAATCCACATTCTCACTCTCTTATGTGGGAATCGGCGCTTAACTTTGACTCTGTCGATATGGCCCTAAGTCTTTATGTAATATGAATTTTCGGAAACAGATGGGGGTCACGATTGGACGCCGCTGATATTCTCCGAGATTCTCCAATTTCGGCGTAGTTCCAGTCGCTTAGCGCCGAATCGGGGTAGGGACGCCGAATTCAAAATTCGGCTGACCGCGCTCAAGCCGCCCTTACTTCACGGCAATGGGCGGGCCAGATCGTCGGGACGCCCTATGCCCTCGGTGTAGGCATGCGCCTGCCGCGCCCGGGAAGGCAACTCGATCCCCGGCCCATGGAAACCATTGGTGATGTCAAGTTCCGCGATGCGGCGCTCGCGAAGGATTGCTCGTCTCAGCTCGCGCTGCGTACTGGCGATCAGCTCGAAGGTGCTGGAAAGACGAAACAGGATCGCCAGCAACGCCCCCATTTCCATCCAGTTCAGCAACAGGCTAATGGTTTCAAAACTCATTTACCCCTCCCTGGCGCTTGGGTCCCCGGAAGGCCCCCGAGGTCGCTCGGGTTAGCGACGTAACTGAGGGCACGAGCTCGGGCAGCCGCGCCGTGGTCGCGAAGAAGTCTAGCTGGCGGGGACTTTAATCAAATGCCGTCAACCCGGTGCCCCGGCCGGCGTCAACAAGGCGTCTTCGCCGCGACTTTTTGCCCCTTGCGCCGAGACGCGCCCCGGTCCCACGACGCATTTGTGGTTGACGGAGTTGGCGGGGCGCGCTTTTTTAGAACAATCCAGGAACACAAAGGCGCGGGGATGCTCCCTCTCTACGCAGCTCGCATCGAGGATCTTGGGCACGGCGACTTGGTCAAGATCGGTTGCGCTAACTGCCATCATGTCGCGCTGCTAACGCAGACCGCGCTGCTGAGGGCCGGACTGAGCCCAGCCGCAAAGGTTCTCGACCTCAAAGGGCGGTTCCGGTGCCGTGGGTGCGGGGGGAAGGGCCGAGCGGTCGTTTCGATCAAGTGGCGGCGGCACGAAGGACGGTTCATTTCCTAACCGCAGGTCCCCACGCTGCCGAGCGGGGTGCCGGTTTCGTCGATCACGCTTTTTGATGACCAACGCCCAATCCTCGGCCGAAACAAACCGAAGTTTGCCGCCGCGGTCAGCGTTGCAGGCGCCTCTCGATCTTTTCGAGAACCTTCTCACGCCGCCGACGCGCATCACCCACCACGCGCGCCGTCTCGCTGCTGTTGCCGCATTCGGCGAGCAGCATGTCGAACATCGCGATCGAGCCCCGCACGGTGTCGCACAACGTGCGCCAGTCGGCGTCGGTCAGCTCCTGGTCTTCGGGCACCGCCCAATCCTTTCGCCAGAATAGTGCCGAGAATATGGTTAATCGCGGCAGATGAGGAGAGCAACAATACGACCGCAAATGGGCAATCGACCGAGGACCGCCATACCGCGATCATTGCCCTCGCCCAGAACTCGTCGTAAGACGATCCCCGCTCTAGACCCGGGGCCGCCTGCGGCAAATCGGCCCCGTTGCCGCAGATGCAGGCGCCCAAGATATGTTCCTGGGTTTGGGCCGGCCGGTGGTTAGGGTGTCCTTTTGGCGTCTTGATTTGGCGGAGTAGAAATGCGGCGGGCGTGCGGCTCGCGTGGTTAGCATCAGCGCATTACGCAGGTCGGCAGCGCAGAAGCCCGCGACAGGCGCGAGAGATGAGCGACATTCTTCCAAAATCCATCTCAAACCTCGTTTAAAAAAAACGGCGTTAGGATGTGTTGATGACGCTGAAGCGGACGTGGTCAGGGACGCTAGACAAGGATCATGAACCTCCTTACAGAAAAAATCGGGACCAAGAAGATGGTATACACACTGGATGAGTGTCAATTACTCCGTTTGTGGTCGGTCATGCACTGTTTTACGCAGATACGGGAAATCAATGATCCGGTAAATCAGTCTGAGATCCTTACGAACGCTCAGATGCTCTTGACCGCTTTTGTCATCGATTTGAAACCTTTGGTTGGGGATCAAACCAACTCTGCCCCGCCGAGAACCAGTCTCGACCAGATCGTGACGTTTGACGCTTAACGAAAGAGTGGGAACCTCGCAATGAATAGTCTTTGGACCGGCTCGACCTGGCTTCTCACGACGGCGGCTGCCCTCAGCCCCTTGATTGCCCTATTGATCGGGTTTGCGGGCACCGATCGGTTGCTTCGGTGGCAACTCGCCGAGAAACGCGACCGCGCCTCGCTGAAGGGCGCCGAAAGCAGCGGCGACTGACGGCAAGGGCGGCCAGGGACCCCGCTCGGCTCTGTCCCCCAAGAGTAGCCAGATCGATGCGGGCCTACTTCGGCCACAAGCGCGAAAACCTTCTCTGAGGGGCTCGCGTTGGCGGGCGCGATATTTAAGGCAGGCGGCAAGACGCAGCAGGAAATCACCGCTGCATGCAAAGGGGGCGCGCCCGAACCACGTCGGCGCCGCCATTTCCCGGCACAAGCGGGCTGGCCGCTGCGAAGAGCGCGGCGGGAAACTCTACGCCACGCAGTCGATGTTTGACGTCCCACTCCCAAGGTGCCCGCAATGATGAAGGCTGGCGAAACCGATCTAGCGCCCTCGGAAAGGCTTTTCGTTCAGGTGGGACTGAGAGTTCGAATCCAGCTTCCTCCAGCGGCGAGTCACCTGCGAACCTCGGCATTGCATACCCATGGCGGCCACAACTGCCTGCGGCATTCCCGACCGCCCGGTCCCCTTAGCCTCGGCGCTGTCGAATTTGGTAGTGCAGACCGCCGTCAGCTCAACATCCGAACTGGCCTGCACACCGCTGGCGCCGATCAGGCCCAGCCGAATCTCGTCTGCCATATCGCTTCCTTCCAGGGAGCTCGTTCGTCGCTTCACTTGTCGAGCCAGATCGTCGCCAGGTCCTGGTTGACGTAATGGCTCGGGCTCACCTTCGAGCCTTGACATAGCTACGATACGGCACGATGCGGTAGCGCCATAGCAGGAAGATTTCGTGCGCCTCGGTGTCGAGCACCCGCTTCTCGAACTGGCGCATCAGGTCGCTCTTGCCCTGCCTGCCACCATGTCGCGCTGCTGACGCCCGAGGCGCTGCTGAGGGTCGGACTGAGCCCCGCGGCGAAGGTTCTCGATCTCAGAGGGCGGCTCCGGTGCCGGGGGTGCGGGAGGAAGGGGCGAGCGGTTGTTTCGATCAAGTGACGTGGACAGGGGGCGTGAGCGGGCTCGGGATTGGTCGCCAACTCGCCGTAGGAACTGGCTCGCCGCAGGAACTGGACGGAAAGCAACTCTGTTCAAGAAAAGCGGGGGGAAATCACCGCAATCGTTGTTGACCACTGGAACAGGGGACTACGGCCCATGAAGATCAACTTCGCTGCATTTGCCGCGCTCCTGCTCGCGAACGTCATCCCTCAAACGTCGGTATATGCCCAAGGTGCACCACCAGGACAGCCCTATATCCAGGTCCCGATCCCTGGAATACCTGGAGTTGGCCAGCCGCCTCCGGAACAGCGCCGATACCAAGGGGAGGAGGACCGCGAACGCCGGGAGCATTGCGAGCGCCTTGGGGACAGAGAAGACGAAATGCGCTATCGGTTGCAAACCGCTTATGGCGAAGAGCGAGAACGACTGGAACATCGCATTCGCGAAGTCCACGACGAGCGAGAGCACTGCTGGCGCCGGTGATCAGCGCTCCCTGGTGACCGGGGGTGGGGACGCTTGGGCTATTCGGAGAAGGAGCGGCGCCGGGTTGGGGGATCATCTCGACGCCGCTCCCTACGCGGGCTTGGCCCCCCACCGGACCGGTGAAACCAATCCCGTTTCGATCCTACGCGCCCGGCGGTCAGGAAAGTGTCAGCCGCAACTAAGGCTGCGAGCTGAATTTCAGCCACTGTAAAGCTCGCAGGTGCAGACCAGCGCGATTAAACTTGCTGGGCCGTCGCCTCTGCCGAACGTGTGGCTCCGTTCGGTGCGCGGGGTGACCACGTTCCTGGGGGCAACGCGACAGTCACTCAGGTTGTTTCGCCCCTCCTCGCTGGCCGGGCATTTCACGGGAACTGGCGAGCCAATGCCGGGGCAGACAGGTCGGCTCTGCGAAGTCGGTGTCGAACGGGGTTCATCGCCGTCAGATGCTCGCGCCGGTCCTCGAGCCAGCGGACGGGCGCTAACACGGCGTCGCCGTCGCCTGCTTTATCGAGGGCGGTGGGGAGCCGGTCCGAAGGAGACGGCGCGGCTCGACCTCGAGGCGGATGGCACGGTGTCGGTCTAGGTCGGCTCGGCAGCGGTCGGGCAGGGTCTCGAAACGGTGATGGCGCAGATCGCGGCGGACACGCTCGGCCTGCCGCTCGGGCAGGTGCGCGTCTTGCCCGGCTCGACGCCGTTTCTCAACGAGGGTTACGGCGCGTTCGCGTCACGCTCGACGGTGCTCGGCGGGTCGGCCGTGTTCGAGGCGGCAAATCCGCTGCTCGCCGAGGTCCGCGCCGCCGCCGGCGCGCGGCTGGGCTGCGCTGCCGAACAGGTCGAACTAGCGGATGGATCGGCCGCGCCCCCGACGGACGCTCGCTCGCCTTCGCCGAGTTCGCGGCGGACGGCCTGCGCGTCACGACGGCATTCGGCAATGACAACCGGCTGACCTACACCTATGGATCGGCCGCGGCACGTCGCAGTGACCCGGAAACGGGCGATGTCGAATTGCTCGACTGTCTTGTCGTCGAGATGTCGGCCGCATCGTCAACCCGTTGACGCTGCACGGCCAGGCGATCGGCGGCGTGGTCCAAAGGGCTGGGCAGCGCCTTTATGGAGCACCTCGTCTATGACGCAAACGGGCAGTTGCTGGCCGGCAACCTCGCCGACTACCCGATCCCGACAGCGACCGACTTTCCCAAGATCCGGGCGATTGCGCTCGAGAACCACCGGTCACCGAGCAACCCGCTCGGCGTCAAGGGCGCCGGCGAGGGCGCGATCATCCCGATCGGCGGCCTGATGGCCAACGCCGTCGGCAATACCTTGGCCTCGTTCGGGGCGATATGAGCTGCCGCTCTCACCCGCCCGCGTCTAGCACATGGGTTCGACCAAAAAATCCACCGGGAGTTTGGAATGACCGTCAATCGCTTCGGCAACCCACACGCGCCGAAACTGTCCTACGCGCGCCAAGATCTCGCGGTGCGGCTCGTCAGATCGCTGATCCGCGAGCGCCGCCCGCCAAACATCTACATCTTCTCCGGCCTCGAACATGCGATGCCGCTGGGGTCGGATGGTCTCAATTCGCCGATGACGGGATCGGTCCGGGGCTGTCATTCGATCATCCGAAGGCGCTGGCGCTCGATCACCTCGGAGGTTCCGATGGCAACGATGTGGCCATGTCTGTGTGGCTGCCCCCGTCCGGAGCCGCATCCAGCGCACCCGGCGTGATGGAGAATCAACACCCCCGCGTTGTTCACCGCGGTACCAAAGGGTCGAATCCGCCTTCCCTCCGGCGAAAAGTCCATTACGACCGTTGCCGAAGGCAGCCCGAGCCGTTCCCCGATGTGACCGGCGGGCAATCCGTCAGTCCCGGCCTGCACCAGCAACCGGAATACATCTAGCCGGGATTCCTGCGCGAGGGCAGCTAAGCCGCTATAACGGCTGAGAACTATCGAGGGTCCGTCAAGCGCCGTCTGAGAACCGCATGCGATCGCGCGTACCTCGGTTAGATCGAGCATTGATCGACAAAATGGGCTCGTTTACCAAAGGCGGCCAGCTCGCGCGCGCGGCAACCGGAAAGGTGCGGCTGATGTTGGCACTAGGGGAACGAGAAGGAACGACCCCATGTGGCCAATAGTTACAGGGCTTGCGGTGGTCCTCGCGCAAGCTACTCAGCCCGGTCCCGGCTCGACATCCGACGAATGGTGCTTTGACAGAGGACAGGGAGCCAGCTTTGCGAGGCTACCCAGGCGGCGTGCGACCAGTTGCGGCAGGCTAATACGGAGATTGCAAGGAGCCCATGCAGACGTGTAGAGCCGCCGGAGGTCCAGGTCTCGCCGACCGAGCCGCCGGCGCCCCCAAACCCGGAGCGTCAGACGCCGACTCAACGTTAGTCCGGAATGCTCGTGAGCATGGGGCAAGCGAGATCCGCCAGTAACAGGACGGCCTGGATGAGCCAATCAGTTTGCCGATGGGCTGGACGCGGACACCGGCCGAGAATGGTCCGATGCGGAGCTGACCGAGTTGGGCAACATGCTTGTGCGCGGCCTCTCGATAGAGGAGATCGCGCAACTTCTGCGCCGGGATCACCGCCAGGTCCGCGACAAAGTCGCCGAGGTAGGCGGGGCCTGCCGTGTGTCTGCTTCACTAACTCGGAACCGGCAAGGGCTTTGAGGATCGGAAATTTCTGCCTGGGACATTGCGCCCGCAACTCGTAGGAAGCGATCATGGGTTGACACGCGCCGCCAGCAAAAACGCCTGCTGGCGGGCCGCCACGCCTGGCGCTACGCGGCGGTCTCCGGCGACAATATTCCCCAGCACAGCAATCGATCGCGATCCTCCCGGAGGAAGTGGGCGCCGATATCGTTGCGGTAGCGCAAATTCGGGACGACGACCCGGCTAGCTAGGCTGTATGCCGCCGCTTGAGCGGTCTCGACCGTAGCGCCGCGGCCGGTCACGATCATCAGATCGCCAATCACGCCGCTGGTCACCAACCGCCCCTCGGAAAGCGCCACCTCGCAATAATGCAGATGGGCATCGTCCTCGGCCGACACGGCCCCCTTGAACAGGATCGGCATCCCCTTCGACAAGAGATCGTAGTCGGATCGGTACGGAAACGGCGGGACGGTCAGCACGACCCCGACCGCGTATCCCGTATGGGTGGCGATTTCGAGGCCGTCGCGGGCCAGCATGCGCGCGAAGATCGCATCCCACCCTTCGGCGTGCAGCTCTTCCAAGATGGCGTAGCCGGGATACCCGAAACGGCAGGTGAATTCGAGCGGCCAGATCCCGCGGTCGTCGACGATTGTGTTCAGATTGATGTAACCGCAGTAGCCCGAGGCCCGTAGCCGCTCTGCCATTCCGCCGAGTGTTGCCTCGAATAGTCGCTCGGCGCCGCGGTAGGTCACGAGCGTTCCCATCTCGCCGGTCAGCTCGCCGAGATCGCCCGGGAACAGCCGCTTGTGCTCCCAGTCGAGACAAGCTGGCGTCAGGAAGCGCTCGCCGTTGAAATAGGCTCCGACGCCGATCTCGACGCCGCTGACGTGCCCCATTACGACAAAGCTCGGCGGGTCGCCGCCCCGCCAGCGGTCGCGATGCATTTCAATCAGCGCGATGACATCGCTGCCGTCATCCATCTCGCCGACGTAATTGTGGGTGGACGGAAAGCGGCCGCCGTTCAGCTTGTAGACCCAGCGCCCCCGGTGCGCCCGCAGGAAGGCGAGCGCATCGTCAAACGCGTGGAACTCGTGGACCGGCGCGACGCGCATCCCGGCCTCGGCCATCATCTGCTGCCCGAAGGCGCGATCGTTCTCAAGGCGGTCGCCAAAAGCCGAGCCGCCGATCACCTGATAGCCCTCGCCGCGCAGATCGTCCTGAACGATGCCCTGATCGACCCCTTCGAACAGGATCACGCCCTCTCGGCCGGCGGCGCGGACCCAGGGCAACTCGCGGCGCCAATCGTCGGTTCGCGGCACGATGCCGGCGAGCACTCCGGTCGCATCCGCTTCGCTGGCGAAGACCCGCACCTCGTGACCCGAGGCGAGCAACCGCCGGTAGAGATTGCCGAGATCGTTGTTTTCCCCGATGCCCAGAAACCGCAACGCCGCCTCCCACTTTTCTGCCCGGCGATAAACCCTCTGGGATCGCGGCGGGTCCTCGACGAATGGAACCCCTGCGTCCGGCCCGCTGTTCCCGCCCGATGATCGGCTCCGCCGTCAAGTCCGCCTCTGGCGCCAGCCAGCCGCAGGTATTCACCGCCCTTTGCAAGCTGGGACGCGTGTTGCAGGAAGGGGGATACTCCTTTGTCACGCCGACGCCGCTGACGATCGAACGGGTCAACACCCGCCCCGAGAACGCGACCGCCCGCTCGCTGCGCGATTTCTTTGGCTGGAGCCGTCCGGCTCCGCCGGACCTGCTGCCGCCCGCCATCGCGAGTCTGGCACGTCATGCGGGCATCCTGGAAGAGCGCGGGTCGCTCGTCGCGAGCAGGGTTCGGTTCTCGACGCTTTCCGGGATGCTGTTCGTGCATTCCGCCTTTCCGACATTGAGCCCGGATTCGGTTTTCTTCGGTCCGGATACTTATCGCTTTGCTGGGCTCATCGAACGCACGATCGCCGGTTTGGCGACGCCGCCGCGGTCAATCCTCGATCTGGGCTGCGGCAGCGGCGCCGGCGGCATTGTGGCCTCCTGCGCCGCCGCAAATCGCCCTTTCGTGGTGCTCAGCGACATCAACGCGGTTGCCCTGAGCTTGGCCCGTGTCAACGCGCGGATGGCCGACACTGCTGCGGTCACGGTCGCGGCGGATGTTTGCGCGGCATTCGCCGCGTCTGCGCCGCAAAAATTCGACTTGATCATTGCGAACCCGCCCTATCTGCGCGATCCGGCTCGGCGTTTGTACCGCGACGGCGGCGGCGCATTCGGCGAGGCACTCTCGCTGCGGATTTTGCGGGAGGGACTAGTGCATTTGGCCCCGCGGGCTCGGCTCGTGCTCTACACCGGCTCGGCGATTGTCGACGGCCACGATCTCTTCCGCGCGCAGGTCGAGCAGGTCGTCTCGGAAGCGCGGCTCGTCTATGACTACGGCGAAATCGATCCAGACGTGTTCGGCGAAGAACTCGAATCGGCGTCCTATCGCGATGTCGAGCGGATCGCAGCGGTATCGCTGGTTGTTTGCGGTTGAGCCCCGATGGAAGATTTGATGCTGACCGCTCCGGTTCTGGACATTCGCAATCTATTGGATTTGGCGGTCGCCCGGGCGGTCTCCGAAACCGCTGAGGAGAAGCTGCATCGCCGCCTCGCCCGTTCCAATGAGAAGCGGCTGCGCCCGGCGTTAGGCAGCGACGACTGGCGCGCCGATCTTGCCGAAGAGCGCGAGTTGAAGGCATTGGAGGCCGAATTCGTTGAGCGCGAACGCCGGGGCGTGGTGGCGCGGGCCGCGTCGGCGCCGCATGACCCGGACGGCTTGATCCGCTGGTACGAGGATCTCCGCGAAACCGGGCCGGGACAGGACGATCCGCTGTTTCCCTGGCTGGCCGAGACCGCCTCGCTCGCCGAGATGCGCTGGTTTATCGTGCAGGAGATCGGCGGCGAAGCGGGATTCGAGGATCTGGTCGCACTGACCCAGATCCGCTTCTCGACGACGGCAAAGCTCGAGCTCGCCCGTAATTATTGGGACGAAATGGGCCGCGGCAATCGAAAGGGCATGCACGGTCCTCTGCTTACCGATCTGGGCACGGCGCTCGGCGTGCGGGCGGCGGTGGATACCACGGTGTGGGAGTCGCTGGCGTTGACCAATATGATGGTGGCTCTGGCCGCCAACCGCCGCTATGCCTACCAGTCGATCGGCGCCCTGGGGGTCATCGAGATGACGGCTCCGGGTCGCGCCGTCCACGTCACCCGGGGACTGCAACGGCTCGGGGTATCGCCGAGGGCTAGCCACTATTTCGCCTTGCATGCGGTGCTCGACGTAAAGCACTCCGCAGCGTGGAACCGCGAGATCATCCATTCCATCGTGGCGGAGGAGCCGCGGGCCGCAACGGCCATCGCCGAAGGAGCGCTGCTGCGATTGACGTGCGGAGAGCGTTGCTTTCGCCGTTATCGCGAGCAATTCGGCTTCGCGAAGCCGTAATCTTACGATTCGAGTTCTCGGCCTCTTTCGCTGTACGTTCTATAATCCACGGTGAGTTCTTCGTGCTTATGGATGTGGCGGAGCGTCGTGAAGTTGAACTCGCTATCGCACGCAACGTTCGGGTCCGACGAGTGATTTAAATACCACCCGACCGTAAGATTATTGAAGTCGCTGGGCCCGTACCATTTTCCGTCGGACAACAAGCAATAATCGTCATAGAGTTGCCGGATCTCCGGATCCTCGTTCTCCAGGAATTTCGGATCGAGCTCTCGCAAGCCGCCCGGGTCTTTTGGGAACAGATTGGTGCCCGGTGGGATCTCGCAAATGGCGAAGACGCCCACGCCATGCAGCTTCGACGGCCTGAGCCTTACATAAACTCCCTGATGCGGTGGGATAATCTCGTCGCTCATCGGACCTCGCTTAGACTTGCCGAGAAACGTCGCGAGCAAAGACTGCGCCGCCGCAGCGGGGGTGCGCCCGGGCGAGACACTCGGCGATGCGGTGGGCGTCGACCGCATTCTGTTCTCGGTCGATTACCCGTTCGCCGAAAACCCGCCCGGCACCGAATGACTGTAGACGGCCCCCCTTCGACATGCCTGCACTACTGCTCTGTGCCCGTCCTTATCATGATCTGCGCCACGCACGTGAGCAGATGGCTAAGCGGCTGGGGGGCGGCATCTCCCCAATC
>CAVOWP010000010.1:0-134395 GCA_963700185.1 uncultured Alphaproteobacteria bacterium
CACAACTCGTTTATGCCTTCGCCTGCCGCTCCAGGCGTGGATCGATCCTGTCTGGTCGAGCGCTCCCGCCAAGCCCGTTCTTTTTCGGCGCCCTCGGCTGCGCCTTCGCGGCGCAAGGCGCGGCATTATTCGTCCCCGGTTTCCGCAACCTGTTCGGACCGGCGCTCGGCATCGCCGATTTCGGGATCTCGCTGGCCGCCGGCGCCGCCCCGGTGCTGGCGATCGAAGTATTGCGGAAGGCGCAATCGCACTCGGCTTAGCCAGCCGTCGTCACGCGACCTCGTCGAGGCACTCGCCGACATCGTCGAGAATATCGCGCCGCCAATCCTCGTGCTGGTCCGTTGCCCGGTCCACGGCCGCGCGCAACTTCGCCAGATGCCGCCGATAGCGCCGCTGACGGTCGCGCTCGTCCGCTCCCCAATGATGCGCACGGCGGCGCGCCCGGTGCTTGAAATGCTCCACGGTGCGTTCGACCGCCTGACGGGATTGCTGCAAGTCCCCTGAGCGCGCGACCTCTTTGTTTATTTCGACCATCGTGCTCGATACCAGAGCGTCGATCAGCTCTTCCGCCGCTTCCGCCTCGGATTCGGTGAACAGATCGATCACGATCTTGACCGCCGTCCCGACCACCGGACTCATCCGGGGAAGCAATTTCGGCAATACCGCCGAGACGAGCCCGAGCGTCAGCAGGGTGGCCAGGTTGGGTTTGCCGAAATCCTCGAACATATCCGCCTCGGAACGATGTCCAGCGCCGGAGAGTTTAGCAGAGAGGTACTAGCGCGAATACGGCAACCCGGGGAGTCAGCACGATGGCGGAGCTTGATAGGATAGAGCGGTGGAGCTGTTGAACCGCATCCTCGAGGCCGAGCTGGCTGGGGTGGTGCGTTACACCCATTATTCTTTCCTCGTTTTCGGGCATAACCGGATTCCGATCGTGTCGTGGCTGCGGGAACAGGCGGCCGAGTCGCTCACTCACGCTCAGCAGGCCGGCGAGATGATCACGCTGCTCGGCGAATACCCGTCATTGGCGATCGGGCCGCTGCTCGACAGCCATCAAACCGATATCGGCGCGGTGACGCGCGAGTTGCTCGAAACCGAGGCCAAGGCACTCGCCCTTTATCGCGAGCTGCTGAAATGCGCCGAAGGGCGGTCGGTCATCATCGAGGAATACGCCCGGCAGATGGTCTATGCCGAGGAGCTTCATGCGAGCGAAGTCGACAAGATGTTACGCAAGCCCGGCGAAGTCGCCGCCTTCCGCCCGACCCGGCAGTCCAGATAGAACGGGGCGCCGCCAATTCCGACCGTCAATTTCTGCCCGTTCGGCAGAGTGGGAGGGCTAGCTTCCCTGTCCCGTGGATCGACGTCTGAAAACGCTCCTTTCCACTCTACCGGGACGCGATAGCGCTCCAGGGGGCCCAGATTCGTCGCTAGGAACATCTCACCAACCAGGCAGCGCTGCCATTGGGCCAACCGAGGTCATCAAACGGCGCGCTGCGCCGCTATGCACACAATAGTTCCACTACATCCCACCACAGCCTCGATCGCATCGCTGCCGCAGACCCGACATTTCGCCACCGTGTCCGCCGGCAGCGCGCCCGCAATTCCCGCAGTGGGAGCCAGGTTTGCAGAAAGCGTCATCGACGGCAAGGGTGATTACCCACCCTTGCCAAGGCGCGTCGAGTGTCGGTGGTTTGACTCAGGCGGATCGGCCGGGTGCGCGATCCCTCACACTTCCTGCAGACGCCTTGCTGCCAGCGCTTATGCTTCACCGTAATGGACCGGCGGAGTTGTGCGACGGGATCAGGTCGTCGACATGCACGTCCCGCAGCGAGGCGCCATCGTGTGCCTCGGGGACAGGCACGCTCACTGGCCGCGGGATCTATACCATGGATGCGGATTGCCCGGCACCTTAACTCGCAACGTTTAAACGGAGGTATGTGCGCAGCACAGCAACGTTCGTAGATCGGGTCCGCTGAAGGCAAAATTTACCGCTTGCTCCGGCCACCGTATGATACCCAAGCGTGTGCCGTCCGGAGCCATCACCCAAATGCCGCCCGGCCCGGTGCAATATACACCCGACCCACGCTATCGACCTTCAAGCCATCGGGTATGCCCGGCTCCGAGCCCTCGTTCAGATCGGCGAAGATGCTGCGTCCGACCATGTTGCCGGCAGCATCGAGCTCGATCGCGTGGATGTATTGCGATGAGCGGATGTTTGCGACGTACATCGTGCGTTCGTCGGGGGACAGCGCGAGCCCATTCGGGTACTCGCACTGCGCGAGCACGCTCAAACCGCCGGCGGGGGCCAGACGATAAACGCGCGCGCCATCCCAAAGATTGTTGTCGCCTTCGGGGCCCGGAATTTCGCGCTCCCGATACGGCCGGCGCTTGTCCGGGTCGGTGAAGTAGAGGCAGCCATTCGAGTGGCAGATAACATCGTTGGGCCGATTGAAACGTCCAACTTGCCGTCCGCAGTCATGCGCGTGAGGCGGCGGTCATCGCCTTCGCACACGACCAAACGGCCTTGCAAATCGAATGTCGTACCGTTCCCCCCGATCGTGGTCCTGACGAGCTCTGGTGCTTTCCCCGGGGTCAACCGGAAGAGCTTGTTCTGGCGAAGATCGACAAAATACCAGTATCCATCGGGATGCCATGTTGGACCTTCGGTGAAGATGAAGCCGGTTGCGAGCCGCTCTGCTTCGGTCGTTTTCAAGCACTTCGCGTGGCGAAACTCGGTCGAGAGGCTCTTAACCTCCCGCTATCCAGTCGACGACACGTTCGCCGATCATGATCACCGTTGCATGGGCGCCGCCTGACCTGGGAATGCGCGGCATCACCGACGCGTCAGCCACCCACAGGTTCTGGATACCCTTCACTCTGCAGTATTGGTCGACGACCGCCATTGGATCGTCGTCCGGTCCCATCTTACAAGTCCCTGATACATGCCTGGCGGTGCCCACAGTTTGGCGGATCCAGAGATCCAAAGCGTCATTGTTGGCCAGAATGTCACCCGCAGGGTGGATCCGGTGATCGGCCACCTCTTTATAGGCATCGGATTCCAACAGTATTGCCGCCAAACGCAGGCCCTCCCGCACCCGTCGAACGTCGTTTCGATGCTGGAGATAACAATAATTAAAGGACGGCTGGACATTGGGGTCAGACGAGGCCAACCGGATATACCCTGAGCCGTCTGGCAACCCAAGCGTGCACGAGATCCGTGCGGCCCGCTCCGGGGGAACATCGCCAATCAGGTATTTCGTCCGTACACCGGGGACGTGCTCCTGCCGTTCGTCGATGACTGGGCTGGTTCTCAGCACCATATCGTTGACCGCGCTCGATCCTGGGGCCGTGTAGTGCAATGAAAAGTGCACTGCATCGCGATGAGCAGCGAGGGAGATGCCGTCCTTGACCTTGAACGTCACCTGGGCGCTGAGGTGATTCCAGAGGTTCTGGCCGACGCCGGGGAGATGACGAACGATGGGTATGCCAAATTGCTGCAGTTGGTCCTCGGGGCCGATGCCTGAGAGCATCAGCAGGTGGGGCGATCTGATCGCCCCGGCGCTCAGGACTACCCGGTCGGCCTCGAGGTGGAAAACCTTCCCACCGCTTTCCGCTTCGACGCCGACGGCCTTGCCATCCTTGACAACAATTTTCCGGACGAACACCCCGCCCCGCACTGTCAAATTAAGAAAATGGCGCACCGGATTGAGATGCGTCATTGCAGTGCCCATTCTGACGCCGTCCAGGTTGTTTGACGGAGATACCCCAAGGCCGGCGGGGTGCAGCCCGTTCTTATCGTTTGTCGTGCCGAACCCCGCCTGCAGGCAGGCCGTATGGAAAGTCTGTTGGATGGCAGGCCAAGGACCTGACTGACGGCGCCTGACGGGCATCGGTCCGTCCGAACCATGGCAATAATTATCCTGAATGTCGAGATCACGCTCCGATTTGCGAAAGAACGGCAGGACCCTCTCATTCGACCATTCATCGTTGCCGAGAGCTGCCCATGAGTTCGAAATCCTCGGGAAAACCTCGTTGCATCGCCTGACCGTTTATCGACGAGCCGCCGCCGATCACCTTGCCCTGCGCGACGTGGATCGCCCCCTGCTCCTCGGTGATGACGCCCCGCAGGGCCCAGTTGTGCTTTGAGTCTTGGGCCTCGGCAAAGCGGGTGTGGCCGAACTTGATTTCGTCGGGAATATGCGCCGGATCAGGATAATCCGGCCCGGCTTCCAACAGCAGCACGGTCGTCTGCGGGTTTGCCGCCAATCGGCCGGCCAACACACACCCGGCCGCACCGCCGCCGACGATTACCACGTCATACCGCATGGGGACCCTCCTTCAATGGCCAGAGCAGATTTCGATCAAATTGCTCTGTCATTGCGAGGCGCGTCTTGCGCGACGAAGCAATGACAGTTGGAATTGGTGGTGCAACTTGATCGGAATCTGCTCTAGTTCCCCGGTCTCTCCTTGGCGATAGCCATCGTCTTGCCTTTTCGCGGTAATCGCAACTTGCGGAGCCGCACAGGCAGGATTGCGGTATCGTAATGAGTCGCCGTCGCGGCATGGGTCCGCTTCACCTGCGCCTCGTAAGGGCAGACCTTAATGGCTTGCGGGCCCGTTAGCGGGCCGCGAGCGGCGGTTTGTGAGTACGCCTTGGCCGCGGCGGGCTCGGCAACGCCGCGCCGGCCAGCGCCGATGAACAGCACCATCAGCGCAGCGGCCATACATAAAAGGCCGGCCAGGATGAAGGCTTCGAAATAGGTTCCGAAACCGATGCGCAGCACGCCGGCCAGATAGGCGACGGATGCCCCGCCGAATTGGTGAATCACCGTAATCCAAGCCACCATGATGCCGATCCGCTCCACGCCGACTGCATGACTGAGGAGCCGCACTGTCGGCGCTGCTGTGGCGATCCAGTCGAGACCGTAAAATATGCTAAACAGCGACAGGCCGTAGAACGACATGTTGAAGGCGAAGGGCAGGTACAACAGCGATAGGCCGCGCAGTCCGTAATAAGAAAACAGCAGATATCGGTTATCAAATCGGTCGCTGAGCCAACCAGAAGCGGTGCCGCCGATTACAGCGAAGATGCCGGTGGCAGCGAGCAGGCCCGCGGCGGTCACTTCGGTCAGGCCATGATCGACGCAGGCCGGGATCAGATGGGTGCCGATCAGTCCCATCGTCGAGGCGCCACAAACGAAATACCCACCCGAGATCAGCCAGAAATCCCGCACCCCTGCCGCATCCCATAGCGCGCGGAATGCCACCGCCGCAGGATTGCCGCTGTGCCGCGAGGCGAGGCCCTGGCCGCTCGTGTCGCCACAGGCGAAGAGACCGAGATCCTGCGGATTATCGCGCATCAGTAGGAGGAGGGGCAGCACGATAAGGAGAACGATCCCCGCCAGAATCAGCACCATTGCACGCCACCCGGCATAGGCGATCAGGGCGGCGTTCGTCGGGAGGAAGATCAGCTGGCCAGCGGCATTGGCAGCGGTCAGGAGGCCGACAACCATCCCCTGCCGAGCGTGGAACCAGCGTGCGGCGATATAAGCTGCCAGATAAGCGCCGACAAAGCCGGTGGACAGCCCAACCACCAGGCCCCACAACAAGACGAGCTGCCAGGGATCGTACATCAGCGGGCTCAGCGCGACGCCGCCGGCCGCCACAACCAGCGACAAGGCCATTGTGCGGCGCACGCCGAAGCGATCCATCGCCGCCGCGGCGAACGGCCCGACCAAGCCATAAACGAGCAGGTTGATACCGATCGCGAAGGATATCGTCGCGCGCGACCAGTGAAACTCATTCTCGAACGGCACGATCAGTACGCCCGGGGTCGCCCGCACGCCAGCAGTGACCACGATTACGACAAAGGTTATGCCAATAATGACCCAGGCGTAATGCAGCCGCCTGGCGGCGAGCCGGGCAGAAATCGCGATCATCGGCCCCTCGAATTTTTCGAGGTCATCATAAGTGCCGCGCTTGGTAGTGTCTCAGTTTAATTGTATGGGGTTGTCTCGCGCGGAGCTCTCGGCTCTCGCAGAAAATCGGGTGATCCAAAGTCCCATTCTGAGTAAGACACACCGATTCTCGACAGAGCGCCGGCATATTCTCGGGAGAACGAGATGGATTGCTGCGGTCACGGATACGCCCTCGCGCCGCGCCACTGCATGTGGGGCATGGCGCGGACTTCGATCGACGCGATGCTCGCCGGCGAGGTTGGACCGCGTGGTTCGACAGCCGCCGCGCAGACCGCCGATACCGCCGCTGCCGCGCTCGCTGTGCTGCGCAAATCCATCTCCGTCGATGTCCATACGCATGGCGGCAAGACCGGGATCACGTCGACAGCGCCGCCGAACGACGATCTCGCGCACGCCATGCGGGCGGGGTCGCTTACCGTCGCGTGCCTCGCCGACGTGCCGGACGGGCCGGTCCTTGGCAGAAATGCGCAAGGCGTTCTGGCTGCGGTGCGCACCCCCGAGCCTGGCCAGCTCTATCGGCACCATCTCGAGCGCCTCGCCTGGATGGATGAGATGGTCGCCAACCATGGCCTGCGCCGCGCCTTTTCCGCGGCCGATCTCGAAGCGGCCCATAAGGCGGGACAGCCCGCGATCATCGCGGACGTAGAAGGGCTCGACTTTCTCGAAATGAAGCTCGAACGGCTCGAGGAAGCGCATCAACGCGGCATCCGGCACGTCCAGCTCGTGCACTACACACCCAACGACATCGGCGATTTCCAGACCGGGGCCATCATGCACCAGGGGCTCACCTCGTTCGGCGCCGAGGTGATCCGCGCCTGTCATCGTCTGGGCTTGGTCTGCGACGTCGCGCACGCAACCGAGGACATGGTGAAGCAAACGGTCAAAGTCGCGACCAAGCCCCTGCTGTTGTCGCATACGGCTCTTTCCGGGTCGCGAGCGATGGGCCCAACCCCGCTGAGCGGGCGGCAGGTCCGCCCCGACCACGCGCGGGCAATCGCCGAAACGGGCGGCTCAATCGGCATCTGGCACTTCTTCCCGAGCCTCGACAAATATGTCGATGGTCTGAAGGAGATGGCCGAAATCGTTGGGGTCCATCATGTCAGCGTCGGCACCGACCAGCACGTTTCGCCGGGTACCATGCCGGACTACACGCAATGGGTACATCTCGTCGCGGCGATGCTGCGCGGCGGATTCACGCTAGAGGAAGCCGGAAAGATCGCCGGCGGTAACTATTTGCGTATCTTTAGCGCTGCGGTCGGCTGACCCGTGAGACCATCATGGAGAAGGACCATCGCCATCGACCAACTCAAGCGAGGCCTGATCGGGCGGCAATACTCGCGTCGCTCGCAGTACTCGACCGTTTCATGGCGGCGCTGAATTCAGGCGACGAACCGGCCTTGCTCGCGGCACTGCATTTCCCGCATTACCGCCTAGCCGGGGGCAGCATGCGGGTGTGGGATCAGCCTGGTGCCTATTTTGGCGATTTTCTTGCCCGTGCCGGTGCCGACTGGCACCACAGCGAATGGGATTTTCGCAGGGTTATTGCCGCCGGACCGGCCAAGGTGCATTTGGATGTGCAGTTCAGCCGCTATCGCCTCGACAATTCGGTCATTGGCTCGTACCGCTCGTTGTGGATCGTCACCGAATACGGCGGACGTTGGGCAGTGGCGGCGCGATCGAGCTTCGCGGATTAATCCGCATGATGTTTTCGCGGGCGCAGACGATGGAAGATTTGGGCGAAAACGGCTGACGGCATTTATCTGGAGGCGAGGGCAAAGGGGTGGTGGCTCATTCGAACGTCACGACTTCTTTGGTTGGCAGACGAAAGTCGCTCGCGTCGGCAGCAGGGGCGGGCAGTAGTAGAGCCTCCATTCGGTATCGGTGAGGTTGGCGAGGGTAGCCGGCCCGCATTCGTCCTGCGCTGCCTTTTGCACGGTCGGGAGCGCGTTGGCGGACCCGTCATAGCAGATCGCTACCTGCGGACCCGCATGCTTGTCGCCGGTCACGGGTTGTGGCGGATAGGTAAAGTAGGGGCCGGTCAGGTCGGGGGGGAGCGCCGAGCAGCCGGCAAGCCCTGACGAGACCAGAACCAATCCGATGCACAGGCGAGCCAGGGCTTCTGCGCTATTGGGTCGGTGAAGCAAATTGCTCGGTTCCTTTGACCTGGATCTGTCTCATGGGCTCAGAAGAAGTAAGCAGCCCACACGCCGACGAAGTCGGTGTTTTTCCCACCGGCGGCTTTGAGGAAGCCGGCCGTCTGGAAGTGCACGTACACGGCGTTGATGTTGAGATGGGGGGTCGCCTGCCATTCGGCGTGGAGGTTGGACTGCGCGCCGAGAAAACGCTTGTTGTTGGCGGAGCCCAGCACGACCGGAATGCCGGGTGGCGTGTAGAAAGCGTCGAGCGTGCTGTAACGCCACAGAACGTCCACCCCGGCCGTCACGGCAAAGTTGAACGTCGGCTGGATGGTCACTGAGGGATAAACGTCGATGAAGTTGGTCGGCCAGTTGATCGATGCCTCGGTGAAGTAGGCGTTTTTCGGGAACAGCGGATCGAAGGATTTGAGCGGCCCGCTCGCGCCGCCGCCGCTTGCGGCATCTGCCTGCAACCCGAGCCGCGGCTGTCCCCAGAATTGTTGGAGCGTGTAGCCGGTGTTGGAAGCCAACGTCCATGCCCGGATGTCGCGAGATCCGAACTCGCCGAATTGAAAGACGCCCTCCGTGTCGTATTCCCACGCTCCCGTCGCGCCCCAAAGGCGCGTCCCCAACGACTGACGCGTCTCGCCGGCGGTGCTCGTATTGAAGGTCACGTTCTGACGATCGATCCCGAGATAGTAGAGGTCGACCTGGAGGCCGGGAACGGCGCGGACCGGCATTACGCCATAGAGACCCCAAAAGCTCGTCCCCCGATCGAAGTGAGCACCGAAGTAGCCGAACCCGGGGTAGAAGCCCGGCACAGGAACGACAGGCTTGGTCACGAAAGCGTCGAGTCTGAGATCGGGCGATTCATAGAAGGCGCGCCCGCCGTCCCAACTCTGCCTGATATTCGGGCCCTCTCGCACATCGATAAACCGGCCCACGCCAAACTCCAATTCCTGTCGCCCGCCTCGGAAGGTGAGGCTCGAATCCCGACCCACCGATGTCTTCAGGTCGGTAAATCCCTGCTGCAGATCAATTTGATCGACGTCGGTCCCGGGCGACAGGCTCGCCGATGTCACGTTGTGGTTGCTGAACTGGATGAATGTTCGAAAGCGGTCGCCGATATGCAGGTCGCCCTCGAACAGCAGGCGATGCAGATCGTAAGTCGTGGTCGTCCGGGGCGTCAGGCCGAAGAGCGGGGTGCTGAAGTGCTCGACGCGCTCGCGATCCTCGCCGCCGAAATTGATGTAGCTCCCCGGCGGAAGGTCGTCGAGCGGAATGAACTTGAGCGGCGACCAGAAGTCGTTCGGCCAGTAGGGACTATTCTGGTCGCTTGGAACGTCATCGTACCGTAGGAAATGATAGGGCGTCGGCGGCGGATTCCGAAGCACCTGAGCTGCCGCGGGTGACGCGGAAAGCCCGAGCAGTGCCAGCGCGGCGGTCGCGCTCGCAACCTCACGGCGCCAGGACAAGCCGGCCCCTCGCTTCGCCTCGGGCGACCTGCTCGTAGGCGGTTCGTCCCTCGGAGAGGGGTATGATGCGGTCGATCTTGGGCGCCTTGAATGTGCCCTGCTCGAACACCGGCGTGAGCGCCTCAAGCAACGCCCCCGAGGCTACGGCATCGCGATGTCGGGTGTCGACGCCGAACAGACGGCTCTCGTTGTGGTAGAAGTCGAGAAGGTCGAAGCTGACGCGGCGGTCTCCCACCGAGGTAATTTCGAGCTGGCGGCCGCCATGGGCCAAGGACTTCAGCGCCGGCTCGAAGAGGGGGCCGCCCACAGTGTCGAACACGACCTGTGCCCCGCGGCCGTTCGTGGCGCGACGAAGGACGGCTTCGAGAGGCTCATCGCCGAGCACGAAGAACTCGTCGATGGCGCCCGCCGCCGGCGAATCATCGGGGAGCTTTCGTTGATCCACGCCGATGACGCGAGCTCCGCGCCATTTCCCGATCTGCGCCACCGCGCCGCCGACCCCACCGCCCGCGCCGGTCACCAGCAACGTCTCTCGCGAAGCGAGCTGCGCGTACTCGACAACGCCGAGCCAGGCGGCGAGATAGGCGACGCCGATCGCCGCCGCCTGCTCCAACGACAGCGCTTCGGGTTTGCGCCGAAGGCTCGCGACCGGTACGGCCAAGAACTCTGCATGACTGCCGTCGATCGAGTAGCCGATATCGCCACCGGTTCCCCACACTTCGGCGCCGATCCACTCGGCCGGCCCTTGAACGACTGTGCCGGCATAGTCGCGCCCGGGCACGCGCGGCAGTGTCGTGCCCACCATCTTACCCTCGACGTTCCTGACGTCGCTGGGGCTGATCGCGCCGGCCGCGACCTTGACGATCGCGGTCTTGGAATCAGGCTTGGGATCCGGCAGCTCGAGCAGGCGCAGGTTCGAGACCGGACCGAATTCGGCGAATTGCAGAGCGCGCATGGTCATGCTCCATAGGAACCTCGCGGAAAACTGCCTAAGTCGATTGTACGCGAAGATGCTCCCCCGCGAGCGGCCCCCCCTCACACGGCCCAGCAGGAACAGCCGAGCGCACCCCAGAAACCTTTGAGATCCGAGATCGGGAGCTTGCTCGACCAGGCCGCAGCGTGGTCGTGGCCGTGGGCGCCGCAGCTATTGGTGCAGCCGCAGCTTATGGCCGCCTTGCGCCGGAACCCGGGTGCGCCGGCGCCGTCCGGATCGCCCCAGGCGGCATAGCCGCCGAACTGGCGCACCGGCGACCAGTCGGGCATGGCAGGCGGCGGAGACGTGTCGTCGAGATGCGCAAAGTCCCCGGCGCCGTAGACGACCTTGCCGCCGACAACGGTAAGGTCGGACGTCGTATCCGCGATTTCGTCACCGGCGCAGGCAAAGAAATCCCGATCGGGGACAATCAGATCGGCGAGCTGCCCGACGTGAATCTGGCCCTTTTTGCCCTCCTCGTTGGAGAACCAGGTTACCTTTTCTGTCCACATGCGCAGTGCGGTTTCGCGGTCGAGACAGTTGCGCTGCGGATAGATCCTGAGGCCGCCGACCGTCCGCCCGGTGACGAGCCAGGCAAGCGAGACCCAGGGATTGTAGGAGGCGACGCGCGTCGCGTCGGTGCCGGCCGAGACCTTGACGCCCTTCTCCAGCATCCGCGCCACTGGCGGCGTCGCCTCCGCGGCGCCGCTACCGTATCGCTCGACGAAATATTCGCCCTGATAGGCCATGCGGTGCTGCACCGCGATGCCGCCGCCCAGCGCCGCGATCCGATCGATCGATCGGTCCGAGATCGTCTCGGCGTGATCGAAGAACCAGTTCAGCCCTTCGAGCGGAACGTCGTAAGCCACTCTCTCGAAGGCGTCGAGCGCGCGCGAGATCGTCTCGTCATAGGTCGCGTGCAGCCGCCACGGCCAACGGTTCTCGGCCAGAATGCGCACCACCGCCTCGAGCTCGCCCTCCATTTCCGGCGGCATGTCGGGGCGCGGCTGGCGGAAATCCTCGAAGTCGGCGGCGGAGTAGACCAGCATCTCGCCGGCGCCGTTGTGGCGGAAATAGTCGTCGCCCTGCTTGTATTTCGAGGTCCTCGTCCAGTTGAGGAAATCCTCCTTCTCGCCCTTCGATGTCTGGGTGAAGCAGTTGTAGGCGAGGCGGATCGTCAGCTGGCCATCGTCGGACAGCTTCTGGATGACGGCATAGTCCTCCGGATAGTTCTGGAAGCCGCCCCCGGCGTCGATCGCGCCGGTGACGCCGAGCCGGTTCAGCTCGCGCATGAAATGCCGCGTCGAGTTCACCTGATACTCGAAGGGCAGCTTTGGCCCCTTGGCGAGCGTCGCATAGAGGATGCCGGCGTTGGGCTTGGCGAGGAGCAGTCCGGTCGGGTTGCCGCTCGCGTCGCGGACGATCTCGCCGGCCGGCGGGTTCGGCGTGGCCTTGCCGTACCCGACGGCGCGCAGCGCAGCGCCGTTGAGCATCGCCCGGTCGTAAACGTGGAGCAGGAAGACGGGCGTGTCGGGAGCGACGGCATTGAGCTCGTCGATGGTCGGCAGCCGCTTCTCGGCGAATTGATGCTCGGTGAGCCGCCGACCACCCGCACCCATTGCGGCGGCGGGGTGATCGCCACCTGCCGCTTGAACATGCTCATGGCGTCGGCGAGCGAGCGTACGCCGTCCCAACGTAATTCCATATTGTAGTTCAAGCCGCCGCGGATGATGTGGAGATGATTATCGATCAGCCCCGGCAGCGCGCTGCGGCCCTTCAGGTCAATCAGGCGCGTGTTCGCGCCGGCAAGAGGTATGACCTCGGCATCTGTTCCCACGGCCGAGAACTTGCCGTCCTTGATCGCCGCGGCGCTGGCCGTCGGATTGGAGCGTTCCAATGTCGTGAAGCGGCCGTTGTGCAGGATGACGTCAGGAGAAGTGGTCTGTGGGTTCATAAGAGTGCCTCCGGTACTTTGGCCGCTGCGGTCTCGGCCTGGTCGGACTGCTCGCCGGGGAGCATTCCAAAGATATGCGCCGTGCAGTTTGACTGTCGCCAAGCGACATGGAAGGCCGAGCCCGCCAGCATGTGCTTGCCGACAGGGATAATCTGCTCGCCGACGAGCATGCCCGCCAAGCCGACGAGCGCGACAAGCGGCGGAGCTGGCGAGCGGACGTTCAGCAGGCAGTAGATCACGCCAACCAGAATGCCCACGCCGAGCGATATCAGGTAAATCTTCACTGGCTCGTCTCCATAGCGGACAGGACAGGTGGCAATGGCCGGCCAGCGCACAGCGGAATGGCATGCCGCCGGCCGACCACCACCGAGAGTAGATTGATTAGCGCTTACCGATCAGCTGGATAGGAGTGCCCTTCAGAAGCGCCGAACATCGTCTTGGCGTAGATGACTCCAAGGCCGTAAGCGCCACCGAACTTCTTCGCAATGCCCATGGTCAGTTCGTAGGTCTCGGTACGGGCCCAGTCGCGCTGCAGCTCGAGGAGATACTGCACGGCGCTCATCGGCTGGGCCCCTGCCTGGACCATACGGTCCATCGCGCGGTCATGCGCCTCGGTCGAGACGTCGCCGCAGGCGTCAGCGACGACGCAGACCTCAAAGCCCTGATCGAGCGCCGACAGCGCGGGCCCGACGATGCAGACACTGGTCCAGAGGCTGGCGAGGACCACGCGATTCTTGCCGATCGCATTGACCTGCTTGATGACCGTAGCATCTTCCCACGTGTTCATCGACGTGCGGTCGATCAGAGCCTGGCCGGGGAGGGCGTCCATGATCTCACTGAACATCGGACCGGAGAAGGTCTTTTCCGCGACGGTCGTCAGGATGGTCGGCACGCGGAAGCCGGCCGCCGCTGACGCAACGAGGCCAGCGTTGTTGCGAAGCAGAACAGCGTCGATCGACTTCGTCGCGAAGGCCATCTGCGACTGAAAGTCGATCATTATCAGCGTGTGGTCGGTTGGCGAGAGGAGCAGCTTTCCCGGGAGGGGCTTGGCTTCAGACATCGTCGTTATCCTTTCCGTATGATTGCCACTGGGGCAGAATTCTTTTTCCAAGGTCGGCAGGCGGTCGCATCGATCGCCTCTCCGCAGAGCTAAGCAGCAACACCTGAAGAGTCCTTGGGGTCGGTCTGGATAGACCTGAAAAGTTCTGCCCGCGCGCCAGCCGGCGCGCTGCGTGCTGGTTTTTCCTGGAGAATCTGAGGCGGCCCGCGTTAGCGATTTATGGAACATGTATCCGAAACACCGGCGAGCCTCGCGTTTGGACGTTTCCGGGTGTTGCCGCGCCGGCGCGAGCTTTTCGCCGACGCCCAGCCGAGCAAGCTCGGGGCGCGCGCTTTCGACGTGCTGATGGCGCTGATAGAGGCGCGTGGCGAGGTCGTCCTCAAAGGCGCACTGATGGCGCGCGTGTGGCCCGACCGGGTCGTCGAGGAAAACAATCTGCAATGTCATATCTCGGCGTTGCGCGCTGCCTTCGGCGCGGAGCGGGATCTGATCCGCACGGTCGCCGGACGCGGCTATCGGTTCACCGGCGAGATCCGCGAGCTGTCAGGGGGCCCGGACGAGTGCGCCGGTGCGGGAATGGCCGCGGCGCAGTCCGCAGCGGCGCTGCCGTCGACCAACTTGCCGGTGCCGGTTTCCGAGCTGATTGGCCGTGCTGCCGAGGTCGTAAGCCTCATTGGCGCTCATCGGCTGGTCTCGTTGACTGGGGCTGGCGGGATCGGCAAGACGCAGCTCGCCCTCGCGGCCGCGCGCCAGATACTGCCGCACTTTGCCGATGGTGTGTGGCTGGCCGAGTTCTCGCCGCTCTCCGGCCCCGGCCTGGTTCCGGCTACAGTTGCCGCCGCTGTTGGGCTGGAGCTTGGTGGCGGTGAGGCTTCGGCACAACGCGTGGCGCAGGCGCTCGCCGACCGGCCGTTGTTGCTGGTGCTGGACACCTGCGAGCACGTGATGGATGCCGCCGTAGGCATGGCCGAGGCGGTGCTGCGAGCCGGCTCGGCGGTGCAGGTCATCGCCACCAGCCGCGAGCCCCTTCGGGCCGAGGGAGAGCAGATCTACTCGGTGCCGCCGCTCGCCGTACCGGCGGCGGATGCGGAGGCCGAGGACGACCCTCTACGGTACGGCGCCGTTCGGCTGTTCATCGAGAGGGCAGGGGCAGCGCAGCCGAGTTTTGCGCCGGACCGGCATATCGCAGCGTTGATCGCGACGATCTGCCGGCGGCTTGACGGCATCCCGCTGCGATCGAGCTGGCGGCGGCGCGCGCCGCTGCAATTGGCATCGAGGAGGTTGCCGCCCGCCTCGACGATCGTTTCCAGCTGCTGACCGGCGGCCGGCGGACGGCGTTGCCGCGGCACCAGACCCTGCGGGCGACGCTCGACTGGAGCTACGAGCTACTGCCCGAGCCCGAACGCGTCGTTCTGCGCCGGTTGGGGATCTTTGCCGGCGCCTTCAGCCTGGAAGCCGCCAGCGCGGTCGCGCCGCGCGCCGAGCTCGCGCCGGCAGAAGTCGTCGACGGGCTTTCCGATCTGGTCGCGAAATCGCTCGTCGCGGTAAATGTCAACAGCATTATAGCGCGCTACCGCTTGCTCGATACGGCGCGGGCCTATGCGCTCGAAAAGCTTGCCCAAAGCGGCGAGTTGGACGCGGTCGCGCGTCGCCACGCCGAATTTTACCGAGACCTTTTCGAGCGGGCCGAAATCGAGTGGGAAACGCGGCGAACCGCCGAATGGGTAGCCGATTACGGGTGGCGTCTTGACAATTTGCGCGCGTCGCTCGGCTGGGCGTTTTCGCCGAATGGCGATTTAACAATCGGCGTGGCGGTGACTGCCGCCGCGGTGCCCCTGTGGATGCACTTGTCGCTATTGGACGAGTGTCGCAGCCGTGTCGAGCGGGCGCTGGCTGCTCTCTCAGCCGGAGCGAACCAGGATGCGCGCCGCGAGATGAAGCTGTACGCCGCTCTGGGTGCATCGCTGATATATACCAGAGGCGTTACCGGTCCTGAGATCGGCACGGCCGGGACAAAGGCCCTCGAGCTCGCCGAAACCCTTGACGATGCAGAGTATCAGTTGCGTTCGCTCTGGGGCCTGTACATTTTGATGCCTCGAGCGGTCGGTGTCGCGTCGCTCTGGCGTTAGCGGAAAGGTTCTCCAGCCTGGCCGCAAAAAGGGCTGACCCGAAGGACCGGCTTGTCGGCGATCGATTGATCGGCGCTGCCCAGCATCATCTGGGCGACCACACCAGTGCGCGGCGCCATCTCGAGCGCGTCCTCGCTGATTGCGTGACTTCCGACTATAGGCACACCATCCGCTTTCAGCTCGATCTGCGGGTGACGGCGCGCGTGTTTCTTGCGCGAATCCTGTGGCTGCAGGGTTTTCCGATCAGGCGATGCGCGCGGCCGGAGGCAGCATCGAGGACGCTCGCGCGGCCAATCACGCGACATCGCTGTGTCACGCACTTGCCTTAGCGGCGTGTCCGATTGCGCTGTGGACCGGCAATCTGGCTGCGGCGGAACATCACATTGGAATGCTGCTCGACCATTCGACAAGGCATGGGCTGCCACTCTGGCATGCTTGGGGCCGCAGCTATCAGGGAGTGCTCGTCATCCACCGCGGCGATGTCATCACCGGGTTACGGATGCTGCGCGCCGGCTTTGACGAACTCGGCGAAGCAAGGTCCGCCTTGCGGTTCCTCACGTTCCTGAGTGAGCTTGCGGAAGCTTTGGGCCGTGCCGGGCACATCGCCGACGGGCTCGCCGCGATCGAGGAGGCGCTGACATCGAGCGAGCAGACCGAAGAACGCTGGGCAATCGCCGACTTGCTGCGCATCGAGGGCGAGCTACTGCTGCTGCAGGGCGCACAAGGAGCCGAGGCGACGGCCGAGGATCATTTCCGGCAAGCGCTCGACTGGGCGCGCCGGCAAGGCGCCCTCTCCTGGGAACTGCGCGCCGCTACGAGCCTTGCCCGGCTGCTGCGCGACCAGGGCCGTTCTGCCGACGCCATGGCGCTCCTCCAGCCGGTCTACGACCGGTTCACCGAGGGGTTCGACACGGCCGACCTCAAGGCCGCAAAAGCGCTTCTCGGCACGCTCGCAGAGCCTGCCGGCTGCGCGGACAAGCCCAGGACTAATCTAGCTCCGACGCGCCAATAGGGTGGCCTTATATTAGCCCATTGCTTTGCGGCCGGCGCTCAGCGCGTTGGTGATCTGTGCCACATGCCTGCCCTGAAAGCGGGCGATCGCGGGCTCGTTTTCGCTCGGCTGGCGTGAGCGGTCGATCCCGGCCAAAGTCGTGGCGCCATAAGGAGTGCCGCCGCTGATTTCAGCCATATTCGTCAGCCGCGGCTCAGTGTAGGGGACGCCGACGACAATCATCCCATGGTGCAGCAAGGTGGTATGGAAACTGACGAGCGTCGTCTCCTGACCGCCGTGCTGCGATGCCGTGCTTGCGAAGACGCTCCCGACCTTGCCGACCAGCGCACCGTTCGCCCACAACCCACCCGTTTGATCGAGGAAGTTTCGCATCTGGGCGGCCATGTTGCCGAAGCGGGTCGGAGTGCCGAAGATGAGCGCGTCGGCGTCCGCCAACTGCGTTGGATTTGCCACCGGCACATGGGCGAAGGCCGCGCGGGCAGCAGCTGCGCCGCTCTTTTCCAATATCTCGCCGGGGACGAGTTCCGGCACCTGCCACAGGCTCACCTCGCCGGCTCCGGCTTCGCGCGCGCCTTCGGCGATCGCCTCCGCCATCCTGATAAACATGCCCATACATGCTGTAAAAGATGACCTGAACTTTCGCTGACATTTGAAACCTCTTGACCGAAGACCGCCGTTCGCCACAGCTTATGGCGGGTCATCGATTTCCGAAGTAAAGCCTCGTTAAGCGTCGTAAATCAGTAGCCGCCTCCATGCCCCGAACTCACGTTTGGACACTGGCCTGCGGGAGGACAGATAATGTCAATCGCATTGGCGCAGGCCGGGAGCACCAGCATAGATCCAACCAGGATCAGGCGAATGATGGTTCGCCTCATTCGATACGTTTCCCTAATGCGAATTACGGCGTCGCTGCTGGGGGTTCCGGGGTGATCTGCACCGTGTCGCCGTCAGCCAAGTTCACGGGTGGTTGCAATACTACTTGGTCGCCGTTCTGGACGCCCTCGTTGACCTCGACCTCGGTGCCGTAATCGGTGGTGATCGCAATCTTGTGCAGATGGGCGACGCCGTTTTCGACCACCGCGACCTGCATGCCGTTCTGATTAAAGATGATTGCCGAGGCCGGCACGATCAGAGCCGGCGATGTGCGCGGGATCTTCAGTTCGACAATGCAATAGGCCCCCGGCTGCAGCGCGCCATCCGGATTGGGAACGTCGACCTCGGTCAGCAGAGTCCGCGTTCCCGGCTGCAGCGCCTCGGCGATCCGCGTCACTTTGCCATGGAACGTGAGGTTGGGCATCGCCGGCACGCGAAGGACGGCCTCGATGCCGGGTTTGACGCCAAAGGCGGAATCCTGCGGCACATAAATCCAAACCCGGATCAGGTCGCTGTGGGTCATCGAAAACATCGAGGTGCCGCCGGCCGCGTCGGCCGTGATCAGGCTGCCGACGTCGATGTTGCGCTGCGTGATCACGCCGTCGAACGGAGCAACGACCTGCTGGTAGATCTTCTGCTGGTTGAAATAACTTAGCTGCTGCTGCATCGCCGCGGCATTGTACTGAGCCGCGGTCGTCGCGTGCTGCTGGGCCTGATAGTTGTACCGATCGGTGTCGGCCTGCTCCTGCGGCGCCCAGCTGTCCTTGGCAAGCATGGAAATACGCCTGCTGGTCACATCTGTCGACGCGCGCTGCGCCTCGTTTTGGCGTACCGTCGCCTGTGCCTGCTGAAGACTGTTCTGATATTGGGCAACCTGCGCCTCGACTTCGGGTGCAGTGATTTCCGCGAGGAGCTGCCCGGCTTTGACCTGATCGCCGATATCGACATAGCGCTTTAGCACATAGCCGCTGGCGCGGGCATAAATATTTGCTGCCTCGAAGCCGAGCGTTGTCGCCGGCAACGTCACGTGGAGGCTGCCGAAACGCTGCGCCACCGCCTCGACGCGCACGCTCGGGACGAAGTTCGCCTGCTGCTCGGCGGTGTCCATGACCTGGCGGCTCTGCTCGTAATGCCGCCATACGCCCAGCGCGAGAGCGCATGTAAATAGCAACAGCACGCCGAGGCCAAGCAACGGGCGCCCAGGTCCGCGCCGCCTGGGGGGCCCGCTGGGCGGCGAATTCGGGGCTATCGCGATCGGGCGCCGGAAGCAGCGGCCGCGGTGGTGGTCCCTTCAGCAGCGGTGGCTGCTCGAGATCGCTCATTCGGGAACCTCCTCGAAGACGCCGTGGGCCGGTTTGCCGTCATTGCCCTTGCGCAGCATCGCAAACAGGTAGGGCACGACGAGGAGGGTCGTCGGGGTCGCAAACAGGAGGCCGCCGATGACGGCGCGCGCCAGCGCGGCGTTCTGCTCCTCGCCCGGGCCGCCGATCGCCATCGGGATCATGCCGACGATCATCGCGGTGGCGGTCATCAGCACCGGCCGGATTCGGGTGTGCCCGGCCGAGATCGCGGCATCGAAGGCTTTGCTGCCGGCGAGCTGCTGCTCGCGCGCGAAAGTGACGAGCAGGATCGAGTTTGCCGAGGCGACGCCGACCGCCATGATCGCACCCATCAGCGAGGGAACGCTGAGGGTCGTATTGGTAATGTAAAGCATCGTGACGATGCCGCAGAAGGTCGCCGGCAGCGCCAGAATGACGACGAACGGATCGCCGAAATTCTGATAATTGACGACCATCAGCAAGTAAACGAACACGGCCGCGAACAGCAGACCGATCGTCATGTCGCGGAAGGCCTGGTTCATGCTGTCGATTTGGCCGGTCACCTGGATCGTGTTGCCGGGGGAAAGGTCTTTCTTGAGATCGGTCGTGACCTTGTCGATGTCGGTCGCGATGCTGCCGAGATCGCGTCCTTGGGTGCTGGCATAAACCTCGTAGACCGGCTGGATATTGGCCTCGTTCGCACTACCCGGCACCGAGTCGCGGGTGAAGGTCGCCACATTGCTCAGCTCTCCCGGAACCGGCAGCGTTGCCCCCGGCGCGGTCGTCGTGCTGACCGGCGCGGAGGTCGACACATTGCCGAGCTCTCCCGGAACCGGTTGCGTTGCCGGTGGCGCAGTCAGGGTGCTGACTGGCGTGTTCCCGAGATCGTTCAGCGAGCTGACCAGGTACTGCGGTGTTTGCACGGCGATGTAATAGGGAATGCCGTTGGTCGGATCGGTCCAGAAATTGGGCTGGACCTGCTCGGAGGAACTGAGGCTCGTGGTGATGTTGTTGCCGATGTCGTTAGTGTTGATACCGAACTGCAGAGCCCGCGCGCGGTCGATCTGGACATAAAAATCGGGCGCATACACCTCCTGCTGCAGATGCGCGTCGACAATGCCGGGAATTGCGGCAATGCGGCGGCGCATCTCCTCGGCAATGCGCAGATTTTTGACCCGGTCATAGCCGACGGTGCGCACATCGATCTGTGCGGTAAGCCCGAAATTCAGAATCTGCGTCGCCATATCGGCGGACTGGAAATAGAACATGTCCTCGGGGAAAGCCGCCGGCAGCACCTGCCGTAAGTTGCGGACGTAGTCGGCGGTTGGCGCGTGGCCCTCGTTGAGCGAAACCATGATCACGCCGTCATTGACCGCGATCGTCGTGCCGTCGGAGAACGCCCAATTGTAGGAGCGCGCCGGCACCCCGAAATTGTCGACGATCAGATCGAGGTCTTGCTTCGGAATGACCTGGCGGATCTTGTCCTCGACCGCCTGGAAGATCTGTTCCGTCACTTCGATGCGGGTGCCCGGCGGTGCGCGAACATGGAGTTGGATCATGCCGCGCATCAATGGCCGGATAGAAATCGCGGCCGACAAAGACGAACATCACGGCGCCAAGAGCGAGCACGAGGACGGCGAGGATCGGGACAATGAACCGACGGGTCAGCAGCATTGTGAGCAGCCCGACATAACCTTCCCGCAGACGCTCGAAGCCGCGCTCGAACGAGGCATGGAACCGGGCGAAAGAAACCGTCGCCGGAATTTCCCGCTGGGCCGCGCTGATGCTGGCGCTTCAGCAGCTGGCCGATCGTGATCGGCGTCAGGGTTCGCGATAGGCCGTAGGAGGCGAGCATCGCGAAGACGACGGCAAGGCCGAGCGGGGTGAACAGGTATTTCGCCGGCGCCTTCGAGAAAGATCACCGAGGTGAAGACGCAGCTGATCGCAAGGTCGACACCAGGGTCGGCATCGCGATTTCGGCGGCGCCATGCAGCGTCGCCCGAGGCAGCGGCATTTTCTCCTCGTCGAGCAGGCGGTAGGTGTTCTCGATCGTGACCGTCGAATTGTCGACGAGAATGCCGACCGCAAGCGCCAGGCCGCCCAATGTCATCGTGTTGATCGTCTCGCCGAGGAAATAGAGCACGACGAGCGAGGTCAGCATCGCCAGCGGGATCGAGATCATCACGACGATCGTCGGGCGCCACGAGCCGAGGAAGAGAAGGATCATCAGCGCCGTGAGCCCGGCGGCGATCGCCCCTTCACGCAGCACGGCTATCACCGAGGAGGTGACGAACACCGACTGATCGAACAGCGATTTGATGACCATGCCGGCGGGTGCCGCTTGGCCGCGCAATGTCGAGCATATGCTTGACCGCATTGACAACCGTCAATGTCGAAGCATTGCCGTTCTTGATGATGCTGAGCAGGACCGAGCGTTTGCCGTCTGCCCGGACGATGTTCTGCTGCACGAGATTGCCGTCCCGCACGTGACCGATGTCCCGGAGGAAGACGGTGGCGCCGTTCGAGTAGCTGACCGGGATGTCGTTGAGCGCCTCGATTGTCGGCGGCATCGAATTGGTGCGGACGGTGTAATCGGTCTTGCCGATCTTCTCATCGCCGCCGGGGAGGGTCAGGTTCTGCGCGTTGACCGCATTCACGACCTGCAGCGGCGTCAGGCCCTTTGGACAAAAGCTTCGTCTGATCGATGTCCACCATGATCTGCCGGTATTTTCCGCCGGCCGGGGTCGGCAATGTGACGCCGTGGACCGGCGCGATCATCTGCCGCAGCCGGTAGATGCCGTAGTCGTAGAGCTGCAACTCGCTGAGCCTGTCGGAGCTGAGGCTGATCTGCAGGACGGGAACGGCCGATGCGCTGTATTGCACGACAATCGGCGGCTGGGTCCCGGTCGGCAGCAATGCGCGGATCGCGTTCGTCGCGGCGACGATCTGCGAGATCGCCAGGTCGAGGTTCACATCGGGCTGGAAATAGAGCTTCTGCACCGAAATGCCGTTGACCGTTTCGGCTTCGATGTCCTTGATGCCGTTGACGTTGGAGCTGATCGCGTACTGGCTGTAGGTGGTGAAACGCTGCTCCATCTCGGTCGTGTCGAGGCCGGTGTACTGCCAGATCACCGTGACCACCGGGATGTTGATCTCGGGGAAAATATCGGTCGGCATTTCGACGGCGGCGGTCACGCCGAGAAACAGGATCAGCGCTGCCACCACGTAGAAGGTGTGTGGGTATTTCAGCGCAAAGCGAACGATCCCCAAGCAAAACCCCCGCTCACTCCTGGGCCAACATCAAATTTGCAGATTTAGGTGTGCGGTGACCCAGCCCGAGTAAAGTTTGGTAAGAATTTGTAAAGCGCAGCAACTTTCGCTTCGCAAAGCGAGAACCGAACGGGCGAAGCTTCGTTGCGCTGTTCGCGATCGTATTTACCAAAATTTACTAAGAGTGATTGGCGCAGCTGGCATCAGCAACACATATCCGCTCATGAAAGGCCGGCTGGGTCGTCATTGAATGCCCTGCGCGGCTAGGTACGATAAGGAGTTATCGATGCGCGAATTAGGCAATAGCAGAGCCCGGCCTCGTAAAAGGCGGCGTGTGGTGAGCATTGCAGCTGCATTGCTGGGCGCGGCTGTCCTCTGCCAGCCAGATCTCGCCCACGCAGCGCACGGGGGTGGGGGCGGAGGGCACGGCGGCGGAGGGGGTTTCCACGGCGGCGGATTTGGCGGGTTCCACGGCGGCGGGTTCCACGGCGGTGGGTTCCACGGCGGCGGGTTCCACGGGCAGGCGGGTTCCACGGTAGCTTCGCGGGCCTGCACAACGGCTTTGCCGGCGGGCGCGAGGGGCACTGGTACCATGGCTGGCACGGCGGACGCTACGGCTGGTGGTTGGCCGGCCCCGGACTGGCGTGGACGTATTATGATTATCCGTGGTGGGGCTCTTATCCGGATTATGACTACTACGACTACAGCCAGCCTTACGCCAGCCAAACCTGGTACTATTGCTCCGATCCGGCAGGCTATTACCCGTATGTAGCGCAGTGCAACACCGGCTGGCAGGCGGTCCCAGCCAGCTGACCCGTCGCGCGATCTCTCCGGCTGCCTTCGTGGCAACCGGAGAGAGACCCACCCCTCGCGGCTAACGCGGCGTGTAGCCGTTGAGCTCCCGACCGATCGCCTGCTCCTGTCGGCCGAGGCCCGACGGGTTCTGCTGGAGGAGCTCACGCTGCGTCCCCATAAGCTGAGTGGCGTAGTCCTGTCGCATCTGTTCTTGCAGCGGGCCGTTCGTCGGCGCCGACAACGACATGCTGGGGTTTACGGCATGCAGCCCCGGCATCGGGCCAACTTCGCGCTGCTGAGCCGCAACGGGAGCAGCTGCGAGGCATGCTAAGATGGCGACGGGTAGCAATTTCATTGGAGGACCTCCTGTGATTTGGGCGCCGGTGTGGCCTGCGTACGGACAGGCGGGAAATCCTTCTTGGGGAATGGCGAGCGGGAAAAAGTCCGGTCGCCTTACGCAAGCTCTCGCGGCCGCGGGCAATTCGCGAACGTACCGTCCCGAGCGGAGCATTCACAGCTGCCGCGGCTTCGGCGTAATCCATGCCTTCCAATCCAACGAGCAGAATTACCGACCGTTGCTCCTCAGGCAGTTTGGCGAGACCGCGTTCCAAATCGCGAAGTTCGAGCCGCGCAGTCTGATTGGGCGGCAACATCAAACTCGCATCGGATTCCTGCAGTTCGACACCCTCTCGATGCCGCGCGTCCCGGCGCGTGTGGCTTATATGTTGGCGGTACAGAATTGTGAATAGCCAGGCCCGAAGATCGGTTCCTGGCTCCCACATGTGGATTTTCTCCAGCGCACGGGCGAGACAGTCCTGAACGAGATCGTCGGCGCTCACGACATCATGCGTCAGAGCACGCGCAAAGCGCTCGAGGCGTGGGATTAGCGCTAGAATTTCTTCGCGCAGATATCGATCGTCAAGAACCGGTTTTGGCAAACCGGCCCCCATCCGTGCAGAACCACTACGGTCCACTCGTTTCGCAGTTGCCTCCAGAGCGTCAACACCAGTTATCTGCGTCACTCGTTGCGCTCCTGCAGTTTAAGGTTACGGCTATTCCAATGCACGGCGTCAAGCGCATGGTCCTAATTTAGGCGGCGCTACGTCCAAGCATCATTAACTGCGGTAAATCGCGGTAAATTATCGTCATGCAACAGTGCCGAATTTGGCAGCGGTGGTCAGGTAATCCTGATTGCCGGCTACGGATCAGCCGTGCCATCTCGCATCGCGGCGAGGCGTGGCTGTGACGACACCAATTGCCGCCGGTTTCGGTCACAGCGCTTGGTCGCTAGCTCGAACCGAAACTACACCGGAACGATTGCCAACGGTTCTGCGGCCTCCTCCCTCCCCCTCCGCTTGCGTGGGAGGGAAGGATGAGGGCAGACCGCTGCTTTGCTCGTGTCGGGTGCTGATACCCATCCGCCGCCGCATTCGAGCAGAGCACGCCGGTGAAGCGGTAGCCGCGGCCGAATTCGGTGCGAATGACATCGCGGTCCGCGCCCAGCGCCTTGCGCAATGCGGAAACTTGAACCTTGAGGTTCTCTTCCGACACCACGACATCGGGCCACACCCGGCTGACGAGCTCCTCCTTGGAGACGAGCAAGCCGTCGGCCTCCAAGAGGGCCAGAAGGAGATCGAAGGCGCGCGTACCCAGCTCGATCGGAACATCGTCGGCTAGCAGCTGCCGTTGGCGCAGCAATACGCGGAAACGCCCGAATTCGACAGCCGCGTCGGCGGTTGCCGGGCTCGGCCGGTTGGCGCCTTGCGGCAGCGGGTTTGCCTGCCAGAGGGCCGGCTCTGGATAAGGTTCCGTGTTCATTGCAGCCCATCGCCTTGGTCTATGGCGGCTGGCAATTTGGCGCGGGTTCGTGCGCTGGTTGCGTCGCTGCATGATCGCCTCCAACAAAGGGGTTAATCTCGCGATCAAAGCTAAGGGAGCGGTTTAGATCGTGCTATTGCATCGGCGGATGAATGACTGCCGCTTGAGAATCGTTCTTATTAGACTTTGGTATAGTACCGCGCTGGAAGAGTGCGACTCGACCGAAATAGGCCGTGTCTAGATACTGCCTAACAGCTCTGAGACTGTTCCCTGGTGAGGTTCAGCCTATCGGCCATCCGGGCCAAATCAGGCAGAGAAGCCGCCTGCATCTTGCGCATGACCTGGCCACGATGGACTTTTACGGTGATTTCGCTGACGCCGATCTCGTAGGCGATCTGCTTGTTGAGGCGGCCAGCCACGACCAAGGCCATCACCTCACGCTCGCGGGGGGTGAGGGTCTCGAAGCGCGCCCGCAACCCCGCCAGAGCTTTTTCGTTCTCCAGGCGACCGCGGTCGCGCGTGATGCCGAGCTGGATCGCGTCGAGCAAATCTTGGTCGCGGAATGGCTTGGTCAGGAACTCGATTGCTCCGCCCTTCATCGCCGTGACAGACATCGGGATGTCGCCATATCCGGTTATGAAGATGATCGGGAGGTGGATATTCGCGGCGGCGAGCTCTCGTTGGAAATCAAGGCCGCTTCGTCCGGGCAGCCGGACATCGAGCACCAGGCAGGCCGGCCCGTCCGTCCGTCCGGCCTTGAGGAATTCATCCACCGAGGTGAACAATTTCGCTTGCAGCCCGACGGATCGAAGGAGGCCGCCGATCGACTCCCGGATTGCGGGATCATCATCCACGACGATAACGGTTGGTATCGCCTCGGCCATCGTCAGCGCCCGCCGGGACGGTCGTGGTTTTGCCGGCGCGTCCTTCCTACGCCGAGCACGGCGAAGCGTGGAAAAGTACGGCTGAGAGGATAGCGATAGCGCGGCACCGAGCAATCCTAAGAGCTTGCCTCGCGAGCAGCTACAGATTCCTTTAATATAGGAACTCGCCCGAGCGACAAGGCACATTTGTGTGCTGATCGCGCGGCTTCCTCCCCAGGGCGCCGGCACCTCCTTGCCTGGCACAAAAGTTGGGAACTGCCGTGTTAAGCTGGAGACGACGTAAAGATCGAGCCGGAACCATGATGAGGCTTCAAGCGCACTCATGGCGGAGTGCCCCCTCCGCGCTGCTCGCGGTCGCGACCGCCGCACTCGCGATCGGGATCTTCATCGCCGAAGCGATCACAGCGACGAAACTCGCGGTCGCCGTGTGCTATGTGGTCGTGGTGCTGCTGGCGGCCCGTTTCAGCAGCGCGCTAGGCATCGCGCTGGTCGGTGCGGGGTGCGCGGGTCTCACACTGTTGGCCTTCTTCTTGCCGGGTTTCAGCGAGACGGAGGCTGGCGGCATCGGCGTCAAAGCATCGATCAGTGTCGCTGTAATCGGGCTGGCGACCTTTCTCATTACCGAGCGCAAGCGCGCCATGGAAACGCTGCGAGAAAGCGAGGAGCAGTGGCGAGAAGTATTCGAACATAATCCGGTGATGTATTTCATGGTGAGCCCAACCGGAGCAGTGCTGTCCGTGAATGCTTTTGGCGCCGCTCAACTCGGCTATACAACCGTCCAGTTGATCGGACAATCGGTGCTGACCGTCTTTTTTGAGGAAGATCGAGAGCTCGTTAGAAGCCATGTGGCAGCCTGCCTGGGAGAACTTGGCTGTTCGCATAGCTGGGAAATCCGCAAACTCCGCAAGGACGGCACCGTGCTTTGGGTGCGTGAGAATGCCAAGGCCGTACGGCGGTGGGGCAATGATGCAGTTATCTTGATTGCCTGCGAAGACATCACCGAGCGCAAGCGCGACGAGCAGCGCCGTGCCGCCCAGCATGCCGTCACGCGCGTCCTAGCCGAGTCCGATAGTCTTGGCGACGCCGCTCCGCATCTGCTTCGGGCGATCGGCGAGAACCTGGAATGGGATTGGGGCGCTCTCTGGGGTGTCCATAGAGAGGGTATCCCGCTCCGCTGCGATTGCCTTTGGCATGCGCCGGATATCGCGACCGCGGAATTCGACACGGTCTGCCGCGAGCGGATCTTCGCGGTCGAGGAAGGCCGGCTCGGTCAGGTTTGGCGAAGCGCATTACCAATCTGGATGGTCGATGCGACGACCGAACCCGAATTCTTGCGCGCCCCGGCGGCATCGCGGGCGGGGCTGCATGGAGGAGTTATTTTCCCAATCCTGCTCGACACCGAAGCGCTTGGGATCGTCGAGTTTTTCAGTAGCGCGCCTCGGGAGCGCGATGCCGAGCAGCTTGCAACATTATCGGCGATCGGCAGCCAGATCGGCCAGTTCATCAAGCGCAGGAGCGCTGAAGCGGGGTTGCGCGGAAGCGAGGAGCGCTGGCGAGCCGTATTCGAAACGACCGCAGTCGGCATTGCGACGTTCGATTTTGAGCGCCGAAGATATCAGACAGCGAACGAGGCTTTCCAGCGGATGACCGGCTACACCGGGGACGAGCTGCGAAACCTTACGGTCCTGGATATTACTCCCGAGGAAGATCGGGCAGCGATGCGAAAGCGTATTGATGAGATCGTTGCCGGGCCGCGGCGTAGCTATCGAATTGAAAGGCGTTACCGACGCAAGGACGGCGAGTTCTTATGGGCCGCCGTCAATACCTTTTTTATTCCCGCGACGGATAGCACGCCGGCTTTTCTTGCCGTAGTGGCCGTCGACATCAACGATCGCAAGCGCGCCGAAGAGGCGCTGCGGGAAGCTGAGGAGCGTTTTCGCACCCTCGTGCAATTCTCCTTCGACGTGTACTGGGAGAGCGACGCGCAGCATCGCTTCATTCGCCAGGAGTCCGCCGAAGGCCTTGCCGACGCGCCGCCGCCAGACTCCGAGATCGGTAAGACGCGCTGGGAAGTGCCTTATCTGGAGCCTGATGCCGAGGCTTGGCGCAAGCACCGCGAAACGCTCGATGCCCACCTGCCGTTCCGTGATTTCGAGCTCGCGCGGCCTACCCCCGATGGCGGAAAGCGCTATGTCTCCGTCTCGGGGTTGCCGGTATTTGACAAGACGGGGCTGTTCATCGGATACCGGGGCGTCGGACGATACACCACCGATCGCAAACGTGCGGAGGCGGCCCTGCGGGCCAGTGAGGAGCGTTGGCGAGCCATGTTCGAGATCGCCCCGGTCGGCATCACAACCATTGATTTTGAGCGCAGAGGGTATCTGACGGCGAACGCGAGTTTCCAGCGGATGACCGGCTATACCGAGGCGGAGCTGCGCAATCTCACGACGCTGGAGCTTACTCATGAGGACGATCGGGCCGCGATGCAAGAGCGTATCGATAGCGGTACTGTCGGGGGTCTGCAACGCAAGCGCTACCGACGCAAGGACGGCGAGGTCGTATGGGCCGACGTCACCTCGTTTGTCGTTCCCGCGACAGACAGCACGCCAGCCTTCCGTGGTGCAGTTGTCGTCGACATCAGCGATCGCAAACGTGCCGAAGAGGCTTTGCAGCAGGCCGAGGCCGATCTCGCGCGTCTCAATCGGGTAATGATTCTGGGGGAGATGACCGCCTCGATCGCGCACGAGGTCAATCAGCCGATTGCCGCGACAGTGACCAACGCGCATGCCGGTTTGCGCTGGCTGGGCGCACAGCCGCCAGATCTGGAAGAAGCCAGGCAGGCTTTCGGTCGCGTCGCCCGGGACGGCAGTCGAGCCGGCGAGGTCATCGACCGCATCCGGGCGCTCGTCAAGAAAGTGCCGCCGCGCCGAGACCGTTTGGATATCAATGAGGCGATCCGCGAGGTCATAGCCTTAACGCAGACCGAAGTGCAGCAGAATCGCGTAAGGCTGCAGACGCGGCTTGCGGACGATCTGCCTTTGGTCGCGGCAGATCGGGTTCAGCTACAGCAGGTGATCATGAATTTGATCGTCAATGCCGTCGAGGCCATGAGCGGTATCGGCGACAGATCGCGCGAGCTTACGATTGCCTCTGATGAGGACGATGCGAACGCTGTGTTCGTCGAAGTGAGAGACACCGGCCCCGGGATCGATTCGGCGGACCTCGACCGCCTGTTCCAGTCCTTCTACACAACCAAGCCCGCTGGGATTGGCATGGGCCTCGCGATCAGCCGGTCGATTGTCGAGGCACATGGCGGGTGGCTGTCGGCAACACCGAACCAGCCTCACGGCGCTGTCTTTCGCTTCACCTTGCCGGTTGAGGAGCAACCGTCGGAGGGCGCGCGGAGTCGCCGCGTTGATATGGTGAGGTCAATCGCTGTTCGGCAACAGGGGGATTGAATATGCCACATTCTACCCCCGTACCGCCTGAAGTAGTCCGGAAGTGGCAAGAGATCGTGGATCTAATTGCCGAAATCATGCATGTTCCTTCCGCCTTGATAATGAGAGTGGAACCCCCAAATATCAAAGTCCTCTTATCCAGCGAGACCGACGGGAATCCTTACGAGCGGGACGAAATCGCGTCCCTCAATACCGGGCTTTATTGCGAGACCGTGATGAAGACCCGGCAACCGCTACTGGTCCCTGACGCTCTCCGGGACGAACACTGGCAATCGAACCCTGATATTAAACTGGGGATGATCTCTTACCTGGGCGTCCCGATCGTTTGGCCCGATGGCGAGGTATTTGGAACGATTTGCGTTCTTGATAACAAACCAAACGATTATAGCGAGCTTTACCGCAAACTCCTGCAGCAGTGGCGCGACGTATTACAGGCTGACCTGAGATCGTTGGCAACATTGCACAGAGAGCTCGAAGCGCGAGAAACAAAGATCCGGCGTCTAGTCGAGGTCGATATAATCGGGATCTTCACCTGGGATCTCGAGGGTCAAGTCATCGAGGCCAACGATGCGTTTCTCCACATCGTGGGATACGACCGCGAGGATCTTGCCTCCGGCCGCTTGCGTTGGACCGATATCACGCCGGCCGAATGGCTCGATCGCGATGTTCGACAATTTGTGCCGGAGCTGAAGCTGAGCGGCAGGTTGCAGCCGTTCGAAAAGGAATATTTCCGCAAGGATGGCACCCGCGTCCCCGTGCTGATCGGTATCGCGGCGTTCGACAAAGAATGCAATCAAGGCGTCGCCTTTGCGCTCGACTTGACAGAGCGCAAGCGCGCGGAGGCCGAAGTACGCGAAAGCGAGCGGCGCTATCGCGAGCTCCAAATGGAGCTGGCCCACGCGAATCGCGTCGCAATGATGGGGCAGCTTTCGGCCTCGATTGCTCATGAAATCAATCAGCCCATTGCCGAGGTCGTCGCCAATGCCAGTGCGGGTCTGCACTGGCTCGGCGCCGGACCGCCCGAGCTGGAGCAAGTCCGTCAGGCGTTGGCTCGCATCGTCCGAGACGGCAAGCGCGCTGGGGAAGTCATTGCTCACGTTCGGGCACTCGTCAAGAAGGCGCCGCCCCGCCAAGACCGCTTGGCTATCAACGAGGCTATTCGCGAGGTCGTCTCCCTGACCCAGGCCGAGATGCAGCGGAATCGCGTCGGGTTGCAGACCGGGCTTGCCGACGGCCTGCCGCTCGTCCCGGGAGATCGGGTGCAACTGCAGCAGGTAATCGTTAATCTCATTGTCAACGCCGTCGAGGCGATGAGCGGCGCCAGCGACGGGCCGCGCGAGTTGACGATCGTCTCTGGCGAAGGCGCTTCGAACAAAGTGTTCGTCGAAGTGCGAGACACCGGTCCGGGACTCGATCCCGCAAGCCTCGATCGACTGTTCCAATCCTTCTATACCACCAAGCCCGATGGGATTGGCATGGGACTGGCGATCAGCCGCTCGATCGTTGAGGCCCATGGCGGGCGGCTAGCGGCAACACCAAACGAGCCTCACGGCGCCGTCTTTCGCTTCACGCTGCCAGTCGGAGAGACGCTCTCTTGCAGCCCAGAGCGATGACGCTCATAGCCGGCACGGCGCGGACACTTTGCGTTGGGAAGACTTTCCGAAAGTGTGCCCAGCCTATACTCAAGTATAATCGCAATAAGCCGTTCTACTGGCCGATCTTTCCTTTAAGCGGCCGGAACCGACCCTAGTGCAATGGCGGAAATCCATGCGGTGCATCATTTTTGGTTCGAATTAGGGACCGAAATTGCCAAGGAAAGCCGTCATAGCGATCGTCGACGACGATCAGTCGGTGCGCGAGGCTCTGACGAGCCTCGTCAGGTCGCTGGGCTATATTGCAATGGCGTTCGAATGCGCCGAGGATCTTCTGAAATCCAGACGCCGGCGCAAAGTGTCCTGCGTGATTGCAGATGTGCAAATGCCGGGGATGACCGGAATTGAGCTTCATGATCGGCTGGTCGCGTCCGGGGAGCCCATTCCCACCATTCTCATCACTGCCTTTCCCAACGAAAGGTCGCGCGAGCGCGCTCTGCAAGGCGGCGTGATTGGCTATCTCACCAAACCGTTCAACGAGGACGAGTTGCTCGCGTGCATTCGTTCGACTTTCGGTCGTCGTGAAGCGGGTGGTAAGGGAGCTTGACATCTGGTCTTCTACCCTAACGAAAAAACGTCCACGGCGGTCTACGTAAGGGTCTTCTCGAATAAGAGACTCGTCTCGATGTTGCGGGCTGGCATTGCCGCATACGGCCCGAACCGACCCCGTAGCCAAATCCGATACTTTCGTAGAGACCGATCGCTTCCCGCTGAGGGCCGGGGCTCCCTGAGTCATCTGAAACAGCCGCGTTTCGCGACTTTCGTGAGCGGCGCCGAGCAGGGTCAGCATTTCTCCTCGGATCTGCGTGTCCGCCCGCTCCATCTTGACCGTTTCGACGCCAGTAGAGGGCAACAAAACAGTGCGGATTGATCTCCTCGATTTGCTTAATGACCTTGGGGTTGCCGTCGGCGCAGCCCCAATTATAAATATTGCCCCACGGGATTGCGAATCTCGGGACGAAGTCGGCGTTCGGATGGTCGCGGCACCAAGCCTCGGCCCCAGGAAGATCGCGATCGGAGTTCGCCTTCCCGCAAGGCAGGTTCGCGCCATAGGTGCACAGGAGCACATGTCCGTCGGCGCAGCGGAAAACGGTGCTGTGCAGTACTTGCCGGTCCGGCATCTTGAGCCGGAATATTTGCTTTGCCGCCGGTACCAGGGATAGCGGTATCGGACGCATGCCATGGTCCGCGCCCTTTTGCCGGCATAGCTGCACCGGATCCTGCGCCCTGGCGTGCCCCGCGGCGAGAAACAGGATCAAAGCCAAACCACCAGCGCTCAGAAGCTGGCGGTAGATCACCACGTTTCCCATACCCCTTCGGATCGGACTGCAGACTCCAACTTGGGCCTACCCCCTTTTCCTCGCGCTATCGTGAATGGCGGTCACAAAGGCCGATGGTTCGACCGGCGCGGCGTCATCTCCGGCGGCCTCGAGGCGCGTTGCGTCGCCCATCAGCTCTTCGAGCTGGCCGGCAGACAACCACCTCCGGAGAGAATTGAATTCGAACCCCGGCACCTTATGCGCGAGAAAACGCAGGAGACGACGGACCATAGGAAAATCCGCCGGCCCGTAGAAAGCGATGTCGCATGCGAGGTCAAGTTCGTGCTCAACCGCGACGTCGAGCAAGGCGCAGAAGTCTTCCAGCGTTGTCGCGGGCGCATCCCGGATTTCGGCGACAAGGGAATTGATATCGAGGAGCAGCCGCGCTTGCCGCTCGCACATTGGTGCGAGATCGGCGGCCCTCCTCGTCCGGGCGGCGTCGATTGCAAGGGCCAGCTCATGGTGCTCGTCCTCGAACTCAGCCCATCGCTTGTGCAACACAGAGGTTGAGGAGTGCAGGTATTCAGTCACTGTTTACCTCCCTTGTCCCCGATCGGGATCAACACGCACGACGGTACGACCGTCGAGGCAATTATTACGAGCCATTTGCGTCAGAGTTAAAGTTCAAAGGCGGCCTTCCCGCCGGTTGCCGATGCACCGGATCGGGTTTACCCGGCCACACCTTCGTGAGATATAGCACGCGTGCCGATCGCGACCGCTCGCTCACTCGCAAGAGATGACATTTTGTTTGCGCGCGCACTTACAACATGATTAATGCATCCCGGCGTAGGGAGCGCCGGCAAAGGGATACGGCGCCCGAGATGCCCGCTTCGTGTCATCCGGGACGCCCGGAAAGGGCGAAGGCGGTGAAATCGAATCTCAGCCCGACTGAAGAATACATCGCTCCTTATGCAGGCGGGTGGGTGCCGCGGGCGTTGCCGAGGATTTATCTGGTCGGTGCCATGCGGGCCATCGCGCCCGGCGGCGCCGATTTTTTGCCGCGCGGACGAAAAACCCGCGGGCTGCTGGCCTGTTTGTGCCTCGCGCAAGGCGAGCGCATCTCGAGAAGTCGTCTCATCGGCCTGTTATGGGACCGCTCGGCTGACGCGCAGGCCCGGATGAGCTTGCGGCAATCCCTTTCGGAGCTCAACGGCATCGTTAATCGGCACGTTCCAGGCCTCGTGGAGATCGGTCGCGACAGCGTCCGCATCGATGTCCGGAAGTGCTGGATCGACGCGCTCGCCATCCTCGATGCGAGCGCCGACGCGACCGCGGACTCCAGTAACCTCGTCCAGCCCTATAGCGAACGTCTCCTCGAAGATCTCGACGGGATCACGCCCGCGTTCGATCACTGGCTCGCCGGCGAGCGAACGCGCTTTGAGGATCGCGTGCGGAAAATTTTGGAGGCGGAGCTCGACCGCCTGACGGAACAGAACGCGAAACCGGAAGTGCGCGCAGCGGCTGCGCGCCGACTGATCAACTTCGAGCCGACACATGAGGGGGCTGTGCGCAGCCTGATGAAGGCTTTCGCGCAAATGGGCGACCGCGCCCAGGCGATCCGCGAATTCGAGCGTTGTCGTCAGGCGCTGGTGACCGTGCTCGACTTGCCCCCCTCCGAGGAGACCACTGCCGTCTACGAAGCCATACGCGTCGAATCGCCCCAGATGACTTCCCCGGCGATCTTCGCCGGACCTGCAGGCGTCGAGTTCGAGTGAGACCGCGGCGGCGGGTTTGCTTACTCCGCCTCCCTCGCGCTGGAACGTCGAAAAGCAAAGCGATCCTGCGGCCGCTCACGGATCCGACCCCGGACCCGAGCGCCGGCGTGAACCCTCGATCGCAGTGCTGCCGTTTCGCAACATCACCGGCGATCCGGCACACGACTTCGTTGCCGAAGGGCTCGTTGAGGATCTCATCGAAGCCTTGTCTCGCGTCCCGAATTTTTTTGTGATCTCTCGGCTGTCGACACTGGCCTTCAGGAACCAGGATCGCCACCCGCGCGAGATCGGCAAGGTGCTCGGGGTCCGCTACGTTCTCTCGGGCAGTTTGCGGGTCCTCGGAGACCGGCTACGTTTGACGATCGAATTGACCGACACGCAGTTAGAAGCGGCGCTGTGGTTATCGAGGCTGGATGAAAGGTTTCTCGACCTCTTCGAGGTTCAGGACCGCTTATGCGAGATGATTGTTCAAAAGGTCGCGCCCCACCTGCATGCAGCCGAGATGAAGCGCATTCGCGTCAAGCGGCCGGACAGCCTGGAAGCCTATGACCTCTTTCTGCGCGCCCAAGAGAACATGCACAATTCCTCGCGCCCGGTCTTCGAGACGTCGGAAGCGCTGCTCGACGCCGCGCTCGCGAAGGATCCGCATTACGCGGCCGCTCTCGCCTGGCGGGCGCGCTGGCATGTGCTGCGGGTCGGACAGGGATGGTCGCCCGATCCAGCGCACGACGCGACGCAGGCCGACCACTTTGCGCGGGCGGCCATCGGGTGCAACAGCATGGAACCGATGGCGTTCGCCGTTCACGGTCACGTAGCGTCGTATCTGTACAAGGATTTCGATCTCGCCTTCCGCCGTTTCGAGACAGCGCTGCGCATCAACGCCAGTGCCGCGCCGGCCTGGATGTGGAGCGCCGCGGCGCGGGCCTGGATGGGCGATGGCCCTCGAGCCATCGAAGAGATCAACAAGGCGATGGCGCTGTCGCCTTACGACCCGCTGATGTATGCTTATAGCGGCAACGCCGGGGTGGCCTATCTCGTCGATGGCCAATACGAGCGGGCGATCGAGTGCGCTTTGCGTTCCTTGCGGGAGAACCGTACGTACACCTCTGCCTATAAGCAGCTGGCAATCGCGCTGGTCCTGGCCGGCCGGGAGGACGAAGCCCGCGGCACGGCGCGGCGGCTATTGGAGCTCGAGCCGGGGCTCACCGTAGCGAGCTTCCGGCGTCGTTATCCCGGCAGCGCCAGCTCGCACGCCGAGCTCTTTTGCGATGCACTCGCGAGGGCCGGGGTCCCGGTTTCTGATCAGAATGATGCGGTAACGAAGCGCAAATAAAATCCGATTGTAAGCGCTTAATCGACCAACTCCGCAGGAACTGGGTATTTTCGAAGCAAAGTCCTTCGAAGGCGAGAGTACGAGCGAGAAGGCTGGGCAAGAATGCCGTAGGGCTGGAAGAATGTCGTGCGTCCTTCGAGGCCTCGTTTTGCGAGGCGCCTCAGGATGAGGAATTTCTCAATGCCCTCAACAACAACATGCCCACATGCTGAGGAGCGACCCCGGCACTGCCGGGGCGCGTCTCGAAGCACGCATGACGCCCAATGGAGCGCATTCTTGCCCAGCCTCGAGCCCAATCCTGCCGCGGCGTTCCGAGCCGCGAGCTGTTTCCGACGAGAAGCCCTTACCGCGCTCGACACTCGAAGTGATCGGCTCGCCGGTCGTAACTGGCCGCGAGCTGCAGCAGCTCCCTTCGCGCGCCGGGGAAACGACACTGGCGCGCCAGCTTGCGGAGCCCGAGCGCCACCTCTCGATAGTGTGCGCCGTCAAGAGGCGGGGCGCTGCCTCGTGGCAAGATCATGGGTAGAGGCGGGGCGGTATTTCGTGACCGGCTCATAGCTAAAGCCTCCCAGATGTCTGAAGCCGGCCACCAGCCTCACTCGGCGAAGGATGATATGGGAAACTGCAGAGCGGGTAGCCCATCGCAAGAGACACGACTCAACTGGCGGCTTCAGGAACGAGGAGACGGACCCGCGCGCGACGGGGCCTGCGATACTGCTGAACGCGGGTCGCGCGCAAACCAGGGAGGCCATGGATCTCGAACGCGCGTTCCCACGACAGGAGTTCTTCCTCTGACAGCTGGTAGACACGGCAAGCCTCCTCGATCGTGATCCCGCCGCTGCGTACCGCGGCGACCACCGCGGCCTTGCGGCGCACGACCCATCTTTTTGTGTCCGGAGGCGGCAGGCCTCCCATGAGCGGCGTCCCGGCCTGCGACTCGCCGGAAGATGTTTCATCACGCGGCACGGGGGGCGCTGACGATCCGACCTCGCGCGGGCGGTGTCCGCTGATAACCGATCTGGTCGGAAACATGGCTGCATTTCCGCTGGTTCTCGGTTCCACCTGCCCAGTTCCTCCGCGTGGTGCCATGTGCAATTCGCGATCGTTTCATGGATTTTTCACGCTTTCAAACGTGTTTGTCACCTATTTTTTTCACCTTCTTCGGAGATCCAAAAACGGGCTTTGCCACTCGGGCCATTGATTAGTCGCCGCTGGCGACTATGGGACGATGCAGGATGCCGAATGTGCGCGCCTCCGCTTGATCCTGTGCAACCGCTATGCCGCAACAGGTTCATCCAATGTTGAATCCGTGATTTTCACGTATTTTTCACGATGAGAAAAAAAATATTTCACGGTGGCTTCTTGCGCCGTCTGAGAATCTCACAGTGGTTAACGGGGGCAATTTTGCTCTACGTCCAATCGAGGAGAGACAAGATGAATTCGACTGAACGGCTGATCTGCGGATCGATGACGGCCGGCTTCCCGCCGCTGCGCCAGCCCCGGCCCGAGACCGCCGATCGCGGCACGGTGCGGCTCGGCGACGGCATGATCACCGCCGGCTTCCCGCCATTGCGCCAGCCCAAGCCCGAGACCGCCGATCGCGGCACGGTGCGGCTCGGCGACGGCATGATCACCGCCGGCTTCCCACCGCTGCGCCAGCCCAAGCCCGAGACCGCCGATCGCGGCACGGTGCGGCTCGGCGACGGCATGATCACCGCCGGCTTCCCGCCGCTGCGCCAGCCCAAGCCCGAGACCGTCGACCGCGGCACGGTGCGGCTCGGCGACGGCATGATCACCGCCGGCTTCCCGCCGCTGCGCCAGCCCAAGCCCGAGACCGTCGACCGCGGCACGGTGCGGCTCGGCGACGGCATGATCACCGCCGGCTTCCCGCCGCGTCGTTAGAAACGTATACGGTTACCGCGGAAAACGGAGTGTCAGAGATGGCGAAGCAGGCTGAACCGATTATCTGCCAATTCTATCAGCTCATCCCCGACGCTCCGGCTCCGCGGCCGGCCGACCGCTCGGCCGATGGCATGCTTCCGATGCGGGGCTATCGCTATTGCGAAGCAGTCGCTAGTGCTTCCGCGTTCGGGTGGTACATCTATCCGCCGCTGAATTTCAGCTTGGTGTGGGATGGCGTCGAAATCGCCTGGACTTACGCAAGTGCCGAGGATTGGTACCCGTTGCGGGGGGCTCAGTTTCCGGGGTTTCGACAATTATTCGAGGAAACAGCACCCGATCCGGTCAAACCTTTGGCCCCGCCTTTTCTAGCCGTCTCGCGCGAGCCCGGCGTCGTACAGATCTGGAGCGGCTACCTGGCGCGGACGGCGCCGGGCTGGGCGTTGCTTTCCCGGGGACCCGCCAACATTCCCAGAACCCAAGGCTACGAGCATTTCGAAGGCATCATCGAGTCCGAAACCTGGTTCGGTCCGCTCTTTACCAACATTCGACTGACGCGCACAAATTCGCCGGTCGAGTTCCACGTCCGTTATCCGCTGTTTCAGGTGCAGCCGCTGTTGCGCGAATGTTACTCGCAGGCTTCCTTCGAAGTCGTCGGCTTGCCGGAAATGAGCGCGGCCGATTGGCAAAGTTTCGAGGCGACCATGAAACCCAACACCGATCAGATGCGGATGCTGGGACATTACGCCGTAGGTACACGACGGCGAAGCCGAAAGAAGTCATGAAGGCAGTCTGCGGGTGGTGACCAGGACTCCCATGCAACCAACCCTGACCCCAAGCGATCCAGAAGAGCTAAGGGGCGACTTCCGGCTGCGCCGGTGACGATGCGGGTACGGCGCTCAACAGGCAGCTCAACAGGATGGCAACGACGCCGAGCCAACTAAGCAAATCGGGAGTCTCACGGAATAAAACGACACCACCGATAAATGCGATGACCAGACGGAGCAATGTATATGGCCCGAGACTCGAAGCGCTCGCGTTTCGTACAGCCACAATTCCTAGGTACATCCCGATGGGCCCGAATATTAAGACGCCGGATAGCCAAGGCCAGACTTCGGGCTCCGGCAGCGTTGTCATAGCCAGAACCGGAAGGTTGCATATGACGGCAATGGCATTGACGTAGAACATTGTTGTCAAGTCGGAATCGCCTCCGGGGCGTTGCAGATGTTTGTTCAGCACGAAAGCGAGGCCGTTGAAGCTTGTGCCGAGCAAAGCGGCCAGATAAACGATGTTCCGGTCGAAAAAAGCTGGCTTCACGATCAGTAGAGCGCCAACAGTACCGATCGCAGTTGCAATCCATCGGAGGGTTGTGACGCGTTCGTTCAGGATAAGCGCGGAGAATACTGCAATGTAAGCCGCCTGGGTGTAGGAAATCGCCGTTGCATCAGCGAACGGCAGATGGGCGAACGAGTACATCAGGACCCAAAGGTATAAGACCGACACAAATCCGCGCAGCAGCTGCAGCGGCAGCTGGTCAGTCTTCATCACCGACCAGCCGGTGTTCCAGGCGAGGAGACCGACCAGCGTGAGCCCGCCCCCGCTACGCAGCAGCGCAAGCTGCATCGCGGAGCCGCGCGGTCCGATGTGATGGATCATCGCAGTCTCGACCGCGAACAGGATCGCCTGGCCGATCATTAGTCCGACTGCAAGATGCTGGTCTTTCATGATTGCTCCCCGGCACGAGCTTTCGCGCGACCGCGGCGAGCGTTCCTCGCGCGCTCAGGTTGTCCGCTTTCCAGGGCGGCGACCGCGACGTGCCGTCGTAAGCGGGCAACGGTCGACCCTGCAATCCCAGCCAATCGAGCAGCGCCGACATGGCGATGAACCGTCGCGACGCCGCGAACGCGAAACGATTCATCAACTCGGTGATAAGTTTCACGAACGAAGCTGCTGCCCCATGTTCCCGAGATGACGATCAGATTCGCCCACAACCTGGAAGGCGGTAAGTTCCCCATGCGCCCACCCAAAATCGACTTCGACTGCTCACGGCCGACGCAGTATGGGGAAAGCGGTCGGACGATCAAATACGATCGTTTTGCTTATCAACCCCAGCCGCCCCGCTGCTCCTATACCGCGTTACAAGCGGCTCCTACATCTCATGGACGAGGGGTATGGCCGGAGGGACCGACAAACAATCCATGATTTACAGCACCTCTTAGACTCAAGGGCAACGCCACCAGCACTATTCACAGCGTCGATGAATGGCCATTGAAAAAGGCCCGGTCGCCATCCGCCGTTGCCATCCTCGTTCATCGGGACCACCGTTCAATCCGGTCAGCGAGATTATTGCCGAACTCCAGGCCGTTGCCACTTGGTCAGGAGAACATAGGAACTCCCCGCGGTGCCGGGATTGGCAAAAAGACAATCATATAAATGCCGTAATCACATCATACGCTCGCGGGCTTTCCGGTCCAGGATCGGGTGCGAGATTGCGATTGAAGGAGTTGCCGATGCCTGATCTCGACCAGATAAAACAGGGGGAACAGGGGCGCGGGGGGGGGGGCCCGGAACTGGCGCGTTCTGCTGCTTTCATTGCGGGAAGCTGCGGTGCCGTTGGTAATCCCATTGGTGGTCCTCGACGAATTTTACCTGGGCGCGTTCACCGCGACCGAGGCCGGGGCGGTGGTCGCGCTCTATTCGCTGCCGGCGGCGCGGCTCTATTACCGCAACCTATCCTGGGCGCAGATACTGCACATCGCGTATGACAGCGCGGTGTTGACCGTAGCGGTTGTTTTCCTGCTCGCGTTTGCGACAATCTTCCAATACCCTCATGGGCGTTACCGGCGTACCGGTATTGCTGGGGGAGCTGCTGAAGCCACTCGAAAGCGCGCAATGGCTCTTTCTGCTCGGCGTGGCCCTGCTGACAATGGTGCTCGGCATGGTGCTCGAAGGGCCGCCGGCGGCTGTCGTCCTGATCCCGGTGGTGTTTCCGGTCGCGACCAAGATCGGGGTCAACCCGATCCATTTCGACATCGTGCAGACTGCGGCAGTCGGGATCGGTCTCTTTCTGCCGCCAATGGCGTCGGGCTGCTGATGGCACTGCGCTTCGCCGAGGTCCCGGTGTCGCAGCATGCGCCTTATTGCTGGCGCTATGTCCTGGCGTTGCTGATCGGCCTGTTGCTGATCATCTGCCTGCCCGAGCTGTCGCGGACGATCCCGCGCAGCGCGGGTTTTGTTCGCTAACCAGAGGAGCCGGAACGATGGATTTGCGCTTCACTGCCGACGAACTGGCATTTCGCGACGAGCTTCGGGGGTTCTTCGAGACCGATCTGCCGGGCGATATCCGCGAGCGGATGCGTTTGGGGCATGCGCCGAGCAAAGAGGACACCGTCAGCTGGCAACGCATTCTGAACAAGCGCGGCTGGGCTGCCTATAGCTGGCCGAAGGAGTATGGCGGCCCCGGCTGGACACCAGTGCAGCGCATGATCTTCCTCGAGGAGAACCAGCTGGCGCCGGCCCCCGAGGTGTCCTCGTTCAATATCACGATGATCGGCCCGGTCTTGATCCAGTTCGGCACCGAGGAACAAAAGCAGCGTTTTCTGCCGCGTGCGGCCAATATCGACGACTGGTGGTGTCAGGGGTTTTCCGAGCCGGGCGCAGGATCGGACCTCGCCTCGCTGAAGACTGCAGCTAAGCGCGACGGCTATCATTACATCGTCAACGGGCAGAAGATCTGGACCTCCACTGCGCACCACGCCGATTGGTGCTTTTGCCTCGTGCGCACAGATCCGCAGGCCAAAAAGCGGCAGGAAGGCATTTCGTTTTTGCTGATCGACATGAAGACGCCGGGCATCACGGTGCGGCCGATCATCTCGATCGACGGCAGCCATCATCTGAACGAGGTGTTTTTCGACGATGTACGGGTGCCGGTGTCTTTGTTGGTCGGCGAAGAAAACCGCGGCTGGGATGTCGCAAAGTTTCTGCTCGGCCACGAGCGCACCGGGATCGCGCGGCTTGGCAAATCGAAGGAGCGAGTCAAATTCGCCCGCGAGACCGCGCATGAGATGCGCGCGAACGGCAGGCCGTTGATCGAAGATCCCGCGTTTCGCCAGCGCGTCGCACAGCTTGAAGTCGACATGAAGGCGCTGGAGATCACGCAGATGCGCGTCGTCTCCGCGCACGACAAAAATCATGACGGCAAGCCCGACCCGTTGTCGTCGGTGCTTAAGGTCAAGGGGACCGAACTGCTGCAGGCGACTACGGAGCTGGCGATGGATGTCGGCGGGCCGTTGGCAATGCCGGATTGGGCACAGGAATTGGCGGCGCTCAGCAACGAGCCGGAACTGGGTCCGGAATGGGCGACCGAAGCCACCCGCAGCTATCTCTTCCTGCGTGCCGCCTCGATTTACGGCGGCACTAACGAGATCCAAAAGAACATCCTGACCAAGGGCGTGCTGGGCCTATAAACGGCGGCAAATTGCTTCGTCGTTGCACTTCTCGCAATGTCGCTTTTTCCTGTCATTGCGAGCGCAGCGAAGCAACCTCGCGGTAGTCCCTGAGGAGCTGACCGATGGATTTCGATCTGACCGAAGAGCATCGGCTGTTGCGCAATTCCGTCGAGCGCTTGCTGGCCGATCATTACGGATTTGAAAAGCGGCGCTCCTATCTCGCCGAGCCCGAGGGTTGGAGCGGCGGGCTTTGGGCACAATATGCCGAGCTCGGCCTGTTGGGCCTGCCGTTTCCCGAGGACTACGGCGGGTTCGGCGGCGGCCCGGTCGACGTGATGCTGGTCATGGAGGCGTTCGGGCGCGTCCTCGCGCTGGAGCCTTATTTGGCGACGGTCGTGCTCGGCGGCACGGCGCTGCGGCTCGCCGGCAACGAGGAACAGAAATTGGCGATCCTGCCGCAAATTGCCGAAGGCGGCATGATCCTCGCCTTTGCACATGGCGAGCGGCAGGCGCGCTACGATCTGACGGATGTGCTGACGACGGCCAAGCCTAAAGGCCGAGGCTGGGTGCTCGACGGCACTAAGAGTGTGGTTCTGCACGGCGACAGCGCGCAGCGCCTGGTGGTCAGCGCGCGCACTGCCGGCGGGCGCGACGATACCGACGGCGTCACGTTGTTTATCGTAGATGCGGCGGCGAACGGCGTTGCGCGGCGCGGGTACCCGATGCGCGACGGCACTCGGGCGGCGGAGATATCGTTGAGCGGTGTCGAGGTTGGCGAGGGGGAAGTACTGGGTGAAATCGGCGCGGCTTTCCCGGTCATAGAACGGGTCGTCGAGGCGGGGATCGCCGCCACCGCCGCCGAAGCGGTCGGCGCGATGGAGACAATGCACGGGATGACGCTCGAGTACCTCAAGACCCGCACGCAATTCGGCCGCCCGATAGGCCAGAACCAGGCTCTGCAGCACCGTGCGACTGAGATGCTGATGGAGCTCGAGCGCGGGCGCAGCATGGCGATGCTGGCGGCGATGATGGTTGAGGAGTCCGATGCCGCCGAGCGCGCCCACAACATCGCGATGGCGAAGGTCGGTGTCGGGCAGGCGAGCAAATTCGTGTCGCAGAATGCGATCCAGTTGCATGGCGGCATCGGGATGACCGAGGAATATGCCGTCGGTCATTATTTCCGCCGCTGCATGGTCATCGAACACACCTTCGGCGACACTGCCCACCACCTGTCGCGCCTCGCCGAGCAAGTGCGATAATTGATCGGTGAACACCTTATTCGAGCACCAGGCGCCGCATCCTCTGGCCGACTTGCTTCGCCCGCACAGCCTCGCGGAAGTCGTCGGTCAGGACCATCTGCTCGCCGCCGATGCTCCGATCGGCCGAATGGTCGCGAACTGCAAATTGTCCTCGATGATCCTCTGGGGCCCGCCGGGCTGCGGCAAGACGACGATCGCCCGACTGTTGGCGCAGGGCACGGATCTGATATTCGAGCCGCTGTCGGCGGTCTTTTCCGGCGTGGCGGATCTGCGCAAGGTGTTCGACGCGGCCAGGAAGCGCCGCGAGATGGGCCAAGGCACCCTGCTCTTCGTCGACGAGATCCACCGCTTCAACCGCGCGCAGCAGGATGCTTTTCTGCCGGTCGTCGAGGACGGCACGGTGATCCTCGTCGGCGCGACGACGGAAAACCCGTCCTTCGAACTGATCGGCGCATTGCTGTCGCGTGCGCAGGTCTTCGTGTTGCGCCGCCTCGATGATAACGACCTGGAAACCCTGTTGCAGCGCGCCGAAGCCCATCTGGGCCATCGGCTACCGCTGACCGACGAAGCCCGTACGGCCTTGCGTGCGATGGCCGATGGCGACGGGCGGTTCCTGCTCAACCTGACTGAGGAGATTGCACAGCTCCAGACGGAGCGACCGCTCGGACCCGACGAGCTCGCCCGGCTCGTGCAGCGCCGGGCGCCGCTCTACGACAAGGCCCAGGAGGGTCACTACAACCTGATCAGCGCGTTGCACAAATCATTGCGCGGCTCGGATACCGACGCGGCACTCTATTGGCTCGCGCGCATGCTGGCCGGCGGCGAGGACCCGATCTACATCCTGCGGCGGCTCACGCGGGCGGCTGTCGAGGATATCGGTCTCGCCGACCCGCAAGCGGTCGTGCAGGCGCTCGCGGCCTGGGACACCTATGACCGCCTCGGCTCACCCGAAGGTGAGCTCGCGATTGCCCAATGCGTGATCTATCTCGCCACCGCGCCGAAATCGAACGCCGGGTACCAGGCGTATGGAGAGGCCCGCGCCATGGCGCGCGAGACCGGCTCACTGATGCCGCCGATGCACATCCTCAACGCGCCGACCCGGCTGATGCGCAATCTCGGCTACGGCAAGGGCTATGTTTACGACCATGCCACCGAGGAAGGCTTCTCGGGCCAGAATTATTTTCCGGAAGGGGTGACGCGGCGCAATTTCTACCGGCCCGGCGAGCGCGGCTTCGAGCGGGAGATCAAGAAACGGCTCGAATATTGGGACAAGCTGCGCCAGCGCACCAGCAGCGACGGCGCAATGACCGAGGCCGATGAAACCATAACCGTCGACAGCAGTGACGGCTCGCTCCGCCTCGACCGCTGGTTCAAACGGCATTATCCCGGTCTCGGTCACGGTCGGCTCGAGAAGCTGCTACGCACCGGACGGATCCGCGTCGATGGCAAGCGGGCGCGGTCCAGTGATCGGGTAGGTCCGGGTCAGGCGATCCGAATTCCGCCGCACGAGTTGGCGCTGCCGCCCCGGCCCTGTGCGGCCGCAGCCGCGGCCGGCGGACGAGGCCATGCTGCAAGCAGCGATCCTGCACCGCGACGATGCGGTCATCGTCCTGAACAAGCCGCCGGGGCTGGCGGTTCAGGGAGGCACCGCGATCGAGCGGCACGTCGATGGGCTGCTCGACGCCTTGCGCTTCGGAAACCGCGAGCGCCCGCGCCTCGTGCACCGGCTCGACAAGGAGACGAGCGGCATTCTCGTAATCGCCCGCACCTCTGCTGCCGCTGCGTTTCTGACCCGGGCGTTTCGCGAGAAGACAACCCGCAAGACCTATTGGGCCGTCGTCGTCGGGCGACCGAAATTAGCTCAGGGCCGCATCGACCTGGCGCTCGCGAAATTGCCCGGGCACGGCGGCGAGCGCGTCGGGCCCGACACCGAGGAGGGCCGCCGCGCCGTCACGTATTATCGGGTGATCGACAGCGCCGGAGCAGAGGCAAGCTGGCTCGCACTCATGCCGGTCACCGGACGCACCCATCAGTTGCGCGCGCATTGCGCCGCGATCGGCACACCGATCTTCGGCGACGCCAAATATGGCGAGGCAGCTGCACATCTGGCTGGCGTTCCCGGATCGCGGATGCTCCACCTGCATGCACGGAGCCTGTCGCTTCCCCATCCACTGGGGAGAACATTGGAGGCGACTGCGCCGCTTCCGCCGCACATGCGGCGGACGTGGGCGTTCTTCGGCTTTCCGGGTGAGTTTGACGACCCTTTCGCCGAATTGGACTTGGCGACATGAAACGGTTCTATCGAAAGGCCGAGCCCGTGCAGCGGGCCGGCGGGCACGGCATCACCCTCGACGGCAGGCCGATCAAGACACCGGGGAAACGCGATCTTGTCGTGCCTAACGAGGCGCTGGCGGCGGCGATCGCCGGAGAATGGAATGCCCAGGAAGGAGAGGTGCGGGTGGCAACGATGCCGCTGACGCGGCTGGCCACGACGACCGTCGATCGGGTCGCGACGCAGCGCGATGCCATCATTCGGCAGACCGCCAATTATGCCGCAACCGACCTCGTCTGTTATCGGGCGGCGCACCCGCCGGCGCTGGCCGCTGGCCAGCAGGCGGGCTGGCAACCGCTGATCGACTGGGCAGTATTGCGCTACGACGCTCCGCTCTCGGTAACTGCCGGAGTGATTCCGACGAAACAGTCGGCAACGAGCCTTCGCGCCTTTGCCGCAGCCGTAGCCGAGCAGGACGATTTTGCTCTGACCGCATTACATGTGGCGACTGCCGCGTGCGGCTCGCTGGTGATCGGGTTGGCGCTGATCGAGGGGCATCTCGATGCAGAAGGGGCTTTCGCCACCTCGCAACTCGATGAAAGCTTTCAGATCGAGGCTTGGGGCGAAGACGCCGAGCAGGCCGAACGCCGTCGTGCATTAGCCGCCGATATCAAAGCGGCGGCGCGATTGATATCGCTACTGCGCGCGTGAGCTCACCGCGACTTCAGCAGGTGGAACACGGAGCGGCAATGCTCGGTGAAGTCCCGCCTTACGATTGACCACCCGCTGTCGCTGAGCCGCTTCTCCCAGAGCTCTAAAGGGTACCCCTTGTATCCCACTTCCCACTGGTGTCCCCCGGCCGGTTCTGGTTGGAAATGCTTTCTCCAAAGGAGTTTCTTCATCGAAAAATACTGCCTGAGCGTGGTGCTGTTTGCGTATAGTTCGATAAAGACCTGGAATCCCATGTAAGGGACGGAGACGATCAGGTATTTCGCTCCACTCTCGTGGAACCTGGCGAGAACAGAGCCGACGCGTTCCCATTCGATGTGTTCGAGCGTCTCGCAGCAGAGGATCGCGTCATACCCGGCAATTTCGTCGGACGGCAGTTCGCAGATGTCCTTTTCAAGGTGGGGAACATTCGGGTAGGCGAATGAACGCGGCGCTCTGTCGAGTGTAGTTACCTCATAGCCGATGTTGACGAGCAGGCTGGTGACGAGCCCGAGAGCGGGCCCGATCTCAAGCACGGTGGAGCAATCGGTAGTCCCGAGCAAATGGAGCTGGGTCCACTGATGTATGATTCGCTTACGAGAGTAATAGGCTAACCAGTCGGCTTTTCTTTCCGGCCCTGGTCGGGACGATGGGTAGAGCACTCCGCGCCGAACCCTCTTAAGCGCTCAAGGGCTTCTCAGCGGCCTTTTCGGCCCGGAATTCGGCAAAGGCCTTGCTCGCCACCATCATCGACTCACGGATGATCGGCACCCCGACATAGCCCGAAAGGTGCAGCAGAACCTCCGTCAATTCCTCTTCGGTCCAACCTTGGCGCAGCGCCATGCGCAGATGGAGACCCAGTTCGGGCTCGCGGCCGGTGGCGGCGTCCGAAACGACGCAGATCAACGCACGGGTCTTCAGATCGAGATCGGGACGCGTCCACAGCGCGCCGAAAACCGTCTCGGTCGCCACGTCGATGAATTTCTTCATCACCGGGTCGCTGTAGATCTCGCGGGCCGAGCGCTCGACCGCCGCATCACCCATCAGCTGGCGCCGCATCGCCGCGCCTTTCTTATACAGCTCGCTCTCGGCCATTCCGTCGTCCTCATCCTCGGATTTGGTTGTCGCCAATGAGACCCAGAGCCGCGGCTCTGGCCTTGCCGGATCGTCGATGCTATCTGCCCCATTCATTGGTCGCGAGGCAACATGCAGAATATTCTCGACCGCTTGGAAGAGAAGCGGGAAGCGGCCCGGGCGGGCGGCGGGCTCCGCCGGGTTGAAGCCCAGCACCGGCGCGGGAAGCTCACCGCGCGCGAGCGGCTCGAATTGTTGCTCGACCCCGGTTCCTTCGAGGAATGGGACATGTTTGTCGAGCACCGCAGCCACGATTTCGGCATCGACGAGCACAAAATCCCCGGCGACGGCGTGGTCACCGGCTATGGCACGGTGAACGGCCGGCTGGTCTTCGTGTTCAGCCAGGACTTTACCGTGTTCGGCGGCTCGCTTAGCGAGGCGCATGCCGAGAAGATCTGCAAGATCATGGACCAGGCGATGAATGTCGGCGCGCCGGTCATCGGGCTCAACGATTCAGGCGGGGCGCGCATCCAGGACGGGGTCGCCTCGCTCGCCGGCTATGCCGAGGTGTTCGAGCGCAACGTGCTGGCTTCGGGCGTGGTGCCGCAGATTTCGCTGATCATGGGTCCGTGCGCCGGCGGCGCGGTCTACTCGCCGGCGATGACCGATTTCATCTTCATGGTCAAGGACACCTCATACATGTTCGTGACCGGGCCGGAGGTGGTCAAGACCGTCACCCACGAGACCGTGACGCAGGAGGAATTGGGCGGTGCGTTCACCCATACGACGCGCTCGGGCGTCGCCGACCTCGCCTTCGAGAACGATGTCGAGGCGCTGATCGAACTGCGCCGGTTCATCGATTTTCTGCCGGCCTCGAACCGCGCGCAGCCGCCGTTGCGGCCGACCGCCGATCCCGCCGACCGGATCGAGCCGTCGCTCGACACCCTGGTGCCGGGCAGCGCGAACAAGCCCTACGACATGAAGGAGCTGATCGAGAAGGTCGTCGACGACGGCGATTTCTTCGAGATCCAGCCCGATTTCGCCCGCAACATCCTGATCGGCTTCGCCCGGATGGAGGGCACGACGATCGGCATCGTCGCCAACCAGCCGATGGTGCTGGCCGGCTGCCTCGACATCGACAGCTCCCGCAAGGCGGCGCGCTTCGTGCGGTTCTGCGACTGCTTCAACATCCCGATCGTGACCTTCGTCGACGTGCCCGGCTTCCTGCCCGGCACGGCGCAGGAGTATGGCGGCATCATCAAGCACGGCGCGAAGCTGCTGTTCGCCTTTGCCGAAGCGACCGTGCCGAAGGTCACGTTGATCACCCGCAAGGCCTATGGCGGCGCCTACGACGTGATGAGCTCGAAGCATCTGCGCGGCGACGTCAATTTCGCCTGGCCCTCGGCCGAGATCGCGGTGATGGGGCCCAAGGGCGCGGTCGAGATCATCTTCCGCGCCGATCTCGGAGACGAGGCCGCGATCGAGGCGCGCACCGAGGAATACCGCGAGAAATTCGCCAACCCGTTCGTCGCCGGCGAGCCGCGGCTTTATCGACGACGTGATTCAGCCGCGCGAAACCCGGCGGCGGCTGTGCCGTGCGCTCGCCATGCTGCGCGGCAAGCAACTCGCCAATCCGCCGAAAAAGCACGACAACATCCCGCTGTGAGAACATTGCCGTCCATTTCGTCGAGATTGCTTCGTCGCTGCTCTCCTCGCAATGACGGCTTCGTTTCGCTGTCATTGCGAGTGAAGCGGAGCAATCTCGTGCTGCCGCTCGGACCTCATGTTCCGCAAGATCCTGATCGCCAATCGCGGCGAGATCGCCTGCCGCATCATCCGGACTGCGCATCGGATGGGGATCGCGACGGTCGCGGTCTATTCCGATGCCGACGCCGAGGCTCTGCATGTGCGGATGGCCGGACGAAGCGATCCGCATCGGGCCGGCGCCCTCGGCCGAGAGCTATCTCGACATCGAGCGGATCGTCGAAGCCTGCCGAGAGAGCGGCGCCGAGGCGGTCCATCCCGGCTACGGCTTTTTGTCGGAAAACCCGGCTTTTGCCCAGGCGCTTGCGAAGGCCGGAGTGACGTTCATCGGCCCGCCGGCGAAGGCGATCGCCGCGATGGGCGACAAGATCGAGTCGAAGAAGCTGGCGCGCGCGGCCGGGGTGTCGAGCGTGCCCGGCCACCTCGACGTCATTCCCGATGCCGATACCGCCGTCGCGATCGCGCGCGACATCGGCTATCCGGTCATGATCAAGGCCTCGGCCGGCGGCGGCGGCAAGGGCATGCGGATCGCGGCGAGCGACGACGAGGTACGCGAGCGGATTTCGCGTCGGCGGCGAGCGAGGCGAGGTCGAGCTTTGCCGACGACCGCATCTTCATCGAGAAATACATCGAACAGCCGCGGCATATCGAGATCCAGGTGCTCGGCGACAGCCACGGCAACATCGTCTATCTCGGCGAGCGCGAATGCTCGATCCAGCGCCGCCACCAGAAGGTCATCGAGGAGGCGCCGAGCCCGTTTCTCGACCCCGAAACCCGCGAGGCGATGGGCAGGCAAGCGGTCGCGCTGGCGCAAGCCGTCGATTACCGCTCGGCCGGCACGGTCGAGTTCATCGTCGACCAGCAGCGCAATTTCTATTTCCTCGAAATGAACACGCGGCTCCAGGTCGAGCACCCGGTGACCGAGCTGGTGACCGGGCTCGATCTCGTCGAGCTGATGATAAGGGTGGCCGCCGGCGAGCCGCTCCCGTTCGCCCAGCAGGATGTGGAGCTCTCGGGCTGGGCGATCGAGGCGCGGGTCTATGCCGAGGACCCGGCGCGCAATTTTCTGCCGTCGATCGGCCGCCTCGTGCGGTACAAGCCGCCGAGCGGGGAAGGCGTACGCCTCGACGCCGGGGTCTTTGAAGGGGCCGAGATCAGCGTCTACTACGACCCGCTGATCGCCAAACTCATCGTCTCGGGTCCCGATCGAGACGCCGCCATCGACCGGCTCTCCGGCGCTCTGGACGAGTTTTATGTCGCCGGCGTGCAGCACAACATCCCCTTTCTGGCAGCGGTCGCGGCGAAGCCTCGGTTTCGCGCCGGCATGCTGTCGACCAATTTCATCGCCGAGGAATTCCCGGGCGGGTTCGCTCCGCCATCCGGTTTTGTCGAAGCCGACCGGGTGATCCTGCTCGCCGCCGCTCTGGCCAATCGCCGCTTGCGCGAGCGTGAAACGGCGATCGACGGCAAGCTCGCCGGCGCGAGGAACGAAATGCCCGAGGACTATACTGTTCTGCTCGACGGCCGTCGGTATCCGGTTGCCGTAAGGCCAGAAGGCGGTTCCTACCGGGTCGAAATCGAGGGCGAGAGCCGAGTCGCAACGACCGATTGGCAGCCCGGCCAGCCCTTGCTGCATGCCCGGGTCGAGCAACATGTCGCGACAGTTCAGATCGAACGTCTGCCTGGCGCGGCGTTCCGGCTGATGCATCGCGGCGTCATACGCCATGCCCAGGTGCTGTCGCCGCGGGCTGCCGAGCTGCTCGCGCTGATGCCGGAGAAGAAGGCGGCGGACACCTCGCGCCTGCTATTGTCGCCGATGCCGGGTTTGCTTTCCTCGATCGTCGTCGAGCAAGGCCAGGAGGTGAAAGCCGGCGAGCCGCTCGCCATCGTCGAGGCGATGAAGATGGAGAACGTGCTGCGCGCCGAACGCGACGGCCGCGTGGCGCGCATCCGCGCCAACCCGGGCGACAGTCTCGCCGTCGACCAGGTGATCCTCGAATTCGAGTAAGGCTCGCATCGGCCCTCCCCAGCTCTCCCGCGAAATGGGCGCACCTTGCTGGAAGGCCCCGCTACCCTCACCCATCAGCCCGGAGCCTGTCATCGGGCCGCGCTCCGCCACGGCCGTCCCTATCATCCGCAGACCCAAGGCAAGGACGAGCGGTTTCATCGTACTTTGATGGCCGAGGTGATCGGCCGGCGCGGCTTTGCCGATCTCGGCGGGTGCCAGCGTCGGTTTGACGAATGGCGGGTGGTGTACAACACGCAGCGGCCGCACCAGGCGCTCGATCTGGCGACCCCGGCGGCGCGCTACCACCCGAGCCTGCGGCCGTTTCCGGAGAAGATCGAGCCGTTCGACTACGGGCCGGGCGCCATCGTGCGCCGTGTCGACCAAGACGGCTGGCTGAGCTTCCGCAACCGGCCGATCAAGCTCGGCCGAGCCTTTACGCACCGCCGCGTGGCATAGCGGCCCACCGACCCGGACGGCTGCTTCGATGTCCTGATTCCGCGCTCATCGGGTCGGCGGCCTCGATCCGCGCGAGGCGGCGCCGTGAGCGGCTTGCCGAGACGCTCGCCCCGGTGGGTCCACAGGGACCTCCCGCGCGCCGCTGCACCAGACTCTTGCGGCGGTCGCTCCGCGGGCGCGCGGGTCCCTCCTGGGACTACCGGGACGAGCTGCGCCCGTGCCAATCTGTCCACCATGTCCCCGAACACCTGTTTACTATGTGCCTGCCCATACACGGTGCGGGAAAGGGTGCCGAGCGTAGCGAGGCGGGTCAGGGTCTTGCTGCGGCGCAAATTTTCTTCCAGCCTGATGCGCGCGTAGCGTGCTGGTTATCTCTCCCGCAAAATGGGCCGCGGGCGAGGGGTGAGGGGGGCATTACGCCGCCTGGCGACGACCGCGAGCGGCTGCGAACAGCTTTATCATCTCGCGGCTGAAGGCCGGGATGTCATCGGGCTTCCGGCTGGTGACCAGATTGCCGTCGACGACCGCTTCCTGATCGACGACTTCCGCTCCGGCGTTCCGCAGATCGGTCCTGACCGAGGGCCAGGAGGTCATGCGCCGGCCGCGCGCCTTGTCGGCTTCAACGATCATCCAGGGGCCGTGGCAAATCGCTGCCACCGGCTTGCCGGCATCGAAGAAGGCCTTCACGAATTGGACCGCAGCCGGGATCATCCGCAGCTTATCCGGGTTGATCACGCCGCCGGGCAACAACAGCGCATCGAAATCCTGCGGCCGGGCGTCGTCGAGCTTCAGATCGACCGGCAGAGATTGGCCCCAGTCGGTGAAATTCCAACCGCGCACTTCGTCCCCCTTGGGGGAGACGACTTGGGTGTCGGCGCCGGCTTGATCGAGCGCCTTGCGCGGTTCGGTCAGTTCGACCTGTTCGAAGCCGTCCGTGACGAGAATGGCGACCTTCATGCCTTGCAGAGTTTCGCCGGCCATGATGCTCTATCCTTTCATCAGGGGTCTGAGACGATGCGATAGAGTTAACCCCATCGCATCATTCGCCCTTGATGAACGTCAAATTCCCGGCTTTGGACCCGAATGAGCCGCTCCGATCGAAACCGTTCGGCTCCGCATAACCGGCAGGGTGCAGGGCGTCGGCTACCGCCTCTGGGCGAAGCGGACCGCAGAGAGCCTGGGGCTGCGCGGCTGGGTCCGAAACCGAACGGACGGCAGCGTCGAGGCGCTGGTGACCGGGCCGCCGGAGGCCGTTGCCGCCATGGTCGAGGCCAGCCGGAGGGGACCGCTTGGCGCGCACGTCGTAGACGTGATCGTCACTCCGGACGAGGATGACGGTAGCGTCGGCTTTACGACCCTCCCGACCGAATAGCTTTATTCGAACAGCGACAGATCGATCGCGTCGCCCATCTTGTTGTAGCCGAGGTCGCTCGGGTGCAGGTGGTCGCCGCAATCGTAGATCGGCAGCATGCTCGTCGGGTGTTCCGGGTCGCGCAAGGCTCGGTCGAAGTCGACGACCGCATCGAAGGCGCCGCCCTCGCGGATCCACTCGTTGACCGCCTGGCGCGTCTTCTCGCGCTCCGGCGTCCATGCGCCGGGCAGGAAAGTTTCGTTCTCGAACGGCGTCAAGGTGGCGCCGAAGATCTTGATGCCGGCGGTCTGGGCGCGCACCGCGAGCTGTTTCAGGCCGGCGATCATCTGGTCGGCGGTGACCTCTTCCTCGGGCTTGGCCCAGCGGTTGCGCAGATCGTTGGTCCCGAGCATGACGATGACGTGCGTGACGCCGGGCTGGGCGATGACATCGCGGTCGAAGCGGCGCAACCCGCTGTCGCCGCGGATGTCGTGCAGGATCCGGTTGCCGCCGAGCCCCTGGTTCATCACCGCCATCGGGCCGGCCACCGCGCCGCGCGTGCAGGCGGCGGGCGAGTTGGTCGGGCCACCGGCAATAGGCGTCCATCGTCGAAATATTGGCGTCGGTCAAGGAATCGCCGAGCGCGACCACCGCGCCCGTATCCGGCGAGGCCAGCACGTCGACGCCGCTGACGAAAAACCACTCGCCGGTTATGCTGCCGACCGGCATCACCGCCGAACTCGCGAAGTTGCCCGGCGGGGAGATGTAGTTCGTCTGCCGCGCGTAGCGGCCGGTGATTCCGAAACTGAGAGGCAGGTCGCCCGGCAGATAGATGCTGACGGCGATGTCGGCGAGCGGCGGCAGATCGAACGCGACTGGGTCGCTGACCAGGAACGAGCCGGCAGCGATCGTCGCGGATTCGGCGCCGCCAAACGTTAGCTTTTGTGCGAATCGCGACGACCGCGGGACCCTTGTCGCGCAATCCCAGCCACGCCGCGCCGACGAGGAGCGGGCGTGCCCCGTAAGCATTCGATATTCGCACCCGCACCCGGTCGCCGCCGATGCTGACGCGCGGGTTCATCCGCAAGGTCTGGTTGCTGATGGCGCCGGCCTCGGCGGGCGCCGGCGCGGCGGTCCAGGTGCCGACCCAATGCAGGTTTTCTGGCATGGCGCTTTTCCTCCGTCGATGACTGAACTTAAAGATCGCGCAGGCGTGATAATCAAGGGCATCCATCATGCCACAACAGTCGGACAGCCACTAATGCCAGAAGACCGCTCCGACGCCACGGTATCCGGCTCCGCCACGGGTCCACGTCGGGGCAAACCGGCCGCCGACAACCGCTCGGGCAGCGGTGCCGCCTCGATCACCGGCTGCCGACGCTGCGGACGAGAGGAGGAGGGCCGCCGCATCGGGCTGCCTTATCTCTCCTCCTCGCCTTTGTGGTTGGCATCGTCGCCGGGTTCGGCGCGGTCGCGTTTCGCGATTTGATCGGTCTCGTTCACAACCTGTTGTTCCTCGGCCACTTCGCCGTCCGTTACGACGCCAACATCTTCACGCCGCCGAGCCCGTGGGGACCCTTCGTGATCCTCGTGCCGGTGGTCGGGGCCATCGGCGTCACCTTCCTCGTCACCAAATTCGCCCCGGAAGCAAGAGGGCACGGCGTGCCCGAGGTCATGGATGCGATCTACTACAACGGCGGCGTGATCCGTCCCATTGTCGCCGTCGTGAAGTCGCTCGCCTCGGCGATCGCGATCGGCAGCGGAGCGGCCGTGGGCCGCGAGGGGCCGATCATCCAGATCGGCTCGGCGCTTCGGCTCGACCTTGGGCCAGATCATCCGCATGCCCCAGGGGCAGCGCATCACTCTGGTGGCCGCCGGCGCCGGCGCCGGCATCGCGGCGACCTTCAACACGCCGATCGGCGGCGTCCTGTTCGCAATCGAGCTGATGATGCCGGAGGTCAGCGTCCGGACTTTCCTGCCGGTCGCGATTGCGACGGGAACCGCGACCTTTATCGGCCGGGTGTTTTTTGGCGACCAGCCGGCGTTTGTCGTGCCGTTGCCGCCGCTCCAGCACCCCGATGTCGGTGCGGCGCTGCTGCTGTTTCTTTACGCCATTCTCGGCGTGATTACCGGCCTCGCCGCGACGGGCTTTGTTCGCGGCCTGCATTTTCTCGAAGACCAGTTCGACCGGATCGAGGGGCCGTATGTAAGGCACGTCCTCGGGATGCTGCTGGTCGGCCTCCTGATCTACGTGCTGCACGCGATATTTTGGCCACTATTACGTCGAGGGCGTCGGCTATGCCACGATCCAGGCCATCGTGTTCGGGCAGCTGAACGCCGCTTGGCTCTTGGCGCTGCTGTTCGTCTGCAAGCTGTTTGCCACGACGACGAGCCTCGGGTCGGGATCCTCGGGCGGGATTTTCTCGCCCTCCCTCTTCATGGGTGCGACGCTCGGCGGCGCGTTCGCTTCGGCGCTTGTTGCCGTTCACGTGCCACTCCCCATCGATGTGCCGGCCTTCGCGATGGTCGGCATGGCGGCGATGGTCGGGGGTGGCACCGGCGCGGCAATGACCGCCGTCACGATGATTTTCGAGATGACGCGCGACTACAACATCGTGCTGCCGATGATCCTCGCCGTGGCGTTCAGTCTCGGCGTGCGCCGCGTGCTGTCACCGGAAAGCATTTACACGATGAAGCTTAGCCGCCGCGGCCACCTGGTTCCCAAAGCTTGCACGCCAACATGTTTCTCGTGCGCCGCGCCGCGGATGTCATGGATACCGATGTGCTGGTCTTGCCGGCCGAAACCGATTTCGACGAGTTCCTGAGCCGGCCGGAGCATGCCGGCCGCATGCGGCACGTCATCGTCACCCGAAACAACCGTATCTTCGGGGTCGTGCGCGTCAACACGGGGATCCGCCGAGGGCTGGCAAAAGTAGATACCGGCATCACTCTTGGCGATGTGGCCCGCCCCAATTTCACGATCGTGCGGGAAGACGACATCGCCTTCGAGGTCATTCAGCGGATCTGGCGCAAGCGCGCCGTCATGGCCATTGTCGTGCGCGGCCGTGGCGTGCCGCGACCACAGAACATCGCGGGCGTGATCACCAAAGAGCACGTTGCCGATTCGGTGGCGAGCAGCGTCCAGATCTACCCGAACTAGCGCGGCCCAGTCGGTGCGCCCTCAGCCGAAACTCCACACGGACCCAGCCGAGGCCTACGGCAATCTACTGGTGCTGGCACTCCTGGCTCCGATCGTCGGCGGTGCCTCCGGGTTGATCGGGGCACTCTTTCGGCTTGCGCTCGAAGCGGCCGATCGGTTTCGTAATGCCGCGATCGCCTGGGCTCACGGCTGGAACCTCGCTGGGTTCTTGTGCATTGCGGCGGGCTGTGCCGCCGCCGTTGCTATCGCCGCTTGGCTGGTTCGGCGGTTCTCGCCTTACGCTGCGGGGAGCGGTATCCCGCAGGTCGAGGAAATTCTGAATGACCAGCTGCCGCCGATACCGCCTCGTCTGCTGTTCGTGAAATTCTTTGGCGGGCTCTTGGCAATCGGCTCAGGGCTGGCGCTCGGTCGCGAAGGCCCGAGCGTGCAAATGGGCGCGGCGATCGCCCATGTTGTGGGCAAAGTCTCGGCTCGCAATTGGCTCGACTGCAAGGTGCTGATCGCGGCGGGTGCTGGTGCGGGTTTGGCCACCGCTTTCAATTCGCCGATTTCCGGGGCGGTCTTCGTTCTCGAAGAGCTGATGCGGCGCTTCGAGACACGCACTGCGATCGTCGCACTCGGGGCCTCCGCGGCCGCCATTGCCGTTGCTCGGGCGTTCCTCGGCCCTGCGCCGGACTTCCGGGTAGAGCCGCTCGCTTATCTCGGGGTCGAGACCTGGCTGCTCTTTGCCGCACTGGGGGCTATCGCCGGGCTGGCGGCGGGGCTCTACAACTCGGCGCTGCTGGGAGCACTTGCAGTGATGGACCGCCTCGGCCGCTGGCCCGTCGAGATGCGTGCAGCAGTCATCGGTGCGGCAATTGGAGCGCTTGCCTGGTTCGCTCCCGGGACTGGTCGGCGGTGGTGACGACATCACGCAACGCACGCTGGCGGGCGGCGCGACGCTGGTAGTGCTCCCACTGGCGTTTTTCCTGCGCTTTGGCCTCGGCGCAGTGTCTTACGCGGCGCCGGTTCCCGGCGGCCTCTTCGCCCCGCATTCTGGTGCTGGGAGCGCAGTTCGGATGGTTCTTGTGGTGCCCTCTGCCACATCGCTTTCCCCGACATGAACCTCGACCCCACCGCGTTCGCGGTGGTCGGGATGGCGGCGTTCTTCACCGGAGTGGTGCAGGCGCCGGTTACCGGCATCGTGCTGGTCATCGAGATGACCGCGAGTTTCACGATGCTGCTGCCGATGATAGCGGCCTGCTTCACGGCGATGCTGGTGCCCAACCTGCATCGGTACCGCACCGATCTACGATTTGCTCCGTGAGCGGACGCTCCGGCTTCAACAGACCACTATTCGACCGGCAGCTGAACGAGGAGGAAATACCCGTTGAGCATCAACAATGTGCCGGCGATCGCGAGGATCCCGCTCAAATGGACGAGCGGGCGCGAGGCGGCGACGATGCTGACCGAGCCCAGCACGATTGCGATCTGAAACAATGCTTCGGCGAAATCGAAATTCGGATCCCGCTCGGCGGCGTGGTCACGCCTGACCTCGAATTCCTTGGCCTTGGCGAGCAGCTCTTTTTTTCCCTCGCCAGTCGACGGGTCGCTTTCATAGCGCTCGACCCTCTCGCGATAGCGTTTGATTCTGTCTTCGATCTTGGTCTTGGCTGCCTCGGGAATATCCGGCAGCGCAAGGAGTTCCGAGTCGAGCTGCTCGGCCGTCAGCTGGTACACAGTCTGGCGGATATTTTTCGCCTGATAGTAGCTGTAGATATCGGAAGCCTGGATATTGGAGTTGAACATTATCTTTGTCGCATTCGAGCCGCCGAGTGCGGTGATTGCGAGCAGCATCGCGACGATGCCGAGATAGATGCCGGTGAACTTGCGGAAGGTGGCGTCCGCCGCGGCACTGTGAACCTCGTCTTCCCCATGGATCTTTTCGGCGATCTCGGTCGCTTCCACGTGCCCCTCCGTCTTCGTCAGCCGTCAGGCGGTCGTCCTGCCACCCAGCACAGCCTTGTAGGCCTGGACTGCTTTGCCAAAGCCCATCACCAAGGCGTCGGCCGTCAGTTCGTGGCCGATGGACGCCTCGGCGACAGTCGGCAAGGCGTCGATCAGCGGAGGCAGGTTTTCAAGGTTCAGATCGTGTCCGATATTGACGACCAAACCGAGCGCCGCCGCGCGCTCCGCGGCGGCGGCGCAAGCGCGCAGCAATGCCGCATGGTCGCCGCAGCGGAAGGCGGCGGCGTAAGAACCGGTGTAGATCTCAATGCCGTCGGCCCCGGTATCATGCACCGGTGCGACTGCGGCCGGGTCGGGATCGATGAACAAGATGACGCGGCAGCCGAGCGGCTTGAGGTCGTTGAGCGCGGCGTCGACAAGTCGGTGCTGCGCGGTGTCGAGCTTCCATCCCTCCTCTGAGGTGAAGGCTTCGGGGCTGTCGGGCACGAGCGTGCACTGCTCCGGCCTTATTTCTGCGACAATGTCGAGAAAGCGGCGGTCGGGGTAGCCTTCGAGGTTGAGTTCGAATACGGGCCGCCACGGCTGCATCAGCTCGGCTAGGCCGGTAACGTCGCTGCGGCGGATGTGCCGTTCGTCGGGGCGGGGATGCGCAGTGAGTCCGTCGGCTCCGGCCCCGTGGGCGATCCGGCCAAAGCGCAGCACGTCCGGCACGCCGGTTCGCCGCGAGTTGCGCAAGAGCGCGATCTTGTTGAGATTGACGCTGAGCCGGGCCATGTCGGCTATTCCGCTGCGGCGAGCCCTTGCCGATCCGCCGCAGTCTCGAAGAACCGCCTGCCGGTGGCACGCTGGTTCTCGTAGATCGAGCCCTGGTATTCGGCCGGGGGTAGTGGCAACCGGACCGGAACCGGGGCGAGGCGAGGCGTCAGGGTCGGCTTTCCTGCAAACAACAGCTCGTCGAACTTCTCGATCCCACCGGCGAACCCGAGCAATGGCCAGGCATCGGCCGCCCGGTATTGGAACAACAGAAACCGCCGCTCCTTGCCAGAAAAATTGGTCGCCGACCCGTGCACGGCGCGCACATGATGCACGGTAATCGAGCCGGCTTTGCCGAGGCACGACACCGCCCGTGACAAGTCGAGACCGCAAGCATCCGGGTCGAGCGCGCCGCAGAACCGTCCGTCGGGGCCGTGGTGGTCATAGACCGGGCCGACATGACTGCCGGGGATCACCATCATCGGACCGTTCTCCAAGTCGCAATCGTCGAGCATGATGCCGACCGCGGCGAGATCGTCGTTGGTGTGCGGATAGAACGCCCAGTCCTGGTGCCATTCGACCGGCGCGCCAAACCCGGCCGACTTCATGTTGAGCTTGCCGGTGTCGAAGCGCACCGTGCCCCACAGATCGGTCAGCACTTCGACGATCTTCGGATGCCGCGCGGCGCGGGCATACTCGGCATGGTGCAGATGCGGCGTCTTGATGCGCCGCACCCGCGGCTCGGCCGCCGAATGCGAACTCCTCGAGGTCGTAAACGTCGTCGTTGGCGGCGATGGCGCGCGCATCGCGCACGAATTCGTTGGTGACGCGGCGCAGGGTCTCGACCTCGTCCCGCGTCAGAACCTCGGGCACCACTATGAAGCCGTCGCGGCGGTAGGCTTCGATCTGGGTTTGCGACAGCATGGTTCCTCCGACAACTCGGGAAGCTGAGCCGAATTGCTGGCCCCTGCAGGCGGCCTTGTCAACCCGCCGGGCATCGGCCGAGTGATCCTCCTGTTTCTGCAGCACATTAACAGGCAGATTGGCGTCGTAATCGGCGCAGATCCTTGGATCCGCCCCCGTTCCAAGGTTGATTTCCTGCCCTGCGATGTGCTTACCTGGTTCGTGGGGAAGTATCCGGGGGAGTCCGGTGAGCACGACCAAATACTTGGCCGGGGTTACGGCCGCAGGCGTTTTCCTTTGCCTTGCCTTGGGGATTCTGTGGACGGCGGGCGCAGGCGCCAAAAAATGTTGCAGCACGGACCCTCGCATCACCGCTGTCAGACTCGTCCGCTCCGGTCACTCAGAGTTTTTTGGACCGCATGAAAGCGATCGGCATCCGTACGATCTTCCGCTACTACGACCATGACGACGAAACCCTGCCGGGGAAAACATTGAGACGCGGGGAACGCGATGCCATCGTCATGAATGGCTTGAGGATGGGTGTCGTGTTCCAACACAGGAACGATAAATTCACGTCCTTTACCGCGTGGCGCGGCCGCTGGGACGCCGAGCGAAGCCTCCTTCTTGCGGCCGAGAATTCTCAGCCGAAGGGCAGCGCGATTTATTTCGGCGTCGACGGCCCATGGCGCACCCCATACGAACTGGCGGCCATCATGGCCTATTTCCGTGAAGTGAACACCAGTATGGCGGGCAGCGGCTATCGAGTCGGCGTGTATGGCAGCGGCCTTGTCTGCAACACATTGCTCGACAATGGTCTTGCCGAACTGTGCTGGCTCGCCGCGCCGGCCTCGTGGCCCGATTTCAGCGCCTGGTACCAGACGAAGAGATGGAAACTGGTCCAGCTCCCGACCACTCAATGCGGCGGTCGAAGCGTCGATTTCAACCTCGCCAACGACGCCCAGGCCGAATACGGCCAATTCGGAAATTGACATGCGAGCACCGAAGATTGCTGGCTGATATCGCTGTTAAATACAGCGAATTTACAGCCAAGACGCCGACGCACCCGCGGAATGCCAGTGCGGCTTCCAATCAGGTAGCACAACCAACACAATCGTCTCGCGCAAGCGGCTCCTCCCAAAGACAGTGCGGCATTGGTGAGAGGTAGCATGCGATTGTGGCAATTCCCCGGTCGTAGAGGCTTTAGTTGCTGCGGAAGAGGTCGTGCGGAATACCCGCCGCGCTAAAGACGTAATCACGCGAGGCCTCGAGCTGCTGGCGAAGATGCGGCAGGTAGACGTCGAGCAATCGACCTTTCCACTTGCGCACCTTGCCCGCGACGATGACGGTCTCGACGTTCGTGCGGTCCATCAGCGACACCACCGCGCCCGGCACCTGGTTGAGCGGCATCACATTGATCCGGGTGGCGTCGAGAATAATGATGTCCGCCTCCTTGCCCGGCGTGAGCGAGCCGGTTTTGCTCTCGAGCCGCAAGGCCTTGGCGCCGTTCATGGTCCCGAAACGCAGAACATCGCGCGTGGTGAGCGGGGCGATTGTGCCGGCGGGCGGCGTCGGCCACTGATTGCCCGCTGCGCCTGGCGGGAGTCCCCAATCAACCTCGTTGGGCGGAAGGCCCTGATCGAGGATCATCTGATTCAGGACCACCCGCTGCAGGTTCATGCAGGACCGCATTTGCGTGAAGAAGTCGGCGGTCAATGTGCATTCGACATCGACGCTCAGCGACGGCTCCATGCCCAGGCTCTGCATTTTGAGGATGGGCGGCATGCCGTGCCGCATGTTCATCTCGATCGGGACGGCGAGCGAGACTTGCGCACCCTTGTCGTGCACCGCCTGCCATCCAAGGTCGGACATCCCGGTCATATGGATGAACAGATTGTCGGGCCCGAGCCCGATGTCGTGCGAGCTGCCGCCTTGCCCCACGGCGAGCTGGTCCAGGATCGGACGTATCCCGAACGGCGAGAGGATGTGCGCCGCAATCTGCAGATCGAGCTGGCGCCCGATCGTCCAGGACTGTTCGTAAATCGCATCCCCGAGATAGACCTCGCCGCCCATGATCATCGTGACGAGCTGGTCGGTCGAGGAGAAGTACTTCTGTTTGATACGAAACGCGTCCTGCGGATAAGCATAAGTAGGCGGGTTACTTCCCGCGCCCTCGAAATAACCGAACGCGGAACGACGCCCCGAATCGAACAGGGCTTGGATAGCGGCGTCGGAGTGCTGCGGCGTGTGGTGGATTTGCGACACGTCGTGCACGGTCGTGACGCCGTCGTCGAGCTGGCTCAACGCACCGAACAGTTCGTTGATGTAAACGTCCTGCGGCCGGTAGACCGGGGCGAATTTGAGGAGAATGTACTCGTAGTATGTGATGGTCCCGGCCGCCGTGCCCGAGCCGTCGTTTATCAGGATGCCATCGGCGAGGAAGCTGCGCAGGACCGTCTCGAACTGGTGATGGTGGGTGTCGATAAAGCCAGGCATGACAATGCGGCCGGTCGCGTCGACCTCCGCGGCGCTGCCCGCATGCAGGTTCTGCCCGACGGCCACGATCTTCTTGCCCTCGACCAGCACGTCGGCCTGCCTTCTTGCCCTCGACCAGCACGTCGGCCTGCGCGAAGTCCCCGACCTGCGGATCCAGCGACATCACCGAACCGCCGCGAATGACGTAGCGCCGGCCCGGCCTCCCGCTGTCGAGCGGCGGATCCCCGCTATCCGCCGCCGCTGGACGCGGCGCAAACAGGGCCAGACCCGCCGCGGCCACCCCGGCCGCCGCCGCACTCTTCAAAAAACTGCGGCGTGAGTGGAAATGGTTTTGAGGCCGTCCCGCATCGCACAATATGCACATCTTGCCGTTTCCCCCCTCAAAGCAAGTCATTCGAACCAAAATCCCTCTTTTGAATGTCCTCGGCAATTATAATCCCGTGCGCTGGGCACTCCCGGAGTGATACCGTCGGACTATCGGGCCGAGGTTCAAGAACGCGTTGCGCACCTGAATTGAGGCCTATCGGCGCTATGAGATCCGGGGACCGTCCACCTCAGCTGTAAACTAGCCGCCCGAATACTTATGTTTTGGGCGGCAGAACGCTTATTACCATGTCGAAAATTCAGGTGATCATCAACGTTAAGCAGCTTCCCGGGGAAGTCTTTCTCGCGACGAGCGATGAAGTATGCGGGCTGACAGTCGAGTGCGACACGCGGGACGAGATCATCGCGACTGTGCCTGAGATTGCGCTGCAGCTTCTCGAGGCTGCAGCTTCTCGAGATCGAAGCGGGTCACCCGTTGCCGCAACGGCCGGTGCTGACGCTCGCCTTCGATTGAGGCCGTATGGCTTCAATGACGCACAGGGAACTCAGAGGCTCCTTGTCGATCATGGCTGCAGATATCTTCGGGATGCCTGCGACAGCCGGCGGCGCTCGCGATCACCAACCGAATTCGCGGCGATTTCTCGGCGTTCCCTAACCTAGTCTAAGACGCACGGATTCTCTGGCGTCCCCTACCGGATTCGAACCGGTGTTGCCGCCGTGAGAGAGTTGCAAAACCAGTTCTGCGGACAGTGGTGGACAGAGACATCTCCCTGTCGTCCAACTCGCGATAGGGCAACATCCCAGCGTCGGAGGTGATTACACTGCCGCAAAACTGGAGCATCAAACGGCGGTCGAAATCGAGCCTCAGCGCCTCGCTTTTCGATTCACCCACCGGGTCCACCATCGCCGCCCCATCCGACGTCGTCTATGATACTGAATTTTATATCAAAACCGGGGTTCGGATGCTCAAAATCGCTACTTCATCCGGCGAATGCGGGCCGAATTGGGTGCGTGATCGAGGTGTTGCGCGGTACCCGGGGATAGCCCAGGCGATAAATGTGCGGCATTATTCCGCCGCTAAATCATTAAGCCGGCCGTCAGCCTGACCGACGGATACGCGACCCTCAATGGGAATGCCGCCATGCGCCTGCGCCCAGTGATGGGTAGGGCGGTGACCTATCTCGCGCGGCCGGCCGTCGTCGCCTCCTGCAACCAGCGCGGCACGGCGGAGCAATGGATCAAAGAGAGCAAGGGCGCGATCAAATGGACGCGGCTGTCGTGCCGTTCCTTGCGCCAATGCCGTACGTCTTCAGCTCCATGCTCTCGCCTGCAACCTCCAGCCCGATGGGCCGGCGGTCTTCGCCACGTCTAGTCCAGTGGCAATCGGATTATTCGCCGGCTGGACTATTGCACTTCAGCCCAGCAGGAAACGCGAGCTGGCGGTTGTGCATCCTCCAAAGCTCATCCCTAGTTTCCTCCGGCAGGTCGCCGAACCAAACCCATATTTCGCTTTCGGGGGAACGGGCGAAATATTGCCGACCGATTTGCTGGTATTCCTCCGGGAGATCAGCATCAATGCCGTAGGGGTCCAACGTCTGGGCATAGATCCAATAAACTTCCGCCGTTAGCGGATCGATTGCCAAGCCTGCCTTCTTCCTTATCAAGTAGAATTCGTTAAGATCTTCAGTGGTCATCGTTTTAATTTCCTCTATGCACCGCATCTATACTGATTAGCGGCCTATAAATGAGATATGTATCACTCGGCGCTGAAGTCAAATTTCCAACCAAAAATTTGTGGTCCTTCGAGGCGAGCCCGAACCACGCAGAAGAACAGCCGCACAGCCGAACGCGATGCGGCCTGTTCGACCCCCACTGCCGCCGGGCTGCGCTAGTTTTCCTTAGGGCTGGGCTGCGAGACGCAACCGACGAATCCAACCTTGAGACAGGCAGAGGTCGGCCGGCGCGGATCGTCCTCGGCATCCGATACCGGAAATGGTGAAGCTGCTGCCACAACCGGGCGAATTGGCTGCCCGATCGAGTGTTGCACTGTTGCAGTGTTGCGGAGGGGGTGACATTGCTCATCCCCGTCGCAGTACCGGATGTTGCACTGTCGCAGTCTTACAAGGTCACGGAAAGGCTGTTATTTTATTCGCCCGCCGGCCTGATGAAAGGGATGCCGGCGATGGAGCTTCCGCCGAAACGCCGTCACTGCTCACTGGAAGCGGTGTAGCCGGGCTCTCCGGTTCCAATCTGAGAATCGAGGCCTTTAGCCCGTCTTATTCATGAGGGGCGCGGATTTGGGGTGGCGGAGGTAGCGTAAGCTTTTGATCTGGCGTAGGATTTGGTTGCTGAAGCCAACCCTTGACCAAGATCCGAGCGCGCCACGCCCGCCATGTCCGACGATAATCTGCTGCCGTTCTGCTTTCCAGCCGTTCAACGCAAGAAGATCACCGCCGCCTTTGATGGCGGACGGATCACGTCGGATGGCGGCGTCATGCTGCTCGCCCAGGCGGAGCGTCGGCTCGGCCTCGCCGAGCGGCTCGCCCAGGTTATTCCGGACCGACGCGATCAGGACCGGGTCACCCATTTACTGCCCGACATCCTGCGCGCTCGCATCTTCGCCATTGCTTGCGGCTATGAGGACGCCGACGATCTCGACCGGCTGCGCTGCGACCCGGCTTTCAAGCTGGCCTGCGGGCGGTTGCCCGACAGCGGGACCGATCTGTGCTCGCAACCGACCATCTCGCGCTGGGAGAACGCGCCCGCGCTGCGCGACCTGATCCGGCTGATCGGTGTCATGGTCGATCTCTATTGCGCCAGCTATGCGACCCCGCCCGTCGCGGTGACGCTCGACATCGATGACACGGTTGATGTCGTCCACGGTCACCAGCAGCTGTCGTTCTTCAATGCCCATTACGACGAGCGCTGTTTTCTGCCGATCCATGTCTATGACACGGCGGTGGCGCGGCCGGTAGCGGTACTGCTGCGTCCCGGCAAGACCCCTTCTGGTAAGGAAGTGCGCGGCCATCTGCGTCGGCTCGTCCGCCGCATCCGCCGGCATTGGCCCGCGACCCACATCACGATCCGCGGCGACGGGCATTACAGCCGCCCGCAAGTGATGGCGTGGTGCGAAGAAAACGGCATCGACTTCATCTTTGGTCTGCCCGGCAATGCAGTCCTCACTGACGCCGTCGAAGAGACCGCCGATGACATCCGCACCCGCCGCGCACTCGATCATAAACCCTGCCTGCGCGGTTTCGCAGAGACCCGTTATCAGGCCCAGTCCTGGAACAAGCAACGTCGCGCCTGCGCCCGCATCGAGGCGACAACGCGGGGGCTCGATATCCGCTTCGTCGTCACCAGTCTCGAAACCGGATCGGCCGAGCATGTTTACGAGACGATCTACTGTGCCCGCGGCCAGGCCGAAAACCTGATCAAGCTGCACAAGGCTCAGCTCGCCTCTGACCGCACCAGCTGCCGAAGCCCGCTCGCCAACCAGATGCGCCTGATCCTGCACACCGCCGCGTACTGGCTGATCCTCACCGTCCGAGATGCAATCCCCAAAGCGCATGCACTCGGCACGGCCGAGTTTGCCACCCTGCGACTGCGCCTTTTGAAGCTCGGCACCCGCGTCATCGAAACCGCTTCCCGGGTTCGGCTAGCCTTCGCTGCTGCTTGCCCAGATGCTCACCTCATCCGCCACATCGCGGCCGGACTGATGCCCGCTGCACCGTGAACCACGGGGCTGCGATCGCCCCACCAAACCCGTCCCGAAACCTCCAGCGCCTGCCTCAGACAACAAATCCCAGCGGTGAAGCAGACGCAGCGCACAACGACGCTTTCGACTATTGCGAGAAGATCGCCATTCGTCCGATCCCTCCCGATGAATAAGGTGGGTTAGCTGGGCTATTCGGTCCATGATTTCCTCAACTGAAACCTCGATCTGTAGCTTTTGCTGTACGAAATCAAGGCGGCTTTCGCAGTCGCGGATCAATTCGGCCCACGTCTTCACCCAAACCTTATGATTTGGCTTGTCGAGATAAAGCCCAACAGGTCGCTCCTTTTGCGTTACCCTTTCCTTAACCACAGCGTCGTACTCGCCGGTGATCAGGTAGAAATTCCAGAAAGTGGAGGTATTGATGAAATCAGGCTGGGAGAGGATGGCGTTAACGTAGTCCTCAAGCTGATCCACTTCTCTCCGACCGACCACGAGAGATGGCCTCTTCAGTTCGATAAGAAGGAACTCTCGATGCTGGCGATCAGCATGCGGCACAACTCGCCCTATAAAGGAATCGATGCGACCAATCGTTCCATCAAGCTTCCTTCCTTTGCGCCTTGATCGCTTGAGAGCAAGTTCGTCAGAGACACAATTCATAATTTTGGTCAGACCAGTTTCCGGCATGGTAAAATGGAAGCTCTCACCGAAGATCCACGTATTGTCACGAATCAGCACGTCGAGCTCTCCGCGTTCTTTGACCGTACGACGATGCGCCGGCTCAAACACGATTTCGCGGAGCACCTTTATCGCGACTATTCGATTGGCGATGAGGCTCGATGCTGAGATGATGTTGGCGAGTTCGGTCTTCGCCAGGAGATTGGAAAACTCATCGTGTCGGACTCTCGGAAGGTTGAAGACGGCCCTCAGAATTCGAGAAAGGGACTCCGGGTTGTGGCTAACCGCCTCGCGAAGAAGCCCCAGCGTAATCTTCTTAAGCGGGTTGTCCGCCTTCTTGAAATCCCGAGAGTAGGACGAAACGGCATGTGTAGCGATATCGAACACTTGGCGCTCGCGCCGCTCAACCTCATCCTTCGGATCGCCCTCATAAGGGTAAACTCCAGCGTCCTTTAGATCCTGAATGAGTTCGCTGGATCTCTCAGCTTGACGGGCGCGGAAATAATCGCCGACCTCGTCACGGATATACTCTAAGATATGCGCGAAATCGGGATCGGTTAACCCATCAATCTCAAGAAGATTCGCATTGGCGATATCCTGAAAGAACGGTGAATAAGCGTAAACTGAAAAGTCGAACCCGGGTGCCGTGATGTTTGCCGCCTGTGAGCCGAGAACCACACCACTCTCGCCGCCGAAGTATATCTTGCGGTTGCCGATTCGGGCCTTCCACTCTATAACTCGGAGTGATATGTCCCGTACAACCCTGCTCGGGCATACGATTGGTTAAATCTTGAACTCATGCGCCCTGTCTATCGTTTTTTTGGGGTCAACGGGATGACCATCGTAGACGATGACAGTGCCCGGACATTGGAGGACGTATGGGGCAAAGGTGGCATTGAATTCCGCTCGGGCCTCTTCGCTTGTTAGCCAGTCGAAAGTGTCCTTCAGCGGAGCGAGCTCGACCGCCGTGCCCGTTTCCGCGTCGGATGGTGCCCGTTCAGGGTCTGAGACGTTGCTCCTGTCGAGCCGATCCGCATTAATTTCGATGGTCAGTCGGCGCCGCGCCTTGCCATCTCTGTAGACCGAGTTCCAGCGCGCTCGTCGAGCGAGCGAGAAAAACCGCAGGCGCCCCTGACCTTCCTTCCCATGCATGGCATGAGAAAGCACTGGCGTGCGGCTCGTGTGGAGCTTCCAGGATTCGCCTAAGCTTTCGAAGTCGTGCTCAGCGCGTTTCTTGGATATCCCGGTGCCGTTGTCGCGAATCAGAAAGCTTTCCAGACCGCCCAGCGCATTTCGAATAAGGTCCACTGAGACCTGGGTTGCGTCCGCATCGAGTGCGTTCCAGACGAATTCGGCTAAGGCCTTCACGTAGTCGCGCGTGCTCGCGACCTTCTGGAGGTGGTCGTGCTTGGCCTTAAGGGTGAGGACGACCATCAATCGTGTTCCTTGGTTCGAATTTCAGGCAAGCTACGGGAAAATCCCACACACCATACCGGATCTTCAGGAATGGTGCGATCACCGGAGGACGGCTGGAGCCTTCGGTTTCTTATCTGCTCGAGGCCGGGCAGGCAGCAACACGACTCTGCCGTGAACAGAGCCGCGCGTCCCGGCACGACCGCAACCTATGCGGCAGTCCTAGCGCTGATGGCCGAGGTCTTTGCCGAAGGGATCGCGACATACCCGCTAAAAGCCTCGGCCGTCTCGGCGACGCAGCGGTGATAGGCACCGATGATCCCGCGCAAATCCTCGGGATCGAGGCGTGCCGAGAGCGCGGTGGAGCCGACCAGATCGCAGAACATCACCGTCAGCTGCCGGCGTTCGCCTGCGGCAGGCGCCCTTTCGTCGGCTGCGGCCGTCTCGCGTCGGCGCCGAGCGAGGCGGCGATGGCGTCGAGCAGTCGTCGACGATGCCCCACTAAAGTAACGCCGAGATCCTTCAAATCCTCGGCTGTCAGTCGCGGCAATACTCTTGCGTCGATCTCGTTCGCGCGAAACGCCTGCTCGTACTGTTGCAGCCCGAGACCGTGGAGCCATCCCGCTACGTCCACGCTCTCCTCCCGCGTGGTTACGCCTCGTTAGTTTACCATACCCCGGATTGTCTCTGCGCGTGACCGGGAAGAAGCGTAGAGGTCGGCCGGCGCGGGATCGTCATTGGCGATCCGATGGCGGAAATGATGAAGCTGCTGCCGGAACCGAGCGAATTGGGTGTGTGATCGAGGGATTGCACTGTTGCAGTATTGCGCAGAGATGACCCGGCCATCCTTTCGCATAAAAAGGGTTTCCGAAGGGGCTGACATCGGGCGCCACTGTCGCAAAGAGCACGGCAACGCCGGACAGGGGTGACACGGGAATTGGCCCTCGACGAATGCCTGCAAGGGTCACAAGCGACCGGCTTGCTCAAGGGCCGTTCACGACCCATCTCGTCATTCGCTGGCCGTGGGGACATCGGACTGTTTGACGAGGGGCCAGAATAGGTTAGATTTCCAAATTAGAAATTTCTGGTGCTCTGTTGCGGCCTCTCGTTCCCAAACCGGCGCTGATCGACCGCTCCTATCAACGATGGTCGAGGCGATGGCCGACGGCACGCTTTGCCTCGGCCGGCGCATCCGAGAGGAAGAGCTCGGCCGCATAATTGGCGTGTCGAGCCAGCCCAACATCCGTGCGCTGCAGCTACTCAAACGGTGCGCTCTACCCAGTCCTCGCCGTCAACGGCCGGCGGTTTAGGCTCGAATAATGGATCGTGGCGGCGGTACACCTCCCTTAGGAAGACGGCTGCGAGCCGGAATGACGCGAGCAGCGTTCCGCACCCTTGCTGTCCTTGTGGCCTGCATGCTGCTTGTGGTCGCCGGCTTATGCCAGGCGACGCAACCGCGCGCCGCTGCTCCCGAACCGCAATCGCCACCACCCGTCGGCTCGACGCAGCTGCCGGCCGACGCGCCTGCCGCAAGACCATCTGGGACGCCGCCGGCGGCGCCTTCCGTTCCCGCTCGATCCACGCCTCGGCCCTCAACAACCTCTAATGATAAGAGGGATAATGAGGCGGGGGAAGGAGATAAGGCCAAGGAGACGGACAACGGTAGGAAAAATACAAGCGACTTGGTGGGTGTAATAAGTGCTCTTGCCTGGCCAGTTTATCTGCTGTTGATCATCATTATTTTAATCGCTAGTCTTAGAATTAGAGGTGTAAGAGCGCTTCTTGGTATCTCGATGTCTATAATACGAAAAGTCAAAATTGCAGGAACGGAACTAGAGATCGATCCGGACAAGATAGGGCAGTTCCAGACAGCAGTCGTCGAATCGTTCGATGAGTTGATGAAGAAAGCAGAGCCACTCTACAAGGAAATGGTAGAAGCACAATTAGTCAGAGTGCATCTCAGTCGGATGATGCGGCAGGCGCTGCCGGAGGTCCTGCGAAATCGCCATCTGAACGAACAGCCGCCGGGCGTGCGCGCCACAATTCATGTTCCGGATATCGTGGTCAATGATTACCTCTACCAGTTGGTACCCTATTACCCGCGCCCCGCGGCAGGCGGCGCGGTCGGACGTCGCTTTTCGCAACGTTATGGGCTCATCGGGCGGGCTTGGCGGTTGCAGCAGTCCAAGGGCCACGGAGAGGCGGTACACGGGGCAGATGCTGCTACTCAATTGATCGAGCGGTGGGGCATGACTGCAGACGAGGCCGCGGATAACACCCATCTGCGGCCCGCAATTTTATGCGTGATTCTTAAGGATCCGGAGGCTGCACATGTGCCTATAGGGCTCCTGTATATCGATTCCACGGAACCGAATGCCTTCTCTCAGGTGAACGGGGACGACGTAGCGGCGGAGCTTGGAGATCATCAAATGACGAACGCTCTCGCCGCCGCAGTCGCTAACGCGGTGCGCCCCCTGCGGTTGGGACCGCCGGGTGTGCAAATATCCTCCTAGTCAGCCATGTGCCAACGCATTGCGACATACGACGCCGTCGCCGCGGAATACTATGACCCGGTCCGACATCCGACCTGCGCCAATTTCGCGGAACTGAGCAGTCAGTTCCTCAACCCGCGCCTTCGCAAATACGCGACCGCGCCGATCGATATTCTCGAGATCGGAGCCGGCCGCTCGACCGTGGCGCCGATCCTGTCGGCCGCAGGGTTGCCCGTCGCCGGGCTGACCTTGCTCGACAAATCGGCCGCGATGCTGCAACACTCGCGGCACTGGGCAGAGCGCGGCGCGCGGCTGGTCGTCGACGACGCCTGCGCGCCGCAATTGCCGCCGGAAAGCTTCGGCTTGATTGTCGCCTCCTTGGGCGACCCGTACAATTGCCGGTCGTTTTGGAAGTCGACTGAGAGGCTGCTGCAGCCGCGCGGAATCTGCCTCTTCACGATTCCGGCGCGCGAATGGGCTGAGCGCTTCCGCCGTGCGTCGGCATTATCGCTGGCCGAATTCGCGCTCGCGGACGGCAACACCGTCCTGGTTCGCTCGAAAATACCGCCCCTCGACGAACAAATTCGTCTCGTAACCGAGGCCGGCCTGCAGGTAATCGAGACGCAGGGTCTGGCGGCCGCGCATCTGTCGGGCCCACGTTCTGCGAAACTCCTCGTGACCGCAGAAACGGCAGGGCTACCGATCGTGCACGGGTTGGTTGCTCAGAAAGCCTGACCCGTCTTGATCGCCTGCGCGAGAGCGCCGAGACGAGAACTGAGCGCAAGCGCTTCCGAGTTTGTTACGAAGTCACATTGGTCGGTGTCTATGTCGACGACGCGGATGTTGTGCTGCTTCGTCAGCCTGTCCAGATTCTCGTCGATCTTGTCTCTCAGTTGGAGAAGATAGCTCTCTGGGATTCTGCGTTCGGGTGCGCGCCCGCGACGCTGGATTCGGTCGAGCTGTGTCGCCGGCGCGCATTTCAGCCGAATAATGATGTCGGGCAATCCGATCCGACGCGCAAGTCTTTCATATAGCGTCTGTACGATCTCGAAATCCTTCTCCTCGCCCGCGGTCAGACCCGCATATGCCAAATCCTGGAACATTGCGAAGTCGCAGACGATGTCGCGCGAATCCGATTTCATTGCCTCGCGAATCGCATCACTGTGAAACAATAAAAAACTGATATTTTTTTCCAGTCCGAACTTCGTCGGCGCCGCGTAGAATTTTTCCCAGAACGGTATTTCTCGGTATTTCTCCCAAACCAGCCGAAACGAGCCATGGTGCATGAGCCGGCCGGCCAGCGCGGTTTTCCCTGTCGCTATACCGCCGCAGATTTCAATCCTAATCACCTTCAAACTCCACCCACACCGGGTATGGATTTATCGGTGTCGCGCCGCAATTTGCGGACACGCTCAATTAATATTGAGCGCTCGTTCAACCATTGATCGTCTTGATCGAGATTATGTGGGCCAAAACCCGCCGGCAGGAGTTCCGAGATCGTCGCCTGCATGATCTTATCCAGATCGCCATTGCAGGACATTATTCGGATGTCGAACCTCGACCGTTGAGCCGCCTCTGCGATCACCTGTCGACAGCTCCCGCAGGGCGTGACAATCATGGAGCTATCCGGCGGACGACTGAACCTGTGACCGACGATGGCGATCGCGCGAACCTCGAAATCGCCCACCGAATTGGCGCACGCGATGGCGCACACCTCGGCGCAAATGCTCGGAGCGTAGGCGGCATTCTCAAGGTTGCTGCCTCGAAAAATATGCCCCGAGCCAGTCCACACCGCAGCCCCGACGGCAAAGCCCGAGTAAGGGGCGTAAGCATGCTCCGACGCATCGCGCGCCTCGAGAACGAGACGGCGGTCAAGGTCGTCCAGATCGTCCAGCTTTTGTAAACGGCTCATCTTTATGCTCGCTATTGAAGAAAGGGTCGCGGCCGGTGTGGTAGGACGTCGGTCGCGAACGAACCAGCACCAGCGCCCATCAGGGTAGCATATCGACCGATTGCGTCGGTCCTGGCACTTTTGCCCTTGCCAACCGCCGGCGATACTCGTGTAGATGACGCGACATGCTCAACCTCGATACAAGCCCATGCGCGCGCTGCTTTCAGGCCATCTGGATCTTGTCATTGTACGCCCGCGCCAGCGCAAAGCCACGTCCGGGTCGTGTACCGGGAGAACCCTTCGGCAAACCACGTCGGATACGACATGGTCTGGTCCACCTCCATCGCGTCCATGTCGGCGAGGATGGCTGCAGGTCCCAAGCGCCCTAGTTCATCGGATCGCGCGCACGTGGGTCGAGTTTGCCGACTGAATCCCAGTTTACGCCAGATCGCTACAGCTGATGGCGTGGCCAGGTTAGGTTTTGCTATTGCGGAAGATATCGCGGTGGATCTTCAGATGCGAGCAGGTCCGGCAAATGACGGCGGCTGTTAGGGCCCGCCGAGCTGTTTTCGAGCCGCTCCACCGAAGGACGAGTCCACCCATCTCGGCCGTTCGCCGCAGTTGTCGCGAAGGGCAGCGTGCTGTCCGTCGCATGTGTGCCGTGTCGCAGCTTCGGTGACGCCGTTCCAAATCAACCCGGATCGCGATAGGCTTTCTTGAACCGGCTGTGTAGTTGAGGGGAAGCATGGACTTTCACGCCAACTACGTATCCACTTCTGTCTTCGGCGATGGCGACTACTACCAAGCCATGTTCGAAGCCGAGCAAGATACGGATGACCTTGATAGCCCGTATCTCTTGATCCAAAGGCAATTCGAAGATCCAGATGACAATTGGTGCTACATCGAAACGCATGACGAGAAATACTGCGGTCATTTTCTATTACGCCGCGTCGATTTCACGCCGCAGAAGTTGTCAATCGAGCTCGATCGTCCGAGGGACAATCTTGTCAGCGTGACCCTTGCGATGGCGGCCACGGATTTCGCAGAAGCATCACAGGTGGTAAAGATCATTAGTGGCGAGATCGAGCTTCCCTGATGCGCGCGCTGCCTAATCAAATGTCAGAGTCGCGTCACTCGCGTCGGTTCGTGCCCATGGCAAGCGCGTCCGCTGAAGGCCAACTGTCAGACCTTCTCGATCCCGATCAGCTCGTCCGAGGGGTGCCAAGTCCGGACATAGCGCTTCCGTTGAAAGGTGCCGGTAAATGATTTAGTTTTGACTCCGTAGCTACTGCGGAAGCAACGGAAGTCCGCGGTCCGGGTGCATTCGGCGCTGCGCTCCGGAACTTAATCAAAAGTTGCCGCGAACTGAGCGACTTCGGAGGCGTCATGCTCGCACGAGCACTAGCTATTTTCGTAGCCGTTCTGGTGACCTTTCAGACGGCGCAGGCGCGCATTACTAAAATAACGATCACGCGCGTCGAGTCCCCAACTTTTGAGGGTCGGTCATTTGGCGATGTCGGCCAGTACGAAAAACTCGTTGGCCGAGTTGCGGGTGAGATCGATCCCGCCGATCCGCACAATTCTGTGATTACTGATATCAACCTAGCGCCGCGCAACGCAGGCGGGAAGGTCGAGTATGAAACCGACATTATGATTCTTGCGCCCCATCGATCGTTCGAAGGGCAACCATAAGGTCTGGTACGAGCTGACCAATCGGGGCTCGGTCGTGGCATTTCATCAGCTCAACGACGTGTCGAGCGGTGGCAATGACCCAACAAAAGCGGCGGACGCAGGTAATGGCTTTTTGATGAGGCGGGGGTACAGCATTCTAATCAGCGGATGGGACACCACAGCAGCGCCAGGCAGCAGCCGCTTCACGATTAAGGCGCCAATCGCAGTCAATCCCGATGGGTCGCCGATCATTGGCCCGGCGATGGAGGAATTTGTTATCGACGACAATTCGACCATCAGCGGACCGTTGACTTATCCCGCTGCAACGCTCGACAAGGCAAAGGCGAAGCTGACGATGCGTGTACGTTACGAAGATCAGCCAAGCGTGGTCGCAGTTGATAGATGGGACTATACCAATGAGGACGGCAAAGCGGTCAAGCTCGCGGGAGATCGCACACCGTTTCAGCAAGGTATGCTTTATGAGTTCATTTACCAGGCGAAGAACCCGGTCGTGTCCGGGATTGGATTTGCCGCGATTCGCGATCTAGCGTCATTCGTGCGCGCCGCGCAAATGGACGATGATGGCACTGCAAATCCGCTAGTTGGCGAAGCTGCGGTGGTTTACACGGGGTGCGTTTCTCAGCCCTGCCGAACCATGCACGATTTCGTTATGCTGGGATTTAACGCAGATGAGAACGGGAAAATTGCAATCGACGGCATCGTTAACTGGATCGGCGGGCAACGGGTATCTACATGAATTATCGATTTGCCCAACCGTTCCGAACCCACCGACAGCACATTGCACGCTGGTTCCCAGAGTTCCAGGGCCCATTCACCAATCAGGTGACGTTCGATTCAGTCACCGGCAAGACCAACGGCAGGCTGGCGCGGTGCTCGGCAACCAAGACCTGCCAGAAGATCTTTGAGGTGAATTCAGCGAACGAGTATTGGGCCAAAAACATGGCCGTGGCCCTCGTCGATAATGCCGGCCGTGACCTTACCGAAGAGCCTGCAAATGTGCGCTCATATTTTATCGCGAGCCTGCCCCACCAGGGCGGTATCGGCGCGACAGGAACGGGCATTTGTCAGCAGAACCGCAATCCACTTGTGGCCAACGCTGTGTTACGCGCGCTTCTCGTCTCCATGGACGAGTGGGTGTCGAGCGGCGTCGAGCCGCCGGCAAATCGCATTCCGCGCGTGGCTGACGGCACACTCGTGCCGCCGTTACCGCAAACGAAGCAGGGGTTTCCTGAGATCCCCGGTGTTAAATATAACGGCCGCATGCATACCGGCGACCTGTTCGACTACGGACCGCAGTTTAACAACGGAATTCTGACCGTTCTACCGCCACGCCTTGTCGGCACGCCTTATCCGGCCTTGGTTCCACGGACCGATCCGGATGGCAATGATATCGCCGGCATACGACTGCCGGAGGTTGCGGTTCCGCTCGCGACATACACGGGCTGGAACCTGCGTGCCCTTCCGGCAGGCGGCGACGACGGCTGCGATCATTTCGGACAGCAGATCGACTTTGCCCGCACCAAGTCGGAGCGTATCGCTACCGGCGACCCCCGCCCTTCACTTGAAGAGCGCTACCCGAGCCACGCCGATTATGTGAACGCGGTCACTTCGGTGGCAAACGGGCTCGTCCGTGATCGCCTGCTCCTCGAGGAAGATGCTAAAGCCTACGTCACGAAAGCGCAGACCACTTCAGTCGGAAACTAGCGCCCCAGGTTAATGAAAATTGAGTAGCAAAAACGAGTGTGGTGCACGTCGGCTTTGGGTCATAGGCGGTAAACCTCGAAGTGAGCATATATTTTCTGGTTGCCCTCCGATAGCCGACCTTTGACGGAGGGTTGCCGTCCATCGGGAACGCATTAAGCTCTTGGTTGCGGCACCTGAAAACCAACACCGACGCTGGCTAGTCGCGTGACCGGACTCGGTGGTGTCGCGCCTTGCCCAGCAACGAAAACGAAATCACCACATCGGCCCGACGGAATCCAATAGGTTTGGGGGGCGGTCGCGTTTTCGTGGTTACTGGGGATACGCCGTTGGGATACACACGAACGAGAAAAAGGATTAGGAAACCGCAGAAACCCTAGCTTTTTGGGAAGCTGACGCCGAATCCCTCCGACTCCGCCGGTGAATTGTTGTCGGCTCTCCGTGGCCTTTTCCTCTGATGGGCACTGATGCAGTCCCACCTCCTGAAAGGTTGAATGTCTGCAATGAGAGCCGCAGACGCAATGGCGCTACTGGGCCGAATCTCCGGCTTTGCGATTACGCGCCAGCAGTTTCTGTATGGTGTAACGGGGAGGCCCGCAGAGGTGGGCCGGCGCGGATCGTCCCTTGGCGATCCGATGCCGGAAATTTTGCGCTGCTTCAGGAGTCCGGCGGATTAGGCGCGTGATCGAGGTGTTGCACCGATGCAGTGCTGCCGAGGGGATGACCTCGTTCGTCCCGGAAGGGGCTCGGATCGGGCGATGGCGCCGCAAAGCAAAGGGCAGAATGGAGCGGAGATCCGCAGCGGTGACGGGGGAGCCTGTCGGTGCAGCGTATTCATTAATCGAGCTCGTCGAGTGCGGCTGCCCAAGGGCCCTTTACCTCGTGATGCCCGAAGGGTAGCCCGCTGCCGAAGGGCCGGACTCGACCCTCAAGAGCCATTCAGCCTTCGCGCCGGGAATGGCTCTTCACGCCCCGGAGCAGTCATTCGCGGCCCGCCCGAGGGTCGGGTCAATGGGCCAATCCCGGGTTCGATCGCGTGAAGCGCGGATGGTTGGGATCCGGCCGCTGAGCTTGAATAAACTATATGATTGTCCCTCTCTTGGGATTCTGAAGATCCTCTTTCTGGGAGGCTCAAGGCCTACGATGGTTCGGAAGCTGAAACTTGCGCTTTGTCCGCCGCTCGTGTTGGCGGTGCTTTTTGTCGGGCTTTGCCGGCCGAGTTTGGGACAAGGTGACGCAGATTTGGAAGCGCCCGGCTTGGCGCCCTTTCCTACTACCTTGGCCCGCGGCGCGACGCTGTTTCAGAACGTCCGGATCTTCGACGGGAAAAGCGAGGTCCTCTCGGCTCCCTCCAACGTGTTGGTGAAGGGCAACACCATTGAACGCATTTCTGTGAGCCCGATCACCGTCGAGGCGAATGCCAATGTCCGCGTCATTGCGGCGGACGGGCGGGTGCTGATGCCAGGCCTCATAGATGCGCACTGGCACGCGTTCATGGCGGCGACACCCCAGATGGTCGTGCTGACCGCCGACGCACCCTACCTCCATCTTTTGGCCGCGCGACAGGCCGAAGCGACTTTGATGAGAGGTTTCACTACTGTGCGCGACCTTGGCGGGCCCGTGTTCGGGCTCAAGCGAGCCATCGACGAAGGCGTGATGGTTGGTCCACGCATCTATCCGTCGGGTGCCTTCATCTCGCAAACCTCAGGACATGGGGATTTTCGATTTGTCTTTGAGGTCCCGCGAACGCTGGGCGCGCCGTTGAGCCACTCCGAGGTCGAGGGCATCGCGGCCATCGCCGACAGCCCCGATGAGGTGCGCCTGCGAGCGAGAGAGCAGTTGAGGAACGGCGCCAGCCAGATCAAGCTGATGGCGGGCGGTGGCGTCAACTCGCCACACAATCCGATCGAATTGACCCAATACACCGAAGCGGAAATCCATGCCGCGGTCGAGGCCGCGGAGAATTGGGGCACCTACGTTACCGTTCACGCATATCTGCCGCGGGCGATCCGGCAAGCGATCGCCGCCGGGGTCAAGTGCATCGAGCACGGACATTTGATCGACGAACCCACCGCCAAGCTGCTTGCCGACAAGGGTATTTGGTGGAGCTTGCAGCCACTCCTAGATGACGAAGACGTGCCGGCAATGAGCCCGGAATCTCGGAAGAAGGCATTGCAAGTATTCGCCGGAACAGACAACGCCTATCGGCTGGCGAGGAAGTACAACGTCAAGACGGCTTTTGGCACCGATATCCTGTTCGATGCGAGAATAGCCGGCCGTCAGGGCGCGATACTCGCCAAGATGGTCCGCTGGTACACGCCTGCCGAAGCTCTCGAAATGGCTACCGCAGACAACGGCGAGCTGATGGCGCTTTCCGGGTTCATCAATCCTTATCCCGGAAAGCTTGGCGTCGTCGAAGAAGGCGCGCTCGCAGACCTGCTGCTAGTCGACGGCAATCCGTTAGAAAACATCAAGCTCGTCGAAAATCCCGACAAAAACTTCCTGGTCATTATGAAGGACGGCATAGTCTACAAAAACGCGATGTCCAAGTGAGCACTATTGTTTGTCGAGTTTTGGGCGCGGGCGGTAATCGCTCAATGAACCCGTGATAGCGTTTCCCTTCATGTCCTCGGTCGAAATCCACCCAATCATCGATGCCACTACCAATGGCTGTTATTATCGGCGCATAGGCGACGAAGCGGGCGCCGGAGGCGCACAGAACGCCCGACCTTTTTTTGCTTGGTGGACGGAATGCTGCGGCGTGGGAACTGCACTGGTTGTGCTAGAATCCGCGGAGCAGCGCACCGAAATCCGCTCGATCCGGTAGTACGCGGTGGTGTGGGGTTGCGCCCAGCTCTAAGCCGACCAGTGCAGCCGACCGCACCTCGCGGGGGCTGTATCCGAACTCTCGTTTGAAAGCCCGGCTGAAACTAGAGGCATCCGCAAAGCAGAGGTTCTCGGCTATTGCCGAGACCGATTGGGTTGTCCCGGGATCGGACAGGACGGCCCGCGCTTCGAGCAGCCTCTGGAGATGAATGTATCGGGCCACACCGCCCGTATCTTCGAACAACCGATACAGACTGGAACGGGACATTCCGACGAGCCGGCTGAGGCTCTTCGGCCCTAGGGTGGACGTTTGCAGGTGCCGGCGGACAGCCTGCCTCACCCGCTCCTTGCGGCCGAGATCGACCTGCCCTTTGGCGACGGCCATACGCTCCGTCGATGGAGCGACCGCCGCGGCGATCATTGCTCCAACAGCGTTTGTCAGTCGGGGGAAGTCGCCCTCGGTCACGGCCGGCAGGTGGCGCTCCAGAGCCAACATATAGTCGCCGAGCAGATGTCCGAGAGGCGTATCCAGCACCGACCCGCACGCATCGAGCAGAGGCGCAATATCCCGAAAAGCGTCGCGCGGCATAAGGAAGCTGACTCGATCTATATGCGTCCGCTCATGCAAGAATTCTTGTCCGAGCGAAGAGAGAAAGGGCACTTTCGCAGGTACCTCCACTGCGGTCCCAGCCGTGTTCATGAAATGTGTGCCCCGGACGCAGTAGCTGATGACCCAATGATCGATAGGATCGCGCCTGAGGTTGCTCTTCGTTCGTGCGACACGAACAGGAGGCGCGGAGGTTCGGCTCATCGCCAAGCCGCCAAGTTTCCATAAATGCACCTCGGCCGGAAATCCGTACCTGGTCGATTGTTCAGGTAGGAAATCGAGGACGGGCTGATGCCACTCGCGCCAAGCTTCGAATTGATCGCGAGAGCGAAGAACCTGCGTTGCAAAAATCTCCGGTTTCATTTCCCCCGTCCGGCAGCCGCGAGTTGAGCGAGGCGGGAGACCGCTCGCCACGCAGGTTACTAACATCAATTGCTTGCTCGAAGAATGGTGTTGATTGGTCTGTATCACGGGCACCACTCGACGAGGGGCATCCGCTCCCTGGTCGAGCGGGAGTGCAATCGTCTCCAACCTATGTCCGGTTTCGGCGCAACTTCCCCGTTCCCGCGCGCTCCAGCGAAGGTCCCTTCACCGAACCCACAACGGCCGCTCAGCCTTGGCGGCGGCAACCGCGCTTGATGCCCCATTTGCGTCATTTGCCGACCCGCTGCACGTCCGTCTCAGATAAAGAGTACTTTCCGTATGAGCCGCAGTGCGGCCGCCGGGAGCCACGCCGCCGGCACGCCCCCGGAGGGTGTGCTGGCCGTTGTGTGCCTGGACAATCCGCCCGACAATACGGGGGGCCAAGGCCCTATGGACTTCGCTGCCTTCACGGGAACCCAGGAGGAATGCCCATGGCGTTTGTCAGATGCTATACCGGCACGGATGGTCAGTCACACTTTGAGGACCTCGACCTACTCCCACCTGACATGGAGAGGTCAATCGAGCAGGCCGCCAGCAGTATCACTTTCACGCGTTCGCCCAACGGCCGTTTCAGCGATTGGCACAATGCGCCGCGCCGCCAGTACGCCATTTTCCTCTCCGGAGGCCAGATGGAGGTCGTGATCGGCGATGGGACCACCCGGCGGTTCGGCCCTGGAGATGCCGTCCTGTTCGAAGACCTCACGGGACAAGGGCACACCAGCCGGAGCGTCGGTGGGGACCGCCTGACCGCTATCGTGCCCTTAGCGGATTAGCCTCCTCCCGTGGGTCGTGTACCCGAAGGTAAGCTCAGTTTCCTGTTTTTGGCTCTCGCTTGATGTCTGGGTTTTCGGAGTACCTTGGCGCTGTGTTCGACCACGGCGAGCCACTTATAGGCGCGGTGGTGATTTTCATCGCTGCCTTCGTTCCCCGTGTACAAAAACATCTAGATCAACATCCGCAACGCCGATTATTATGGGTCTCTCTGATCTACGTTTGCGTATTTGTTGCGGGCTTTCTTGCATGGAAAGCTGAACGTGACAGATATATGTCCGTCGCCTTGCGCCAAAACGTACCGGTACAGACAATCGAAGGCGGTGACACATATCAGATATTGCAAGACGATTATCTTCTAGCAATTGCTTCGGTATCCGACAAAACGACCACACTGAAATTGCCGCCCGACCCCTATCGGGGACAACGATTTGAAATTAAGGACGCGAATGGAGCCATCTCCACTTCTGTGCCAATCGTGATCGACGGGAATGGCCACAAAATAGACAACGACAACTCTACGAAGCTGATACAGCCATACCAAGCTGACACGGTTACTTATACAGGGATTAAATGGGTTCTTACCTAAACACTCAATACCCGACCGGCCTCGCGGCAGTACCGCGCCGAAAGTCGAGCACTTTTTGGAGTGCAAACGGCGGGCGGTTTTACCGTCAGTAGGGCCGCGCTCGCGCACGGCCCCCGGCTGCGCCGTCAGTTCTGCGGCTCGTTGTCGTGCTTGTCGTGCCAACGAAATTCGGCGCTGGTGCATATGACGGCCCCACGGAAAACGTCGACTTACCACAGCCATCGCTCTTCGATCTGATCGGCTCGAAGTTCGACACTATTGCCAGAAACATAGATTGACTCGAATTCGATGTCTTCAGGAGCTTTCTGGTCAAATTTCGTTATGACTTCCGCGTAAAAATAATGATAGATTGTCCTGTGCATCGTGTGCATGTGGGAGCTCGGTGGTTCGTAGCCATAATATTCCTCGACCTCGACGTTCAGGTCTACGCAAAGCCCCGCTTCCAACTCAACCTCGCATGTGAAAGTGTTATCTTCCTGATCGAGCACGTTGACGGAGAGGATATTAATCTCATCGACTCCAACAATTCGTCCCGAGATCATCACCTGCCCACCGCGCATAGACCATGAACCCCGACTACCTACAAGTTCCATGCTTTTGATCTGGTCGGCCAGTTCATCGGTCAATCGTTCATTTTCCTTCAGGGCCTTTTCGAGGGCGTCATGCAGCTCTTTCGAAACATTTGTTTGAGAAATAATGTCAGCCACGGAAGCAGCGTAGAAAAGTGGACGCGACGGCGAACAGCATGCCTTAAGATCAGGATCGGCGGACACGACGTAAGCTGTGACACGTCTTTTTGCGCACCAAGCTAGGAGCGATGCAATTATAATGGCGTCCGGAAATTCAGATTTCTTCTTTGTGCTGAAGGGAGGGCGTCGAGCAAAATAATCGCCAAGGAGTGTACCTATTTCAGCGCTAAGCGGTACGTTGATTGATTTCGTGTCCTTCAGGAATTTCTCGAACGCTGCGTCCAGAGCAGCGACAGCAGCGTTGTCATCCGCGAGTTTCGTGAGGGCGTCTAAAGCGCCCACTTGTTGCAGAACGCTTTCATGCTTCTTCATTGAAGCGGCAGCTTCGCCCAAAACTTCACGAAGTTGAGATTTGACCTCACCAATCGTTACATCGGTGACAGAAGCTGTAAATGTCCCTGTTTGGCGAACTCAACCAGTTTGGACAACGTTCGACCGTTCCAATCGAACCGCGCCCTTCGGAACGATTCCGCGTCAATAAAGACGTATTTCGTCTGAAGATGTTGGTTGGGCGCGCTGTTACTCATCAGGCGTGTCCGCTCCATCGAGGAGTCCAGCCCGCGTGCAGCTTCACGCGGCGCGGGTCGCGCGGCGAATGGTGGATATATGCCGACTGTCGTAGTCGTGGAAACTCTTGCCGACCCGGCTCTAACCTGCGCTCAGGAAAGGGCGAAGAAGCCGGGAGGGCGCATGGACGAGAGGCCACCCCCTCCCGCCCAACCGCGATTTGGCCTAAACCGCCCGCCTAAACTGCAAGACGTTCATGTGTTCCCCTTCTTGCCCTTGTCTATGTAGGACGCCCGAGCGGCAATAGCTTCTTTGTGAAGGGTCATGATCTCGACGCCAGGCGGAATTATTCGCTCCCGTCGACACGCCATACCGGTGTCGACAATACGCCCGTAGGGAAACTCGAACACAACATCGCCGGGCTTGAGGCCTCGCTCGACCTGCTCCACGACGTGTACGAAGCGCAGACCGGCCGTTGGAGAGCCGCGAGGAACATACCCGAAGTTGGTAAATAGCGCCACCATCTTTCATCGCGAGGGCACGAATCCTTGAATGCTCCCGTCTCTCTCACGTGGTGGGACCGCGGGTTCGAATCCGTCTTCCTCCAGCAGGGAGTCAGCGAACCCTCGGTCTAATTGTTCGGTAGAAAAACATGACGCAGAGCGAGCCCGCTTGCGGGGTGACGGCACCGGGCTGGTCGCGGAAGTCTCGCAGATGGCCGTAGATTAGATCCGGCGTGATGAAGAGCCTACCGCGCTGAATCGGAGCGGCTACCGTCTCGACGATTTCAGGCGATCAGGGGCGTCGGCACAGCCAAGCCTGCGCCGCGGCATCGCTAAGGTCGAGATGCACCCAGACGAAATCCGCGTTACCCGCCGCGACGTCGGCCGCCGCAAGATCGCGCAGCGCCTCTCCCAGCCCGCTGCGGAATGCGAAGGCGAACGACGGACGACCGTCACTCATGGCTTGCACGATAGTTCAACACCGGCCCGATGGTACCGGCTGCGGTCGGAAACAGTGATAGAGCTGCTTTATCCCTGTCGAAAATCGTGACCGGCTAGAGTTGGGCTCAGCCACGCCCTGCCCGGTGCTGAGAATATGTCTACAGAAGCCTGTAATCCTGCACCGAACCGGTGCCGGCATGAATATAACACAAGCGAGACTTCAGTTGCCTCTGCTAGGCTCTTCTAGCTATCTATCGGCGCAACGGCACAGCGGGAGATCGACGGGCTCCTTTACCGGGCGAGCAGGGGCGGTCTAGCCGGTATCGGCAAAGTGCGCCCGAAAATTGCGGGGGGAACTCCTTTGCTCGCCGACTGTGGTGCCCGGCTCGAGCCGAGTGGGGCCGGGAAGAGGCACCTTCAGTCTGCTAAGTTGACATTGCCAGCATGACTAATGTCAGCCGCAGGCGACCGCGTAGCAGTCGCCGGCGCCAGCGGGCAGTCTCTGCCCGCTCCAGCTGTCCCCGCCGTCTCTGGTCGTGAAGACCTGGCCCGTCTTCGATACGCCAACAACCTGCTGCGGGTCGCGAGGATGCACGGCGACGCCCATCATCGTCGCCTCCGGCTTGACCCCGTGATCGAAGCGCTTCCAGGTCTTGCCGACGTCATCACTGCAGAAGATCCCGCCGTCGCTGCTGCTGAAAGCCGGGCTCAAGGCGGCGTACAGCACATTCGGATCATGCGGCGAGACCCGCAAATCGCGGCCGTAGGTCAACGGTGAGAACCGGCCGACTTCGATGTCGTGCCAATGCGCGCCGCGATCCTCGCCGCGGAAGAGACCCATGCGGTTGGCCAGAAACACCGTGCCCGGTGCCGCAGCACTGCAGGCGAGCGCATGGCCGTCCAGCATGCCTTCGATCTCGGTCTGACTGACGATGCGGCTCTTGTATTTCTCCTGCTCGGCGAAGCGCAGCAGATCCTGGGTGCAATTGGCGCGGCTTTTCCGCCCGAGGCGTTCCGGCACTCGGCGAACACCGCCTATGACGCGGCCATCGAAACCTTCGCCTGCCAAAGCACCTGCAGCAACAGCGGCTTGTCGGTGCGCTGCGCGGTGCCGGGCGGGGTCAGGACGATGCGGTAGGCCTTTTCCCGGCGCGCGCTCGACGGCCGCGAGCGCGTGCTCGGCAAAGAGCATCCAGACACGTTCCGCAGCCTGACCAATCTGGCCGGATGCCTGCGGGCGCTGGGCGATGCGACGGAGGCTTACATTGGCGGCAACGGGCGAAATCGCCAACAGCCTGGGCGATGACGGACGACGCCGAGCGGGTTATCGCGACCCACCCTTTTCCTTCCGAACTGCATCGGCTCAAAGCCGAGCTTCTGCTCGCTGGCGGATCTCAGCCCGAAGCCGAGCAGGGCTTTGTGACGGATTGGAGCTGGCGCGCCAATGGGGGGCGAAGATATTGGAGCTGCGCACCGCCACATGCCTCGCCCGGCTGTGGCACGATCGGGGCAACAGCAGCGAGGCGCGTGACTTGCTCGCTCCCGTCTACGGCTGGTTCACCGAGGGCTTCGACAGCCGATCTCAAGGACGGCAAGGCGCTGCTCGCCGAGCTGGGGTGAGCCGGCGACTGGCATGTGCCCAAATCCGGCACGAATGTCCGCTCCCTGGCCGGGCCCGACCATCCACGGGCGTGGAGCACTCGCATAGACCCGCGCCATCCCTATACAAGGGCGCTGCTGGCCTGCCACCCGGACCGGGCGACGGCGTTTACCGGCATCCCCGGCACAGTTCCGTCGCCGTTGGATGCTGCACCAGGGTGCCGTTTTGCGCCGCGCTGCGGTGAGGCTCGTCTTGCCTGCGCAGTGCGGCGCCCCCGTCTGGTCGGCGATCGAACGGGGAGGCGGGTCGACTGCGTGCTGTACGAGTCGGCCGAAGCCGTCAGCGCATGAGCAAACCGCCGGCTATCCTCGAAGTGCGCGACTTGCACGTATCGCTGGGCGGCCGGCGCGAATGGCTGCGCAAAGCGGTGCCCCCGGTGCACGCGGTCGCCGGGGTAAGCTTCTCAGTGCGGCAAGGCGAAATCCTCGGTCTCGTCGGGGAGTCGGGATGCGGCAAGACGACACTCGGCCGCACCGTCCTTGGTCTGCAGCGCGAGACCAGCGGCGAGATTTATCTCGACGGCAGGCTCGTCAGCGGCGCGCGACCACAGCGCGGGCGCGTCGAGCGCAACGATATTCAATACGTGCATCAGGACGCGGCTGCCGCACTGGACCCGTGGTGGAGCATCGGCCGCACGCTTGAAGAAGGGCTCATCATCCACGGACTTCGCAAAGCGAACGAGCGACAAGCACGCATACGCGAGATGCTGGCGGCGGTCGGGCTCGACGAGTCGGTGTTGCCGCGTTATCCGCACGAACTCTCGGGCGGCCAGCTACGCCGGGTGACGCTCGCGCGCATTTTGGTGCTGCAACCGCGCTTCGTAATTTTCGACGAGCCGACCTCGGGTCTCGATATGTCAGTGCAGGCGATGGTCCTCAATCTGCTGCTCGAGCTGAGGGGGCGCCTCGGGCTGATCTACCTGTTCATCTCGCACGATCTCTCGGTGGTGGAACGGTTCTGCGATCGGGTCGCGATAATGTATCTCGGACGCATCGTCGAGCTGGCGCCGACCGGAAAGATCTTTGCGGCACCGCTGCACCCCTACACCCCTGCATTGCTGGCGGCGATCCCACGCCTGGTGCACGAGCCGAGGCGCGCTCGCCAGCTCGTACAAACTGAACCGCCGACTGCCCCGTGCTTGCCAGCAGGTTGCGCCTTCTCGAATCGGTGCCCGCATGTCGAGCCGGCTTGCATCTCAACCGAACCAGCTTTGGATAGCCTCTTAGATCACCAGGTTGCCTGCCGCCGGTGGCAGGAGCTTCGCTCGGACGCTCGCGCCGCTTGACGGCGCGGAGCAGAGCCCGCACCACCTCAACCCCCGGTACTGTCTCAGTGAGACAGTACCTTGCGTTTGCCGGTATTCGACGGGCGACCATCGGCGAGGCGGCAATTGGTCAGGAATGCGTCGATCGTCGTCGTTGGCTCACCCCTCGCGAGCCAATGGCGGTTCGCGAATGCTGCCGAAGACGCGGAACGAGCGCCCGATCACCGCGGGATCAAGCCCCCGGGCGATGAATACCAGACGCGACAGCCGATCCCCATCGGGCCACGCGCCCAGATGCCGCGGCGGATGCACGAGGTGCTGCACCGCATGAATCGCCACCGGCGTTTCCGAATCGGCGACATTGAGGATGCCCTTGACGCGCAGCAGCTCGTTGCCATGGCGATGGAGCAGCATCGTCAGCCAAATGCCGAACCGCGTCCAATCGACCGGCTCGTCGAAACTGAGCGCCAAAGTGCGAATAGCCCCGCCGTGGCGATGATGATCGTCGACCGTGTGACCAATACCATCTGACGGCTGCCAACGCTCCAGGCCATCCCCATCGGTTGAGAGCAGCGCGTCGGCGTCGAGATCGTCCTCGGCGCCACGCCAGAGCGGCGCGCTCGGATTGATGTGACGAAGTCGCTTGGTCAGGCGGTCGGCCACTTGGGCGGCCGCGAGATCGGTTTTGGTCAGAACGAGCCGATCGGCCACTGCGACCTGCTTGATGCTTTCGGGATACGCGTCGAACTGCCGCGCGCCGTTCACCGCGTCGACCGTCGTGATCACATTGCCGAGACAGAAATGGTGCCGCAACACGGGGTCAGCGCGCACCGTGGACAGGATCGGGAATGGATCGGCGAGGCCCGTGCTTTCAATGACGAGACGGCGGAATGGCGGCAGCAGACCGCGTTCGCGCCGCGAATGCAGATCCTTGATCGCGGTCGAAAGCTCTCCGCGGATCGTGCAGCAGACGCAGCCCGATTGCAGCATCACGATCGTCTCGTCGATGCGCTCGAGCAGGTAATGGTCGAGACCGATTTCCCCGAATTCGTTGATCAAGACGGCAGTGTCGGACAGGGCCGGATTCACCAGCAGCCGCTGAAGCAGCGTCGTCTTGCCCGAGCCGAGAAAGCCGGTGATCAACGTCACCGGTGTGAGATCGGGCGGCGCGTCAGCCAGCCTCACGCTCCATAAAGGCGATCAGTTCCTCATCGAGCGGATCGCAGGGCCGGCCGACGAGCCGTTCGGCCGCCATCCAAAGATGCGCGAGGTTATCGACGATCTCAGCCTTGCCGGTTGGGGTCGATAGAACGAGTGCGCTGCCCTGCCAATCGGCGAGTTTCATTCGGTAGTAGGCGAGAACCCGGTTCGCCGCCGCCACACGCTTCATCCTTTCGCGGCGGCGCGCGGCCACATCGGTGTTGCGGGTGAAAACACCGGGTCGGGCCACAGCATCGGTCCAGTGCTCCGTCCCGCCGAGAACGCCGCACAATGCGCACATCGGTCCTTATCCCTCATCCGCCGCTGTGTAAGGCTCACCGCGGCGCGTCGAGCGTCGAGCGAAATCATCCGCCATCTCGTCCATCGTGACGAACCGTACCCCGGGATGACCGATCATGTGATGATACAGCCGTTCCAGCATCATCAGCACATGCGGTCGGCCGGATACATCCGGGTGGATGGTGATCGGGAACACGGCGTAATCGTATTCGCGGTAGACCCAGTCGAACTGGTCGCGCCACATCTGCTCGATGTCGCGCGGATTGACGAAACCGTGGCTGTTCGGCGACTTCTTGATGAACAGCATCGGCGGCAGGTCGTCGAGGTACCAGCTCGCCGGGATCTCGATCAGGGCGGTTTCGCGGCCGCGCCGCAGCGGCACCATCCATTCCCTCGGCTGTTTCGAATAATCAATCTTGGTCCAGCTGTCCCCAACCCGCACGTAATACGGCTGATGATCGTGATGCATCAGCGAGTGGTCGTATTTGATGCCGCGCTCAAGCAGCAGCTCGTTGGTGACCGTCGAGAACTCCCACCACGGCGCGACATATCCTGTGGGCCGCCTGCCCGAAAGCTGCGTCACCAGCTCGATGCATTTGTCGAGCACCGCCATTTCCTGCTCGCGCGTCATGGCGATCGGGTTCTCGTGCGAATAGCCGTGAATGCCGATCTCGTGGCCAGCCTCCGCGATGGCCTTCATCTCGGTGGGAAATGTTTCGATCGAGTGGCCCGGGATAAACCAGGTCGTCTTGATGCCGAGCCGCGCGAACAGCTTCAGCAGGCGAGGACTGCCGACTTCCCCAGCGAAGAGACCGCGCGAGATATCATCCGGAGAGTCCTCGCCGCCGTAGGAGCCGAGCCAGCCGGCGACAGCATCAACATCGATACCAAAGCCGCAGAGGATCTCCTTCATCGAATTTCTCCCTGCATGGAGCCCAGGTTTGTGTCATCCGGCAGATATGAGCCGCAATCGGCACACATGCTCGGTCGGCAATCGCCCGCATTCTTATAGACCGCATTCGTTCGAGGCGGCCGCAAGACATGTGCCAACGCAATGATGGCACGCTTCCTGCGAGTTGGACGGCGACCTCTTAGACCGATCGTGGGAGAAAGCGATGAGTATCACACGCCGGTTGTCGCGTCGCAGGTTTCTGAGCGTCTCGGGCATCGCTGCGGGCTGTCTCACCCTGCCTCGCCTCGTCTTTGCGCAAAACAAGAAAGCCGTCCATTTCACACTGCCTTGGGTCGCCGAGGGCAGCAATCTGTTTACCTTTGTCGCCAAGGGCATGGGCTTTTGGGAGAAGCACGGGCTCGATGTCGACATCGCCCGCGGCTCCGGTTCCGTCGCCGCGGCGCAGGCGATTGGAGAAGCCCGGTTCGACTTCGGCATGTGCTCGCCTTCGGCCGCGATCCTTCAGGCCGTCAAGGGGCTGCCGACTGTGGCGCTCGCTGCCTGCGCATATGACGCAACGATGGGCATCGGCGTGCTGAATGATGGGCCGATCAAGACTCCGAAGGATCTCGAAGGCCGACAGTTGGCTTCGACGGTGACCTCGGGCGAATATCCCTTCCTGCCGGCCTTTGCTGAAAATGCCAGCTTCGATCTGGCGAAGGTCACGCGCATTCAGGTCGACAACAAGGTGCGCGACCGGCTGCTTTCCGAGGGCAAAGTCGATGCGATCTCGGGATATGCCAGCAGCGCGATGCCGACCTACATCGCCAGCGGGGTGAAGGCGCGGTTTATGCTGTTCAGCGATTTCGGGTTGCTCAACTACGGCACGGCTGTGATGACCCAGCCGAAACGTCTTGCCGAGGAGCCGGAATTGTGCGCGGCGTTCGTCGACGGGGCGCTGCAGGGCCTGAAGGCGACAATGCTCGAGCCCGCCGAGGCAATGAAGGTGTTCTTCAAGCAGGTCCCGGAAATGGCGCTCGCGACCCAGGCGCGCGAGCAGATCCGGGTCGGCACCGGCATCAACATCTATGTCAGTGCGCGCGACATCATCAGAACGAATGGCATGGGCTATATGGAGCCCAAGGACTACGAGGTGATGACCGATCTGGTGATGAAATACATCGCCCGCGACACCGACAAGCGGCCGGCTGTTACCGACATGATGACAAACCGTTTCGCCGGCAGCCTCAAGCTTACGCCCGCCGAGTGGGAGCATACGCAGAAGCACGCGCAGGAGTTCCGTCCTTATGTGAGCTAAAGGCGAAGGCTGGCACGTCTCTTGCTGGGGCCATCCCGGGAGCGATCCATGCCCGTAGTCGAACGTCAGCCTTACGTCGAGGTAGCCGAGGTCAGCAAGATCTACCGCCACGGCACGCCGAATGCGGTCGAGGCGGTTAGCTCGGTCAGCTTTTCCGTGCCGCACGGCCAGTTTGTCGCAATCCTCGGACCGTCGGGCTGCGGCAAGAGCACATTATTGATGATGGTCGGCGGGATCGAGCCGGTGACGGACGGCCATATCACCGTCGACGGCTCCGCAATGGCCGGGCCGCGCACCAGCGTCGGCATCATGTTTCAGGATTCGACATTGCTGCCGTGGAAGACGGCGCTCGACAACGTGTTGTTCCCGATCCGCATCTTAAATCGCCCGCTGGAGGCCTATCGCGACGGCGCTCAGCAACTGCTCGAACGCGTTGGTCTCGACGACTTCGCGAACAAGAAGCCGCATGAGCTGTCGGGCGGGATGCGCCAACGCGTCGCGATCTGCCGCGCGCTCGTCTACGACCCCGAACTGTTGCTGATGGACGAGCCGTTCAGCGCGCTCGACGCTATCACTCGCGATGAGATGAACGAGCTGCTGTTGGATCTATGGCAGCAGTACACGAAAACAGCTCTCTTTGTGACGCATAGTATCCGAGAGGCGGTGTTTCTCGCCGACCGGGTTTTGGTCATGACGCGGCGCCCCGCGACGATCGTCGAGGATCTGACGATCCCTTTCACGCGGCCGCGTCCGATGGCGATTGGCGAGAGCCGCGAGTTCAACGAGATTTGCGGCCATTTGCGCGAGCGCATCGAGGAAAACCATTTTCGCAGGCGGTGGCTGGATCCGGCATGGGTGCGGCCGAAGTTCGTAGCATGACTGTTGAAAGCCAAGTCGCGCCACGGATCACAACGGCACCAACGCGGATTGCGCCGCGATCCGTCCTCGCCCCTCATTTGACGCAGATCCGCCCCATCATCCTGCCGTTGGCTACTGCTGGAACGGTGCTGCTGATCTGGCAGATTGTCGTAACTGCGATGCGGATTCCGGCCGTGATTCTGCCGCCCCCGGTCGAGATCGCAGCTGAGCTTGGGCGCAACCTGCCTGTTCTGCTCCACCATGCGATCCCGACCACGCTTGATTCTCTCATGGCGTTTTCACTGGCGACCGCGCTCGGCATCAGCCTCGCCGTGGCAATCACCTACTCACCCCTGCTGCGCGACACGCTCTACCCCAACTTGGTCGTCTTCCAGCTGATTCCTAAAGTCGCGCTCGCCCCGTTGTTTGTCGTCTGGCTCGGAATCAGCAGCGAGTCGCGCGTCGCCTTTGCCGCTTTCGTCAGCTTCTTTCCGGTGGTGTTATCCGCGGCAGTAGGTTTCTCCAGCACAGAACCTTCGGCACTGCGGCTCTGCCGCTCGCTGACGGCCTCCGAGTGGCAATCATTTGTGATGGTGCGCTTTCCGTTTGCGCTGCCGGCCATTTTCAGCGGCATGAAAATCGCGATGACGATGGCGGTCATTGGCGTCATCATCGGCGAGTTTATCTCGGCCAAGGCAGGCCTCGGCTTCTATATCCTATACGCCAGCTCTCGCATGGAGACCGGCGTCATTTTCGCAGCTCTGTTTGTGCTCTGCGTGATCGGCGTCTCGCTGTTTGGTGCCGTCGCGCTCGCTGAGCAGCTGATGCGCGGGTCTTATGGCAGGCGCTGACGCGGGCCGGGGGGTCGGATGACACTGCAAGCTGGGATATCGCGACGAGGCGTTCTCGCCGGGGCGGCGGCAAGCGCCGCGCTGCTGCCATCTCCGTCCATTGCCCAACTTCGCGCCGCCAAATTCACCCTTTCCTGGGTGGCCCAGGGCAGCTTTGCCTATGTCTATGTCGCGCGCGCCAAAGGGATCATGAAGGCGCGCGGGATTGATTTCGACATTGCCCGCGGCTTCGGCTCGATTGCGTCGGCGCAGGCCGTCGCTGGCGGCCAGTTCGACTTCGGCCTTGTCGCAGCACCGCCATTGATCCTGTCTGTCGCCAAGGGCCTGCCGCTGATCGCGCTCGCAACCTGCGACTATGATGCGACGATGGGGGTGGGCGTCCTCGACGATTCCCCGATCACCAAGCCGCAGGACCTCGCGGGCAAAAAAATCGCTTCGGTGCCGACTTCGGGCGAATTCCCGTTCTTCCCGGCCTACGCGGCAAAGGTCGGGCTTGATCCCAAGTCGATCGAGTTCGTCCATGTCGACAACAAGGTGCTCGAGCGCGTGCTGATGGAGAAAGAGGTCGACGCGATCACCTCCTTCGCCCTGGGCAGCGGGTCGGCGATGTTGTCGAAGGGCGTGCAGAACCGCTGGATGCTGTACAGCGCCGCCGGCATCCGCAATGACGACCAGACGATCGCGACCCAGAAGAAGACGCTGGAAAGCGATCCCGCCCTCTGCGAGGCAGTCACTGGCGGCCTGCTCGAAGCACTCGCGTTTTCATTGACCGACCCGGAGGAAACGCTCGAGCTGTTCCGGAAAGAGGTGCCCGAGATGGCCCTCAACCCCAGCGCCAAGGAATTCGCCCGCATCGGGCTCGGCATGTGGCAACACGGCATCGATCGCCCGGAGGCGCGCGACCATGGGCTGGGATGGTCCAATGCGGCCAGCTACGCCGAGACGACCGACCTCGTGATGCAATACTTGAACAGCCCCGGCATGCAGCGGCCGGATCCCGATGCTTTGTTCACCAACCGCTTTGCCGGCAAGATCAAGCTGACCGAGGCGGATTGGGCCGGCGTCCGTCAGCGGGTGGCCGAATTCGACAAATATCTGGGCTGACCGAATTTTGGGCTGACCGAATTTTGGGCTGACCGAATTTTCTCGCAACCAGCACCGCAGGAGCCGCAACATGACCACTGCAGCCGAAAACGAATTGCTGACCCGCGTCGGACCCGGCACGCCTATGGGCGCGCTGATGCGCCAGTATTGGCTGCCGGCCTGCCTGTCGACGGAACTGACCGCCGACGGCGATCCGTTGCGCTTGATGCTCTTGGGCGAGAAATTGATCGCGTTTCGCGACAGTGCGGGCCGGATCGGCGTCCTCGATCACCGCTGCCCACATCGCTGCGCCTCCCTGTTCTTCGGTCGCAATGAGGAAGGCGGCCTGCGCTGCGTCTATCACGGCTGGAAGTTCGACACGGCGGGCAACTGCCTGGAGATGCCGAACCTGCCCATCGACCAGGAAGCCCTGCCCAAGATCAAGGCCAAATCGTATCAGGTGACCGAGCGCGCGGGGTGGTTTACGTCTATATGGGCGAGCGCGCGATAGCCCCGCCGTTGCCGGCGCTCGAAGCGACGGTGCTGGCGCCCGACGAGACCTACGTCTATTGCGCGCAGCGCGAATGCAATTGGCTGCAGGCGCTCGAAGGCGACATCGACACCTCGCATTTCAGCTTTCTGCACACCGGCAAGGTCGAGGTCGGGCACGTCGACCCCGATCATCCCGAACGCTTCCAGCTGACCGACCGGGCGCCGCGCTATCACGTGCAGGCGACCGATTGGGGGGCGATGTACGCCGCCTACCGGCCGGCGCAGCCGGGCCAGCTGTACTACCGCTTCGCGCATTTCGTGATGCCGTTCTGGACCCTGTTCCCGAACGGCCCATTGGGCGACAACATCATCGCCCAGGCTTGGGTCCCGATGGACGACACGCATGTGATGTCGTTCCAGTACGCCTGGCGACACCGGACCCAGCCGCTTTCCGTGACGCGGACCGGAGCGCCGATCCCCTATCTCGAGCGCCAAGTCGCAACCCTGCCCAACACCCCCGATTGGTTCGGCCGCTGGGTCCCGACCGCCAACAGCGGCAACGACTATCTGATCGACCGCGACAGCCAGCGGACGGTCAGCTTCACCGGCATCGCCTCGGTGTTCGGGCAGGATTCGGCGGTGACCGTGAGCATGGGCGAACATCTCCGACCGGACCCTCGAGCATCTGGCGCCGAGCGACCGGATGATCGTGATGACGCGGCTGCGGCTGCTCGGCGCGGCGCGCGCCTTGCGCGACAACGGGACGGTCCCGCCGCTGGTCGACGATCCGAGCGTCAGCTACGGCGCACGCTCGGGCGATTTGTTCGCGCCCGCAGATCAGCCGTGGCTCGAGGCTTACGAGGAAACCCTGCGGCAAGCGCAGCACCCCGAGATGCTCCAGGCGGCCGAATAAGGGCGGCAAACCCGTCGCCGAGTTCGCTAAGTATGTGAGCTTAGCTCCACAAAGATGGCCGTTCTGCAGGAAGCCGTCAGCTCCCCAGTCCGACTCGGCGACGGCGAACCGGGCGGGTGGCGGCGCATCGGCCGCGGCGTGCTGCTACCGCTCGGCTTCGCGGTTTTGGTGACAGTCGCGTGGGAAATCCTTTGTCGGCTTACGCGGATTTCACCGTTGCTGTTGCCGCCGCCCTCCGCGGTCTGGACAGTGCTTTCGGAGAATTACGAGATCCTTTTCCAGCATGCCTTGCCGACGACAATCGAGACCGTCGTCAGTTTCGGGTTGGCGACGTTGCTCGGGGTTGCGCTCGCGGTCGCCATCACCTTCTCGGCCTGGCTGCGTGAGGCGCTCTACCCGAACATCGTCATGTTCCAACTGATTCCGAAGATCGCGCTGGCGCCGCTTTTCATCGTCTGGCTCGGCGTCGGCAGCAAATCCTGCATCGTCGTCGCGATTTTCATCGCTTTCTTCCCGGTCGTTGTGTCGACCGCCACCGGCCTCGTCAGCGCCAAACCGGAGGTCCTGCTGCTTTGCCGATCGCTGACCGCGAGCGAATGGCAGATGTTTCGCCTGGCGCGGTTTCCCTATGCGATGCCGTTCGTCTTTGCCGGGATGAAGGTCGGCGTGACGATGGCGATGATCGGCGTTATCGTCGGCGAGTTCATCACTGCTCAGGCCGGGCTCGGCTACATCATCATGTTCGCCTCCTCGGCCGGCGAGACCGCGACGGTGCTGGCGGCGATCGTGCTGCTCTGCGGCATCGGGCTTGCGCTCTACGGCATTGTCGCGCTGGGCGAATTGGCGGTGCAGCGGTGGTATGGCGGCGAAATGCCGGTCGGAGGCGTCGTCTGACCGGGCTTTCCACGGCCGCGCTCGCTCGCGGTGCACCGGTCGCGCAAGCTGATCCCGGAATTTCCGGCTGCACCGTCCGCGCAGCGCCGCCGAGGCGGTCGCGATGAAGGCGGCAGCCGGCCCGGGCGCCGTGTACATGGCCGGCGGCATCGATGTCGTGAACCGGATGAAATCGGGCTTTCCGGTCAGCGATGTGATCCATCTGGGTCGGGTCGCCGGGCTCGACGGCATCGAGGAGGTGGAAGAGGGCTGCGGCTCGGCGCCCTCGTGACCCACGACCGGATGGCAACGTCGCCATTGGTTCAAGCGCGGCTGCCGGCTTTGGCGCAGACCTGGCCCGATGTCGCCAATATCCGGATCCGCTGCAAGGGCACGATCGGCGGCAACATCATGGCTGGCGACCCGACCTATGATTTCGCACTTGCCGCGCTCGCCGCCGATGCGCGACTGCACTTCTTCACCGCCGACGGCAGTACGCGGATTGTCTCGGCGGCAGCAGCCCGGCGGCGGAATGCCCGACGGGCTGTTGACCGCGATCACGCATGCCTTCCGGCAGCGCGCTTACGTTGGTTTTCGACCGCTCGCTGCGCCCGATCGTGACCTTGGCCATTGGCCTCGATGTCGTCGACGGACGGATCACTGGCGGGCGCGTCGCGATCGGCTGCGCCTATACGCCACGCCACTGGCTGCGAGCCTGCCCTTGGCACGAACCGCTGTCGCGAGGCGAATTGGCGCATCGAGCCGAACGGCTGGCGCAGGAGGTCGTCAGCAGGCCTGCCCGCACCACTCGCCGATCATCAGGCCGCTCCAGGCTATCGACGGCGCATGATCGAAGTGCTGATGCGTCGTAGCTTGAGCGCGGCTGCATGACCGACGCGATCGAGATTGCCGTCACGATCAATGGCCGAGCCCATCGGCTCAACGTCGCGCCGCGCCGGGTGCTGGCCGATGTCCTGCGCGAGGATCTGCAGCTTCTCGGCTGCAAGATCGGCTGCGACCAGGCGGTGTGCGGCGCCTGCACGGTGCTCGTCGATGACATGCCAGTGACAGCCTGCACCACCTTCGCCTTCGAGCTCGACGGCAAGGCGGTAACGACGATCGAGGGATTGGCGGAAGGCGGCGGCCTCGACCCGGTCCAGCGCGCATTTCTGGAACACGGCGCGTTTCAGTGCGGCTTCTGCACGCCCGGCATGATCCTGTCGGTGAAGGCGCTGCTGGCGCGGCATCCCGAGCCTGACGAGGCGCTGATTCGGCAATGGCTGAGCGCCAATATCTGCCGCTGCACCGGATACCAGATGATTGTCGAGGCAGTGCGCGCCGCAGCCAGGAGCGGGCCCGGCTGATGGATGGCGCGGCCTCTCCGTTCCGCGCGCCGGTCGTCGCGCTCGACGGTCCGGACAAGGTGACCGGCGCAGCGCGCTACACCTTCGATGTGAGCCTACCCGGCATGTTGCATGCGAAGGTGTTGCGCAGCCCCCATCCGCATGCCCGCATCCGCTCCATCGATACCGGACGCGCCGAAGGCGCTCCCGGGTGTCGTCGCGGTCGTGACCGGGATCGACGCGGCGCGGCTGCCGGACCCCTATTACGGCGTCGCGATCCGAGACCAGCCGGTCGTCGCGATCGACAAGGTGCGTTATGTCGGCGATATGGTCGCGGCAGTGGCTGCGGTCGACGAGGAGATCGCCTACCGCGCGCTCGCGCTGATCGAGGTGCACTATGACCCGCTGCCGGCGGTCATGACAATTGACGAGGCGCTGGCCGAAGGCGCGCCGCTGTTGTTCGACACGCCGGCCGCGGGGGAACCCATCAAGCTCGGTGATGGCCTCGTCAGCCTGAAAGAGCCCCGTCCGAATGTGCTCTGCGAGTTCGGCTACACACATGGCGACGCGGACGCCGTGTTGGCGGCGTCCGACCATGTCTTCGAAGATCGCTTCCACTTTTCACGGATCAACCACTTCCATCTCGAACCGCACGTCAATATCGCGCGCGTCACGGGCGAGCAGATCGAGTTGTGGTCATGCAATCAGGACCCGTTTGTGCTGCGCAGCGACATTGCGCGGATCTTCGGGCGACCTGCCAACAGCATTCGCATCCATGCGAGCTATGTCGGCGGCGGTTTCGGCGGCAAGAGCTTCTGCAAGATGGAACCGCTCGTCGTGCTGCTGGCGATGAAGGCGGGCCGGCCGGTGCGCCTCTGCCTCAGCCTCGACGAAAGCTTGCTGACGCTGACCAAACATGCCGGGATCCTGATACTGAAAACGGGGGTCACCAGGGACGGCCGGCTGACCGCCCGCAAGAGCGAGATCCAGCTCGACGGCGGCGCCTATTCGGACGCGAGCGCGCTGACGGTGGTCAAGACCGGATACCGCATCACCGGTCCCTATCGTTGGGACGCAGTTGCGACGCGCGCTTACGCGGTGCGCACCAATACGGTTCCGGCCGGGTCGTTTCGCGGTTTTGGCGGAACCCAGGCGAGCTTTGCGTCGGAATCACAGATCGACATGATTGCGCGCCGATTGGGGATCGACCCCTATGATTTTCGCTGCAAGAACCTGCTTGCCCTGGGCGAGCCGTTTCGACCGGGCGACAGCGGCATTGACAGCGACCTTGCAAAGGGGCTCGACGAGGTCGTCGAACGCCTCGGCTATCGGCAGCGCGTTCGAAGCTCGGCGCAGGGTCACAAGGCGCGCGGGATGGGTCTCAGCATCGGGATCAAGGATGGCGGCGGCACCGGCAACCATGCCCAAGCGCTCGTCAAGGTATTGCCCTCCGGGCGAGCGATCGTCAGTGCCGCCGCGGTCGAGATCGGTCAGGGGGCAACCACGACCTTGAGCCGCATCGCTGCCGAGACCCTAAATCTCCCGCTCGATTGGGTGCGCTACGGCGCGATCGACACCGACTCGACGCCCCTCGACAATGGCACGCATGCCAGCTGCGGCACCGTGGTCACCGGCATCGCCGTCATGCGAGCGGCGGCCGATGCCCGCGACCAGGTCCTCGAATTCGCCGCCGAGCGGCTCGGCTGCACGGCGGCCGAGCTGGCGCTCGACAATTGGACCGTTCGACGCGGCAATTACGCTCATCCGCTCGAGCCGATGATCGCGGAGCACTTTGGCGGCGCCGGGTTCGAATTCATCGGCCGCGGCATGGTCAAGGTCCCCAATGACCCAAAGGCGCCGCTGACCGCGCGCGAGCCTTGTTTTGGATGCCGAGCTGGGTGGGCGCCGAGGTCGAAGTCGACCGCGAGACCGGAAAGGTGCAGGTTGTGCATCTCGTGGTCGGCGCCGATTCCGGGCGCAGCGTCAACGCGATCGCCTGCCGCGGGCAGGTCGAAGGCGCGGCACTGCAGGCCTTTGGGCAGAGCCTCTTCGAGGAATTGCGCTACGACGGCACGCGAGCCAGCCAATGCAACGCCGCTCGCCTATCGCGTGCCGCTCGCCGAGGGATCTGCCGCAACAATACGAATCGTTCGTCCTCGAGCATGGCGGCCCCGGCCCGTTCGGCGCCAAGGGCATCGGCGAAAGCGGCATGCTCGGGGTTGCCGCGGCGATCGCCAATGCGATCGAGGACGCGGTCGGCGTCAGGGTGACGCAAATCCCGTTCACGCCGGAACGCGTGCTCGCGGCGATCGAGGCGGCGCGGTGACGCCGACTGCGAGCCTGCCGATGTACAACCTGCCGGAAATGCGGGCGGTCAACGCGCGCTTCTGGGAGGCGCTGCGCGGGCTGCTGGTCGAGGCGGGGTTGCGCGATCTTCCCGAGAGCTTGAGCTTCGATCGCCGCCGGTGCCGGAGCGGATCGGCCCCGAAGTTCTGTTCTCGCAGACCTGCGGCTATCCGCTGGAGACGATCTTCTCCGGGCAGGCCATCCGGCTCGGCACGCCGTGCTATGCGGTGCCGGGCTGCGACGGGCCGACCCATTGCGGGCTGTTCATCGTGCCGGCCGGGTCAACAGCGCGCGAATTGCGCGATCTGCGTGGCGGCGTATTCCTCTTCAACAGCCGCCATTCCAATTCGGGGATGAACCTGCCGCGGCGCGCCCTGGCAGACATCGCCGATGGCCGCCCCTTCTTCGCGAAGGTCATCGAAACCGGAAGTCATCCCGGCAATCTCGATCGCATCGCGCGCGGCGAAGCCGATGCGACCGCGGTCGACAACGTCACCTACGCCTTCTGGTGTCACTATCGTCCCGAAGCCGCACGGCAAGTCCGTGTCCTCGCGCGAACGCCGCCGAGCCCGGCGATCCCGTTCGTGACCTCGGCCGCAACGCCGTCGGCGACCGTGGCAATATTGCGCGACGCCTTGACCCGCTTGATCCGCGAACCGCACACTGCAGGAGCGCGCGCCGGTCTCACGATCACCGACATCGTGGATGTGCCCGCAGCCGCCTATCGCCGGCTGCTCGAATACGAGCGCGAAGCAGCAGAGCTCGGCTATCCTGAGCTCGCTTAAAATAGGAGGCATCAATGCTCGAGGAGAAACTGCCGCTTGAGGAGAAATTGATTGGCCGTGTCGCACGGTTTGCGGACCGTCGAGAGGACTGGTCGGTGTTCGGGTTCGAGACCGCCCGCGACCCGCGCTACGCCCGCGCGCAGCGCCGCTATCTCGGAGCCAGCGGCTCGGCAGATCCCAAGGATCTGCGCGGCGCGATCCCGGCGACGGCTTTCACGATGTCGATACAGACCATGCCTGCGGGAAATCGCATCCCGATCCATTGCCACGAAACCGAGGAGGTCTTCTTCATTCTCGAAGGCGAATGCCTCGTGCGCTGCTGGGAGGGCGGGGAAAGCTGCGACATTCGGCTCGGCCGCTGGGATCTCGTTGCGCTGCCGCCGTTCCTGAACCACGAGGTCTTCAACGACGGTCCCGGCGATTGCCACGTCCAGACATTGCTCACCAAGCCGAAGCCATTGCGTCCGCAATATGCTGACCCAGAACTGCTGGAGCTGCAGGCGGCGCAGAGGTGAGGCTTGCAGAAAGCTGATACCGGTTGCGAGTGCTGTCGTGGCGGGGGCGGTGCGTTAAGCAGGTAGATGCGGATCCGGCTGGCACGAATGGTGCGTGGAACTCGGTGACGTCTTCTCGAATTTCGCGAGGGAGCGGCCGGGATGAACCGCATTGCCGTCGCCGAGATTACTTCCGAGGCATTTGCTCCCTTTGGTGAGGTTGGCGCGCCACTCGCCGGCCGCCAGACGGTCTGGCGGGAGGACCTGCCGGCGGGGTTTGCGGCATGAAGCGCGCTGTCGAGATTGCCGGCGGCGGCATTGCGGGGCTGACGACAGGTCTTGCCTTTGCGCAGAAGGGCTGGCGGGTTCGCATCCATGAGCAGGACAGCGCACTGCGAATTTTGGGCGCGGGGCTCTACATCTGGGAAAACGGGCTGCGAGTGCTCGACGCATTGGGCGTGCTGCCTCAAGTGACCGCCGGCGTCATCCCAGCCTCGCGCCATGAAAAGCACAACCACAACGGCAGAGCATTCGCCTGCAACCGTGTCGGCCGGGATTTTCGCTTGTGCGTGCCGTTGCGCGAAACCCTGTTGACGGCGCTCCATGAGGCCTTCATCGCCACTGGCGGCGAGGTTGTGTTCAATTCGCGCGCGGTGGCGGGGGATGCGGATGGGTGGCTGCACTTCGAGGACGGAAGCTCGCGGCACGCCGACCTGGTTGTTGCCGCCGACGGCGTCAACTCGCCGGTCCGCGACAGCCTCGGTCTACTGAAATGGCGGCGTCCAGCAAACCAATTCGGTTACCGGGCGATGATTCGGCGCAAGCCGAATGAGCTCGAAACAGCGGTCGGGCAAACCCATTGCGAGAACTGGAATGGCTCGCGCCGGCTGGCCTACGCGCCATGCACCGCCGAACTCGCTTACGTGCAATTGATTTCACTGGCGGGAGACAGTTCGGGAAATGCCGTGCCGATCGATCGCGGCTTCTGGCGATCGCTGTTCCCTCATCTAGATTGGATCATCGACCGTATCCCCGACGATGGGCGCGGCGACTGGTTTGAGACTATCCGGCTCGAGGGTTGGTCGAGCGGCCGGGTGGCGATCGTCGGGGACGCGGCCAGCGCGCAACCGCCCTTTCTCGGCCAAGGCGGCGGATGCTCGATGATGTCGGGCTTCGTGCTGGCTCACATGATCGATCGCGAAAGCGACGTGCTCGACGGCATCTCGGCCTGGGAGATGCAAGAACGCCCATTCACCGAATGGGTCCAGCGGATCGCTTATTGGTATGGGCAATTGGCCTTTCTGCCGGCACGCGCACGCACCGCCGTCTTCAAAGCCCTCACTGTGAGCGAATGGGCGAACCGTCAAACATTGCTTGCGGCGGCTTGCCGGGATGTGACCGGGTCACGGCGGCTTTCGCACAGCCCGGCGTCGAACGCACCCATCTATCCTCTGATCCACTGACGCCGGTGCGAAAACCGCGGCGATGGTGCGCGTGAGGCGACCGGTAGATGGAATGCCTCGTTCACCGCGTGCCAATGCGCGATCCGGGCGACGCCTCGGCAGTTCTGCGGCTGATCGACGACGGGCTGATTGCGCCGCATGAAATCGTCGCGATCCTCGGGAAGACCGAGGGCAATGGTTGCGTCAACGATTTCACGCGCGGCTATGCGACGATGGCCCTCTCTGTCGCGCTCGCGAAGCCCCTCGACATCGCCGCCGAGGAAGTGCCATCGCGCGTCGCGATCGTGATGTCCGGCGGCACAGAGGGCGGGTTGTCGCCGCATTTTCTTGTGTTTGCCGTTCGCGACCGGGGAACGGTGCTCAGCGGCGGCAAATCCCTCGCAATCGGCACAGCCTCCACCCCAGTGCTCTTGCCCGAGCAGATCGGCCGCGTGCCGCAAGTGGAGTTGACGGCGGCCGCGGTGCGTGAGGCGATGCGGCGCGCGGCAATCGCCGATGATGCCGACGTCCATTGGGTGCAGATCAAATGTCCGCTGCTGACCAGTGAGCGCATGGCCGAGGCCGCATCACGCGGTACGACCACGGCGACCGACAATACCTACGCCTCGATGGGCTTGTCGCGCGGGGCCTCGGCGCTCGGAGCTGCGCTCGCCCTCGGCGAAGTCGACCCCGCTGCGCTCGATGACCAGGCGATTGGGCGCAACCTTGGCCTGTGGTCGCCGCGCGCCAGCGCCTCGGCCGGTGTGGAACTCTTGCACAGCGAGATCATCGTCCTCGGCAACAGCGCCGCGTGGTCGGGCGACAATGTCATCGCCCACGGGGTAATGCGGGACGCGATCGATCTGCCCAGTGTAATCGGCGTGCTGAGTAAGTTCGATTTTAAGATCGCGGGCCAGCTGGACGAAGCGGCGGCCTCGGGCATCCTGGCCGTGCTCGCCAAGGCCGAGGCGTCGCACAGCGGGACAATCCGTGGGGCGCGTCACGTGATGTGGGACGATAGCGACATACAGGCGAGCCGCCATGCACGCGCTCTCGTCGGGGGTGTGCTCGCCGGAATCATCGGCCGCACCGACTTGTTCGTCTCGGGCGGCGCCGAGCACCAGGGACCCGACGGCGGCGGACCGATCGCGGTGATCGCCCGCCGTACTTCTTGAAAGCGGCTCACTGGCCTGACAATTGCTTGCGGCTGACCGGTGATGACAGCGTCGTCCGAAGTTCGGCTGATCGAGCTGACCAAGACCTTCGGCCGCACCGTAGCGGTCGACGCGATTTCGGCCGAGATCCCCGGCGGCAGCTATTGCTGCCTGCTCGGTCCGTCCGGTTGCGGCAAGACGACGACGTTGCGCATGATCGCCGGGCACGAGGCTCCGACCAGCGGCGAGGTCACCGTCGGCGGGGCGCGCGTTACCAACCTGCCGCCGGCACGCCGGCGGACCGCGATGATGTTTCAGAGCTACGCGCTCTTTCCGCATCTCGACTGCGTCGACAACGTCGCATTCAGCTTGCGCATGCGCGGTGTGCCGAAATCCGAACGCCGCGCGAAGGCGCGTGAGATGCTGCGCCTTGTGGAAATGGAGACCCAGGCCGAGCGGCTCCCGTCCCAGCTCTCCGGGGGTCAGCAGCAGCGCGTGGCGCTGGCACGCGCGCTCGTTACCAATCCCAGCGTGCTGCTGCTCGACGAGCCGCTGTCCGCGCTCGACCCGTTCTTGCGCGTGCGCATGCGCGAGGAGTTGAAGCGCTTCCAACGTCAGTTCGGCATCAGCTTCGTGCACGTGACCCACAGCCAGGACGAGGCGCTGGCCCTCGCCGATCTGGTTATAGTCATGAATGAAGGCCGCATCGAGCAGGCGGCGGCGGCGCGCACCGTATTCGACTGGCCCGGGACCGCGTTCGTCGCGCGCTTCATCGGCGGTCACAACGTCCTGCGCTGCACCGTCGAGGCTGCAGATGCGAAAGGCGCCCGTCTTCGCGGCCCGGGCGGGATCGCAATCGTGACATCGCGGCCCGGTTTGGAGGCGGGCAGCGTCGTTCACGTCGCGATCCGCAGCGATCGAATGCACATAAAACGGGCAGGTCAGCGTCTGAAAGCTGTCGGCTCGGGCAACAGCTTGGTGTTCTCGCGCGAGGCGCTGGATTCGCGGGTCGCCGCGGTCGAGTACCAAGGCGCTGTCGTCAAGCTGCGCCTCGAAGCGGGTTGGGGCGACGAGCTGACGGTGACGCTCGCCGACCAATCTTTCTACACGGCGCCGCTTGCGGAGGGCGACGTGGTGGCAGTCGACTGGGACGACGCCGAAGCGCATGTCGTGAGCTGAACGAGACCAGGGAGGAGAGTAATGCGGCAGAGTGTGGAAATATCCCGGCGCAGGGTTCTCAGGGGCACCGCCGCAACAGCGGGGCTGGCGCTCGGAGCCGGTGCATTCACCGGCTCCCCGTACGTCCGCGCCGCCGAGCCCGTAACGCTGCGAATTGCCGGCACCGGCGTTAATCAGTTCAAGGAGCTCGCCGACAAGTGCAAGGCCGATCTCGGCTTCACTGTTCAATACACCTCGCTGGTCTCGGATGACGTCGTTAAACGAGCGGTCACCCAGCCGAGCTCATTCGATCTCTTGGATTCGGAATATTGGATGCTGAAGAAGATCGTGCCGTCGGGCAATCTGCGCGGAATCGACGTTACTAAAATCAAGTACTACGACAATATTGTGCCGATCTTCACCAAGGGAGAGTTGCCTAACGGCAAGAAGGTCGCGATGGAGGGCATCGCACCGATCAAGGTCGCCTATCTGACTGCGGAGAAGTCCGAGAAATTCGCCACGCAACCATCGCAATGGATGACGGTAATCCCGACTGTCTACAACGCCGACACTTTGGGCATCCGTCCCGATCTGATCAAGCGCCCTATCGAGTCGTGGGGGGAGCTGCTCAACCCCGAATTCAAGGGCAAGTCGGCAATCCTGAACATCCCGTCGATCGGCATCATGGATGCGGCGATGGTGTGCGAGGCCAAGGGTCTCGTCAGTTACGGCGACAAAGGCAACATGACCACCCAGGAGATCGACAAGACGATCGCGGTCATGATCGAGGCCAAGAACGCGGGGCAGTTCCGGGCGTTCTGGAAGGAGTTCAACGAAAGCGTCAACCTGATGGCCTCGGGTGAGGTGGTAATCCAATCGATGTGGTCGCCGGCGGTGACCAAGGTGCGGCAGATGGGCGTCGCCTGCATCTACCAGCCATTGAAGGAGGGCTATCGCGCCTGGGCTGCCGGGCTCGGCGTGCCGACCCATCTGCAGGGCCCGACGCTCGATGCCGCCTATGAATTCATCAACTGGTATTTGTCCGGCTGGGCTGGCGCCTTTCTCAACCGCCAAGGCTATTACACGGCCGTGCTCGACACTGCGAGGAAGCAGATGAGCGCGGACGAGTGGGATTTCTGGATGGAAGGCAAGCCGGCCAAAGGCGACATCCTCAGCCCGACCGGCGAAAAGATCGAAAGCGCCGGCGCAGTGCGCGACGGCGGCTCGTTCTGGGACCGCATGGGCCGGGTCAGCGTGTGGAACACGGTCATGGACGAGGACCGCTATATGGTCCGCAAATGGAACGAGTTTATCGCGGCGTGACGATCCCAGTGTGCCTGTCAGTTTCCAAATTTCCATGAAATCAAACCATTACTCCACTTCTATTCGTCGTTTCCGGGAAAGCGGGAGTCCAGAGGCAGCAGTGTCCCCGAAAGTCGTTCTGGGCCCCCGCCTTCGCGGGGGTGACGGTAAAACTCCGAAACTCATCCGTTCATTTGAAGCGGCAGTAGCGCGCCGCAAATTACCGATCGTGGCCTACCTGCAGGCACTGCCGCTCGCGGTAGTGTTCCTGCTGTTTTTCGTCGCGCCGATCGCATTGGTCGTCGTAGTCAGCTTTTTCGGCTATGAAACCTATCGGATCCTGATCCCCGGCTTTACTCTGGAAAATTACCGGGAGGTCTTTTCGGAAGCGGTTACCTACCGCACCTACCTGATCACGATGAAATTCTGCGTCATCGTATGGGTGATTACGTCTGTGCTCGGTTTCTTCATCGCCTATTTCCTTGCTTTTCAGGTGCGCAGCAGAATTTCGCAGACAGTGCTCCTGCTCATCTGCTCGGTACCGTTCTGGACCTCTATCGTAATTCGCATGATCGCCTGGATCCCGCTCCTCGGCCGCAATGGTCTCGTCAACCGGTCGCTGTTGGGGATCGGCGCCGTCGACGGGCCGCAGGAATGGCTGCTCTACTCCGAGTTCGCCGTTATTCTGGGCTACGTCCATCTCTACACGCTGATGATGATCGTGCCGATCTTTAATTCGATGATGCGGATCGAACGCTCGCTGATCGAGGCAGCCACTGACGCGGGCGCCAGTACGTTGCAGGTTCTGTGGACGGTCATTCTGCCGCTGTCGAAAACCGGGATTGCCATCGGCTCGATATTCGTCATCGCCATGGTGATGGGAGACTTTGTTACAGTAGACGTGCTCGGCGGTGGGCAGGTTGCCTCGGTAGGGAAGCAGATCGCCACCCAGCTCTCCTATCTCCAATTCCCTCCGGCTGCCGCTAATGCGATGGTTCTGTTGCTGGCCGTCGTCGCGATGATTTCCTTTTTGGTGCGTGTCGTCGACATCCGCAAGGAGCTGTGAGGATGCATTTCGCCGCACGTCCGCCAATGTTTTACGGGCTCGCGGTGCTGTTCGGGCTTTTTGTCGTGTTTCTCTACGGGCCGATCGCGACGGTCGTAGTGCTCGCTTTCCAGGGGCCCGAAGGCGGCCTCGTCTTCCCGATGAACGGTGTTTCACTGCATTGGTTCGGCGAGTTGTTTCGTCCCCAATCGATCGGCGACATCTGGGGCTCGTTCGATCGTTCCATTAGTCTCGGCGCAATCGTGATGTCCGTGACCGTGGTGTTCTCCTTTCTCGCGGGCCTCGCCTTCCGCCAGCATTTCCCTGGAGCCACTACCTTGTTTTACGTTGTCATCGCCAGCCTGGTGATGCCGTCGGTCGTGGTCAGCCTCGGCATCGGCGCGATGTTCGAAATGCTCGGGATCGAGCGGGCCTGGTACAGCTCGGCGCTCGGCGCCCATCTCACCTGGACCTTGCCGTTTGGCCTCCTAATCATGTTGGCGGTGTTCAACCGCTTCAACCCCGCCTACGAGGAGGCGGCCCGCGATTTGGGCGCCGGAGGCTGGCAGACGGTCCGCTATGTCATTGTGCCGATCATTGCTCCGAGCCTGGTCGGCGTCGCGCTGTTTGGTTTCACCCTGTCCTATGACGAGATCGCCCGAACCTCGCAGTCGGCCGGTGCGCTGAACACCTTGCCGCTCGAACTCGAAGCGATGCAGACCAATGCCACCACTCCGGTCATCTACGCCTTGGGAGCGATGACCACCGGTCTGTCCCTCCTCGTCATTGGTGCATGTCTGCTGGGGGTCATTGCAGTGCGCCGGCGCCGCGCAAAATTTGGGACGGACGCCGGCAAGGCAGTGTGAGGCGCTGATGTACTTGATCGGGGTCGATGTCGGCGGCACGTTCACGGACATCGTATTCGCCGACACCGAATCCGGCCGGACGTTGATCCATAAGACGCCGACGACGAGAGACGACCCGTCGCGAGGCGTGGTCACCGGGATCGGCGAGCTGTGCGCGGGCTTCGACCTGCCGCGTCAAGCTATCGACCATGTGCTGCACGGCACGACAATCGGCACCAACGCAGTGTTGGAGCATGACGGGGCGGTGACCGGCATGATCACCACCGCCGGCTATCGCGACATCGTCCACATCGGCCGCCACCAGCGGCCGCAGCATTATTCGATCCGCCAGGAGATTCCCTGGCAAGACCGGCCGCTGGTTCGCCGCCGTCATCGCATGACTGTGCCCGAGCGCCTGGCGCCGCCGCGCGGCGAGGAATTGATTCCGCTCGACGAGGCGGCAGTGCGTGAGGCGGCGCGCACACTGCGCGCCGCAGGCGTCGAGGCGATCGCCATCTGCTTTCTGTTCTCCTATCTGAACGCGGTGCATGAGGAGCGGGCGCGTGAGATCGTGCGCGAGGAGTTCCCGGATTGCTTCACCTGCACCTCTGCCGAAGTAGCGCCGCAATTCCGCGAGTTCGAACGTTTTACCACGGCGTTGCTCAACGCATTTGTCGGGCCGCGACTGCGCGACTACGTCGCCCGGCTGGCCGGCACCCTCGGCAGCGAAGGGTTTGCCGCCGATCTGCATGTGATGTGCTCCAATGGCGGGGTCGCGACACCGGCGACGGTCGCCAAGATCCCCGTAGCGACCCTGCTTTCGGGACCCGCTGCCGGGGTTCTCGGGGGTGCCTGGAGTGGCGCGCTGTCGGAGCGCGATCGGCTGATCACCTTCGATGTCGGCGGCACTTCGGCCGATATCGGCATCGTCGTCGATGGCCGTTTCGCCGAGGCAACCGCCCGCGACACATGGATCGGCGGGTACCCGGTACTGGCGCCGATGATCGACATTCATACGATCGGCGCGGGCGGCGGATCGATCGCCTATGTCGACAATGCCGGCGCCTTTCGCGTCGGACCGCGCAGCGCCGGGGCGGACCCGGGGCCGGCGGCCTACGGCCGAGGCGGCGCCGAGCCGACAGTGACCGACGCCAACCTCGTGCTCGGCCGGCTCGACCCGAAAAATTTTCTGGGCGGCGCAATGCGGCTCGACCCCGCCGCCGCGCGGCGTGCTGTCGGCGGTCTGGCGGAACGGCTCGGCCTCGCTCTCGAGCAAGCGGCCGAGGGGATCCTCACGATCGTCAATGCCAATATGGCGAACGCGATCAGCTCGCGTACGGTGCAGAAAGGCCTCGATCCGCGCGACTTTGCACTGGTCGCCTTCGGCGGCGCCGGGCCGTTGCACGGGGCGGAAGTGGCCCGCGCGCTCGGCATTCCCGAGGTGATCGTGCCGACCTATCCCGGCATCACCTCGGCTGTCGGGCTGTTGACCACCGACCTCAAATACGACGCGGTTCGCACCGAGTTCCAAGCCGGTGACACTGTCGATCTCCATCGGCTCGACACCGATCTTACTGCAATGCAGCGCGAACTCAGCCATCAGCTCGCCGCTGACGGGGTCGCCTCGGATGACGTCGGTTTCGAGCGCGCTGGCGATCTGCGCTATGTCGGACAAGGTTACGAATTGCGCGTCCCGTTTCCCGAGGGGGAATTGGACCAGGCTGCGCTTGCGCAGATCTTCGCACGCTTTGCCGATCTGCATCGAGCCGAATACGGCCATGTGTTTGAGGCCAGCCCGATCGAGATCGTCAATATCCGCGTCACGGGCATCGGCCGGATGCCGAAGATCGCCGCGCCGCGGCCAGCGAGCGGCGGCAGCCTCGACGAGGCGCTGGTCAAGACCGCGCGCTGCGCGTTCCGCCACAACGGCACGCTCGAAGTCATCGGGACGCCGTTCTATCGGCGCAACCTATTGCCACTGGAGCGGCCGATCGCCGGGCCGGCTATCGTGCTGCAAACCGATTTCGACAGCGGTCGTGCCGCCGGGTACGTCCCTGATCGCCGAATTGGGCGGCAATCTAATTCTGACGATACCCCAATAGGGACGGCAGGCATCCATGGTTCAACCATCCGCAATCGACAGCATCACCGCGAGCGTCGTGCAAGGCGCGCTCGAAAACATCGCGGTCGAGATGGGCTACAAGCTGATGCGGATGTCGTATTCGTCGATCATCCGCGAATCCGAAGATTTCGGCGCGGCGCTGGTCGATGCCGAGGGGCGCGGGCTCGCCGAGTTGGCGCAGTCGACGCCGCTGCAATCGGGGCCCATTCCCGGTTACATCCGCGGCATCTTGAAGGCGCTGCAGACGCGCGGCGACGTGGTACGGCCGGGCGATGTGATCATGCACAACGACGCGTATGGCGGCGCCAGCCATGGGCCCGACGTGGGTTTCGCGGTGCCGGTGTTTCATGACGGGCGCCTCGTTGCTTTCGCTGCGACGACCGCGCACCACCTCGATATCGGGGCCTTGAGCCCCGGCAGCTGCGGCATCGTCGATGCGATCGATGCCTATGCCGAAGGGCTCCAGTTCAAAGCCATCAAGGTATACGACCGCGGCATCCGCAATGACGCCGTCTGGCAGCTACTGCGCGACAACATCCGCGTCTCCGACCTTGTTGTCGGCGACATGGAAGCGCAAATCGCCGCGGCGCGGATCGGCGCCGAGCGGCTCGGCGGATTGATCGAGCGTTATGGTTATGAGCGCTTCACCGCCGCATGCAGTGCAGTGATGGACTACGCCGAGCGTCTGATGCGGCAGGCGATCGCAGCACTGCCGGACGGCGACTATAGCGCGCGCACGATGATCGACGGTTTTGTCGACAACACCGACCCGAAGAAACGCAACCTGCCGATCGCGGCGACTGTGCGGGTTCGCGGCGACGAAATCGAGGTCGACCTGACCGGCACCGCCGATCAAGTCGACGATCGGCCGATCAACATGCCGTTCGAGGGCACTGTCGATGTCGCGGTGTGGCTGACCGTGCGTTCGGTGCTGCTCGATACCGCCGTCTGCGGGCACATCCCGGTGAATGACGGGCTGTTGCGTCCGATCAAGATCACCGCGCCGCTCGGCTCGCTCGCCAACCCAGTGTTTCCGGCGCCGACGATCGCCCGCTTCTGCCCCGGCAATCAGGTCGCGGACACCGTCATGAAGGCGTTGGCGCAGGCCCTCCCCGGCCAAGTCTCCGCCGGGATAGGCAATCTCAAAGTCATTGCCTTTTCCGGGATGCAGCAAAGCAAGCAATGGGTCCACATGGAGATCTTCGAAGGCAGCTACGGCGGCCGCGGCGGGATCGACGGAATGGATGCGGTCGACACGCTCTACGCCAATACGCGCAACAACCCGATCGAGGATATCGAGAGCCACCTGCCGCTGCGGGTCAGCCGCTACGAGCTGCGCGAGGGTGTGAGCGGGGCGGGAGAGTGGCGCGGCGGCCTCGGCTCGGTGCGCGAGTTCGCCTATCTGAGCGACGGCGGGGCCTCGGTCGAAGGCGAAGGCCATGAATTCGCACCTTGGGGGTTCGCCGGCGGCGCGCCCGGACACCCCGCCGAACTGCGGCTTGTCCGGCGAGACGGGACCGTAGAGATGCTGCCGTCGAAGGTTCCGCATATGCAGATCCGCGCCGGAGAGCGATTTGTTTGTGTCGGCCCGGCCGGGGGTGGTTACGGCGATCCCCTCGCCCGTGAACCGGCGCTGGTGCGCGACGATGTCGCCGATGGTTTGCTCCCGGCGGAGGTAGCTCGCCGCGAATACGGCGTTGTGGTTACCTCGGCGGGCGTTCTCCGCGAGGAAGAGACGGCTCGCCTGCGTTCCGAGATGATCAGCGAGCGGACCGACGCGATTGGATCGGACTAGTCGACCAGCGAACTGGCACGAAAACTGCGTCACTCGGGATCGTTCAGCAGGGAGGAGAGTGATGTGTGATCTTAGCGGCATTGGCGAGGTCTCGATCGGCCGGCGCGCTTTTTTGCGCCGTGGCGCGGCTGCGGGGGCCATCGCAGTAGCCGTGCCGACGGGGTTGTTTCATGGATCGGCGCAAGCCGCCGGAGCATTCAAGGCCACCCATGGCAGCGGTTTCTGCAACAGTGCTTTTTTTATCACGCATGCCAAACAATTGGGCAAAGAATACGGGCTGACGCTCGAATTCGTGAACACTCCAACTTTCGCCGAGATGGTGACATTCTTGGGCGCCGGGATGGTTGACGTCAGCGTCCTCCCATACACCAGCTTTATCGGCCTTTATGACAAGGAGGCTCCGGTCAAGATCGTCGGCGGCGGTGGCATCGAAGGCTGTGTGATGGTCGCGCAGCCCGGGCTCGACACGGCAGCCAAGCTCAAAGGCAAGACATTAGGGACGTTCCAAATGGATACCCTGGAGGTACTGCCCTACGACTGGCTCAAAAAGAATGGAGTGAAGTTCAGCGACATTACGGTCCGCTACATGGGCAATACTCCCGAAGCGGTCGAAGCGTTCAAGGCCGGCGCGCTCGACTTCATCTGCACAATCGAGCCTTACGCGTCGGCGCTGCTCAACGACGTCAAGGGGTCGGTGCTGCTGTCGAACGGGGTCGACATCTATGGGCCGCACTACACCGATTGCGTGCTCGCAGCGCGCACGAGCGTCATCGAGGAGCATCCAGAGGATCTGAAGTCTCTCATCAAGGCGATGCTCAAGGCTCAGCTGATGTTCGAGCAGCAGCGCGAGCAGATCCTTAGCGAGTTGGTCGGGACCTACTACAAGACGTCGCTCGAAAATGCGCGCATTGGCGCACAGAGGCAACCGCCTTGCGTTGACCAACGCGCGCAGACCGATTTCATCCTCGGCCGTGTCGATTTGATCCTCGAGATGGGCTACATCAAAAAGAAGCCTGGGCATGATGCGATCGACTGGACGTTGCTCGAAGGGGCCATCAAGGAAATGCCGGAGGTCTATTCGCAGCTGAAATATAAATCGGCATGACCTCTGCTCCGGTCGCGTCAGCCCGGTCGGCGCCGTTTCCTCCGGCGCCGCAGTGGCGGCGTGCCCGCGGTCTCCTCCGGGTTTGGCTGCCCCAGCTGGGCTGGACGATCGTCTCGGTGGGGCTGTTCGCTGCGATCTGGGAGTTGTGCTGGTATTTCGGCTGGGCTGATCCGCGCCTGCTCCCTCCGCCGCATGTTTTTCTCAGTGATCTGACGGGCCAGGCGAAATTCTTCAACACTGCACAGCGCTGGCAGATCGGTGTCGACGCCAATGCCGGCCCGAGCCCGGCCATGGCGGTGCTGATCACAATTCTGTCGTCGACGATGAGGGTGTTCGCCGGGCTCGGTCTCGCCACGGTCATCAGCATCTGCCTCGGCGTCACGATCCGCTACTTCCGCCTCATCGAGCATTTGACCCTGCCGGCCATCACATTGCTTGCTCCGGTCTCGCCGGTGGCGTGGCTGCCGGTCGCGATCTTCTTGTTCGGGATCGGCAACGGGCCGGCGATCTTTATGGTCTTTGTCGCGCTGTTCTTTCACATGATCCTGGCGACGATCACCCAAATCGACGGGGTCAATCGCAATTACGTAAACGTGGCCCGCACAATGGGCGCGAGCAAATGGCAGATTTATCGGCGGGTCATATTGCCGGCGATCTTGCCCGGACTGCTCGTGGTATTGCGGTTCAACCTGTTCGGCGCCTGGATGGTGGTGCTGATCGCCGAAGCGACCGGCGTCGGCTTTGGCCTCGGTCAGGTCATCATGATGGCGCGCAATACCTTCAACCCCAGCCTCGTGTTCTTTACGATCGTCATCATCGGACTATTGGGGTTCGGCTTCGACTTTTTGCTGCGGCAGCTGCAGCGCCGCATTCTCTATTGGCTGCCCAACCGCACCGCCGGGTTGGCTGATGTCTGAGCCGGCGATTTGCTGCCGTGGCGTCGGCAAGGTCTGGGCGGCCGGCTCCGAGCGGGCTCACGAGGCGCTGCGAGGGATTGACCTCACCGTCGAAGACGGCGAGTTCGTCGTCGTGCTCGGACCGTCAGGCTGCGGCAAGAGCACGCTTCTTTACCTAATCGCCGGGCTCGAAGACCTCAGCGACGGTGAGATAACGGCGCATGGGGTCCAAGTCACTGGACCGGCGCCGGACCGCAGCCTGATCTTTCAGGAGACGTCGCTGTTCCCGTGGCTATCGGTATGGCAGAACGTCAGTTTCGGGCTGTCACTGCGGGGCGTCGGCAAAGCCGAGCAGCGCGAGATTTCCCGCCAGGTGCTGTTGCGTACCGGCCTTGCCGAGACCTTCGACAAGCGACCGCAGGAGTTGTCGGGCGGGATGCGCCAGCGCGTCGCCGTCGCCCGTGCGCTCGCGATGCGCCCGAAGGTGCTGCTGATGGACGAGCCTTTTGCTGCGCTCGATGTACAGACCAGGGCAAAGATGCAGGGTTTTCTGCTCGACGTCTGGCGTGAGAGTGGCGCCTCGGTCATCTTCGTCACCCATCATATCGACGAAGCGATGGCGCTCGCCGACCGGGTCGTCGTGTGCACCGCCCGCCCCGGGCGGATCAAAGACATTGTCGCGATCGACCGGCCGCGGCCCCGCGACCCGTTCGCGCCGGAAGCGGTCGCGCTCAGGCGGAAACTGACCGAGCTGTTGAGCGACGAAGTCGACCGCGCCTTCGCCGAGCAGGAACACGTCGCCATGGCTTGAATTGGCTGAACTGCGGTCGTGCGTGCTTCGAGACGCGCCCTCTGGGCGCCCTCAGCATGACGTGCTTTGTTGATGGCATTAAGAAAGAACGTCATCCTGAGGAAGTCGCGACGCGGCTGTCTTGAAGGACGCACAGTGCTGATTCCGGCTGCCCGCCAGCTATAAGGAGCGAATACATGCCTTCCAGCATCATCCGCGGCCTTGCCATCTTCACCGAACCCGTCGACCGCCGCAAATGGCAACAAATTGACGACGGCGCGCTGTTGCAGCGCGACGGCGTCATCGCCGAGATCGGCCCCTTCGCCGAGCTCTCCGCACGCCATCCCGATGCCCCGGTGATCGGCACCGGGCGCCAGGTGGTATTGCCGGGGTTCGTCAACGGTCACCATCATATCGGCCTGACCCCGGTGCAGCACGGTTCGCCCGACATGCCTTTGGAGCTGTGGTTCGTGACCCGGCTGGTGACCCGGCAAGTCGATCTTTATCTCGATACCCTCTATTCCGCCTTCGAGATGATCGCGTCCGGGATCACCACCGTGCAGCACCTGCACGGCTGGCTGCCGGGCGGGCTCGCCGCGGTCGAGGCCGGCGCCGGCGAGGTGATCCGCGCCTACGAAGACATCGGCATGCGGGTGTCGTATTCCTTCGCGCTGCGCGACCAGAACCGGCTCGTCTACCAGGACGACCAGCAGTTCTCGGCAAGCCTGCCGGCCGAACTGCGCCCCGCAATGGAGCGGCACTTCGGACGCTTTCAAGTGTCGCTGGCCGATTACGGCGCGCTCTTCGAACAGCTGCACGCCAAGCACCAAGACAAGGAGCGGGTCAGGATCCAGCTCGCTCCCGCCAATCTCCATTGGTGCTCCGACGCGGCATTGACGATGCTTGCCGACTATTCCGAGCGATACGATGCGCCGATGCACATGCACCTCGTCGAGACCGCCTATCAAAAGGAGTATGCCCGCAGGCGCGGCGGAGGCACCGCGCTCGACTATATCGACCGGTTCGGGTTCCTGGGGCCGCGGCTGACATTGGGGCATGGCGCGTGGCTCAACGAGGCCGATCTCGACCGCATCGCCGCGACCGGCACCCATATTTGCCACAATTGCAGCTCCAACTTCCGCCTGCGCAGCGGCTTAGCGCCGCTCAATTTCTTCGAGAAGCGCGGCATCAATACCGCGATCGGCCTCGACGAGGCCGGCATCAACGACGATCGCGACATGCTGCAGGAGATGCGCATGGTATTGCGCGCGCATCGCGTGCCGGGGATGGACGAGGCGGATGTTCCAAGCGTCGGCCAGGTCCTGCGCATGGCAACCATCGGCGGCGCGCTGACAACGCCCTTCGGCAGCCGGATCGGCACCCTCGCGGTCGGCGGGTCCGCCGATCTGGTCCTTATGGATTGGGACAAGATCGCTTACCCCTATCTCGACGCGGAGACACCAATTCTCGACGCTGCGCTGCAGCGAGGGCGCACCGACGCCATCGACCTGGTCATGGTGGCAGGTGAGGCGGTCTACCAGGACGGACGGTTCACCCGCGTCGATCGGGACGCGGTGCTGCGTGAACTGCATCAATCATTGCAGCGTCCTCTCGCTGAGGACGAAGTCGAGCGGCGCCAGCTGTCGAAAGCGCTGCTGCCGCATGTCCGGCGCGTCTACGCCGGATATTTCGATCCCGAGGCGCACCTGCCCTATTACCGGGGAAGCTCGCGTCAATAGCGAGCGGCGTCGATATAGCGTCTCAAGAGCGGCGAGCGATTAAATCGATTTCGACGATGCCCCCGCGTGCCAGATGCGTGACCCCGACCGTGGTCCGCGCCGGCAGCCGGTCGGGCTTGAAATATTCGGTGTAGAGGCGGTTGAAGGCAGCGTAGTCGCGCTCGAAATGCGTGAGAAATATGCGCGCGCAAACAACATCCTTGAACCCGGCGCCGGCGCCGGCGAGCGCGCGTTTGAGATTGTCCATCACTTTGCGGGTCTGCGCTTCGATCCCTTCCGGAAGCGGCAGCGAATCATCATCCGGGTCGGTCGCGAGTTGGCCGGTCACGAACAGCCAGCCATCCGCCTCGACGACATGGCTGTAAGGCGCCACCGGCTTCGGGGCATTCGGGATCAGATGATAGATCGGCGCACTCACGATCCTTCTCCTCGCTGGGGATTGCGGCTCTGGGGCGGCCGCCAGATTATCGCCCGGATCGGCGTCAGATTGTAGGCATTGCAAGGGTTGTGCATCTGCGGACAGTTTGACAACACCGCCAGTACGTCACGCTCGGCGCGCAGATCGACATAGTTCCCCGCCGCCGAGTGCCCATAGACATTGACCGCGCCGCCGTCGGCGCCGACCGGCACGCTCATAAAGAAATTGACGTTGCTGACGATATGGCTGCGGTCGAGCCCGAACTGCGCCAGGGCCTCAACGAAATTGCCGAAGCAGCTATGCGTCCCACGAACGCCGTAGCGCAGGAAGTTGTTGGGCTCACTGCAGCAGCCGTAGATGGTGTCGTGCCGACCGCAAGTATCTTCGACGACCGTAAACAGCGCGTTGCCGAGATCGGAATAAAGAACCGTGCCCTTGTCGACGAACAATTTGCCCTGAACCTTGATCGTGTTGGTCGCGCAGTAACGGTCGGTCGGATCCCCCGCGTCGTAGCACAGGAAGTCGACCGCCTGCTGGCCCTCGAGATCGATCAGCCGCAACATGTCGCCCTCGGCGACGCGGTGGCCCCAGGGCCGCCCGGGCGGCACCACCGCATCAAACAGGATTTCGCCGGGAGGGGGGCTCGGTTCGGTCATGGGTAACGTCCTAGCTGGCTGCCATCGCGGCGGCGCTCGTGGCGGAGTAGCGCTGAAGGAACTGACGAGCGCGACCGGTTGACGGCGCGGAGAAGAACTGGGCCGGCGCCCCCGTCTCGACGACCTGGCCGCGGTCGATGAAGACCATCTGTGTGGCCGCGTCGCGGGCAAAGCCCATTTCATGGGTGACGATCACCATCGTCATGCCGTCGCGCGCCAGCTGGCGCATGACCAGGATGACCTCGCCGACCAACTCGGGATCGAGCGCGCTGGTCGGCTCGTCGAACAGCAGGAGATCGGGCTGCACCGCCAACGCGCGGGCAATGCCGACGCGTTGTTTCTGCCCGCCCGAGAGCCGCGCCGGGAAGACGTCGCGCTTGTCGCCGAGCCCGACCTTTTGCAGTAGTGCCTCGGCCGCCTCGCGCACCTCGGCCTGCGGGCGCTTCTGAACGTGCAGCGGCGCCTCCATGACGTTCTGCAACACAGTCAGGTGCGGCCACAGCGCGAAATGCTGGAACACCATGCCGATGCGGGTGCGGATCTGCGCCAGCTCCGAATCCGACATCGCAATGTGACCGCCGGTACGCATGCCGATGCGGCGGCCGTTCAAAAACACGGCGCCGGTGTCGGGCCTTTCGAGCCAGTTGATGCAGCGCAGCAGAGTTGATTTGCCGGACCCGGAGGGCCCGACAATGCACACGGTCTCGCCGCGGGCGACCGTCAAGCTGATATCCGACAAGACCTCGAGCGTTCCGAAACTCTTTGAGATCGCGCGCAGTTCGAGCACCGGCGGCTCAGCAGGCGGCCTCGCGACGGCGTCGTTCATCGCCGCGCCTCCGCCACGCGGCCGATCCCGGCCACCGCCGCCTCGACGATGAGGCACAATGCCCAGTACAGCAGTACCGCCGTCACGAATGCGGCAAAAGGCACGAAATAGGTGGCCTGGATCGAGCTCGCCTCGTGGGTCAGCTCGGGGACCGCGATAATTGTCAGAAATGCGCTGTCCTTGATGATCTGGATCAGTTGGTTGCCGATCATCGGGATCGCGGCGAGGATCACCGGCGGGAGCACGATTCGGCGGAACAGGTTCAGCCCGACAAAGCCGAAGGCATGGCCGGCCTCGATCATCTCGCGCGACAGCCCAGCCCAGGCTGCGCGCAGCAATTCCGCCATGTAGGCCGTGTTGTAGAGCGTCAGTGCGACGAGCCCGGCGCCCCAATTGGTAAAGCGGATGCCGAGCGACGGCAGCCCATAATAGACGAGATAGGCGAACAGCAAAAACGGCACGCAGCGCATCGTATCGACGAAATAACGCCCCGCTGCCGCCAGCGGCCGCGTCCGCAGCATCAGCACCATCGCGAGGAGGCAGCCGAGCGCAAAGGCCAATGCCGCCGCCGAAAGCGACAGCCATACCGTGTTGGCGAGCCCGCTCAGAAGCTGATCGCGATGCGCCCAGGTGATGCCAAAATCACGGATCATGCCGCCGCCGTCGCAGTGATCTGCCGCTGCTCGACCTTGCGCTGAGCGAGCACGAACGCAGCGACGATGATCGCGTAGATGACGAGGGCAACCAGCAGCGGCGGCAATGGCCGATAGGTCTCGGCCCCGACACGCACCGCCGCACGCGTCACGTCGACGATGCCGACCACCGCCACAGCCGGGCTCGCCTTGATCAGCAGACTCATCTCATTGACGAGTGCCGGCAGGCAGGTGCGCAGGATCTGCGGCAGGATGATGCGGCGGAAACGCAGCGCCGCGCCCATGCCGAACGAGACCGACGCATCGAGCTGCTCGCGCGGGAAGTCAACAAGCGCCGCCCGCCAGATCTCACAATTGAACGCGGCAGTGTTGAGCATCAGGGTCAAGATCGCGGTCGGCACCGGGTCCATTTCGATGCCGGCGTTCGGGCAGCGCGAAGAAGATCAACAGCGCCAAGGTCACCGCCGGCGTCGCGCGCATGACGCTGACGTAAGTGGCAACGATCGGTGACATCACTGGCACGCGGGTCCAGCGCACGAGCGCCAAGGCGAGGCCGAGCGGCACGCCGAGCGCGATCCCCGACAGCGACAGCGAGACGGTCGCCACCGCGCCCCGAAGAATGGCGAGGAAATCTAGGACGCTCATGCGCCCCACGCGGCCATTTGCGCGCGGTCAATATTCCGCCGTAACGGATGTCGGCATGTCCGGCATCTCGATGCCGAGCCACTTCTTCTGCAGCGCGACAAGGTCGCCATTGGCGCGCTCCTGGGCGAGGAACTGGTTGATTACCGCCAATAGCTCTGCATTGCCCTTCTTGACCGGCCATGCCGCATAGCCCGGTGCGGCGACCGCCTCGCCGACGGCGAACACGTCGGGCTTTTCCTTCACGATCGTGTCGAGGTTGATCTGCGTGTTGATGACGAAATCGGTCCGACCGATCGCGAGGTCCTGATAGGCCTCCGGATAGGAGGTGTACTGCACCACCTCGCCGAGATGCCCACCCATGCTTTCCAGCTTCGCCTTGAGCTGCGGCAGGTGCTGCAACAGCGCGCTGCCCGCCTGGATGCCCAGCGGACGCCCGCTCAGATCCTTGATCGACTTGATCTTGTCATCATCTTTGCGCTTCAGGTAGTAGTCGGTCACCGCGGCGATCGGCATCGAGAAATCGAGCGATTGCTGACGTTCCTTGGTGATGATCGCGGCGGTGATCGCGATGTCGTACTTGCCGGTGCTGACCCCGGCCAGAGAGCCCGGTCCACGGGATGATCTCCTGCTTGATCTCGAACGGCACGAATTTGCGCAATTTCTCGATCAGCTCGTTGTCGTAGCCGACCGGCTTGCCGTCCTGGATGTACTCGAACGGGCGGAAATCGTCCTCGGTGACGACCACCAGGTAGCCGCGCTTCTTGATCTCGTCCAGCGTCGCGGCGCGAAGCGAGGCTCGATATCAGCCCCGCAGCCGCAAGCACGGCAATCAGCAGCGCCCGGCGCCTCAAGGCGCGGCCCGCCGTCGTGTTCGTATCGGTGATCATCGCTGCCCCATCCCGCGGTTCCATTGGTCGAGATCGCGTTCAGTCGAACGAGAAGCCGTGGCGCCGCAGCCAAGGCGGAAACGCGCCGCCCTCCGGCTGCGCCGCCTGGCGCGCCTTGTCTTCCGACCAGCCGTAGAAATCGGCGTAGCCGAACCGCGCCGGATTGCGCTGCTCCTCACGCGGCAGCCGGTGCCGCCGGTCGCGCGCCCGGTCGTAGGCGTCGACCAATTCGGGCAACGCCGCGTCGTCGTAGCGGTCGCAGTGCAGCGTCACCGCCGGCGGCAGGCGCAGGCTGATATGGCCCTCGCCCGCCGGCCAGCCGACGCACAGCCCGGCCACCGGGAATACCTTGTCGGGGAGGCCCAGGATTTCGCGCGGCCCGGTCGACATGGTTGCGGATCACGCTGATCGGGCAACAGCCCAACCCCGCCGCCTCGGCCGCGAGGATGCAAGTCTGCATCGCGAGCGCCGCGTCGACGGCGGCGTTGAAAAAGCCTTCGAGACGACCATTCGGTTCGGGATGGCCCCGCAACTCGCCGATGCGCTCGAGCCGGCGCGCGTCGCCGCAGAACACGAAAAAGACCGGCGCCGTGCCGATCCAAGGCATCGCCGGGATCAGCGCCGCCAGCGCGGCGCGCTTTTCCGAATCGACGACCCGAATGATAGAGACCTGCTGGAAATCCGATTTCGACGAAGCCGACAGCGCCGCCGCAGTCAACAGCGAGATCAGCCCCTCGGGCACCGGGCGCGGCGCATAGCGCCGATGGGTGCGCCTCAGGAGGATCCGATGCAGCGAGGTGATGTCCGCGACATCCTCGCCGAGCGCAAGGGGAGCGTCGAAGCGGGCGAGGAAGTCGTGCTCATAAGACTCGGACATGGATATCGCGCTTCCCCAAAATGCCTACTGCATGGGCATTAGGAGCAAACGCCATGCCATCCGTGCCGACAGCGCGGCTAAGGTCCTGCCGGCGGCAGGTGTGGTGCGGGTTCTGCCTAACGAACGATCACATTTCCCCCAAATTGCCGTCAGCAAGCGTTAGATGGCCGCACGTTGCGGGTCCGGGCGGACAAGGACGGGCGGCACCGCGGCGTTGGGAAGGATGTCGAGATGGCAGGCGATGGCGTGGGATGCGCTCAGTGCCCTGAGTGGCGGTGGCGTCGTATCGCAGACCGGGCCCAGTTTGTACGGGCAGCGTGCCGCAAAGACACAGCCGGCCTCCGCCGCGGCAGTCATACCGCTCGCAAAGGGTTCCGTCACCGCCTCGTCATCCGCGGCCGAGGCGAGCAGCATCTCGGTGTAGGGGTGGTGTGGCCGCGCCAACACCTCATCAGCCGTGCCGATCTCGCAGATCCGGCCGCGATACATCACCGCGATCCGGTCCGAGAGCTGCGCCACGACGGCGAGGTCGTGCGAGATGAACAGGTAGGACAGGCCGAACGCGTCGCGCAAATCGGCCAGCAGATTGACGATCGTCGCCTGCACCGACACATCGAGCGCGGAGACCGGCTCGTCGCAGACGATGAAGCGCGGCTCGGTGGCGAGCGCGCGTGCAATAGCGACCCGCTGCCGCTCGCCCCCGCTCAGCTGATGGGGAAAGCGCTTCCGGTAGGCGGCCGGCAGGCGCACCATGTCGAGCAGCGCCTCGACGCGGCGGGTGCGGTCGCGCGGCTTCGCTAGGCTGAAGAGCGCGAGCGGCCGATCGAGCGCTTCGCCCACCGATAGTCGGGGATTGAGCGACGAGCCGACATTCTGGAAGACGATCTGCGCCTGTTTGCGGAAAGGGCTCAGCGCTTGGGCCGGCAAGCGGGCGAGATCTGCCCCGTCGAACTCGACGCTGCCGCCGCTCTGCCGCAACAATTGCAGTAGCAGGCGGCCGAGAGTGGATTTGCCGCAGCCGCTCTCGCCGACGAGACCCAGGACTTCGCCGGGCGAGATCGAGAACGAGACGTCATTCACGGCGGGTACGCGTCTCGGCCGTCGGTAAACCTGCGGCCGGCCGCCCGCGACCGACAGCCGCCAAGCGGTCAGACCCCGGCTCGCGTCGAAGGTCTTGCTGAGGCGCGTCGCGTTCACCAGCGCGTCGCCTCGGTGGAACACCGGCGTCGCTCCTGCAGCGACCTGCTGACAGGGCCATGGACCCACTGCACCCGCCTTCCAGCACCGAACCCTATGACCGCCGGGGATGATCGTCAAAGGCTGTGGACCGGCGTCGCAGAGCTGGCTCGCGGAACGGGCAACGCGGCGCGAAGACGCAGCCGGCATCCGGTTCTGCGGTCGTTGGCATCTGGCCGTCGATCGCAGCGAGGCGGCTGTCCCGCGACGTGGCTGCGAGCGGAGGCCGTGAAGCCAGCAATCCCTTGCTGTAGGGATGGGCCGGCTGCTCCAGCACGTGGCGGACGTCGCCGAACTCGACGAGCTGGCTTGCGTACATCACTGCGACGTCATCGCAGAGCCGTCGCACGACACCAAGATTGTGGCTGATGAACAGGAGGGCGATGCCCTTGTCGCGTCTGAGGCGCGACAGCAGGCGGAGAATTTGCGCTTCGACTGTGACGTCGAGCGCCGTCGTCGGCTCGTCCAAGATAAGCAGCGGCGGTTCACACGCGAGTGCCGCGGCGATCAGGGCGCGCTGCTTCATCCCGCCCGACAGTTGGTGCGGGAACGCCCGGGCGACCTCGGCGGCACGATCGATCCCCATCTCGTGCAATGCGGTCTCGGCGCGGTCCAGCGCTTCGGCGAGCGGCAGTCCGAGATGCTGCACCATCGGCTCCGCGATTTGCCGGCCAACCCGCAGCGCCGGGTTGAGGGCCGTGAACGGATCCTGGAAAACAGCCCCGATCCGTCGCCCGAGGATGCCTCGCCGCTGCGCCGGTGCGAGCTCGGCGAGGTTTTGGCCCTCGAACAGGATGGCGCCAGTGATCTCCGCCGCCGGACCGAGAAAGTCCAGGATTGCACCGGCTAGACTGCTCTTGCCGGACCCGGATTCACCGACGATGGCCAGCGCCCCTCCCGGCCGGAGCGTAAAGGTGATATCGCGCACGGCGGTGACGTGGCGCTCGCCCTCGCGATAGCGGATCGTGAGGTTTCGGATCTCGAGCAGTGGCGCATTCATCGCCGGCCGCTGAGTTTTGGGTCGAGCACCTCGCGCAAGCCGTCACCTACCAGGCTGATTCCGATGACTGTGATGCTCATTGCGATCCCGGGCGCCAGCGAGATCCATGGCGCCGTGTCGACGAAAGCGCGGCCATTGCTAATCATCAGGCCCCAGTCCGCAGCCGGTGGCTGCACGCCGAAGCCGAGAAAGCTGAGCACCGCGCCCAATAGCACGGCGAACACAACACGGAGGCTCGCCTCCACCATCAGGACTGGCCAGACATTGGGCAGCAGCTCGCGTATCAGCAAATAGCGCAGCCGCTCACCGCGGGCGCGCGCCGCCTCGATGAACTCGCCACTCATCAAGTCGAGTGTTACGCTGCGCGTGACGCGCGCGATCGGCGCTACCGCCAGGACGCCGATCGCGATGGCAGTCTTCATCAGGCTGGGCGGGGTTACCGCCAGGATCAGCAGCACCAACATGATCGGCGGAAACGCCATCATCACGTCGAGCGTGCGCATGATCAGCTCGTCGGTGGCGCCGCGGCGGTAGCCGGCGATGAGCCCCAGCGGCACGCCGATTCCCATGCTGATCAGCGTCGCGGTCATGCCCAATGCGAGAGACAATTGCGACCCGAACAGCAGGCGGCTGAACACGTCGCGGCCGTATTCGTCGGTGCCGGCGAGGTAATGGAGGCTCGGCGGCAGGAAGCGGTCGCGAATATGCATCTGGTCGTAGGGATAAGGCGCGATCCATTGCGCCAGCGCCGCGACGACGATCAAGACGAGCACCAGTGCGCCACCGATGACGAGCGCCCTGGGAAGCTGCCGTCGTCGGGCGCGGATGACCGGCGCTGCCGTCAGCTCAACCAATCGACCCGCCATAGCGGATGCGTGGGTTCACGACGCCGTAAAGCAAATCCGCGGTCAAATTGGCGAGGCAATAGACCCCGGTCAGAACCAGGATCGCCGCCTGCATCAGCGGCAAGTCCTGGCGCTCAAGCGCTCCGACCAACATCCGGCCGAGCCCTGGATAAGCAAAGACGGTCTCGACCGCGACGATGCCGCCGATCAAAAATCCGAAATCCTGCGCCAGCACGGTGATCGAGGGGATCAGCGCGTTACGCAGCGCGTGGCGGACGATCACCAGCCGTTCCGGCAATCCGCGCGCGCGGGCCACCCTCACGTACATGCTGTCGAGTGCCTCGACCATGCTGGAACGCGTCAGCCGCGCGACATGGGCGAGCAGAGTCAGCGTTAAGGTTGCGACCGGCAGCACGAGATGAGCAATGAAGGAGCCGAACCCCTCCGAAAGACTGGCGTAGCCGGAGGTAGGCAGCAGGTGAAACGTGCTGCCGAACACTAGAATGAAGACGAGGCCCCAGTAGAACTCGGGCAGCGATACGCCGAAATAGGTGAAAATCGAGGCTGCGTGGTCCGGCCACCGGCCGCGCCATACCGCGGCAATCACGCCCAGCGCCAAGCCTACGGTTGAGACCACCACCATCGATGACAGTGCAAGAATGGCCGAGCGGCTAAGAGCATCCCACAGTATCGGCGCCACCGGTCGCTCCATCTCAAACGACTGCCCCATGTCGCCTTGCAGCATATGACTGGCCCAATGCCAATATTGCACGGGCAAGGGCTGGTCGAATCCGAGCTTGTGTTCGAGCGCCGCCTGCGTCTCCGGCGTCGAGTATTGGCCGAGGATCAGCGCCGCGGCATTCGACGGCAGGGCGTGCGTGGCAAGAAACACCAATATCGACATCGCCACAATAATGAGCATGACAGCGCCCAGCCGCTGCACAACATAGCCCGCCACTTTCTACGCGCCCTCAGGCCGTCAGCGCCGCCTTGCTGAAGTCCATCAGCATCAGCGGCGAGATCACGAGATTGTGGACCTTGTTGCTGACTCCGCAGGCAAAGTTCTGCACGTAAATGACGCTGCCCGGGCTGTCATCCAGCAGCATCTCCTGAAAGCGCCCGTAAAGCTTTGCCTGCTCGGCCGTCGAATTTGTGGCGCGGGCGGCGTCGAGAACCTGGTCCACCTCGGGATTGTGGTAGTGCCACAGCGTGTTGTTCCACGACCCGCTGCTGTGATACCAGGGATAGACCATCAGATCCGGCGTGGCGCGGCCATAGAAGCCGTCGGCCGAAAACCGCACCTTTCCTTCCATTTCGGCGAAGAACTTGTCGGGCGGAGCAATGCGCAATTGGACATTGATACCGGCCTGCTTGGCAGCGTCGCGGAAGGCCGTGGCAAGCCGCTCGCGCGGCGGGTTGCTGCCCGGCACGTACATTTCCAGTTCCCAGCCGCTGGGGATCCCGGCCTCGGCCAGCAATTTCTTCGCCCCGGGAATATCGGCGCCGCCAATCGGGATGTCTTTGCGGAAATACGGGTGAAACGGCGGGATCGGCGTCAGTGTTGGGGTCGCGTGGCCGAACATCGCGATCTCGGTGATCGCCTGTTTATCGATCAATTTGTTAAAGGCGCGGCGCACGCGGGGATCGTCGAACGGCTTCATCTCGCAGTTCCAGATGATGCCCTGCCACCGCCCTGCCTGAACCTCGTCGACATGTGCCACGGTACTTTTGGCGAGCCTTTCGATCTGCTCCGGCGGCAGGTCGAAAACCGCGTCGACCGCACCGCTTTCAAGTGCCGCGACGGCAGTGGTGAACTCCGGAATGATGCGGATGATGACGCGATCGAGGGTCGGTACGCCCGGCAGGAAATAGTCGGGGTTGCGCTCCATCACCAACTGGTCGCCGGGCCGGTACTCGACAAAGCGGAACGGCCCCGTACCGATCGGATGAGTCGTCAAAGTATCGACCAGGCTTTCGCTCACGATCGCTGCCTGGTAAGCGGCGACCGAGGCAGGCAGATCGGCGTACGGAAGTGTCAGGTTGAATTTGACGGTCAGCGGATCGACCGCCTCAATGCTGTCGACAATGCCGAAATTGACCCGCAGGACCGAGCCGACGTCCTTATCAAGGATCCGCTTGAAGGTGAAGACGACGTCGGCAGCGTCTAGTGGCTTCCCATTGTGAAACTTCACCCCGGGACGCAGGTGAAAGGTCCAAGTCTTTAAATCCTCAGTCGCGTCCCAGCTGGTCGCCAGGTCGGGCTGCACTTGAAGCTTCGGGTCCTGGGCCGTAAGCCGGCTGAAGCAATTGTAGACGTAATTATAATCGACGCCGCCGACACGCATTTTCTGCGGGTCTAATGTCGCCGGCTGGATCGCGAACGCCGCCCGAAGGACCTTTTCGTCGGCAGCGCGTGCCGATTTGGCCAGCGCTGGCAAAGCGACGGCACCCGCCATCTTCAGGGCGCTGCGGCGGGTGATCCGGAGTTGTGGCGACGTCTCGCGCATCGGAGGCCCTCTGACCGTCATTTTGCCCGGTGTTCGAGCGTTCGCGCTGCAATCCGCATGCCACGCATCGATCGGGCAGGAACCATCGTTGACACCGGCCCGGCCGATCGCCAAAGTCGGCTGCATGGAGCATATCGGCGGATGTCACTGCGGGAATATTCATGTGCGTCTTCAGCTGTCGAAGCCGCCAGAAGACAACCCGCTGCGCGCGTGCACTTGCTCGTTCTGCCGCAGTCATCGTCCGCACATTGTTGCCGACAGCGAAGGGCTATTCGAGACTTGGGCCGATGATTGGTCGCTCGTCGAAAATTACCGGTTCGGAACCAGTACCTGTGACTTTCTGATCTGCCGACGCTGCGGCGTCTTCATCGCGGCAGTCACGGAAACGGTGGAGGGAACACGCGCAGTCGTCAACGCGAACTGCTTGAGCGATCGTGAACGCTTCACGTCGGTTCCGGTGGTTCACGACTTTGAAGGCGAGACGGGCAAAACCAGATCGGCGCGCCACGCAGCAAACTGGATGCCGGCGATCATCCGCCGCTAGTTACGCTCGGGCGGGGGCACTAAACGACGCCGCGTGAACATCATGTCATGTTAAAAAGTCATTTGTGTATTTGATAACACGCCTAAATTAGATATCGTTGTCGGCATGCCGATCTCATCACTCGAGGCGCAAACCTGTTTTTCCGACGCTCCTGCCGCCATTCTGGCGATCAGCAACAAAAACAGCGGAAAGCCGCGAAAGAACAGCCAGCGCCACGCTGTTTTTTCTTTCGTCAATCCGTCGGCGGTCCAGGATTTCTGCGGGGCATGAGATGTCGATGGCTGATAATTCGGCGGGAAGAACAGCGAAAACAGCCCAGACGTGTGTTGTGCCCAAAGTGAGACACGGCCCGCTGGCTTTGCGCATCTTATGAACGTGTCTGAGCATAGTCTTAACATTTGGCCCGTGTGCAGGATCGCGGCCCCATTCTGGTTCAGGCGTGTTGCTGCGACGGGTCTCTCTAGCGGACGAGACCGCGATGCTTGCACACAGATCGGGCGCGGCGATCGTCAGGGCTGAGCTGGTGAGACGTGAGACAGCCTTGCTCCCGATATCGCCTTCTCGCATTGTCTCAGCGCCACAGGATTAGAATACGGCCATGAAATCGATGTTCAGTCCCGATCGACGGGCGGTCGTTGCGGCGGGATGCCAGGTCGCTGATTTGCCGTCGCCAGGCGATCGGCGTTACCATCATCCGGATTTCGACAAGAAGGGGCTCGAGGGCTGGCGGGCGGTCCACCGCGAGGCAACGCTGCCGCAGGCCGCCTGGAAGGCCGAGCAGGAGCGGGCGGTCAGGATGGGTCTGCCCGGGGCGGAGAGCATCGAAGATCGATCCATCTCGACCTTCGCGCGGGGCGAACTGCCGCATTACGCCGGGATCAACACCTTTCTCAAGGCGCCTTATGTCGAGAATGTTCGCGACGCCGGGAAGTACGATGCGGCGATCCTCGGCGCACCCTTTGACGGCGGCACCACCTTTCGGCCCGGCACTCGCTTCGGGCCCCAAGCCATGCGCCGGATTTCCGCGCTCTACACACCCTACAATTTCGAGATCGGGGTCGATCTGCGCGAGCAGATGACGATGTGCGACCTCGGCGACGTCTTCACGATCCCCGCCAATCTCGAGAAAACTTTCGATCAGATCAGCCGGGCCGTCGCGCACGTGTTCTCCCAAGGGGCGTTGCCGATCGTTCTCGGCGGCGACCACTCGATCGGTTTTCCAACGATGCGCGGCATCGCGCAATGCACCTCGCGGCGCATCGGCATCATTCATTTCGATCGCCATGCCGACATCCAGGAGAAGGACCTCGACGAGCGGATGCATACGACGCCGTGGTTCCACGCGACCAATTTGCCGAACGTCCCGGCCAGCAATCTCGTGCAGGTCGGCATCGGCGGCTGGCAGGTTCCACGAGAGGCGATAGCCGTCGCCCGCGAGCGCGACACGACGATCATCACGATGTCCGATGTCGAGAAGCTCGGCATCGACAAGGTCGCCGAGATCGCTCTGGAAATCGCCTGGAAGGATGCGGATGCGGTCTATATGAGCTTCGACATCGACTCGGTCGATTGCGGGTTTGTCCCCGGGACCGGCTGGCCGGAACCGGGCGGCTTCCTGCCGCGCGAGGCATTGGGGCTGGTCGGGAGGGTGGCGAAGGAAGGGCTTTGCGGGATGGAGATCGTCGAAGTCTCGCCGCCCTACGACACGTCGGACATCACCGCGCTCTTCGCAACCCGCGTCATCGTCGACGCACTTGGCGCTATCGTCGCGAACGGCAAGCTCGGTGCGCATAAGCCTGTCATCGACACAGCCGGTGGTGTTCTGAGATGCGTTCGGAAGCACCTGGGCCGGGCCACAACACCGGTCCTCGTGCGGCCAGCCAATGGCAAGACCCGAAAGCGGAGGAAGGGCCGGAATCCCGTTCGGCAGAGCCTGATCTCGACCTCGTCGAGCAGGAATTCCATCGCTTGGCATTGACCTCCGCCGACCCGACGAGCCTGTTGCGCCTCGCCCGGGTCCCGTTCGTCGCCGATATCGGCGACGGAAAGCTGATGCGGCTGCTGCGGGTCAGTGTTTCCGACGAGATCGAGGTCGGGGCAATCTCCCCAGGCTATGGCGGTAGCGATGTCGTGTATCACCCGGTTCCGGCATCGCGCGTGCAACACTCGCGAAGTCTGCGTTTCGTCTACCACACGCCGGATGGGATCCGAGCCTTCACTTATGCCGAGATCCGCGACCTGCCCGACCTCGCCTGAGCAGCGCTTTCTGTTCAGAATTCGCGCAATGTTTGGCGCAGGGTAGGCTGGGTATAGGCCTCGCGCACGAGGCCGCGGCGCTGCAACGCCGGCACCAGCCCTTCGCAGACCTCGTTGATGAAGCGGCGGCTGGTCCGCTGGAACGGCGTGCTGATCAGAAAGCCGTCACCGCCGACCTCCTCCATCGCCCAGGCCATCTTGTCGGCCACCTCGTCCGGCGTGCCGATCAGGTCGAGTTCGCTGTCGAAGCGCTCGGAGGCGAGCTGCCGCAGAGTCTTGCCGCTGCCCCATTGCTGGAACTTGTCGAGCGAGCCCTGCTCGCCATTGGTCGTCAGGCGACCCGGCAGCGGTTGGTCGAGATCGAATTGCGAGAAATCGATGTCGGAAGTGGTGCCGCTGGCGGCCAGCGAGGCCTCGACAAAGGCCGGCGCAGTGACCATGCGCCGATGGCTTTCTCTCGCTTCCTCGCTGGTCTCCCCCAGGGTCGGATAGACCAGGAACAGTACTTTGATGTCATCCGGGTTGCGGCCGAACTTGACCGCATGTGCTCGCACATCGTCGCGGTATTGCTTCATGCCGGCCAGCTGATAGGCGGGCGCGATGATCGAATCGGCGTGTTTGGCGGCAAAGGCGCGGCCGCGCGGCGACCCGCCGGCCTGCACGAAGGTCGGACGGCCTTGCGGCGACGGGACGGTGTTGAGCGGGCCGCGGCACTTGAAGAATTCGCCCTCGAAATGGATCGGGTGAACTTTGCGCCAATCGGCATAGGTGCCGTTCTCGCGGTCCATCACGACCGCGTCCGGCTCCCACGAGTCGAAGAGCCGGTACACCAGCTCCATGTATTCGTCGGCCATCGCGTAGCGCATGTTCGCGCGGCGGCAATTTGTCGAGGCCGAAATTCTGCGCAGCGGTGTCCTCGCCGCTGGTGACGATGTTCCAGCCGAACCGGCCACCGGCGATGTGATCGATCGTCGTCGACACGCGCGCCAGCATGAAGGGCGGCCACGCCATGGTCGACATCGTCGCGACGACACCGAGCCGTGAGGTGGCAGCGGCGATCATCGCCGCGAGCGGTATCGGATCGTGCTTCGGCACCTGCAGCCCGTATTTCAGGGTCGCTTCGGCAGTGCCGCGATAGGCCTCGGACACCATCAGCGTGTCCTCGAGCATGATGTAGTCGAAGCAGGCTCGCTCCAGCGCCAGCGCGAATTCGACGTAGAACTTGCCGTCCCAAGGGGAACCGCCGTGGGAGAACGTCGCGTCCCATGCTCCCGGCAGTGAAATTCGTGAACCAGGCAAGATGGAAGCGCTTCGACAACCCGCCCTCCTAAACGTACGTCTCGGCGCGCCACGGTCGTGACCTGGGCGCCGACGAGATTAGGGGCAAGAATTAGGCCAACCCAATCTGCTGGCGCGCCGGAGGAGCCTTCTGAGCTGCGCCGCCCGCCAAACGTCGATCTCGGGTATCACGCCGTATAAGCTGCATGCCGCCGCCGTTGCAGGCGGATGATGCCCGCTAGGAACCAAAAGTTTGCAGACTCTCCGCCGGGGAAGATGGATTCGAGTTGCCGGTCCCCCTTCAGAGGATCGGCCGCCCAGACAACCCCATCGCCTACACCGGATCGTCCACCCGGCGGGTCGACACGCCATCGATCCACGCCTCTTGGATAACCGTGATCAGCGGCTTCTTCGAGCTCTTGCGGGCTTCCAGGAACGGCGGGAAGTAGCTGCCCTGCCGCAGTTTCGGGATGCGCAATTGCAATGCGCCGATCCGGGTGTAGAGGGTCCGGTCGCGGTAGCCGTGCGCCACGTCGAGCGCTTGCCGCTGCGCTCGTAACGCCCGGCGCCGATCAACCCATCGACGTCGCTTTCCATCAGCGGCATTGTCACAGAAACGGGTGAGCGCGAGAACGGTGGATAGGATAGCATCTGGGCATGACCCTGTTCTCCTATCGCCGCCACCGCTTTCCGCCGCCGATTATCCAACGCAGGAGCACCTGATGCGGCGCTCAACGCCTGCATGACGGTGGGCTACGTGGCGCAGTGCGCGGTATCACTCTCGAGAGCCTCGCCATCGAGACCGAAGGCGAGATCGACCCCCGGGGCTTCCTCGGCGTCGATCCAACCATGGCGCGAGGCTATGAGAACCTGCGCTACAAGGTGCGCATCAAGGGCAACGGTACCAAGGAGCAGTTTGCCGAAATCCACGAGGCGGTGATGGCAACCTCTCCCAATTTCTACAACTTGTCCCGGCCCGTGGCTCTCAAGCCGACCATCATCGTCGAGTAAAACATCGACTGTAGGCGCGACGCGGCCGCGGGGCCGGCGGCCGTCGCGCCTTTCCGCAATTAGTTCAGGGTCAGTAAAACTCCGAGTGAGCATATGTTTACCTAATTGCCGCAGGTAACGGACATTGCCGGGAGCGCGTTTATTTTAGCGAATGTACTGCGGATTAAACGTTCTGGGTCCGAGCAATTCCATGCTCGACTGTAGCCCAACAACGCCACAAGATTATCCGGAATGCAGTGGCTTTGGTCGGCGAAGAGAGCGTGAGTGTGGGTCACCGGCGGCACCCCGCCGCCGGTCAATCAGGAGAACTCACCCATGCGCACCTACATCATCGGCGATGACGGTATCACGCTCTGCCGCGAGCCGCCGACGGCAGTCAATGCAGGTGAGATTGCCGTCGCCTCGAATGAGGAATTGCATGCCGCCGCCCTCAACGGCAAACGGCTGCTGGCCCTGTGGAATGCTCTGCCGGGTGTCGAGAAACGGCGGAAGGTCGGCGACCGCGGGGCGCTGATCGATCAGCTGTGGTCGGCAATCGAAGCCTTGCCGGAGCCGGAGCCGCCATCGGACGCGAAGCGCCCGTCGAAGCAGGACGCGGTGATCGCGATGCTGCGTCGACCGGAGGGCGCAACGGTCGATGAAGTGGCGCGCGCCACCGGGTGGCAGCGTCATACGGTGCGGGGTGTCTTCTCGGGCACCCTGAAGAAGAAGCTGGGGCTCAGTGTTGCCTCTGCTAAAGAGGAGCGCGGCCGGGTCTACCGTATCGCTGAGCCGGCGAGCGCATGAAGCCCGCAATCCACGATGCGTCGGCTCGCCAGCACTTTGGCGGGCCGTCGCCCGTGCCCGGTCGAGGCGGCAAACGGAACGACCGAGCACGAAAGCCGGGCCTGGTCGAGGTTGAAGCCGAAGTCGCCGGGTTGCTCGATCGGTCGACACAAGAGCTGCGGCTTGTCTGGCGCCAACTGCATCGCGCGGGCCCGCCGCTGGGTCTCAGCCGCGACCTGCTCATCCGAGCCCTTGCCCATGATCTGCAAGAGCGTACCCATGGCGGCGCGAGCGCCGCGCTGCGGCGCCGCCTGCAGAGCCTGGCCGAAGCGTCAGAGAAAGGTGCTCTGGCCGTCGATCGCGGTATCGTGCTGAAGGCCGGCACGACCCTGGTGCGGCAGTGGCGCGGACACACGCACACCGTCCTCGTCCAGAAGGATGGGTTCGAGCACGAGGGCCAGCGCTATCGCTCGCTGACAGTCATCGCCGAGCGGATTACCGGGGCGCATTGGTCGGGCCCGCGGTTCTTTGGCCTGGCGAAACGCGCGCCCGCCTGGGCCGACCAATGACGCGGCCGGCGACCAACAGCGCGCGTCGGAAAGGAACCGTCCGCTGCGCGATCTATACCCGCAAATCCTCCGAGGAGGGGCTCGAGCAAGAATTCAATTCGCTGCAGGCGCAGCGCGAGGCCTGTGAGGCCTTCATCACCAGCCAGCGCCACGAAGGCTGGGTATGTCTGCCCAAGGCTTATGCTGACGGCGGGTTCTCCGGCGCGACGATGGATCGGCCGGCTCTGCAGCGGCTGCTCGCCGACATCACCGCAGGACGGGTCGACATCGTCGTCGTCTACAAAATCGACCGGCTGACCCGCTCGCTCACCGATTTTGCCAAGATCGTCGAGATCTTCGATGCCAGAGGTGCGTCCTTTGTTTCGGTCACGCAGCAGTTCAACACGACGACCTCGATGGGACGCCTGACCTTGAACATTCTGTTGTCCTTTGCGCAGTTCGAGCGTGAGGTCATCGGCGAGCGCATCCGCGACAAGATCGCCGCCTCGAAAAAGAAGGGGATGTGGATGGGCGGGGTACCGCCGCTCGGCTATCGGGCGCAGGACCGCAAGCTCGTCATCGCCGAACGCGAGGCGGAAATCGTGCGCGCCATCTTCCGCCGTTACACCGAACTCGGCTCGGTTCGGTTGTTGAAGGACGAGCTTGAAGCCCGCGGGATCAAAAGCAAGTCGTGGACGAGCGCTGCGGGGCGCCTCATCGGTGACAAGCCATTCTCGCGCGGTGCGCTCTACCTAATGCTGCAGAACCGCCTTTATCGCGGCGAGATCGTTCACAAGGGCCAATCCCATCCCGGCGAACACCCGGCGATCATCGATCCGCCGCTGTGGGACGCGGTTCAGGGGCAACTGGGCAGCAACACCGCCGAGCGCAACTCCGCCACAAGCACTCGTCCGCCGAGCCTGCTCACCGGCATACTGTTTGACAGCGATGGTAATCGGATGACGCCGACCCATGCGATCAAGAAAGGGACGCGCTACCGCTATTATGTCTCCCGCCCGCTGATCACCAAGGATCAGAGCGAGCAGTCCGCGGGGCTGCGCATTCCAGCCGGAGAGATCGAGAAACTCGTGACCAGCCAGATGCGTCAATGGCTTGTCGATCCCGGCAGTATCTACCAAGCGACACGACTTTCCGACCCGTCAATGCAGCGCCGGCTGATCGCGCGAGCCGCTGAGATCGACAAGACATGGCCTAGGTTGCGTGAAACACGTCAGCGTGCCTTTCTTACTGCGCTGATCGAGCGGATCGACATCGGGCACAATCAGATCGACATCCATATCGGCCCGACACGGCTTGCTGCGCTCCTCAACCTTGCAGCTCGAATCGAGCGCGGTCGACGACGACACCCAGATCCTTTCCGTGCCTGTTGAGCTGCGCCGATCCGGGCGGGAGATTAAGATGTGGATAGACGGCGCTGACCCATTTGCGACAGCGAAACCCGATGCTCGGCTGATCAAGCTGCTGATCAAGGCGCGCCGGTTCAACGCCGCTCTTGTCCGCAGCGACGGTGTGCCGTTTGCGGCACTCGCCGAGCGGGAGGGCGTCAGCCCATCCTATTTCACACGGCTCGTTCGCCTCAGCTATCTCGCCCCGGACATCATCCAAGCCATTCTCGACGGCCGCCAGCCACGCAATCTGACGCCTGACAAGCTGCTGGCCCACTCACGTCTGCCGCTTGCTTGGCACGATCAGCGAACAGCGCTCGGCTTTGCCTGAGCCTCATTAGCATTCATTAAATCACCGCCTCATCGATATTGGGTAAGCTGCTGGTGCACTCGCGTCTGCCGCTCACCTGACACGAGTAACTGACGGCGCTCGGGCTTTTACTTGAGCCGACCCGAACGTCTACCGCTTGCCTGACGCAATCAGCGTACCGTGCTCGGCTTGGCCTTTGCCCGATCCGCCTCATTAAGCCATCGCCGTCATCGACGCTGCGGTACTGGGATTTGGCCCGACAGAGATATTGCCGCCGGGTCGCGCCAAATGACCGCGCCACGCCCGTCTCTCCCGACCGCGCTACCGGCTCCGCCCCGCACACCCGCGGGAAAGCCCGCTTTTCGACGTAGAAGGGGAATATCCCGCGAGACACGGACTGTCCGCTGGAGGGAAATAGATTCGAACCTTCGAGTCCGCGAAGAGGGACAAGGCTTTTTGAAGCTGCCCCCGTCGACGTCTCCGCCACTTCCCTTGGCGCGGAGAGACCGACACCCCACGAGGGGACCGACGGTTCGAATCCCCGCGGAGACCCGCGCCACGTGCTCCTTACGTGATTAGCGTGAACTCGTGCGCTGCCGGCCCAAGCCGGGCTAGGTCGGTGCGAGCAACTCGTGCGGCGTCGCCAACCCGCGCAGATGGTGCAGGCCGAGCGGACGCACGCCGTCGCCGAGC
>CAVOWP010000011.1:0-147512 GCA_963700185.1 uncultured Alphaproteobacteria bacterium
CGGCTGATGGTGATGGGGCTCGAAGACCGCGCGCCGCGCCCCGCCGAACTCGCCGAGATGATCGCGCTGTTGGAGGAGGGTCTCCACGCCGGCGCGCTGGATGTTCGTCGGGCCTCTTCACGCCGCCGGGCAGCTTTGCCGAGCCCTCCGAGATGCTCGCCTTCGGTCCCGTGCTGCAGCGTCGGAACGCCGCCTATTTCACCCATATCCGCGACGAGTTCAACAAGGTCCTCGATGCAGTCGCAGAGGCGATCGATTTCGCCCGGACCTCAAGGGTGCATGTCGAGATCGTGCATCTCAAATGCTCGGGCACCGACAATTGGGGGAAGGCGGCGCAGATCCTCGGAATCATCGACGTCGCCCGCACCGAGGGTTGCGACATCGATTGCGACGCCTACCCCTATACCGCCGGTGCCAATCCATTGAAGAACCTGCTGCCGCCCTGGGTCCAGGTCGGCGGCTTGGAGCCGATGTTGGCGCGCCTCGCGCTGCCGGAAACGCGCGAGCGGATCCGCCGCGAGATCGATCGCGACGGGCTCAACAACTGGGGCCGCATCCCGTCCTGGGAAGCGGTACAGATCTCGGTGTCGCCGCGCCTGCCGCAACATGCCGGCGAAACGATTGCCGCGCTCGCCGCAGCACGCGGCCGCGAACCAGTCGACCTCGTTTGCGATTACCTGATCGAGGACAACGGCGCGACGCGTGTGCTGATCACTTCGATCGCCGAAGAGGACATCCGGGAGATCCTGAGCTCGCCGTCGGCGCTGGTCGGATCGGACGGAAATTGCGTCGCCGATTACGGGGTCGTCAGCCAAGGGATGCCACATCCGCGATTTTACGGGACATTTCCGCGGATCATCGGCCGTTATGTGCACGAGCAGCACCTGCTGCCGATCGAGCAGGCCGTCCGCAAGATGACGGGCGCGACAGCGCGGGCGCTGCGGCTGCGCGACCGCGGTTTGCTCAGGGAAGGCTACCAGGCCGACATCACGATCTTCGATCCCGCCGACTTCAAAGACCGCGCAACCTACACCGAGCCGCACCAATACCCGACCGGCGCCCGCACGACGGTGCTCGTCAACGGCGTCGTCGTGGTCGAAACGCGCAACACACCGGCGCCACACCGGGGACGGTCCTGCGTCGCGCCCCCGACGGCAGCGTGGGCTGACATTTAGGTCAGCCAATCCAGGCTCTCTTCCTCCTCCAGCCGCTGCAATCGCTCGAATCAGCGCTCTTGCAGGGTGCTCGCCGAGCGCGGCGCGGGTCAGTCGCAGGAATTTGTCGGCGAGTTCGCCGGGTTCGAGCATCCGCCGCTCTCGGCGCTGTTCGAAACTGCGGCCGTCGGCGAGCGCGATCGCCGCCTCCCACCATGCCCGGGCCCGCGCCGGCTTCCGGCACCAGCTTGACCTTGCGGCAGAGCGCGCGGATCGCCGGGTCGGCGAGCGCCGCCTCGTCGTAGCTTTCCGGGTCGCGCGCCTCGCGACATAGCGCCAGCGCGACGCAGAACGGAATCGAATACTGCGCCAGCATCAGGTCGGGCGGCTCCAGGATGTTGTGGCGCTCGACCATCCGGGGGGTGCCGGTGACGGCGATCGCCGCGACCTCGGCGCCGGTAAAGCCGTGCGCCGCCTGCAGGTCGCGCACCGCCTTGACCGCGGCGTGCGCGGTGGCGTGGCACGGATAGCGCTTCAGCACCGCGCTCGAGACGACAAACTCGCTGCCGAGACCGCGCGTCAGACTCGGCCGTATCCCATTCGGTGCAGAACACCGCAGAAAGCCGAACTCGCCTTCGATCATCGTGCGCGGCGCCTCGAAGCCGTCGGCGGCGAGGCTCGCCGCCATCACCCCGGCCTCCGACGCGCGCCCGAGATGCAGCCGCTTCACCATGCCGCCGTCGCCGCGGGCGAATTCCAGCAGGCCGCCGGCCAGCGACCCGGCGATGCCGAGCGCGTTGGTCATTGCCGCTCGCATCGAGCCGCAGCAGAGGCCGGCCGGCGACCGCCGCGCCGAACGGGCCGGTCGTGCCCGGCGCATGAAAGCCGCGCGCCTCGTTGGTGTGGCCGGTGGCGCGGCCGATGCGGATCATCACCTCGTTGCCGGCGACAACGGCGGCGATCAGCGCCCGGCCATTGCGCCGCGCTCCTGCGCGATCGCGAGGGCCGGCGGCAGCACGGTCGCGCCGGGATGCGCGCCGGCGCCGGGCCGCGTCAGGCTGTCGAGCTCGAAGGCATGCGCCAGCGCGCCGTTGGCCAGCGCCGCCGCCGGCGCCTGCACCGCCGGCCCGCCCCGACCGAGGATGCGGCATTTGCCGCCCGGCCCGGTGCGCTCGGCATAGTCGACGACGATGCGGCTCCACGGCAAACCGCTGCCGCAGATGCACGCCGCGACCGTGTCGATGATGCAGTCCTTCGCCTGCTGCACGACCGCCGCCGGCAGATCCTCGTAGCGGAGCGCGGCGGCATATTCGGCGAGCTGAACGGTTTCCTGCGCCATGTTCTCGACCTCCGCTGGTGGAATCGCCTTGTGAAGAGGCAAATCGGCCCTTATCAGTCGTCATCACCGGGCTTGACCCGGTGATCCACGCCACCTCGTTAGCTGGCGTGCACTGTCAAGCACGTGGATGGCCGGATCAAGTCCGGCCATGACGACCAAATAGGATAAAGCCATGGAAATACCCGGGAGCGAGGACCTCGACATCATCGTCGTCGGGGCAGGCAATGCCGCGACCTGCGCCGCCTTGTCGGCGCAGGAGAACGGGGCGCGGGTGCTGATGCTCGAAATCGCCCCCGAAGAGGCGCGCGGCGGCAACTCGGCCTTCACCGGTGGCGCTTTCCGGGTCGTCTATCACGGCGGCGAGGATCTCGCGCGCCTCATCCCCGACATGAACGAGACCGAGCTCAGGGACGTCGATTTCGGGACCTACACCGAGGAGCAGTATTTCGACGATATGGGCCGGCTGACCCAGTACCGCTGCGACCCGGACATGACCGAGACCCTGATCCGCCGCAGCTTCGAGACCGGCGTGTGGATGCGCGGCAAGGGGGTGCGCTTTCAGCTCGGGCTCGGCCGGCAGGCGTTCCGCGTCGACGGCAGGTTCAAATTCTGGGGCGGGCTCGCCTGCCACATCTGGGGCGGCGGCAAGGAATTGATGAAGGCCCTGCACACAACGGCTGTGCGCGACGGGATTACGGTGCTCTACGACACCCCGGCGATTAGCCTCCTGCAGGGCGACCGCGGCGTCGAAGGCGTGCGCGTGCGCCATCGGGGCCGCCTCCACGACCTGCGCGCCAAGGCGGTGATCCTCGCCTGCGGCGGGTTCGAGGCCAATGCCGAGATGCGGGCGCGCTATCTCGGGCCGAACTGGGACCTCGCCAAGGTGCGCGGCTCGCGGTTCAACACGGGCCAGGGGCTGAAGATGGCGCTCGATCTGGGCGCAGCGGTCGCCGGGCACTGGTCGGGGGCGCATGCCGTCGCCTGGGACCTGAACGCCCCGCCCTTTGGCGACCTCGATGTCGGCGACCGCTTCCAAAAGCACAACTACCCGTTCGGCCTCGTCGTCAACGCCCGCGGCGAGCGTTTCCTCGACGAGGGCCTCGATTTCCACAGCTACACCTACGCCAAATACGGCGGCGAGATCCTGAACCAGCCCGGCATGTTCGCCTGGCAGATCTTCGACCAGAAGGTCGTCCATTTGCTTCGCGAGGAATACCGCATCCCGCGCATTACCAAGGAAAAAGCCGACAGTTTCGAGGCCCTGGCCGAGCGGCTCGAAGGCGTCGACCCGCGCCGTTTTCTGGAGACGGTGCGGGCCTTCAACGCCGCGCCCAGACCCGAGGTGCCCTTCAACCCGAACATCCGCGACGGTCTCGCGACGAGCGGCCTCGCTATCGACAAGACCAACTGGGCCCAGCGCCTCGACCAGCCGCCCTACGAGGCCTACGCCGTGACAACCGGCATCACCTTCACCTTCGGCGGCCTCAAGATCACCGGCAACGCCGAGGTCGAAGACACCACCGGCCACCCGATCCCCGGCCTCTACGCCGCCGGCGAAATCGTCGGCGGGCTCTTCTTCCACAACTACGCCAGCGGCACGGGCCTCATGTCCGGCGCCGTCTTCGGCCGCATCGCCGGCAGAAGCGCAGCGGGGCACGCCAAGGAGTGAGACGTCGCCGTCCCCTCATCTTGAATACCCGAGCCGCGGCGATATATCGGCTGACTAGTCTGGACAGATTTTTCGCGCTGCAATGAGGCAATCCCGGGGACATCCTCGCGCTGCCAAGAGGTCGATAAAGGCCCCCCATCGCTCGCCCCCGGTTTGGAAGCTTCAGGATGCCAAAGCGCATTTCAGCCAGGTCGTGCGGCAGGCCAGAGAACTGGGACCACAGCGCGTCACGGTGCACGGCAAGGACGCGGTGGTGATCCTGTCTGCCGAGGATTACGCGCGCTTGGCTCCGGCAGCGGCGCAACCAAGCTTGCACGCTCTGCTGTCTCGGTCGCCGCTGCGGGACTTGGATTTCGAGCATGGAAGTGTCCGCTCGCTGGTGCGCGACGTCGAGTCTGTGAGAGGCTGGCTCTTAGACACAAACGTAATCTTAAGGAGGAGCTGCAGTCGGTCAACGAGGAATTGCAGACGGTCAACAACGAGCTCACGAGCAAGATCGACGAGCTCGACCGCGCGAACAGCGATCTGACCAATTTGTTTCAAAGCACTCAGATCGCGACGGTGTTCCTCGACCGGGATCTCGTGATACGCAGCTTTACGCCGGAAGTGACCAAGCTGTTCAGTCTCATCCCCAGCGACCGCGGCCGACCACTGACCGACATTGCCCGCCGCATCGACTACCCGGATCTGGAGAACGATATCCGAACCGTCTTCGCCGGCGAGGGGATCGAGCGTCCAGTGACCCTCGCCGGCGGGCAGGGCCATTATCTCGCACGCATCTTGCCCTATCGCGCCGAGAACTTGATCGATGGCGTGCTCCTGACCTTTGTCGATGTGACCAGCATCGTCGCTGCCGAAGAGCAGCAGAAAGTGCTTACGGCCGAGCTCAGCCACCGCGTCAAGAACAGTCTCGCAGTGGTTTCATCGATTGCCGAGCGGACCTTGCCGGACGGCGAGCCCAAGGATGACCTGATCGGCCGTTTCCACGCGCTCGGGCAAACCCACGATTTGCTGTCCAGAGCCGGCTGGACCGAGGCGCCGCTGCGGGAGCTCGTGCTGAGAGAGCTCGCGCCGCACATTGCGGGCGATGGTTCCAACGCGAGGGTGAGCGGGCCGCCGATCATGCTCAAACCGCAAGCAGCCCTCCTCTTGGCCCTCGTTATGCACGAACTGGCGACCAATGCAGCCAAATACGGCGCCCTGTCGACCCCTGGGGGTCGCGTAAACGTCGCTTGGGGCATCACCGGAGACGGCCCTCGGCATCTCGAGTTGACATGGACCGAGCAAGGCGGGGCAGAAATCGGAGGTTTGCGAAAACGCGGTTTCGGCACCGAATTGATCGAACGCGGCATTCGTTTCGAATTGGAAGGCGAGGCGGAACTCGGTGTGGTGGATGGCGGTCTACACTGTAGGATAGTGATTCCGGCGGATCCTAGGTACCTGACCTTCGGTGCGTCGCCCGCCAAATCGCCGGTGGAGGAAGCTGCTTCATGACGGCGGCGTTCGAAGGCCTCAGGGTCTTGGTTGTCGAAGACGAATTTCTGGTTGCGACCCTGATCGAAGACATGCTGACATCTGCCGGTTGTGTGGTGTCGGGCCCTATTCCACGACTTGTCGAAGCCCTCGATGCGGTGGATCGCGGAACCTTTGATGCAGCGGTCCTGGACGTCAACCTGGCGGGCGACCGGATTGATCCGGTCGCGGACGTGTTGTCCCGGCGGAATGTCCCGTTCGTGTTCGTCACCGGCTACAGCAAGGGTGCCCTGCCGGACGTGCACGCCGAGCGCCCCCGCCTCTGCAAGCCGTTCAAGATGGCGGATCTGCTCGACATGTTGTCGAGTGTCGTCGCCCCTCCCAGCGCTTCGGCGTGAGCCACATCGACGGCCATCAACCGCGGAACAGGCCGCGAGGAAACGCAACCGGCTATATTTGTGAGATGGCGCGGTCTGGAGAAACGGGATCCATCTTTTCGAGCGGCAGGGAGTTGAAGATCCTCGACCGGCCGCCAGGTCAGATCCCGGTAATCGATTACGGCCCCTATTTCGCCGGGCGCGACATCATCCATGCGGTAACCAACCCGTTGTCGCGGTTGACGGGCGCCATCGACGTCTACGGCGGGGATTTTTTTGCCGCCTCCCGCAGCGAATGGGATCCGGAAACCCTGTTCGAACCGCCGTTCGACATGGAGAAAACTTACGATTGTTCGAAAACGCGAAGGCCCGACCCGTTCAGATTTGAACAGGGTCCCGACGCCAAGCCATTAAATTCAGCACGCTCACTGCACGCGATGCAATCCGTAATCGGCTAGACAACCCTCAATCGGGTCGCTCTTATTCGCAGTCTTTGCCCGGTCTTCGCAGGCGGCGACGACTGCCGCAAACTCGTGCTTCGATGGCAGCTTTCCTGCCGCGGTTTGCCATTCGCGCAGTTCGGAAGAAGCGTTCGCGGATGTCACGCCGTCCCCCGTCGCGCAAGCGATCAGGCCAAGGTACACAACGAGCGCCACCCCCCGCATCTCCAACACCCCTTAATTATTCCACAAACTTTCCCCACCCGAACCTTACTCGGTAAGTCCGGGATTCGCCACTCTTTTCGGAATTCTGACAGCCGATGAGTTCTATTCGACCTCGGTGAACCCGAGCCGCTCGGCGAGGCCGTAGCCTTCCGCCAAGGTGCGCAGCTTGTACCAAGTGGCATCCTCGATCTCTATGCCGTTACTGCAGCGATCCTCTTCCCGCATGTGCTCGATTTCGCCTGGATAGTATACGCCGCTGCTGCTTTCAGCCGGCTTTGTCGATTTTAAATATTGAACAAACTCGCCGATCTCCTCCTTGAACTGTGCGAGCGGCCGGAAGGCGTCGACCTTGAAGACGGCCATGAAACATCCGTCATTGTGACGCCCGGTCGGCTCGACCCCAAAGCCGAGGCCGGTCAACAGACCGCAAAGGATCTCGACCATGACCGACAGGCCATAGCCCTTGTAACCTTCGCTGCCGCCGACCGGGAGGAGCGCGCCGCCTTGGCGCAGCTGGCTCGGATCGGTGGTCGGCCTGCCGTCGCGGTCGATGATCCAGCCCGGCGGCACCGGCGTGCCGCGGGCGACCGAGAGCGCGATCTTGCCGGCCGCCGCGGCCGAGGTGGCCATGTCGAGATACAGCGGCCCCTCCAAATCGGACGGCATCGCGATCGAGATCGGGTTGGTGCCGAGCCGCGCCTCGCGTCCGCCAAACGGCGCTACCGCCTTGGGCGAGCGCCCGGAATTCGCGGTGATCAGCCCGATCATCCCGGCTTTTGCCGCCATCAAGGTGTAGCTCGCGAGCCGGCCGATATGGCCCTGGCGAAAGACCGTCGCCGCCGCCACGTTCGACTTCTCGGCCTTTTCGATCGTCAGGCGCATGGCGCGCTCGTTGACGACGTAGCCGAAACCCCAATGCCCGTCGACGACCGTCGTGGTCGGCGATTCCTGGACGATTTTCCACGGAGCGCCGGGGATGATGTGGCCGACTTTGATGCGCTCGATATAGGTCGGGATCTGGATCACGCCGTGCGAGTCATGGCCGGCAAGGTTGGCGTTGACGACGTGACGTACGACGATCTCGGCCTCTTCCGGCGGTGTCCCCGCCGCCACAAACAATGCCCGCCCGATCTCGGTCAGACGCTCCGCCGGGATTTTCGGCATCGTATTCTCCCTCCCTAATGGCCCGCGCCGAAGGCGGCGGGGTCGATTGTCATTCCGTAAAAGCGCTGCGGGTTGTCGAAGAAGATCTTGCGCTTGAGGCCGTCGGCGATGTCGGTGCGATCGGCAAGGGTCGAGACGGCATCGGGGAACTGACCGTCCCAGTGCGGATAGTCCGACGCGAACAGAATATTGTCGGCCGGGAAGAACTCGGGCACATAGCGCAGGGTCTTCTCTTCCGGCTCGCAGGACACGAACACCCGGCCGCAAGTCATGTATTCCGACGGCTTGGCCTTCAGGAGCGGCGCGTCGAAGGGCCGGAATTCGTATTCCTCGTCCATGTGCTCCATCCAGAACGGGACCCAGCCGATCCCAGCCTCGAGGAAGGCGACGCGTAGGTCCTGATACTTCTCCAACAGCCCGCCGTAGATAACCGCCGTGCAGGCGATCAGCTGCTCCGGTGCATGCGACAATGTGTGAATCTGCAGAAAATTCTCGAAATGGCCCAGCGGGTCCATCGTGTCGCTGCCCGAGGCGTGAAACGCCACCGATACTCCCTGGCGCGCGCATTCCTCATAAAACGGCCAGAAATCGCGATGCGCGATATTGCGGCTGCGGTCGTAGGTATTGACCATCACGCCGACATTGCCGAGCTTTGAGACTGCCCGCTCCATCTCGTCGATGGCGGCTCGCGTGTCGACATGCAACGGCACGAGGGCGACGGCCTTCAGCCGTCTGCGGTCGATCGCGCACCAATCGTAGAGCCAGTCGTTGTAGGCGCGGCACAACGCAATCGCATAATCGAGCTCGCGCACCCGCGTCAGCATCAGCCCGCCGGTCGGATAGATGATCTGCAGATCGATCCCCTCCTGCGCGTTGTCGGCGAGGTTCTGCGCAGGCGACGGCGGCCGCTTGGCGGCAAGCGCGCCATTTTGCGTGCGGTCGAAATTGTCGGAGGGGTAGATACTTGTCCGGTTGCGGTATTGCTCCGGCAATCTTTCGCGATAAACGGGCTCGTAATCGACGGCATGCCCGTCGGCGTCGATGATCACCATGTCGTTCTTCATGCGGGGACCTCCTCCTCGGCCGAATCCCGCTTATAGCATGGAGCGGCGGCCCTCACGGACTTTGTAATGCACTGCGCGTTTGCGGGAGAGGGGAAAACCCAACCGGCCACGGCTGGTGGCGAGGGTTAATTCAGGCTGTAGAAGCCCATTGCGCCGCCCGCCATTACCTGATGATGAACCTCGGGCGAGGCGCCCGCCAAGCGGTCTTTGATCATCTGCGGGGCGCCGGGGAAGAAGCCGTCGCGGTGCGGATAATCGGTCGCCCACAGGATCTTGTTCGGGCCGATATACTCGGCGAGCACTTTGAGGCTGCCTTCGACCGGCTCGAACGAGATCCAGCAATTGCGACGAAATAAATCGCTCGGGCGGTTCTTCAGACCTGAGTCGTTGAAGCCCTGATCGTCGAAATGACGGTCCATGCGGTCGAGCCACAGCGCGATCCAGCCGCCGTCGGATTCGAGGAAAGCGACGCGCAATTTCGGGTGACGCTCGCACACTCCGCCCCAGATCATGCTCATGCAGGCGAGCATCATTTCCATCGTGTGCGAGATGATGTGCTGCGCGCCACGCCCCTCGAAGCGGTCGATGCCGACCGTCGGCATGCCGCTGTTGCCGCCCTCGTGAATGCCGATCGAGAAGTCGAGTTCCTCGGCCGCGCTCCACAGCGCGTCATAGGCCGGGTCGTGCAGCTTCCTGTCGTTGTAAGGATTGGGCCGGATGAAGCCGCCGCGGAAGCCGAGGTCGCGTCGCGCGAAGCGCATCTCGGCGATCGCGTGATCGATCGACTGCATCGGCAGCATCGCAATGCCGAACAGCCGGTCCGGATAGGGCTTGCAGTAATCGGCAAGCCAGCGGTTGTAGGCGCGGCACAGCGCGCTCGCCAGCTGCGGATCGTGCACCGCGCCGGCAAACAGCCCCATGCTCGGGTAGAGGAATGCGGCGTCGATGCCGTCCAGATCCATGTCCGGGATGCGCTTGTGCGGGTCGAAACCGCCCGGGCGGCCCTCCTCGTAACTCATCATTTCGGCCGAGACGACGCCTTGTCTCGCGCCGACCCCGCCGATCCCGCCCATTCCTTGCTGGCTGCCGAGGATCTGGTCCTCGACGAGGAGGCGTTCCTTGCCGTCCTTGTCGATGACGAGCTTTGGAGCCCGGTCGCGGAAGGCCGGGTCCATATAGTCATTCCAGAGCGTCAGAGGCTCCAGGATATGGCCATCGGAATCGATGACGTTGTATGCGCGGGCCATGACCTTTCTCCTCCGTTAGTGGTACCAGTCCTTCTCGAAACGGGCATAGCAATCGCGCTCACCCGGCATCTTCACCCAACCTGCCAGCAGCCGCGCCGTCGCGAGCAGCAGGCGATCGCGCAAGTGGGTCGAATTGTGAGCGTATTCCTCGAAGGTCGAGATCGTGATCTTCTGATTATGCGGATCGTCCTGAAAGCGGCACGCCGCCAGCGCTACCGTCGACTGGTACGCCTTGCGGTCGGCTCCCGACTGCAGATAGGCGTTGGCGAGTGCCGTGGTCCGCGGGAAATCCAGCGCCATGATCGCCTCGTCGAGATCCCGCAACAGTGTGTCGGGCGAGCGGCCGCAGGTGTCGATCCCGGCGGCTTCCTGCTCGAGTACCGAGTTCTGCAGCTGGTTCTCGTGCGCCACGTCATTGATGAAATTGGCCATCAGGTAAAGGACGCGGGGCTGGTACGGGTTGTCGCTTTTGCGAAACCAATTGTTCGCGACATTGCAGTAATCAAACGGATGCTGGCCATTGGTGAACTGCCGCGGTACGGTCGTCCGGAGGATCAGCTCGGCGGCGCCGATCTGGATCGTGTCGCCGAGGCTGCGGATCGATTTGCCGTTCTTCAGGTGAGCGGTAACCAGGTTCCATACCGCATCGGCGTCGGCTTCCATCAGCTGCCGGACCATGTCTTCGACCTCGGTCGGGCTCAGTGGCGTCTGGTTGGTCTGCTTGAGGCTGGCGCCCCCATCCGGGAACTCGCTCGCCATCCTGACGCAGACGGCATCGTAGAGCGAGTAATAGAGGGGCCCGACCGCCATGTCCGGGACGCCCATGTAATAGACCCCGTGCGAGCGCTCCCAGCCGATGAAGTCGGCGAGGTCGGTGATCGAACGAGCGCGTATCGCCTTGTGGCCGGTATTGCGCGCCTTGCGGCCGATGACCGTGTCCTGCAGATCAATCAGCCCGAGGAAATTCAGCTGATCGGCCAGAAGCGGCCGCGCCTCTTCCTCCTCGGCGAGCCCAAGAAAAAGACCGTAAGACCGCCGCGAGTCGCCGCTGACCGTGGCGATGATATGCGCGTGCAATCGCTCCTCGATGGAGCCTTTCTCCCGGATCGGCTCCTGGTCCTCCTGCCACACCACCGGACCATAGCTCGGTGGCGGAACGTTGATGCCCTTCATTGTGGCGTACCGGCCGGGATACTTGCCGAGCAGCTGGTTCCAGATGTCGAGCCCCGCCGGGATGTACCAGACGCTCTGCAATAACGGCAGCAGCCGATACTTCTCCGGCAGGTACGGCATCAGATAAGCGGAGGCCCGGAGCCCCAGGATCGTGTGATCGTTGTTGATCAGCGTGATCTGACCGTCGCGAACATTGATGTGGCTCGGAACCTGCACGAACGGCGCTTCGGCTGCGGTCACGACGCTGAGCGCGTCGCCGACCGAATGCCCGTCCCGCGTCATCCGAAAGAAAAGGTCGGTGGTGCGCGGCTGATCGCGTTCGAGGATCGCCTCGGTCAGCATGTCGAAGTACTTGTCTTCCCGAATCTCGTCTCGGTTCAGCAGCATTGCGGCGCCCCTTCTTTACGGCAGCGAACCCAGTATCACTGAACCTTGCGATCGCGCGGGTTGCTGATAAAGCAGCCCCGAGGCAACAAACCTGCAGAGGTGAATTCCCAATCTGAACCGCATGGAAGCCTGGACCCTGCCGGGTAACGATGCCTCCGACAGGGTCCTCGTCAAGGCAGGTTTCAATTACGAGGGGACGCTCAGACAAAAGGCCTGGTTCAAAGGCGCCTTTCACGACTTTCGCATGTTTGGGCGTCTAGCAGCCGACCCGATCGACTAAGCAACCCGGGGCCTTATACGGGCTTCAGGCGCGTCGGCAATGCAAATGAAATCGGGTTCTGGGATGAAGAGCTCTTGCGGCTGTGCGACGCCGCGCAGCGCGTAGCGGCCGACGGAAACCAGCCGGCTTCGCATTTCCGGGCCGAGCGCGCGGGCAAAGCTCGACGACAACAACAGATCCTGCTCGACCGACCGGCTCATCGCCAGGATGCGGCTGACCTCGTTGACAGCTGGGCCGATGACCGTGAAATCCAGACGGTCCTTGCTGCCGACATTGCCGTAGAAGACGTCGCCGACATGCAGCGCGAGATAAACGGCGGTGGTCGGCAGGCCGGCTTGGCTTCGGTTTTGATTGAGCTTGGCGGCTCCTTTGCGCACCTGCGCCGCTGCCGCGAGCGCCGCGAGGCATGCTTCCTCACGGTTCTCAGTGGTGAAAATGGCGAGGGTGCCGTCGCCGACGAGCTTCAGCACATCGCCGCCATGCCCGTGCACGGCAGAAATGACGACTTCAGCATAGTCGTTGAGCAATGGAATGATCTGCTCGGGCGGGGCATTGTCGGAAATATTCGTGTAGCCGTGCAGATCGCTGTACCACAGCACCGCGCCGATCTTCTCGGCCACCCCCCGCACGATCCGCCCGCTCATCACCCGCCGGCCGGCGTCGCGGCCGAGATAGGTTTCGGCGAGCGTCCCGGCCATGCGGGCGAGCGCGGCCGATTTGAGCGCCAGCTTGAGAAACGGGGCGAGCCGTTTCAGAGCGCCGACCGCGGCCTCGCCGAAGCCATCCGCCGCATCGCTGTACCAGGTCGAATAGACGCAATCCATCTCGCCGATGACGCCCTCGGCGGCAAAACGATGGACGAGCACCAGAATATCGGTCGCCCCCTCGTCGCGGGCCTGCGCGATGGTCGGGAAATCGGCCGGATCACCGGCGGCCAAACAGCGTCGCATGGCCGTTTCGCCCGATTGCAGCAGATGGAAAAAGGGACTGTTGCGCCAATTCTCCGCGGCCTCGCCTTCATTGGTCCGGCCATAGTCGACCGCCTCGGCCGCCTCGGGCATATCCGAGCGCCAGCGGAAAGCGCGGCCCTCATAGACCGGGTGAAGGGTGTCGAGGATAACGAGGGCACGTGCCAACGGGACCCCGGCTTCGGTGACGCGCCGGCAGAACCCGGCCATCAGCTCGGTTTCGCTGCGGCCGATAAGCCCGGCCTCGGTCACCCAACTGGTGAGCTCGTTAAAAGTCGTCTCGTTCATATCTAAGTTTCTCTTCGGGGCCGCATCAGGTGGTGATGATCTGCGGCGTAAAGCCGGCTATCCGGGGCTCCTCTGTCTCCAAGGGCACGCCCGACCAACACCAAGGCGGTGCGGGTGATGCCCGCTTTTTTCACTCTGTCGCAGATATCGGCGAGGGTGCCGCGGATCAGGCGCTCGTCGGGCCAGCTGACCCGGTAGGCGACGATGGCGGGGCATTCGGCGCCGTAATGGGGCGTCAGCGCGCGCACGACGCGCGCGAGGTTATTGACGGACAAATGAATTGCCAACGTCGCGCCGCTCGCGCCGAGCCGTTCCAGGGCTTCGCGCTCGGGCATCGGCGAGGAGCGTGTCGCGGTGCGTGTCAAGATCACGGTCTGCGCGATTTCCGGCAGGGTCAGCTCGCGGCCGAGCGCGGCCGCCGCTGCGGCAAAAGAGGGCACCCCCGGCGTCACGTCGAACGGGATGCCGAGCGCCTCGAGCCGCCGCATTTGCTCGGCGATCGCGCCATAGAGCGACGGATCGCCGGAATGGAGCCGGGCGACGTCGAGCCCTCGGCGATCGGCATCCGCGAGATGGCCGACGATCTCGTCGAGCGTCAACGGCGCGGTATCGATGACGAGCGCGCCCGGCGGGGCTGAGGCCAGGATCTCGACTGGGACCAGCGAACCTGCGTAGAGGCAAACCGAGCAGCGCTCGATCAGCCGCAGCGCGCGGACCGTGATCAGATCAGGCGCGCCGGGACCGGCCCCGATGAAATGCACCGTCACAGGACAGCGCGATCGAAATAGCCGCGCGGCGTGTAGAGGCGCGGAGGATCGCCGTCGGTCCGCCGGGTGCGGCTGTTTCCAACGAGGACGATCGTCAGCATGTCAATGTTGGCGCCGGTCAGTTCCGACAAGCTGATGATGCAACGCTCTTCCGCGTCACGGCCGAGATTGCGGCCGACGAAGACCGGCGTCTCGGGCGAGCGATGCCGCAGCAAAATATCCGCAGCCTCGGTCACCTGAGCCTGCCGTCGAACCGAGCGCGGGTTGTAGAGCGCGACAACAAAATCGGCCATTGCCGCCGCCTCTAGCCGAACCCGGATCGTCTCCCCTGGGGTCATCAAATCCGATAGCGAGATCACGCAAAAATCATGGCCGAGCGGCGCGCCGGCCTGTGAGGCGGCGGCCTGAAACGCAGAGACGCCAGGAACGACCATCAGATCGATCGTGCGCCATTCCGGCTTCGCCTCGGTATCGAGCAGTTCGAAGACGAGGGGCGCCAAGCCATAGATGCCAGCGTCTCCGGAGGAGACGAGCGTCACCGACCGTCCGTCGGCGGCGAGATCGAGCGCTAGGCGGACCCGCGCCTCTTCGTCGCCGATCGCGCTCGGATGGCACCGCTTGCCCTCGATCGTGCGGCCGAGCAGGTCGAGATATAAACTGTAGCCGACCACATCGCTCGCCTGCGCGAGCGCCATGCTCGCCTCCGGGGTGCGCCAGCCCGGATCGCCCGGGCCAATCCCGATGACGGCGAGCCTGCCGCGGGGGCGGCCAATTGCCTCGGCAATGATCGGCTTCGATGCACGCGCGATGGCGCAAGTCGCGCGCCGCGACTTGCGCTTTGGCACGACCAGCACCCCATCTGGTCCGGCGCCGGCGAGCGCTGCACCTTCGGCGACGCCCCAACAACCGGTCGCCCGAAACGCGGCCGGTGAGCGTTCCGAGAGACGCGGCGTCTCGATCAGGAGACGTGAAGCGGGGAAAAACCGCGCCGGCACCCCGAGTTCCGTCGCGAGTGCGTGGATCGCCGGCTCGGCGAGCTTCAGCTCGACCGACACGACCGCTGCGACCGCACCCGCCGCCAGCCGCGCCTCGGCGAGGGCAGAGTGCGCAAGATCCGCGATTTCCTCAATGGTACAGCCGCGCTCGCAACCGATCCCGAGCGCCAAGGCCGGCGGATGGATCACCAAGGCGTCGGTTTCCGATTCCGCCGACCTGTCCGTCACCACGACCCGTCGATTGCCCCGTTCCGCCCAGCGGATTGCCCCGGCACGCAACCATCCGGCGCAGCCCGTCTCGTCGACCAAGGAAACCGGCTCTCCCCTGAGGAGCGCCGACACGATCGGCTTCACCTTGTCCGGATCGGCGATATGCCAGCCGGACGGCGGTTCATCGAGCGCGACGCCCAGGCGCACATCTCCGGCGGTGGTTATCGCCGCAATGCCGCCGGTAAGCTCTGCAATGCCGCGAGCCAGCGCATTGGCGCCACGGTGTCCGCCGATCAGCGGCACCGCTACCGAGCCGTCCTCGGCGACCGCGACGACTGCCGGCTCCTGCCGCTTGGCAGCGAGGAACGGGGCGACGGAGCGGATCAGAATGCCGCTGGCGCAGATGCCGACGATCGGCCGCCCCGCTTCGAACAGCTTACCGATATGAGTCGACACCCGATCGTAGCTCTCGTCCCAGTCGCCGGGATGTGCGCGCGGCCCGTGCAGCCGAGCGCCGGCCAGCGCCGTCCGCAATCGCTGTCCGAGCGCGGCGCCCCCTGGGCCGAGCACGACGACGGCAATGTCCTCGGGTAGTAACCCGACCATTATCCGAAAACTTCCGGTAAGCCGAATGTATCCATCGGGTCTCGCGAGTTAACCGCGATTGCCACAATTTGTCGATTGTCTCCGATAATTATCTGCTAAAGTTTCGGCAAGGGGACGCTTGGGGGGGTTACACCCATGCGATTGTTTACTTGCGTCTATTGCATCGCGACGGTTGCTGGGGTTGTTCCGGCACTCGCGCAGGAATTGACCCGGGCCGACGCGGTGCCGGCTGTCGAGGCGAGCGCGCCTTTGCCGTCCGACTGGTCGCCGCCGGGCCGCGTCGGGCAGGTCAGCCTGGTCTCGGGCAATGTAGACCTCCGGGTCTCCAGCGGGAGCGCCCGGGCTGATGCCGAATTAAATCAGCCGATCTTCGCCGGTGAAGAGCTGCGCACCGACCCGCGAGCCCGCGGTGAGGTCCGTATCGGCGCGAATACAATCGATCTGTCCAATGGTAGCGAGATCGAAATCGCGAGCTTGCATGACGGGATCACTCAAATACTCCTTTTGCGCGGACGCATCGGCCTTCATTTGCGCCAAGTCGGTGAAAATGAAACGGTCGAGATCGATATTCGACAAGGCGCCGTTCGGCTGCTGGTGCCCGGCACGTACGACATTGAGGCTGGAGACGGGGAGGGGCCACTGCGCGTCGCGGTTTTCGACGGAACGGCGCAGTTCGCCGGGCCTGGTGGCGACAGGCGCATCGAGGGAGGTCAAGTCGCGGTCCTGACCGGGTCGGAGGCGACCGATGCCGCCTCGATAGGACCGGCCACTGCGGACGACTTTGTCGCGTGGTGCCGCGACCGCGACTACGACGAGACCCGCCTGGCCGCGCCCTATTACGTTTCACGATACATGACCGGCTATGCCGAACTCGATTCCGCCGGCAGGTGGAAGATCAACGCGCAATACGGGCCCGTGTGGTTTCCGACCCAGCCGGAAGACTGGGCACCCTATCGCTTCGGACATTGGAGCTGGATTGCGCCGTGGGGTTGGACTTGGCTCGACGATCAGCCCTGGGGTTTCGCGCCGTCGCATTATGGCCGGTGGGCGTTGATTGACGACCATTGGGCCTGGGTCCCCGGAAATTATGCTGAGCGGCCACTTTATGCGCCTGCGGTGGTCGCGTTCCTCGGCACACCCGGTGTCGGGCTGAGCTCGGAGGAAGGAGCCACGGTCGCGTGGTTCCCGCTCGCCCCGGGTGAAGCTTATTGGCCGAGCTACACGGGAGACCTCGATTACGTTCGCAACCTGAATTTCGGGAGCGTCAAAGATGTTGCGGCGATCGGGGTGCGGGCGGACGGAGAGCCGCCTTTGGAGGCGTTCGACGAAGATTTCGCCAACCGCCTGTTCGCGACCGTGGTGCCGCGCTTGGTCTTTACCAATGGACGCTCAGCCGCACCCGCGCGCGTATCTTTACCTGAAAAGCGGTTGCGCGACGCGCCGGTGCTGATGGCTTCACCGCAGATCGCCCCGGCCTCGGCCCAGAGGGTCGCCCGTGCGGCGACGAATCCGCCCGTCACCCATTCAGCTGTGCAGATATCTGGGAAAGGCGGAGCTAGCCCCATTCATGCCGCTTCGATACAGTTGCGCGGCCGGGCCCAGTCGGTTGTTCTGCGCGCTGCGCACCTGCACGCCCCCGCTTATGCCGGCCAGCCGCGCGGTCGGCATATGGTCGTGCTCCGTTTGGCTCACTCCCGTGGCGGCCCCGGCAAAAAGGGGTAAGGTTGCGGGCACGACCACTGAAGCGACGGCAATGATCGATTATCGCAGCGACAACACCGGCCGAGCCGCACCGCAAATCTTGGAAGCGCTGGTTGGGGCCAATCACGACACCGCGTTGGGGTACGGCGCCGACGAATGGACGGCGAACCTGCAGCAGCGCTTCTGCGAACTGTTCGAAACCTCGGTGCGGGTCTTTCCGGTCGCCACTGGGACCGCCGCCAATGCCTTGGCTCTGGCCGCGCTCGGCCCGTCCTGGGGCATCGTCTACTGCAGCGAGATTGCGCACATCAACACTTCCGAGGCGAACGCCGCGGGGTTCTTCGGCGGCGGCGTCAAGCTCGTCGCGGTCCCTGGGCAACACGGCAAAATCTACGCGAATCTGTTGGCCGAGGCACTGGCGGGGATTTCACCGGCGCAACTCCACAGAGGTCAGCCGAGTGTGGTCAGCCTGACCCAGGCGACCGATCTCGGAGCTGTCTACACCCTCGACGAGATCCGGGCCGTTGCTGAGGTCGCCAAGCGGCGCGGTCTCAGGCTCCACATGGATGGGGCGCGTTTCGCCAATGCCGTGGCGCGGCTCGGGTGCACCCCGGCCGATGCGACCTGGCGATCCGGGATCGACATCATGTCGTTCGGGGCCACCAAGAATGGCGGAGCATTGTGCGACGCGATCGTCGTCTTTTCGCCCGACCTCGCGGGCGGCCTTGCGGTGCAGCTGCGCCGCGCGGGCCAGGTCTGGTCCAAAATGCGTTTCGCCTCGGCGCAGCTGATCGCCTATGTCGAGAACGGGCTCTGGCTCGAGATGGCCCACGCCTCGAACCGGATTGCGGCGCGCATCGCGGCGGCGCTGAGCGACATCCCGGCCGCCCGGCTGCTAGCGCCGGTCGAGGCGAACGAGATCTTTCTCGAACTCCCGGACGGCACGATGGATGCGTTGGAGCGCGACGGCTTCCAGTTCTATCGCCGAAGCCTGACCCTCGCACGTTTCGTCTGCCGTTTCGACACGACCAAAGCCGAGGCCGATTCGCTCGCCGCGGCGCTGCGCCGACACCTCAGCCCGGCTACCACTCCCCGCGTCGCCGAGTAGCTTCAGGCGTCTCAGCAAGTCACGCCGCGAAGCGCGTCGACGCGCGAGTTGCGCCCGCCCCAAGGACGCGCCAACCTAAGCGGGTGAGTTGCCGTGTCATCTCGGGGAGGCTCGAGGAGCACGGGGCCGACAACTACACCGACAAGGATAGCCGTGCCGATACGGTATGTGAGAAAGGTATTGCAACCTGGAGAGACAATCGTCTACTCCACGAAGCTGCATTGGATTATTTATTGGAAAGCGATCTTTCTGATTATCATTTGTATAATCTTAGCCGTTTCGGCGTGGTATACCGCCGATAACCAGAACGTCAGTCTGGCCCTGGTCATAGCAGCGATCATTTTTGCGTTATTGGCGCTATCTTCAGCCTTCGTTAAATTCATCAAGCGGTGGACAACCGAACTGGCGGTGACTGATCGCCGCGTCATCTATAAAGAACGTCTGATTGCCCGCCGTACGCTTGAGATGAATCGGAGCAGGGTCGAAAGCGTTGATGTTTACCAATCGGTACTTGGCCGTCTCCTCGGCTATGGGACGATTACTCTCCGCGGGACGGGCGGCAGCGGAGAGCCGATGCCGAACATCGACGATCCGCTGACTTTTCGCAGCTACATTACGGCCGGCTGATCGCGAGCGCTGCGACTCAGGCGCGGACGGGGACGCCCTTCTGCTCGAAGAGCTGCTGCAATTCGCCGGTTTCGAACATTTCGCGGATGATGTCGGAGCCGCCGACGAACTCGCCCTTGACATAGAGTTGCGGGATCGTCGGCCAATTCGAGAATTCCTTGATGCCCTGGCGGATACCCGGGTCGGACAACACGTCGACGCCTTTGAACTTGACCCCCAGATGGCTGAGGATCTGCACCACCGCAGCGGAGAACCCGCATTGCGGAAAGACCGGCGATCCCTTCATGAACAGCACGACGGGGGTCTCGGAGACGTTCTGGCGGATGCGCTGTTGAACCGTGTCGTCCATTTTCCTTGTCCTCGATTTTCGCGAAAGTTGCTGTTGCGAAAGTTGCGTTCAGTCCTCTGGCGCACCGGTTTGCAGGGCCAGAGCGTGGAGCTCATTGCCCATTCGGCCGCGCAGGGCCTGGTACACCATCTGGTGTTGCTGGACCCGCGTCTTACCGCGAAACGCGCCGGAAACGACATGCGCCGCGTAATGATCGCCGTCGCCGCGCAGGTCTTCGATCGAGACCTGGGCGTCGGGCAGGCTCTCTTTGATCAGTCTCTCGATCATCGCCGCGTCCATCGCCATCCCCGACACCCTCCGCTCAAGTCTGCGCCATATAGCCCGGCAGCCAAGCCTCGTTGGTGGCCTTCAGTGTGGCAACCGATATGGCACCGCTGCTGTGGAGTGTCAACGAAGCCCCGCCGACCACGCCGATTGCGCGGGCCGGCACCCCCGCAGCGCGCGCCGCATCCAACACCGCCTGGGGATCCTCGGCTTCGATCAAGTAACGCGCCTGGTCTTCGCCAAACAGGTAGGCGTGAAGCGGCAGTTCGGTCGCGAGGGGAGCGAGCGTGAGGCCGCGCATACCCGCCATCGCCATCTCGGCGAGCGCAACGAGAAGCCCGCCATCCGACAGGTCGTGACAGGCGGCGACAAGCCCGGCTTGTATTATGGAGCGGACGAAATCGCCGTTGCGACGTTCGGCGGAAAGGTCGATAGGCGGCGGCGGGCCCGCCTCGCGGCCTTCGACCTCGCGCAGATAAAGCGACGCGCCGAGATGGCCGCTCGTATCGCCGATCAGTATCACGGCGTCCCCGTCGTGCTTTAGCGCGAGATCGACCGCGGCGCCCGCATCGGTAATCAGCCCGACGCCGCCGACCACCGGGGTCGGCAGGATTGCCCGGCCGCTCGTCTCGTTGTAGAGCGACACATTGCCGGATACGACCGGGTAGGCGAGGGCGAGACAAGCTTCCCGCATGCCTTCGATCGCGCCGACGAACTGGCCCATGATTTCGGGGCGTTCCGGGTTCCCAAAATTCATGTTGTCGGTGATCGCCAATGGCTCGGCGCCGACCGCAATCAGGTTGCGCCAGCTCTCGGCGACGGCTTGCGCGCCGCCGCGTACCGGGTCGGCGCGGCAATAGCGCGGCGTGCAATCGGTCGCCAGTGCCAGTGCCTTGCCCCCTGGGGTAACCCGGATCACCGCGGCGTCGCCGCCGGGCCGCTTGACGGTGTTGCCCATCACCAGATGGTCATACTGGTCCCAGATCCAGCGTTTGGAAGCGAGCGCCGGCGAGGCGAGGAGCCGCTCCAGGCATTCGAGCGGGTCGCGGTCGGGAAGCGAAGCCGGGTCGATTTCCGGTTCGGGATCGGAACGCCGCCACGGCCGCCGATAGACCGGCGCCTCGGTGACCAAGGGCCCGACCGGGAGGTCGGCGGCGATCTCTCCGGCGCTCCGCAGCACCAGCCGCCCGGTTTCGGTGACCCTGCCGATCACCGCGAAGTCGAGTTCCCATTTCTCGAAGATATGGCGGGCCGCCGCCTCGCTGCCGGGGCGCAGGATCATCAGCATGCGCTCCTGGCTTTCGCTCAGCATAACCTCGTATGGCGTCATGCCGCTCTCGCGCACCGGCACCCGGTCGAGATCGAGCTCGATGCCGAGCCCGCCCTTGCCGGCCATCTCGACGGAGGAAGAGGTCAACCCGGCCGCGCCCATGTCCTGGATCGCGACGATCGCATCTTTTTCCATTATCTCGAGGCAGGCCTCGATCAGCAATTTCTCGGTGAACGGATCGCCGACCTGGACAGTGGGCCGCTTCTCCCCGGCGTCACCGCCGAACTCGGCTGACGCCATTGTCGCACCGTGGATGCCGTCGCGTCCGGTCTTCGCGCCGACATAAACGACAAGGTTTCCCGGCCCTGCCGCGGCCGAATAGAAGATCCGGTCGGCGCGGGCGAGCCCGACGCACATCGCGTTGACAAGGATGTTGCCGTCGTAGGAGGAGTCGAACTCGCATTCGCCGCCGACCGTCGGCACGCCGACGCAGTTGCCGTAGCCGCCAATCCCGCTCACGACGCCGGACACGAGGTGGCGGGTCCGCGGGTGGTCGGGGCTGCCGAAGCGCAGTGAATCCAAGATCGCGATCGGCCGCCCCCCCATCGTGAAGACATCGCGCAGAATACCGCCGACCCCGGTCGCTGCGCCCTGGTAAGGCTCGATGAAAGAGGGGTGGTTGTGGCTCTCGATCTTGAAGACGACCGCATCGCCGTCGCCGATATCGACGACCCCGGCATTCTCGCCGGGTCCGCAAATCACCCGCGGCCCGGTCGTCGGCAATGTCTGGAGCCAAACCTTCGATGACTTGTACGAGCAGTGCTCGCTCCACATGACCGAGAAGATCCCGAGCTCTGTCATGTTCGGCGTGCGCCCGAGGATCGCGACGGCACGCTCGAACTCCTCCTCGGTCAGGCCGTGCTCGGCGGCGAGTACGGCAGTGACGTTGCGACCCCGGTCCATACCCGCTGGATGAAATTAATCTCCCTCTCCCCCCGCCGGCCGGGGGGAGAGGGTCGGGGTGAGGGGGGTCGGGATAGCAATAGTCGCTAATTTTACGAACGCGCGGCAGGCACCCCCCTCACCCTGCCCTCTCCCCCCGCAAGCGGGGGGAGAGGGAAAAAGAAAGCGATGGCGGGGAAATCTTTGCGAACAGCGGCATGATCTACTGCAGCGCGCTTACCAGCCCGTCGAAGAAGGCCTGGCCGTCAGTACGGCCGAGCAGCGGGTCGATGGCGTTCTCGGGATGCGGCATCAGTCCGAGAACGGTGCGGGTTTCGTTGAAAACACCGGCGATCGCGCGCGCCGAGCCGTTGAAGTTTGCTTCCTCGCTACACCCGCCGCTCGCTCCGCAATAGCGGAAAGCGACGAGGCCGCGCGCTTCGAGACGGTCGAGCGTCTCGGGATCTGCGGTGTAATTGCCGTCGTGATGCGCGACCGGCACCCGAATCGTCTTTCCGGCTTCATAACCGCAGGTGAAGATCGTCTGGTTGTTCTCGACGCGTAGATCAACATCGCGGCAGGTGAACCGCAACGAGCGGTTAGGCAGCAGCGCCCCTGGAAGGAGCCCCGCCTCGGTCAGGATCTGAAACCCGTTGCAGATGCCGAGGACGGGTGTGCCTCTGGCGGCGCGGTCGCGCACTTCGCGCATGATCGGCGAATGCGCCGCGATGGCCCCGCAGCGCAAGTAGTCGCCATAGGCAAAGCCGCCCGGCAGCACGATCAGTTCGCTCGGCGGGAGGTCGGCGTCGCGGTGCCAGACGCGCAGCGGCTCCTGCCCGGAGGCGCGGGCCAGCGCCACGCAGACATCGCGCTCGCGGTTGGAGCCCGGGAAGATGATAACGGCCGCTCTCACGGGCCGGTCAGCTCGCGCCGCACGATCGCCGCGCCTTCGGCGAGGGCTTTGAGTTTGGCGAAGGCGGTGTCGCGCGGAATGTATTTCATGCCGCAGTCGGGGGCTGGGATCAGCCGCTCCGGTGGGATGTGCTCGAGCGCTCGGCGAATCCGGGCGGCGACGATTTCGGGAGTTTCCGGCTGGGGGTCGCCCATGCTGATGACGCCGAAGATAACGGTCTTGTCGCCGAGGCCATCGAGGGTCGCAAGATCGAGCTTCGGTTGCGCCGCCTCGATCGAGATTTGCTCGGCGACCGTGCCGGTCAGTTCGGGCAGGAACGAATAGCCGCTCGGCTTGTCGCGGGCGACATAGGCGTAGCCGAAGCAGAGGTGCAGCGCGGTCGGGCCGGGAATGCCTTCGAGCGCCCGGTCTATCGCCGGCAACGCCAGGCGGCGCGCCTCCTCGGGCCGCGCCTGTACCCAGGGCTCGTCGAGTTGGATCACATCGGCGCCGGCCGCCTTCAGGTCACGGATTTCGGCGTTGACTGCCGCGGCATAGTCCATGACCAGCTCTTCTTCGTCCTTGTAGTATTCGTTCTTCGCCTGACGAGACATCGTGAACGGGCCAGGCAGCGTGATCTTGATCGTGCGGTCCGTATTGTGCCGCAGGAACTCCACGTCGCGCACCTCGACCGGGCGCAACCGCCGGATCGGGCCGACGACGCGCGGCACCGTAACGGAGCCGCCGGTGCGTCCCGGCACGGCCGCAGGGTTGTCGAGATCGATCCCGGAAAGCGCCGTCGCAAAACGGTTCGAGTAGCTTTCGCGGCGGATCTCGCCGTCGGTGATGATGTCGATGCCCGCGCGCTCCATGTCGCGAATCGCGAGCACGGTCGCATCATCCTGCGCCTCTTCGAGCCAGGGTTCGGGTACCCGCCACAGCTCGCTCGCCCGCACGCGCACCGGCGGCAGATGGGTCAGCTTGTCGCGATCGATCAGCCAATCCGGCTGCGGGTAGCTGCCGACCACAGTGGTAGGAAGAAGGGTTTCGGTCATCTGTGGGGCTCCATGACGATACGCTTAGCTGATCGTCTCGGCCATTGGCCGGATCGCGATCCCGGCCTTTTCGAGCTTGTCGCGGACCTGCTCGGCCATCGCCACCGCCGCCGGATTGTCGCCGTGGACGCACACCGTATCGATCGAGACCGGGATCCGCTTCCCGGAAGCGCTGACGATCGCCCCTTCGCCCACCATCGCCTGCACCCGCGTGGCGGCCTGCTCGGGATCGTGCAATACCGCGCCGGGAAGCTTGCGCGAGACCAGGTTGCCGTTATCGTCATAGGCGCGGTCAGCATAGATCTCGCGCGCCATTCTGAGACCCAGCTCGTGCGCGGCGCGTTCGAGCTCGGTGCCGGCCATCACAACGTAGATCAGCTCGCGATCGACAGCCGCGATGGCGCGGCCGATGGCGAGCGCCGTCGGACGGTCGACCGCGGCGAGATTGGCCAATGTGCCATGCGCCTTGACGTGGCCGACGCGGTGGCCGACCGCCCGCGCCACCCCTTGCAGCGCGCCGATCTGGTAGACGACCATCTTTTCGATGTCCTCGGGCTTCTCGCCCTGGATCTGGCGCCGGCCAAACCCCCAGACATCGAAAAAGCTCGGATGGGCGCCGATCCCGACGCGGTTTTGCTTGGCCCGAGTCACGGTGTCGAACATGACCAGCGGGTCGCCGCCGTGAAAGCCGCACGCGACATTAGCCGAAGAGACGATCTTCAGCATCTCGGCGTCGCTGCCCATCGTCCAGGCGCCGAAGCTCTCGCCCATGTCGCAATTCAGGTCGATCACGTCCATCGCGGCACCTCCGCTGCGCAGCGGTATATCAATACTCCTTATATGGGAGGAATTTGCCGCTTAGGGTCAGCTTGACTCGGTCGCCTTTCGGGTCGTGCTGGCGCTCGATCGACATGTCGAAACCGATCGCGCTCATGATCCCGTCGCCGAATTCCTCCTGGATCAGCTCCTTCCACGTCGTGCCGTAGACCTGGACCAGCTCGTAGAAGCGGTAGATCAGCGGGTCGGTCGGCACGACCGTTGCTAACGAGCCACGATAAGGAATCTCCTGCAACAGGCGCTTCTCGTCTTCGGAAAGATCGAGCAGCTTTGCCGCGCGCTCCGCCTGCTCGGGGCGCAGCTTCATCTGGCCCATCAGCGCCGCTGTCAGATAGACGGCTGAACCGCCGCCGATCTCGGCGACAATCGTCTTCCAGCCCAGGTTCTTGGCGCGTTTGGCAGCAAGGATCTTGCTGGTCAATACGTCGCGGGTCATAGCGGCCTCCGATCAAGTTCGATGCTCTTGCGGCTGCAACGCCCGTGCCAATCTTGCCGCGCCGGCAACCTTAAGTCGAGGCATAGATTAACCGCTGCTGCACCTGCAGCAAATCAGCAGCAAAGGCTCTCGTTATGGTTGCAACTATGCCCTCCAATCCGCGGCCCGCCGAGGCCGCGAGATTGAAATTATGCAATCGCAAAGAGGCAATTTGATGATCTTTAGCAAACCGGAACCGGATCGGGATAGGGGGACGCCTCGCGGTGCCACCCCTCCCACACCACCGGGCATACGGGTCACGTACCACGGCGGTTCGACCGGGTTAAGCTTGAGCAGAGACATGCAGTCGGGGGAGACCGAGTGAGTTGAAGTAGCGGTTGCGCAGGGCTTGTTGGACCGCGGGGTGTCCTGACATGCGCCAGAACCCCGTCGGCGAACCGGCGGCGACCGCTGCATTGAACTTCGGTACGCCGCGACGGCGCAGTTCGTTGAAGCGGTTGTGCCCGTTCTGCCACTGCCGCCAAAGATAGGAACGTAGTCTTCGGCGAATCCACGCTTCCAGGTTGGTGAGCACACGCGGGGTCTGGCAGAAGCCGAAGTAGCCGCGCCATCCGATGAGGTATGGCGTGAGGTCTTCGATCAGCTGCTGTAGGCTGATCCCCCGTGTCCGGCGGGTCATGTCCCGGATCTGCGCCTTGAATTTGTCGAAGGCTTTTGGCGCGACGCGCCGCTCGCTCCCGTCATTCGAGATGCTGAACCCCAGGAACTTGCGCTCCTCCGGTCGCGCCACCGCGCTTTTCGCCTCGTTGACCTTCAGCCGCAGCTTCCTGGTCAGGAACCGGCTCACCGAGGCCATGACCCGTTCACCGGCGCGGCAGCTGCGAACATAGATATTGCAGTCGTCCGCATAGCGGCAAAAGCGGTGACCCCGTCGGGCCAGCTCCTTGTCGAGATCGTCGAGCACGAGATTGCTCAGGAGGGGCGAGAGCGGGCCGCCTTGCGGGGTCCCCTCGTCCACCGGGCTGACCAAGCCGTCTTCCATCACTCCGGACTTGAGAAACGCCCGGATGAGCTTGAGCACACGTTTATCGGTCACCCGCGCGGCGACGCGCGCCATCAAGCTGTCATGATTGACCCGGTCGAAAAATTTTTCGAGATCAATGTCAACCACGACACTGTAGCCCGCGGCAACGTATCGTTGCGCTTGGGCCACCGCCTGATGGGCGGAGCGTCCCGGTCGGAAGCCGTAACTGTGCTTGGAAAACGTCGGGTCCCATCGCTCCTGGAGAACCTGCAGCACGGCTTGTTGGATCAGTCTGTCGACGACGCAAGGCACGCCGAGCTTTCTGACCCCGCCGTCCGGCTTGGGGATTTCGACCCGCTTGACCGGCTGCGGCTGGTAGGTTCCCTCGAGCATTTGAGACCGGATGCTCGGCCAGTGCTCACGCAGGTGGTCCTTAGCGTCGTCGATGGTCATCCCATCCACGCCAGGACTACCCTTGTTCCTTCGAACGCGTTTCCACGCTCTTACGAGATTCCCTCGCTCACATACCTCCTCCATTAATTGTTCCGTCAAAGCCGGGCTTTCGGGTGCTAGCTTCGCCACGAATGGTTCGGCCCCTTGGTAACTGCTGACCGGGGTTTCACCCTGGACCACCAGCTCCAAAGCCAGTGAGTACTGAATCTTCTGCCGCATTCCATTCATGAGTTCCTAGTCCTACTTGCCACTCCCAATCGTTCGGGCCTTCGGCCATCGTTTCCGGCTCGGCCTATCTGTTGCTCCGCCTTTCGGCTTTGGAGTGCCTCACTAGCCTTGCCGACGGCTTGGCCTACTATGCCGTCTGCTGACTTCTGACCCGCGGTCAGACGGTCTCTCGGCCGTCTCAGTCGCCGCAAAGGCGACACGGGGCAGATCTCCCGGGGTAAGCTCAATCGCCTTCGGTGCACAACCGCCGGATCTACGCTTCGCGCCGTTGATGGATATGGACTTCGCGATACGTTGCCCGCTCGTCCGGCGCTTGCGCCTCGTATCCGGTTTTTGTCCATCGGCTCGCACCTTTGCTTCGCGCTTCCTTCAGACCCCGCCTCGCGGCGATAGCCCTTGCGCATCACTAACCCTTCACCTCCATCAGGTTGGGTAGAGGACTTTCACCTCCGAGCTATTGAGCATGCCCGGCACACAACGAGCCCGGCGCTAGCGCACCGGGCGAAATCGTAGGACACTGCGGACCGCCCATACCTTTGGGGGGCGGCGATGGACGTCGGCGATTGGCTGCGGAAGCTCGGGCTCGAGCAATACGAGGCCGCCTTCCGTGCGAACGAGATCGACGCGAACCTGTTGCCCAGCCTGACCGCCGAGGACCTGAAGGACCTCGGCGTCAGTCTGGTCGGCCATCGCCGGCGCTTGCTCGACGCCATTGCCACGCTCGGCGCGCCCACCAGCGACAGCCCCCTCCCTAACCCTCCCCCGCCTGCGGGGGAGGGAAGGGTGGGGGCCGATGCCGAACGCCGGCAGCTGACGGTAATGTTCTGCGATCTCGTCGGCTCGACCGCGCTCTCGGCGCGGCTCGACCCCGAGGATCTGCGCGAGGTCATCGCCGCCTATCACCGCGCCGTCGCCGAGGTGGTCGCCGGGTACGATGGCTTTGTCGCGAAATACATGGGCGACGGCGTGCTGGTCTATTTCGGCTACCCCCGAGCGCATGAGGACGATGCCGAGCGAGCAGTCCGGGCGGGGCTCGGTGTCATCGACGCGGTCGGCCGGCTCGATGTCAAATCCGTCAACCTCCAAGCGCGCGTCGGGATCGCCACCGGATTGGTGGTCGTCGGCGATATGATCGGCGAAGGCTCGGCGCAGGAGCAATCGGTCGTCGGCGAGACACCCAATCTCGCGGCTCGGCTTCAGGCCTTGGCGGAGCCGGACACCGTCATCATCGCCACGGGCACGCGCCGGCTGGTCGGCGATCTCTTCGAGTACCGCGATCTCGGCGCCGTCGAGGTCAAGGGCATCGCCGGGCCGTTGCCGGCCTGGCAGGTGCTGCGTCCGAGCGGCGTCGCGAGCCGGTTCGAGGCGTTGCGCGGATCGGCGCTGACCCGGCTGGTCGGCCGCGACGAGGAGATCGACCTGCTGTTGCGGCGCTGGGCGCGCGCCAAGGCGGGCGACGGCCAGGTGGTACTCGTCTCGGGCGAACCCGGCCTCGGCAAGTCGCGCATCACCGCGGCATTGGCAGAGCGCCTCCACGCCGAGCCATATCTCCGGCTGCGCTATTTCTGCTCGGCCTATTACCAGGACAGCGCGCTTTATCCCTTTGTCGACCAGCTCGGCCGGGCATCCGGGTTCGCGCGCGACGACCCACCCGCCGCGAAGCTGGAGAAGCTGGAGGCACTGCTGGCCCGCGCCGCACCGCCGGACGAGGATGTCGGATTGCTGGCCGATCTGCTGTTATTGCCGGGCTCGAACCGCCACCCGCTGCCGAACCTCAGTCCGCAGCGCAAGAAGGAACGGACACTTGAAGCGCTGATCCGGCAGCTCGTGGGTCTGGCGCGCCAGCAGCCGATCCTCATGGTTTTCGAGGACGCACATTGGATCGACCCGACCTCGCGCGAATTGCTCGACCTTACCGTCGAGCGCGTGCGCAGCCTGCCGGGGCTGCTGATCGTGACGTTCCGGCCCGAGTTCCAGCCGCCCTGGACTGGCCAGCCGCAGGTCAGCATGGTGACGCTCAATCGCCTCGACCGGCGTGACCGCACTGTTTTGGTCGAGCAGATCGCCGGCAGCAAATCATTGCCCGACGAGGTCATCGACCAGATCGCCGAGCGCACCGACGGCGTGCCGCTGTTCGTCGAGGAATTGACCAAGAGCGTTTTGGAGAGCGGCCTGCTGCGCGAGGTCAAGGACCGCTATGTGCTCGACGGCGCCCTGCCGCCGTTCGCGATCCCGGCGACCTTGCACGACTCGCTCATGGCACGGTTCGACCGGCTGGCGTCGGTGCGTCTTATGGCGCAAATCGGCGCCGCGATCGGACGCGAGTTTCCCTACGCGCTGCTGCGTGCCGTCTCCCGCCTTCCCGAGGACGAATTGCAAACGTCTCTCTCTCGCCTCGTCGCCTCCGAGCTGGTGTTCCAGCGCGGTACGCCGCCCGACGCGGTTTACATGTTCAAGCACGCGTTGGTGCAGGACGCGGCGCACGGCAGCCTGCTGCGCAGCGCCCGACAGCAATTGCACGCACAGATCGCCGAGGCGCTCGAAGCCCATTCTCCCGAGCTGATGGACGCCCAGCCCGAACTCTTCGCGCAGCATTATGCGGAAGCCGGGCTCGTCGAAAAATCCGTCGCCTTCTGGGGCAAGGCCGGTCATTGGTCCGCCGCCCGCTCGGCGATGGCGGAAGCGGCCGCGCAATTCCAAAGGGCGCTGGATCAGTTGGCGCTGCTGCCGGACACCCCTGAACGCCAGCGACAGGAGCTCGAACTTCGTAGTGCCTTGGGCGCGGCGTTGCGCTTCGTCAAAGGTCAGGGCGCGCCGGAAGTTGGCCATGCCTTCGCCCGTGCGCGAGAGCTGTGGCAGCGGCTGGATTCTCCCTCGGAGTTCCTTCACGTTCCCTATGGGCAGTCTCGCTATCACGTGTACCGCGGCGAATTGGATTTGGAGATGCGCCTGGACGAGGATTTGCTGCGTCTGAGCCGTCAACGCAATGATTCCAGTGGCCTCGTTCTAGGTCACCAAGCTTGCGGTTCAGGCCACATGCTCGCCGGCAGGTTTCCTTTATCCCGATCGAATCTGGAAGCGGCGCTTGCACTTTATGATCCGATCTCCCACCACTCGCTTGGCCATCAGACCGGAAGCCACCCCCAGGTGGTAGCACAGGCGCTTTTGGGAATCGTCCTTCTCTGTCTCGGCTATCCCAACCAGGCATCGGCACGGAGCAGAGTAGCAATTGCTGAGGCTCGGAGGCTGGCTCATCCGCCGTCTTTGGCTTCGATCTTGGCAGTGGGCGCCGTACCGCTTTCTCTCGTCGGCGACGACGCAGTCCTCGGCGAGTGGGCAGACGAGCTGGTTGCAGTGGCGATCGAGCAGAGTTTCCCCTTCTGGATCGCGGTGGGAACGATCTATCGCGGGTGGCTCAATGCCAAGAATGGCAATGTGGCGGAGGGGATATCGCTTCTGCGCAGCGGTTCGGCGGCTTACCGCGCCACCGGGGCTGAGTTGTTGATGCCTGCCTTTATCACCCTCCTGGCCAGGGCTTGTGAGATCGCAGGGCAAGTTGAAGAGGCCATAACCCTGTCGGACGGTGCGTTGCAGACCGTTGAAAGGACAGGGGAGCGCTGGCTGGAGGCGGAACTCTATCGACACAAAGGCCAGCTGCTGCTGCGGCAAGGGCATGCCGCGGCCGGCGAGGAACTCTATCGCAAGGCCCTCAGCATCGCCCGGGAGCAGGAGGCGAAGCTCTGGGAATTGCGCGCCGTCATGAGCCTCGCGCGTCTGCGCCGGGACCGGGGCCGCCGCGCCGAAGCCCGCGACCTTCTCGCGCCGGTCTACGGCTGGTTCGCCGAGGGCTTCGACACGCCCGATCTAAAGGAAGCGAAGGCGCTGTTGGACGAACTCGACCGTGGAGAGTGCTCGCCGAACGCATGATGCCTACTCTCAGCGCTAGATTGCTTCGCTACGCTCGCAATGACAGCGTGGGGGTCGTCATTGCGAGGAGCCGGCAGAGGCGACGAAGCAATCTTGCCGGTGGTACATTATCGGCTTCCCGCTGGCGGTGAACGCATCTCGACCGCGCGGCCGGGCAACGCCGGCAGTGCGCTCATGAGCCCAGGGCGGCGACCGGCACGAGCTGATCGATAGGCGAAGCGAGATCCCGGTCAGGCGGTGGGATCGGCTGGCCATCCTCCCGCAGCACCTCTAGGCACAGCTCGATCGCCTCCCGTGCGTTCGCCTGCGCTTCTTCCAGGGTTTCGCCATAGGTAACGACCGGGGGCAGTTTTGGGCAGGTGACCGTGAACCCCCCTTCGGGTTCGGGCCGGAAGTGGCAGAGATAAGCAACAAGCGTTCGCTTGCCTGACTTCTTTGGTTTCATCGAGCCCTGTTTCGTTGGGCGCCATAGTTCCGGATACGGAATATTATCGCACCGAAACCCCGTTTGGCGAAACCGTGGAACTTTTTGGACATCGGCATCGGCCAAAAGAAGCAAAGGCGCTGCTCGACCAATTCACATAACGGCTTGGGTTTCTAAAGCGCGGGTCTGCGCGCTCGCGTAATGCCGGGCGAGGGCGGCGCAGGCCATCAATTGGATCTGGTGGAAGATCATCAATGGCAGCACGATGAGGCCCAAGGGCTGGCCGGCGAACAGCACATTCGCCATCGGGATGCCGGCGACGAGGCTCTTTTTCGAGCCGCAGAACATGATCGCGATCTCGTCCTCGCGCGAAAACCCCAGGCCGCGCGCCGCGACGGCGGTGACCGCCAGCATCAGCGCGAGCAGCGCCGCCGACACGGCAAAGAGGATCGCCAGCGGTCCGAGGGCGAGCTGGTGCCAAATCCCGCTCAGCGTGGCGCCGCTGAACACGGTGTAGACCACCAGTAACACCGAGCCGCGATCGACCCAGCCAAGCGCCTTGCGCCGTTGCATGACCCAATGCCCGATCCAGGGCTGCAGCAGGTGCCCGGCGATGAACGGAAGCAGCATCTCGGTGCCGATCGACCGCAGCGCGCCCAACGAGAAGCCGCCGGAGGTTTTCAGGGCGAAGCTCGCCAGCAGCGGCGTCATGAACATGCCGATGATGCTCGAGGCTGAGGCGCTGCACAGCGCCGCCGCGACATTGCCACCGGCGATCGACGTGAAGGCAACCGACGCCTGAACGGTCGAAGGCAACGTGCACAGGAACAGAAGGCCGAGATAGAGCGGCGGCGTCAGCACAGCCCCCGACAACGGCCGCAACAGAAGCCCGATGATCGGAAACAGCACGAAAGTCGCGGTGAAGACCACAAGGTGCAGCCGCCAATGCAAGCGCGCCGGCGAGGATCGCGCCGCGCGACAGGCGGGCCCCCTGAAGAAAGAACAAGAGCGCGATCGCCGCCGCGGTGAGCCATTCGAAAACCGCGGCGCTCGTGCCTCGGCAAGGCAGAAGCAGCGAAAGCACGACGGTCGCCAGCATCGCGATCGTGAACTCATCCGGACGGAAGCGAGAAAGCGTGCTCATTGACCGGCTCCGAAGTGGGACGCTGCTGCCGGCCCTCAAGATGTCGGCGAGACGGCCTATTGTGAAGAACGATCGCCGAACTTAGTATAATCACGAAACGTGATGACCGAGAGCTCCCGTGTTCGACCCCACTCTGCTGACCAGCTTTGTGACCGTGGCGAAGGCCGGAAGCTTCACCGAGGCCGGGCGTCGCCTCGGTTTGCGGCAATCCACGATCAGTCAGCATGTTCGCCGCCTGGAACAAGCGGCGGCGCGGCGGCTCTTCGTGCGCGACACGCATTCGGTCGCGTTGACGCCGGACGGCGAGGCCATGCTGGGGCTCGCCCAGGGCATCCTCGACGCGAACGAACGCGCCCGGCGCTACTTCGCCGGCTCGGAGTTGCGCGGGCGTGTTCGCTTTGGCGCCTCGGAGGATTTTGTGCAGAGCCGGCTGCCCGAGGTCCTGCGCGAATTCACCAGGGTTCATCTTGCGGTCGATCTCGAATTGACCGTCGGGCTCAGCGGCGCGCTGCTTCAGTCGCTCGATGCCGGCGAACTCGACCTCGTGCTCGCCAAGCGCCGCCCCGGGGAGGATCGCGGCCGTCTGGTGCGGCGGGAAAAGCTCGTCTGGGTCGGCAACGACCCGGGGCTCGCCGCCCCTGAGCGGCCGCTGCCTTTGATCCTCTACCCGCCGCCGAGCATCAGCCGGGCCGTCGCTCTGGAGGCGCTCGAACATGCCGGGCGAAGCTGGCGCATCGTATGCACCAGCAGCAGCCTCAGCGGGCTCAACGCGGCGGCTTTGGCCGGGCTCGGCGTCACAGTCCAGGCCGATGGTTTCGCGCCGGCGGGCCTCATCCCGATGCCCTCTTCGCCGGCCCTCCCCGAACTCGGCCACATCGAATTCGTTCTCGCCGGTCCGGGCCGGGTCTTGCGGGGCCCGGCAGAGGCGCTCGCGACGGCTATTCTCGACAATGCCTACCGCCTATAGACTGCCGCAGCGCCAAGCCCCTGTAAGGAGAGACCGAATGGCCGAGGATTTTGCCGGGAAAGTCGCCGTCGTGACCGGCGGCGGGAATGGCATCGGCGCTGCCACTTGCCGCGCCTTTGCCGCGCAAGGGGCGCGTGTCGCGGTCCTCGACCGCGATGCAGCGGCGGCCGAGCGCGTCGCCGACGAGATCGCCGGCCGCGGCGGCAACGCCTCGGCATATGCGATCGATGTCGCCGATCGCGCCGCGTTCAACGCCGCGGCTGCCGAGATCGCCGAGGCGGCTGGCGGGATCGACATTCTCGTCAACGGCGCCGGCACCACGGTGCGGCGGATGATCCCTGACATGAGGCCGGAGGATTGGGACCGCGTCATTGCCGTCAACCTGACGGGCGCCTTCAACGGCATCCAGGCGGTGCTGCCATATATGCGAAGGCGCGGCGGCGGCGCCATCGTCAATGTCGCCTCGATCGCCGGGCAGCGCATCTCCTTCGGCGGCACCGCCAATTACTCGGCGTCAAAGGCCGGCCTGCTCGGCCTGACGCGCCACGCGGCCTACGAGCTCGCGCCCGACGGCATCCGCGTCAACGCGGTCTGCCCCGGTCCGACGGCCACCGCATTCGGCGGGGCAATTCCGTCGGAGGAAACCAAAGCGGTGCGGGCCCAGAAAATCCCGCTGGGCCGCATGTGCGAACCGGAGGATATCGCCGACCCGATCCTGTTCCTCGCCGGTCCTGCGGCGCGCATGATCACCGGCGTCGCTTTGACCGTGGACGGCGGCGTGCTGGTCAAGAACGACACGCCGTATGAGGAATATTTCCGCCGCAGGTAGATACCGTTGCGCGCCCGCAGCCGCGCAATCCGCGCAGCGGCTGCCTGGCTGAAGACACCCGGCGGAGGTGGTCGCGGTCCTCATCTTCGCGACATTCCTCGGCCGGTTGCTGTTTGCCTCGGCTCTCGGTCTCGGCATCGACGAGAGCTACATGGTCGCCGCCGGCCGCAAGCTGCAGCTCAGCTATTTCGACCATCCGCCGATCGCATGGTGGATGGCCTGGGCAGCCGCGCATTTGACCGGCAGCGAGAGCCCGGTCGTCGTGCGGCTGCCGTTTATCGCGCTGTTCGCGGTCACGACATTTCTGATGTATCGCCTGACTTCGGCCTTGTTCAGCCCGGAGGCGGGTTTCTGGGCCGCGGTCGTGCTGAATATGGCGCCGCTGTTCGGTATCAGCAGCGGCAAGCTGGGTGTTGCCGGATGGCCCGCTGCTCGCCGCCCTGCTTGGGGCTGCCGTGTGCCTCGTTGCCGCGTTGCGCTCGGAGGGCCGGGCAGCCTGGGGCTGGTGGCTGGGGACCGGCATGTGCGCCGGTCTGGCTCTGTGTTCCAAATATTCGGCCGTGCTGACCATCATCGGCGCCGCCGGCTTTCTGCTGACCGAGCCGCGCAGCCGTCGCTGGCTGGCGCGGCCGCATCCCTACGCCGCCGGGTTGGTGGCGTTGGCGATCTTTCTTCCCGTCTTGATCTGGAATGCCGAAAACGACTGGGTCTCGTTCCTGTTTCAGGCCGGCCGGGCAGAGAGCGGATTTCATCCGTTTGGGCCGATCGCAACGCTGGCCGGCGCGGCCGCGTTCCTGCTCCCCTGGATATGGGCTCCTTTGGTGGTGTGCGGCTTTTTAGCGCTGCGGCGCGGGCCGTCGGACAGGGAACGCTGGCTGCTGGTTTGCCTCGCCGCGCCGCCCCTGATCGTGTTCGCAGCAGCCTCGCTGCGGGGCAATGTGCTGTTCCACTGGACGGCGCCGGGCTACCTGATGCTGCTGCCGCTGCTCGGGGACGCCGTCGCGCGGCATTGGCGAACGAGCCGCGCGGTGCGCGTCTACGTCGGAGCCACGGCCGGATTTGTCGTGCTCGGCTCGTCGCTTCTGTTGCGAGCGAGGTCAGGTTCAACTGGCTGCCCGCGGCGATCGGAGAATTTCGGCTCGGCAAGGACCCGAGCCTCGATCTGGTCGACTGGACTTCGCTCGAGATGACCTCGCCGAGCGGGGGCTCCTCGATCGCCCGAACCTGGCCGTCGCGGCGCTGCGATGGTCCGATGCCGGAAAGATCGACTACGCGTTGGGTGGCCGGCTGCCGGTCATCTGCCTCGGCCCCGATGCTCGCCAATACGGTCTGCTTGCGCGACACGATGATCATGCCGGAGCCGATGTTCTGATCGTGACGCGCGCCCCTTTCGAAAAAATCGTCGGGCAATACTGGTTCTTGTTCGATTCCATCGAGCCGATCGCGCCGGCGACGGTGCTTCACGCCGGCCATCCGGCATTGCGGCTGAACCTGTTCCTCGGACATCGGCTGCACAAAGCGGCCGAGGAATGCTGCGCTTCTTAGGTCCGGCCCGGCGGGATAACCCTTGAAGCCGCGCGCGACATACAATGTGTAGGTGCGGACCGCCCCCGGCCCCAGCGGGATGACGATCGGACGGAGGCGTTCGATCGCCGCAAAGCTCGGCTCCATCTCGTTGGTCAGTTCGTGCTCGGAGACGAGCAGAAAGCTTTCGCCGAGCCGTTTCCCGAGACCGTTCGTCAGGTCCCACTGGTCCTGAATGCGGCTCGTCACCTTCCATTTGACGGCATCGAGCGGGTGCGGCCGGATGTAATAGATCAGCGCCGCGAGCAGCTCGCGATCGTCGGCGAACAAGGTCAGTCCGGGATGCGCGGCAAGTTCCTTGCCGACTTCGGCGCCGAGCTCGCGCCAGCCCCGTACCCGGCGCAGCGGATCGTATTGGGCCGGCACATCGAGGCCGAAGGCGGCCAGCGCCTCGCGGCCGGTAAAGAGCAGGCCGACTGCCGCGAGATGCAGCGCAATCGACACAGCGAGGAGCCTGCGCCAACCGCGCTGCAATGCCCAGGCGACAACCAGCACTGTCGCCGCGACATAAGTCGGCGCCGCCCAGTTGGCATGGGCGCGCGACAGCAGGCTGACGCCGAGCATCATCGCCAAGGTCGGCAGGGTAAAGGCGGCAAGCAGGCGGGCGCGCGGTTCGGCGAGGCCGCGCCATGTTGCGATCAGCCAATATCAGGCCGGCAAACAACAATGGCCCGAACACGCCGAATTGCGAGGCGAAAAATTCGATAAAGGCGTCCGGGTGGAACAGCGGCCCGCTCAGCGCGGCATTGTCTCTCGTGTGGAGGTAGCTGACAAAGCCGTTGCTCCAATTCCACCAGAAATTCGGTGAATAGATCAGAAGTGCGATGCCGGTGGCGGCCAGCAGCGGCCGCAAATGGCGGCGCTCGGCGGGAAACACGAGGACAAAGCCGAGCGCCGACAGGAGCCAATAGGCCATCGCGTATTTCGCGAGCAGCCCCAGCCCCGCCGCCGAGACCTACGGCGATCCACCAACCCCACCCGCCCTCTTCGCGCGCTCGGACAAACGCGTAGAGCGCCGCCGCCCAGAACAACATGAGCGGAGCATCGGTCGAGATGATGAAAGCGGAGACCGACACGCCGGGCAGGCTCGCATAGGTCGAGCGCCGACCAGAACCCGACACGCTGGTCGTAGAGCCGCGCGCCGATGCCATAGACAAACAACGCGGCGCCGGCATGGAGGAGCGGGGCCGACAGCCGAACCGCAAACTCGCTGTCGCCGAAAAGCCCGGTCGTCAATGCGATCAGCCAGGCGACCAGCGGCGGCTTCGAGTAGTAACCGAGAGCGAGCTGTTGCGACCAGACCCAATACTGGGCCTCGTCCGGGAAAAGGTCGGCAGGCTGCAGCGCCAGCCAAACCAGCCGCAACGCGGTGATCGCCGCAACGCCGACGAGCGTCCAAGCGGCGTAAGGGCGGACAGCCCCGATGTCATGCTCTACCCACTGGCGCAGCGCCACCGGTTGTGCCGACCGCACGCCGGGGCTCACTGGCCGAGGAGGGTAACGCCCGGCCTCTTTCATCGAGCGCATTGCACGGGCAAGCGAGCCGTCGATGTCGATGCCGCGGCACGCATCGGTCACGACCGTGACCTCGAACCCGGCCTGGCGGCCGTCGATCGCCGAATAGAATACGCAAAAATCGGTGGCGAGCCCGCATAACGTGATGCGTTCAAATCTGCGTTCCTTCAGGTAACCCACCAGACCCGTCGGCGTGCGATGGTCGTTCTCAAAGAACGCCGAGTAGGAATCGATCGCCGCTCTGAAGCCCTTTCTCAGCACGAGCTCGGCATGCGGGACATCGAGATCCGGGATGAAAGGCTGCTCCCCGCGTTCCCTGCACGCAGTGGTCCGGCCACAGGATCTGCTCGCCATAAGAGACATCGATCGTGTCGAAGGGCTGTCTGCCCGGATGCGAACTGGCGAAGGACGCATGGCCGCGCGGATGCCAGTCCTGCGTCAGAACGACATGGGCGAATTCGGCGGCCAGCCGATTGACGGCGGGAACGATCTGGTCGCCCTGCGGCACGGCGAGCGCGCCGCCGGGACAGAAATCGTTCTGGACATCGACGATGACGAGGACGTCCCGGTCGTTGCGTTTCATTGGTTGCCTCGCAGCCGCGGGATGATCTCCCGGGCGATGATCTCGACTTGATCCATTTGATACCGGTACGGAATGAAGATCAGCTTCTGGACGCCGACCGCAAGCTGGGCCTGCAATTGCGCCACGCATTCGTCGACCGTGCCGAAGATCGCTGCTTCCTTCGTCGAGTCGCTCCAGGCCGCGTAGTCCCATTCCTGGCCGAGCCATTCCATCATCGGCGCCTCGACGGCCGCGCGTGACGCCCCGACATAGATCGGCAGCTGATTGGCATTGAGCAGGCTCGCTGGATCCTTCCCCGCCTCTTCGGCAAAACCGCGCACCTTGGCCCAGGATTTGGCAAAACCTTCGGGGGTGTAGAAATAAGTCAGCCAGCCGCCATTGAGCGCCGCGCGCTTGAGGACGCGGTCGACATAGCCGCCGATCAGCATCACCGGCAGGCGCGACGGCTTGGGGGACATATTGGAGCCGCGCAGCCGGTGCGGCGGGTATTCGCCATCGACCTGTTCCTCGGTCCACAAGCGGCGCAGGATTTCGAGGTTGCGGTCCATGATCCGGCCGCGCTCGTTGAACGGCACGCCGACCGCGTCGAACTCGCGCTTGTACCAGCCCGAGGCCATGCCGAGCAGCAGCCGTCCCCCGGCAATCAGATCGAGGCTCGACAGCTCCTTCGCCAGCACCACCGGGTTGCGCAGCGGCAATACCAGCACCCCGGTGCCGAGCTTGATCCTCGTGGTACGCGCCGCCACCGCGCTGAGCAGGGTCAGCGAGTCGATGACCGGAAAGGGCGGATCGACACCCAAGAAAATGTGGTCCCACACCCAAACCGAATCGAACCCCAGCTCTTCGGCCTCGACGGCATACGCGATCAGCGCCTGCGGGTCCGGCATCTCCGGATACGTCGTGAAGTTGCGCATCGCGAGGCCGAAGGTGTTGGAGAAGATCGTCATCGCGACGCTCTCAGGCTGTATAGAGCCGATCGGGGTCGAGGTGGCGCAATACCGCCAGCTCGCGTTCGGTCGGCGGGTCGGTGATTTCGAGATCGGCGGCGACCAGCAGCTCGAAACCGGTGTTCGCCTGAGCCTGATCCGCGGTAATGCCCGGATGCAGAGCCAGCAGCTGCATCCGTTTCGAGTGCTTCTCGAAGCCGAGGACGCCGAGATCGGTGACGACGCGATACATGCCGCCGATAGTCAGTCCGGCCTCGCGCCGGCTCTCCCCGCCGGACAGAAAGCCGGGGCTCGTCACGAAATCGACCCGGTTCACGAAGCGACGTTTCTCGTGCTTCATCGCGACGATCATCTGCGTCAGGCTGGCGATGTCGTTGCCACCGCCGGTTCCCGGCAGACGGGTCGTGGGATGCTCGGGATCGCCGATAAAGGAGCTGTTGAGGTTGCCGTACTGGTCGATCTGCGCGCCGCCCATAAAACCGATATCGATATAGCCGCGCTGCAGCAGAAGCAGCACATCGGTGCTGCTCAGCACCATATTGGCGCGCCGCGTGCACCGCTGCTCATTGGTGGAGGGCGGCAGTTTCCCCGGCTCGATGAACGCCCCGATGACGCCCCCTTCGAACAGAATGGTGAGATCCGGGGCATGCAGCCTTTGCGCTAGAGTTGCCGCCAGAAGCGGAATCCCGACCCCGGCGAACACGACCTGGCCGTCACGCAGCAGCCGAGCACTCATCACCGCGAGCAACTCGCTCGCGGCATAGTCTGCTGCGCCAACGGTCATCCCGGGTAAGGCTCCGCTGATCTTGTCGTCGCCCCCGCGAAGGCGGGGGTCCAGGGCCGTCTGATGGTCTTCCCTGCGTGGGGCCCCCTGTTCGAGCCAGGGGCAGGCTCTGGGTGCCCGCTTTCGCGGGCATGACGGAGGTGTGCTTTAGTCGTCATGGATGCTGGTCCCGCGGCGGCGCGCGTCGAGCAATTCCTCGAGCCCGAGCCTGTCGAGGTACTCGGTCCATGATTTCGGCCCGTAGAAATAGCCCTGCAGGTAGGCCCGCACCCCCTCATCGGGATCCCGCCTGATTTGGGCGGCATAGGCGTCGAGATGTGCGAACAGGGGTTCGTAAAGGCCATAGCACTCGTGCGGCGCCGACCCGAACGGCGCCTCGACGACGGCGTCGACCGCCATGAACGGGATCTTCGTCTGGTCGGGCGCCCGGCGGATCTGATCGTTCGAGACGATGCGCTCGGTCGTCAGGATCACCCGGTTCGCCGCCATTGCCAGATCTGTGTCCATGAACGGCAGCCCGTCGATCTGCGCATTGCCGTAGGCATCGCACCGCTGCACGTGAATCAGCGCGACATCAGGGTTCAGCGCCGGAACCAGCACCAGCTTGTCACCGGTGAACGGGCAGTCCATCAATTTGGCGTCTGGTAACTGACCGATGACATCCGAGCCCATCATCGACCGCATCGGCAGGAACGGCACGCCCATCGCGCCTGCGCGAAAACGCAGGCCCACAGCCATGTGGCTCCATTCCTCGAATCGCGCGCGCCCGCTTTCGGTATAGGAGCGCATGATGCGCGAGACGCCCCAGACGATGCCCTGACTGAACCAGCTGGTCAGGATGTGCCGGCTCGTACCCGAGGCAAAGAGCAGCTCTCCTTCGTTGGATGTGATGCTGCGGGCACAGAAGAGGTCCTTGCGGCCGGCCCGGATCAAGGCCCAGATCATCGCCATCGGCGTGCGTGACAAGGTGCTGCCGCCGATGCCGACCGAGGCGCCGTCGGGGACGAGCGCCGCTGCCTCGTCGAGCGACATGACCTTGTCGCGCAGGCTGCGGTCACGCTCTGTGGTGCGGCGTCGAAGCTCGGCGTAATCTAGGGTCAACAAACTTCTCCGAAGCCCGCCCTCGTGTTGAACTCGGCGATGAGATCGTCCCAAACTGCGGCGGCTTTGCGCAGCCCCCGCCAAAAGCTTTGGCTGCGTCGCCCTTCGAACTCGGCGAGCCGCACGCCCTGCTGCTCGACCCAGGTGAAATAGCCCAAGTTGAATATCCGCGAGCGCTCGCCATGGGTCAATTCGAGAACGTCGTTGTCGGCGGCGCCGAGCAAATGCTGCCCGAAGATCTCGCCAGCATTCACAATGTCGAACCCGCCGGGGTAGTTCGCCGATCAGGAACTTCCGGCGTTCACTGCCGTAAAGCGCGGCGCTGTCGGTCGCAAGCGTGAGCAATACATCCTCGTCGCCGAGCTCGAGGCGTTTTGCGGTCTTGATCGCGGCGACCAACATTGGCGATGCCGGAGAGGCCCAAAAATTTTAGCTCATCGATTGTTTCCTGACCGATTCGGCGGCGGTCCGATAGATAGGCCAGCCCGGTCTTGTTGTTGAATAGCAGATCGAGCGCCGCGACGCTGCGGTCCGAGACGCCGACGACGAGGTCGGTGTTCATGACGTTGTGGATGTAGGGCACATGCTTGTCGCCGATGCCCTGGATGTTGTGCTCGCCAAAGCCGTTGCGCAGCAGGGTCGGGCACTCGCTGGCCTCGACGGCAACGATGCGGGCGTCGAGTTTTTCCTTTAGGTAGTCGCCCGCCGCCAATGTCCCGGCCGACCCCGACGCGGCGACAAACGCCGCCGAGCGGCAGCCCGAGTGCCGCGCCTCGAAGGCTTCGAAAATGCGCGCAAGGGCAGGTCCGGTGCAGGTGTAGTGCGCGACATAGTTGCCGAACTCGGCGAATTGGTTGAGGACGAGATTATCGGAGTTCCGCGCCAACTCGGCACATTTGTCATAGATCTCCTTGACGTTGCTCTCCGAGCCGGGGGTGCGGATGATGTCCTCGGGCTCGACGACCCAGGCGCGTAGCCACTCGAAGCGCTCCTCGCTCATGCCGGCCGGCAATACCGCAATGCCGCGGCAACCGAGGATGCGGGAAATCGCGATGCCGCCGCGGCAATAATTGCCGGTCGACGGCCAGACCGCCTTTTGACGGGCCGGGTCGAACCGGCCGGTCACTAGGTGGGGGATCAGGCAGCCATAGGCCGCCAAGACCTTGTGTGCGGCGATCATCGGAAAGAAACAGCCGAGCGCCACGATGATCGGCGAACGCACCCCCGTCAGTTCGGGTGGCAGCACAAAATGGGGCGGGATCGTCGCGAAACCGGTGCGGCTGCGGTCGTTATACCAGTGCACGCGGAAGAGATTAGCCGGGTCGGGCCGATCCGGATCGACCGAGTGGAGAGCCGCGACGCGCGGTTGCGGCATATTTGACGGATCGGCGAGCTCGGAGAAGCGCGGCAGCCTCGCTCCCGCCCGGCCCAGCCACTGCGCCGCCCGGTCGCGCCAGCGGCGTCGGCGACCGAAGTCAGGAGGCCGAACAAAAGGTCGAATAGTCTGTTATTTCTTAACTAGCTGAGAGGTCTCGGCATTGCAGCCGATGCATTTGGCCAGCGTGAAGGTGACTTTGCCGGTGTCGTCGACGACCAGGAATTTGACCGGCACGCCACGGTCGTCGAGCCACACCGTATATTTGGTGCTGCCGTCGAGCTCGTATTTGACGGCTGGGATGTTTGCACTGTCGAGTTTGACGGCCGTTTCCTGACCGCTACCGATGCGCACCTGCTCGAGTTTGCCGGTATCGGGCCGCATCATCGTATTGGAGTGCAGGAAATTCGACGACCAGGGATTGGCCGGGTGAACCGACCACGGTGCGTTGATGGTGCCCTGTGGCGAGCTGATCACGAAGCTGTTGCCGCGCGCTTCGCCCTTTACCTCCACCGGGCCGTCTCCCTTATCGGTGACGCCGCGAAATGCAACGAGGCGATTCCCCTGCCAACGCTCGGTACGCTCGGCATCTTCGTGGTGAACGCGAACGCCGAGCATCTTTACCTCGAAATGCGCCTGGGTTTTGACGGTGACACTGTCGCGGCTCGGCTCGACGGTATTGCTGTAGGTGCCAATATCGCCGAACACCGAATGGTGAACTTGGTATACGAACTGAGCCGAATCCTGAGCCTTCGCGGGGTTGGCGATCAACAGGCCGCCGAGCAGGCCGACGATACTCATGGCGAGCCATGCAAACGGGTTCGTCCGCGCATCCATGTCGCCTCTCCTTTAAGCTTTCCCCTCAACCGATGCAGGGCGGCACCCACCCGAGCGAGACCGCTCCCACCCCAAGCACTGCACGGATTTAACCATCCGTTATCTCACAGTACGCTGCTGCCTTCGCCAGTTCAAATGAAATATCGCCCGATCCAGATCGTGCAGGTCTTCCGGTACCCAACTCGATCGCGCCTAACGTTAGTCGGCGAAGATTAGCTGAAATATCTCTGGCAATTTTTGCCCAGACCAGGTGATATCGCGGGCTGCGATTGGCAGCGATCACACGACACCTTCTCCCCGCAGGGTTTCGATCTCGCCGGCAACGTAGCCGGCTTGCGCGAGGATATCGTGGTGTGCTCGCCGCGGAGGGGCGGGGCGCGATCGATGCGAAGGGTTTGGTCATTGGCTCACTGCGCCGCTCGAGGCTCGTCGCGGACGGTCTTCGCGATTTCCTTTTGCCGGTCGAACTCCTCTCGTCGCCGCCGGATCTCCTCCGGCGAAAGACGCTCGATATTCGAATAGTCGAGCTTCCACGACGGATCCGAGCTCCAGCGCAGCGGCGACTGCACGGTGGTGCGCGGCGCGGGCGCCGATTCGAGCACCCGCAATGCGAGGTCCAGTGTAAAGGCCTGCGAGGGCGGGTCCTTGGGCCGGCCGGCCGCATTGCCCAGCGGAAAGTCGCTGAACAGAAGGCGCGGCACGCCGCAATATTCGACGATGTCCTTGGCGCAGCCCATGACGATCGTCGCGATGCCGTTCTCTTCCAAATGCCGTGCGGCCAGGCTCACGGTCTGGTGACACACCGGTCAATTGGCGACGAGAATGGCGGCGTCGGCGCCATCGGCGCGGCAGCGCGCCAGCAATTCAGGGCAATCCCGCTCGATGGTCGTGCGATGGCTGCGGTTGGTCGGCGCCCCATGAAAGCGTGGTGCGACTTCGCCGATCCTGCCATTTGCCGCGCAGAGACGCAGTTCCGGCAAAGGGAACCAGGTGTTGCTGTCCTCGGCGCTGGTGTGCACCCGATCGATCCCGACATGGGAGATCCGCAGATCGTGATCGACGGCGGTATCCCCCGAATAGACGGAATAGAATTTCGCGGCGGCGTTGTAGGGTGCGCCTGGACCCTGGTCGCCCTTGCCCGGCTGGTACGGAGCCGCCGTCGTGATCAGCGCCATCCGGCACTCGGCGAGCGGCTTTTCCAACGGCTGGAAAGGCACCTCGGCATAATGCGCCCAGCGATAGGGCGCGCCGTATCCAAGCCCCTGATAATACTGCCGGATCCGCTGCATGTAGGGGATCGGCGCGTCGTGCTCGGGGGCGAACCCCGGATACTCCTCACCTTCGCTCATCTGTCCTCTTCTAATGGCGGAAACCGAACAGCGCTTGCGCATTGTACGTCAGGTTAGGCCGCGATCTCTTGCGTAGGCAAGCGCAAAGGCTGGAAGACCAGCGCGCGTTAACCAATTTTGAGCAAATCAACGATAAGTAACACAGAGAGTCATCGCCAACCGGTGCAGCACAGTGCGACAGAGTCCGCTTCATATCCGCTTCGGCGCGTGTTTGCTGCTGGCGTTTGCCGCGGCCGTACCCGGCAACGCCGCGGCAGCCGCGCCATCGGCGACGATCGAGACGTGCTTTGCGCCGGAGAACGACTGTGCGGCTCTTGCGGTGCGGGCGATCGACCGGGCCGAGCGCCAGATCCTGGTCGGCGCCTACGGCCTGACCACCGGGTCCGGCATCGTCGAGGCGCTGTTGCGTGCGCACCGGCGCGGCGTCGAAGTCAAGCTGATCGCCGACCGGAGCACGCCTTGCGGCCGCAACAGCGGCATCGACCCTCTCGCGGGCGCCGGGGTGCCGGTCTGGATCGACCACATCGCCCGGATTGCGCATGCCAAGACAATGGTCATCGACGGCGCCGTGACGTTGAACGGGTCCTACAATTGGACCCGCGGCGCGTCGGCAAATTCCGAAGATTTGAACCTTGTCGCCTCGCCCCTGGTTGCCGCGGCCTACGCCGCGCATTGGCGCGACCGTCAAGCCGTATCGCTGCGCTTCGACCGCCGCGAGGATTGGTGCGGCGCCAGCGTGCGCTAGGCAAAGATCCCACTATAGTATCCATTCGCGACACCGCCATGCAGGAGGGGATGGATGCCGAGCACGCTCGAAGAGAAAGACGCGATCCGCGAGGTCCTGGCCGAGTACTGCTTCCGGCTCGATGACGGCCGCTTTGTCGAGATGGCGGCGTTGTTCACCGAGAACGGCACCTGGGACACCGCTTTCGGCAGGGCGACCGGCCGCGCGGCGATCGCCGAGCTGGCCCGAAATCTGCGGGCCCAAGCGGGCGATCAGCGGCCCCGTGCGGCCCATCTGGTGACCAACATCTCGATCACGCTCGACGGCGCGAGCGCGAAAGTGCGCTCCAATTGGACCGTCGTGCAGAACAGCCCGGAGGGACCAAAGATCGGCTCGGGCGGAGCTTATCACGACGAGCTGGTCAAAGAGCACGGGCAGTGGCTGTTCCGCTATCGCAAGATCGACCGCTTCATCGCTCCGTGACCCCCTCCATTCCCTCCCCCGCAAGCGGACGAGGGTTAGGGTGCGGGCCTCTGGGCGACGACGCTCCGCGGATTGAGGCTCTGGATGTGCCCGCTCTCGGTGCCTGCCGTCGGGTCGATGACCGCGTTGATCAGCGCCGGCTTGCCTGACGCGAGCGCCTCGCTCACAGCCTTGGTGAGGCTGGGGGTGTCGGTCGCGTGGTAACCGGCGCCGCCAAACGCCTCGATGATCTTCTCGTAGCGCGCGTCCCGCAGAAGGCCGGTCGGCGAGTACGGCCTGTCCTTCGGGTCGCCGCGGTAGACGCCGTTATTGTTGAAGATGACCGTCATCACCGGCAGCTCGTAGCGGCAGATCGTCTCGATTTCCATGCCGCTGAACCCGAAGGCGCTGTCGCCCTCGATCGCGACGACGGGCTTGCCGGTCACCGCGGCCGCGCCGATCGCATAGCCCATGCCGATGCCCATGACGCCCCAGGTGCCGCTGTCGAGCCGGTGGCGGGGCTTATCCATGTCGATGATGTTGCGGCCGAAATCGAGCGTGTTGGCGCCCTCGTTGACGATGTAGACATCCGGCTGGGTGGCGAGTGCATTGCGGACGGCGCGCAACGCGCTGGAAAAGTTCATCGGGCTCGGATCGGCGTTGAGCCGCGCCGCCATGCGTTCGATGTTCTGCTGCTTGCGCTTGCCGATCTCGTCGACCCAGGCCGCCTGGCGCCTGATCTGTCCCGGCTTCATCGCGGCGTTGAACGTCGCGAAAACCGACTTGATGTCGCCGACTACCGGTGCGGCGATCGCCCGGTTGCTGTCGAACTCGGTCGGCGAGATGTCGACCTGCACAAACCGCGTCTTCTCGGACCACAGCGGCGGCCTGCCGTGCGACAAGAGCCAATTGAGGCGCGCCCCGGCCAATATCACGACATCGGCGTTGCCGATCGCATAGGAGCGGGCGGCGGCGGCCGATTGCGGATGGTCGTCGGGCAAGAGGCCCTTGGCCATCGACATCGGAAGGAACGGGATGCCCGTCGTCTCGATAAACGACCGGATCTCCTCGTCCGCCCGCGCATAGGCGGCACCCTTGCCGAGGATCACGAGGGGGCGCTGGGCGTTCGCCAGCAACTCGATGGCGCGCGCGACCGCTTCCGGCGCCGGGGGCTGCGGCGGCGCCGGATCGACGACCTTCACCAGCGACTTCTTCGCCGTCTCCACGTCGAGCGCCGAGCCGAGCACCTCGGCCGTCAAGTCGAGATAGACGCCGCCCGGGCGGCCCGAGGCGGCGGCGCGGATCGCCCGCGCGATGCCGATGCCGATGTCTTGCGGGCGGTTGACCCGGTAGACCGCCTTGGCATAGGGCCGTGGCGGCGGCCAACTGGTCCATCTCTTCGTAATCGCCCTGCTCGAGATCGACGATCGCGCGGTCGCTCGACCCGCTGATCAGGATCATCGGGAAACAGTTGGTCGTGGCGTTGGCCAAGGCGACCAGCCCGTTCAGGAAGCCGGGCGCCGAGACCGTCATGCAGATGCCCGGCTTCTGCGTCAGATACCCGGCGATCGCGGCCGCGTTCCCGGCCGACTGCTCGTGCCGAAAGCCCAGGTAGCGGATCCCTTCCGCCTGCGCCAACCGCAGCAAATCGGTGATCGGGATGCCGGCCACCCCATAGATCGTATCGACCCCGTTCAGCTTCAGAGCCTCCACCACCAGGTGAAAGCCGTCCGTTATATCCCCTGGCATTTCCTCTGCGCTCATATCGTCCACCCATTCTTAGAGTGGGACAGGGTCTAATGAGACTTCGCCCGAGTGTCTAGATTGCGGACTGTTCTGTGCGAGAGGATTCGTCCACCTGAGCCCGGAAAACCGCGAGAAATCGCGATCAGTTGTGCAGACGGTGGCTCCATGTTCGAGCGCGATCGCGGCGAGGACTGCGTCCATGACAAGCGGGCCGGCAGCCTGTCCCTCGCGCACAAGACCACAGGATTTCCCAGTGCCGTTCGCCCGGATCGAGAATCCCTGCGGCTGGCTGGCCGAGCCAGGAGGAAATCGCAGCTTCGGCTTCGGACGTGGAAAGCGGCCGTTCGAACACGCGGGGATTTGTTGCAATCCTGAGAAAGGCCCACAGTGTGAGCCAAGCGAAGCGAACGAGATCAGGCCCCGAGAGCACGGCTTCGAGCCAGGCTCGGCTTGCCTCGTGCTGCTCCGCCCTCGGATGATAGGCGTAGAGCAGCAGGTTCGCGTCGACGAGCATCATCGGTGAAGCGCGCTCTCGAGATGCTCGATGAGCTCCGCGATATTGTCCAGAGAAAGCCCCGGTTTGAGATTACCCAGATCGCGGGCCGTTACCCTGAAGGCCCGCCGCTGGGCGGTGGCGCGCCGACTTTCCAGCCCCCGGCGCAGTGTCTCGTTGACGATCTCGCGGAAGGGCCGGCCAGCGCGTTGCGATTCCGTCTTGAGCTTGGCCGCCACGTCGTCATCGAGGGTCAACGTCGTTCGCATGCGCTGATGCTACGATCGAGACATCATGATGTCAAAACACCCGCGCCACAGATGCCTAGGCCAAACCGTGGGGCGGGTTGAGCACACAGCGCACCCGCCATTCGTTTCGTGGCCGGCACTCACTTAGCCCCAGCGGTTGGCATTCTTCGGGAAACCGGGACGCTGCACTCGTACGACGCAGAAGCGTTGGCCGGTCGGCGCCTGCATCACCACCCAACGCTCCAGTCGATCGACCACCTTGGCGCCCAGCTGCTCCAGGCGTCCCACTTCGGCAGGGATATCGTCGGTTTCGATGTCTATGTGGACGCGACTCTCGTGGTCCACGCGTTGGATCTCCACGATGGGCTCGTCGGGCGGGGTCTCCAGCATGCGATAATTGCCGCGGCTGCTTGGATGGTCGGGGTCTAGGGGCCGACCCAGCGCTTCGCTCCAGAAGCGGACGGCTTGGTCCACATCGGAGGTCTTACAGTCGATCAGCACGACACATAGGCGGGAATGGTGCATCTCAGTGGCCCTCATGCGAACCCGTTTAAATTCATAATCAGCCAGCGTAGGGCGGGTGAAGCGCCAGCGTAACCCGCCGTCGTTCCCTCGCGGCACGGCGGGTTGCACCCGCCCTACTACTGTTACTCGATTTCTCGCTGCGATCCTTGCCGCGGATGTCGCAGGATGCTCGAGGCCGAAGGTAAAGGAGCGCAGCCCGTCGGCGCGGTGAAGGGAGCACGCGGAGAAACGCGGGCTCCGATCGGTCACGGACACAAAAAGTTAATTCAACGGTAACGGTGGTGTAGGCGTGGAACGCCAGGGTGGCCTCCCGACTCCGCTATTTCATTGGAAAGGGAGGGAAGGCATGAGACGGTCAATCTGGAGCGCGCTTGCGCTCGCGACGCCAATAGGGTTGATCTCCGGTTTCGCCTTCGGAGCGGACCCGACTGCGACGCCGCCGTACACCCTGAGCACCTTCGCAACGGCTCCTCGGGGTCTCAGCGCACCCGATTCGATCGCCGTGCTGGGTGATGACGTCTTCATAGGATATGGCGACGGCCACGCGGCCGACGGATCGGACGGTTTGAAAAGCCAGATCGTCCAATACGACATGTCGGGGAACATCCAGCACATCTATCAGGTGCTCGGCCATAACGACGGCTTGAAGGTCGACCCCTCCACCAATCTACTGTGGGCGTTGCAGAACGAAGACGCAAATCCGCGGCTCGTAATCATCGATCCCAAGACCCAGCAGCAGCGAAACTTCGTCTTTGAGAGCCCGACCCCGCATGGCGGCGGTTATGACGACATCGTATTCCGGGATTGCCAAGTCTTCATCAGCGCCTCGAACCCGGCCAAAGATCCCAATACCGGACCCGCCATCGTCAAGGCGCGGCTCGGCAACGGCACCGTGAAGGTCACATCCGTGCTGGCCGGAAACGCGACCGCGATCGACATACCGACAGACGCGACCGTCCAACTCAATCTGCAAGACCCGGACTCGATGACGCTCGACCTCACCGGCGACATCGTGCTCGACAGTCAGGCCGACCAGGAGCTGATCGTCGTCTCGGATCCCGGCGGACCGAACCAGCAGGCGTATCATTTGCCGCTCTCATTGGAAGGGAAGCCGGTCCAGGCGGATGATACCGCCTTTGCGACCTCGACCCAGGGCTTCATCCTCTTCGCGGACAAAGTCCTCAACACCGTGTTCAAGCTGAGCAAAGAAGTCTTCGCGCCGAACGCCGTCTACACCGCCGCGAATGGCGGTCCGTTTGTCGGTACGCTCGATATGAATACGGGGGTCGTCACGCCGATTGTGACAGGTCTGGGCAACCCCGGCGGGATGGTGTTTGTCGATACCTCGCCTTCCGCCGGGGAGCAGGATCAAAATCACAACCGGAACCAGTGCAATAACGACCAATGACCGAGGCGTCGGAAAACGCGCGCGCCCTTGCCGAGGATCACGAGCGGGCGCTGACCCGAGGCCAGCAATTCGATGGCGCGCGCGATGGATTCCGGCGCCGGCGGGCCGCAGCGGCGCCGGATCGATGACCTTCACCAGCCATGGTGAAGCGAAATTGCGGGGGCGATCCTAATGCGGTCGTTCGCGCGTTCGATCAAGGGTTTTCGGCGAGAGGGTTCGTCCACCTGAGCCCGGAAAACCGCAAGAAGTCGCGATCCGTTGTGCAGACGGTGGCCCCATGTTCGAGCGCGATCGCGGCGAGGACTGCGTCCATGACAACCGGGCCGGCAGCCTGTCCGTCGCAAAGCGTCACGCGCGCGAGCCAAGAAGGGATCAGGACCAAGGGATTGATATTTCTCGATTACGTCTTCGAAAAACAGAAGATAACAGGTGGATCGGTAACCATTTCCGGCATCGGTGGCGGTCTAGCAGAAGGCACGCAAAGCGTGGGATTAGCCATATAAGTTCATGGTTCGTTCTGGTCAAGGCCGCCGTCGCACCGCGGTCAATTCTCGTAACGAAGCGCCCTGAAGCGGCCTTTCCCGGACGGCATTCAGCCGGAATTGCCGTTTTCGGCCAGACCGGTCATTTAGCCCGCACGCCGCATGCTCAATTCGATTCCTGAAGGCGTTAGCTTAAATGTCCTGCTATTGGAACGGCAGCCACCCCTTTTCACAGGAGTCTACATGCCCACAATCACCACCAAGGACGGCACCGAGATCTTCTACAAGGACTGGGGTTCAGGCCAGTCGATCGTGTTCAGCCATGGCTGGCCGCTGTCGGGCGATGATTGGGACGCGCAGCTGCTGTTCTTCCTGCATCACGGCTATCGCGTTATCGCCCATGACCGCCGTGGCCATGGTCGCTCGACCCAGACCGCCGACGGCCACGATATGGACCATTATGCCGACGACCTGGCGGCTCTGACGGCGCATCTCGACCTGAAAAATGCGATCCATGTCGGCCATTCCACCGGCGGCGGCGAGGTCACGCACTATCTGGGCCGGCATGGCGAAAGCCGGGTAGCCAAGGCAGCGCTGATCAGCGCGGTGCCGCCGCTGATGGTGAAGACGGCGGCCAATCCGCAGGGCCTTCCCAAGGAAGTGTTTGATGGCTTTCAGGCGCAACTCGCCGCCAATCGCTCGCAATTCTATCGCGACGTGGCGGCCGGGCCTTTCTACGGCTACAACCGCCCGGGCGCGAAAGCCTCGGAAGCCGTCATCCAGAATTGGTGGCGCCAGGGCATGATGGGCGGTGCCAAGGCGCATTACGACGGCATTGTGGCCTTTTCCCAAACCGATTTCACGGAAGACCTCAAGAAGATCATCGTCCCAGTGTTGGTCATGCATGGAGAAGACGACCAGATCGTGCCCTATGCCGCCGCCGGGCCGCTGTCCGCCAAGCTGCTGAAGAACGGAACCCTGAAAAACTATAAGGGCTTCCCGCACGGCATGCCCACTACGGAAGCGGAAACGATCAATTCCGATCTGTTGGAGTTCATCAAAAGCTAGCCACCGCCCGAAATCCCAGAGCAGTCTGGGGTCTCATGCTGGCGAGAAATTATTGGTCATGGGTAGTGAATGTCCGCGCGTGACGTCACCCGCCATTAGCCCGGAGGGCCCGGGATCCATTGGACGGAGGACCGAGCCATGCCGCTGACGACGGACGAAAAACTCTCGGCTTTGCGCCGGGAGGTCATTGAAACGTTTGACAAGGCTAATGGCGGTGTACATCCCGGGTTCAGACCGGCGCACGCCAAGGGCATCCTGCTGACGGGCACCTTTACGCCGTTCTGGGAGGCCGCGTCGCTGACGCGGGCGCCCCATCTGCAGCGGAATTCCACGCCGGTGACGGTCCGCTTCTCGGACCAACGCAGATGGCATCAGCCGCTATGGGCGCTATCGGATGCTGCCGCTAGCAGGCAACGAATATCTCGGCGAGGCCGAAGCACTGCCGCGCGCCGCCCAAACTTCCTCTTCGACGAGATCAAAGAGCGAGTTGCAAAGGAACCCGTTAGGTTTCGCGTAGCCGTGCAGTTGGCCGATGATGCTGAGATCGTTGACGATGCCACCGTCCGCTGGCCCGAGGACCGTCCTCAACTCGCGTTCGGCGAACTCAGCTTGCGGGAAATCGCGCCGAACAACGCCGGCGAGCAGCAACAGATCATCTTTGATCCGATCCCGCGGGTGGACGGCATCGAAGCCTCGGCCGATCCTCTCTTCGAGCCGCGAGCCAATATCTATCTGATGAGCGGAAGGCGGCGCAGAGCAGCCGGACAGCACTAAACGCTGTCGCCTGATCCCTCCTTCGTGATTTCGAGTTGGGACCGGCCGGCGCGGCCGACCCACCCTCGAGGAAACCGTGCGTGGGCCGCCGGGGAAGCGTTCAATAATGCTCTGTCGTCACGAATCGCCTTGTTTCTTGTTAGCGGCGTCTGAATCGGACTACGCGTTTTTGGCAGGATCGGGATGCAGCTGCATAAATGCCGCTGTCGCCTTGGCGGCCCGCCGCTCGGCTTCGGCGGGCTCGGGCCTCGCGGCAACCCCGAGCAGCAAGCCCACCATCAGGCCCTCCCAGAGCAGTCCCAAATATTGCATCGCCATCTCCGCTGGGTCTCCCGGGCCCAGGAGCCCGGTCGATTGGGCACTCGCCAATAGTCCGGTAAGCGCGCGTCGCATCGCATCGCGGCCGGCGGAATCGAGAGCTTGGGCAATCTCGGGCGAGCGTGTCGCCTCGGCGATCGCCAAGCGAAACGTCGCAATGACCGATGGGTGGGAGATCTCGCGCACCAGGTTCGTCGCAAAGGCGGTAAGCGTTGAGGCAAGCATTTCCTGGCTGCGTGGGGTGGGCAGGTCCGGGGGTAGTCGCATTCGATCGGCTCGGCTCTTGATGCAGGCGACGAGCACCACCTGCTTGCTGGGGAAGTTCGCATAGAGGTCACGTTTCGAGACTTTGGCGCGCGTCGCGATATCGAGGGTGCTGGTACCGACATAACCCTCTTCCGTGAAAGCCTGGAACGCGGCGCCAAGGATGCGCTCGTGCATAGGGTTCTCGGGCGCGGCCGGAACGGGGCTGATGGACTTCTTCATGTCGCCAAAAGATTCATCTTGCTTGGTACCAATCCGTACCATAAATAATAGGTACCAGCAGGTACCCGCCAGACTCTGCACCGAGGCCCCCATGAGTGTCCAGACTTCTCGGTCCGTTCGCCTCGGCCGCCTCACTAAAACCGATCGCACCGAGACGCAGAAGGAAGCTTGGCTCATCGTCGCTCTGCTGTTCCTGTTCATGGTGATCAATTTCGCCGACAAAGCCGTGATCGGGATCGCCGCCGTGCCGATGATGCAGGAACTGCGGCTCAGTCCGAGCCAGTTCGGGCTGATCGGCTCGAGCTTCTACCTGCTGTTTTCGGTCTCTGCGGTCGTCACCGGCTTCGTCGCCAATCGCGTGCAGACGCGCTGGGTGTTGCTGGTCATGGGGCTGGTCTGGGCATTGACCCAGTTTCCGATGCTCGCGAATGTCGGGTTCGCGACCGTCGTCGCCTGCCGGGTCGCCCTCGGCGCCGGCGAGGGACCGGCTGCTCCGGTGGCGCTGCATTCGGCCTACAAATGGTTTCCCAATGAGCTGCGCACATTGCCGACCGCGATCGTCGTGCAAGGCGGCGCCGTCGGCATCATGGTGGCATTGCCGCTGCTCAACTGGGTCATCGTCAATTATTCCTGGCACTGGGCGTTCGGTGTGCTCGGCATCGCCGGCCTCGCCTGGACGGCGGCATGGCTGGCGCTCGGCCGCGAGGGCTCGCTCGCTTCTGCCGCAGCGACGGATGCGGTGCCGACGCGCGAACGGGTCGCCTACCGGCAATTGCTGTCGAGCCCGACCATCGTGGCGTGCTGGTGCGCGAGTTTCGGGGCCCAGTGGGGGCTGTCGCAAGCCCTGTCCTGGCAAGGGGCATTTCTGATCAAAGGGCTCGGCTTTGCGCAGGGTTCGATCGGCCTTTTAGGCGCGCTTCCAGCGGGGTCGACCGTGGTGGTGGTGATCGCCGCCGGCTGGTATTCGCAGCGGCTGCTCGCCCGAGGGGTATCGAGCCGGGTCGCGCGGGGGATCTTCGGCGGCGCCTGCGTCACGCTCGGCGGCGCGGCGCTGGCGATCGTGCCGTACCTGCCCGGCATTCCGGTCAAGATCGCCTTGACGACGATCGGAGTGGCGCTGCCTACGGTCATCTACGTGATCAGCAATGCCGTCGTCAGCGAAATCACCCCGGTCGCTCAGCGCGGGGCGATGCTCGCCATCGGCACCGCTGTCAGCACCTCGGCCGGGCTCCTGGCGCCCTATGTGATGGGCAGCGTCATCGAGAGAGCGGCGACACCGCTCGACGGCTTCAATACGGGCTTCACGATCTGCGGCGTCATCATGCTGGTCGGTGGCGCCATCGGGATGGCGCTGATACGCCCCAGGCGCGAGGCGACGCGCTGGGCGAGCGAAATACCAGAAGCGGCACTCGGGTCTGCTTGATTCCGTGCCTGCACGGCGGGTTACACCCGCCCTACGCTCGACCTTTCTCTCGGTCTGGAGCAAGTTCCCACGATGCGTGCGCCTTATCGGGCCGGCACATTCGAGAAGAGCTGGCCGAGGCCCTCCGCCATCGTCGGGTGCGCGATAACGGCGTCGCGCAGCCTCGGATACGGCAAGTCTGCCAGCATCGCCGTGTGCACCACCGTCATGACCTCACCGGCCTCGGCGCCGATCATCGTGAAGCCGAGAATGCGGTCGTCGCTCCCAACCAGAGCCTTCATGAAGCCCTCTGTTTCGCCCGTCGTCTGGCTCCGCAGCACAGCGCTCATCGGTAGCCTCGCGACGCGCGCGGTGACGCCTTGGCGATGCGCTTCGCTCTCACTCAGTCCGACGCGGGCGAGTGGAGGGTCGGTGAACATGCAGTAGGGAACCAGCCGATCGCGCGTGCTGCGCTTCCCTCCGGCGAGATTGTCCCGGATGATCCGAAAGTCGTCGTGGGATACGTGCGTGAACTGCGGGCTGCCGGCGCATTCGCCCATCGCCCAGACACCGGGCGCGGTCGTCTCCAGCCGCTCATTGACGCGAATGTAGCCACGACCGTCCAACTCGACGCCGGCCTTCTCGAGCCCGATCCCGGCGGTGTTCGGAATGCGCCCCGCCGCGACCAGGATGTCGCTGCCTTCGATCTTTTGCTCGCCGGAGGTCGTACGCACGGTGAGGCTGACCTCCCCTCCGGATCGGCCGTTCACATTGAGGGTCTCGGCCGCCAGTAGGATTTGAATACCTTCGTCACTGAGAAGTCGCTGCATCTTCCTCAGCGACGTCGGGATCCTCGCGGGTCATGAGCTGAGGCCCGGACTCTATGACCGTCACGCGGCTACCGAAGCGACGATAAGCCTGGGCCATTTCGAGACCGACATAGCCGCCGCCGAGGACCACCAGATGCGACGGCAAGTAGTCGAGCTCCAGAGCTTCGATGTGGGTCAGCGGCCGGGCGGCCTCGAGCCCAGGCACGTTCGGGATCGCCGCGTGCGTTCCGAGGTTGAGGAAAACCTGGTCGCCCGCCAGCACGCGCGTGCCGCCGTCATTCAGCTGCACTTCGAGCGTTTTCGGCGCCACAAAACGCCCAGCGCCCATGATCAATTCGGCGCCGGTCGTCTTGTAGTTGTTCAAATGGAAGGCGATCTCGCGCTCGACCATGTCGCGCTTGCGCTGGCGAACCTTTGCCATGTCGGTCGTGACGGGACCGGTGATCGTAGTGCCGAACTGCGCGGCGTGCTGCGCCAGATGCGCGACCCTGGCGCTCCAAATCTCGTTCTTGCTGGGCAGGCAGGCGATGTTGGGACAGGAGCCCCCGATCCACCGGCGCTCCACGACGGCAGTCCGCCGCCCCGATCCCGCCATGTGCCAAGCCAGTAGCTTGCCGGCCTCTCCACTGCCAAGGATCAGGACTTCAAACCGTTCTGGTTGCGACATGAGCGTCCTTCTTGTCCGACTTCTCGCGGTCAAAAGATTGACCGAAAGCAGTTGAGCTCTGTCTCTTTATCTGAGATTTGTGTACTGAGGTTTCGAAAACTTCGAAGCCAACGACGCCGATCACTAAGAGTTCCCACCCAAAACTGGATTCTCGAGGCGCCGCCTCCGGGCCGGTCGGTTATCTTCAGCTGTCAAGGGCGCCAGGCGCATTACGAGACGATCGGGCGCGTCCTCTTCGGCCTCGCGCCGGATACGGCGATGTTCGCGTTTTAGCGCCGCCACGAGATCTTGCGATGATCGCACAGGTTTTCTACACTCTCACCAGCCGCTCAAAAAGGAGAGTCTAGGCATGGCACAAGCATCGGAGAAATTTACGGCCGGTCCCTTGACGTTCACCGTCAGGCATGAACTGTGGGACGGCAACATCCAGGACCACGCGGACCAGGGTGTCTCGATCGCCGTGATGGCGGATGTCGCCGGCAAAGCGACGACCCTCTTACGGTTCAACTGCTTCGACTTCGAAAAAAGCTACGAGTACGGCCCGGAAAATCCCGATCTGAAGGTCGCCGGGCCGGAGATGCTGGGTGGCGCATCGCTGACGAACCTCTACCGGATGGACCCGATCACCGACGGGAACCCGATCGGCTGGACCATCAGGACGCTCGGGACGAAGCTGCCCAAGATGCTGGAGCGGGCCGGCTATCCGCATATCGCCAAGGCGACCGATATGTCAGAGGTGCGGGACATCTTGCCCGATTTGGAAGCCTGCGCCCGCGAGCTTTATGCGACCAACCGGAATACGGTCAAACACAACCGCGGCACGCACATCTTCGAAGCCGGCAACATCCGGTTCGGGCTCGAGATGCGGCGGCTGCCGATGGGCGATGGCGGCCTGGCGATCCATGTCCTGGCCGATATCGGCGGCACGCCGGGCAAGCACTACACTGAAGAAACCGAGCTCCTGGCGTTCGATCACTTCTGGAACGGCGCGCATTACCACTATGGCCCCCGCAACAAGAACCACCGCATCTATTGGGACCGGACGTTGGTCGAAGATCCGCTCGCCTGGACCTTGGAGCAGTTCGAGACCGGAAAATTGCGTGCGATGATCGAGCGCGCCGGCTATCCGGGGATCGCGGCCGATCTCGACATGGAGAAAATCGCCTCCGTCTTTCCGGCGATGAAGAAGCAGGCGCTCGAGATGTGGGCGGAGGGCGAGAGGTTGACCGGTCACCCGGGGCTGCCGTTGGAGCCGACTCCGAACCTGGCCGCCGCCGAATAAGCGCACGGCGAGGCAGGGCGCCAGCCTTGCCTGTGTGTGCGTCACCTCTACGAGACTGACTGGCGGCTCCAGCCGGAGCCGTCATCCGTCCGTGCCGGGCGGAGCTTCACGGCATCATGTTCCAGTGGAGGTTGGCGATGATCCAGATTGAGCCGGTGATGACGAGAAAGACGATCAGCACGCCGAAGGCGAGAGCCAGAATATTGTTCGTGTTGTCGGGCCCGCTGCCCAGATGCAGAAAGAAGACGAGGTGAACGCCAATCTGCGCGAAGGCGAGCACGATCAGACCGACCGGTATGCCCGGGGGCCACAGCAAATGGGTCTGCGAGACGATGAAAGAGGCGATCGTCGCCAGGATGGCGAGCCCGAGCCCCGCCGTGTACGACAGGACGCTCGCCGTCGGCTCACGCTCTTCGACACCCGGCGTCCGGTCGTGGAAGACGCGCTCGTGACCGTCCATCATTGGAAGTCTGCCATCAGATAGACCAACGTGAATACCCCTACCCAGACGATATCTAGCGCGTGCCAGAACAGGCTCCAGCACAACAAGCGCCGCAGCACGTGAGGGCGCAAGCCCTTGACGGCGACCTGCGCCACCATATAGGCGAGCCAGATCAGGCCCCCGGTGACGTGCGCCCCGTGCGTGCCCACCAAGGTAAAGAAGGCCGACAGGAAGGCGCTGCGCGAGGGCCCGGCACCCTGGGCCACCATGCCGGCAAATTCTCGGATCTCGATGAAAAGGAAGGCCGCGCCGAGCACGAAAGTGAGGCCAGCAAAGATTAAGAAGCGATCCGGCTGCCGCCGTTCGGCGGACAATGCCCCGAGCCCGCATGTGTAGCTCGAGAACAACAGGCACATCGTCTCGATAAAGACATTGCGGAGATTGAACAGCTCGGGCCCGGTCGGTCCGCCGGCGGTGTTGCCCGCCAACACCGCGTGGACCGCGAACAGCCCCGAGAACATGATGAAGTCGCTGAGGATGAAGATCCAGAATCCGTAGGCGACGACGATGCGCGTCGGCGCCGGCCCGCCGCCGCCACGTCCGCGCGCGAGCTCGGTGGAAACCGCGTCGATCGTTGCCACCGTCATGCCGGCCGCCCGAGGCCCAGCCGGGCCCGCTCCATTCGCGCAATTTCGTTAGCGGGGATTTCGCGCTCGCGGTTCTCGCTCCAGCCGAAGACCAGGACCGTGACCAGAATGGCGAGAAGGCCGAGGATCGCCAACCACGAGATGTACCAGATAGCCGAAAAGCCGGCTACCACCGCAAAAAAGGCTATGACCAAGCCGACGGGGGTGTTGCGCGGCATCTCGATCGTCTGATAGGCCGGTTCGCCAGGGGTCAGTCCCGCGGTCAATCCTCTCCGCTTCATCTCCCAGAAGGCGTCGATCGTCTCGACTCTGGGCAGCACCGCGTAGTTGTAGGCCGGCGGTGGCGACGAGGTCGACCACTCCAAGGTTCGACCATTCTTCCACGCGTCGCCGGTCAAGTCGCGGCGCTGCTCGCGCGTGCGGATGCTGACATAGAGCTGTGCCGCCATGCAAAGAATGGCGAGGAAAATGACGATGGCGCCGACCTCCGCGACCAGCAGCAACGGCCGCCAGCTCGGATCGGGAATGTGCTCCAGGCGCCGGGTCATGCCCATCAGGCCCAGTGCATAAAGCGGTGTGAAGGCGAGATAAAAGCCGATCAGCCAGCACCAGAAGCTGGCCTTGCCCCACCATTCGTCGAGGGTGAAGCCGAACGCCTTGGGGAACCAATAATTATAGCCCGCCAACGCGCCGAAAATCACGCCGCCGATAATGACGTTATGGAAATGGGCGACCAGGAAGACGCTGTTGTGGAGTACGAAGTCGACCGGCGGAACCGCCAACAAAACACCCGTCATGCCGCCGATGACGAAGGTGACCATGAAGCCGACCGCAAACAGCATGGGGGTCGTGAACACGATCCGACCACGGAACATTGTGAACAGCCAGTTGAAGATTTTGACGCCGGTCGGCACCGCAATGATCGCCGACATGATGCCGAAGAAGGAATTGACGTCGGCGCCCGCCCCCATTGTGAAGAAGTGATGCAGCCAAACCGTGAATGAGAGGATGCAGATCCCCAGGGTCGCGAGAACCATCGAGCGGTAGCTGAACAGCCCTTTGCCGGAAAAGGTCGCGACCACTTCAGAAAATACGCCGAACGCCGGCAGGATCAGGATGTAGACCTCCGGATGGCCCCACGCCCAGAACAGATTGACGTACATCATCTGGTTGCCGCCGGCGTTACTGGTAAAGAAGTGCATGCCGAGGTAACGGTCGAGCAGCAGCATCACGAAGGTCGCGGTCAGGATCGGAAACGCAGCAACGATCAACAAGTTTGCGGCGAGAGCGGTCCAGCAGAACACCGGCATGCGGAAATAGATCATGCCCGGGGCGCGCAATTTGAGGATCGTGGTGACGAAATTGACGCCGGTCAGCAAGGTGCCGATGCCCGAGATTTGCAAGAGCCAAAGGTAATAGTCGACGCCCTCATCGGGCGAAAAGGCGAGTTCGGACAGCGGCGGATAGCCCATCCAGCCCGTGCGGGCGAAACTGCCGATGACGAGCGATACGTTGATCAGCAGCGCGCCCGATGCCGTGAGCCAAAAGCTGACCGAGTTCAAGACGGGGAAGGCGACGTCTCGCACGCCGAGCTGCAATGGCACAACAAAGTTCATCAGTCCGATGACGAACGGCATCGCCACAAAAAAGATCATGATCGTGCCGTGTGAGGAAAAGATCTGGTTGTAGTGATCGGGCGGCAGGTATCCTTGCGCGTCGCCGATGGCGATCGCTTGCTGCGAGCGCATCATAATTGCGTCGACATAGCCGCGCACAAGCATGATCAGCGCCAGAGCCATATACATGACCCCAATTCGCTTGTGATCGACGCTGGTGATCCACTCGCGCCACAGATACGGCCACCACGTTTTCTTGGTGATGATCCCGAGCACGGCCAGAATGACGATACCGACCACCCCCATCGCGTATAGCGGCAGAGGTTGGTTGAACGGGATCGCAGCCCAGCTCAGCCTGCCCAGCATCTCAACCTCCTGCTTGTGGCGCCGGCGGGGACCAGGCCGCACCAACGCCCGCCCCCACCCTTCCCTCCCCCGCATGCGGGGGAGGGTTAGGGAGGGGGGGACCCGACACTGTCTGCTCGATGATGCGGTCGAACAACTTGGGCTCGACCAAGCGGTAGGTCGTCGGCGGCACGGCTATGCTCGGCTTGGCCAATTCGGCGTAGGCGGCATCGTCGAGCGCGGCCCCGGCGCCGCGCACCTTTGCAACCCAGGCGTCGAAATCGCGGGCCGGCACCGCCTTCGCAATAAACCGCATGTCGGAAAAGCCGTCGCCGCTGAAATTTGCCGAAAAGCCGGGGTACTCGCCGGGCTCGGCGGCGAGCAGGTTGAGGTGGGTGGTCATCCCTCCCATCGTGTAGATCTGGCTGCCGAGCTGCGGCACGAAGAACGAATTCATCACCGTCGCCGACGTCAGGGTGAAGTCGACCGGGGTTCCGACCGGCACGACCAATTGGTTGACCGCGGCAATGCCCTGATCGGGATAGATGAACAGCCATTTCCAATCGAGCGCCACGACGTCGACCCGAAGCGGCTTGGCGTCCGCCGGGATCGGCGCCCGCGGATCGAGTTGGTGGGAACCGATCCAGATGACCCCGCCCAGCAGGATGACGATCAGCGCCGGGATCGACCAGGTGACAAACTCGATGCGCCCTTCATAGGCCTCATCCCAGGCGCGGCTGGCGCGGGTATTGGACGACCTGTACCACCAGGCGAACCCCAAGGTTGCCAGGATCACCGGAACCACGACGACGAGCATGATTGCCGTGGAGTTGATCAGGAGGAGCAGCTGTGCCGACGCGATCGGCCCCTGCGGATCGAGTACGCCGGTCTGCTGACAGGCAGAAACGAGGACCGCGGCGCATACGATCAGCGACCGAAGCAAGCCAGGGAGACAAGACCTGTGCCGCGCGCAAGATGCGGCACCGCGCGGCGGGTCAGGGGCCGTGTAAGGCCAGTCGTGCATGGAGGCCTCCGCTACACCGGATGGCACGAAAACGCCGCTTCCGTCGTGCAATATCCCTAACCATCGAGTCTAGTTAAAATGCCGCCGCTTGCCAATCACGCGCGCTTACCGCGCCGTGGGCGCAAAAGCGGTTGCCGGGCCCATCTGGTATACCATATACCTCGGTTATGTCCGAAATCAGCCCGACCCTCGACATGCCTCGGCTGGACACCAGCACCACCTTCCGCAAGGAAGCCTATGCTGCGCTGAAGCGGGCGATCACCGCGATGGACATCTACGACCATCCGGAGGAGATCCGGCTCGACGAGCGGCGGCTGTCGCAGGGGCTCGGGGTCAGCCGCACGCCGATCCGTGAGGCGATGACGTTGCTCGAGCAGGAAGGCTTTGTCCGCACCCGCCCACGCCGCGGCATCTTTGTCGTGCGCAAGACCAAGCGCGAGATCGTGGAGATGATCACCGTCATGGCGGCGCTCGAAAGCATGGCGGCGCAACTCGCAGCCGAGCGTGGCTCGGCGGAGGAGATTGCTGGGCTGCACCGGCTGATGGACGAATTCAGAGCAGGGAATAGCGGCGATCGGCTCGACGAATATTCCGATGCGAACATCGCCTTTCACCAGGCGATTATCAGGATGAGCGGCTGTTCCCTGCTCGCGGAGATTACGGAAAACTTGTTCATCCACATGCGCGCGATCCGCAAGATCACGATCCATCAGGAAAACCGGGCCGCGCGTTCGATCGCGGACCACTTCAGGATCATCGAAGCGCTCGAACGCCGCGACCCCGAACGCGCCGAGCGGCTGGCGCGCGAGCACACCTTGGGCCTCGCCGCGCATGTCGAGCAGCACGGCGATTTTCTCGACGCGACGAGGGACGAGGTACAAGTAGGCTCAACCGTCGCCCACGCGAAAGCGGGGGTCCAGGGGCGGGCGACGGAACGGCGGCCCCTGGATTCCCGCTTTCGCGGGAATGACGAGTTACGCGAGGCAAAGCAATGAGCAAAGCGCTGGAAGGTGTGCGCGTTCTCGATCTGAGCCATGTGCAGGCGGGGCCGACCGGCACCCAACTGCTGGCGTGGATGGGCGCCGATGTCATCAAGATCGAGATGCCGGGCCGCGGCGACATCACCCGCGGCCAGTTGCAGGACGTGAAGGGGGCCGACAGCCTCTATTTCACGATGCTGAACTCCAACAAGCGCAGCATCACGGTCAACCTGAAATCCCCCAGGGGCAAGAAGGTCATCGAGGATCTGGTGCGGCGCTGCGACATCGTGCTCGAAAATTTCGGGCCCGGGGTGCTCGATCGCCAGGGCTTCACGTGGGAGCGCTTTCAGGAATTGAACCCGCGGATCATCTACGCTTCGATCAAAGGCTTCGGTCCTGGCCCGTACCAGGATTGCAAGGCCTATGAGAATGTCGCGCAATGCATGGGCGGTGCGGCGAGCACGACCGGCTGGGAGGACGGGCCGCCGACCGTGACCGGCGCGCAGATCGGCGACAGCGGCACCGGCGTGCACACGATCGCCGGGGTTCTCGCCGCGCTTTATCAGCGCGAACGCACTGGCAAGGGCCAGCGGGTCGAGGTCGCGATGACCGACGCTGTGCTGAATCTGTGTCGCGTCAAAATGCGCGATCAGCAGCGTCTGATGCGCGGGCCCTTGCCCGAATATCCCAACAAGGAATGCGGCGACGCCGTGCCGCGGGCCGGCAACGCCTCGGGCGGCGGCCAACCTGGTGCGGCACTGCGCTGCGCGCCCGGCGGACCGAACGACTATGTCTATGTAATCATCCAGCCGCCGAGCTGGGAGCCGCTGATGAAGCTTTGCGGCCGCGAGGAACTGATCACCGACCCGGGATATGCGACGCCGCAGGCGCGTTTGCCGAAAATCCCGGAATGCTTCTCGATAATCGAGAAGTGGACGATGACAAAGACCAAGTTCGAGGTCATGAAGGCGCTCAACGATGTCGACGTTCCGTGCGGCCCGATCCTGTCGATGAAGGACATTTACGAAGACAAGTCGCTCTACGAGCGCGGCTTTCTGGTCGAGGTCGATCATCCGACGCGCGGCCGCTACATGCAGGTCGCCTCGCCGATCAAGCTTTCCGACTCGCCGGTCGAGGTGAAGCGCTCGCCATTGCTCGGCGAGCACACCGACGAGATCCTCGGCTGGCTCGGCTACGGCGAGGACGATATCGCCGCGCTCCACAAGGAAGGGGCGGTGTAGACCGGCCATGACTCGCACCAGATGCTCCCGCTCCGCCCCTTGGGGGGAAGAGGGGTTCGAATCGCACTTATGCCAGCGCCCCTAAAACACGACCGCCGGGTTCATCCCGGGTCGGGTCGGCGGCGCGGACCGGATCATCCCAAGGGCCGGCAGGTCGATCCGGCCGCTCTCGCCGAGGTGCAATCACTGCTCGGCGAGCGCGAGCGCCGGCGTGATCTGATGATCGAGCACCTGCATCTGCTGCAGGACCATTTCGGCTGCCTGCATGCCCGCCACCTGGCGGCGCTCGCCGAGGATATGCGGCTGGCGCTCGTCGAGGTCTACGAAGTCGCCTCGTTCTATGCCCATTTCGACATCGTCATGGACGGTGAGGCGCCTCCCCCGTCGCTCACCGTGCGGGTCTGCGACAGCCTGAGCTGCGAGCTCGCCGGCGCGGCGCGGTTGCTCGAAAATCTTCGCGGCAGGCTCGGCGAGGGGGTCCGGGTCGTCCGCGCCCCCTGCATGGGCGGGTGCCATCGTGCGCCCGTCGTGGCGATCGGGCACGCGCTGCACGAGCACGCTACCGTGGACAATATCGCCGCCGCGGTTTCCGTCGGCGACAGCCATCCGGTGGTCCCGGAATTTGTCGGCCTGGACGCCTATCGCGCCGCCGGCGGCTATCGCCTGCTCGCGGCCTGCCTCGCCGAGGAGCGCAACCCGGAGGAATTGATCGAAACCCTCGAACACGCCGGCCTGCGCGGGCTCGGCGGCGCCGGGTTCCCGGCCGGCCGCAAGTGGCGTCTGGTGCGTCAGGAACCGGGGCCCCGGCTTTTGGCGGTCAACGCCGACGAGGGCGAGCCCGGCACCTTCAAGGACCGGTATTTTCTCGAAACCGATCCGCACCGCATGATCGAAGGGATGCTGATCGCGGCGTGGGTCGTCGAGGCGGCCGAAATCTTCATGTATCTGCGCGACGAATACCCGCAGTGCCGAGCGATCCTCGACAGCGAGATCGCCGCGGTCGAGAAGGCTGGGTTATCGCGTCACGCACGCATTCACGTGCGCCGCGGTGCTGGGGCATACATCTGTGGCGAAGAATCGGCGATGCTCGAGAGCATCGAGGGCAAGCGCGGGCTGCCGCGGCAGCGGCCGCCCTTCCCGGCGCAGGTCGGGCTATTCGGCCGGCCGACCCTCTGCAACAATGTCGAGACCCTCTACTGGGTACGCGACATCGTCGAGAAGGGGCCGGAGTGGTTCACCAACCAGGGCCGCAACGGGCGCAATGGCCTGCGGACGTTCTCGGTCTCGGGGCGGGTGCGGGACCCGGGGGTCAAACTCGCCCCCGCGGGCATAACGGCGCGCCAGCTCATAGAGGAATTTTGCGGCGGTATGGCCGAGGGACATGCATTCAGAGGCTACCTTCCGGGCGGCGCTTCGGGTGGGATCCTGCCTGCCTCGCTGGCCGACATCCCCCTCGATTTCGGGACGCTCGAACCCGAAGGATGCCTGATCGGCTCGGCTGCGGTGGTGGTGCTGTCGGACAAGGACGACATGAAGGCGGTGGCGCTCAACCTGCTGCGCTTCTTCGAGGACGAGAGCTGCGGCCAATGCACGCCGTGCCGCGCGGGCACCGAAAAGGCGGTCAAGCTGATGACGGCGCCGCATTGGGACGAGCCGCTGCTGCAGGAGCTGACGCAGGTCATGAGCGACGCCTCGATCTGCGGCCTGGGCCAAGCCGCGATGAACCCGGTCAAAATGGTGCTGAAGCATTTCCGCGAGGATCTGACGTGATTGGGGTATCCGCCCAACGAAAACCAATTGCCATCCCGGCGAAGGCCGGGACCCATTTATCCGCCGCAGAAGCGGTTGAAGCATGGGTCCCGGCCTGCGCCGGGATGACGTTATCGCGGGAGACTTCCCGATGACTGAACCGATCCGCTTCTTTCTCGACGGCATCGAAGTGTCGGCCGCCCCCGGCGAGACGATCTGGCAGGTGGCCGACCGGCAGGGCATCGAGATCCCGCATCTGTGCTGGCTGCCGAAACCAGGGTACCGCGCCGACGGCAACTGCCGCGCCTGCATGGTCGAGATCGAGGGCGAGCGCGTGCTCGCGGCCTCCTGCGTGCGCAAGCCAACGCCCGGCATGAAGGTGCAGACCGCGAGCGAGCGCGCCCGCTTCTCGCGCCAGATGGTCTTCGAGCTGCTGATCGGCGATCAGCCGTCGCGGGCCGCGGCGCACGACCCCAATTCGCGGCTCTGGCAATGGGCCGACACGATGGGCGTCAGCGACAGCCGCTTCCCGCGCCACGCGCCGCCGGCGCCCGACCGCAGTCACCCGGCGATGGCGGTGCAGCTCGACGCCTGCATCCAGTGCAATCTCTGCGTCCGCGCCTGCCGCGAAGTCCAGGTCAACGACGTGATCGGCATGGCGGCGCGCGGCTACCATGAAAAGATCATCTTCGATTTCGACGACCCGATGGGCAACAGCACCTGTGTTGCCTGCGGCGAATGCGTGCAGGCCTGCCCGACCGGCGCGCTGATGCCCGCTACCCTGGTCGACGCGAACGGCGTTTATGCCAACGCCCCCGACCGGGAGGTCGACAGCGTCTGTCCCTATTGCGGGGTCGGCTGTCAATTGACCTACAAGATCCGTGAGGACCGCATTGTCGCGGTCGAGGGCAAGGACGGGCCGGCCAATCACAACCGGCTCTGCGTCAAGGGCCGCTTCGGCTTCGATTATGCGCACCACCCGGACCGGCTGACCGAGCCGATGATCCGTAAGGACGGCATCTCGAAGCACGACACCGATATCGATCCCGCCAATCCTTACACGCATTTCCGGAAGGCAACCTGGGAAGAGGCGCTGGATCTCGCTGCGGCGGGCCTGAAGCGCATCCGGGATCGGGATGGCAAGCGGGCCCTGGCCGGTTTCGGCTCCGCCAAAGGCTCGAACGAGGAAGCCTACCTTTTCCAAAAACTGGTCCGCACCGGGTTCGGCAGCAACAATGTCGACCATTGCACTCGGCTGTGCCACGCCTCGTCGGTGGCGGCGCTGATGGAGGGGATCGGCTCGGGCGCAGTGACCGCGCCGTTCACTGCCGCGGCCGATTCCGACGTCATCATTGTCATCGGCGCGCGGCCGACCGAAAACCACCCGGTTGCGGCAACCTTCTTCAAACAGGCGGCAAAGCGCGGCGCCAAAATTTTCGTGATCGATCCGCGCGGCTACAGCTTGACGCGGTATGCGACGGCGACGTTGCGTTTCAATCCCGGGCGCGACGTGGCGCTGCTCAACGCGCTGATCCACACGATCATCGAAGAGGGCCTTCACGACCGGCAATACGTGCAGGCCCACACGGAAGACTTCGAGAAATTGCGCGAGCATATCCGCGAATATTCGCCGGAAAAGATGGCGCCGATCTGCGGCGTCGATGCGGAGACCCTGCGCTATGTCGCGCGCACTTACGCCCGCGCCGAGGCGGCGATCATCTTTTGGGGAATGGGGATCTCGCAGCATACCCACGGCACCGACAATGCGCGCTGCCTGATCGCGCTGGCGTTGATCACCGGGCAGGTCGGCCGCCCGGGCACTGGGCTTCATCCATTGCGCGGCCAGAACAATGTCCAGGGCGCGTCCGACGCCGGCCTCATTCCGATGGTATTTCCCGATTACCAGCCGGTTGACGACCCGAAGATCCGCGAGAGCTTTGAGGCGCTATGGCAGACCAGCCTCGACGACAAGCGCGGGCTGACCGTCGTCGAGATCATGGACGCGGTGCATCGCGACGAGATCCGCGGCATGTACATCATGGGCGAGAACCCGGCGATGTCGGACCCCGATGTCGAGCATGCGCGCGACGCGCTCGCCAAGCTCGAACACCTCGTCGTGCAGGACATCTTCCTGACCGAGACCGCCAAATACGCCGATGTCGTGTTGCCGGCTTCGGCCTGGCCGGAGAAGGACGGCACCGTTTCCAACACCAACCGCCAGGTGCAGATGGGCCGGGCCGCCTTGCCGTTGCCCGGCAATGCGCGGCTCGATTGGTGGATCATCCAGCAGATTGCGTGCCGCATCGGGCTCAACTGGTCCTACACCCATCCGCGCGATGTGTTCGCCGAGATGAAACTGGCGATGCCGTCTCTGAACGGGATCACCTGGGAGCGGCTCGAACGCGAGAGTTCGGTGACCTATCCCTGCGACTCCGAGACCGAGCCCGGGCACGACATCGTCTTCGGCGACGGGTTCCCGACGGCGTCGGGCCGCGGTCGGCTGGTTCCGGCGGCGATCATCCCGCCGGCCGAGGAGCCGGATGCCGAATACCCGATGGTATTGACCACCGGCCGGCAGCTCGAGCACTGGCACACCGGCGCGATGACGCGGCGCGCCAGCGTGCTCGACGAGATCGAGCCCGAGGCGGTCGCTAGCCTCGCTCCGGCCGAACTGCGCAGGCTCGGGCTCGCCGCCGGCGAGCAGATCCGTGTTTCGACCCGGCGGGGCGTCATCGAACTGAAGGCGCGCGCCGACAGCGCCGTCGCCCCAGGCCAGGTGTTCATCCCGTTCTGCTACGCCGAAGCCGCCGCCAACATCCTGACCAACCCGCAGCTCGACCCGATCGGCAAGATCCCCGAATTCAAATTCTGCGCCGCCAAAGTCGAACCCGCGGCGCTCAGAGTGGCCGCAGAGTAGCCGCTGCGCCCGCTCGGCAAAATTGGACCATGCCGGCTCTGGTGTGGTTATTGCTGCTCGCCGGCTGCGCCGAGTTGCCGGCGCCCGCGTACTTCTGTCTGCTGCCGGCCGAACGGCACATGCTCGTCGTTGAATTGTTCTTCGGCCGCAATATCAAGGGGCGCCAGCCGCTGACCGACGCCGAGTGGGCTGAATTTGCGGCGCGGACCATCGCGCCAAACTTCCCCGACGGCTTCACCGCCTTCGACGGAGAGGGCCAATGGCGCAACCCGTTGACCGGGCAGATCGCCGGCGGCCAGACCAAAATCCTGCTCGTCGCCGCCAAGCCGGAACCCGATCTCCCGCGGCGGCTGTCGGCGTTGATCGAGGCCTACAAGACACAGTTCCACCAGCAATCGGTCGGCATTATCACCCGAGACTCTTGTGCCGCGTTCTAGTGCAGATTCCGATCAGGTTGCGCCACCAATTTCCAACTGTCATTGCGAGCGCAGCGAAGCAATCTCGTGCCCACCGAGACTTCCCGGCCCGAGATTGCTTCGTCGCGCAAGGCGCGCCTCGCAATGACAAGGGCAATTTGGTCGAAATCTGGTCTAAACACGGAGCACCGGCGCCGAGCGCGGTGACGCTTCGATCAATCTCTCGCCGCTTCGGTCAGCAGTGAACGGAACCAGATTTGAGCCGGTTCGCTCGTCGTCCGGCGGTGCCACGCCATCGACACGGTTGCGGAGAGGTCGATCGCCAGCGGCATGATCTGGATATCGGCCATCGCGGCGATTTGCCGAGCGGTGCGTTGCGGCACCGTGGCGACGAGATCGGATGCCGCGAGCACGGCCGGCAGCGCTAGATATGTCGCGACCAACAGCGCGATGCGGCGCTTCAGCCCGAAATCGGCAAGGGCGCGGTCGACCGCGCCCGTGGTATCGCCGCGCGGCGATACGAGGACGTGGTCGAGCGCCGCATAGGCTTCGATCGACGGCGATTGCCCCGCCAGCGGATGGCACCGGCGCGCGATGAGCACGAACGGGTCGCGCAGCAGCACGATCGAATCGAGATGCGCCGGCAAGGCGCGCAGGTGGGAGACCGCGACGTCGATCGCCCCTTTATCGAGTTGCTCGGCGGCTTCGATGCCGGTCAGCGGTGTGAGGCGCAACGTCGCCTTGGCGGCTTGTCGCGCAAAGCTCTCGGCAAGGCGCCCGACGAGAGCGACCTCGGCATATTCGGCCATGCCGGCGGTAAAGATGCCGGCACTCTTTGCCGGATCGAAGCCGACACCGAGGTTGAGTGCCGCCTCGATATGCTCGATAGCGGCCGAGACGAGGGGCGCGATCTCGCGTGCGCGGGCAGTCGGCTCCATGCGATTGGGGGTGCGGACGAACAGATCGTCGGAAAACAGATCCCGCAGGCGCGACAGCGCATGGCTCATCGCCGGCTGCGACAGACCAATCCGGCCCGCCGCTTTGGTGACGGCGCGCTCTCTGATCAGCGCGTCAAAGGCTTTCAGCAGGTTGAGGTCGACAGCGCGGATATCCATAGCGCGAATGCATACCATATAATCAATCGATTCGATAGATGGTGGCATGCGGCAGTTTGCGTATGCCTGCGAAATCGGAACGGTGCGGAATCGTGGACAGCATCGAGCGAAATCACGACACGGCAGGCGCGCGAGCCAGGCCAGCGGCCCTCGGTTAGTCTGCTGCCGTCAATCGCAGCCGTTCAGATCTTCGGCGCAGCGCTTATAAGATCTTCGATGTAGCGTCGCTCACCTGACTTGTTCGACTGGTCAAGGCCTTGGCCAACCCGGCGCAGCTCTGTTGCGGTGAGCTCACCTTTCAAAGACTCTCTAATGGTCTTCGCTGCTGCCTCTACGTCTGCATCGGCTGGGCGCCCTTCGCCAAAGTGCTCTACGAGATTGCGTAGCCGCTCGTCCGACCCGGTTCTGCGCGCGATGACCTTCTGAGCTGCTCTCTTGGCGAGGAGTCCTGTTACCGCCTCCCAGATGCCTCGCGTGGCGGCCGCAGCTGCAACCACCAGCGTTGCGACTGGAATTGCCTCAAGGAGCGCCACGTCAACCTCACTTTCGCCAGTCTGGAAACAGCTTGTCCCAAACCACGTGCCATATGAACCTTTCTAGGGCATGGAGTATCGCCACTAGCAGTACGAAAATTAGTGCGAGATGGTGCGTAATCCAAGCCTCGATGCCGGCAAGTTGTTCCGGCCACGCCGGTGACGGCGGAATGGCGGCAGGGTTGTAGTCATACGCGAGCGAACCAAGGAAGATTAGACCGTAAAAAGCCCAAAAAAACGGTTCCTGAGAAGTGAAGCCATAGCCAACTGCCAGCACGGCTGCGGTGAGCAAGTAGGTCTCCGGCTTCACTTCTCCACTCTGAGCCAACTCGACAAAGATCGGAATCAGCGGAAATACTACGATGAAAACTGTCGCGAAGAACCAGACGCCTAGTCGATTGCGAAATCTTGCCCGTGGAGTGGGGGACGGTGACGGTGTAGCGGCCATAGTCCACCGGGACCTTCAAACATTTTGCTGATCATGTAGCCATCACCACCATAAGGTACGCAAGAACTCAGATTTTCAACCAACGTGGAGCGAAACGGCCCACTCCCTTGCAGTCGCCCTTCAGCCCGTGAAGCCGGTAGCCAGGCAAATTCATTCCCGCCGGGCCCGTGACTTGCCGAGTTTCGGCTGCACCCACTGAGAGGCGAGCTTGCCGGTTATTGGAGCATCACCGTGCGCGCCAACTGGCGGATGATCTTCCGCTTGAGGAGGGGGACGCCACCGATGTTGATTTGGTCGGCTACCACTAGCGAACAGGAGGTACGCAATGAGCATCAAGAACCCGCCCCACCCTGGCGTCTCGGTCCGGCACGACTGCATTGAAATCGCTCGGCCTGACGATCACCGAAGGGGCACAGATTTTGGGCGTGACCCGGCAGACCCTCAACAATCTGGTCAAGGCAAGAGCGGCGTTTCGGCCGACATGGCAATCCGTCTCGGCAAGGCATTCGGCAGCGACGCGGAAGCGTGGCTGCGGCTTCAGATGGCCTATGATCTCGCACAGGCCCGCCAGCACGAAGGCGAAATCAAGGTCAGGCCCGTAGCACGGCGCAAACTGCACGAACCGCGCCCGTAGGCATTTTACGCACGCTGCCCGCAGGACTGAGGGGATGTCCCCTACCCCTTCCGGACCATCCCTATTGAGCACCGCGAGCACATGTCAGCACATTGCGAGAACTGTGCCGGGCGGTGGTAACGACTTGAAATATCTCAAGGAATTGCCGCCGCCCTGTAACGTCTCATGCATTCCGGCAAGTGAGATGCAACATGCCCTGCGTTCTGAAGGGTGTGAAATGCTACATATGACGACTCAATATTGACAAGTAAATATCTAAATCATTGATTCAACTGATGTTTTATGAGATCTTCCAAATCGCAGCGGCAATGGTCCGGCTTCCAATCCCGGCCAAGCCGAAACGCAGACCGAACCGAAGGGCCGGGCGTCCAAAACCCGGCCCGCCCCCTCTGAAAGGCAGACGCGACACATGATATCGACCCGCGCGACGAGCGCCATAGCGCAGAAGCAGCTCGATCAACGGAATGCCCTATGGCCTGGAATAGAACCGTTATTGTGGAACAGGAAGGCGAACAAGGGATTCGTCACCATTCCGAAAACCATGCCGCTGATCTTGAAGATCATGGACGAGATGAGCAACGGCAAGCCAGTTTCCTCTACGTATCTCGGTTTGTGGTGCGCCACATGGGATAATTCATTTGTGAACATCGCTAAGGCCAATGAAATGGCCCACGCAGCGGATTTTACCGGCCAGAGAGCAGAATATACATGGGGAGCGCGAATGAAAATCCTCAAGGACCTGTTTTACATCGACATCAAACCGGGAAAGTCAGGCCCGATCAGTCATGTTTTCATCTTCAACCCACACAAGATAATCCAGCACCATCACCTGAAGAAAACGCCCGGCCTCGTGGAGGCATCCTATAACATGCTGATCGACCGGGCGCTCGACATCGGGGCAAAGGACATGCTCGAAGGCGACCCAGAACCCGCCGCCGCTCCTGCCGCCGCCGCCGTCACCGATGATTTGGACGAGCTTTTGAAGGTTTAGACGGCTCGAAGGGCTGTCGGGGGAGCGGAGCCGGGGCCCCGCCGAACCTTGAGGCCGCTCAGCCGTACGATTTGGGGAAGATCCTGCAATGACCAAATTTTTTATAAGACATGGTTCTGCGTTTCTTGCGGCAGAAGGCTCGGTTGACCGCGCGTTCTCTGATCGCTGCGTGAACGCGTATCAGCGGGTTGAGGTCAACACGAATATCGATAGAGCGAATGATCTGCATATGATCAATCGATTTGATACATAATGGCTCCGCTCGTATGTATGCGAACGAGCCGGGCAGGCCCGGTTCCAGGAGGAGAGCATGACATCACAGATCGGTCCGCAACTGTCGCATTGCGGTGTTTATGCCCGCGACATCGACAAAATGGTCGCGTTCTATACGAAGACGATCGGGCTTGTGGTCTCCGATCGCGACATCGGCGGCCGCGGCGGCGAGCTCGCGTTTATGACGGCGGCGCCGGGGCACCATCACCAGCTCGTCATCGTTTCGGGGCGCGCGCCGGAGGGGGTCAGCACGGTCAATCAGCTGTCGTTCAAAGTTTCCGGTCTCGACCAGCTCAAGACGACGCACCATCGGGTCCGCGATGCCGGGGTCACTGGCATCCGCCAGACCAGCCACGGCAACGCGCTGTCGATCTATTTCCCCGACCCCGAGGGGAATATGATCGAGATCTACATGGATACGCCCTGGTACGTGCCGCAGCCGCACAGCGTACCGATCGACCTGTCATTGCCGAATGACGAGATCATGGCGCAGACTGAAAAGCACTGCCGCGAGACATCCGGTTTCATGCCGCTCGAGCAGTGGCAGGCCGAGGTCGAGCGCCGGCTTCACACTTCCCGCGAACGCTGAGAGGAGGAACCCTCGATGACCGAACTCAAAGGCTACCACGCACACGTCTATTACGACCCCGCCACGCGGCCGACCGCCGAACGCCTGCGCGACGCGATCGTCAGCCAATTCGCCGTCAGACCCGGAGCGTTCAGCGATGAACCGATAGGCCCGCACCCGATCTCGCAGTTCAGCGTCATCTTTAAGACCGCGGAGTTCCAGAAAATCGTGCCCTGGCTGATGCTGAACCGCGAGGGTCTCGATGTTCTCGTCCACCCGCTGACCGAGAGCTCTTACGACGATCACAGCAAGAACGCGCTGTGGCTCGGCACGCCGGTGCCGATGCGGCTCGAAATTCTGCGGCCGGCCTATCGCTCCGATCTGCTGCCGACCGCCGCTGCCTAACGGGCTTCAACCGGAGCTGGCGGGGGAGGTGGACAGCCACCACCCCTCGCCGGCGAGCCAGCATGTGTCATCCGGCTCATCGGGGGCGCGCCGCAGCGACCGAATGGCGGTGAAATCGCCCCTTGCCAACGCCGCCGTCAATTTTTCCTCCGCTGCCGGATCTCGCCCGCCAACGCACGGGATGATCCCCACCCGGCCGATGAACCGAGCCAGACAGGAGAAAAATGCGTCACCCCGGCGTTGACGACGATAGCGTCGGTCGGTCGGTCGGGTTGGAATAGGAAACCATCCGCTGCTACCACCGTCGCTTGCGGCCAAGCGGCGCCGAGATTCTCCTTGGCTCGGGCGGCAAGGATGGGGTTGACCTCAATCGCGGTGACCCGTCCGGTGCGGCCGACAATTTCGGCGAGGATGGCGCTGTAATAGCCGGTGCCGGCACCGACATGGACGACATGGTCGCCACGGCTCAGTTCGAGATGGTCGTACATACGGGCCCAAAGGCTGGGCTGCCCGTTGTTGAGGCGCCGCTCCTCGTCGATCGCGATCAGCACGTCGTGGTAGAGGTGGCGCGGATCGGCGTCCTCCGTCGTCCAATACTCGGGCATCGCCATCGGGCTGAGGACCCGCCACGGCCCCGGTCCGAAGAAGCGCTCCCGCGGCACCGCCGCAAAGGCTTCGACGACCGCGCGAGAACCCAACTTGGCCGTGAACCGCAATTCCTCTGCGTAGCGCTGCCGGGCCTCCTCGATCGAATGACGCATCTGCCACTCCCGGGTTATGGCGTTTCGGTGCGCATCGCCATCTTTGCGGTAGGGTCGAGGGATGTACTGTACCGTCACTACCGGCGGAGTTAAAGTTAAGGCCGCCCGGATTTTTCCCTGAGTTTCCCTGTCCGGAAGGAATGAGCGGTAGGAGCGCCGTAGCATGCTCGTAGAGATCGGCCATTTCGCTCTCGTGCTTGCGCTCATCGTGGCGCTGGCACAGGGCACCGTGCCGCTGGTTGGAGCGTCGGTGCGCAGCCGGCCGCTGATGGATCTGGGGCGGTCGGCAGCGTTGCTGCAGTTTGGGCTCGTGGCGCTCGCCTTCGCCATCTTTATGCACGCGCACATCGTGTCGGATTTCTCGGTGCGGAACGTGTTCGAGAATTCGAACACCGCGAAACCGATGCTCTACAAGGTGACCGGGGTCTGGGGCAGCCATGAAGGCTCGATGATGCTCTGGGTCTTCATGCTGACCTTGTTCGGTGGGCTCGTCGCCGCTCTCGGGCGGTCATTGCCGGCCACCTTGCGGGCGCGCACATTGGCAATTCAGGGCTTGCTCGGCTTTGGCACCTTGGCCTTCATCATCGGGACGTCGAACCCGTTCGACCGGCTATTCCCGGTCCCGGTCGACGGGCGCGACCTGAACCCGCTATTGCAGGATCCGGGTCTCGCCTTCCACCCGCCGTTTCTCTATTTCGGCTATGTCGGGTTCTCGATCACCTATTCTTTCGCGATCGCCGCGCTGATCGAAGGGCGAGTCGGCGCCGCCTGGGCGCGCTGGGTGCGGCCCTGGGCATTGACCGCCTGGTGCGGGCTGACGATCGGCATCGCAATGGGCAGCTGGTGGGCCTATTACGTGCTCGGCTGGGGCGGCTGGTGGTATTGGGACCCGGTCGAGAACGCCTCGTTCATGCCCTGGCTGCTCGGCACCGCGCTGCTGCACTCGGCGGCGGTTTGCGAAAAGCGCGAGAGCCTGCAGCGCTGGACGATCCTGCTCGCAATCCTCACTTTCGGCATGAGCCTGATCGGGACCTTTCTCGTGCGCTCGGGCGTCCTCACCTCGGTCCATTCGTTCGCGGTCGATCCGACGCGGGGCGTGTTCATCTTGGTGCTGATCGCGCTGGTGATCGGCGGCGGGCTCTTACTCTACGCACTGCGCGCCCCCAGCCTGGAAGCCGGCCAGCCCTTCGCCCCGGTCAGCCGGGAAGGGGCGCTGGTGCTCAACAATTTCGTGCTCTGCGCCGGGATGGCGACGGTGTTTCTGGGGACGTTCTATCCCCTGTTTGCGGAGGTGTGGAGCGGCGAAAAACTATCCGTCGGTCCGCAGTTCTTCGATAAGACCTTTGTGCCGATCCTGGCGCCGGGGATCATCGCGATGGTGATCGGGCCGGTACTGGCCTGGCGCCGCGGCAGGCTGACTGCTGCGCTGCGCCGTCTGGCGCCGGCCGCCTTCGGCGCATTGCTTGCCCCGGCGATCGTCTTCGCCTTCGACCGGTCCGCTCCGCCAGCGGCGCTGGCGGGGATTGCGCTCGCAGTTTGGGCGATGGCTGGCGTCTTGGCCGATCTCGCGGACCGCGGCGGAGCGACGAAGCAATCATTGGGCGCGGTGTGGCGGCGGCTGCGGCATTTGCCGCGCGGGACCTGGGGATACGCAATCGCTCATTTCGGGGTCGGCGTGCTGATCGCGGGGGCCGTCGTGTCGACCGCGTGGCGCAGCGAGCGGATCGAAACCGTGCATCCGGGCGATACCGTCCAGATCGCCGGCCGCACCCTGCATTTTGTCGGCGTGACCGAGGGAGACGTTGCCAATTACCGGGCTCAGCGCGCTCAAATCGTGGTCGAGCGGCCCGGCAGTGCGGCGATGACGCTCTATCCCGAACGGCGCTGGTATCCCGTGGCAAAAAGCCAGACCAGCAACACGGCGATCGCGACCAACGGGTTCGGCGATCTCTACTTGGCACTCGGCGACGGCGACGGCCAAGGGGGGTGGGTCCTGCGCGCGTATTACAACCCGCTCGTGCCATGGATCTGGTTTGGCGCAATCCTCGCCGCCTTGGGCGGGCTGGTGTCGCTCAGCGATCGCCGGCTGCGCGTGCGTGCGCAAGCGCCCCGCGCCTCCACGGTTGCCATGCCCGTAGGGTCGGCGGACTCCTGATGATCCGGCGGCTGCTGCTTGCCGCGGCGCTGCTGACCGTCTTCGGAGCGGCCGCTTCTGCCGTCGAGCCGTCCGAGCGACTCGCCGATCCGGTGCTCGAGGCCCGCGGCCGCGCCCTCAGCCAGGAATTGCGCTGCCTCGTCTGCCAGAACCAGTCCATCGATGAATCGAACGCCGATCTCGCCCATGATCTGCGCGTATTGCTGAGGAAACGACTCGCCGCCGGCGATACGGATAAGCAGGCTCTCGATTACATAGTCGCCCGGTATGGGGTTTTCGTGCTGCTCGACCCGCCCTTCGAGCCGACGACCTATCTGTTGTGGCTTACGCCGCCGATGCTGGTGTTGGGCATTGGAGCCTTGCTGGTGATCCGAGCGCGTCGCCGTCCGGACAGCAGCCTCCCGCCCTTGACGGAAGAAGAGCGAGCCCGCGCGGCCATGCTGCTGGGCGAGCGCGGATGATCTGGTTCTGGATCATCGCCGGATCACTCGTGCTGGTGGCGCTGATCCTACTGCTGACGCCGTTCGTCAGAAGCACCGGCAGGGACAGCGATCAGGGAGAATCCGTGGTTGCACTATTCCGCCGGCAACTCGCGAACCTCGAAACCGAGGTTGCGCAGGGAAGGCTCGATCCGGAAGAGGCAGCAGAGATGCGAGCCGAGATTACCCGGCGCATGTTGGCCGCGGCCGATCAGGAGAGCGGTGATTTGCGGCTGGGCGGGGGCCGCTCGTCCGAAATGCCTTGGCGCGTCGGGGCCGCCGTCGGCGTCGCCGGCCTATTGCCGGCGGCGGCGCTCGCGGTTTATGCCGCAGTCGGAACACCTGCGGCAATCGATCCGGCGAGAGGCGCGGCTGCCGCCGAGGAGGGGCCGCACGACAGAGCAAAGCTCGCGGCTGCGGCCGAACAGCTGAAGGAGCGACTGCAACGAGAACCCGGCCATGTCGAAGGCTGGGTCCTGCTCGGCCGCACTTTCGCTTCTCTGGAGCGCTTTCCCGAAGCGCGGGAGGCCTATGACCAAGCGATCGCTTTAGCGCCAAACGAGCCGCGGCTGCACGCCGAACTCGGCGAGCTCATCGTCCTCACTGCCGGCGGCATTGTTACGCCCGAAGCGCAGGCCGAGTTCGCGAAGGCCGGTGATGATCCGCGCGCGCGGTTCTATGGCGCAGAGGCGGCCCTGCAGCGCGGGGATCGCGAAGCTGCGAAGAGCGCTCTCAAGGCGCTCCTCGCCGCCGCTCCTGCCGAAGCTCCGTGGCGCCAAGCCGTCGCCGAACGGCTCGCCGAGATCGCCCCGGACGAGCAGCCGCCGTCCGGACCGGCAGGCGGATCTCCTTCTCCCGCCCCCGCTGGGTCGCCGCCGGCTGGGTCGCCGTCTGCTGGACCAAGCTCGCGTGATGTAGCCGCTGCCCAATCGATGTCGCCGGAGGAACGGCAGGCGATGATTCGCGGCATGGTCGACCGCCTCGCCGCGCGTCTCGAACAGAACCCGGACGACAAGGAGGGCTGGGATCGCCTGGCCCACGCCTATGATGTGCTTGGGGAATCCGAAAAAGCCGCCTCGGCGCGCACCCGGGCCGCACAAGTACAAGGGTCGGGGAGGTAGTCCTCTCAGCTGCGCTTCGTCAGCACATTGCAACGCTCGCGCGACCGGCGGTGTTCTTTGTTCGGCGTTTAACCAGCGCGGCTTATGCTGTTTGCGCGAAACGGCGTCAGAACGGTTGAACTTTGACGCGACGAGCCGTAAACCGCGAACCGGAGGACAATGACACTCCCGCCGGATTTGAGCCTCGTGACCGGAGCGACCGGGTTCGTCGGATCGGCCGTCGCCCGTGCGTTGTCGCGTCGAGGGTTTCCCGTCCGTGTCCTCGCCCGGCCGAACAGCGATCGACGCAATCTTGCGAACCTTCCGGTGGAAATCGCCGAGGGGAGGATGGAGGATGCGGAGTCGTTGGTGCGCGCGGTCGCCGGATGCCGATGCCTCTACCACGTCGCCGCCGATTACCGGATCTGGGTTCCCGATCCTGCCCCGATGTTTCGCGCCAATGTCGAGGGAACCCGGGATTTGCTGACCGCGGCGCTGGAAGCCGGTGTCGAGCGCATCGTGTACACAAGCAGCGTCGCCACGCTCGGCCTGGTCCCTGGCGGCTCGGCCGACGAGGAAACCCCGAGCAGCTTCGACGATATGATCGGGCCGTACAAGCAATCGAAATTTGCGGCCGAAGAGGTCGTGCGCGAACTCGCGCATGAGCACGGCTTGCCGGTCGTGATCGTCAATCCTTCCACCCCGGTCGGGCCCGGGGACATCAAGCCGACGCCGACCGGCCGGCTGATCGTCGAGGCCGCGCGCGGCCAAATGCCCGCCTTTGTCGACACCGGTCTCAACATCGTCCACGTCGATGATGTCGCCGAGGGCCATCTCGCGGCCGCCGAGAAGGGGCTGATCGGCGACCGCTACATTCTGGGGGGCGAGAACCTGACCCTCGCCGAGATCCTTGCCGAGGTCGCCGCGGCGGTCGGCAGACGCCCGCCGCGGCTCCGGGTTCCGCACGGTGCTCTGCTGCCTGTTGCATTCGGGGCAGAATTGGCGGCCCGAATCAGTGGGCGCGAGCCTTTCGTCACGCTGGACGGCGTTCGGATGTCGCGAAAAAAAATGTATTTCAGCTCGGAGAAAGCATCCCGCGTGCTTGGCTACAGACCGCGCCCGGCACGCCGGGCCATCGCCGACGCTGTCGCCTGGTTCAAGGCGAATGGATACTTGAGATGACGGCGTTGCCGGAAGAGCCGTCACACCGCGGCGAGACGGTTGAAACACCATCGGGAAAATGGCGCAGTAGCGAAAATTTCCCGGTCGGTTCTTTGTTAATCCGGCGCGACTTGCGGCCGCATGTGCACGCTTTCTACCGGTTCGCGCGGAACGCCGACGATATCGCGGACAATCCGGCACTGAGCGCCGATCAGAAGATCGCCCGGCTCGACCGCATGGCCGCCACCCTCGATGGAGATACGGGTTCGGACTCTCCCGCCGCCTCTGCGATGCGCAAGAGCCTAATCGAGACCGGGATGACTGCGCAGCACTGCCATGACGTGCTGCACGCGTTCCGGCTCGACGCGGTCAAGCTGCGTTACCGCGATTGGGACGACCTGATGGGATATTGCCGTTATTCGGCCTCCCCGGTCGGGCGCCAGCTGCTCGATTTACATGGAGAGAGCAGGACTACCTGGCCGGCTTCCGACGCGCTTTGCTCGGCCCTGCAGGTGCTCAATCACCTGCAGGATTGCGCCGACGACTACCGCCGGCTGGACCGTGTTTACCTGCCGGTCGAGGACCTCGTTGCGGAGGCGACCGGGGTCGAGGCGCTGACAGCCAATGTGTCGAGCCCGGGGCTGCGCCGTGTATTCGACCGGCTGCTCAATCGCACCGCCGTATTGATCAATCAGGCCCGCGGCTTGCCGCCGCTCGTCGCTTCGCGCGGATTGCGCTGGGAATCCGCCGTAATCGTCGATTTGGCACGGCGCCTGTTGCACCGGCTGCGCCGTGGGGATCCCTTTGCGGCCCGTGTCGGGCTGCGCAAATCGGATTTCCTCGCCGCTTTTGCAATGGGCGTTTCGCGGGGCTTCCGGGGATGAGCGACGCGGCGCTGCGCTCCGCTGCCGATCACCCCAGTGACGAAGCGCTCCGCGAGACGATCCGGCACCGGGTCGAGGCTGCAGGGACCTCGTTCTACTGGGCGATGCGGCTGCTGCCGCGAGATCGCCGGGAAGGCATGTACGCGATTTATGCGTTCTGCCGCGAGGTCGACGATATTGCCGACGGAGACAGGCCGGCCGAACACAAATTAGCCGAGCTGGCCGGGTGGCACGAGGAGATCGAGGCGCTTTACGAGGAACGTCCGCGTCACCTCATGGCGCGCGCCTTGTTGCGGCCGGTACAGTGTTATGCGCTCCGCAAGGAGGATTTTCTTGCGCTCCTCGCCGGCATGGAGATGGACGCCCGGGGAGACATCAGGGCTCCCGATTTGGCGACCCTGGACCGCTATTGCGCGCGTGTCGCGAGCGCGGTCGGCCATCTGTCGGTTCATATCTTCGGCGATTCCAGCGCCGCCGCCCACAGCGTCGCAGAATCGCTCGGCCGGGCGCTACAGCTGACCAATATCCTGCGCGATCTCGCCGAGGACGCCGCTCGACGGCGGGTCTACCTGCCTCGTGAAATCCTCGATAGGCACGGGATTCGGGGGACACACCCCGAGACGATCCTGCGGCATCCGGCCTTGCCCGCCGTGTGCCGCGACGTTGCCGCGATCGCCGAAACTCATTTCCGCGATGCCGAACGCGCTATGGCGCAATGCTCGCGCCGCGCCATGCGTCCGGCTGCGGTCATGGCGGCGATCTACCGTGCGACACTCTCGGCTCTGCAGCGCTCGGGATGGCGCGATCCCGCGGAACGCGTCGGTGTGTCGAACTCGCTGAAGCTGTGGCTGGTATTGCGCCACGGCTTGTTATGAGGGCAGCGGCTAACGCCGGTTGCGCGCATATCGTCGGAGCGGGTCTCGCCGGGCTCGCGGCGGCAGTTGCGCTCGCGGGAAACGGCCGCTCCGTCATCCTCTATGAAGCCGCTCCACACGCGGGGGGACGCTGCCGCTCGTATTTCGACGCCGAGCTCGGATGCCGGATCGACAACGGCAATCATCTCCTTCTGACCGGTAACCGGGCGGCCCTCGATTACCTGGACCGGATCGGCGCTCGTAGCTCTCTAGAAGGTCCCTCCGAGGCTGGCTTCCCGTTTGTCGATGCTGCGAACGGGGAGCGCTGGACGGTGCGGCCGAATTGCGGCGCTGCGCCTTGGTGGGTTTTCCGCCCGGCGCGGCGGGTTCCGCGGACGCGAGCGTGCGATTATTTGGCGCCGTTGGCGCTGCGGCGGGCGAACCCGTTGGCGACGATTACCGCCGTGCTCGATCCGCGCGCCCGGTTGTTCCGGCAGCTGTGGGAACCGCTCGCCGTCGCCGCCTTGAATACCAGTGCCGAGCAGGGCTCGGCCGCCCTCTTCTGGCGCATGCTCGCCGAGACGCTCGGCCGAGGGGGGGCGGCGTGCCGCCCGCTGGTCCCTCGCATCGGGCTCTCGGAAAGCTTTGTCGAGCCGGCCCTTGCTCGGCTGCGCATGCAGGGCGCGGAAATCCGCTTCGGCGCACGTCTGAGGGCGCTCGGCTTCGGCCCCGACGCGGTTTCGGAACTCGCCTTCGAGACGGGTTCGATCGCGCTCGACAGCGCGGACCACGTGATCCTTGCCGTACCCTCCGCGATTGCGGCTCGCCTTGTTCCTGGGCTCGTCGTGCCCGACCGGCACTCGCCGATCGTCAATGCCCATTTCCGACAGTCTCCCCCCGCCGGATCGCCATTTTTTGTCGGAGTAATCGGTGGCGCTGCAGAGTGGATCTTTCGTAAACGGGAAGCGTTATCGGTTACGGTCAGCGCTGCTGACCAATTCGTCGAGCGCACCGCGCCCGAACTGCGTGATCTGTTTTGGCGGGATGTCGCACTTGCATATCGGCTCCCCGCGCTTCCAGTTCCGCCGGCGCGGATCGTCAAGGAGCGCAGGTCGACGTTTCTGGCCAGTCCGGAGCAGCTGAGGCGCCGTCCGCAACAGATCACGCGTTGGAGGAACCTTCTACTTGCCGGCGATTACGTCGATACGGGCTTGCCTGCCACGATTGAAGGCGCTATTCGCTCCGGCTTTGCCGCGGCCGGCTTGGCGATCGATCGCCGGCTCGAGGCGTTATCCGGAAACCCTGGGAGCAGCCGGGCTCCCGTCAAATTGACTGCGGAAATTCAGCAAGAGCAACAACGCCCATAGCATGAACCAAACGACCACGAAAGCACTTGGAACGTTGCGCCGTCGCGTCGAAGCCACTCGTCTCGACGAGGCGATAACGCGCGCCGCCGAATCGCTGGTAGCCCTGCAGCACCGCGATGGACATTGGGTCTTCGAGCTGGAGGCCGACGTGACGATCCCGTCGGAGTTCATCCTGCTACAGCATTATTTCGGCCGCATAGAGCCGGAACTGCAAGCGCGGATCGCCGGATATGTTCGCGCGACCCAAGGTGGGGACGGCGGATGGCCCCTGTTTCACGGGGGCGCTCTCGATATCAGCGCTTCGGTAAAGGCTTATTTCGCATTGAAGGCCGCCGGGGACCCCGTCGACGCGCCGCACATGAAGCGGGCTCGGGCGGCGATCTTGGCGGGCGGCGGCGCCCGGCGCTGCAATGTGTTCACGCGTATCCTGCTGGCGCTGTTCGGCGAAGTTCCGTGGCGGGCGGTGCCCGTGATGCCCGTCGAGATCATGCTGCTGCCGGGTTGGTCCCCGTTTCACATCGCAAAGGTATCGTACTGGTCGCGCACCGTTCTCGTGCCGCTGCTGGTCGTCATGGCGCAGCGGCCGCAGGCCCGCAACCCGCGCGGGGTCACGGTTCGCGAGCTTTTTCTGGAGCCGCCGGAGGAGGTGAAGGATTGGATCGGCGGTCAGGCCTCCTCGCCGCTTTCGGTGGCATTCGGCATGCTCGACCGGCTGTTGCGGGTCGCCGAGCCGTTCTTTCCGGCGGATGCGCGACGGCGAGCGATCGACAAAGCCGTCGCCTTTGTCACCGAGCGCCTCAACGGCGAAGACGGCCTTGGCGGCATCTTCCCGGCGATGGCCAACGCCGCGATGATGTTCGACTGTCTCGGCTACGAGCCGGATCACCCCGGCTATGCGGCCGCGCTGTCCTCCCTTCGCAAGCTGCTCGTGCTCGACCGCGAGCGCAGCTATTGCCAACCCTGCTTGTCCCCGGTGTGGGATACGGCCCTGGCCTGTCATGCGCTGATGGAGGTCGAAGACATCCGCCTGGAAGCGACCATAAGGCGGGCGCTCGACTGGCTCGAGACAAAGCAGGTGCTCGAAGTCGTCGGCGATTGGGCGTCAGCCCGCCCCGGCCTGCGGCCCGGCGGGTGGGCATTCCAGTTCGAGAACCCCCACTACCCCGATCTCGATGACACCGCTGCGGTCGCTCTCGCACTCGACCGCTTCGGCTCGGCGCGCTATCGGGTGGCAATCGACCGGGCGGCCGAATGGGTGATCGGCATGCAAAGCCGGGGCGGCGGATGGGGATCGTTCGACGCCGACAACACGCATTTTTATTTGAACCACATCCCGTTTGCTGACCACGGCGCGCTGCTGGACCCTCCGACGGCGGATGTCAGCGGTCGCTGTCTGAGCTTCCTGACTCAAATCGGCTGTGGCCCCGATCATCCAGCCGTGGCTGCGGCGATAGACTATCTGCGAGCCGAGCAGGAACCCGACGGCAGCTGGTTCGGTCGCTGGGGGACCAATTATATCTATGGGACCTGGTCGGTTCTCACCGCCCTCAACAGCGCCGGCCTGCCGGCGGATTCGCTTGAGGTGCGGCGTGCTGTCGACTGGCTCGTCAGTTGCCAGCACGAAGATGGGGGCTGGGGGGAAGGCGGCGAATTTTATTGGGCAGGAGCACCTCGCGGCGAAGCACCCTACAGTACTTCATCGCAGACTGCCTGGGCGCTGCTCGCTTTGATGGCTGCTGGAGAGGTTGGCAATCCGGCGGTCGCCCGCGGGATCGCATACTTGATCGACAGCCAGGACGAGGACGGCAACTGGGACGAACCCTCGTATACGGCGGTCGGTTTCCCGCGCGTCTTCTACCTGCGGTATCATGGCTACCGTGCCTTTTTCCCGCTGTGGGCGCTCGCCCGATACCGGCGATTGTCGCGAGGCAATTCCCGGCAGGTCCCGTTTGGCATTTGATTACGGAACCGAATGAGGTGGCCGCGTCCTTTTGCCTCTGGCGAAGCGATCGAGGCGCGGTTAGGGAATTCGCGGCGATTGCAGCTGCTCTGCAGCTTGCGATAGCGTGAGGCTTGCGCTGGATGTTGACAAAGTCAACTATCAGGCGAAGCGTGGACTGCGCTCCACTGGGGATGCGGTCCAAAGGACCGGCGCGCGTGTTGTGGCTATATGGGAAGGTGCGGATGCACCGATTGTCGACCGTGCTCTGTACCTCCGGTCTCGCCGCTGAAGCGAAGATTGCGCGGGCTGCGGGATTCCCGGTCGTGATCGGCGCCGGAGATCGTGAACGAACCGCCACTCTCGTCGAAGAAGCAGTCCAGCGCGCTAACTGCTTGATGAGCTTTGGTATTGCCGGCGCCCTGGCACCGCATCTGCGGCCTGGCGATGTCGTCATCTCAACCGAGGTCGTGTCGGACGGCAATCGCTGGACGGCGGAGCCTGATTTCCAAACCCGAGCGGCCTCGCTGGCGCGAGAAATCGCCGCCTTCAACGGCGCGGTATTCGGGGCGAACGCGATTTTAGCGACCGAGGAAGAGAAAAGCCGCGCTTGGCGCGACACGGGCGCGCTCGTGGTGGATCTCGAGAGCGATGTCGTCGCCCGCATCGCCTCACAAGCCGGGATCCCGTTTCTCGTCGCCCGGACGATTGCCGATACCGCCTGCCGGGAACTCCCGCCGGCCGCCCTAATCCCGCTCTCCGAAGCGGGCACCCCCAACCTCACTCGCGTGCTGGGGTCGGTCCTGCGTCGACCGCAACAGATCGCGAACTCTGATCCGGCTAGCTCGGGAAACCCGGCTGGCTTTGTCCGCGCTAGCGGGACCCGCTCACGCTCTCCGCGGGCTGGCCGCCACTTCGTAGGCGGGCCACCGCGTCCTCCACGTGACGGGAGAAGACGTATTGAGCCGGCCGTTGCCGGTCCAAGGGAATTTCCGGCGCCATCTCGCCTTCGGTGCGGACCCCGCGTAACGCTACCGCCGCCGCTTTCACCGGGTGCTTTACCGAATCCATTACGGCGGTTGCTTCATACCCGCTGTGCACCATGCAATCGGCGCATTTCTCGTAATTGCCGGTGCCGTAGACGTCCCAGTCGGTCTCCTCCATCAGCTCCTTGAAGGTTTTCGCATAGCCCTCGCCCAGCAGATAGCAGGGCCGCTGCCAGCCGAAATAGTTGCGCGTCGGATTGCCCCATGGGGTGCAATGATACGATTGGTTCCCGGCGAGGAAATCGAGAAACAGGCTCGATTGATTGAACGACCAGCGGCGGCGCGGATCGCGCTTGAAGATCTCACGGAACAATTCCTTGGTGCGGCGCCGATTGAGGAAATGCTCCTGGTCCGGCGCCCGCTCGTAGGCATAGCCGGGTGACACGGTTATGCCGTCGATCCCGATTTCCATCACCTCATCGAAAAACCGGGCGATGCGCTCCGGCTGCGCGGTATCGAACAGTGTCGAGTTGATGTTGACCCGAAATCCGCGAGCCTTTGCGAGTTTGATCGCCGCCACGGCGCGGTCATAGACCCCGCTTTGGCACACCGAGCGGTCGTGATCCTCGCGATCACCGTCGAGATGGATCGTCCAGGCGAAATACGGGTTCGGCTCGAAGAGGTCGATCTTCTTTTCGAGCAGCAACGCGTTCGTGCACAGATAGACGAACTTCTTCTTCGCGATCATGCGCCGGGCAACCTCATCGATCTCACGGTGCAGCAAGGGCTCGCCGCCGGCGATGACCACCATCGGCGCGCCGCACTCATCCGCCGCGGCGACACACTCCTCGACACTGAGCCGCTGGTTGAGGATCGCGTCGGGGTAATCGATCTTGCCGCAACCGGAGCAGGCGAGGTTGCAGCGGAACAACGGTTCCAGCATCAGCACGAGCGGATAGCGCCGGACACCCTTGAGGTGTTGAGCGACGACATAGGCGCCGACCCGGATGGTTTGACGCAGCGGAATTGGCACGGCGAAACCTCGTTGCCTGAGTTTGAGTGGGAGCCGGCCTCAGCCGGCGACGTCGGCGAGTTGCGTGGGCATCCGGAAGCGGACGTTCTCAGTGACGCCTGGCAATACCGACAGCTCGACTTCCGCCAACTCCCGCAGCCGGGTGATCACCTCCTCGACGAGTTCGGCGGGAGCTGATGCCCCGGCGGTAATCCCGACCGACCCGGCGCTCTCGATCCAGCGCGGATCGAGCGCGCGAGCGTCTTCGATCAGATAGGCAGCGACCCCGCTTTCCGCCGCGATCTCGCGCAGCCGATTCGAATTCGAGCTGTTCGGCGCGCCGACCACCAGGACAACGTCGACAATGTTTGCGAGTTCCCGCGCCGCTCTCTGGCGATTTTGCGTTGCGTAGCAGATGTCCTTGGTGTCGGGGCCGACGATCGTCGGAAAGCGGGCCTTCAGCGCTTCGATAACGGCGCGCGTATCGTCGACGCTGAGCGTGGTCTGCGTAATAAAGGCGAGCTTGTCCGGGTCCGCGACTTTGAGCTGCGATACCTCTTCCGGGGTCGAGATCAGATGTACGCAGCCATTGATCCGCCCCATCGTGCCGACGATTTCCGGATGTCCGGCATGGCCGATCAAGATGATCTCACGTCCCTGGTTGGCATAACGCTGGCCCTCGATGTGCACTTTCGAGACCAGCGGGCAGGTCGCGTCGATAACCGGAAGCCCACGGTCGGCCGCGCGCTCCTCGATCGCGCTGGCGACCCCATGGGCGCTGAAAATCGTCACGGCTCCCTTGGGGATTTCGTCGATCTCGTCGACAAAATGTGCACCCTTGGCGCGCAAGCGCTCGACGACGTGGCGATTGTGCACGATCTCATGGCGGACGTAGATCGGCGGGCCGTATTTTTCGAGCGCGCGCTCGACGATCTCGATCGCGCGTTCGACTCCCGCGCAGAACCCTCTTGGTTGGGCTAACACTACCCGCATGAAATCGCCTCGTCCCCATGCCCGTCAGCAGACCGGAGCCTCCATTGGCCCGCACCTGTGTCGACTATATGAAGGCGCAGCATCGCTGACGCAATCCGCTACGCAATGAAGGCGCAATCGAACGGAGACAAACACGCGCACCAGGCGATTGGTTCTCGGAAGTCTCTCTGGCCATAGCATGGGCGTGAATCTCGCGATCGCCGCCGTGCTGCTGCCCGCCTGGGGGTACTTGATTGCGGCGGCGGTGGCTGTCTCACGGTTTGTGCGGCGCCCGCCGCGGGCAGTGCGGGATGAACCCGGTGTCTCGGTATTGAAGCCGCTGCACGGCGAAGAGCCGGGCCTTTACGAAAATCTGCGCTCCTTCGCCGAGCAGGATTATCCGGCGCTGCAGCTCGTCATGGGCGTGAATGACCCGAAAGATGGCGCGCTGAGGGCCGCTCGCGCCTTGATGCGCGATCTGCCCACTCGCGATGTTGCCCTTGTCATCGATGCACGCGCCGGCGGGTCGAACAAAAAGGTGGCCAATCTCGAAAACATGTTCGAGGAGGCGCGCCACGACGTCTTAGTGCTCGCCGACAGCGATATGCGCGTCGATCGGCATTATCTCGGCGCGGTAACGGCGCCGCTGCGAGATCCTCAGACCGGGGTTGTGACGTGTCTCTACAAGGGTGTGTCGACCGGTGGGACGTGGTCCGATTTCGGAGCCATGCACATCAATTTTGGATTCCTTCCGAGTGCTCTCGTCGCCGAATCGCTGGGCTTCGGCGGAGGATGCTTCGGCGCGACGATCGCGTTGCGCCGCCAAACCCTTGAGCGTATCGGCGGGTTTGCGCCTCTGCGCGACGAACTCGCCGACGACCACCGAATCGGCCATGAAGTTCGCGCCGTCGGACTGGGCGTAGTGCTGTCGCCTTACATCGTCGAAGCTCGCGTGACCGAGAACAGCCTGGCCGATTTGTGGCGGCACGAGTTGCGCTGGGCACGGACGGTGCGAGCGGTGGCACCCGTTGGTTTTGCGGGGTCGGTGCTGGCCCATCCCGTCGCGATTGCCGGGCTTGCCGCGGCTACGGCGGGATTTCCCTTGACCCCCTGCATCTTTCTTGTGTTTTCCTGCATTCTCAGATGGGCCACGGCGCGGGTCATTGCGGGTGCACTCGGCCTCCCCCCAGCCAAGCCTTGGCTATTGCCGCTGCGCGATGCCTTGTCCTTCGCCGTGTTCGTCGCCAGCTTTTTCGGGCGCACGGTCTTCTGGCGGGATCAGGTTTTTCACGTCGAGGCGAGCGGCCGCATGACAGCCGACGGAGATAAGGTCCTATGATGAAGACCCTGTTCCTGCACCCGCCGTCCTTCGACGGCTTCGACGGCGGCGCCGGTTCGCGCTATCAGGCCAAGCGCGAGATCCGCTCGTTCTGGTACCCGACCTGGCTGGCTCAGCCGGCGGCTCTTCTGCCCGGCAGCAAGCTGATCGACGCGCCTCCGGCGCGGCTCAAGCTCGATCATGTCCTGCCCCTCGCCCGGGAATACGAATTGGCGGTGCTCCACACCTCGACGCCGTCCTTCGCCTCGGACGTTCGCGTCGCCGAGGCGCTGAAGGATTCCAACCCGAAGCTCAAGATCGGGTTTGTCGGCGCGAAGGTTGCGGTTGAGCCCGAGGATAGCCTCAATGCGTCTGCGGCCGTCGACTTCGTCGCCCGCGAGGAGTTCGACTTCACGATCCAGGAGGTCGCCGAAGGCCGGACCTACGATGCGATCGACGGTTTGAGCTTCCGCAGCCCGGGCGGTGCCATCATCCACAATCGTGACCGCACAGTCCTCGAGGACATGGACCGGCTGCCCTTCGTCACGGAAGTCTACAAGCGCGATTTGCGGGTCGAAGACTACTTCATCGGCTATCTGAAGCACCCCTATGTGTCGCTCTACACCGGACGCGGCTGCCGATCGAAATGCACCTTTTGCCTGTGGCCGCAGACCGTTGGCGGTCATCGCTACCGGGTGCGCAGCGTCGCTCACGTGATCGACGAAATCCGGTTGGCTAAGAGCTATTTTCCGCAGGTGAAGGAGTTCTTCTTCGACGACGACACCTTTACCGACGATCGGCCGCGTGCCGAGGCGATCGCCCGCGAGCTCGGCAAGCTCGGGGTCACCTGGTCGTGCAACGCCAAGGCCAATGTGCCGCGTGCGACCTTGGAGGTGCTGCGCGACCACGGGTTGCGGCTGCTGCTCGTCGGCTACGAGACCGGCAACCAGCAGATCCTCAACAACATCAAGAAGGGAATGCGTATCGACGTCGCGCGGCGGTTCACCAAGGACTGCCACGAACTCGGGATCACGATCCACGGCACCTTCATTCTGGGATTGCCGGGCGAAAGCAAGGAAACGATCGAGGAGACGATCCGCTTCGCTGCGGAAATCAATCCTCATACGATCCAGGTTTCACTCGCCGCGCCTTATCCCGGCACCTATTTGCACCGGCAGGCGGTCGAGAACGGCTGGCTCGACGTCAGCCATGCCGAATTGATCGATGATCGCGGGGTACAGATTGCGCCGCTGCACTATCCGCACCTCTCGCATACCGAGATCTTCGAGTCCCTCGAGACCTTCTACAAGCGCTTCTACTTCCGGCGCGGCAAAATCGCCTCTCTCGTCGCCGAGATGATCAAGAGCCCCGAGATGATGCGGCGCCGCCTGCGCGAAGGTGTCGAATTCTTTCAGTTCCTGCGGAGCCGGGAGATGGCGAGCTGAGAAGCCTGATCGTCTGCGCGGACGATTTCGGGCTCGATCCCGCCGTCAACGAAGCCGTCGAAGAAGCGCACCGGCGCGGCATTCTGTCGACCGCGAGCCTGATGGTCGGCGCTCCCGCCGCGGCTGACGCCGTTGCGCGCGCCCGTCGCTTGCCGGACTTGCGGGTCGGCCTGCATCTGGTGCTCGTCGATGGCTATCCGAGGCTTCCTTGCGCCGAAATTCCCGGTTTGGTGCGCCGGGACGGCCGTTTCGATCCGAATATTGGCCGCGCCGGCATTCGTTTTTTTGCTCTGCCTGGGGTTCGCCGTCAGCTCGCGATGGAGATCCGCGCGCAGTTCGAGGCATTTCGCGCCACCGGCCTGCCGCTCGACCATGTGAACGCCCACAAGCACATGCATGTTCATCCGACGGTGGCGCGGGCGATAATCGAAATCGGGCGCGATTATGGCATGACCGCCATGCGGGTGCCGTCTGAACCGGTCGAGCCATTGCACGCCGCTTTCCCCGGCGAGCACCATTCGGCGCCGCTCTACCGCCCTTGGATCGAGTGGTTACGCCGCCGGTTGCAGAGCGCTGGTCTGTTCGTCAACGACAACCTTTTCGGCCTCGCTTGGACCGGTGGGATGGTGGAAGGGCGACTGCTCCGGCTCCTCCCACACCTGCCGGAAGGGGTCAGTGAGATCTATTTCCACCCGGCAACCGTTCGCAGTGCCGCGCTGAGCGCGGCAATGCCGGGCTACCGTCACGAGGAAGAACTCGCGGCCTTGCTGAGCCCCTCCGCCAAAAGCCTAGTTGCCGAACTAGGCATCACGCTAGGCGGCTACAGCGATTTCGTGACGGCGGCCGGCAGCAGACAACCATGCGGGCGTTGACGCCCGATTGACGCTACCGGCGAGATAATAAAGACGGGCGTCTATACGAATTGCCGCGAAAATTCCGATCCGCGAACACAAAGCGGACATGCTTGGCTGTCATCTTGCGTACAATCGGACAGGTAAGGAGGGGAGTCATGGACGAGCGCTTTGAGTGCTGCCGCTATGAGCCGAGCCTCGAAGATCTGCTCGCGGACGAGGTGATGACGCCCGTGCTGCGCAGTGCCGGTCTCGAGGCGCGGGAGTTTCGCGAGATGATGGTGGAAACTGCGCGCCGGATCGAGGATCGGGCACGGCAGCGGGACAAGAGGGTGAGGAGTTCTCGGCCGAGGCCTACGTCGGCAGTCTCGGGAATTGCAGCCGGACCCGCAACCCGGGCCTGTTGTCCTCCAGCGTGACCAAGCCGTCGTGCCGCCGCGCAATGGCGCGCACGAGGCTGAGGCCAAGGCCGTTTCCAGGGGTCGTGCGGCTCGGTTCGAGGCGAACAAAACGGTCCAATACGCTCTGCCGATCCGCCTCGGGAATGCCCGGACCCTGATCCGCTACTTCGAGGATTGCCTGCCCGTCCTTTTGAAAGATCCGCAACTCGATCTGGCCGCCACCGGCATATTTGAGCGCATTGTCGAGAAGATTAGCGAGCGCTTGCGATAAGAGGTGCCAGTCGCCGCTTATCCTGACACCGGGCTCGGCCGTGACCGCCAGAGTGAACCCCTTTTCCTCCGCGACCGGCTCGTAGAGATCAGCCGCTGATCGGGCGACTTCCGAAAGGTCTACGCGGCGCGGTCTGATCGAGGCGCGCGCCTGATTCCAATTCGGCGATGCTGAGGAGCGCGTTGAATGTCGCGAGCAGGCGATCGGCCTCGTCGATCGCGGCACGAATTGCCTCGCCCTGGCTCGCACCGGTCGACGGATCCGGTGGATCAGTCAATGCGCGTTCGAGCCGAGCGCGCAGGCGCGAGAGCGGCGTCCTCAGATCGTGGGCGACGTCGTCTGTGACCTCGCGCATCGCCGTCATCAGCCGTTCAATCTGGTCGAGCATCCGATTGAGGTTGGCGGCAAGCTGGTCGAACTCGTCTCTCGTGCCGTGCAGCGGTACGCGATCCGAAAGATTTCCGGCCATCACGCGTTCGCTCGTTCGGTTCACCTGCTCGACGCGCCGCAACAAATTGCGGCTCATCACCGTGCCGCCGATCAGGCCGATGCCGAGCGCGAGCGACCCGGCCCACAACAGGGTCGTTCTGACCTCGCTTCGGAAGGCCGCCGCGTCGCTGATGTCACGTCCGACCAGCAATCGATAGCCGCCGGGGATCACGAACAGCCTGCCCCGGGCGGGATGAAGCTCATGGCGGCCGTTGACTGTTCGCTCGAGAGCGAAGGACAGCCAGGCGGAATGGGTCGGCACGCCGGCCGGCCACGCCGCGATATTGCCGACGAGCGGCTTTCCGTCGGGGTCGGTTACCAGATAGATCATGGCGTCGCCGCGATCGCCGGCGCTGCGCGCGGCCACGATCTGGATCAGCCCGCTCAGACCTCTCTGCGCGTATTGCTCGGCAAGCCCGGTGATCTCGGCGTCGAGCGTCGCCTCGGTCTGCCGCTCTACAAAATCTGCGCTGGTCAAGTAGACGAACAGCAGAACACCGAGCATCGAGGCCGCAAATACGAGGAAATAGAGCGCGGCCAACCGGAACGCATGAGTCCCGACGATCAGTCGAACGTTTCGGAGAATTTGTGTCGCCGCCGGTAGGCGTCCTTCAGATGCGAACCGAGATTGTTCGATGACCATCGGTGGCCGCCTCGCGGGTTACTCCGGGGATCGCAGACAGTAGCCGGCGCCGCGAACCGTATGCAGCAGCTGATGATCGAAGCTCTTGTCGATTTTCTGGCGCAGGCGGCTGATGTGGACATCGATCACGTTGGTCTGCGGATCGAAATGATAGTCCCACACATGCTCCAGCAGCATCGTGCGCGTAACCACATGGCCGGCGTTGCGCATCAGGTATTCCAGCAATCGGAACTCACGCGGCAGCACCTCGATCGCCTTGCCGCCCCGCCTGACATTGCGGGTCAACAGGTCTAGTTCGAGATCCGCGACCCGCAGCCTGGTCGTGGTTGTCGGCCCGGTGCCGCGCCGCAGCAACGCCTCGAGCCGGGCGAGCAGCTCGCTGAAGGCGAATGGCTTGACCAGGTAGTCGTCGCCGCCGGCGCGCAATCCCTTGACGCGGTCGTCGACGCTGCCGAGCGCGCTGAGGATCAGCGCCGGCGTGCGGATCTCGGCGGCCCGCAGCGCGCCCAGCAACGAAAGGCCGTCCATGCCCGGCAGCATGCGGTCGAGAACCATGGCGCTGTAATCGCCGGAAGTCGCGAGAAACAGGCCTTCGCGTCCGTCACTGGCGCAATCGACGGTGTAGCCGCTTTCGCTCAGACCCTTGGTCAAGTAGGTCGCAGTCTCACGATCGTCTTCGACGACAAGGATCTTCATCGAGCAAGGTGCGGTCTCTCTGGGATGAGGATCAGGTGGGATTGGCGCGCGAACAGAGCAAGCGCTCCGTGGCTGATCCGACTTGTCACCGCCACGTGTCACCGCCACGTGCCAGGTGCCTCTTCATTTTCGCCTTGACCGGGGAGCACCGAGCGACGATGTATTAACGGACCAAATCGGTCCGAATTAGGTGGAATCAGGTCCGCGAAAGCGATGATCATTCTCAGCAAGCTCGCCGATTACGGCGTCATCGTCGCCACTCACCTGGCGGCTTACCCCGACCGGCAGCTCACCGCCGGGACGGTGGCGACCGAGACTCGGCTGCCGCAGGCCACCGTCGCGAAGGTCCTGAAGGCGCTGGCGCATGCCGGCCTCGTCACAGCGACGCGGGGCGCCGGCGGCGGATACCGCCTGGCGCGCGTCGCGACATCGATTTCGGTAGCCGAGGTCGTGGCCGCGATCGACGGCGATATCGGGCTGACCCAATGCTCGGTCCATGTCGACGAATGCGCGCGCACGACCTACTGCCCGACCCGGCCGCATTGGGCGGCGATCAATCGGGCGGTGGGAGAGGCGCTGTCGGCGATTTCGCTCGATGCGATGCTGACCCCGGCCGCCTTCGTGCCCCGAATTTCTTCTTCACCCAGTCCGTCACAACCTGACGAGCCCAGATATTCCGCATGACAGCCTCCAGCGAAACTCTGCAGACCGTCCGCTCGCTCTCGCAAGAGGGCTACAAATACGGCTTTGTCACCGATATCGAGGCCGAGACGGCGCCGCCGGGTCTCACCGAAGACACGGTCCGCTTCATTTCCGCCAAGAAGGACGAGCCGGAATGGCTGCTCGAATGGCGGCTGGCGGCGTTCCGCGCGTGGCGGAAGATGATCCAGCCGGATTGGGCCAAGCTCCATCTCGCGCCGATCGACTATCAGGCCGCGACGTATTATTCCGCGCCGAAGCAGAATACCGGGCCGAAATCGCTCGACGAGGTCGATCCGGAATTGCTGCGCACTTACGAGAAGCTCGGCATCCCGCTGCGTGAGCGCGAGGCGCTCGCCGGGGTTGCCGTCGATGCGGTGTTCGACAGCATCTCGGTGGCGACGACGTTCAAGGGGGAGCTCTCGAAGCTCGGCATCATCTTCTGCTCGATGGGCGAGGCGGTGCGCGAACACCCTGATCTCGTCCGCAAATATCTCGGCACCGTGGTGCCGCAGAACGACAATTTTTTTGCAGCGCTGAACTCCGCCGTCTTCAGCGACGGCTCTTTTGCGTATATCCCGCCCGGCGTACGTTGCCCGATGGAGCTCAGCACCTATTTCCGGATCAATGCAGCCAAGACCGGGCAGTTCGAGCGCACATTGCTGATCGCCGATGCCGGCGCTTATGTCAGCTATCTCGAAGGCTGCACCGCGCCGCAACGGGACGAGAACCAATTACATGCGGCGGTCGTCGAGCTGATCGCGCATGAAGACGCGCAGATCAAGTATTCGACGGTGCAGAACTGGTACCCAGGCGACGCCGAGGGCCGCGGCGGCATCTACAATTTCGTGACGAAGCGCGGCGCCTGCCGCGGAGCGCGCTCGAAGATCTCTTGGACGCAGGTCGAAACCGGCTCGGCGATCACCTGGAAATACCCGAGCTGCGTGCTCGAGGGCGACCACTCGGTCGGCGAGTTCTACTCGGTCGCGATCACGAACAATCGCCAGCAGGCCGATACCGGGACCAAGATGATCCATATCGGCAAGGACACGCGCTCGACGATTGTCTCGAAAGGCATTTCGGCCGGCCGCGGGCAAAACACCTATCGCGGGCTCGTACGCGTGCAGCCGAGGGCGCAGGGCGCGCGCAACCATACGCAATGCGACTCGCTGCTGATTGGCGACCGCTGCGGCGCGCACACCGTCCCTTATATCGAGGTGCGCAACCCATCGGCGCGCGTCGAGCACGAGGCGACAACGTCGAAGATCAGCGAGGACCAGCTGTTCTATTGCGCGCAGCGCGGGCTCAGCGCCGAGGACGCAGTGTCGTTGATCGTCAACGGTTTCTGCAAGGAGGTGCTGAAAGAGCTGCCAATGGAATTCGCGGTCGAAGCGCAAAAGCTGCTCGCCGTGAGCCTCGAAGGCAGCGTTGGATGAAGCTCCTTTCGTCATTCCCGCGAAGGCGGGAATCCAGCGGCAAGATGCTCTGTCGCTTGCCCCCTGTTCAGGCCAGGGGCAGGCTCTGGCCCCCCGCTTTCACGGGGGCGACGGGGGACATGTGGCTGTAACGACATGATGCTCGAAATCAACAATTTGCACGCGCGGCTCACGAATGGCCGCGAGATCCTGCGCGGGGTCGATCTCTCGGTGAATGCGGGCGAGGTGCACGCGATCATGGGGCCGAACGGCTCGGGCAAGAGCACGCTCGCCGCCGTGCTCGCCGGCCGCGAGGGGTATGAGGTGACCGAAGGCACGGTTACCTATCTCGGCCGCGACCTGCTCGCGATGGAGGCCGATGAGAGGGCGCGCGAAGGCTTGTTTCTCGCGTTCCAATACCCGGTCGAGATCCCCGGTGTGAACAATATGTACTTCCTGCGCACCGCGATCAACGCGCAGCACCGCCACCGCGGCGAGCCCGAGATCGACGCCGGTCAGTTTCTCAGGATCGTGCGCGCCAAGCTCAAGCTTTTGGACATTGGCGAGGATCTCTTGCAGCGCGCCGTCAATGTCGGTTTCTCCGGCGGCGAGAAGAAGCGCAACGAAGTCTTTCAGATGGCGATGCTCGAACCGCGCCTCGCCATTCTCGACGAGACCGACAGCGGCCTCGACATTGATGCACTGAAAATGGTGGCGCGCGGCGTCAATCAGCAGCGCGCGCCCGACCGTGCGATCGTGATGATCACGCACTACCAACGGCTGCTCGATTACGTCGAGCCGGACCGGGTGCACGTGCTGCAAGGCGGCCGCATCGTCCAGTCGGGCGACAAGAGCCTCGCCCTGGAGCTCGAGCGGCGCGGCTACGGCGTCATCGAAGACGCGGCGTGAGGAAACGGGTCCAACCCCGATGAGCGCCGTCGTCGATTTCCCAGTCAAGCCCGAGACGCGACCTTATCTCGAAACGTTCGGGCATGCCCGCCACAAGGGTGATCCGGACTGGCTCGCGGGTTATCGCAACCGCAGCCTCGCCCGCTTCGCCGAGCTCGGGTTTCCGTCTCGGCGCAGCGAGGCTTGGCGCTATCTCGATTTGCGCCGGCTCGAGCAGTGGCCGATGTTGCCGGTCCGGGGTGGAGCGGCCGCCGTCACATCCGCTGTGCGCGAGCAGCTCACGGAAATCGGGTTGGCCGGACGCGCACATAGGCTCGTGCTCGTCAATGGCAGTTTTGCGCCGGAGCTGTCCCGGCTCGATCAGCTTCCCTCGGGCGTGTGGCTCGGGCCTACGGCAGCGGCCATCGTCGAGCGGCCGGATCTGGTACGCCCCGGGCTCGAGGCGCAACCGCAGGACCGGCCGTTCGCATCGCTCAATGCAGCGTTTTTCGCTGATGGCTTTGTGCTCGATGTCGCGCCCGGTGTTGCCCTGGAGCGGCCGGTCGAGATCGTCCATCTGTCCGATGACAACACCGGCGGCTCGCTGCACACCCGCAGCCTTGTAGTCGCCGGCCGAGAGAGCCGCGCCACACTTGTCGAGAGCTATGCCGGCCTCGGCGAGTACTGGCGCAATGATGTGGTCGAGCTGCGGCTCGGGGCTCGTTCCGAGCTCGCCCGAGTAACGCTAGTCGAGGAAGGCGCGGAAGCGCTGCATCTTAGCGAGACGGTCGCGACGCTCGATGCAGCCTCGCGGCTTTCCAGCTTTGTCCTATTGCTGGGTGGTCGGACGGTGCGGCACGAAACCACTGTGCACAGCGAGGGCGAACGGAGCCATTGCGATCTCAACGGCGCCTTTCTGCTGTCGGGCCGTCAAGAGGCCAACATTCTGACGACGGTGGATCACGCGGCGCCGGGCGGCGAGACCCGCGAAACCTTCAAAGGGGTAGCCGCGGGGCGGGCCCACGGTGCCTTTCAGGGCCGCATCACCGTGCGCCCCGGCGCCCAGAAGGTCGACGCCCATCAGCTGAGCCGCAACCTGGTGCTTGGCCCGCGTGCGGCGATCGACACCAAGCCCGAGCTCGAAATCTATGCCGACGATGTCAAATGCAGCCACGGCGCCGCCATCGGCGATCTCGACGAAGCAGCGCTTTTTTATATGCGCGCCCGCGGCATCCCAAGCGACGCGGCGCGCCGAATGTTGATCGAAGCTTTCGCTCGGGAGGCGGTCGATTTGGTCGAGCAGGCCGCGCTGCGTGAGCACCTGCACGCGCGCCTCGTCCGACGCTTGGCGACATTGGAGGCGTAGGCATGAGGCCGGCGAGTTTGAGAACGGTTTATCCCGGACCGGGCGGCTTTGATCCGCAGGAGATAAAGCGCGAGTTTCCTATATTCGCGAGCAACCCCGGTCTCGTGTTTCTCGATAGCGGCGCCAGTGCGCAGAAACCGCGCTCGGTGATCGACCGGATCTCGAATTACTACAGCACCGATTATGCGAATGTTCATCGCGGCGTTTATCGAACTCAGCGCCCGGTCGACCGAGCTGTTCGAAGAGGCTCGCGAGAAGACGCGGGCGTTTCTGAACGCCGCCGACTCGCGCGAGATCGTCTTCGTGCGCGGCGCGACCGAGGGCATCAACCTCGTCGCTCAGAGCTGGGGCGCAACCTTCCTTAAAGCCGGCGACGAGGTGTTGATCAGCGAGCTCGAACACCATTCGAACATCGTGCCCTGGCAATTGCTGCGCGACCGCATCGGGATCCGGCTAGTCGCGGCGCCGATCGATATCACCGGGGGTTTGGACCTGGCCTCCTTCGAGGCGCTTTTGTCGCCGCGCACCCGGCTCGTCGCGATGACCCACCTCGCCAACGCGACGGGCGCGCTCGTGCCGATCGAGACCATCACCCGTCTGGCTCACCGGCACGGCGCGAAGGTGCTGATCGACGGCTGCCAGGCGGCGCCGCGGCTCTCGGTCGATGTGCAGGCGCTCGATTGCGATTTCTATGTCTTCTCCGGACACAAGACCTATGGGCCGACCGGCATCGGCGTGCTTTACGGCCGCTACGAGCTGCTCTCGGCGATGCCGCCCTGGCAAGGGGGCGGCGAGATGATCCTCAACGTCACCTTTGAGAAGAGCGAGTTTCAGGACCCGCCGCACCGCTTCGAAGCCGGCACCCCGGACATCTCCGGTGCGATCGGGCTCGGCACGGCAATCGATTTCATCGAAGAGCTCGGGCGCGACAACATCCTCGAACACGAGGAGGCGCTGACCGGCTACGGCATCGACCGGCTGTCGCGCATCCCAGGTCTGCGCCTGGTCGAGGCCGGCCAACGGCGGCTCGGCATCCTCTCTTTCGACCTCGAAGGCGTGCATCCGCACGACCTCGCCCAAGTGCTCGATCAGCACCAGGTGGCGGTGCGCGCCGGGCATCACTGCGCGCAGCCGCTCGTCGAGAAGCTGGGGCTGGCGGCGACGACCCGCGCCTCTCTCGGCGTTTACAACGACGAGAGCGACATCGACAGATTGGCCGAGGCGCTCGGAGCCGCCCGGGAGATGTTCCTGCGATGATGGATCTGCGCGAACTTTATCAGGACATCATCCTCGACCACGGCCGCCACCCGCGGAATTTCCGAGCCATCGAGCATCCGACGCATTTCGCGCAGGGTCACAACCCGTTGTGCGGCGACCGGGTGACGGTCTACCTGACGCTCGACGGCGACCGCATCGCCGATGTCAGCTTTCAGGGGCGCGGCTGCGCGATCTCGACCGCGGCGGCCTCGCTGATGACGGAGGTGCTGAAGGGCAAGACCGTCGCCGAGGCTCGTGCTCTATTCGCCCAATTCCACGCGCGCGCGACCGGCGGCGAGCCGGGACCCGACCTGCCGGAGCCGTTGGCCGAGGAAATGGACCGGCTCGAGCCGCTGACCGGGGTCAAGGCCTACCCGGCCCGCGTCAAATGCGCGACGTTGTCGTGGCACGCGCTCGAAGCGGCGCTGAAAAGCCCGGGCGCGACTGTTAGGACGGAGTAGGCAAGACGGAGTAGCAAAGATGGACCGCGATCCATTCGACTTCGATGCAAACCCGCCCGCTGCCGCCGACGATGTCGAGCGCCCGGAGGGCGGCGAGGACGACCCGGCGCTGATGGCCCCGGTGCTGGAAGCGCTGAAGACGGTTCGGGATCCGGAAATCCCGATGGACCTCGTAGAACTCGGCCTGATCTACGAGCTGATCGTCAAAAAAGGCGGCATCGTTTATGTCGAGATGACCCTGACAACACCGGCGTGTCCGGTCGCCGCCAGCATGCCCGGCGAGGTCGAGACGGCGATCCGTACCGTACCCGGGGTCAACGACGTGCGCGTAAAATTGGTCTGGTCACCTCCTTGGGGACCCGACCGGATGAGCGAGGAAGCCCGGCTCGAACTCGGAATGCTGTAATCATCCGCCGTAACCTTACCCGCCGTGGCGCACGAGACCGCCGGGCTTGCCTTGCCGGTCCGATCAGGAACCGGATGGGTGATCGAGAAAGAAGCGGAGCATTTCCCGCGTGGCATCCGGTCCCTGCGGATCGGTGTAAGAGCCGACGGGACTGCCGCCTGACCAGGCGTGACCGGCGCCGTGGATGACCCACTGCTCGAAGACGGCGTAGTCAGCCGCGTTGCGGTGGACGGTGCGGGTGTAGGCGCGACCGCCAGGGACCCGGCCGCGCTCGACCGTTGCTTTTACATCGGTGTCCAACACTTCCCGCAGCTGTGCAATAACCTGATCGCCATTGTTTGGGTGTACCGTCGTGTCTTGGTCACCATGAAACACAATTGCCGGTACAATCCGCGAATATCCCCCTCCGCCGGACAAGTTGCTGTCCGATCGGCGCGGCGCACCCGGCTGGCTCTGGTGCATTGCGGCGAAGGCGGAGGGAATGTCACGGGCCACGCCGCAGGCGAGGCCGGAATGCACGCCGATTGCCGCATAGAGGTCGGGATAGGCCGCCGCCAGGACGGCAACAGCTGCGCCACCGGCCGAGAGCCCGGCGGCATAGATGCGTTCTTCGTCCACCGAATAGTCGCTCATAACCTGGCGGGTGAGGCCTGCAATCAGCGCGGGCTCGCCCTGGCCTCGGATTTGATCGCCCGGACGAAACCAGTTCCAGCACTTGGAGACGTTGGCCGAGGCCGACTGCTCCGGATAAGCAACAAAGCAGTTGTAGTCCTCGGCGCGCAGATTCATCCGCGTGCCGGCGGCAAAGTCGTCGGGCGACTGGGTGCAGCCGTGCAGCATGACGATCAACGGCAGCGGCTGGCCGCAATATTGGCCGGGTACGTAAAGCTTATAGTTTCGGCTTCCGGCTTGGCTGCTGTAGGATTTCGACAGAAATTGACCACTCTCCGGGACTGAAGCATCCGGCGCAAACGGTTCTGCCAGACCGCCGGGATCCGGCTCAAACCCTGCAGGAGTGATCCGGTCGAGGAAGCCGCGCAGCACCGCGGGCAAATGCGCCCGGACTGCGCTTTGCGGTGGGCTTGGCACGGCACCGGTTACCTCGACGGCGTCGGGCGTCAGTTCGATCGTCGGCGGCACATATCCGTCACTGGCGAAGGAAGTTCGGTCTCTTCCACTCTGGAGCACGCGCTGCAGCAGTGCGGTAGCGTCCATGAGGCGGCCCGCTCGGGTGAGCCGGGTTGCTTCACGCATGCCGGCGTGCAGTCGGTCATTCATCTAAACTTTCCTTTGCCGGTGGGCTCGACCGAGATCTGGCTCTAGTGCTCGATGCCGCTCAATTATCGAATACGGTCGGCCAGAGCGGCTTTTACAGCCGAACTGGCGTGTAAGGCACCCAGGACGGCAATCGATCCAATAGCCGCTCGGGCAAGCTCGGGACTTACATCATCGGCTATACTGGCCAAGCCCAATACGCGGATATCGAGCATCTGTCCATTCGCACGCACTTCTTCCAGATCGTCACGGCTGAAATGCCGCAACCCCAACTCTACTTTCTTTCGCCCAATCGCCTGCTTGGCCGTATCGGCGTGCCGCTCGATCTGGTTTCGGATGGCGGTACGGATGAAGTCGGTGCGGTTCGAGTAGAACCCTTCCTGCACCATAAGATCGATATGCCCGAGATCGACGTGACCGAGGTTGATCGTAATTTTCTCGCTGTCCGCGAGCTTGGATCGACGCTCCTCGCTACGCTCGGCCAACTTAGCCATCCATGTCCCATCCTACGGGATGGTAAAATGGCCATCTTCGAGGCCTGTTCAAGAGCCGCACGAGGACCGAACCTGCGTTGTCGCCGAATCTGCGGCTCAATGTTGTTGCATACTCCCGATGCAGAATAGGCTCATGAAATGCGGCTGCAGGCGCGTATGATGGTGAGTAGCGGTGCTGATAAAAAACGAAAGGGGAAACGATGGATCCGATCGTCGGCAGCGGCAAGTACACGTACAAAGTGCGCGAGGATTGGGCTCGGCCTCCCGAAACTATCGAGGTGAGGGCGTGTGCCGTTTCCGTCGATTCCCACGACCGGGTATACTGCTTCAGCCGAAATGCCGAGCACCCGGTCGTGATCTTCGACCGGGACGGCAGCTTTCTGTCGTCCTGGGGGGCGGGGATGTTCACCTTTCCCCACGCGATCCGCATCGACGAGAACGATTTCGTCTGGCTCTGCGACGAGCATCACGGCCAATTCATGAAATTCACCACCGATGGCCAGCTGTTGCAGACCATCGGCACCAAAGGCCAACGCTCGGATACCGGGGTGCCCGCCGAGGATTTCAGTTCGTCGGCGTGGAAGAAAGTCACGCATGGCGGCGGTCCGTTCAACCTGCCGACCGATATCGCGTTTGCGCCGAGCGGCGAGATGTTCATGACGGACGGTTATGGCAACGCGCGAGTCCACAAATTCTCGGCGGACGGCAAATACCTCTTCTCCTGGGGGGAGCCGGGCAATGGGCCCGGGCAGTTCAACCTGCCGCACGGCGTGTGGATTGACCGCCGCGGGCGTGTGCTGGTCGCTGACCGCGAAAACGATCGGGTGCAGGTCTTCGACCGGGAAGGCAAACTGCTGACGATCTGGCCTACCGAGCTGATTGGTCCGGCATTCTTCTATGTCGACGATGACGACACCGTATACATCCCCGAGCACAATGGCGGCATGATCAGCATCCTGACCCTCGATGGCGAGCGCTTGGCGCGCTGGGGGGATGGGCCGGTCAACCGGTCATGCCACGGCATCTGGGTCAATTCACATAGCGATCTCTATGTCGTCCAGCCAGGCGAGTGGGGCCGCGTGCGCCGCGTCGTCAAATACGAGCGGCAGTAACGGACGGGGAGGGGAGGGGTCTAGGCACCCCCTTGATGCACAGAACCAAACGAAGGAGGAAAGGCCCAAATGATCGAAGAAGAAGACGGTGGTTTAACCTTCAGCGACGCGGATTTCGAGCGGCGCTATTCCTCTGAGGAGGGGGCCGGAGCAGCCGGCTCCTCGCGTCCTGCAGCCCCGACAACAAAGCCTCCTACCGCCCAGCTCGGCCGCAGCCGTAACACATTCATGCGTACTCTTCTGCGCCGCCGTTTGGCCGCCTCCGGTCGCACCTAGGCTTGGTTCTCGATCAGCCTTTTAATCAGCCGGTTGACGTCGCCGGCTCTTTCCATATGCGGCAGGTGTCCGGTTTGCTGGAGGATGTGAACCGGAAGGCGCGATGCGAACGCTTCGGCGTGGGCGACCGGGATGATGCGGTCTTCGCGCCCCCAGATGATTTGCACCGGCAGTTTCAGGGCCGTGACGGCGTCGCTGAGGGCGACGCGTTGTCGGCCTCCGGGGAACCATTCCTTGGCAAAAGCCGCCAATGCTTCCGGCACCCCGTCCAGTCTTTTGTAGCGCAACACATCCTCGATCATCGTGCGGCTGACCAGCGCCGGATCGTGGACCAGGAGTTTAAGTGCCTCGATCGCTTCGCGGCGGCGCGCGGCCCGCACAAAACCGTCGATAAACGCCGCGTTGATCTCGGGCCCTAGCGAGGCGGACGATATGAGGGTCAGGGTCGCCACGCGCTCGGGCTTTTGCAACGCGAACGAAATGGCGATGCCACCTCCCATCGAATGTCCGACGAGGTGCAGCCGTTCAATGCCGAGCGCGTTCAGTGCATGGTCGACAACGGCAGCCAAGTTCTCGGCACCGGCGCCATCCAGCTGCTTGGCGGATCCGCCGTGGCCAGGCAAATCCAGGGCGATGACCTGCCTTCCTTCGGCTAGAGCGGGCTGCGTGAACATCCAAGTGTTGAGATCGGCGCCGAACCCGTGCAGCAACAGGACCGGGACGCTGTCGCCCTCGCCGAGCGCGAGGTAGCGCAGACGCAGGCCGGCCGCCTCCAAGTCGCGAGCCCTTGCGGTTTCGGCATCGACCGCCGCTTCGGCCGACGGCTCGGGGACCGCAAACCCGGCGACAAAAGTGTCGATCTCGCCTTCCGCCACCTCCTCGGAAGCGACAACCGCGAGCAACGCACCGACCGGCAGGGTCGCACCTGCCGGCGCCACGATCCGCCGCAAGATGCCCCTCGCAGGCGCTTCCATGACGTTGGTGATTTTGGTCGTCTCGATCTCGAGGAGCTCCTCGCCCTCGGCAAAGCTCTGCCCCTGCTGCTTGAGCCAGCCGACGACCTTGCCTTCGGTCATCGTCAAGCCCCATTTCGGCATCGTGATCACAGTGATCTCAGAACTCATCGGGCACCTCATTCGTCATTCCCGCGAAAGCGGGAATCCAGAAGCGGCGGCACATCGCCCTGGACTCCTGGACCCCCGCTTTCGCGGGGGTGACGAAAAAAGCGGCGGGTCACCGGCCGTATCCGTGAACCTCGCGCACCGCGGCGGCGATGCGCTCGGGGCTCGGGATGTAGAGCTTTTCCAAAGATGGCGCGAACGGCACCGGGGTGTGCGGTGCAGTTACGCGCTTGACCGGCGCCTTCAGCGACGCGAACGCCTTGTCGGCGACCAGCGCTGCGATGTCGGTAGCCATGCTGCAGCGCGGCGTCGCCTCGTCGACGACGACGAGCCGGCCGGTGCGCTCGACACTTTCGAGGATCGTGTCCTCGTCGAGTGGCGAGGTCGTGCGGGGGTCGATCAATTCGCAGTCGATCCCCTCCTTGGCGAGCGTATCGATCGCCTCGTCGGCGTAATGGACCATGCGCGAGAGCGCGACGACCGTCACGTCGTCGCCGTCGCGGACGATGCTGGCTTCGCCAAACGGGATCGTATAGGGCTCGTCGGGGACCTCGGTGCGCAAATCGTACATCAGCTTGTGTTCGCAGAAGATCACCGGGTCGTCGTCGCGGATCGCCTGGATCAACAGACCCTTGGCGTCATAGGCATTGGACGGCACGACGCATTTGAGCCCCGGGACCGAGGTAAAGATGTGGTATGGGGTCTGCGAATGCTGCGCGGCCGCGCTGCGGCCGGCGCCGATCATTGTGCGGATGACGAGCGGGGTCTTGGCTTTGCCGCCGAACATGTAGCGGAATTTGGCGGCCTGGTTGTAGATTTGGTCAAAACACACGCCGAAGAAATCGGAGAACATCAGCTCGGCGACCGGGCGCAGCCCGGTGACCGCGGCGCCGGCGGCGGCGCCCATGATCGCCGACTCGGTGATCGGGGTATCGATGACCCGGCCCGCGCCGAATTCCCCGAAGAGCCCCTTCGTGACGCCGAGCACTCCCCCATAGGCGTCGCGCTGACCCTGCGAGCCGGCGCCCCCCGCGACGTCCTCGCCGATCACGACGACGCGCGGGTCGCGACGCATTTCCTGGGCGAGCGCCTCGTTGAGCGCCTGGCGGATCGATTTCATTGCCATTGCGCGCTCCCTCAGTAAGAGACGTAGACGTCGCGCAACAGAGCGTCCGAGTCGGGAAGTGGGGCCGTGCTTGCCACCTCGACCGCATGGTCGATCAGCGCCGCGACCTCGCTCTCGACACGGTCGAGCTCCGCCCCGTCGAGCAGCCCGGCGTCGCCGACCCGGCGGCGAAAATGCTTCAGGCAATCGCGGTCCTCCCGCAGACGACGCACTTCGTCCTTGGCGCGATAGAGTTGCGCATCGCCCGAGTGGTGGCCATAGAAGCGGCAGGTGTCGACCTCGATCGCGCTCGGCCCGCCGCCGGTGCGGGCGCGCTCGACCGCCTCGCGCGCCGCCTCGTGCACTTCGAAGAAATCGTCGCCGTTGACCTTGACGCTCGGCAACCCAAAACCGGCGGCGCGGCCCGCGATGTCGCGGCTGCCGACTGCATATTCGAACGCGGTGCCTTCGCCGTATTGATTGTTCTCGAACACGAAGATCGCCGGCAGTTTCAGCACCACCGCCATGTTCATCGCTTCGAAGGTGGTGCCCTGATTGGAGCCGCCGTCGCCGGTGAATGAGACCGCGACGGTGTTGCGGCCGAGAGTCTTGGCGGTCAGCGCCGCGCCGACGACGAGCGGCGGCCCGCCGCCGACGATGCCATTGGCGCCGAGCATGCCGCGGTCGAGATCGGCGATATGCATCGAGCCGCCCTTGCCGCCGCACAGCCCGGTCTTCTTGGCGAACAGCTCCTGCATCATCAGGGCCGGGTCGCAGCCCTTGGCGATGCTGTGGCCGTGCCCGCGATGGGTGCTGGCGATGTGGTCCTGCGGTCCCAAATGCATGCAGACGCCGACGGCGGAAGCCTCCTCGCCGGCGTAGAGATGGACAAAGCCCGGTATGCCGCCTTTCGAGAACTCCTCCTGCACCCGTTCCTCGAACCGGCGGATCGTCGCCATGTCACGATAGGCTTTGAGCAATTCCTCGCGGCTCAGCTGCACGGCATCCTCCCTCTGCTCCAGCTCAGGGCGGATACTGCCTCCTTCGCCGCTCCTTCACAATTGCGGCTTTGCCGAGGTTCAGTCGTGCGGGACTTCCGCTCCCGTCCGTGGCGGCAGTGTGCGCCTGACGGCAGCCTGTACCTCTTGCGGCTGAGCCGCCAGCGCATCGCACATCCGGCGCAACTGCCGGCGCAGGTCGTAGACCTGATCGAGAAGGCCGAGGACCAACGGCAGCGCCTCCTCGTCGATCGTAAACTCCCGGCGAATTTCGAGGATCAGCTCGACCCGGGCGACATCGACCTCGTGAAAGAGCCAGGTCTGGTCCTGCCGCTCTGGCAACACCCAGCGATTTTCGACCCACCGAACGAGATCACGGCGGTCGAGCCCCTTCATTTGGCGCAGCAACTCGTCGAGCGCGATCATGCGCGGGGCATCTCCTGCCGCGGATCAACCGGATGTTGCGGCGCCCATTTTTCGAGAAAGGCCGCGAGCTCGGGTTCCGAGCTGTGTCCGATGAACACCTTGAGCGTCACGATTTCGTCGCCCGGCTTCTTCTTCTGGATGCCTTTGCCGCGCAGCCGCAATAGCCTGCCGGTGTCAGATCCCTTCGGGATCGTCATCGTCACCGGACCCGTCACCGTCGGCACCGACACCCGCCCCCCGAGCACCGCCTCGGCAAGGCTCACCGGCAATTCGAGCAGGACATTGTCGCCGTCCCGGCGGAATAGCGGATGGGGTGCGACGTGCACTTCGATCAGCGCATCGCCGGCGGTGCCGCCGCCAAAGCCGGGTCCGCCCTTGCCTCTGAGCCGCAGCACCTGACCGTCTTCGACTCCAGCCGGTATCGTTACGTCGAGCCACTCTTCGGGTGCGAGCGACAGTCGCTGCTTGCCGCCGGTCGCCGCCGTGACGAAATCGACGGTCAAGGTGAAATGCCGGTCGGCGCCGCGCGCTCTGAACCCCGCTCCGGCCTCGCCTCGTCGCCCGCGGCCGGCGGAACCGAACGCAGCGAACAGATCCTCCAGATCGCTCAAATCCATCTCGCCTTCGGGCTGGTAGTGCCACCCCTGAGCGCCTTCTGCGTGACCCCTATAATAGCCCCGCGGCGGCCGCTCGGCGCCGGTTTCGTCGATTTCACCTCTGTCGTACCGCGCCCGCTTATCGGGATCGGAGAGCAGGTCGTAGGCGGCGGAGATCGACTTGAAGCGCGCTTCCGCTTCGGGTTTCCCAGGGTTTAGGTCCGGGTGAAACTGCTTGGCGAGCTTGCGATAAGTTTTTCGGATCTCGTCCGCGCTGGCATCGGGTTTGACGCCGAGCACCTCATACGGTGTTTGCGCTGCCATCCCGGGTCAGCGCTGTCGCTGGCGCTGCCGCTGCGCAGTGGTCGTGACCCTTTCGACGCGAACCGTCACACTGCGCTCCGCGCCGCCGCGCTCGACCGTCAGCTCGACCTCGTCGCCGATCCGCGAGAGCCCGACACGGTTGCGCAGCTCGGTGCCGCTGCGCATCGGCGCGCCATTTACCGCGACGACGAGATCGTTGGTCCGCAACCCGGCGCGCTCGGCGGGCGAACCCGGCTCGACGCGGGCGATCACCGCCCCCTGGGTTTGCCTGGTGCCGAGCGCCTGGGCGAGATCCGGTGTCAAATCCTGGATCGCCACCCCGATGCGGCCGCGCTTGATCTCACCATAACTGACCAGCTGGTCCATGACCTGGCGAGCCATATTGATCGGCACAGCAAAACCGATGCCGATATTGCCCCCGCCGGGCGCCAGTATCGCCGTATTGATGCCGACGACGCGGCCCTGCAGATCGACCAATGGGCCGCCCGAATTGCCGGGATTGATCGAGGCATCGGTCTGGATGAAATCTTCGTAACCTTCGATGCCGAGGTTGGAGCGCCCGAGCGCGCTGATGATGCCCGAGGTCACGGTCTGGCCGAGACCGAACGGGTTGCCGATCGCCAGCACGAAATCGCCGACCTGCAGGCGATCGGAATCGCCGATCGGGACCGCCGTCAGGCCGCCTGCGGGGATCTGCAGCACGGCGATGTCGGTATCGGGGTCGCGGCCGACCAATTTCGCGGTCAGCCGCCGGTTGTCCTTTGTCGTGACTTCGATGTTGCTGGCATTCTCGACGACATGCGCGTTGGTCATCACATAGCCCTGCGCGGCGTCGACGATGACGCCCGAGCCGGTCGCCTGCGTCTCGCGCTCGACCGGTTGCTGTTGCAGGTTGAAGAAGCGGCGGAACAGCGGGTCCTGCAGCAGCGGATTGTCTTCCCGCACCCGCCCGCGCACGGAAATGCCGACGACCCCTGGGGTGATCCGGCTGACCACCGGCGCCAGGGTCTGCACCGGCGCGCCATCGGCTAGGGGTATTGGCGCTCCGGCGTGAACAGGGGAAACGATGCCCGTCGTCACGGCGATCCCGCCGGAGACAACGAGCGCTGACAAGACCCGCTTCATCGCTGTGGAGACCTTAAGCCTGGCAGACACCCGTTTCCGGTAAACAAACCGCCGGCATGAATGTTTCCGGTAGCGATCTAATCTAACCTCTCGCGCCATGGCTTCAAGGGATCGCGGTCCCACGCTTGGCAGCACTCTCTCCGATGAGCTGCTAAGATGCTGTTTCAGCTAGTTTTTTGTTGCTGCGGCGAAACCGACGGAGCATGCTCGCGGCTAGCGGGAAGAGTCGAGAGGAGACCCGAATGACCGATGCCATTCCTCATCTTGGTGAGTATCGGCTGACCACCGCGGAGATCATCTACCGGATGCCGGACCACCCCGATCTGCTGCAGAGCTTTATCTGGCAGAAGCTCGACCTCGCTCCGGATTTTCCCGAGCTCCGCCGCTTCCTGGAATTCTGGAGCCACAACATCGAGGGCAAGCTCCATTCTGTGAAGGTCGGGCAGGCAAGGTCTGCCGGCCGCGGCCGGTTCCGCCACGTCCGCGCATCGCTGCGTCTCCATTAGCCGCAGGCTCGCAGACAATGCCGCCACAGATCGGGTATTTGCTGCCGACCCGCGAGCGGGTCATGGAAGGCCGGCCGGAAACCGCGCCTTTGCTGGAGCTCGCTGCGTGCGCCGAAGGATTGGGCTTCGATTCGATTTGGGTCGGGGATTCGCTGCTGGCCCGGCCGCGTCATGATCCGCTCACTCTGTTGGCCGCGGTTGCTGCACGTACGCGAAAGGTGACGCTGGGCACTGCCGTCTTTTTGCCGGCACTGCGCAATCCGGTGGTATTGGCGCATCAGCTCGCGACATTGGACCAGATCGGCGAAGGGCGGCTTGTCGTCGGGGCCGGGATCGCCAGCGACCTCCCTAATATCCGGGCGGAATTCGCCGCGGCAGGCGTACCGTTCGAAGGCCGCGTCGGGCGCATGATGGAAGGCTTGCGCCTCTGCCGCGCATTGTGGACGGGCAAGCCGGTGGATTGGCAGGGGCGCTGGCCGGTGCAGGGCGGGGTTCTCGGCCCGACGCCATACCGCGCCGGGGGCCCGCCGATCTGGATGGCAGGCTCGGTTCGCCCCGCCCTCGAGCGGGCGGCCCGGCATTTCGACGGGTGGTTCGCCAACGAGGCCGACCTCGGCCGTTGGAAGCAGCAATGGGCCGAGGTGCAGCAGATCCTTGGCGAAGCGGGGCGCGATGTCGGCGGGTTCGTGGCCGCCATTTATGTGACCTTGGCGATCGACGAGGACGCCGGCCGCGCCGGGCAGCGGATCGACGCCTTTCTTGAGAGATACTACGAACAGCCTGCCGAATTGATGCGGCGGAGACAGGCCGTCTACGGTGGTCCTCCTGACGGCGCGGCCGAGTATCTCAAAGGTTTCGCCGATGCGGGCGCCAGTCACGTGATTATCCGCCTCGTCGGGGATCCGGACCGGCAGCTCGAGATCGTGGCCAAGTTTCGTGCGCAGCTCGGCAGGTAATTTCCAGAATTAAAACCGTCATTGCGAGCGCCAGCGAAGCAATCTCGGGCCGCGGCGTGCCGGTCGGTCGAGATTGATTCGTCGCGCAATGCGCGCCTCGCAATGCGCGCCTCGCAATGACAGCTCCAATTTGGTCGAAGTCTGCCCTATACCGGGAAGCCGGCACGGCGGGGCGACAGGCGGATGCCGCTGTGCGCGGCCTCGATCATGTAATACCGCGTCATCTGCACGATGTCGGTGCGCCAATAGAGCTGCTGTGGCTCGTTTTCGAGAAAATCGCCGGCGGCAAAGGCGTAGCAATAGGTTTCGACATAGCGCCGGGCGGGATCACCGGCAATCGGCGCGTCGCGCCAGCCGAATTTCCAGCCGGCATGCTCGGCGCCGATACGCCAACGCTCCAGGCGCACCGCCAATGTATTGGCATCGAGCGCGTCGAGCGCCGGCACCCGGTAGACGACGACCAGCCGGTGCACATTGAGCTGTAATTGCATCAAGAGTTCGTCGCCAAACGCATTGACGATGTAGGTGGTGTCGGAAGCGCCGCGCACATGACGGATCTCGACTCGCGAGCGCGCCACATCGGCGAGCTCGACATCGACCGGCGCGGTGTCGAAGCTCGGCAACTCGTATTCGGCCGCGCGCAATGCTTCCAGCATCTGCCCCGTCAGAAACTGCTCGGTCCGCCGCTGCGCCTCGGCAATCGTCAACATTCCCCGCTCCCGCCCGACACCGGCAGAACACGCGGGCCAGCGGCGGCGTTCCGGCCGCGCACCGCCATTAGCGCTGTCATTGCGAGGCGCGCCTAGCGCCGAAGCAATCTCAATCCACCGAGCGCTCAGCGGCCCGAGATTGCTTCGCTGCCGCTCGCGATGACAGTTGGAATGGCGGTGCGACCTGATCGGAAGCTGGCGGCTGGGCGAGCGACCAGGCGTACAGTTCAGCGAAGGGGGCTTTGGCGAAGTCGGGCGGCGCGCCGGCAAAGCCGCGCAACAGCGCCAGGATCTTGGGCTTGAAGGCATCCCCCCGTCCGCGATCCTGGGGTGGACTGCCGCTATCGGCGCGCTGCAATTCCGGCGCATCGGACAGCGTGGCGAGGGCCGCGGCGGCCTCGTCGGCGAGGCAAAGGCGGGTGGCCTGCGCCGCATCGATGCCGGCGCGCGCCAGCGCGCCGCGGATGACCGCGCCGATCGCGGCCTCGGCGCGCCATATGTGACGGCGGGGGATCGCGGCCGAGCCCTGCTCGGCGGCGTCGGCCGTTCGCCTCCCTTCCTCCCGATCGAGGCGCGTATCAAGCGGCCGGGGCATAAGGCGCCTCCAGCGCGCGCAACCGCCGTTCGAACTCTGTCGCCTCGACCGCGCGGACATAGGCTTCGATGACATGGCCGAATTGCATCGCCTCGCGCGGGGTAACCGGCCCCAGAGCCGCCGCGTCGGCGACCGCCAGCTCGACGGCTTTGCGGGTCAGCGCCTTGCCCTCGCCGGCGAGTAACAGCCGCGCGCAGCGGTTGACGTGGTCAAGACAGCCGCGCGGCCGTCCGGCAGGATCGCCCGATCGGCCCTTGAGAAACCGCCCGCGCCCCGTCTTCCCCCTGTTTTATCTGGTCGAGATCAGGCATCGGCAACTCCTTAAATCGCAGTCTCGCACCCGCTCACGGGTACCGATGCCAAGGAGAATAAAATGCGAATAAGGCAATTACGTGATTGTCTGAACAGACTTTATGCAATGTGCAACTTGCCCGCGGCGGCCCAGCGTGCGGTGACAAGCCGTCGCCACGCATCCCTTGTGCTTTGGTATTTAGCAAGCGGTAGGGCGGATGTAATCCGCCGTGTTAGCATCGCCGGAGCGCCGCCGTTTATTGATGGAGGGCGCTTGCCGGTTTTTTCAGCGGTGCGAACCCGATGAGGAGGTGTCGCCATCAACCATGCGGCGCCACATATGAAGAAGGCGGATTGCATCCGCCCTACGCCTGCTCCCGAGAGGGGAGGATGGAAGATAACAGTCCGGCACCAGAGCTGCGGCTCGTGGTTGGGAACTTGCCTGCGGGGTTCGACGCCTTGCGGGAGGAAGCTCGTGCCGAAGGCTATTTGTTTGTGGAACGGCTCGCTGCTGACTGGGAAGCACGCAGGATGCGCTTCGACGGGAATGGCGAGGCGCTGCTCGCCGCGCATTTAACTGGAGTGCTCGCCGGTATTGGCGGTCTGACAATCGAACCTGTTCTGCCCGGTGCTCTGCGTATGCGGAGGTTTTACGTCAGACCGCTATTCCGGCGAGCCGGGGTTGGCCGCACTTTGGCGACGGCGTTACTCGGACGGGTGCGGGCTACCGGCCTGCTGGTGACCGTCAACGCAGCCCCCGCCAGCGTTTCCTTTTGGGAGTCGCTGGGTTTTGCCGCAGACATGCGGGACGGACACACGCACCTTTACCGCGGGTTTTGATAAATCGCCGCTAATGTGAAGCGGCTCACACGTCGTTCGGCGACCGGCGAGTTATTGATCGTATTGGCCGCGCACCGAGCGCGGGCAGGTCGACGCTGGCAATTCGCTTTTTACGGAGAGGAACTATGAGCATTATTTCCCCAATCACCGCACCCAGTCATCGCGTCCCGAGATCCTTTGCATTGCGCACCCAGGCCGCCGGGCACGATGCGTTCGTTCCCCCAGCCGCGCAAATCGATAACGGAGACGAAGCTCTCTATCCCGACAAGTCGGGGACCTACACTAAGGGCATTCTGCAGACCGGCGTCGGCCTGGTCGATCTCGCAGCCTACCAGACTTTCATCAAAGCGCTGAAGAGCGGCGACCCGGCGGATTTCGAAAAGATCGTGCTAGGTGGGCCGCGCACGCTCAATGGCCCGCAGGGCGGTCTGGCGTTCGATCTGGAATCTCTCGATTGCAGCCAGTTCGGCGTGCCGCCAGCGCCGGCCTTGGCGAGCGAGGACTATGCTGCGGAATTGGTGGAACTGTACTGGGCGTCGCTGTTGCGCGATGTGCCCTTTACTCAGTACTCCTCTGATCCGACGGCCGTGGCGGCGGCAACGGAATTGTCGTCGCTGACCAGCTACAAGGGACCAAGAGACGCCGGCAACAAGGTCACTGCGAACCTGTTGTTCCGCGGCGGTTTCGCGGGCGACACGATCGGCCCCTACATGTCTCAGTTTCTGCTTCAGGACACGATGATGGGGGCATTGCCGATCACGCAGAAATACGTGACATTCAAAAAAGCCGTCGATTATATGCTCGACAAGACCACGTTCATGCAGGTGCAGAACGGGATTTCCACCGGATTGAAGCTGCAGCCGGACGTGCCGCTATTTCTGCACAACGGGCGAGGCCTGGCCGCATACACTCATTCCGACGTGCTGTACCAGGCGTATTTTACTGCGTACCTGGTATTGAACACGATCAATGGCGGCAACCCGGTGCCGTTGAACCCTGGGAACCCGTACAACACGTCCAAGACGCAAAACGGGTTTGGCACGCTCGGCCAGCCCGATATCGCGGCGACATTGACCGCAGTAGCGCGCGAGGCGATCAACGCGGTGTGGTACCAGAAGTGGTGTGTGCATCTTCGCCACCGTCCGGAATCGGGCGGCGCGATCGTTTATTTGCTGCAAATTGGCGAAGGCAACATGATCCAGGGCCACGTCAGCGGCACGGTGCTTGGCTCCAAGGCGGTACAGAGCGCGTTCGCGACCAACAACAGTTACTTCCTGTCACAGGCCTTTCCCGAGGGTTCGCCGACGCATCCGGCGTATCCGACCGGACACGGCGCGGTGGCGGGGGCCTGCATCACCGCTCTGAAGTTCTTTTTCGACGGCGATTTTGTCCTGCCGAACCCGAAGGTGCCGTCAAATGACGGAACGGCTCTGAACAATTACATGGGTGCCGACGCCGGCCAGCTGACGGTCAACGGCGAATTGCACAAGCTGGCGCATAATATCAGTTATGGTCACGGCATTCATGCCGGCATTCACTGGCGCAGCGATACCGAGACGTCAATGCAGCTGGGTGAGGCGGTCGCGCTGAGCCTTCTGCGGGACCGCGCTCACACCTACAACGAGAAGTTCACGGTCAAGCTAACGAAGCTGGACGGCAGCATCGCGACGATCTCCAACCAGTAAAGCCTCAGCCCCTATTTCGCTGGACGCCGGCGCCGACAGCACGTCTTCAATGCTGTCGGCGCCGTGCCGTCATTATTCGGCGGCGGCGAGGGTCGGGGTTTGGGCTGCGGCGAGGATTCGCGGCGGCTTCTTTGGCGACGCGGGTGCCCTCGAAGAAGCGCGGGTTCTGCGTGCCCCACAGCTCGACCGCATTGGCGAAGGTGAAGTCGCGGAAATTGTCGGCGGTGATGTGGCCGTCTTCGACCAGCTCGTAGGCTTCGGGCAATGGGTGGCGCATGTCGATCACGTCGAAATGCCCGATGTCCGAGCTGAAGATCGCGTTGAGCTTCGACCCGAACGGGTTGTTGCGGCCAAACGCGGTGGCGTTCATGCGGTCGTCGGCCTCGCAGCCGAAATAATAGGGCTTGGCGTAGAGATCGACCCAGTCTTCCTTGCGGGTGATCTGGCAGGCCGAGAAATCGTCGATGTTCTCGACATTGCCGGTCAGATACGCCTGTTCGGGGTCGGGCAGGCCGCGCGCGCTCGCGCAATGCCGCGGCGATGTCGCTGTAGCCGTATTTCTCGACGAGGCTCATCAGTTTGGCGCGGTCGAGCTTGTCGGGATGCATGCGCTCCAATGCCTTGGCGCTGCGCCGCTCCCAATGCTCGATCAGATCGCCGAAGAGCTGGCTGGCCCAGCCGACGCCGCCTTCGAGGAAGGCAAAACGCAGTTCCGGGAAGCGCCGCGTGACGCCGCCGAGGAAAATCGCCTTGGCGGTCGCATGGCCGGCAGCGGCGAAATGGCCGATATGGTTGTAGGTGAAATTGGTCGGCGACAGCCGCAGACCCTGACTGCTCGAGGCGCTGTGGAAGGTCGGCGCGATACCCAATTCCACGCATTTCGCCCAGACCGGGTCGTAGTCGTAGTCGCTGTCGAGGCCGAGCACGTCGTACCACACCGCAAAGCGCGCGGTGTCGGGGTCGTTGGCCGCGGCCGCTGGCACCTTGCGCGCCATGTTGCTGCCGAACATTCCGACCTTCGAGCCCAATTGCTTGGTCACGAATTCGAACTCGGCGATCGCCTCGTCCGGGGTGTGCATCGGGATGATCGCCGCCGGCGTCAACCGGTCGCCGAGGCCGCTGAAATAATCGGCCGACACGATGTTGTAGGCGCGGATCACGGCGCGCCGCGTCGCGTCGTCCTGGATGCGCGGCAACCGCAGCCCGGCGGTCGGGTAGACGACGACGAAGTCGAGACCCAATTCGTCCAGGCGATCGTAGAGCAGCTTTGGCATCATCGCGGTGGCGCGGTCGAGCGTGTTCTCCGCCTGGCGCGCCCAGAAGGCCTGCTGACCGATGCGCTTGTGGCGGCGCTCGGCGACCGACATCGACAAATTCTCGCGGGTCGTCCCCATCGCCTTCAGAAATCCGCCCGCGGCCAGATCGCCGCCGACCTTGCGCATCTTGTCGCTGAACACCGGATCGTATTCGACCCAATGCCCGTCGCCGTCGACGATCGGATGGTCGATCTTCGACCGGACCTGTTCAGGGGTCATCTGCGCGCTCATGATCTTCTCCGAAAAAGTTGCGGCTCAACGCACATGATTGTGCGGCCGACGCGGGCGTTGCGCCACAAGCGATCGGCGCCGAGCGTTGCACCCGGCGCAAGGCCACCCCTCATCTGCGCCGGGTCCGGCATCATCGTCCTGTCGCTGGCGCTCCGCAGGCTAGGCACGATAGCCCTGTAACCAGTGTGTGCGGCAGCGCGGAGCGCATCAACTGAGCCCAGCGGAAGGTGTCCGGCTAGCGCATCGCGCGGGGATGTCTACCCCGCCCGCACCCTACAATGGATGCTATTTACTAACGCGTACTCCGAAAGGGGTACGTGCACGTCGAATGTTGGAGTAATTCGAAGAGAGGACGTACAGCGGATCCCGACGAAAAACAGTGGGGACAGAGGCGGTCCCAGCAAAAGTACTGCCCTTAGGAGGAAACCCATGAAATCGAGAAAGTATGCCTACGTTGGTGGTGCGGTGCTCGCCGCAATGGTTATTACGATCGGCGGATGGCATCCGCTCGCGAACGCGGATAACAGCAGTCGGCCGGTCTTCGCGGTCGATGGTTCCTGGCCCAACCCGCTGCCGGCCCCGGTCGGGACCGATGGTATGGCGCACGCCTGGGTGCAGGGCGAGGTCGCCGGAAGCTGCATCGACATGCACGATAACGTCTACACCTTCAACCGCGGATGGGAGGTCGGCGTCACCGTCAACGGCGTCCTGCAAGGAAATGAGTCGGGGGCCATCAATGGGAACGACGCCACCGCAGGGGGGGCGATCCCGTCTCCCCCGGTCGTCGCATTCGATTCCGACGGCAATGTAGTAGCCGGGTGGGGCAACCCCAGCCTGATCCAAACGGGGGCGGATTACGGGTACGCCGCCTATATGCCGCACGGCGCGCATGGCTGCTATGTCGATTACCAGGGTTACGTCTGGGTCGGCGGAAACGGCGACGGCATCGTTCAGAAATACAACCCGATGGCCGCCAACGCGGAGGGCGCCAATGCGACCTTTGTGACGCAGATCGGCACCAAGGGAATGTGTGACGGCACGCAGCCATCGGGAAACTCCAACCCGTTCAGCTCGTGTGGCGAGACCAACGACCTCAATACCAGTCACACCCTGCTGAACGAACCTCCGGACATCGCTGTGGATCCGTTACCGGATCCGGTCACCGGCACGCGGGGAAGCGTCTACATCGCCGACGGCTACGGCAACCACCGCATCGTCGTCTACACGACTGCTGACGGAGGTCAAACCTACCAATACAATCGCCAATGGGGCACGACGTGCATGATCAACGGCGTGGCAAGCAACAGCCAGGCGTGTCCTGCCGGCACCTTCGGAGCCACTGGCGGCGGCCACCCGCATTGTGTCGTCCTCGGCAATGACGGGAACGTCTATGCCTGCGATCGCCCCAACAGCCGGATTCAGGTATTCTCCAGAAGTTGCGGCGCCGCATCGACGACCGACAACCCGCAACCGCTGTGCATGCCGAGTAAAATAATCAATATCGGTGCCAATACCGGCCAGACGCCCCCTAGCAACGTTCTCGTTGTCGGCAACAATGCGTTCGCAAACTTCGCCGCGGAAGACACCGCCGACATCCTGGGTTCCACCACGACACGAGCGTGCGACATCGATTTCTGGCCCAATGTCGACTATCTCGCGACCAAGAGCCCGACCAGCCAGAACGACGTCGTCGACGTCGATCTGAACAACGACAACGTCTGGCTATTGGACAAGGCAACCGCGACCGTGTTCGGCGCTCTCGGCGTCTGCGGGATCATCCCGTGCCCCGGGCACAACGCCGGCCACTTCGCCTACAGCCACACTGTCGCCGTTGATTCGAAAGGCAGCATCTATGTTGCCGAAACGATCACCGGACGCCGCATCCAGAAGTTCGTGCCGGTAAGGCACGGCAACTAGAAGCCACGTAGGCCCTGCTGCCAGCGGCCAAGAAGCGGCGCTTCTTGGCCGCTGCCACTCGCGGCGAAAAAGTCCCACCGATGTTGAAGCGATGGATTTGCTGCTCGGCCATGTGGCTGTTCTGCGCGATCGTGGGTTCGATCCCGGCAGGGGCCCATGATCTGCCGCTCGACCGGATGATGAACGGCTTTGTCAAGATTGAACCGCACCAGGCCGACTTGGTGGTCCGCGTGCCTCTGGACCTGTTGCTCGGCGTGCCGTTTCCGCTCGCGGGCGACCACTACAATATTACGGTGTCCAGGCCCGCCGTCGAAACTGCGCTCAAGGCTCTGGCCACCGCTCTCGAGCTTTGGGAAAACAACGTTCGTCTCGTGCCTTCGAGCGCCGCCGGCCAGCTGGCTCCGCTCTCGGATCGCTCGTTCGAAGACTATGATCGGGCGGTCGCGCAGGTGGCCGAGCAAGTGGCGCGGGACACCGTCATCGCCTTTCAGCTGGGCTACTTGGACGCCCACTTCGTCTATCCGATTTCGTCGCCCAAATCCGTTTTTTCGATAGAGACCCGACTTGCCGCCGACCTCGGGGATTACACCAAGCTGACTATCCGGTATATCCCGCTCGGCGAAGCCGCTCGGGCCATGGTGATCACCGGCGGGTCCGGCCGCGTAGCGCTCGATCCGGCGTGGTACCAAGCGTCCGTCGGGTTCATCAGGCTCGGCATCGAGCATATTTTGAGCGGCATCGACCATCTGCTGTTTCTGCTGTGCCTGGTCATCCCCTTTCGCCGGGTCAAACCGCTCATACCCGTGATCACGGCATTTACTGTAGGGCACTCGGTGACCTTGATCGGCACCGCGTATAACATTGCACCAGTGGGCGCGTGGTTTCCGCCCTTTATCGAAACGGCCATCGCCGTATCGATCGTCTACATGGCGCTCGAGAACATCGTCGGCGCCAGTCTTAGGCGCCGTTGGATCATTGCCGGACTGTTCGGGCTAGTGCACGGCTTCGGCTTTGCAGACATCCTCAAGGAGCAACTGCAGTTCGCCGGGTCGAACCTGCTGGCGTCGCTGTTCTCGTTCAACATCGGGATCGAAATCGGCCAGCTCGCCGTTCTGTGCGTCTTTGTTCCGGGGCTGGCCTTGCTCTTCCGCGGCGCGATGTCGGGACGGATGGGGATCATCGTGGTGTCTGCGATCGTCGCCCATACGGCTTGGCATTGGATGCTCGACCGCGCCGATGTGCTGTGGAAAACCCCCTGGCCGCAACCGACGGGGGCGGGGCTGATGATCGTGGCGCGATGGATCATTGCCGTGGCCCTCGCGGTTGGTGCTGCGAAGCTGCTCGCGAACTGGATCGAACGCAAATGGCCGGGGCGTATCCTGCCGGCAGAAAACCGGGTCGACGCCTGAACACATCTATCAGCGCTGCTGCACACGCGCATTCCTAGCCATCGCCCGCCAATGGGCCAGATTGCCGTGGGCCAATTGGCGAACAGCGCAGTGCCAGCGGCTGCGGCAAGGGGCGGCGGTGCCGGCAGCCGGGGTCAGTTGTACGATCCATACATATGAGGTCTACCCCTTGCAAATGGCGAATGAGACAGCGCCCGTCTATGACGTCCATTTCAAGCCGGTCGAGCCGCTCTCGGTGCGGTTCACTCTGAGTATGACGTTTTAGATGCAGAGCTCAGCTCTTCTTTGCCCTGCCGCCGTTCCTCTTTACCCTGCCGCCGTTCCGGACCAATGTAGGGCGGAAAAGCGGAGCGCATTGCGCCCAGACCGTTGCCGGTCGGCGCGTTTGCGTTGTCGGGCCTCAAAGAATGGCGGAATGCGCTCCGCCGGGTCGTCGTGACGGCTGGAAACTCTATCGTGCTGCCGCCGTTGGAATTTATTCGAACCAGAGGATGCTGAATGAAAACTGGCGGACCCTTTGGGGAATGGGATGATCTGGATTTCCTCGCTGCCGGTGGAATGCTCGTGATGGCAGGCAGTTTAGCTGCCTTGCTCCTTCCCCGCTTTCGAAGGATCGGGGTGTTGGTTCCGATCGGAATCGGCGCCGCAATGATGGCCGCCGCCGGCTTCGGGGCTCGCCACAGCGATTACAGTCCGATCAAGGACAAAGAGGATGAAACGGCCGCACCGCCGCTCCGGTGATCAGTGGCGCTCTGCCGTCTTAACTCGGGCCACCCCGACGAATGCTGTCCCCGTGATCAGGCCGCCTGGGCGAACGCGGTCTGCACCTCTTGCTCATAGGCGAGCAATTTTCGCACGCTCGGCCGCTGCTGCATGCGCTCGAAATGCGCCATGCAATTCTTGAATTGCGAGAGATCGAGGTTGAATTGGGTGCCGCGTCGAAAGCACCAGAAAAAGTGAGCATCGACGGCGGTGAAATGGTCGAAGAACCATTCGCGATCGGTGAGCTTGTCGTCGGCGATCTGGTAATTTTCGAACAGCTGCTGTTGGGCGAGCCTTCGGACGGACTCCTCCGCGCCGGCGAGGTCGCAGACGCGTGGCGGCGAGTTGATGCGCGACAGGAAGGGGTGAATACCCGACGCGCACCACGCCAGAAGCGAGATCGCGTGCAGTTCCTGCATCGGGTCCGCGGGAAGCAGCCTCGCCGCCGGAAAATGCCTGGCGATCCAGATTTGGATCGCGACGTTCTCGGTGAGCGGCGCCCCGTCGATCACGAGCACCGGCACCTTGTGCTTGGGATTGAGCTGCAGATATTCGGGCGTCATGTGCTGCGATTTGCGGAAATTGAGGGGGTGCACCTCGAACGGTGCGCCTGCCTCGGTCAAGGTCACGTAGGGCACAAGCGAACACGCGTTGGGTGCGTAGTAAAGGATTAACTGCATCTCCAATCTCCCGATCAGGCGTGCGCACCCCAGGCGATGGCGTTGCGCAGCAATGTGATGAACGCGTCGGTTTCCCACGCGCCGTGAAAGGTCGGCGGCGTTTTGTCTGCGGGGTCGGGAGCCCGGGCGGCGCGGATGCCGGGGTTGTGGCAATGGCCGAGAGCGAAATAGGTCACGCCGCCATTGCCGACCTCTCGCGTATAGCCGAGCACGCGGGTCCTGCCGTCGGATTGCAGCGAGGTGTCCGAGGCGTAGAGGGTGCCGATGGCGGGCGAGGTGGCGCTCGGGCCGTAATCCGCGGTCAGCAGAATTTGCGTCGAGCCCGGGTCTTGCAGCTCGATGAAGTACGGCTCGTCTTCGACCACGAACGATTTGCCGAGCCCTCGGGTGAGAGGAGAATCGGCGACGCTGACCTCGACGCGAAATTCGCAGATCGGGCGGATGGGTCAAGAAGTAGCTCCCGAGGAGGGCGTGGTGCTCGGTCTTGACGGTGCGGCGTTGGCGGGTGCCCTCGACGCGCTCGGCGCGCCCGCCGCTCGTCCCATGCAAGGCCAGCCAATGGCCGCCCGCCTCCAGCCAGCGCTCGATGGCGCGGGTCTGCGCGGCGTCGGGGTAGGGGCCGGCCACGTAGGTGATCAGCAGCCGACTGACCGGCAGCCAGTTCTCGACATCGACGAAATCGTTGGCGACCGAGGCTGGAATGTCGCTTTCGGCGAGGAGTCCCAACAGCCGCAAGCGCGCATAGTCGTGGTCGTGTCCCGCATACGAGCCGGGCGGAAAACCGCCGGCAATCAGATGCGCGCGGCCGGGTTTCGTTTCTGTCATCGCATCACCTCGTTCGCTGTTCGGTGCCTGCAAAAAGCTCTGCGGCCAGTCTCTCACCTTCCCCTGGGTTGCGCCATGTGCGAGATTCCGCCAATCGCACGTCACCGGTTGTGTGCCCGAATATCCAGGAGACCCGTCATGCCGCGTTTGAATTTCGGCGCCTTCCTCGCCCCGCACCATCCGGTTGGCGAGCACCCGATGTTGCAGTTCCGCCGCGATCTCGACCTCGTGGAGCAGCTCGACCGGCTCGGCTACGACGAGTTCTGGTGCGGCGAGCATCACTCGAGCGGCTGGGAGATGATCGGCTCGCCCGAGATGTTCCTTGCCGCAGCGGGTGAGCGCTCGAAGCGCATCAAGCTCGCCACCGGCGTCATCTCATTGCCCTACCACCACCCGTTCAATGTCGCGCAGCGCATGGTGCAGCTCGACTGGATGACCGGCGGGCGGGCGATCTTCGGGTCTGGACCGGGCGCACTCGCCTCGGACGCCCACACGCTCGGGATCGACCCGATGATGCAGCGCGACCGCCAAGACGAGGCGATCGGCATCATCCGCCGGCTGTTCAAAGGCGAACGGGTGACCGCGAAAAGCGACTGGTTCACATTGCAGGATGCGGCATTGCAGCTTTTGCCGCTGCAGGAGGAAATGCCGTTCGCCGTCGCGTCCCAGATCAGCCCATCCGGCATGACATTGGCCGGCAAGCACGGGATCGGCATCATCTCGATCGGGTCGATGTCGAGCGAAGGCCTCAACGCTCTGCCGACGCAATGGGGCTTCACCGAGGCCGCCGCCGCCAAGCACGGCAAGACGGTCGACCGCAAGAATTGGCGCGTCCTGTTGAGCTGGCACATCGCCGAAACTCGGGAAAAAGCCCGTGCCGAAGCCCGCGAGGGCCTGCTGCGCCATCACAATCAGTACATCGTTGGGACATTGCAGCGGCCGGATGCGAAGCCGTTCAAAGATCCCGACGAGGCGGTTGATAAAGCTGCGTTCTCGGAGGGGGCCTCGGCGACGATCGGCACGCCGGACGATCTGGTCGCACGGATCAAATCCGTGCTCGAGATCAGCGGCGGCTTCGGCACCCTCGTAGGTTTCGTCCACGACTGGGCCAGCCCGGAAAACACGATGCGCAGCTGGGACATGGTGGCCCGCTACGTCGTCCCGGAAATCAACGGTTATCTCGCCGGCCTGCGCGACTCACAGCGCTTTGTCGCCACCAACCGCGGCGTCTTCGACCGCGCCAAGGAAGCGATCATGGCGAAGATCAACGAGAACGAAGCCGCGGTCGCCGCGCTCGCGGTGACACGAGGGTCGCGACTGGGCGATGTGGCTTCAGCCAGCAACGTCCCCGATCTCGACAAGGCTCGCGCGCAGGCCGGGCCCCGGTGAGGGGAGCTTTGGAGAAAATTATGGCGCTGCTCATCGTCGATCTCGACAAGCGTATTGGCAATGCGAAGGCGTGGCGCGACACCTTCGCGGAAAAGCTGCCAGATCTGGAGATCCGCATCTGGCCCGATCCGGGAAGGCTGGCAGATATCGAATACCTCGCTTTCATGCATCCCGACTTCGATGCCCTTCCCGTATTCCCGAATCTGAAAGCAATGTTCAGCCGCTCGGCCGGGGTGGAGGCGTTTGTAAACCACCCGAAGCTGCCGAAGGCGCCGCTCGGCAAGATGGAGCCGCCGGGCGGCGATCCGATGATGACCGAATACGTCGTCATGCACGTGCTGCGCTTTCATCGCGACATGCCCGGTTATCAGGCCGCTCAGGCCAATCGGGAGTGGCGCCGGACAAGGATTGTGCGGTCCGAGGAACGGCGCATCGGTTTCCTCGGCTACGGCATGATGGCGAAAGCGCCGGCGCTGGTGTTGAAGTCGCTCGGTTTTCCGGTTTCGGCTTGGGTCCGCACGCCGCGCGAGAGGGAGGAGGTGCCGATTTTTCACGGCAGCGAGCAGCTGGAGCCGTTTCTCAATCAGACCGACATTGCCATCTGCCTGTTGCCGCTGACGCGGGAAACCGAGGGCATCTTTTGCGCGCGCACCTTCGCGATGATGCCGAAAGGGGCGATGCTGGTGAATGTCGGACGCGGCAAGCACGTGGTGGCCGAGGATCTGATCCGATCACTCGAACTCGGGGCAGTTGTCCTACGCCGCATTGGACGCGCTGTCGCCCGAGCCGCTGCCGCCGGACAGCCCATTGTGGCTGCACCCCAAAGTCACCGTCATGCCGCATGTGGCGCGCCGGCCGACCGTTGCCCAGCTGGTGACGGAAATCGCCGCGAACATCCGCAGTCTCGAAGCCGGCGGCCGCCTATTGCAGGAAGTCGACAAGACAATGGGATATTGATCGACTGTATCCACTGCAAGCCGGCTCTGGACGCCATCTCGACGCTGTCTGATGGCCGGGGGCCGGACCGGGTGGGCGAAAATGGGAGGCCTATTCCAGCGCCTTGACGATTTCTTCGCACATTTTTTTGGCGTCGCCGAACAGCATCGTTGTGTTGTTGCGGTAAAAGAGCTCGTTCTCGACACCGGCGTAGCCCGAGGCCATCGAGGCGTTTGACGAAGAGCACGGTCTTGGCCCGCTCGACGTCGAGGATCGGCATGCCGTAGATCGGCGAAGACGGATCCGTCTTCGCCGCCGGGTCCGTCACGTCGTTGGCGCCGATCACAAAGGCGACGTCGGTCGAGGCGAAATCGCGGTTGATCTCGCCGAGCTCCAGGACATCGTCATTGGGACATTCGCTTCGGCGAGCAGCACATTCATGTGGCCCGGCATGCGCCCCGCGACCGGGTGGATCGCATACTTCACCGTGCCCTTGGCAAAACCGCACGCGCCGGTACCGCACCGCCTGTTCCGCCTGTTTTATCAGGGCGAGATCAGGTCTCGCCCACTCCCTTAGGTGATTTCGCGCCCGTTCAGAGGCGCCCGCCATGAGCCTATGCCGGCGGCGGCCCAGCCTGAATAGGAGTTCAGCATCGAAATGACGACCGGCATGCCGGCCCCGCCGATCGGCACGCGTCTGCGAAAGCACAAGCATGCTGGTCCAATCCGTTCTTACCGGAACCGTCTATTTGACATCCTTTTGCGGCGATTTTCCGGACGCTGCGACCTAGTTCGGAAAATTTTAGTTCTGATTATGTTAAACTTCGTTCGGTTAGTTGCCTCGGCGAGCAAGGTGGCCGGCGCCGCGATTTTGTGGCTGGACGGGTACCATGCCGGCCGTTCCGGGCTCAGCGAACTGCCGGCCGGCTGGGCGCGGACCGTGAGCCAAGGCGTCGGGGGAACCTGCGCCATCACCGTCAACGATCAGCGCACCGTTCTCGATGTCGTCGGTCAGCTCCATCGGGAATACGGGAGCCAAAAATAAGCTCCGCTCGCGAGCCGCAGCACGTCCACCTTCGCGACCGGTCGCCCCAAACGGTCGCCCCAAACGGTCGCCGTTGGCCACTCCTCGCTGTTTTTGCTGTTATTTGCAGCTAAATATCAGTCATGGCCTCACCTCGTTCGGTCACCCGGCCGGCTATCGGCACTTCCCCGGAACTCAATGAAACCCGAACATTGTGGCAATTTTTGCGTTGCTTATACAGCATCACCCACCTGCCCGCGAGATTTGGGGCCGGACCGACACCGTCCCCGCGCTCGGCATTGCCACAGACGACGCAGCAGCTGGCTGGCCGGATCGAAGAGCGCCTTGGGCTGAATGAAGCCTAGCGCTAGACCCGTGCCGCTTTATTCGGCAGAGCGATCAAACCGGCAGGCGCGAACGAGCGCGATCGGTTTTCAACCGGGTTACCCCCCGATTTTGGGGATAGCTCTAATCAACATCTTGTGTCGGGAGCTGGCAAGTAATATGCGGCGCGGGCAAGTAACGACCGGCGATTTTTCCGCCTCAAAATGAAGTTGAACCATGGGGCGGCGGCGCAAACATTCAGAGGTTAACGAGAGGACTTGTTTTCGACTTCGGCGAATTTTACATAATGGAGCTTATGCGTCTTTGACAGAAGCACGGCGCGGGCGCAGAAACACAAGATGTAGGATGTTCCCCCCGCGCCAAAAACCCTCGTTTTTGAGAGCGATTCCGATGGTCCGTTTTTCTTGATTAATGCCTATCAAAACTCATTCTTGATTTCGGCCTCGCAAAAGGTAAGAGTGCGGTTGAGTTTCGAGAGGGTTTATGACGATCAAACGGACAAAGAGCGGTCACGCAGCCGTGCGGGCGAAGCGGCGACTTCGACCGGCCGCGCCGAAGCGCGCGCGAGCGCGATCATCCGATGCGGGCGACATCACGTCGAAACCGATGCTGATCGGCTATGCCCGCGTGTCAACCGTAGACCAGAACCTAGCCTTGCAGCGCGACGCACTGACCGAAGCAGGGTGCACAAAGATTTTCACCGAGCAGATGTCGGGTGCGGTTACAGAGCGCCCGGCCTTACATGACGGGCTCGAATTCGCGCGCAGCGGCGACACGCTCATCGTGTGGAAGCTGGATCGCCTAGCGCGGTCGATGAAGCCGTTGATCGAAACCGTCGAAACCCTGCGGCTAAGGGGTATCGGGTTTCGCAGCCAGACCGAAGCGCTCGACACGACAACCGCGCAAGGGCGGCTGGTTTTTCACATGTTTGGCGAACTAGCGGAATTCGAGCGCAGCTTGATCCGGGAGCGCACCCAAGCGGGCCTTGCCGCCGCGCGGCGCGCCGGCCGCACTGGAGGACGCCCCCCGAAACTCACCGACGACGATATCGAGGCCGCTGTCTCCAGCTACGCTCTATCGCTATATCCCCGCCGCGCGAACCGCGAATACCCCCGGCGTTTGAGAAACGGCGGCTCTACCAGTCAAGCGACTGACCTCGGTTGAACGGCTCAAACCGACCCGAAGCGGTCATTAGCGGCGGTTAAGCTATCAAAGCTGCTTGGTCGCGATCTTATCCTCACGCCTGCGCCGGTGGCAGGATCACCGGGCGCGCCGGTGTGATATGGTGGTTCCAGTTCCGCTTAAATCGGCACGCTCGCAAGCATAACCTGGGGGTGACGGCATGACTGCCGGAACATCAATCGCGGCGCCGACCGAAATATCGTGCAACGTGCTCCTGGTCTGCCCCCGCTTTCACGGTCGATCGTTCTGGGATAATTCGGCGGCCTGCGAGGTGTTCGGCGCCGGCATCCCGGCGCCGCCGCTCGGGCTGATCACGGTGGCGGCGATGCTGCCGGCGTCCTGGGAATGCCGGCTGGTCAACCGCAGCACCGAAGAGCTTAGCGAGGCCGATCTCGACTGGGCCGACATGGTGATGACCGGCGGGATGATCCCGCAGCGTCCCGATACTCAGGCGGTCATCGAGCTGGCCCAGGCGCGCGGCAAGACCGTGGTGGTCGGCGGGCCCGATGCGACCTCCTCGCCGGAAGCCTACGAACAAGCCGATTTCCGGGTGTTGGGAGAAGCCGAGGGCATTATCGACGCCTTTATCGCCGCGTGGGATGCAGGATCGCGGCAAGGCATCTTCACCGCCGAGAAATTCACCATCGACGTCACCAAGACGCCGATCCCGCGCTATGACCTGCTCAAGCGCAGCCACTACGTCTATTACGGCGTGCAATTCTCCCGCGGTTGCCCGTTCACCTGCGAGTTCTGCGATATTATCGAATTGTACGGTCGTGTTCCGCGGTTCAAAACGACCGAACAAATTCTCGCTGAGCTCGAGACGCTGTACCGCCTCGGCTATCGCGGCCATGTCGACTTTGTCGACGACAATTTCATCGGCAACAAGAAGGCGGTGAAGAACTTGTTGTCGCACCTGATTACCTGGCAGCAAGCGCACGGTTTTCCATTCGAATTCTCCACCGAGGCCTCAATCAACCTAGCCGATGACGATCAGCTGCTCGCACTGATGCGCGCCGCTAATTTCTATATCGTCTTCGTCGGCATCGAGAGTCCGGATCCGGCGACGCTGATATCGGCGCAAAAGAAGCAGAACACGCGGCGGGTGTTGGCTGACAGCGTGCAAAAGATCTACCGAGCCGGGATGATGGTGAACGCCGGCTTTATCGTCGGCTTCGACAGCGAAAAAGACGGCGTCGCCGAGGCGATGATCGAGTTGATCGAGGCGGCGGCGATCCCGGTCTGCATGGTCGGGCTGCTTTTCGCGCTACCCAACACGCAATTGAGCCGCCGGCTCGAAAAGGAAGGCCGGCTGCTTCCGGCATCCTATGTCGTCGACCTGGTGGCGGAGGTCGGTGGCGGCGATCAATGTGCGATCGGTCTCAACTTCCTCACCGTGCGTCCTCGCTGCGATATCCTGAACGACCTCAAGCGAATTCTGCAGGGCGCTTACGATCCGGCGGTCTATTACCAGCGGGTGCGGACGGTGGCGCGGCTGCTCGACCGTCCGGTTTTGGACAAGCGCCGTTCGACCGAGCTTGCGCAACGCACTCTCGGCGTTTCGCTCCGTGAACTTGCCCTGGTCTGCCGTATTGTCTCATTGGTTGCCCGACGGCACCGCGGGGTACTTCGGCATTTCCTCAGAGCCTTGTTCGAGGCTGCGTGGAAAAATCCCCGAGCCCTGGGGTTCGTCTTTACGCTGACACTAATTTATTGTCATCTCGGTCCGTTTGCCCGTCACGCCGTGTCGGTGTTGGATCAGCGGCTTGCGCTGCCTCCCGACGAACATGGGGTCGAGAACCTGCCGAACGAGGCCCCGGAGCCGGCCCTGGTCGCGGTCGTCGGGGGCTGACGATCTGTTCAGGCCATCAGGCGCCCTCCGCTGCCAATTGCAAGGGTTGGGGTTGTGGCTGAGCCACGCGGCCAACGCTCGCTGAGGCGCAGCAAACCGCTTGCAAGACTGCGTAAGCGCCGACGTCGGGCTTGGGATGCGTCACCCAGGTCGACGACTGCAATGGCTAAGCGCTAACCGCGGTCGGACCAGAAACGACGCCCCCGAAGGTCTCCTTTCCACCCGACCCGGCCATTCGCTGGCGTCGCAGTGTCGTCACAATCGGCTGACGAAAACTCCGATGATCCGCCCCCCAGAGGTGCACCAGATCAGCGGCATGCAGCCCTCAAGAATTTTGCACCAAAACCAGGCCCTTGAAGCGATTGGGCTTTTCTGTTGCACAATTCCGGTGCAGAATCGGGCCATGATCTACGGCTATGCGCGGGTATCGACGGACGGCCAGAGCGTTGAGGCGCAGGTGTGCCAGCTTCGGGCCGCCGGAGCCGCGAAGGTGTTCCGGGAAGTGGCGAGCGGAGCTAAGACCGACCGGGCGCAGCTTCGCCGCGTGCTCGGCCAGCTCGTCGCCGGCGACGTGCTGATGGTAACGCGGCTCGACCGCCTGGCGCGATCGACACGCGACCTCTTGAACACGCTCGCGGCGATCGCCGATCGGAAAGCCGGTTTCCGATCGCTCGGCGACACATGGGCCGATACCACCACGCCGCACGGTCGCTTGATGCTGACCGTTCTCGGCGGCCTTGCCGAGTTTGAGCGCGAGCTTATCCGTGCTCGCACCGAGGAAGGACGCGAGAGGGCCAAGGCGCGTGGCGTCAAGATGGGCCGCAGGCCGAAGCTAACCGAGCATCAGAAGCGAGAGGCGATTCGCCGCCGTGACCGCGACGGCGAGTCAGTGCGCGAGATTGCCCGCAGCTACAACGTCTCGCACAGCACGATTTCACGGCTCACGGCATGAAAGCCGTAGAAAACTTCGCCAAGCGACGCGGGCGCGCGCCGTGGTGGAAGACGCAACAAAAACTCGCCTTCCTGTTCGAGAAACTACTGAACCCACTTGAGGCAGCAATCCTCCACGACACGAGGCAACGTGACGTTGTCGGAGTACTCCGCCAACTCGACGTAGGAATGATTGACCAGACGTTAGGTTTCACACAGGTGAAATCGTTCGTAGAAGTGCAAAAGAGAAAAAAGAAGGTTGGCATCGAAGACTTTGGATCTTGGGATTATAAGAGACGAACATTTAATGCAAATGAGATTACCATTATTTCTGAAGTAGGTTTCTCCGCTCCGGTGCTCGCCCACGTGAAAAGCCTTCACTCTGATACGGTGAGATTGGGATTATTACATTCTGTAGAGACCGCTTTCATAGAGCGATTTAATTCAACTTGTCTTGGTCTTATCCGCGTGTGGGATCAATGGTGGTTTGTGTCTATTGTGGTTCAGTATGCCGATGACAAAGAAATTGCCATCGTGCCGCTTCCCGCCGACGCCGAAGCAAAGATTTTCGGCCCAGTGTCGTCAATGGACTTAATACGTCAAGCAGAAAACATCGGCATCACACCGCCCGGTCTCATGAAAACGTTCAACTTCGACGTTACGCAATCGCCCCTATTATCATATTCCGAGCGGCCATTGAGTCGTGTGGTCATTGTCGCAGAAAAACAACGGCGAATTTGGCAACCGAAAACACAGTTCTTCGCCTATGACAGCGTATACCCGTCACGAGGCCAGCAGGGAGTTGCCATTATTTCAGAATTTACATTCGACCTTGATCGGAAGGGCACGCTTAGCGTAGTGATCGTTCCTGACCCGGAGAATGTATCGGGAAACGAGATAAAGATCGTGGGGCAGTTCGAGTTCAGCTAATTTTCCGTAATGCCGACTCTGCGACAAAAATTTTTCGAGGTTTAACCATATCGCCGCTTATGCGACTTCGAGGACTTTCCCCGACGCACGCAACCAACCTACAAAGGAAATCTTAACCGCGAAGCGAAACACTCGATCAATCCGGCCCTAGCAAAAGGGTTGCACAGGTGATTGTCTCAATGGCCGACGACGAGGTTAAATGGCGGGACGAATTTGCGAAAGCGGGTGCAGCCCAAGTTCGTCAAAATCTCTCTAATGCCGCGATCTACAATACAGAGCCGAAGCGGATTTTTGCCCTCCGCTGGTTACGCGAAAACGAGTGCGCGCGCGAGCTTCGCGAGCAGGAAACTTATCGCTACACGCGGCGAACGTTTTGGGCCGCCGTCGCTGCGGTGATCGTAGGCATTATCGGAATCGTGGCAACGCTACTGCACTAGGCGATGGTGAGCCATGAATGTCGGAGAAACGCTGAAAAACGTGGGACTCGCGCTCGGCGCCTTATTGGTAATGGCAGCCCTGTTTGGTCTTGCGATGATCTTCATCGTTGGAGCAACCGCCGTAAGTTTCTGGGTTAGGGAGTGGTTTCCGATTGTATTTTGGAGTAACCTTCTGATCGCGTTCTTCATCCTTGGGCCTCTATCACTTATTCCGCCTGCACGATTTGTAGCTGCCATTGGCTTTGTGATCGCATCGTTTGTTTTCGGCGCGATGATGTGGTGTGGTGGACTCGGCGTTACCTATGAGGCGTGGGGAATGGCAGGCGTGATCATCGGCTTAGTGATCGCAGGCGTGGGAATCGTGCCGGTTGGTATGCTGGCAGTGCTCCTTCAGGGCGAATGGCAAGCCCTGATCGGTTTTGTGATTTTGATTGTCCTAACGTTCGGGCTTCGAGCATTGGGTTTCTGGCTTGCGAAAAAGGTCGATGAAAGAGCGGCGAGATTGTCATTTCACCGGGAGATGAAAGCCGCCTGATTTTTCATAATCCGTCTTATCCGACAGAAATCGAAATTTTAATCGGGCGGGGGCCTCGGAGCTGTTGAAGCGGGACTGGGCTTATTCCAGCGCCTTGACGATTTCCTCGCACATTTTCTTGGCGTCGCCGAACAGCATCATCGTGTTGTTGCGGTAGAAGAGTTCGTTCTCGACGCCGGCGTAGCCCGAGGCCATCGAGCGCTTGACGAAGAGGACGGTCTTGGCGCGCTCGACGTCGAGGATCGGCATGCCGTAGATCGGCGAGGAGGGATCGGTCTTCGCCGCCGGGTTGGTCACGTCGTTGGCGCCGATGACGAAGGCGACATCGGTCGACGCGAAATCGCGGTTGATCTCCTCCAATTCGAAGACCTCGTCGTAGGGGACGTTGGCCTCGGCGAGCAGCACGTTCATGTGGCCCGGCATGCGCCCGGCGACCGGATGGATCGCGTAGCGCACATTGACCCCGTCCTTCTTCAAGATATCGGCCATCTCGCGCAATGCGTGCTGCGCCTGCGCCACCGCCATGCCGTAGCCCGGCACGACGATGACCGAGCTGGCATTCTTCATGATGAAGGCGGCATCTTCGGCGCTGCCCGATCTGACCAGGCGGTCGCCGACCCCGGCCCCCGCGGCCACCGTGCCGCCTTCGGTGCCGAACCCGCCGAGGACCACATTGAAGATCGAGCGGTTCATCCCCCGGCACATGATGTAGCTGAGGATCGCGCCGGACGAGCCGACGAGGGCGCCGGTGACGATCAACAGGCTGTTCGACAGCGTGAAGCCGATGCCGGCAGCCGCCCATCCCGAATAGGAGTTCAGCATCGAGATCACGACCGGCATGTCGGCCCCGCCGATCGGCACGATCAGCAGAAACCCGAGCGCCAATGACACCAGCAGGAGCAGCCAGAAGGCGGGCGCCGCTTCGGTCGAGACGAAGAGCGCGATCAGCAGGATCAGCAGGGCCCCGAGCGCGGCGTTGACCAGATGCTGACCCGGGAAGACCAATGGCCGGCCGGTGACGAGCCCCTGCAATTTGGCAAAGGCGACGACCGAGCCGGTGAAGGTGATGGCGCCGATCGCCATGCCGAGCGACATCTCGACGAGGCTGCTGCCGTGGATCGAGCCGCGCACCCCGATGCCGTACAATTCGGGATAGGTGAAGGCGGCGGCGGCGACGCACACCGCGGCGAGGCCGACCAGGCTGTGAAACGCCGCGACCAGCTGCGGCAGGGCCGTCATCTGGATGCGCAGCGCAATAAAGGTGCCGATCGTCCCGCCGATCAGGATGCCGAGAATGATCAGCCAGAAGCTGACGACATGCGGCGTCAGCAACGTGGTGACCACCGCGATGAGCATGCCGGCGATGCCGTAGATGTTGCCGACCCGCGCCGTTACCGGCGAGGACAGACCACGCAACGCCAGGATGAAACAGACCGAGGCGATCAGGTAGAAGAAGGCGGACAGGTTCTCGCTCATCGCGGGGCCCCGCTATCGCTTTTTCTGGAACATCTGCAGCATGCGCTGGGTAACGATAAAGCCGCCGAAGATGTTGACGGCGGCCAATGTCACGGCGACAAAGCCCATGATCTTGGCAAAGCTGACGCCGAGCGGGCCCGCCGCGATCAAGGCGCCGACGATGATGACGCTCGATATCGCGTTGGTCACGCTCATCAGCGGCGAGTGCAATGCCGGGGTTACCCGCCAGACGACGTAGTAGCCGACAAAGACCGCGAGCACGAAGACGGTCAATTCAAAGACGAAGGACGGGCCGCCGGCGACGGCCGGGGTGGTCTGAACCGTCGTCAGCTGGTGCGTCAACAGATCGAGATTGCGCGCGAGCGCGCTGGCCTGGTCGGCGAGCTCGCCGGCGCGATCGGCCAGAGAGGCGGGGTCTGCCATCGCATCGTCTCCGTCAGTTCGAGGCTGCCGCTTCCGCGGCGGCCGGCGACCCGAGCAGCGGGTTGACGACCGCGCCGTTCTCGGTCAGCAAGGTCGCCTTGATGATCTCGTCGGCGGTGTCGATCTTCAGCTCCTTGTCCTTGACCAGCAGAGCGAGGAAGGACAGCAGGTTGCGGGCGTAGAGCTGGCTCGCATCGGCGGCGATGCGGGAGGGCATGTTGGCAGGCCCGATGATCTTTACCCCGTTCGGGGTCAGGACGGTCTCCTCCGGGCGGCTGCCCTCGACATTGCCGCCCGCCTCGACGGCGAGATCGACAATGACCGACCCCGCGGCCAGCTCGGCGACCATCGCGCTGGTCAACAGAACCGGCGCCTTGCGTCCGGGGATCAGGGCGGTACAGATGACGATGTCGGTCCGCTTCAGCGCCTCGGTGATCCGCTCGCGCTGCCGCCGCTGGTAGTCTTCTCCCATCTCGCGGGCGTAGCCTGCGGCGGTCTCGGCGGTGCGGGCCGCCGCCTCGTCGACGGTGATGAACGTCGCACCGAGGCTCTCGACCTGCTCTTTCGCCGCGGCCCGCACATCGGTCGCAGAAACGATGCGCGCCGAGGCGCCGGCCGGTGGCGATCGCCTGCAACCCCGCGACACCGGCGCCCATGACCAGAATGCGCGCCGCCTTGATCGTCCCGGCCGCGGTCATCATCATCGGGAAGGCGCGGCCGAACTCGGCAGCGGCATCGACGACGGCCTTGTAGCCCGCGAGATTGGCCTGCGAGGACAGCACGTCCATGGCCTGTGCGCGGGTGATCCGCGGCACCAGCTCCATCGCAAAGGCGGCAATCCCGGCGCCGGCATAGGCCTCGGCATCGGCGGGGTTCTGGGCCGGCTGCAACAGGCCGATCAGCACCGCGCCGCGTTTGAACAATGCAAGCTCGTCGATGCCGCCCTCACTGCCGATCAGCGGACGCTGGACCTTGAGCACGATGTCCGCATCGCCCAGCGCCGTCGCCTCGTCCGCCGCGATCGAGGCTCCGGCCTCGGCAAACGCGGCGTCGCTGAACCAGGCGCCTTCGCCGGCGCCGCTTTCCACGACAACTTGGAGGCCCATCCCGATCATGCGCTTGACGGTATCGGGCGACGCCGCAACCCGGTGTTCAAAGGCGCGCCTTTCCTTGACGACGGCGACTTTCATGGACCGGATGTTCCCCAATGGCAGGGCCGAGTGGCAGGGCCGAAAGAACCGCCGCACAATGCCGTGCGGTGTCCAATTTGTGAAGAGTGAACCCGGGCACGCGCCCGCGCTTCCGCCCTCGTCGGCTTTGATGATAGGCTGCACTTGTCGCCAGCCGCGTACGCGACGGGTGCGGCCGAGCTATTGCCGCCGCCGGGGACACCTGCAAATTCAGTTGCGTATCAAAACGGGGGTGAGCGTGCTGGGAATAACTCGTCGGGAGGTCCGTTGTCACCCAGTCAAGATGCAGCAAACTTGGCGGAATCGCCGGTACATCTGATTCCAGGCAGAGATCCGGTGAGCATCCGTTTCGGCGATCAGCTGATCGCCGTCTTGCCAAGGCTGCGGCGGTTCGCGCGCGGGCTCACGGGCTCGGCCGTCGAGGCCGACGATCTGGTTCAGGCGGCATGCGAGCGCGCCCTCGCACGTCAGCATCAGTTTCAGGAGGGCACGCGGTTCGACAGCTGGATGTTTCGCATCGTGCAGACGATCTGGATCGATCAGGTCCGCTCGCGCGATGTCCGCAAGGAGGGTGGCGAGGTTGCCGAAGAACGGATGGGCTCGGACGAGGCGGTGCGCCGGGTCGAAGCTCGGCTCGCTCTCGATGAGGTTAGGCGGGCGGTCGACCGCTTGCCGCCCGATCAGCGCACGGCCCTGTTGCTCGTGACGGTTGATGGACTCAGCTACAAGGAGACTGCCGAAATCGTAGGTGTGCCGGTGGGAACGATCATGAGCCGTCTCGCGCGCGCCCGCATCGCATTGCAGCTGCAACTCGAAACGGGCGGCGGGATGCGCAGGAGTACCGACAATGCAGAAGCGCAGTGACGACCGTCTCATCGCCTATCTCGACGGCGAGGTCGACGTGTCGGAGAGGCGCGAGATCGAGGCTTGGCTCGACAGCGATCCGGCAGCTCGCGACAAGCTCGCCGCGCTCGCTCAGTCGGCTGCTCTGGTGCGCTCGGCCTTCGACGAGGTCATGCACGAACCGCTGCCCGACCGGCTGATCGCGGCTGCCCGGGGCGAAAGGGTTTCGGCGGAACCGAGCGCAAAAATCGTACCCTTCAGGCGCGGGCAGGGGACCGGGGAGCGCCCCTGCCGCGCGCAGATGGTGGCTCGGGTTGCCGCTAGCCGCCTCGCTGTTCGGCTTGCTGCTGGGCGGCGCCGTTGCTTATCTGAGTGTCGCCAAGCTGCTGCCCGGGGGCATCGGGGGCAAGCAGCCTGCGGTCGAGATGGCCGCCGCCGACAATCTCTGGCTCGACAATGCGGTCGGTTATTTCAAGCTGGCCGCCAGCGCCGGCGACGGCGCCCTGGTCGATGTGCCGGCCACCGGCGACGCGCGCGAGGCATGGCAAAAGATCAGCCAGAGCTGCCTCAGCCTCAGGAGGTGCGGTGGCCGGACCTCAACCTCAAACCCTGGGGTCTCAATTTCCGCGGCGCCCGGCTCGTCGTGGCCGACGGCCGGCCGGCGGCGCAGTTGATGTATACGACCGACAACAAGGCGATCGGGCCGCTGACCTTGATCATCGGGTCGTCGAAAGAGCCCGACACTCCGCCCACCCTGGCGCGGCGCCAGGATGTCAACCTCCTCTACTGGCGGCACCAGGGGCGCGCCTATGCGCTCGTCGGCCAAACCGATGTCGGCTATCTCTGGGGCATCGCCAACGACGTCGCCTGGCAGCTCGACGCGATCTGACGAACCTCGCCCTCCTCCAAAGCGGCCGAGAGCGGCTCGGTCCACTCCGGATAATTTGCATCGAGACCGATCGCGCTCATCTGATATAGACGAGGGCGCGGCGGCGGTTGTTGCCCCGAACAAAAGGCAAGAAAGGCTCGACGATGGCGGCTATCGAATCGACACCGGAAATGGCGGCTGCGGTCTACGCGACGATGGCGCGGAACCTCGCGGTGGTCCGGCGCCGGTTGGGCAGGCCGTTGACGTTGGCCGACAAGATCCTGCTGGGGCACCTCGACGATCCCGAACACCAGGAGCTGGAGCCCGGCAAGAGCTACCTGTTGGTCCGTCCCGACCGCGTCGTCTTCCAGGACGTGCTGGGGCAGACCGGCTTGCTGCAGTTCATGCAGACCCGACGCGACAAGGTCGCGGTGCCGGCGACGATCCACTGCGACCACCTGATCCAGGCGCGGGTCGAGGGCGCCGCGGATCTGCGCAAGTCGCTCGCCGAGAACAAGGAGGTCTATGACTTTCTGCGTTCCGCGGCGGCCAAATACGGTTTGGGCTTCTGGGGACCCGGCGCCGGCATCATCCACCAGGTGGTGCTGGAGCAATACGCCTTCCCCGGCGAGCTGATCATCGGCACCAACTCGCACACGCCGAACGCCGGCGGTCTCGGCGCCTGCTCCGTCGGCGTCGGCGGCGCCGATGCGGTCGAGGTCATCGCCGGATTGCCCTGGGAGGTGCTCTACCCGAAGCACATCGCGGTTTACCTGACCGGCAGCATGGGCGGGTGGACCGCGCCCAAGGACGTCATTCTCTACGTCGCCGGGCAGCTGACCGTCTCCGGCGCGACCAACGCAATCGTCGAATATATCGGCCCCGGGGCGCGCACGATCAGCGCCACCGGCAAGGCGACGATCACCAATATGGGCGCCGAGCTCGGCGCCACGACCTCGATTTTCCCGGCCGACGAGCACATGGCGAAATACCTGCGCGCCACCGGCAAGGAAGGTCTCGTCCCGCTGATGCAGCAGAACCAGCATCTGCTCGAACCGGACAAGGAGGTCGAGGCCGATCCCGCGAAATACTACGACCGCGTCGTCGAGCTCGATCTGTCCAAGCTCGAGCCCTACGTCGTCGGTCCCCATTCGCCTGACCGAGCGCGCCCGATCTCCAAGCTCGCCGCCGAGGTGGCCGATCCGAAGAACGGGTTCATCGACGAGATCTCGACCGCGCTGATCGGGAGCTGCACTAACTCGTCCTACGAGGATATGAGCCGCGCCGCGGATGTCGCCGAGCAGGCGAAGGCGCACGGGCTCAAAGCCGCCGTGCCGTTCCTCGTGACCCCGGGCTCCGAGCAGGTGCGCGCGACGATCGAGCGCGACGGCCAAATGCAGTCATTGAAGGACATCGACGGCACGGTGCTGGCGAATGCCTGCGGGCCCTGCATCGGTCAGTGGCGGAGGTCGGTGGCGGCGGATGCGGTGCCGAATACGATCGTTACCTCGTACAACCGCAACTTCCCGCGGCGCAACGATGGGTCGCCGACTACAATGAACTTCATCGGCAGCCCGGAGATCGTCACCGCCCTCGCCTTGGCGAAGCGGCTGTCGTTCAACCCGGTGACCGACACGCTGACGGACGCCGAAGGCAAACCGTTCCGGCTCGACCCGCCAAAGCCCGCACCCGAGGTGCCGGCGCACGGTTTCGACGCCGGGCACGCCACCTACATCGCGCCGCCGCAGGATGGCAGCGCGATCAAGCTGGACGTCGATCCGAATAGCGAGCGGCTGCAGCTGATGGAGCCGTGGGCGGCGTGGGACCACAAGGATTTCGTGGACATGCCGGTGCTGATCAAGACCAAGGGCAAGACCACGACGGACCACATTTCCCCGGCCGGTCCTTGGCTGCGCTATCGCGGACATTTGGACAAGTTCAGCGACAATATGTTCATGGGCGCGAGCAACGCCTTTACCGATGAGGCCGGCACCGGCGTGAATGTCCTGACCGGCGAGAACGGTGAGGCGATCGGCAAGCTCGCCCGCTACTACAAGGCCCATGGAACCCGGTGGGTGGCGGTCGGCGACGACAATTACGGCGAGGGCAGCAGCCGCGAGCACGCCGCCTTGTCGCCGCGCCTGTTGGGCGGCGCGGCGGTAATCGCCCGCAGCTTCGCGCGGATCCACGAATCCAACCTGAAAAAGCAGGGCCTCTTGGCGCTGACCTTCCAGGACCGGGCGGATTACGACCGCATCCGCGTCGATGACCGCATCAGCCTCGTCGGGTTGGAGGAAATGGCGCCCGGGCAGCCGGTCGAGTGCCGCATCAAGCATGCCGACGGCACAACCGAGACGCTATGGCTCAACCACACCTTCAGCGCCTCGCAGCTCGAATGGTTCCGCAAAGGCTCGGCGCTCAACCTCTTCCATCATTGAGAACCGGAAAAAACAGAGCGTAGCGTAATCTAGGCCTCAGCGCCCCTGAAGCTGCGGAAGGCGTTCGGTATGAGGCGGATGTCTTGGATCAGATCGCGCGGCAGGTGGCCCGGCTGCGTCGCATTGGCGCGCGCGTTCAGCGCGTCGGTCAGCCCACCGAAGCGTTTGGTGATGGCGTTGACGATTTGGTCGTAGCGGCCGACTGCGGCGAACAGATGCACGACATCGTCGGGCACCTCCTTGGCCATCTCGCTCCACTTTCCCTGCCGGGTCATCGCGTTGAGCTTATGGCCGAGATCCTCGAGCCCGTGCACCGCAAAGACCGGCCAATAGGCCTGGGTCGAGCCGTAGAAGGCGACGCGCTCGCGCACCCATTCGAACATGCGCGCAACTGTCGCGTCGTCGGGACCGGTGGCGAGAAAACCGCCGCCCGAGATCTCGTAATTCTCGCGCTGGCGCCCGGCCTTGGCGAGCCCTTCGGCGAGGCGCGGCATCACCGCCTCCTCGATATATCTGCGGGTGCAGAAGCCGTGCAATTTGACGCCGTCGCATTCTTCGGCCGCCACTTTGAGCATCGCCGGACCGACCGCGGCGATCATCACCGGGGGCGGCGGCGCGTCGATCGGCTCGGGCGCAAAGTTCGGGGTCATCAACGTAAAACGGTAGTGCTGACCCTCGTAGCCGGGTCTTTCGCCGGTTTTCCAGCAATGCCAGATCGCACGGAGGACCTGCACGTATTCGCGCATGCGCGGCGCCGGCGGCGTCCACGGCACCGAGAACCGCCGCTCGTTGTGGGCCCGGACCTGCGAGCCTAGGCCGACGACAAAGCGACCGCCGGTCGCACCCGCCAGGTCCCAGCCGGTTTCGGCGACGGCCATCGGGGTGCGGGCGAAGGCGATCGCGACACTGGTGTGCAATTCGATGCGTTCGGTCACGCTGCCGGCGACCGCGAGCGCCAGAAACGGGTCGTGTTTGTTCTCCATCGAGGCGACGCCGTCATAGCCTTCCGCCTCGATCGCCCGGGCCGCCGGCGCGACCTTGCGCAAATCCTCCTGCGGCAGTGTCGTGAACACTCGCATCCGCTGCCCTCCCGACCAATCGGTCAGGATCGGGCCACAACTCGTCCGACGAACGCAAGGCTCACGCGGCCGGTGCGATGCCGAATGTCTCGGAGAACCCGCGCTTGCCCTTCTCCGTAACCAGCACTGCGCGGGTGTCACGTATCCGGCTGATCCAGCCGAGCTCGAAACAGCGAGCTGCGAGCGCGGCGCCCAGGGCGCCGGCGAGATGCGTGCGACGCTCGCTCCAGTCGAGACACGGCCGGCAGAATACCCGCCGCGTTCCACCCGCCTCGCGCAGCTCGATGCCGAAGCCGCGTAAGAATTCCTCTCCGGCCGCCGTCACGATGCCGCCATCCTCCGAGAGCGCAACGTGGTCGCGCTCGACGAGCGCATCGGCCAAACCCACGCCGAGCCGTCCGGCCAGATGGTCGTAGCAGGTGCGCGCATTGCGCAGCGCGTCGCCGCCGCGCCATCGCGGCTGGTAGCGGGGCGGACCGTCTGCCGCGACCGCCATGATGCTTTCGAGCATTCGGCCGATCATCGGCGAGGCGAGCCGGTAGTACGCGTGTCGCCCCTGCTTTGCCAGGGTGAGCAGCCGGCCTTCGGTCAGTTTGGCGAGATGACCGCTGGCGGTCTGCGGCGCGACGCCGCCGGCAAAAGCGAGCTCGGTGGCGGTCAAAGCGCGGCCGTCGAGCAACGCGGTCAACATGTTGGCGCGAGCGGGATTGCCGACGAGCGCGGCGACTTCGGCGAGCGATGGCTGAATTGTTTCCATGCCGTGAAACTAACCCTGCACCGCCGTGATGTCATCGCGCGATACTACGGAATTGGCCGTATTGATCGCGTTGGACCGCCTGCCAAGTGAACGATACATCGTCATCAGGAGCAGAGATCATGTTCGCCGTGATTTTCGAAGTGAACCCGAAGCCGGAACAGTGGGACGCCTATCTCGGCTACGCCAAGCTGCTGCGGCCCGAGCTGGAACAGATCGACGGGTTTATCGACAATGAGCGCTTTTCCAGCCTGCGACGAGAGGGCTGGCTGTTGTCGCTGTCGATATGGCGGGACGAAAAGGCGGTGATCCGCTGGCGCACCCGCGCCCGTCACCACGAAGTTCAGCAAAAAGGCCGGACCGAGGTCTTCGGCGATTATCATCTCCGGGTCGGCGAGATCATCGCCGATAACCGGTTGCCTGCCGGCGAGGTGCTTCGCGAGCAGCGGTTTGACGAGACGGCGGCTGCTGCCAAGCTGATCGAATTGTCGGAAGCTGCTCCGGAAGGTCTCCCGGCCGAACCCGATGCCGGCACTATTGCCGCTCGGCTCGGAGGGCTCGACACAGCCCATCCCGGTCTTGTCGACTGGGATGTCTTCGAAAGCATCGTCCAACCGGGAAAATTTATTCTCCTTACATCGTGGCGTGATGGGGCGGCTGCAGAAGGCTCGCTGCACGGCGGCCTGGATATTCGCCACCGCTGCGTTCGCGTGATCCGTGATTACGGAATGTTCGACCGTGCCGAAGCGCCGCAATACTACCCGCCGGTGCCGAGGGTCGTGTAATAACTCTTTTGCTGCAATCCGGTAGAGGAGGGCACGATGCCGAGAAATGTCGCGATCGGGCTCGGCCTGATGGAATTTCCGTTCTCCGGCGTCGGCGGGTTCTGGCGCTGGGTCGATATGTGCGAGGCGGGCGGCGTCGACTCGCTGTGGCAGACCGACCGGGTCGTCAGCCGCGAGCCGATCCTCGAATGCATGTCGGTCATGGCGGCGCTCGCCGGACGGACCCGCCGTCTCAAATTCGGCGTCAATGTGCTCTCGCTGGCGTTTCGCGACCCGGTGCTGGTCGCCAAGCAATGCGCGACGATCGACGTGTTGTCCGAGGGCCGCCTGCTGCCGGCCTTCGGCATCGGCAGCCCGCTCGCGCCGGAATGGCGCACGCTCAACCTCGACACCAAGACGCGCGGCCGCAAGACCGACGAAGGGTTGGAGATCATCGGCCGGCTGTGGCGCGAGGAAACGGTCGATTTCGAGGGCGTCCATTACCACCTGTCCGGCGCCTCGATCTCGCCAAAGCCGGTGCAGCCGGATCTGCCGATGTGGATCGGCGGCTCGTCCGAGGCGGCGATCCGGCGCACCGCGCGGTTCGGGACCGGCTGGCAGGCGGGCGCCGAAACGCCGGATCAGGTCGCCGGCGTCATCGCCGGCATCCGCGCCGCCGCAGCCGCCGAGGGCCGCGCGATCGACGACGACCATTACGGCGCCGGCATCCCGTTCCGCTTCGGCCGGGCGGACGATCCCGGTCTCGACCGGCTGTTCGAAGCCTACAAGAAGCGCACCGGCCGCGATCCGCTGCGCTATTTCGCGATCGGCGACGCCGAGGCGATCGTCGAGCGCATCGCCGCCTATGTCGCCGCCGGAATCTCCAAATTCATCCTGCGCCCGGCCGCCCGCGGCGACGACGAGATGCTGTCCCAGACCCGCCGCCTGATCGACGAGGTCTTGCCGCTGGTCGCCGCGCGCTGGCCGAAACCCGCAAAGCGCCGCGCCGCTGCGGAGTAGGGGTAGCGCGGCAGCCTCCCTTATTTCACGACGCCGCGGTCGCGCAGCGCCGCGATCTCTGCGGCGGAATAGCCGTGCCCGGCGAGGATCTCGTCGCTGTGCTGGCCGAAGGTCGGGGACGGGGAGGGCAGGGGCCCCGGCGTGTCGGCGAATTTGATCGGCTTTGTCATTGTGCGATAGCGGCCGACCACCGGATGATCGAGCGTGGCGACCAGATCTTCGGCGAGCACCTGGGGATGATCGAACATGTCCTCGATCGGCCGCACCGCTGCGCAGGGCACGCGCTCGCCGAAGATTTCCTCCCATTCCAGAGCGCTGCGCTCGGCGAGCGCAGCGCGCAGCTCCGGCACGAGCTCGGCGGCATGCGCGGCGCGGCTGCGCATCGTCGCGCAACGCGGGTCGCGGGCCAGTTCCGGCCGGCCGACCAGCTCGCACAGCGCGGCAAAGAAATGGTTCGAATGAACCGAGATATAGAGAAACCCGTTCTTTGTCGGATGGATCCCGGTCAGCCCGCCGGCGCCGGAATCGCGCGCGACCTCGCGGCCCTCGCTCTCGGCCCAGACAAAACGCCCGGCCTGGATCGTCAATGCGCTGCGCAGCAACGAGAGGCTCAAATACTGCCCGACGCCGCTGCGCTCACGCTTGAACAGCGCGGCAGCGACGCCGTAGGCGAGGAGCGCCGAGGTGAAATAATCGAGGACCGAGCCCAGCACCACCTGCGGCTTGTCGGCCCCGCCGCCCTGAAAGACCGCCATCCCGCTGAGGCATTGCAGGACCTGGTCGAAGCCGCCCTTTTCGCTCAACGGTCCGCTGTCGCCGTAGCCGGTCAGCCCGCAATAGACGAGCCGCGGGTTGATCGCCTTGAGCCGCGGGTAGTCGATGCCGAGCCGGGCCGGCACCGACGGCCGGAAATTCTCGACCAGGACGTCGGCGGTCTCGACCATCCTGTGGAGGACCGCCAGCCCTTCCGGCTGCTTCAGATCGAGCGCGAGCGCGCGCTTGCCGCGGTTGGCGCCGAGAAAGAAGCGGCTCTCGCCTGCAAGGCTCGATGGAAACTGGCGCAGCATGTCGCCCTGCGGGGATTCGATCTTGATCACCGTGGCGCCGAGATCGGCAAGCAAGGTGCAGCCATAGGGGCCGGCGAGATAGCTGCACAAATCGAGGACGGTGACGCCGTCGAGCGGACCGGCCGCAGCCTCAGTCATCACTGCCGCTCCCGCGCGCGGATCGCCGCGATCTTCTCCAAAACCCGCTGCGCGCGGTAGAGGATCGGGTAATCGATGAATTTGCCGTCGAGCTGGATCGCCGCGCTGCCCTCGGCCTCGGCCCGCGCGAAGGCCGCGACGACCCGCTCCGCGAAGGCGATCTCCGCCTCGCTCGGGGTGAAGACGCGGTTGACGACCGCGATTTGGTTCGGGTGGATGCACATCTTGCCCTGGAAGCCGAACCCCAGAGCCGTGCGGGCCGACGCTTCGAGCCCCTCCTCATCCGCCAGATCGACCCACACCGTGTCGAACGGCGCCTCGATGCCGGCGGCGCGGGACGCGGTGACGATCTTGGCGCGGGCATAGGCCAGCTCCGCCTCGCCGCGGCTCCACGCCATGTTCACATCGAGCGTGAAATCGCCGGCGCCGAAAGCGATGCGCTTGACCCGGGTGCCGGCCGCGAGGATCGCGTCGATTTGGTTGAGGCCGCGCGCAGTCTCGATGATCGGGACCAGGTCGATCGCGCGCGGCGTCAGCCCTTGCTCGCGCTCGAGCTGGGCGAGAAGCCAGTCGGCCGTCGCGAGCCCCGCGGCGCTTTCGACCTTCGGCAGAATGATGCCGTCGAGCCCCGGGCGGACGATCGCCGCCAAGTCGCCGTAACAGAACTCGGTGTCGACCGCATTGACGCGGACATAGAGCAGCGCTCGCCGCGGGCGCACCAGGGCCGCGATCACCGCATCGCGCGTCGCCCTCTTCTCGGCGGTCGCGACCGCATCCTCGAGATCGAGGATCACCGCGTCGGCGTCGAGGGACAGCGCCTTCTCGACCCGCCGCGCATGGTTCCCCGGCGCAAACAGAAAACTCCGCAACGGCTGCATGGCTGTCCTCCCCGAGGTTATCCGCGCCGGATGCCTTCATCGCTCCCATCATAGCGGCGATCAATCGAGGCATCGAGCATCGCCGAGCCAGCGGCAATGTAGCTGTCTCACCGAAGTTGGCCGCGCAACAGGTCGACAGCCCAAGTGGCTCGGTTCGTGGAATTACCCGGGCGGCCGGGAGCATGCCGGACGAGGGCTCCGGAACAGTGCGCCCTCGGCCTGAACTGCACCCCATGAGTGAGACAGGAAAATGAGGACAGGTTGACCGGCGTTGGATTGTGCCGGAATGGTCGATGGACGTACACTGGCGAGGCCGGCGAAGCGGAGGCGGGCTCTGCTGGGGAGCAACCCGCCGAGGAATAGCCGGCCGGAAACTCACGGTGATGCGGCCGACGCCGACGGGCGATGCTCGCCGGCGTCGCCGTTCATGGCGTCGGTTGGGCATCGGGCATCACCGTAGATTTCCGTATCCCTTGAAAACCCCCTGTGGTGAGAGGCGCGGTGGCGCGGGACCGCGCTCGGTGCTCGGCCTCGAACGCGACGGGCGTCTGATAGTCGAGCGCCGAGTGCAGGCGCTGGCGGTTGTAGACCTGGTCGATGAAGGCGCCGAGATGGCCCGCCGCGTCGCGGTGATCGCGGTACCGGGTGCCGTCGATCTCTTCGCTCTTGAGCGTCCGGATGAAACGCTCGGCCTTGGCATTGTCGTAGGGATTGCCGACCCGGCTCATGCTGGCGGCAATCCCGTGGGTGTCGAGCAGGCGGGTGTACTCGGCACAGGCGTACTGCACGCCGCGATCGGAATGGTGGACCAGGCTGCCCCAGGGCGGGCGGCGCGCCGTCAGCGCCATGGTCAGCGCCGCCACCGCCAGGCTGGCGCCGAGATGATCGGCCATCGCCCAGCCAACGACGCGGCGGCTGAAGGCATCGAGGATGATTGCCAGATAGGCAAATTCCTCCTGCAGCCGGATATAGGTGATATCGGCGACCCACAGCTGGTCCAGACCGCTGAGCTGCATGTCGCGCGCCCGGTTTGGTACCACCGGCCAGGGGTGCCGCCGATCGGTCGTCAACGGCACGAACGGCCGCCGGTGCAGACCCAGCAGATTGTCCTCGCGCATCAGGCGCAGCACGCGCTTGTGATTGACGATCAGGCCTTCGCGGCGCAGCTGTTGGGTGATGTAGCGGTAGCCGCGACGATAGCGGCCGTTGGCCAGCACCAGCCGCTGGATCGTGTCGCGCGCCGCGGTGTCGTGCTGACGCGGCGCGCTGGTCTGCCAGAAGCGGTAATAGCCGGCGCGGCTGACGCGCGCCAGCCGGCACAGGCGCTCGATCGTGACTTGGCCTTGCGGCATCGCGCTCGTCATCATCTGGATGACTTCGTAGACCGCACGACGCCAGGCACGACGCTGGGTCGCACCCTCTCCCTCACTGGCGTTGCCGCCAAGGCTCGCCGAAAAAAATCCAGATCGACCTCCTGCTGGCCGATCTTGCGCTCCAGCGCGGCGACCCGCCGTTGCGCCCGCGCCAGCTCGTCCTCGCCCGTCTCGCCCGCCTCACATGCCGCCGGGCCCGCCACCGCCGCTGCTCGCTTACGCGGGCGGCCCAGCCCGCGCAACGCCGCCGGTCCACCCTTGCGAACCTTGTCCCGCCACGCATACAAAAGCCGGCCCCGAAGCCGCAGAGCCCGCGCAACCGCGGCGACGCTCTCCCCTGCCGCCAGGCGCGCCAGCGCGGCCTGCTTCAATACCGTCGGATACTCCCGGTGCTTCATCAGTTCCTCTCCTCGAGAAACTGTCCCCTATTTTCCGTGTCTCACTTTTGGGGTGCACTACAACCACTCCTGGCTGTTTTTGCTGTTTTTGCAGCAAAATATCAGCCAAGCCAATAATTGCAAAAATAGAAATACGAGGATCTCCAGCGCCCTGGTGATCCCTATGCTCCGAATCCCGGCAGAGCGCCGGGGCCGGCCCTTCCAAAAACGAACGTTGTCACCTGTTCCACCTGTTTTATCAGGTCCAGATCAGGCTCGGTTCTCCCAACAGGCTAAAGAACCGTGGGGGCCCGACGACACCCGACAATAGCGCGATAATCGGCCATGCTCACGCGATAACTCCCGAATCATTGGCAACCGCCGAGGTTAGCATATGATTGCTAAAGAGTCAATAAGCGTTAATGTGATTAAGGCGACACATACGAGGGACGAGTGCCGCGGGCCATGTCGGAGACGAGCAGTTGCTCTCGATCGATCCTGGGCGGTCCCACTATCTATCAACACGTTCAGCCGGCGAGAGGCGAAATCCGCAGTGCTTGGCTATCTGGTCCTCCCCGATTTAGCGGTCGCACAAGTCAGTCTCGAAATGACCCCGCTCGTTGCATCGATCAAGAATTCGAAACCTTTCTTGCCCCTCCCCGTTCGATGGGTTGCGGGTTCCGTAAGATACGAACCGAAACAAATCCCCCTTCCCGCTCCATTGGCTATGCCCGCGTCAGCGCCTACGGGCAGACGCTCAACGCCCAGCTTGGGCAGCAGGCGTAGGGCGGATGCAATCCGCCGTCTTATTGGCCGCGATACTGGGACTTGATCGTAAGGTTGCTTGTCTCGCTTATCCGACAAGCGGGATCCGATGGAGGCAAAAATGGCGGATTACATCCGCCCTACGCTTGCTACCGCTAAACGAGCCCTCGGTCGGCAGCAGCAGTCTTTACGAAGGTGGAGACCCCACAACAACAACAACGTTGTTAGTGTTGTTGCACCCCTCGCCGTTTAGCACAAGCTGGCCGATAAAGGTGTTGTCGGTAATGTTCGAGGGGCAGGCAGCGATAATTCCATCGACCTCGCCGCTGGCTCTATTGTCGATAACCGTGCTGCCCTGCCCCACTTCTATCCCGAAGAGGCGTCCCTCGACGTTGTTGCCGCTAACGATACCGGTGGCAGAGATCCCAGTAAACCGGCTTCCGCTTACAGTGTTGTTCCTGACGATCCCCGAGGCCGATATCCCGATGGTGGAGAACTCCCCGCCCACCAGGACGCGCAATCCCTCGACGATAGCGTTGTCGCCGTTGAGCGCTACCCCGTCGGTAAAGATGGATATCACACCATTTCGCACAGCGATGCCCTGCAGCTGCGCCGATGGAGGCGAAGTCATAATCGCCGTCCCGCCACCGCCGCTGATAGAGAAACCGGCGAGATCAATAGACACAAAGTCGGCGGTAATCACCAGGCAATCGCCGGGCACGCCGCCGATATTGTTCGCGAGCTCGTAGGAGCCGCGATTACTGATAGTTTCGCATTTCTTGATTTTAACCGGCCCCGATTGATGCTCGTGCTGTTCTTGCGCGCCAGTCCGAGATGCGGCAATCACCGCTCCGAGGGCGAGCACAATTGGCAAAAGCACTGCTACTCTTTTCATGCTTTCCTCCTTTATCGAGCGCTTTGATTGAGCTTTTTGGCTTCGTACCGTCGCGACGGCACCGTTGGATTAACATGCCATACTGTCAATACGTTTTTTGCCGCTTTCTGGGCATC
>CAVOWP010000012.1:0-313835 GCA_963700185.1 uncultured Alphaproteobacteria bacterium
GCCTCCTCATGGGTCGTGACCACGATAACCCAACCGGGGCGTTCATCCCGTCGAGCTTCTCCTCTCTGAGAGCGCTGAAAAGCCCAGAGAGGACTTTCACGGAAACGGCCGTTGCGGCATCGACCTGTTCGCGAATGGCGGTGGTTATACTGAAGCGATCGCGAAGAGCATTGCGGTTCGAATCCCCTCAGCTCCGCCACGAAGTCCGCGCGCCTGGCATGATTTCCTCCAGGCCCGGTGGGAGATCGCGCGCTGAATTGCTCGGCCTTTTGGCACAGTGCCAGAGTGCCAAGTGTGCCAAGAGCGCCAGGTCGGGGCAAATGCAATTACAAATGTATTGACACGATTGGACTGTGCAGCCACACTGCTCGGCAATGGCCTTCGAGTGGGACGAGGACAATCGCAAAGCCCACCTCGTCAAGCACGGAGTTCACTTCCGCGACGTAGCCGCAATGTTCGACGGGCCCACAGACGAAACCGTCGACGGCCGCCTGGACTACCGCGAAACCCGCATTAACGCGCTCGGCGAAATCGAAGGCCGGGTCTTTTTCGTCACCTACACCTGGCGCGGCGCCAGTCGCCGCATCATCAGCGCGAGAAAAGCCAATGACCGAGAACAAGGAAAATATCACGCGCGTCACCCGCGATGAACTCCGCCGCCTCAAGGGCCAGACCGACTGGGCCCGCCTTAACGCCATGACCGACGACGAGATCACCCTCGCCGTCGGCGAAGACCCTGAGCGTGGCCCTCGATGCTCGACTGGGACAACGCCAGCATTGTCATTCCCCCCGGCAAGGACATCATCACCCTGCGCCTCGACCGCGACCTGCTCGACTACCTCCGTGCTCAGGGCAAAGGCTACCAGCACCTTATTACCGGGTCCTGCGGACTTGGGATGAAGAAAACGCTCTCAAAGAAGGGCGTGGCGATGCAAAAAGCGGCGGAAGAACGCGCAACGAAAAAGGCTGCAGCCAAGCGCGCTCAGACCAAGCGCCCCGCGCCAGCGAAAAAGCGCGCATGAGGAAGCTCTAAGCCAACGCCGACAGCCTGCGGGGAGAAAACGATGCGGCGCTTCCAACGTGCACCTGGTGACCGAGGTCGACTTCGAGGATGGCGACGAAGCCTCGGACGAGACGGTGCAGAGCTACCAGAATGATCCGAGAGGGATGGTTCAGAGTGCGGCCCAAGCGCTCTCGCTCCGGACCATCAAGATGCCGCCCGGCTCAAAAGCAACGTCTCGGTCGAGAAATAAGCGGCCACAGCCCGCCGGACTCCAAGCCGCCAGCTTCCGTCTAGCGCAGGCTCACGGCCTAACGACTTTGCGCAGCAAACCCGGCCCGCCCATGACCCTCGCCAATATGCGCCAAAACGGCGTTCACGCTGTCACGGCGACCTGCGAAGCCTGCGGACACAAAGCGGACGTCAACGTCGATGCGCTGCCGGAGAGCTTGACAGTCCCAGGCCGCCCAGCGCCTACCGTGCAGTTGGTTTTGTCACGCCAACGGTCGCCGACCTCTCTTTCGCGAGTAAGATGGCCGATGGAGATCTCGTTCGCTCGCCACCATTCCCGCCTGACATCATCCGGCACGCCGTGTGATTCGGTATCTTCGCTTTACCCTCAGCTTCCGGATGTCGAAGATTTGCTGGCCGAGCGCGGGTTGGACGTCTCCTATGAAACGATCAGACGATGGGTGTTGAAGTTCGGGCCGTTGTTCGCCAAGGAACTTCGCCGCCGACGTCATCGGCCCACCTCGCACTGGGCATCTGGACGAGATGGCAGTTCTGATCGCCGGCAGGGGCGCTGTCACACCAACTGGGTCGGCGCGGTGCGGGATTTGGAGGGCCCGCTGGAACTTCAGGCCGCGGTGGCTGCTCGCCACGTCCCGAACGCTTCGTCTCGTAGGACGCGAAGCGTGCGGCGGGATGTAAGATGACGCTGGACGTTGAACGTGTTGTGAACGGCGGCGTGAACGGACAGGAAGCGTTGAGCTGATCCGGGTGATTTGAACCGCTGCATCTTCCTCTCGCGTCGTCGAGTTGGTTGATGCGAATTCTCGGCCCGATTGTTCTTGCGCAACCCCCGCTCGTGGCGAGCCGACAAGCCGATTTCGGCCTTTGCCGCGCCGTAGGAGCGAAGCTTGTCGGTCACCATCGGGTACGAAGCCTTGTTTCTTGAGCAGCTTGCGGATCAGTTTCACGGCTGCAGCCTTGTCGCGCCGTCGTTGCACGAGCAGGTCGAGAACCTCCCCTTCGTCGTCAACCGCGCGCCACAGCCAGAATCTCGCCGGCCCGCAATCGCTACGGCCATCTCGTCGAGATGCCATTGTGACGTTGGCCGAGGGCGTCGACGGCGAAGTTCTGGGCGAACAATGGCCCGAACTTCAAGACCCACCGTCGCACCGTTTCGTAGGATACATCGAGCCCACGCTCAGCCAGCAGATCTTCGACGTCGCGATAGCTGAGCGTAAAACGCACATACAGCCAAACGGCGTGCCGGATGATCGCCGGCGGAAACTGGTGGCGGGACGGTCGCCGAGCCCTGACTGAACGCGGCGACCGCGGTCTGCGGCCTGATTTGCGCTCGGCTTCGAGGTAGTCGCGGACCGCCTCGAACAGCGACGATATTCGGGTCGGCGCGCTCGGCCGCGAAGCTGCGCGCCAGGCGGCGCCGGCATCGAAGGCGTCGCCGTCGCTCTGATCCGCCGCGAAGGCGATAGCTGTACGACGGACCGTCCATGCAATGCCGCCTGCCATTCACGGCGGTCGAGGTAGAGCTGGTCGGGCCGGATCGGCGATAGACCGGGCGCCGGCGCGCCGCGGGAGTGACGTTGTGGCGCGCGGCATAAGAATCCGCGATCGCCTCCAGGCGGTGGCCGCGAACCTCCTCTGCCTGGTAATCGAGCGAGATCCCGGCCCCCGGCAGATAGTCGAAGAAGAGTCTCCAACCGCTCGTAATAAAACGGCAGCCAGTGCTCCATGCCGGGATAGCGCCGCCCGGCGCTGACCGATTCGTAGAGCGGGTCTGTCGGTGCCGGTCGCGCCGAATTGCTCGCGGTACCGCGAGCGGAAGCGGCGCACCGCATCCTCGTCGAGCAAGACCTCGCTGACCGGCCGCAACGCCGCCTCGTCGAGCTTCCCGGTTGATCGCTGGGTCAGCGGGTCGAAGCTGCGAACCGATTGAGCGTGTCGCCAAAAAAGTCGAGGCGCAGCGGCTCTGCCGCTCCGGCCGGGTAGAGGTCGACGATGCCGCCGCGAATGGCGAATTCGCCGGACTCGCGCACCGTATCGGTGCGAATATAGCCATTGTTGCGGAAGAAGCTTTGGAGCCGGTCGAGCCCGACGCGACCGGCGGTCCGCAACGTCAGGACACGGCCGTCGAAGAGCCGGCGCGGCGGCACGCGCTGGACGAGCGCGTTGACCGTGGTCAGCACGACCAACTTGTCGGGCGGGGCGGTCGCAAGCCGCGTCAGGGTGTCGATTCGCCGGCTGACGATTTCGCCGTTTGGCGAGACCCGGTCATAGGGGAGGCAGTCCCACGCCGGGAAGGTCAGCGCCTCGATCTCGGGGTGAAAAAACGCCAGCGCTGCGGCGAACCGCGCCATCCGCCCGTCGTCGCGGCAGACGTGCAGCCAACGCCCGGCAGCTAACGCCCCGATCGCCGCCGCGTCGTACCCCTCGGGCGCGCCGAACAAGGTGACCGCGCGCGGCCGCTGGCCGAGCGAGCGCGCAGATGTCGGCGAGTACCGTCATCGAAAAAGGGAATCCGCTGCGCAGGGAAAGCCATATTTCGTCGCCCCCGCGAAAGCGGGGGTCCAGGAGCCTGAGAGAAGGCGTCGGACGGCCCTGGATCCCTGCTTTCGCAGGGATGACGAATAGAGGTGGGCGGAGCAGCTCATGTTGTGGGGACAGTGCCGCTGAAGGAAATGAGGAGGCGGGTCACGTCGTGGTCGTGTTGGGGGGGCGGCGCAGTGCGGCCGGAGACCCAATCGAAGATGTCGGCGTCGGTGCAGTCGAGCAGCGTCTCGTAATGGTCGAGCTGCGCCTCGTCAAACCCGGCGAGATGCGCCTCGGCGAAACGCCCGAGGATGAGGTCGCTTTCACGCGTCCCGCGGTGCCAGGAGCGGAACAACAGCCGCTTGCGGCGAATTTCTGATGGTGAGGTCACGTGGTCTGCCCTTGGCGGTGCCCCTCGCGCGGATATAGACATCGTTTGTGCGTCCCGCCATCCTCGACAAGCTGTTTGCGCCGGTTACGGCGCTGCCAGGCATCGGCTCTGGGATCGCAAAGCTGTTCGAGCGTCTCGCCGGTCCACTCGTCCTCGATCTCGTCTGGCATCTGCCGAGCGGCATCATCGACCGGCGCGCCTCGCCGCCGATCCGGCAGCTAGAGCCGGACCGCATCGCGACGATCGCGGTACGTGTCGAGACGCACCAGCCGGGATTCCGGCGCCGGCCCTACCGCGTGCTGTGCACCGACAACACGGGCATGTTGGCGCTCGTCTATTTCAACGTGAAGGGCGACCAGCTCGCGCGGCTGTTCCCGATCGGCGCCGAGCGCATCGTCAGCGGCCGCGTCGAGTTCTACGGCAACATGCCGCAGATGACGCACCCGGACCTCGTATTACGGCCCGACGAGCTCGACCGCCTGAAGCCGATCGAGCCGGTTTATCCGCTGACCGCGGGCCTCTCGCCGCGCGTCGTGCAGAAGGCGGTCGGGGCGGCCCTCGACCGCCTCCCAGCGTTGCCGGAATGGAGCGACCCGGCGTTGCGGGAGCGGCGCGGCTGGCCTGTCTGGGGCGATGCGGTCCGCCGGGCGCATGCCCCCGAGGCAGAGGCCGATCTCTCGCCGACCACCCCCGCGCGCGAGCGGCTCGCCTATGACGAGATCTTTGCGAGCCAGCTCGCGGTGGCGCTGGTGCGCGCTCGGCGCCATCGGCAAAAGGGGCGGGCGATCGGCGGCACCGGCGCCCTGACCCGCCCCGTCGAGGCGGCGCTCGGCTTTTCGCTGACCGGCGCGCAGCGTCTCGCGATCGCCGAGCTCACCGCGGAGATGGCGCAGCCGCGGCGCATGGTGCGGCTGCTGCAGGGCGATGTCGGCAGCGGCAAGACGGTCGTCGCGCTGATCGCGATGCTGACCGCGATCGAGGGCGGCGGGCAGGCGGCACTGATGGCGCCAACCGAGATCCTCGCCCGTCAGCATCATGCGACATTGCAGCGTCATGCCGCAGCGGCCCGCGTCGAGATCGGCTTTCTGACCGGGCGCGAAAAAGGGCGAGCGCGCGCCTCGATGCTGGCGAGCCTCGCTTCCGGCCTAACGCCGGCCGTCGTCGGCACGCATGCCCTCTTACAGCCGGACGTCGAGTTCCGCGATCTCGCACTCGTCGTCATCGACGAGCAGCACCGCTTCGGCGTCGAGCAGCGCCTCGGCCTCTACGCGAAGGGCCGCGATGCGGACACCCTGCTGATGAGCGCGACGCCGATCCCGCGCACCCTGATGATGACGGCTTATGGCGACCTCGACGTCTCGCGGCTGACCGAAAAGCCGCCGGGACGGCATCCGGTCGACACGCGGACCGTGGCGCTCGAGCGCATCGAAGACGTCGTGGCGGCGGTCGGCCGTGCCTTGGCGCGAAAGGCCAAAGTCTATTGGATCTGCCCGATGGTCGAGGAGAGCGAGACCGCCGATCTCGCTGCCGTCGAGGAGCGCCACAAAACGCTGGCGCCGCTCTTTCCCGGCCGCGTCGGCCTGGTGCACGGGCGCATGAAGCCGGCCGACAAAGACCGTGCAATGGCCGGTTTCGCGGGCGCTGAGCTCGATGTCTTGGTCGCCACGACGGTGATCGAGGTCGGGGTCGATGTTCCCGACGCTACGGTCATGGTCATCGAGTATGCCGAGCGGTTCGGTCTCGCGCAATTACACCAGCTGCGCGGCCGCATCGGGCGCGGCGACAAGCCTTCCACCTGCCTATTGCTGTACGCCTCGCCGCTCGGCGAGCTGGCGAAGCGACGCCTCTCCATCCTGCGCGAGACTGAGGACGGGTTCCGCATCGCCGAGGAGGATCTGCGGTTGCGCGGCGCGGGCGAGGTGTTGGGCACGCGGCAGAGCGGCCTCCCGACCTTGCGTCTGGCCGATCTCGCGGTCCACGAAGAGCTGGTCGCGATCGCCCATGACGACGCCCGCCTCGTGCTCGAACGCGACCCTCACCTCGAAAGCGAGCGCGGCCAGGCCTTGCGCGCCCTCCTTTACCTGTTCCGCCGCGACGAGGCCGTGCAGTACCTGCGCGCCGGTTGAGCGAGACCTCGATGGGGTATCGGAGCAATCTGCACCTTGACGTTCACGGCGTGAACACGGTAGCTTGGCGGCGGGCCGGAAAGGGCTGCACGGGTGGGGGACGAAAGCCAGCTTCAAGAGACCGGCAATCCGGGGATCGTGCTGAGCGTGCTCACCTCGATAGAGCGCGACAGCGCGATCACTCAGCGCAAGCTCGCAAACGAACTTGGCATCGCGCTCGGGCTTGCCAATGCCTATTTGCGGCGCTGCGTGCGCAAGGGCCTCATCAAGATGAGCCAGGTGCCGCTGAACCGCTATGCCTATTATCTGACCCCGCAAGGTTTTGCCGAAAAGAGCCGCTTGACCGCCGAATACCTGGCGGTGTCGCTCGATTTCTTCCGCCGCTCGCGCAGCGACTGCGTCGCCTTGTTTAGGCAATGCGAGGCGCTGGGTTGGCGGAAAGTTGCGCTCTACGGTACCGGTGACCTCGCCGAGATCGCCATTCTGAGCGCGAGCGAAACTGCCGTCGAGGTGATCTGCGTCATTGATTCGCGCCTGGCTGGGCGCCGCTCTGGCGGTCTGCCGGTCGTTCCGGACCTCGCAGCGGCATTGACGTGCGGCAACGCTGGCGGTCTCGACGGTATCGTGTTGACCGACACGCAGTCGCCGCAGGCGAGTTTCGACACCCTGTCCTCGCTGGCGGAGCTCAGCGGTCTGCCTCGGCACTCGGTGGTCGCCCCGAGCGTCTTGCGCATCTCGCCGGTTACTGCGGCTATCAGTGGCGAGCCAGTGCTGTGATGCAGTGGTACGCCGTCTACACGCAGCCGCACGCCGAGCCGAAGGCGCTCGAGCACCTACGGCGCCAAGGTTATACCGCCTATCTGCCGCGCTATCGCACGAAGGTGTCCCATGCGCGCCGCCGTCAGATTGTGCTGCGGCCGCTGTTTCCGCGCTATCTCTTTGCCGGGCTCGACCGCGCGACGATGCAGTGGCGTCCGATCCTGTCGACTGTCGGGGTGACCGATATCGTCCGCGCCGGAGGTGAGCCGGCACCGGTGTCGGCCGAGATTGTCACCGCGATTCGAGAGCGAGAGAACACCGGCGCCTTCGACCGGCTCGATTCGCGGCAGATGCTGAGGCTCGGCGAGCTGGTGCGCGTGACGACGGGTGCGTTCGAAGACATGGTCGGCAGGTTGGTCGAGCTGGGCGATCAGGATCGGATAGTGGTGCTGCTCGAGCTGCTCGGCCGCGCGGTTCGGGCACAGCTTCGCGTCGAGGTCGTGGAACCCGCCTGACTGGTGGGGGTACTGGGCGCCGCGAATGTCGTGGCGTAGGCGGTGGCGCAGTTTCCTCGGGTGACGTTTCAGTCACCCGAACTGCGGTAGCATGGGGGAAAGAATTGCCAAAGGACGCATTGATGGTCGGCCGGGAGGGGAATTGCCCGGTGCGGGTGGCGGCGATCGGCTGCGGATATTGGGGCAAGAACCTGGTTCGCAACTTTGCTGAACTGGGCGCCCTAGCCGCGATCTGCGACCCCGATCGCAATGCGGCGCGCCACCTCGCGGAGCGGCACCACGCGAGGGTCACTGAATTCGAGGCGGTATTGCGCGACGACGAGATCGCCGGCGTCGCGATCGCGGCACCCGCGGCGCTCCATGCCGAGCTCACATCGCGCGCACTCGAAGCCGGCAAGCACGTGTTTGTCGAGAAGCCGCTCGCGCTGACGGTCGCCGAGGCCGAGCAGCTCTGCGCCATGGCGGAGCGGCGGAACCGACAGCTGATGGTCGGTCATCTGCTGCAGTACCACCCGGCCTTCATGAAGCTACGCGAACTGGTGCGCGAGGGAGTGCTCGGGCGGCTCGAATACATCTCCTCGACCCGCTTGAACCTGGGAAAGGTGCGGCGCGAGGAGGATATCCTGTGGTCCTTCGCGCCCCACGACCTGTCGATGATCCTCTCCCTGGTCGGGCAGGAGCCTTCCGAGGTGACCGCGCAGGGGGGCTATTACCTGCATAAGACCATTGCCGATGTGACGACCACCCTTCTTGCCTTCCCCGGCGGCGAGCAGGCCCATGTTTTCGTGTCATGGCTGCACCCGTTCAAGGAGCAGAGGCTCGTGGTCACCGGCGACCGGGGGATGGCGGTCTTTGACGACGCGCAACCCTGGAGCCGCAAACTGCTGCTCTATCCGCATCGGATCGAGTGGCGCGAGACCATGCCGGTGCCGCAAAAGGCCGAGGCTGATCCGGTTCCGCTCGACGAGGGAGAGCCGCTGAACCTCGAATGCCGACATTTTCTCGAGTGCATCGCCAGCGGCAGCAAGCCGCGCACCGATGGCCGGGAGGGGTTGCGGGTGCTGCGTGTCCTCGCGCGCGCGAGCGATGCCCTGAGGAAGGCTCAGGCAACGGCCGCGGCGCCGGCCGAAAAGACGCGGTCTTACTCGGGGGTGCAGCTGCACGAGTTAGCTTATGTCGACGAGCCCTGCGAGATCGGTTCCGGGACCCGGATTTGGCATTTCGCCCACATTTTACCGCATACCCGGATCGGCCGGAATTGCTCGCTCGGCCAGAATGTCATGGCTGGTCCCGACGTGACGATCGGCGACGGCTGCAAGATCCAGAACAATGTCGCGATTTACAAGGGTGTCACCCTGGAAGATGGGGTGTTCTGCGGCCCCTCCGCGGTATTCACCAACGTCAACAATCCGCGCGCCGGCATCGAGCGCAAGGACGAGTTCCGTCCGACCTTGGTCAAGCGCGGCGCGACGATCGGAGCCAACGCCACGATCGTCTGCGGCCATACAGTCGGCCAATACGCCTTTATCGCCGCCGGCGCGGTGGTGACCGCGGATGTCCCGGCCTTCGCGCTGATGGCCGGTGTGCCGGCCCGGCGCATCGGCTGGGTGAGCCATGACGGCGAACGGCTCGGGCCCGACCTCGCCTGCCCTCGCTCCGGGCGCCGTTATCGGGAGGCTGGCCCCGATCGGATCGAGGAGATCGTCTGATGCCGGATGCAGCAATCCTCCAGGCCGGCGACGCGCCGATCGAGTTCATCGATCTGGGCGCGCAGCGGCAGCGCCTTGGCCGTCGCGTCGACGAGGCTATTCTCCGCGTGGTCGACCACGGCAAATACATCATGGGCCCTGAGGTCGCCACCCTTGAACAGGAGCTCGCCGCCTTCTGCGGCGCCAAGCACGTGCTGAGCTGCGCCAACGGCACCGACGCTTTGGGGCTCGCGCTGATGGCCAAGGGCGTCAAGCCCGGCCAGGCGGTTCTGGTGCCATCCTTCACCTTTGCCGCTACCGCCGAAGTCGTGGCCTGGTTCGATGCGGTCCCGGTCTTTGTCGACGTGCTCGAACATACGTTCAACATGGACCCGGTGAGCCTCGAGGCCGGCATCGCGACGGCTAAGCGCCTGGGACTGGAGCCGGCGGGGATCATCCCGGTCGACCTGTTCGGTCTGCCGGCCGGCTACGACGAGATTCTGGCGATCGCCGCGGCGCACCGGCTGTGGGTCATCTGCGACGCGGCGCAGAGCTTTGGCGCGGTCTACAAGGGCCGCAATGTCGGGACCTTGGGCGACATTACGACAACCAGCTTCTTCCCTGCCAAACCCCTCGGCTGTTACGGAGACGGCGGCGCCGTGTTTACCGACGATGACGACATCGCGGCGGTGTCGAAGAGCCTGCGGGTGCACGGCCAGGGCAGCGACAAATACGACAATGTGCGCATCGGCATGAATGCCCGTCTCGACACGATACAAGCGGCAGTATTGAGCCAGAAGCTGTCGATCTTTGCCGATGAGATCGCGGCGCGCAACCAGGTGGCCCGGAGATACGCCGATTTGCTCGGCGGCATTGTGCACATCCCGGACATCCCCGAAGGGCACACCAGCGTCTGGGCGCAATACACTGTGCGTTTGCCAAACGGCTGCGACCGGGATGTGGTAGCCTCCCGGCTTAAAGAGGCCGGTGTGCCTACCGCGGTCTATTATGCCAGGCCACTGCACCAGCAGACCGCATATCGGCATTATCCGGTAGCGGGCAATGGTCTGCCGATATCCGAAAGGCTGGCTGGCGAGGTATTGAGCCTGCCGATGCACCCCTATCTCGCCGACCCAATTCAGCGGCGCATTACCGATGCCCTGAGGCGGGCACGGGATTAACGAAACTCCGTCGTGTAATGAGCATCGATCTCGCCCGCAGACCGCGCCCGGCGGCTCGAAGTTTGCGCGGCGCGCGCCGGACCGCCGCGCCGTCGCAGCAAGACCCGTTTTGGGCCGACCTGCGCGAGGGCTTTGGCCGCTGGCACTTGTGGTTCAATCTCGCATGGAAGGACATCCGTTCGCGCTATCGCCGGACGGTCATCGGCCCGTTCTGGACGGTGCTGAGTACCGCGACGCTCGTCGGGGCTCTCGGTTTTGTCAATGCCACGTTATGGCATGTCGAAATTTCGGTTTACCTGCCGTTCTTCTGCGCCGGCTATATCGCCTGGCTGCTGTTCATCACAATTGTCAACGAGAGCGGCTCTAGCCTCATTGCAGCCGAGGCTTCGATCAAAGCCATTCGTATTCCCTATTCGGTGTTCGTGCTTCGGGTGCTGACCCGAAATCTGATCGTATTCGGTCATAACCTGCTGGTCTTCGCCCTGGTGGCGCTAATTTTCGCGATAACCCCAAAGCCGAGCCTGTTTCTTCTGCCGGTCGGGTTGGCGCTCGCGATGGTGAACTATCTTTGGATCAGCTTGCTGCTCGCGGTGATCTGCGCCCGGTTTCGCGATGTGATCCAACTCGTCGCCAACCTCTCGACGATTTTGTTTTTTGTGACGCCGGTGTTCTGGCAGCCGCAGCAGCTCGACTCCGTGCCGGCCGCCAGATTTCTGCTGGCTGACGCGAATTTCGCCTACCACCTGGTCGATATCGTCCGGGCGCCGCTTCTTGGGAGGGCGCCGGACCGGCTGTCGTTTGTGTATCTCTGCGTGGCGGCGCTGCTTGGTTTCGCGCTGACCTCGGCGTTTCTGCGCCGGTTCTACTCCCGGATCGCCTATTGGCTGTGAGCCGATGACGGCGATCGTGCTGGACCGGGTCTGCGTCGACTTTCCGATCTACGATTTCAGATCGCAGTCTGCGCAAGCTGCTATTCCGGTCGAGTGTCGGCGGCATCGTCAGAAATGACGGGAGCCGGCGCAAGCGGGTCACGATCCGGGCCCTCGATAATCTTTCTTTCGAATTGCACGAGGGGGATCGGCTCGGCCTGATAGGTCATAACGGGGCCGGCAAATCGACCTTGCTCCGGGTCATGTCAGGCGGCTATGCGCCGTCGAGCGGCGCCATCGGCATGGAAGGGGAAGTCGCCTCGCTGCTGAGCCTCGGTGTCGGGTTCGACGCCGAGGACACCGGTCTCGAAAATATCTATACGGGCTGTCTGTTCTATGGCATGACCCCAGGCCAGATCCGGCAGAAAACAGACGAGATCGCCGAGTTCACCGGTCTTGGTGAATATCTGCAGATGCCGGTCCGCACCTACTCGAGCGGCATGCAGGTCCGGTTGAGCTTCGCGATCGCCACAGCCATCGAGCCGGACATTCTTCTGCTCGACGAGGTGTTGGGCGCCGGCGACGCGCAGTTCATGATCAAGGCGCAGCAGCGGATCGAGCAGCTGATGCAACGGGCGAGCCTGTTGGTTTTGGCATCGCACTCCACCGATGTCATCCGCCAGTTCTGCAACAAGGCGCTGCTGCTGCGCGCCGGGCGGATCGAAGAAATCGGCCCCGTCGACAGCGTCATCGCCGCGTATGAGCGCTACGTCGCGGCGGCGTAGATAGGGCAGCCCGATTGCCTGAAGCCACAGTGTCCAGTGTCGACGAACAAAACATAGCGTTCTGGGACGAACTCTGTGGAACGAGCCAAGCGCGTCAGCTTGGGGTGGTCGACAGCTCGCCGAAATCCCTCGAAAGGTTCGATGATTGGTATTTCGAGTTGTACCCTTACCTGTTCGATCACGTTCCGTTGCCGCAGCTTGCGGACCGCGACGTATTGGAAGTCGGGTTGGGTTACGGCTCGCTGTCACAGAAGATCGCGCAGAGCGGCGCACGATATGTCGGCCTCGACATTGCGGCCGGGCCAGTCGAAATGGTGCGTCACCGGCTGCGACAACTGGGATTGCCCGGGCGTGCGGAGCAGGGCAGCATTCTGGCCGCGCCATTTCCCGAGGCCAGTTTCGATTGCATTATCACGATCGGCTGCGTTCACCATACCGGGGACATGCGCCGAGCGATCGCTGAATGCTCGCGACTTTTGCGGCCGGGTGGGTCGCTTTTGGTAATGGTCTATTATGCTTATTCGTACCGGCGCTGGATGCAGGCCCGGCGCCAGACTTTGAATTACCTGTGGAAAGAAATCTCCGGCTATCGCGGGGTCTGCGCGCCGCAGACTGAGCGGGAAAAGTGGGACTACGACCATAACAGCGAAGGGACGGTGGCGCCCCATACCGATTTCATTTCGGTAAATTCATTGCGCTATTTGTGCCGCGAATTTTCCGAGTTTCGGTGCCGGCTTCGTAACATCAACCAGGAGCCGCCGTTCAACAAGCGCTCTCGCTCGGAGCTGCTAAAGACAAGGTGGCCCGGTCTTTGCGGCCTGGAAATTTACGCAACCGCACGCAAATGAGCGCCAACCAAGTCGATCGTAAACGCATTGGCCGGTTGCTCGTGGCCTATTGCAATGCTTCGAACTATGTCTCGACGACGGCAGAATACCTGCACAGCCTATCCCGGTACTCTGCGTTCGAGGTTGCGTACGTCCACGTCACCAATAGCGCTGAGCTCGACTTCGACCTGAACGCGTTCGACGCGGTCTTCCATAGTTACTGTGCGCGTCTGCCCTTTGATAATCATCTCAGTCCGGACTACGTTCGGAAGCTGAAGGCGTTCCGGGGTGTCAAGCTGCTGGCGGTCCAGGACGAATACGATCGCACTGGCCAGCTACGCCGGGCGATGCAGGACATCGGTTTTCATGCGGTTCTGACTTGCGTGCCTCCGGCGATGCTGGAGCAGATCTACCCGCGAGAGATGTTTCCTCAAACGGAGTTCATCGGCGTCCTGACGGGCTATGTTCCCGAAAATCCCGAACTGCGGGGTCAGTCAACCCGACCCCTGCGGGACCGTCCCGTGGTGGTCGGCTACCGCGGACGCGACATCGGCGGCCGCTATGGGCGGCTCGCTTTTGAAAAGTTCGAGATCGGGCGCCGCATGCGGGAGATCTGCGCCGAGCGCGGCATCCCGCATGACATCGAATGGACCGACGACAAGCGGTTATACGGCGCGGCCTGGTACGAGTTCATCGGGTCCTGCCGCGCCAATCTCGGCTCGGAGAGCGGGTCGAACGTGTTCGATTTCGACGGCGCGATCGAGGCCAAGTACGCGGAGCTGATGGCCGCCCGGGGGGGCCGGTGCCCCATGAAGAGTTCCGCGTCTATACCGACCCGATCGAGACCCGATCCGACATGGGGCAGGTATCACCGCGGGTCTTCGAGGCTGCGGCGCTGCGCACCCCGATGATACTGTTTACCGGACGTTATTCGGGCCTGATCGAACCGGACAAGCACTACATCGAACTGAAGAAGGATTTCTCGAACATCGATTTGGTTCTTTCCCGGCTTGACGATCTCGAATTTCTCGAAGCCATGGCCGATCGTGCGTACGACCGTCTCGTCGGCTCGGGTGAGTTCAGTTATCAGCAATTCGTCGAGCTGATCGATCGCACTGTCTTGCGCAAAGCCGGCGAGCTCGACGTGCCGCTCCGGCTGCCGCAAGCCGGGTCCGGGCACGGCAATTTCGATCCGGCGGCATTTGCCAGCCTGAGGGAGCGCCCGACTAACGCCCCCCAACATTTCGCCCTGTTCAAGTGCAAACAGTTGGCACATGAAAACCGGCTGCTGATAGAAGAAATAGCCCGCCTCAACCACGTGTACACAGTGGAAATCGCAAGGTTGAACGGCGTCATCCTTCACATTAGAGAGCATGCCTTTCGAACATATGGCAGACAAACCGCGAAAGCGGTGCTGGCGGTCTTCGGCGGCCGGCATGTCCGCCGGCTGTTCCAAAAGACCCGCGGGATCTGACGCGGTGCCGATGGCCCCAACAGCGATGTCGCACGAAAGGCCCACGATCTGCATTCTAGCGTTGTCGGCAATCGCCGATGACCCGCGAGTGCGGCGCCAGGCGGAGGCTTTCCACCGCGCCGGTTGGGATGTTACTGCCGTGGGTCTGCCGGGGGCCCGCTCTGGCGCACCGGAGTGGCGAATTCTGACAGGTGAAGATTTGCCACAGCAGCCGCTCGAGGCCGTTCGATGCGGCGCAACACTCTCTCCTCGCCTTTGCGCCTCGTTTTGGCGGAAAGCGCTGCGGTCGATCGGCCGTCTCGCATATCGTTTGCCGCGGATGATCGTGAGAGGTCGCGTCAGATACGCTCTGCGCCTACTCGCCGTGCGCTGGCGGCCAGAACTTGCGCACGAAATCTATTGGTCCTTTTCCGAGAACATCCGCTGTATTTACCACTGCGCCAGCCAGATCACCGCCGCAGTGTGGCTGGCCAATGATTGGACAATGCTGCCGCTCGCAACCCGGTTGGCGCGGGAGAAGGGCGGTGTCTATTGCTACGACACGCACGAATTCGCCACCGAGGAGTACGGCGACAACCGCAAATGGCGATTATGGCACCGGCCGATGGTCTGCGCCATCGAGCGCGAATTCATCAATGGGGCGGCGGTGGTGTCGGCGGTATCAGCCGGAATCGCCGAGCGATTGGGCAAGCTCTATCGGCTGCCCAAAGCGGCTATCATGATCCGCAATACGCCGCATTTCGAACCTATTCCCTTCCACCAGACCGCACCCGGTCAAATCAGGGTGCTCTACCACGGCATAGTGACGCCGGGCCGCGGGCTCGAAGTGACGATCGACAGCGTCGCCGACTGGCGGCCGGAATTCGATTTGACCATTCGCGGTCCCGGCGGCAGCGATTATCTCGCGGCGTTGCGCCGCCGGATTGCGGAGCGCGGGCTTCGAGCCGCATTACCCTGGCCCCGCCAGTGCCGATGACGGCGCTGGTGCGGGAGGCGGCCGCCTTCGATATCGGCTTTTTCGCGCTGCCGGGAAGCTCTCGGCACAATGAATTCGCACTGCCCAACAAGTTCTTCGAGTACGTTATGGCGGGGCTGGCCCTCTGCGTCACGGACTTGCCCGAGATGGCGCGGCTGCTCCGCGCATATCGACTCGGTGTGACTTTCCGCAGGTCGACCCCAGCGCGATCGCCGAGGCGATCAATGCGCTCGATCCCGCCAGCATCGACCGCTACAAGCGCAACGCGCTCGAGGCCGCGCGCGAGCTCTGCTGGGAGCGTGAGCCAGAACGCCTCGTTAGCGCGTACGGGGCTGTGCTCGGCAGCGCGATGCCACAGGCGGCTTGAGAGCCAGTGTGCGGCATCTGGTTTTCGCTCGGCTTCGCGCCCGATCCAGCGCATATCGACGCGGTCGCTCATCGCGGGCCGGACGGGTCCGGCTGGCAGGTGTTCGACAGCGCCAGCGGGACCGGTCGCGCTCGGCCACCGCCGTCTCAGCATCATCGACCTGTCCGACGCGGCGCAGCAGCCGATGGCCTACGCCGACGACCGATATTGGATCGTCTATAATGGCGAGATCTACAACTACCTCGAGTTGCGCGACGAGCTCCGGGCGGCGGGGCATCGCTTTCGTACCCGCTCCGACACCGAGGTACTGCTCGCCGCCTGGGCGCAATGGGGCGAGGCCGCGCTCGACCGGCTGGTCGGCATGTTCGCTTTTGTTCTGTGGGACCAAGAGGCGCAGATCGTCTTTGCGGCGCGCGACCATTTCGGGGTCAAGCCGCTCTATTTCTTCGCTGCGGCGCGGCGGTCTCGCCTTTGCCTCCGAAATCAAACAGTTTCTCGGTCTGCCGGGATTTTCTGCCCGCCTCAACATTGCCCGGGCCTATGATTTTCTGTCGTCGGGTATCATGGAGCACACCGACGAGACATTGTTCGATGGCGTGCGCCAGTTGCGCGGCGGCGAATGCTTGCGAATCGATCTGCAGCATTGGCGGCCCGGCGAGATGCCGCAAATCCGTCGCTGGTACCGGATCTTGGAGCCAGGCACTCTCGATAGTGGACGAGCGCGAGGCGGGCGCGCAATTTCGTTCGCTGTTGGCGCAATCCGTGCACCTCCAGCTGCGCTCGGACGTGCCGGTCGGCAGTTGCCTGTCGGGCGGGCTCGACAGCTCGTCGATCGTCTGCCTGATGGCGCGCGAGCTCGCGGCCGCAGGTAACGGCGACAAGGTCAATAGCGTCAGCGCCTGCTATGAGGCGAAGAGCGTCGATGAACGCCCGTTTATGGAGGCGGTGGTCGAACGTACCGAAAGCATCCCGCATTGGTGCTACCCGCATTGCGAGGACGCGTTCGAATTAGCCGAACGGATTACCTGGCACCAGGACGAGCCCTATGGCAGCACCAGCATTTTCGCCCAATGGTGCGTGTTCGAGACTGCGCGCCGCGCCGGTCTCAAGGTAATGCTGGATGGCCAAGGCGCGGATGAGCAGCTTGCCGGCTATCATGGCTGCTTTTCGTATTATTTCGCCGATCTGATCAGAAAGCGGCGGTTCGTGGCACTGCTGCACGCAATGTTGCAGCGCCAGGCGTGGCATGGCGTGTCCTTTGCGGAGCAAGCGCGCAATTTTCTGTTGCCGCTGCTTCCGGCGAAGCTGGTCCGGTGGCTGAGGCGCGAGCGGCAGAGCTTACTGCAACATAATTGGCTCGACAGAGAGGCGTTGCGCCCGCATCTCGGCCGCAGCCCGTTCGAGACCGCCCGCGAGAGCATTGGACGGCCGCCGGTCGCCGGTCTCGGCGATCTGTGCGTCGTGCTGACCCAATCGTCGAACTTGGCGATGCTGCTGCATTGGGAAGACCGCAACAGCATGGCGCACGGCATCGAGGCGCGGGTGCCGTTTCTCGACCATCGCCTCGTCGAATTCTCGATCGCAATCGGCGACCGTCACAAGATCGTCGGCGCCGACACCAAGCGCGTATTGCGGGAGGCGATGCAAGGAATCCTGCCAGAGAAAGTACGCAATCGGCGCGACAAACTCGGTTTCGCTACACCCGAGGACGAGTGGTTCCGCGGACCATTGCGCGAGATGGTACTGGCTGGGGTCGAGCAGACGCTTGCACGCTATCCTCAGCTGCTCAATCCGCGCGGTGTGCGTGCTCATGTGGCCGATATGATCGAGGGGCGTCGGCCAGTCGATTTTTCCCTTTGGCGGATCATCAATCTCGGTATTTGGGGCCGCGTATTCGCGGTGTCGGCCTGAGGATGACGCCGAGCCTCGCGTGCGGGACCATCGTCTCACTGACGCCGTTGCCGCTCGAGGCCGATAGCCGGACCTTCCGTATCGCGCGGAGCCTCGGCGAGGCAGGCTGGCATTCGATCGTGATCGAGGGCCGGACGAGTGCGACCCAGTTTTGGGGAAACGCAGTCGAAGTCCGTTCATTGGGATCTCAGGCCATCCGCCGCGCCTTGACCTCACCAAGGCGACACGCCCGCGGCGGCGCTGTCGCGATGGCGCGCAGTGGCCGGTTGGGAGGTGGCGGCGAGCTCGCCCTCTATCTCGGTTTCCGCGGCTGGGAGTGGTGGCACCATTGCTGGCGTCCGCGCGGGTGTGTCCCGCCGGCCGAGCTCTATTACCTGCATTCCTTCGAGTTTCATCGCGCGGTTGCCCCGATAACAGCGCGCACGGGGGCGCGCATTATCTATGACGCGCACGATTTCTATCGCGGCATCGAGCCGCCGGAACGGCAGGCCGCGTTTGACCGCAATCGCGTGAGGCCCTTTTTTGATGCGCTCGAAGCGCGTCTCGTAGCTGCGGCGGATGCTACGGTGACGGTCAGTGACGGCATCGCCGCCCTGATGGAGCGAACTTTCGGCCGGCGTCCCACTGTCCTCCGCAATTACCATGACGAGCGGCTGGACCAAGCCGTCGAGTCGGATCTGCGCAAATCATTGTCACTGGCGCCGGCCGATCGCCTCTGCGTCGTGGTCGGCAACCGAAAGCCGGGAATGGCGGTCGACACGGCAGTCGATGCATTGGCCATGCTGCCGACGCGTTTCCACCTTGCCTTCGTCGGACGCGGCTACGAGGCCGACAGCGAGAGGCTTCGCCGACATCCGGCAGCCTCCCGCGTCCACTTCGGACGGCATGTCGCGCCAAACCAAGTGGTTCCGTTTATTCGCACGGCCGATCTCGGTCTGGTGATCTACGAACCTTATTCCGCCAATTACCGGTATGCTTTGCCCAACGGCTTTTTCCAAGTGATTGCCGCAGGATTGCCCCTCGTTCGCGCGGCGCTGCCCGAGATCGAAGCGGCGATCGGCCGCCACCCAGTCGGCGCGCGTCTCGATCGTCTCGACCCGCCGTCCTTGGCCGCGGCAATCTTGCGTTGTGCCGAGGACACCGCCGGGTTGCGTTCTGCTGTCGCGGCGCTTGCACGCGAGCTGCGGTGGGAGACGGAGTCACTGCGGCTTAATCGCCTTGTCGACGAGGTTACGGACCGGCCGATTCGCATCCCCCGACAGGCCGAAGCGGTGGCGTGACGATCCTGGGAAAGAAATAGAATGTGCGGCATCGCAGGCATCGCTTCGACTCGACGGAAAGCCGATCCCTCGATTGGCTTCGTCGCTCGCGGTGCTTGACCGCCTCGTCGCCCACCGCGGCCCGGACGGAAATGGCGCCTGGATCTCGCCGGCACGCTCAGTCGGGCTCGCCCATCGTCGCTTGGCGATCATCGACTTGAGCGATGCGGCGCAACAGCCAATGGTGGCGCCTGGCCCGACCGCCATCACCTATAATGGCGAGATCTACAATTATCTCGAGCTCCGCGCCGAGCTGTCCCCGGGCTGGAAATTCCGTTCGAACTCGGATACCGAGGCAATTCTGGCGGCCTACGACCGCTATGACACCGGCTGCCTCGATCGATTGCGCGGCATGTTCGCCTTTGCCGTCTGGGACGACCGGCGCCGGCGTCTTTTCTGCGCGCGCGACCGCTTCGGCATCAAGCCCTTCTACTATGCGCTGGTGGGAAATCGATTTGTCTTTGCCTCCGAGGCAAAGGCATTGCTGCCGTTTCTGCCTGAAATCGAAACCGATCCCGCCGCGCTCGCCGAGTATCTGACCTTCCAGTACACGATCGGCGAGGCCACCCTGTTCCGCGGCGTCAAGCAGCTTTTGCCGGGGCATGCACTGACCGTCGAGAATGGCGATGTCCGCGTCTGGCGATATTGGGATGTCTATTATGAGATCGACGGCGACCACAGCGCACGATATTTCGAGCGGCATCTCGCCGAGCTGCTCGACGACTCGGTCAAGTTTCACCTGCGCAGCGACGTGCCGATCGGCGCTTATGTTTCGGGGGGCATCGATTCGAGCTTGATCGCGATCCTTGCCGGCAACGCCGAGCGCGGCATCGCCGACTGTTTTCACGGCCGCTTCACCGAGTTCGAGGGCTACGACGAGAGCGATTACGCCGCCGTCGCGGTGGATCAGGCAGGCGCCAAATTGCATGTCATCGACATTACTGCCCGGCAGTTTCGCGACCACATAGACGATGTTATTTACCATCTCGATTTTCCGGTGGCAGGACCTGGCTCATTCCCGCAATTCATGGTCTCGCAGCTCGCGGCGCGCCACGTGAAGGTGGTGTTGGGCGGGCAGGGCGGCGACGAGATCTTTGGCGGATACGCGCGATACCTGCTGGCTTATTTCGAGCAATGCATCAAGGCCGCCCTCGATGGGACCTACAAAAACGGCAATTTCGTCGTGACGATCGAATCGATCGTGCCGAACCTCGGTCTACTGCGCGAATACAAGCCGCTGATGAAGGAGTTCTGGCGAGACGGTTTGTTCAATGGCCTCGATGACCGATATTTTCGCCTGGTCGACCGCTCAACGGACATGGAGGAGGAGGTCGATTGGACACTTTTAGATAAGGATCGTGTGTTTGCCAACTTTTTGTCAATTTTTAACAACCAGAGCAACGTCAGGAAGGAAGCCTATTTTGACAAGATGACGCATTTCGACTTCAAATGTCTGCTGCCGGCATTACTTCAGGTCGAGGATAGGATGAGCATGGCGCACGGGCTGGAGAGCCGCGTGCCGCTTCTCGACCATCCGCTGATCGAATTCCTCGCCACCGTCCCGGCCGATGTGAAATTCGAGGGCGGCCGGATGAAGCACCTTCTAAAACTTGCTTATGCCGACGTTTTGCCGTCCGCGATCGCCGATCGGCGCGACAAGATGGGCTTTCCGGTCCCATTGAAGGAATGGTTTTCAGGGGAATTGCGCGGCCTTGTGCAGGACACGTTTCCGCAGCCGTCACGCCCGGCAGCGCCCATTTCTCAACGCCGAAGCCGTGCTCGCCAATTTCGAAAGCGCCGGCCGTTTCTCCCGCAAGGTGTGGGGGTTGCTGTGCCTCGAGCTATGGCACCAGATCTTTCATGATCGTGCCGCCCATTACCGGCGCATGCTGGCGGAAGCCGCATCTTTTGACACCTCGCCGGTTGCCGGGGCTGCGCAATAAAGATGGTGAAAGGGGTTAAGCCGATATGAAAGTATTCGTAACCGGCGGGTCTGGTCTCGTCGGCTCGACCGTCATCGATCTGCTGCTCGCCCGTGGCGACGAAGTCCTCGCGATCGATAATTTCGCGACCGGCCGGCGCGATAATTTGAAACCGCAGCCTCGGCTGCAGCTGATCGAGGACAGCATCGTCGACGAGCGCGTCGTCGACGGGCTGATCGGCGACTTTCGTCCCGACGTCGTGGTGCACACCGCGGCATCCTACAAGAACCCCGATGACTGGCAGGGAGATGCACTGACCAATTGCGTCGGCAGCGCCAACATCGCTCGCTCCTGCAAGGACCACAAGGTCGGGCGACTGATCTATTTTCAGACGGCGCTATGTTACGGTACCAAGCCGCTGGAGCAGCCGATCACGTTGGCTCATCCCCTCAATCCGGTGAACAGCAGCTATGCGATCTCAAAGACTGCGGGCGAGCAGTACATCCAGCTGAGCGGCGTCGACTGGGTCACCTTCCGCCTTGCAAATATAGTCGGCCCGCGCAACGTCAGCGGGCCATTGCCGATTTTTTTCGATCGTTTGGCGCAAGCGAAGCGTTGCTTCGTCACCGAGGCGCGGCGAGATTTTGTATTCGTGCGCGACCTGGCCCGAACCGTTCTGAGGGCGGCGAGCGGAACCGGTACCGGCACGTATCACTTCTCATCGGGAAGGGATGTGGCGATCAGGGAGCTATACGACGCGGTTGTCCGCGCGATGCAGCTCAATCATTACCCCGAGCCGGATATTCGTCCGCTCGGAGCCGACGACGCGCCCACCATCCTATTGGACCCGAGCCGCACCTTCCGTGATTTCGGCGAGGTTGAGTTCACACCGCTCGACGAGATCGTTGCCGAGACTGTCGCTTATTACCGGCAGCACGGCGTACAAGGCGGATACACCCATCTGCGGACCGAGCAGAAGTCGTGAGGCTCCTGATTACCGGCGGGGCCGGCTGCCTCGGCTCCAATCTTATCGAAGAATATTTAGCGCAAGGCGACGAGATACTCGTCATCGACAATTTCGCCACCGGCAGCCGCGAGGCACTGGCTGCATTGCCCCGGCTCGAAATCGTCGACGGGACGGTTGCCGACCGGCGATTGGTCGACGCCGCCTTCACACGGTTCGCGCCGACACACGTGATACACAGCGCTGCCTCGTACAAGGATCCGAACGATTGGCGAGAAGATGTGGCCACCAACGTCACGGGTACGATCAACACCGTCGAGGCGGCGCGGCACGTGGGTGTAGAGCGGTTTGTGTATCTTCAGACCGCGCTGTGCTACGGGCGGCCCGAGCGCGTTCCGATACCGGTCGATCATCCGACGCGCCCATTTACCAGCTACGGCATCTCCAAGACTGCCGGGGAGGCTTACCTCGCGATCAGCGATTTCCCATGGGTCTCGCTGCGGCTCGCCAACATTACCGGACCGCGCCTCGCGATCGGACCCATTCCAACCTTCTATAAGCGGCTCAAATGCGGACAAAAATGCTTCTGCACCGATACGGTGCGCGATTTCCTGGACATCTCTGATTTCCTCGCGCTGATGAGGATTATGCTGCGCGACGATGCCCCGACCGGTATCTTCAACGTCTCGACCGGCGAGGGCCATACGATCGCAGAAGTGTTCAACACGATCGCGGCTTGTCTCGGAATCACTCTGCCCGAGCCCGTCCGCGGTCGTGCCGCCAGCCGCCGATGATGTCCCCGCCGTAGTGCTCGACCCGTCGCGCACCCGCGCCGCCCTGGGCTGGAGAGCGGAACTGGGTCTTTCCGAGTCGATCGCCCGTATGGTCCGCTGGTACGATACCCACGGGGTTCCGGTCATCCATAGCCATTTGCGTCCGCAGCCGGCGGAAAAGTCGTGACGGGATTTTGCCGGATCGACGATTCTTGTCGTCGGGGGTGCCGGTTTCGTAGGCGGCGCCCTCGTTCGCCGACTATTGGAATTGCAGCCGCACCGCCTGATTATCGTTGATAATCTGCTGTCGGCCGATATCAGCAACGTGCCGGAACATCCGGCGGTAGACTTCGTGTTCGCTTCGATTACCGCGGATAAGGTGCTCGGAGCATTGCCGCCCGATCTCGATTTTGTTTTCCACCTGGCCTGTTATCACGGTAACCAGTCGTCGATCCACGATCCGCTCGCCGATCATCAAAACAACGCATTAACAACGTTGAAGCTGTTCGACCGTTTGAAGCGCTTCAGCGCGCTGAAAAAAGTCGTCTACTCGGCGGCGGGCTGCGCCGTCGCAGAAAAGACCTTCGATCAGGCGAGCGCTACAGTCGAGGACGCGCCAGTCTCGTTGTTTCATGACAGCCCTTACTCGATCTCGAAGCTGGTCGGCGAGATGTACGGCAATTACTATTTCATGCGCCACGGCTTGCCGTTTGTGACGGCGCGGTTTCAGAATGTTTATGGAGCGGGCGAGATACTGGGTGCCGGACAATGGCGCGGAACGCCGCACACCGTGTGGCGCAACGTGACACCCACATTCATCTGGAAATCTTTGCGGCGTGAAGCACTGCCCGTCGAAAATGGCGGCGTCGCCACCCGCGATTTCATCTTTGTCGAGGATATTGTGGACGGTTTGATCGCGTGCGCCTTGAGCGGCCGCGTTGGCGAAGCTTACAATATCGCCTCCGGCGTCGAGACCCCGATTCTCGATCTCGCCCGCCTGGTTAATCAACTCACCGGTAACCCAACCCCGATCAGCCTCGCCCCTGCTCGTGAATGGGATCGCTCCGGCAAACGGTTCGGGGCACCCGAGAAAGCACGCCGAGAGCTGGGGTTTACAGCAGCAACGCCGCTATGCGAGGGCTTGCGGCGCACGATCGAGTGGACCCGCGACAACCGCGACACGATCTGCCGCTGCATGTTGCAGCACGCTCGCTTCCTCCCGGAACTGCGTGACGCCGTCGCATGGCCGATTTGCGCATCCTGACTGTCGTTGGCGCCCGGCCGCAATTCGTCAAAGCCGCCCCAATCTCGCGGGCGATCGCGGCCCGCGATGGCATCCGTGAAATCCTGGTTCACACCGGTCAGCATTTCGATGCCAGCATGTCGCAGATTTTTTTCGAGGAGCTGGGCCTCGAAGCGCCGCGCATCAATCTGGGCATTCACGGCGGCGGCCACGGCGAGATGACGGGCAAGATGCTCGCGGCGCTGGAACGGATCATCATCGAGGAGCGGCCAGACCTCGTCCTCGTGCCCGGCGACACGAATTCGAGCATTGCCGGCGCATTGGCGGCAGCCAAGCTGGATATTCCGATCGCTCATCTCGAGGCGGGCCTGCGCTCCTTTAACCGCCGCATGCCCGAGGAGATCAACCGCGTGCTGACCGATCACCTCAGCACGCTGCTGCTGTGCCCGACCGAAACCGCCGTCGTCAATCTCCGGCGCGAGGGCATCATCGACGGCGTCCATAACATCGGTGACGTGATGTACGATGCGGCGTGCTTTGCGGCAGCCGCGTCCGGGCGGTCGCAAATCCTCGACAGGCTGGGTCTGGTCGAGCGCTCTTACGCTCTCGCCACGGTGCATCGGGCCGAAAGCACGGAAAGCAAAGCTGCACTCGTTGAAATCGTGGAGTTCCTGCGCCGGCAGGCACGCGATCGCATCATCGTATTCCCGGTCCACCCCAGGACACGCAAGCGGATCTCGGAGTGGCGCCTCGATCTCGGCGACATACTGGCGTGCGAGCCGTTCGGTTATCTCGACATGCACCGGCTCCTGCGATCGGCGGTTGGGGTCTTCACCGATTCCGGCGGTCTACAGAAGGAAGCCTATTTCCACAAAGTTCCTTGCGTAACGTTGCGCAGCGAAACCGAGTGGGTGGAGACCATCGAAGCCGGCTGGAATCGGCTGTGGAAGGGACCGGATTACGCGCCGCGCCGGGAGATCTTCGCGTTTGGCGATGGTCACGCCGCGGATCGCGCGGTGGAGCTTCTAATCGATTTTCTGAAATGCCAGCCGAGAGCCGGATCCGCACCGTCGTTCTGACCCTCCAATACGCGACCAGATCTTCCTATTACCTGGACTGGATCGAGGCTTTCGAGCGGTCGTCACTGTTCGCGGTCACCACCTTCAATCTGTTTCGACGCGATCAGCGTTGCGCAGCGGCCAGAGCGGTCGAGGACAGCGAGCTGGTCGTCGCCCTGCACTCGTGCTCGGCCGATACGCTCGAATACATCCAGCCCCTGAGTGGCGCGCTGAAGGCACGGCGCGGCCGCTTTTTGATGCTGGTTGGCAATGAATACAACCTCCCCTGGGCCCGACTCGGTGAAAAACGGGATTTCCTGCGCGCGGTCGGCGCCGACTACGTCGGGACGCAGCTGCCGATCGAGGCCGGGCGGTGGCTGTACGCCGATACCGGCGCCAGGGTGCTCGCGCTGCCGCACGCTCTGAACGACAGCGTGTTTCGCCGCGACAAGCCGGATTCGTTTCGCCCGATCGATATTGGCGGGCGCAGCGCTCGCTACCCGGCGTTCATCGGCGATGACGAGCGCAACCAGGTCCATGATTTATTTTCCCGGATCGGCCCGAAAATATGGGCTGCAGGTCGACATCGATACCGGCAGCCGCCTCGATCGAGACGGCTGGGCCAGGTTTCTCAACGATTGCCGTGCGACGATCGGGACCGAAGCCGGATCATGGTATCTCGAGCAGGACGACCGGACCGTCCTAGAGATCCGTGAATTCCTAAGCGCGCGGGCCGGCCCCGGCGCGATCAAAGCCGACGGCTTATTACACTCTCTGAGCCGACGCCTCCCTTATCAAGCCAAGACTTGGCTCAAGACGCTCTTGAAGGTTTCGCCGCTCCGGCACGAGGCATTCGATGAGGGGGAGGTGAGTTTCGCAGATATCGAAGCCCGTTTCTTTGCCGGCCGCCCACGCTGCCCGGTCTATTCAAAATGCATCTCCTCCCGTCACTTCGACGCCGCGGGAACCGGAACCTGCCAAATCCTGTTGCGGGGTCGATACAATGACATTTTGACCGCGGATGAGCATTATATCGCCCTCGACTCTGACCTCGCCAATCTCGGCGATGCGATAATGCGCTTTCGCGATCCGACCGAGCGGCGACGGGTCGCCGAGACCGCTTACGCTCTGGTCAAGGAACGGACACACCTATCGTGATCGGATCGCCGCGATCCATCAGACGGTCTGCGCCAGCTGACGGCCCCGCGACCGCCGCGGCGCTTTTGTGCCCGGTGCGTAGGGCTTCTCCCTATTTTCAAGGAACGTAAACAACAGCGCTCGAATGTGCGGCATTGGCGGTTTTCTTAAAGTCCAGACGGCGGCGACTTGTAATGAGCTGGAGGCGCGGCTTTGGAAGATGATCGCGACTTTGCGGCATCGCGGGCCGGATGACGAAGGCGTCTGGACTGATTGCCGGGCCGGTCTCGCGCACGCCCGGCTATCCATCATCGATCTGTCGCCGGCTGGGCATCAACCGATGGCCAGCGCCGACGGCAGCGCGTGGATCACTTACAATGGCGAGGTCTACAATTTCGCCGAGATCCGGCAAGAGCTCGAGGCGCTGGGCTACCCGTTTCGCAGCCGGGGCGACACCGAAGTCATCATCAACGGTTGGCAGGCCTGGGGACCCAAAATTTTTTCACGGCTGCGCGGCATGTTCGCCCTCGCCATTTGGGACCGGCGATCGCAGCGCCTGATCCTGGCGCGCGATCGGCTCGGGAAAAAGCCGTTATATTACGCTCCCACCGCAACAGCCTTCCTGTTCGGCTCCGAAATAAAGGCTCTGCTCGCCTGGCCGGGCTTGTCTCGGGCGGCGGATCTGTCAGCGATCGATAGTTATCTGACCTTTGGGTACGTGGCCGCCCCGCAGACCGCTTTCGCCGGTATCCGGAAGTTGCCCGCAGCCCATTACCTCGTCGTCGAGGCGCTGCCAGACGGCAGTCTAGGCGAGCCCGAGCTCGTGCGCTATTGGCGTTTGCCGGAGCCGCGTATGGCGCGGCGCCATCGGCCCGCTGCGGAGCTGCGCCGTGAACTCGTCGCACAGCTCGAAGAAGCAGTGCGGCTGCGGCTGATATCGGATGTGCCGCTCGGCGCCTTTCTGTCCGGCGGCGTCGATTCTTCGGCAGTCGTCGCGACAATGGCGCGCGTCGGCGGCGGAACGGTGAAGACGTTTTCAATAGGGTTTTCCGCAAAGGAATATGACGAGACTGGCTATGCCCGGATGGTGGCTGAGCGTTATGCGACTGACCACGAGGAGCTCGTCGTCGAACCCGATGCGATCGCGGTGTTGCCGCGGCTGATCTGGCATTACGGCGAGCCTTTTGCGGACCCTTCGGCCATTCCGACCTACTACGTCTCGGAGATGGCGCGCCGCAAAGTAACGGTGGCGCTCAATGGTGATGGCGGCGACGAGTGTTTCCTCGGCTACCCCCGATACAAGGCCATGCGCCATCTTTCCCGCCTCGACGGCCTGCCGCGGTGGAGCCGGATCGGCCTGGGACAGTCGCTGGCGCTGGCGCCGCCCGCATTGCAACGCCGGTTTAAACTTCCTCGAATACGCGCGTTGCTCCAGGCTGCCGACCAGCGGCCGAGCCGGCGCTATGCCTTTACGATCGCCTATTTTACCGATGACGACAAAGCTGCCGGTTATGGCGATGCGATGCAGGAGCACCTCGCAGGAGCCGCGCTCAATCTCATAGAGCCTTATTTCGCCGAGGTGGACAGCCTCGTCTCCGGCGCCAACTGGGCGGACATCCACACCTATCTGCCCGACGACCTGATGGTAAAGGTCGACGTCGCCAGCATGGCCCACGGGCTCGAATCTCGCTCACCGCTTCTCGACCACGTATTCATGGAGTGGGCGGCGGAATTACCCGAGCAACTCAAGCTGGCGCGCGGCGAGACCAAGGCGCTGTTCAAATCCGCAATGGAACCCTATCTGCCGAATGAACTGCTCTATCGGCCCAAAATGGGGTTCGGCTGTCCTATCGATCACTGGTTCCGCAGCGAGCTCAAGGAACTCGCCTATGACGTTCTGCTGTCGCGGCGCGCGAGGGAGCGCAGACTGTTCCGCCCGGACTATGTGCGCTGCTTGCTCGATGAGCATTGCACGCTCACGCGTGACCACCACACTCGTCTCTGGGCACTCCTGATGCTGGAACTATGGTTTCAAATGTGGATTGATTCACCGGCCCCACCGGAGGTCTTGCGCCCAAGCGGGCTGGCAGAAATCGGCGTTCCGGCTTGATCTCTCGCGCGGCGGCGAGAAAGCCCAGAGCATACCCGACCGCTTGGCGTTGTTCCGTACCTTTCTGGAACCAGCGCGCGAACCGTCCTGTTATTGACAAAGAGGCCGCGCGCATCTCGGGCGGGCCCCTCAATGGAGGACGATATGCTCTACTGGGCGCTGGTATTTTTCATCATCGCGATCATTGCCGCCTTTTTAGGCTTTGGCGGCGTGGCATCGACCGCTGCCGGTATCGCGCAAGTGCTCTTCTTTGTGTTCCTGGTAATCTTCCTGATCGCGCTGGTCATGGGGGGTAGCCGGCCGGCGTCGGCCGCCTATCTAACATCCCGGTAATGGCCGGTGAAGGTCCCGCGCCGGGGCCTTCACCATTGTGCCTTTCCTAATGCTCGGCGGCGAGTACTCGAGCGAGCTGGCTCAAGGCTTCCTGGTGACGCTCATTGGGGATCTGGGCAAAATTGCGGGCAAGCTCCAGACACATCCTCTCACGCGGGCTGATCGCACGATCGTTTTCCTGGTCCAGCCCATCGAAAAAGTAGTTAACCGGCACGCTCAAAACCTGCGCGACCTCGAATAGTCGCCCGGCCGAGACGCGATTGATGCCGCGTTCGTATTTGTGCGCCTGCTGATAGGTCACCCCGATAAGATCGGCGAGCTGTTGTTGCGTCAGGCCGAGCATGATGCGGCGCTCGCGGATGCGGGCTCCGACATATCGGTCGATGTCCGGGGTCCGGCTCGAAGATCGGCGCGGAGGAGCGGCTCTTGATGGTGGGTTGCCTTCGGCGCTTCGCTCGTCACCCGACCCGTAACGACGGCTTCCGATCTGCTGCTCCTGCTCTCTCATTTTCTTCAACTCGCTTCCCAGCCTAGCCGCATGGTGCCTAGCCGCATAGTGATGGAACCGCGACCCGGCTTGGCCAAAGCGGTTCCCGATAAATACGGGTGTTCCTGCTCAACCGGGCGGTGTCGATGCAGTGAACGGTTCCGATGTGTCAAAACTTAGGCAGGCTGTTTGCGCGAGCATAAGGTAACGCTGTTCACGTCTGCGTGCCGCGCATGCCCTTCGCGTTGACAGTCACCCCCGCCGATGATACCGACGGACGCTCATCCGCTGTGAACCGCGAATTGATGCCTCGCATCTCAATCGGCGACTGCTCACTCTATTACGAGCGGCACGGCATGGGCTTCCCGATCCTGTTCGTTTCCGGACTAGGCGGGTTCGCTTCCTTTTGGCAGGACCAGATCGCGGCTTTCGCCAAGCGGTTCGAGGTCGTGACGTTCGATCATCGCGGCATCGGGCAGAGCGATCAGGCTCGGTTCGGGTACACCGTCGAGCGAATGGCGGCTGACGTTGTCAGCCTGATGGATGCACTGCGGATTAAGCGCGCCCATGTCGTTGGACATTCGACCGGCGGAGCAATCGCCCAGGTCCTCGCGATCGACCACCCCGATCGGCTGGCGAGCGTCGTGCTGTCTGCCACCTGGACCAAGGCCGACGCCTATTTCCGCCGGCTTTTTACGTTCCGTAAAGAGGTTCTGCTGCGGCTCGGGCCGAGCGCCTATCTGCAATCGGCCACGCTTTATTGGTACCCGAGCTGGTGGGTCGCCCGGAACAACGAACGCCTTCGCCAATTGGAGGCTCAGAACCTGGCGAACTTCGCGCCAGTCGAGATCGTCGCGAGCCGGATTGATGCGATGCTGGCGTTCGACCGATCGAACGAGCTGGCGCGCATCAAGACCCCGACCCTGGTGGTCGGCGCCGAGGATGATATCGTCACGCCGGCCTATTTCTCCGAAGAATTGGCCCGGCTGATTCCCGCGGCGGAGGTCAAACTTTTTCCACGAGGCGGGCATTTCCTCGTGCACGTCCGCGCGCGCGAATTCGGCAACGCCGTGCTGCCCTTTCTGGCCTCGCACACTCCGGCTTAACGACGCTCACTCCCGATCTGGCAGGCCGCGATTAGGAATTCTTCAAGATCTCGACCGCTAGCTTACGTCCGAGCGCGCCTTCCCGGGCGCTGACGGGGTGGATCGCGCTGTGCGGGCCGGCACCGGTCGGGCGCGCAATCCCCGTCACCGGACGCTCATAGAGCGCAAGAAAGCCGAGGCGCCGGACAGGTGGACCATCACCCGGATAGCACGCACAGGGGCCGGCAACGCCGCAATTCCACGGTAGTAGGCGCGGTAAAAGCCGCACTGCACCAAAATCGCTTGCTGTTTGCCTATCAGCCGGTGGTGTCCGCCGCGACGGGGATCGTCGACTATTTCGAGTGCCTGCTGCGGATACGTGACGAGGCGGGGAACATTCTTCCCGGTGCCGAGTTCATCACGGCCGTCGAGGACTTCGGTCTGATTGGCCTGATCGATCGCTTCGTCCTCGAAAGAGCCGTTCAGGAGCTCGGCACGCATCCTGAGGTAAGGCTCGGCTTCAACGTGTCGGGGCTGACCGCGTGCGACCGGCCGTGGCTGCGTACCTTGAGTTCCCGGTTGCGCAACCGGCCCGATCTCGCCCGGCGCATCATCGTCGAAATTACCGAGACCGCGGCGCTCAGCGACATTGAGGAGACCGCGCGCTTCGTCGATACGCTGCGCGACGCGGGGTGTCGTGTCGCGCTGGACGATTTCGGCGCCGGACATACTTCGCTTCGACACCTGCAAAGCTTGGCTGTGGACACGGTTAAGATCGACGGCTCCTTTATCCGAAACCTCGCCGACAGCCCTGGAAATCGGATCTTTCTGCGTCACCTGCTCGGCCTAACCAAGGGTTTTGGCCTGAGCACGATTGCCGAGTGCGTAGAGAACACCGCGGATGCGGCCCTGCTGTGCGCCGAGGGGATCGGCTATCTCCAAGGCTATCACATCGGCGCGCCGACCACAGAGCGCCCGTGGCTCGGGACCCCAGCGCCGGAAACCAGCTGAATCAGACGGCTATGCGGCGTCGGATCGCGCGGCATGGTCGGCGAGGACCTGCGCTATCACCAGCGAAACTCGCCGGGCAGTCGGGATATGCAGGAACTCGTTCGGGCCATGCGCATTGGAATGCGGTCCGAGCACACCGGTGACGACAAACTGCGCCTGCGGGAATTTCTCGCCGAGCATCGCCATGAACGGAATGCTGCCGCCCTCTCCCATGTAGGCGGGCGGCGCCCCGAAGGCGAGTTGCGAGCTGTGTGCGAGAGACTGCTCGAGCCAGGGCGACAAGGCCGGGGCGTTCCAGCCGGGCGCGCTCGAACTCGACCTCAAACTTCACGCGCGCTCCGTAAGGCGGGCTTTTCTCGAGAAGGGCGCGCAAGGCTGTGCCGCCCTGCGCAGCATCGAGCGTCGGCGGCAGGCGCAGACTGAGCTTTGCGGTCGTATATGGCAGCAGCACGTTGCCGGCATCGGCCGGCTTGGGCAGTCCATCGATACCGGTCACCGCCAATTGCGGGCGCCAAGTCCGATTGAGCACGAGCTCCGTCAAATCCTCCGTCACCGGAGAGGTGCCGGCCGGAAAGGGAAACTTCGTGTAGACGGCACTCCCGAGCGCCGCCGCGGCACGCCGGGCTTGGGCCACTCGATCGGCCGGGATCTGCGCGTAGAGCTCCGCCGGGCGCACCGCCCCTGTTTCCTCGTCCTCGAGACGCGACAGCAGCCGACCCAAGATCCGAAAGCTCGAAGGAACAATACCGGAGGCGTCGCCCGAATGGACACCTTCCTCGAGCACCCTCACGGTCAGGGTTCCGGAGGCCAGACCGCGCAGCGACGTGGTCAGCCACAGCTGATCGTAATTGCCGCAGCCCGAATCGAGACAGATCACCAGGGATGGGTCGCCGAGCTTTTCGGCAAGGTGGTCGACATAGTGCGGCAGGTCGTAGCTGCCCGACTCCTCGCAGGCCTCGATCAGGATGACGCAACGGGCGTGCGGGACAGATTGGTCGCGCAGCGCCAGCAGCGCGCTCACTGCCCCGAACATCGCATAGCCGTCGTCCGCGCCGCCGCGCCCATAGAGTTTGTCGCCTTCGAGCCGAGGGATCCAAGGGCCGTACCCGTCGGCCCAGCCGGTCATCTCGGGTTGCTTGTCGAGATGTCCGTAAAGCAGCACGGTGTCCTCGGCTTCGCCCGGCAGGTCGATCGCGATGACTGGTGTCCGTCCAGGCAATCGGACGACCTCTAGCGTGGCGCCCGACACATTGGCGAGGCTTGCCCGCCCCCAGCGCTCGAACAACTGCACGGCCTCGTCCATGTAGCCGTGCGCCTCCCAATCCGGGTCGAAGGCCGGGGACTTGTTGGGGATGCGGATGTATTCGACCAGTGTCGGAACGATCTCGTCGCCCCAGCACTGATCGACGAATTTCCTCGTCCTCTCGATGTCTATCATTTCGATACCCGCTCGCCCGCCGATCCCTGTTTATAGAACCATCGATTTACCCCGACCAACAGCTGTTGACCTGTTCGGGCGATCGATCCTACGCTCGGCGAAGCCTCATTGCCCACAAGCGGGAAGGAGCAAAGGGTATGGCTGAACTCGTCCTCGGGATCGGCACATCACACACACCGATGCTAAATGCCCCGGCCGAAGATTGGCCGCGCTTCATCGACCGCGATGCGGTTCGCGACTTCCTCGATAAGGAGGGGCAGCCGACGACATATGAAGAGCTGCTGCATCGGGCGGAGCCGCATGTCGGGGCCGAATTGACCCCGGAGCGGTTCGCCGCCCGTCACGCCGAGGCGCAGGCCGGGGTCGCCCATCTCAGGGAGGCCGTGCGCCGCGCCGAGCTCGACGCATTGATCGTCATCGGCGACGATCACAAGGAAATCTACCAGGACGACAGTCTGCCGAGCTTTGTAGTCTATCACGGCAAGACGATCCGCAACGTGCCGCTCAACGGCTTTTCGGGGCCGGATTGGGCACGGCGGGCGACGGCGCGCTACTACGAGGAAAAGGAGCCGCGCGCCTACCCGGTCGAAAGCGGCTTGGCGTTGCACCTGATCTCTTCCCTCGTCGATCGCGAGTTCGACCCGGTCTCGTCGGACGCTTTGCCCGACGGAAAGGGCGAAGGCCATGCCTTTGCCTTTGTCCGCAAGCGGCTGATGGAGGATGCGACGCTGCCGGTGGTGCCGGTTTTCATCAACACCTATTTCCCGCCGAACCAGCCGACGCCGCGGCGCTGCTACAAGCTCGGCCAAGCTATCCGGGAGGCGGTAGAGAGCTATCCTGGCGACGCGCGGATCGGCATTGTCGGCTCCGGCGGGCTGAGCCACTTCGTCGTCGACGAAGACCTCGACCGCGGCGTTCTCGATGCATGCGCCCGCAAGGATGCCGATGCGCTGCAGTCATTGCCGCGGAGCAAGCTCAATTCCGGAAGCTCCGAGATCCGCATGTGGATTTGCGTCGCCGGCGCCGTCGAGCATCTCGATTTCGCCTGGTCGCGCTACGTCCCCGGATACCGCACGCCGGCCGGGTCGGGCACCGGTCTCGGCTTCGCCCTCTGGTCGTGAACCCCAACTGTCATTCCGGGGCGCGGGCGCAGCCTGCGAGCCCGGAACCTATGAACACAGGCTAGCGGATAGGATAGGCACAGGTCCGTGTTCTTGGGTTCCGGGCCTGCCCCGTTGGGGCATCCCGGAATGACCACTCAATGAGGTCGGTGATGAGTAAGCAGAAGGACAGCGAAGATTTGGTCCGTGTCGGATCCGGCACCGTCATGGGCGAAATGATGCGGCAATATTGGATCCCGGCGGCGATGTCGTCGGAGCTCGAGCGTGACGGCGCGCCGACGCGCCTCGTACTGCTCGGCGAGAAGCTGATCGCGTTCCGCGACAGCTCGGGCCGGGTCGGGGTCATGGACCACCGCTGTCCGCATCGCTGCGCGTCCTTGTTCCTCGGCCGCAACGAGGAGAACGGGATCCGCTGCATCTATCACGGCTGGAAATACGACGCGGAGGGTAACTGCGTCGACATGCCGAACGCTCCGCCGAAGCAGGATTTCAAACACAAGGTCAAGGCGAAGGCCTACAAGACCGCCGAACGTAATGGCCTCATTTGGGTCTATATGGGCGCGCGCAAGGAGGCGCCTCCACTACCGGCGATCGAGGCCTCGATGTTGCCTGAGGCCGAGTTGCAGATCTCGTTCGTGCAGCGCGAATGCAACTGGCTGCAGGCGCTCGAGGGCGATATCGATACCTCGCATTTCGGCTTTCTGCATGCCGGCAATGTCAAGCCGGACGATGTGCCTGCCGACAATTTGATGCGCTATACGGTGATGAACCGGGCGCCGGAATTCCACGTGACCGACACCGGCTACGGCACAATGTATTGCGCCTACCGCGCAGCGGAGGCGGGCCAGACCTATTGGCGGTTCGCGAATTTCCTTTTCCCATTCTGGACGCAAACGCCGCAGGGCCCATTCGACCGCGTCAATACCCGCGCGTGGGTGCCGATGGACGATACCCACACGATGTTTGTGAGCCTGAGCTGGCGCGGCTCGCCGCCGTCGATGCGCCCGCTGAAGAACGGGCAGATGGTGCCGGGATCGCGGCTGGGCTTCGAATACCTGCCGAACACGACCGACTGGTACGGTCGCTGGCGGCTCACGCAAAACCCGTCAAACGACTGGATGATCGACCGCGCGGCGCAGAAGAGCGGCGAGATTTTTACCGGCATCGCCAGCATCCACGGCCAGGACCAGGCGGTGACCGAGAGCATGGGCGTGATCACCGACCACGGCTTTGAAAATCTGGGGCCGAGCGATCTGATGGTCGCTCGGACCCGGCGGCGCCTGTTGCGCGCCGCCCGCGCCTTCACGAAGGACACAACAGTCCCGCCCTGCGTTGACGACCCCGACATCTATTTCCAAGTCCGCAGCGGCGATTTTCTGGCTGATGAAAAGATCGCCTGGCGCGACGCCTACGAAGCCCAGCTGCGCGCCGCGACGCGCCCTCTCGCCCAGGCGGCGGAGTGAGGGAGCGGGAGCGTTCGAGACCGGCGCACAAATAGCTCCGGTGTGACTGGGCGCTGGCATGAGGTGGTTGGTTGGCCTCTATCTTGCGATCGGGATCGCGCTGGTGGTGATTGGTTTCCTCCTGCCGGGTCCATGCCCGAATCGAAACACTGACATCGTCAACCACATCGTCTTTGTGTTGACTTGGCCGGTTGGCCTGTACTCCGAGGTCTATCAAGGCCACCTGTCGGCGGAGGACTGGCTGCGCGCACAGGCCTGCCAAGGCGGCGGTCGGCTCGGACCGAAAACGGTGCCGGGTTAGCCGAGCCCGAAATCCGGACCGGCCCGGCTCCTTAGCTCCTTGCCGAGCTCGGCGCCGAGCGCCGCGGCGTCATCAACGCCGCCTTCGAACCGGCCGCGGATCTCTTTGCTCCCGTCCTCGTTGAGCAACAGCCCCTCGATAGTCAAACGATCGCGATCGACTTCGGCCAATCCAGCGATCGGTGTCCGACAGGACCCGTCGAGCGCGGCGAGCATCGCTCGCTCGGCACGAACACGAGCGGCGCTGATCGGGTCATTCAGCGGTTCGACGAGCTGGCGCACCATCTGGTCGGCCATCCGGCACTCGATGGCGAGCGCACCTTGGCCGACCGCCGGCAGCATGACCTCGCGGGGCAGGATTTCGGTCGCATGCCCGCTCAAGTCGAGGCGTACGAGGCCGCACAGCGCCAGAACCAATGCATCGACTTCGCCGCCATCCATCTTGCGCAGCCGGGTGTTTACATTCCCGCGGATCGGCACAATCGAAAGGTCCGGCCGATGCCGCAGCAATTGGGCTTGTCGGCGGAGCGAAGCGGTGCCGACCTTCGCGCGATGAGGCAGGGCAGCAAGGCTCGCCCCGCTCGCCGACAGAAACGCATCGCGCGGATCGTCACGCGGCAGCACGCAGGCGATTACCAGACCGTCCGGAAGCCAAGTCTCCATGTCCTTAAGCGAATGCACCGCCAGATCGACATTTCCGGCGAGCAGCTCTTCCTCGATCTCTTTCGCGAAGAGCCCCTTGCCGCCGATCTCGGCAAGCAGGCGATCCTGCACCCGGTCGCCGGTCGTGCGGATCGTCACGATCTCGACCGCTCCCGCCGCGGCAAGCTCGGAATGTGCCGCAATCAGGCGATCGCGAACCGTGGTCGTTTGGCGCAGCGCCATCGGGCTGCCGCGGGTGCCGATGCGGAGAGGACGGAAGGCCAAGGTGCATTCTCCTCGTTGCTTGCGATTACTTGTCCGGCAGCACCGGCAAGGTCTGCGTAAAAGCCAGCCAAAACACCGCAAAGCCGATCGATATGATCGCGATCGGAACCCCGGCCCTGGCGTGTTCGGCAAAGGTGAGCCTTGCTCCCATCCGATCGGCCCGCTCGGCGATCAGCACATTGGTCAGGCTGCCGGTCAGGAGCAGATTGCCGGCGAGGCTCGACAACAAGGCCAAAGCATAAAATACGCCCGGTGGAGCGCTCGGCCAAAGCTGCAGGAACAGCATCGCCGCTGGGACGCCGCCGATCGTGTTGCTCGCCAGGAGGGTGTACGGCGTCAACAGCACGAGACTGTTCGGCAACAGGCCATGGGCCGTCAGAAAGTCGAGGATTTGGGCGGCAACCCCGGATTGGTTGAGCGCTCCGGTGATCCCGAAGAGGCAGGCGACGAGAAGCAGCAGCGGCCAATCCACCGCCGCAATCATAGTGCGGCTGGTAATTTTGCGGCTGGCGAGCAACAGAGCAGCGATGATCAGCGCACCGGTCTCGCGCGGCAGCGGCGTCGCGAACAGCACGAGCAGCACCAGCACGGCCACAGCCCCCTTGATCGTCTGGTTGCGGTCGAGCGGATGAACCGTTATCGGCGGCGCATCGAGGGTCGCCGCGAGCACCGTCTGGCTGATGCGCGTGCGCCATTGCAGCCAGACGACGAGAAAGACGACGATCAGCGTGAACATCGCCGGCACGGCGCAAATCGCCAAAAAGGTCCAAAAGTCGAGCCGGCCGAGCGCCCCGACCAGGATGTTTTGCGGATTGCCGATCAGGGTCGCCGCGGAGCCCGCATTGGTTGCGGCAGCGAGCGCGATCACCAGCGGGCGAGGGTCGAGCCCGCGGCTCTGCGCCCCAGCGATCAGCAAGGGCGAGATTGCTATTATCAGAATGTCGTTTGCAAGTATCGCCGACAGCCCGCCGCCGATTGCGACCGTCAACGCCAGCAAGGTCGCCATACCGCGCCGGGTCTCGGTAATCGTTCGGGCGCACAAATCGATGAAGCCCAATTCGGCGAACTGGGCCGAGATGATCATCATCGCGAACAGAAAGGCGAGGGTCGGCAAATCGACGGCGCTGCCGAAATCGTCGAGGGTCATCTCTCCGCTGGCGAGGAGCGCGATGACCGCGAGCAGCGCGATCCCGGTGCGATCGACCTGCAGCCACGCGATCCGCCCGGCGGCCATGCCGATATAGGTCAGGATCAGAATCAGCAGAACGATCGCTGCGTGCATCTAGGGCCCGGCTTCGGCTTCCTCGGCGAGTGAGGGTGCATCATCCGGGCCACTCTTGCTATATCATCAAAGCATGTCTGAACCTGCTGTTCTCGCTCGCCAGAACACCGAGGTATTCGACCTCGGCGGCCTCAATGATGCGCAACGCCGGGCCGTGGAGGCGATCGACGGGCCGGTGCTGGTGCTCGCCGGCGCCGGCACCGGCAAAACCCGCGTGCTGACCACCCGGCTCGCCTTTACGATCGTCACCCGCCGCGCTTTCCCATCCGAATTGCTCGCCGTCACCTTTACCAACAAGGCGGCGCGGGAAATGCGCGAGCGGCTGGAAGCGATGATCGGCCGCGCCGCAGAAGGCGTGTGGCTCGGCACCTTTCATGCAATCGCCGCGCGCATTCTGCGCCGGCATGCCGAGGCGATCGGGCTCAAGCCGAGCTTCACGATCCTCGACACCGATGACCAGATCCGGCTGCTGAAGCAGATCCTGCAGGCGGAGAATATCGACGAGCGGCGCTGGCCCGCCCGCCTTCTGCTCGGCCAGATTCAGCGTTGGAAGGATCGCGGTCTCGGCCCCGAGAAGGTTTCGCCCGCCGATGCCGGGGGCTTCGCGCAGGGCCGGGCGGTGGATCTCTATCGCCAGTACCAGGACCGCCTGATGACGGTGAACGCCGTCGATTTTGGCGACCTGATGCTGCACAATTTGACCCTTTTCACCGGCAATCCAGACATCCTCGCCGAATACCAGCGGCGCTTCCGGTACCTGCTCGTCGACGAGTATCAGGACACTAACGTCGCCCAATACCTATGGCTGCGACTGCTGGCGCAAAAGCGCCGCAATTTATGCTGTGTCGGCGACGACGATCAGTCGATCTACAGCTGGCGCGGCGCCGAGATCGGCAACATCCTGCGCTTCGAGAAGGATTTCCCGGGCGCCACGATCGCCCGGCTCGAACAGAATTACCGCTCGACGCCGCACATTCTAGGGGCGGCGGGGAATATGATCGCGCAGAACCGTGGCCGCCTCGGCAAGACCTTGTGGACGGAAGCGGACGAGGGCGAAAAGGTCGTGGTGCGGGCGGTATGGGATGCCGAGGAGGAAGCCCGCTGGGTCGGCGATGAGATCGAGGCGCTGCAGCGCAAGCGGCACGCGCTCAGTGAAGTTGCGATCCTGGTGCGCGCCGGGTTCCAGACACGCGAGTTCGAAGACCGGTTCATTACGCTCGCGCTGCCCTATCGCGTGATCGGTGGGCCGCGGTTTTACGAGAGGCAGGAGATCCGCGACGCGCTTGCTTACCTCCGCCTCCTCAATCAGCCAGCCGACGATCTCTCCTTCGAGCGCATTCTGAACACTCCGCGGCGCGGCATTGGTAGCGCCACGGTGCAGGAGCTGCACGCCTTTACCCGCGCCGAAAGGTTGCCATTGGTCGAAGCGGCTAGGATGTTGATCGCCGGCGATCGGATGAGGCCAGCCGCGCGCAAGGCGCTAGCGGCGTTCATCGGCGCGGTCGACGGCTGGCGAGCGCGAGCTGAGCAGATCTCGCATACCGACCTCGTGCAAATCGTGCTCGACGAATTGGGCTACACCGCGATGTGGCAGGCCGACCGCTCACCCGACGCGGCTGGCCGGCTCGAAAACCTGAAGGAGCTGGTCGTCGCGATGGCCGAGTTCGAGAACCTCGGCGGGTTTCTCGAGCATGTCAGCCTGGTGATGGACAATGCCGCGGAGGCGGGCGGCGACATGGTCAATCTGATGACGTTGCACAGCGCCAAGGGGCTCGAATTCGACTCGGTTTTTCTGCCGGGCTGGGAAGAGGGGTTGTTCCCGAACCAACGGGCAATGGAGGAGAACGGGCTCGCCGCGCTCGAAGAGGAGCGCCGGCTCGCCTATGTCGGGCTGACCCGCGCCCGGCATCGCGTCTATGTGTCCTTTGCCGCCAACCGCCGCATTCACGGCCAATGGCAGAATACGATCCGTTCCCGCTTTGTCGACGAGCTGCCGAACGAGCATGTCGAGATCGTCGCGGAACTCGGCCTGCAGCCCGCGGCATCCTGGGATGCCGGTTGGACGAGCGCGGTCGAGGTCCCTACGGCTGCGCCGTGGCGGCAGGCCGCCCCTTCGCGCCGCCCCCTGCTGGCCAATACGGGCCCGGTGCCGCGGCGCGGCGAAGAATTGCGCCGGGTCGGCGGCTTTGCCGTGGGCGGCCGGGTGTTTCATCAGAAATTCGGCTACGGCACGATCGCCGCAGTCGAAGACAACAAGCTCGCCATCCATTTTGACGTCGCCGGCGACAAGAAGATCATGGACGCCTTCGTCGAGCACGCGTGATGTTAGCCCCTCACCCTAACCCTCTCCCCGCTGGCGCGGGGCGAGGGAATTCAACCTGCTCCCTCGCCCCGCTTGCGGGGAGAGGGTTAGGGTGAGGGGCGCTCGCGGTGAATTCCGTCTGGCGCCTGCTCGCGCAGGTCCATGGCGCGGACGCGGCGAATGCCGTCTTTGCGCTCCTGGACGACAGTGCCGACGCCGTATCGGCGTTTGAGACCGCACCTGAGGAGTGGCGGGTCGAGGCCTACCGGCAATCGCCTTTGCTCAACGCTGAGCTCGGGGCGCGGCTCGCGCTTGCCGCGGCTGCCGCGGGTGGAACTCTGGCGGAATTCGGCGAGGAAAGCCTGCCGGATCGCGACTGGCTCGCGGAGAACCAGCTGTCCTTTCCGCCCCTACGGGTCGGCCGGTTCTTTGTTTACGGCTCACACTATGATGGAAAGGTGCCGGCCGGAGCGATCGGGATTGCGATTGACGCGGCGACCGCGTTCGGTACCGGCGAGCATCCGTCGACCCGCGGCTGTCTCTTGGCTCTCGAGCGCCTGGCGCGCCGCCGGCAATTTCACAGACCGCTCGACATCGGAAGCGGGACGGGGATTCTCTCGATTGCCGCAGCGAAACTGCTGCACCGCAAGGTATTGGCTGGGGACATCGACCCGAGGGCGATCTGCGTCGCCCGACACAACACCGCTTGCAACGGCGTCGGGGGACTGGTGCAAAGCCGCAAGGCGCCGGGCTACCGTGATCGGCTCATCCGCAAATCACGCTATGATCTGGTTCTGTCCAATATCCTCGCTCGCCCATTGGCGGTGATGGCCGCCGATCTCGCTCGCAGGCTGACGCCGGATGGACGCGCCGTGCTGTCGGGGTTGTTGCGATGGCAGGAGCCGATCGTGCTCGCACCCCACCGCGGCTGCGGCGTCGTGCTCGATCATCGACTGGTCATCGACGGGTGGTCGACCCTGGTGATGCGCCGCCGGCATGGGTCAGAGATGACGATGGGGGCCGAAGCCCCCATCTGTGAAATTGCCTCGGCCGGAAGACCGCTCAGGCCGCCTTTGGCCGGGCGAGCTTTTCCGGTTTCGGGAAGTGCAACCGGGCCGAGGATGGGCCGGGAACAGGATAGCCCTCGACGAGGCCGGCGATTTGCGAACGGTGAAGTCCGATATCGGCGAGCGAGTGATCATCGAGCGCCATCAGCTCGGCATAGGCTTGCTGCCGGTGCCGCCACTCGGAAAAGCGCCTTCCGGCAGAGACGAAAAGATTGACTACAGACATGGCCAGAACTCCTGTGCGCCGCTTATGCTGCGCCGCACAAGGATTTGGTGCTGCGCTGCAAAAAGAGCAACGGCGGCCCTGCAATTCAGCCATGCACACAAAAAGGAAGGGTAGATGAGGTCGAGCGTAATCCAACCAAACCGAGACGAGATGGCGCGATTGCTGGAGGCGGCGGGTTCTGCCTACGACCCCGAAGCGGTCGAGGCGTTGATCGAGGGCGTGCTGGCCGCCCCTGCCGAAATCGGGATCGGCTGGCATGCGCTCGTCGCCGACCCGATGCCGCAACAACTTGCCGAGTGTCTCGAGGCTCTGCGGGCCGCCAAGGCCGCGGAGTACCACGACGGCCTTTCAGCGGACGATTTCGCTCGACAGCCGCGATCGGAGCGTCTCGCGCGCCTGCGGAAGGAACTTATGTCGGGCGGACTCGACGGGTTCATCGTGCCGCGCGCCGACGAGCATCAGGGGGAATATGTGCCGCCGCGCGGTCAGCGTCTCACCTGGCTGACCGGCTTTACCGGGTCGGCCGGCCTCGCGATCGTGTTGCGCGACCGCGCAGCGCTGTTCGTCGATGGTCGCTACACCTTGCAAGCGGCCGCCCAGGTCGAAGCGGGGTTATTCGAGATTCGTCACCTGATCGAGGAGCCGCCGGCGCAATGGCTCGCCACGACGCTCAAAAAAGGCGAGGTGCTCGGCTACGATCCCTGGCTGCACACGCCTCACGAGGTGGAACGGTTTCGAGCCGCTGCAGAAAAGGCCGGTGCCGAGCTTCGCGCTGTCCACGACAACCCGCTCGACAAGGTTTGGCCCGGCCAGCCGGCAGCGCCGATTGCACCCGTCGTGCCGCACCCCGAGCAATTCTCCGGCGAGAGCGCAGAGTCGAAGCGCACCCGCCTGGGGTGTACCTTGCAACAGGAGGGGGTCGCGGCGGTCGTCTTGACGATGCCGGAATCGATCGCCTGGCTCCTCAACATCCGCGGCGGCGACGTACCGCACACCCCGCTGCCATTGTCGTTTGCGATCCTGCGGCGGGACGGCTCGGTCAGCCTCTTTATCGACCGGCGCAAGCTCGTCCCCGACCTCGAACGCCACCTCGGCAACGCCGTCACCGTGCTGCCGCCCGAACAATTGGGACCGGCGCTCGACGCGCTTGCGGCCGAGGGCGGCAGGGTGCAGGCCGATCCGGCGACCGCCGCCTCCTGGGTATTCGACCGGCTCACCGAAGCGGGAGCAAAGATCCATCGCGCGGCCGACCCGTGTCTGTTGCCGAAAGCGTGCAAGAACTTCGCCGAAATCGACGGCACCCGCGCAGCCCATTACCGCGACGGTGCGGCGCTAACGCGCTTCCTCGCCTGGCTCGCGCGTGAGGCGCCGAAGGGCCGACTGTCCGAGATCGCCGCCAGCGATCGGCTGGAGGCTTTCCGCCGCGAAGGGGAGCATTTCCGCGATCTGAGCTTCGCGACTATTTCCGGCGCCGGCTCGAACGGTGCGATCGTGCACTACCGGGCGATGCCGGAGACCGAGAAGCGCCTCCAACCGGGCACTCTTTATCTGCTCGAACTTCAGGCGCCCAGTATCTCGACGGCACCACCGACGTGACGCGCACGATCGCTGTCGGTGAGCCTTCGGCGGAGATGCGCGACCGGTTCACCCGTGTGCTGAAGGGCCACATTGCTCTCGCCCTGGCGCGCTTTCCTCGGGGCACCACCGGGACCCAGCTCGATGGCTTCGCGCGCCGCGCGCTGTGGCAGGAGGGGCTCGACTACGACCACGGCACCGGACACGGCGTCGGCAGCTATCTCGGGGTGCACGAGGGCCCGCAACGCATCTCCAAGGCACCCAACGCGCAGCCTCTGCTGCCCGGCATGATCGTTTCCAACGAGCCCGGTTATTACAAGACCGGCGCCTACGGCATCCGCATCGAAAATCTCGTGCTGGTGCAGCCGGCCGACGGCTCGGCGGAACGCGAGATGCTCGGCTTCGAAACTCTGACCCTCGCCCCGATCGACCGCAACCTGATCGAACCGTCGCTGCTCGACGAAGACGAGATCGCTTGGCTCAACGCGTATCATACGAGGGTCCGAGACGCGTTAACCCCATTGGTCGACCGCGACACTGCACGCTGGCTCGCCGAAGCGACCCAACCGATCGCCGAATGACCGAGCCGCAAGGCAGTGAGTTGTTTCCGCCGCTCGAACTCGGTCGAGGCCGACCGCCAGCGGGATTTGACGACTGGGCTGTTGCCGTCGCAGCTGTTGCGCGAGGCGGTGGCGCAAGGCCGCGAAATCCTGTCGCCGCAACCGATCGGCGACGATCAGATCCAGCCGGCCAGCATCGATCTGCGGCTCGGAAAGGTGGCCTACCGGGTGCGGGCGAGCTTTCTGCCCGGCGCGCGGGCGAGCGTGCGGGACAAGCTCGAGATCCTGTCGATGCACCGCATCGACCTGACGGAGGGCGCAGTTCTCGAAAAGGACTGCGTTTATATCGTCTCGTTGCTCGAATATGTGTCGCTGCGAAAACGCACAGCGGCGGCTGCCAACCCGAAGAGCTCGACCGGCCGGCTCGATGTCTTTGCCCGGGTCATCACCGACTACGGCACCGAATTCGACCGCATCCGCGAGGGCTACAAGGGTCCGCTCTTTGCCGAGATCTCGCCGCGCGCCTTTAGCATCCTAGTGCGCACCGGCTCTCGCCTGGTGCAGCTGCGCATCCGCCGCGGCTCGCCCGGGTTCAGCGATACCGCGCTGCGCCGTCTGCACGAGGAGGTCGGGCTGGTGGATGGTCCGCCCGGGCCGAAAACGATCCGCAACGGGCTCGCCTTTACCGTCGATGTTGCTGGCGACAAGGCGACCGGGATCGTCGGGTACAAGGCGCGGCGGCATACCGATGTGATCGATATGGATCGCAGCTTTCACTACGACCCGCGCGACTTCTGGGAGCCGGTCTACGCGCATCGGGGTGAGGGGATCGTCCTCGATCCCAACGACTTCTACATCCTCGCCTCGCGCGAAGCAGTCGTCGTACCGCCGGACCATGCTGCCGAAATGTTGCCGTACGACACCTTTGTCGGCGAGTTCCGGGTGCATTACGCCGGGTTTTTCGATCCCGGCTTCGGCGCCCCCGAGAGCGGCGGGGCCGGCAGCCGCGCCGTCCTCGAAGTCCGCTCGCACGAAGTGCCGTTTCTGATCGAGGACGGTCAGATTGTCGGCCGCCTCGTCTACGAGCGGCTGATCGCCAGGCCCGACAAGCTCTACGGCGCCCCGATCGGCTCCTCCTACCAGCGTCAGGGCTTGGCCCTGTCGAAGCATTTCAAGCCGTTCGTGCCGCGGTAATCACGGTCTAATCGACAGCCCACAACCGGCGGAGATAATCGCGGTGGCGCAGCAGCCAATAGAGGCCGATTAGCGTGTGGCCGCTTTCCATCGCGCCCTGGTCGAGCAGAGCCTCGATTTCGGCGAGGGTTCTGACGACAACTCGGATGTCCTCGTGCTCTTCCGCCAGGCCATGCACGCCGCTGGCGGCCGTGGCATCGACCCGGCCACAGAACAGGAAAACGCTCTCGTCGGAGCCGCCGGACGAGGGCAGATAGCGCTGGATCGGGATCGGCTCGCCGATTAGCGCGAGCCCGGTTTCCTCCTGCGTTTCGCGGATCGCGACGGCCGCGGGCGTCTCGCCGCTGTCGATGAGGCCGGCGGCGGTCTCGAGCTGCCATGGCGAGCTGCCGGCGAGGAGCGCCGGGAGGCGGAACTGCTCGACCAGCACGACGCTTTCCCGGTCGGGATCGTAAAGCACGATCGAAGCCGCCTGTCCGCGCCGGAGCGCGTCGTATCTGCGCAGGGCGCTCCACTCGCCGGAAAACAGGCGATGCCGGAAACGGAAAACATCCACCCGCAGAAATCGCGCGAACGCCTTCGTCGCCTCGACGATCTCGACATCCGGATGCGCCGGCGGGGCGTCGCTCAAGCCGATGCCCCCGTCGCCGCACTCGGCTCTGCGGCCTGCAGGTTGGCTGGCAGTCGCACCGTGAATTCGGTAAATTCGCCCGGGCGGCTGTCGACCGAAATCGTGCCGCCATGCTGTTGCACGACGATGTCGTAGCTGATCGAGAGGCCGAGCCCGGTGCCTTCACCGGTCGGTTTGGTCGTGAAGAACGGCGTGAACAGCTTCGACTGCACCTCGGGCGGCATCCCGACGCCGTTGTCCTGCACCCTGATCTCGACCTGGTCGCCGAGATCGCGCGTCGACACCCGCAAGTACGGTTGAAATGCCGGGTCGGTTCCCTCCTGCAGGCGCTTGCTAGCCGCGTAAAAGCCGTTACCGAACAGGTTGAGGAGCACGCGGGTAATATCCTGCGGGACGAGTTCGATCGGAGGGAGTTTGGTATCGAGATCGCGCTCCAGCGTAATGTTGAAGCTTTTGTCTCGCGCGCGTGCGCCGTGAAACGCCAAATTCAATGCCTCCTCGATCAGCGCGTTGAGGTCGGTTGGACGGCGCTCGCCGGTGCCGCCCCGCGAATGCAACAGCATGCTGGTCACGATGCCGTCGGCGCGCCGCCCGTGCTCGACAATCTTTGCCAAATTGGCGGTCAAGGTCGCGATCAGCTCGTCCTGCTCGGCGCCGGGAGAAGCGATCGTGTCCCGCAACTCCTGCAGCAATTCGCGGGAGAGCTCGGCAAAATTGTTCACAAAATTGAGCGGGTTCTTGATCTCATGGGCGATGCCGGCGGTGAGCTGGCCCAACGACGCCATCTTCTCGGCATGGATCAGATTGGCCTGCGCTTGTTTCAATTGCTCGTGCGCCATCCGCAAGTCGCGCTCGCGCCGGCGCTGCTGCTCGAACAGCTTGGCGTTGCGCACGGCGAGCGCCGACTGCGTGGCGAAAGCCTCGATCAGGCTGACGACCTCCTTGGAGAATTCGCCCGCCTCGCGCCGAGCGACGACGAGTGCCCCCAGGATATCCTGCTCGTGCAACAGGGGCGCGGCGATCAGCGAACGGTACCCCAGGCGGGCAAGGGCATCGGACAATTTGGGCAGGGCGAGCTTTCGCTCCCCGAGTAGGTCGCGGATCTGCGTCGATGAGCCGGCAATAGCTGCGGCGCTGATCGCGCCTTCGCCGAAGCGGATCGGCGCTGCCTGCAACTGGTCGGCCAGTGCCGGTTCGGCGCCGTGGCTGGTGCGAAAATGGAATTCGCGCGCCGCCTCGTCGAATTCATAGATCATGCCGGCTTGCGCATGGGAAAACTCGACAGCCCGCGCGGCGACGATCGACAGCACGCCTTCGAGATCGAGGGTCGAGCTGACGGCTCGCCCGACCGCGCGCAACGCCTCGAGTTGCGCTAATGTCTCCCGCAGCTCCCGCAAGGTGTCGCGAAAGATCGCTAGGGTCTGCGCCATCGCACCGATCTCGTCGCGCCCGGCCTCGGGAATGGCCACGGCAACGTTGCCGGCGTTCAGGCCATCCATCGCCACCGTCAGGCGGCGCAACGGCACGACGATCGAGCGCAGGATCAGGAAGGTCAACAGAGATCCGATGACGACGGCGGCCGCAACGACGATTTGCGAGAGCCGAGTTGCTGTTTCGGCTTCGGCGACCACGCGCTGCCGGGCGGCGATCGCAGCCCCCGTCAGTTCCTGGACGATCGAGGCGATCAGTTGTTCGGCGACGAGGCTGTGTTGCCGCGCCTGGGCCAGCAGCGAGTTGCCGATCACACGGCGCTCCTCGGTGTATTCCTCGACGGCCTTGCCGGCCAAATCCTCGTACTGCGCGATTTCGCTGCGGACGGTCGCGATCCGCTGCGGGTTCCATGGCTGCAATTGCTCGAGATGCTGCTCCACCCGAGCGCGAGCCGCCGCTGCGTTCCGTTCCGCCATCGTCAGCTGACTGACGGCCAGATCGGTCATCCAATAGCGCAGCTCGCCGAAGGCGATTTGCGCGCTGTTCGCCTCTTCAATGCTTGTGAGAAGCTCGGCTGCGGTGACCATCCCCGCCGAATTCTCGGCGAGCTTTTTAGTCAGGTAAGCATTGGTCGCGATCAGGACAAAGAGGCCGGCGCAGGTCAGCAGCATCAGACGGGTCCGGATCGTCAACCAGGCCAACATCGGACGCCTCCGCCCGGTCGGGTCAATGATAAAGGGTGATGCTGATCACCGCGCCGAGGTCGTTCAGTTTCCCGCCCTCCTTTGGATAACCGGTGATGTCCATCTCGCCCTTCGGCGAACCGTGGCACGCAAGGCAGGATTCCACGTAATACTCTGGTACCATGACCCGGAACGCAGGCTGCCCGTTGTTTTCGACCTCTGCCGAGAACGGTTTGCCGGGGGGCCAGGCTGGATCGAGCAGCCGCTTCTCGATGACCTCGGTCTCCCAAGGGTCGGGTCGTGCCTTGCGGTTGCGGACGAGCTCCAAGGGCGCAGTAACCTTGATCTCGCCCTCGCCCTTCGCCAGACGGTCAAAGCTCTCGGCGACCAGCCTTGCAAAGACCGCCGGGATAAAACCCTTGAAGCCGGTACCCTTTTCGTTGATTGTCGGCTGATTGTCGTCGACGACCTCGACGATCGCGGCCATCATCGCCCGCAGCAACCGCTCCTCACGTGAGGAGGGATCGAGCTTTCTCGGGTCAACCCCGGTATCCTTTGAGTATTTCGCGATCGCTTGGTCGAGCACGACTTTCCCGGTCAGATGTTTCTCACCGAGTTGCGGATTGTTGATCAAATCCTGTTGGTCGGAGATGACCGTGCGGGCATCGCGCAACATCTCAGCCAGACTTTGGGCGATCGCCATGTCGTCCTCGGCCGGAGCCGCGCTTGCCGCCGCATAGGGCGCCGAGGCGAAACAAAGCGCCAGCATCGTGCGCCGGACCAGCAAGAGTGACGCCCGCATCGCGATTACACCACTGAGATGTCGGGAGCGTCGACCGCTTTCATGCCGACGACGTGATAGCCACAATCGACATGATGGACTTCGCCGGTGACGCCGGCGGAGAGGTCACTCAAGAGATAAAGGCCCGCGCCGCCGACATCCTCGATCGTGACGTTGCGCTTCAACGGCGAGTTTAGGCGGTTCCACTTAAGAATATAATTAAAATCGCCGACGCCCCTAGCGGCCAGCGTATTGATAGGACCCGCGGAAATCGCGTTCACGCGGATATTGTCGCCGCCCAGGTCGACAGCGAGATAGCGGACGCTTGCCTCGAGCGCCGCCTTTGCCACGCCCATCACGTTATAGTGCGGCATCACCCGCTCGGCTCCGGAGTAGGTGAGCGTCAGCAGGCTGCCGCCGGCCGTCATCAAGGGCGCGGCGCGGCGGCAGACATCGGTGAACGAAAAGCAGGAAATCTCGAGAGTGCGCAGGAAGTTGGCACGCGTCGTCTCGAGGTATTTGCCTTTCAGCTCGTCCTTGTCCGAGAAGGCGATCGCGTGGACTACGAAATCGAGCCTAGCCCAGCGTTGCGCCAAGGCCGCAAAAGCACCGTCGAGGCTCTCGGTGGAAGCGACATCGGCATCCAGAACGATCTCGCTGTGGAGACTGAGGGCGAGCGGCCGCACCCGCTTCCCCAGCGCCTCGCCCTGATAGGTGAAGGCGAGGTCGGCGCCATGAGCGCGCAACGCCTTCGCGATCCCCCAGGCGATCGACCGCTCGTTGGCGACACCCATGATGAGGCCTTGCTTACCCGCCATCAGCGGCATCATCTTTTCCATCTTCCAATTTGCGGCGATCCTACACGAAGGAAAGCGCCCCGGTCATCAAGGTCGCCCCGAGAATGGGACATTCGCAGGCCGCGCCTTGTTTAACAGCAGCGAGGACCTAAGCTTTTGGTGATGACCACTGCCGAGCAACAGAGCCGGCCGCGCGGCGGAAAGCTGCGGCAGAGCTGCGCGACAGTGGCCGCCTTTGCAAGGTATTCGCTGCGCCGCTTCCTCGCCGATGGCTGTTTCTCCGCCTCGGGTGCGCTGAGCTATACGACGCTCGTCTCGCTGGTCCCGCTCGCCGTAATCGCCTTTGGCACATTGTCCGCCTTCCCGATCTTCGCGCAGGTGCACGACGAGCTGGTGGCGCTGGTTTTTCGCACCCTGGTGCCCTCGATTGGCGAGCAGGCGGCGTGGTGGTTCCGCGCCTTCGCCGATTCGGCGGCGCAGACCACGGCGATCGGGATTGCCGGAATTTCTGCGACCGGCATTCTGCTTCTCGTCACGGTCGAGGATCAGCTCAATCTGATCTGGCGAGTGACATCGCCGCGTCCCTGGGTTCAGCGCATCCTCGCCTACTGGACCTTGATAACGCTCGGACCGCTCCTGATCGGGGTCAGCCTGTCACTGTCGACCTATTTTGAAATCGCGGCGCGCCAGGTCGGCCTCGGGCAGGAAGCGGTCGCATGGTTTGCGAGCAGCTGGCTGCATTCCCTCGCCCGCGTGGTCCCGGCCGTGCTCGAATTCGTCGCTTTGACGCTGCTCTATTGCCTCATACCGAACTGCGCGGTGCGCTGGCGCGACGGCACGCTCGGAGCGCTGATCGCAACGATCGCGATCGAAATCCTAAAGGTTGGCTTTACCATCTACATCGGCGCATCGTCCTTTTATCAGACGGTGTATGGCGCGCTCGCCATCATCCCGATCTTTCTATTGTGGATGTACATATCGTGGATGGCCGTCCTGCTCGGTGCGGTGGTTGCCGCCGCGTTGCCGAACTGGCGCATCGACGAGCGGGTTGGAACGATACCCTCGGGCGGCGTGCGGCTCGGCTTCAGCTTGTCGTTGATCGCATCGCTGGCTCGGGCGCAGCGCCGCGGCGAGGCGAGGTCGACGCCGGCGCTCGCCGCCGAGCTCGGGGTCGCCACGACGGTCATCGACGAGCATCTGAGGCCGCTCGCCGAGGCCGGCTTCGTAGCTCACACGCAAGAGGGGTGCTGGGTATTGTCCTGGGCTCCCGAGACCGCGACATTGCACGACTTGTACGAGGCGCTTCACCTGCCGCTCGCCGGCCGCTGGATGGGACGGGCGGCCCAGCCGTGGCAACGGCAGGTGGCGCCGGCAATGGATCGCATTGTCAAGGCGGAGAGTGCGGCCATGGGCGTCACCATCGCCTCTCTCGTCGCCGACACGCTCGAACCCGGTCCCCGCCGGCGCGGCCGCTGGCGATCGGGCGAGGCGGTTGCCGAAGAGATGGCGTCGAAGTAGATCGGATCGACCAGTCGGAGCCGAGAAAGTTGGGATGATTGATGAGATAGCCGAGCCCGAGCCCTTCACGCCGTTTCGGCGGTGGCTCGACGAAGCGTGGCAGGGCGAGCCGAACGCGCATGCGATGGCATTGGCGACCGCCACGTCGGAAGGCAGGCCGTCGGCGCGGGCTGTGCTGTTGAAGGGGCTGGATGATCGCGGCTTCGTCTTCTACACCAACCTCGAAAGCCGGAAATCGAAGGAGCTTCTCACCAACCCTCACGCCGCGCTGTCTTTCGTCTGGAAGTCACTGAACCGGCAGGTTCGCGTCGAGGGTCCGGTCGAGTTGGTCGCAGAGGAGGAGGCCGACGCCTATTTCGCCAGCCGGCCGCGCGACAGCCAGATTGGCGCCTGGGCCTCCGACCAATCGCAGCCGCTCCCTAGCCGCGCCGAGCTCGAACGGCGCGTAGAGGAGTTCGCCCGGCGGTTCCCGGAAGGCGCCGTGCCTCGGCCGCCGCATTGGTCCGGCTTTCGCGTCGTGCCGGTTTCCATCGAATTCTGGCAGGAACAGCCGTTTCGGTTGCATGATAGGCTGTTGTTCGTTCGCGAAGGGACAGAATGGCGACGGGAACGGCTATTCCCTTGATACATGGGCCGGCGTCGGAGCGCCTGCGGCGGCTGGCGACCTACGCCTCGGTCGCGGTCGCGGCGGTCCTGATCGCGGCCAAGTTCGCCGCCTGGCTCGAAACGGGGTCAGTCGCGATGCTGTCGAGCCTGGTCGACTCGCTGCTCGATGCCGTCGCGTCCCTCGTCAACCTCGTTGCGGTTCGCCATGCCATGAGCCCGGCCGACCGTGAGCATCGCTTCGGTCACGGCAAGGCGGAGCCCCTCGCCGTCCTCGGCCAGTCGGCATTTATCACAGGCAGCGCCATGCTGCTGCTCGCCGAGGCCGTGCGGCGGCTGATCTGGCCGGTTCCGGTCGGGAATCCGCCTGCCGGCATCGTCGTCATGGTCTTTTCGATTATCGTGACGATCGGGCTGGTGGCTTATCAGCGCCATGTCGTGCGCCGCACCGGGTCGATTGCGATCAGCGCCGACGAATTGCATTACCGCAGCGATGTCGTGTTGAATGTGAGCGTCATTGCGGCACTTGTACTGGGCAGCATCTTCGATTTTCCGCTTCTCGACCCGCTGTTCGGCGCGGCGATCGGCATTTGGATCGTCTACTCCGCTGTGCGGCTGGCGCGCCTGTCGTTGTTCCAGCTGATGGACCACGAGCTGCCCGACGAGGAGCGCGAGAAGATCCGTGGCATTGCGCAGTCGCACCCCGATGTGGTCGCCGCGCATGATCTGCGCACGAGGGTCGCCGGTCCGACGGCCTTCATCCAGCTCCATATCGAAATGGACGGGGGGCTGAGCCTCAACCGGGCGCACGAAATCTCCGACGAGGTCGAGTCCGAGCTACGCGCCGCCTATCCCCACGCCGAAGTCATCATCCACCAGGATCCGGAGGGGATCGAGGAGCCGCGGTCAAACTTTGCGCGACGGGTGGGCGCACGATGAGCAGCGAAAGAAAGGTGTTGCTGTTGACAGGGGCGAGCCGTGGGATCGGCCATGCCACGGTCAAGCGATTCAGCAATGCCGAGTGGCGAATCATCACCTGCTCACGCGAGGCGGTGCCGGAGGAGTGCAAGCGCGACCCGAACTGGACCCATCACATTACTGCCGATCTCGGCGACCCTGGGGATCTCGACCGCTTCGTCGCCGAGGCAGGCGAGTTGCTCGACGGACCGCTGCACGCACTCGTCAACAATGCCGGTGTGTCGCCTAAATCTCCGACCGGGGCACGGGTCGGGTGTCTCAACAGCGATATCGAAGCCTGGCACGCGGTATTTCACCTGAATTTCTTTGTGCCGCTGATCCTGGCGCGGGCCTTCTCGACCGCGCTGGGGCAGGGCAGGGGTGCGATCGTCAATGTCACCTCGATCGCCGGTCACGTCGTGCATCCGTTCGCGGGGTCGGCCTACGCGACATCGAAGGCGGCGCTGTCGGCATTGACGCGCGAGATGGCCGCCGAATTCGCCCGGCTCGCGGTCAGGGTCAATGCCGTTGCTCCAGGCGAGATCAAGACCGCGATGCTATCGCCGGAGACCACCCAGCTGCTGCCGCGGATTCCGCTTAACCGGCTCGGCGAGCCCGAAGACGTCGCGGGCACGATCTTTTTCCTGTGCAGCGAGGACGCCGCCTACGTCACTGCGACGGAGATCTTTGTCAACGGCGGCCAGCACATCTACTGAGACTGAGCCAGTAACCGGCACAAATCGTCGAGGGGCCTGTATGACATCGCTGCTGACACGCCGCACGATCTTGAAGACCGCGGCACTTGCTTCGGCCGCAATCGCCGCACCTTTCGTGCGCGGCGCCTTCGCAGCGGGCAAACTCTCCTGCGGGTTCTGGGACCATTGGGTCCCGACCGCGACCGCTCCGCTGGAACAGCTCTGCCGGGAATGGGCGGCAAAGGAAAAGGTCGACATCACGGTCGATTTCATCACGTCGAACGGCGACAAGGACCTCTTGACGATGGCCGCCGAGGCGCAAGCCAAATCCGGTCACGACGTGTTGCAATTCACCAGCTGGTACGCGACCGGCCAGGTCGATAACCTCGAACCAATCGATGATGTCGTAACTGCGATTATTGCGCAGAACGGCAACCCGACCAAGGCCGCGGAATATTTGGGAAAGTCCGACGGCCACTGGATTGTCGTCCCGACCGGGTACGGCAGCACCTTATCGCCGCCCTGTGCGCGCATCGACCTGATGAAGCAATTCACCGGGCTCGACGTCACCAAGATGTACCCGGCGGCTGCGCCGCCCGACCAGCAGCTCGCCGACAATTGGACCTGGGCGTTCTTCCTCGATGCAGCGGAGAAATGCTTCAAAGGCGGCTACCCGTTCGGGATGCCGATGAGTACCACCCCCGATGCCGTGAACTGGGTCGGGACGATGTTTGCCGCCCACGGCGTGCAGCTGGTCGATGTAGAAGGCAATATCACGGTCAAATCCGACGCGACCAGGCAGGTGCTTGAGTGGTTTCAAAAGGCCGTACCGCTGTTTCCGCCTACGGTCTTTGCGTGGAACGACGCATCGAACAACAAGGCGCTGATTTCCGGCCAGAGCGCGCTGATCATGAATTCGCCGAGCGCCTGGGTCGTCGCCAAACGCGACGCGCCGAAAATCGCCGAGCAATTGTGGACATTCCAGCCGCCAAAGGGTCCCAGTGGAAGGTTCGATACCGGTATTAACCGTTTCTGGGGCATCTGGAATTTCTCGACCAACAAGCCGGCGGCGAAGAGCCTTTTGGCGTACCTGTCGACGCGCTCTGCGGTCGAGCGGCTGGTCAATGCGAGCCAAGGATATGACGTGCCGCAGTTCGCGAAGCTCAACGACTTTTCGGTATGGGCGGAGGCGGAGCCGCCCAAAGGAACGCTCTTTAACTTTCCACCCAAAGGCGACACCATCGTCTCGGTCACCGGCTATCCGGCGCCGCCCAGGATCGGGGTCCAGATGTACTCGCAGGGTACAATGTGCAAGATGATAGCGCAATGCACGCAGGAAGGCCGCTCGATCGACGCCGCGATCGACTACGCGCAATCCGAGCTCGAAGGCTTCTCGCGAACATAGGTGGACTAGCGCAGCGGTGCTAAACAGAACGAGCAGTTCAAGTGGCTGTCGCGGGCCGGGGACTAAGAGCAAATCAGAGAGGAATGGATGAATCGGACATTGCTGACTCGGCGCACGGTACTGCAGACGACGGCGGCGGCAGCGCTCACTGCTCCCTTCGTGCACGGCGCCTACGCCGCCGGAAAGCTCTCGTTTGGCGTATGGGATCATTGGGTCCCCGGCGCCGCCGAGGAATTGAAAAAGATCTGCGGCGAATGGGCAGCGAAGGAAAAGGTCGACCTCAACGTCGACCTGATCACCTCGAACGGCGACAAGGACCTGCTGACCTTGATGGCGGAAGGCCAAGCCAAGGCCGGCCACGACATGATGGGGTTGCGCACCTGGTACGTCTCGGCGCAGGCCGACAATTTCGTGCCGGTCGACGACATTGTGCTCCCGGTCGTCAAGGAATACGGCCCGATCGCAGAGGCCTCCGAGTACACCGGCAAGATCGACGGCCATTGGATGGCGGTGCCGACCAGCTATGGCAACGGTTCGCTGCCGCCCTGCGCGCGGATCGACTACATGAAGGAATATGTCGGGCTCGACGTCCAGAAGATGTATCCGCCCGGCGCTCCGCCCGACAAGGAGCTGGTCGAGACTTGGGAGTGGACCAATTTTCTCAAGGCCGCCGAGAAGTGCTTCAAGGCGGGGCACCCCTTTGGCCTTGGGCTCAGCGCCTGCACCGATGCGATCAATATGGCAGGTGCGGTATTTCACAGCTATGGCGCCGATCTCGTCGACGCCAAAGGTGATATCACAGTTAAGACCGACGCGACCCGGCAGGCGCTCGAGTTTTTCAAGCAGCTCGCCCAATCACTCGAAGGCGACGTTTATGCTTACGACAACGCTTCGAACAACAAGGCGCTGGTTTCCGGCAAGAGCGCGCTGATTTTCAACCCGCCCAGCGCCTATGCGGTGGCAAAGCGCGACCAGCCGAAGATCGCCGAGCAATTGTGGACCTTCCACTCGCCGAAGGGGCCGCAAGGACGGTACGACCCGTGCAACCCGTATTTCTGGGCGATCTGGAATTTCTCACAGAACATCCCGGCGGCGAAAAGCCTGCTGACCTATCTGATGACCCGCCCGGTACAGGAAAAGCTGGTCACTGCGAGCGTCGGCTTTGACATTCCGCCCTACGACAAGTGGATGGACTTCAAGATTTGGGAAGAAGAGGGCCCGCCGAAGGGCACCAACTACAATTATCCGCCGCGCCACGACGCGATTCCGAGCCTCGCGGGCTATCCGGCTCCCTTGAGGATCGGGACCCAGATGTTTGCCCAGGCGACTTTAACGAAATTGATCGCCAAGGTGACGCAACAGCGCCAATCCTTCGACGACGCGATGAGCTGGGCCGAAAGCGAGATTGAAGGCTTTATGCGATCGTAGACAAAACCGCCCTCGCCCAAGTTACGCGGCGGGGAAAATGGTGTCGAGCACGCCACCTTCCATCAGTGCAAATATCGATACAGAAATTCGCACGCTCGCTGGTGGGCGTCGGCGGTGGCTCCAGGGTTATATGCGAGCAGATGGCCATAGGCGCTGTGTGGTTTTTCAATACCGGAGGCGGCGTCGAATGAGTGGTAAGCATCGGGATAAACCTGGGCTTGCATAATGCCGTTCGCCTGCACATTCGCAAGCGCCACGCAAGGTGCAGCCGGCGCCCAATCGTCTCTGGCTCCGAGCAGAGCAAGCAATGGCACTATGACTGGATCGCCGGTGTCTGGGCGACAGCCGCCATAAAGCGCGACACTCGCCACGAGCTTGCCGTGCCGCGTCGCGAGCCGTTCGCGCCAGGAACGCAGCTCCTGGTGATCTCGGGCGACATAAACTGCAGTCCCGCCGCCATGCGAAAGCCCGAGTACGGCGATCCGGTCGGCCCGGACGTCTGGTCGAGCGGCGAGGAGATAGGCTGCGGCGAGCACGTCCTGCGCACGCTCGCCCGGTCGTACCTGGCCCCCATCGGCGCAGACATTGTGGTAGCCGCGGGCTGTGAAGCTATCGAGCCGCAAGGTCGCGTACCCTTGGGCCCACATCAACGGCGCCCAGACGGCCAGCGAAGGCGAGCCGTCGACGCCGGCGCAGTTGTGCAAAAGGATCACAACGGGGAGTGGGCCCTGTACGGCGGGTTTCTCGAATTTGCCCGCAAGCTGGATCTGCTCGCCGTGATAGTTCACCGGCACTGAGATTTCCTCTGCGCAGGCTGCCGCACCCCACCAGCAGAATGCTAGGAAAATAGCGCCCGCCCGCCTCATCATGAGCGTCCTTCCGTAGTGCTCATTCTTTCTTATACTAACATAGCTGGCGCAATCCACACTGGCGATCCAGTGCGCTGCGCACTGCTTTTAATTGCAGATACATCGTGCGGACGAAATGGGTGCCGCGGCCTGTAACTGAGATGGGGAGGTTTCTGCTTGTAAAGTCATTGTTAAAAATAGCAGGACCGGATCAGTGATTAGTGGGTTCGCATCGCAGAAGGATTCCGGAATGGACACCCTGTGAGAGGGCGCTTAATCGAGTGCTGAGCGCCGCCCTGACGGTTATGGCGAGGCCGGCGCTGCCGGAATCCAAATGCGGGCGCAGGCGACTTTGACGAAATTGCTTGCCAAGGGGGCGCAAGAGCGCCAATCCAACCGCCCCTCACCCTAACCCTCTCCCCGCTTAAGCGGGGAGAGGGAACTCACCAGCTGCTCCCTCGCCCCGCGTGCGGGGAGAGGGCTGGGGTGAGGGGCAGCCAGTGGTTTACTTATTGCAGTCGGTGGCTCGGATGATGCACTCGCCGGCCTGATCCTGGGCGCAGTTCTTAACTGCCGCGAGCCGGGCGGCCTCACGGTCCCTGCGCCAAGCTGCGCCGGCGTGCTTGCCGTCCGCGGTCGTCGCCAGCGCACCACACATTCGCGGCCCGACCCTTCCCACGACTTTGCAGCCGCTGGCGCCGCATTCGCCGAGCGCCACTTCCTCGGCACGTATCCCCGTCGGCTGGTTCCAGCTTACCCCGTATTTGCCGGTGCCCTTGTCCCACGCGATCGAGCCATATCCTCCCAGCCACGGCGAAGATGGAGGTGAAATCGGTCCAGGGGGTATTGGCGCGACAGTCGGTGGTCGCAACGCTTCGCTAGCCACGCATTCCACCGAAACAACAGCGTCAGACGCTTCCGAGACGATTTCAGATATAGGCCTCACCTTGTCGAAGGTTCCCGATTTATATTTTACCGAATAGTCGTCTAAAATAGGTGTGATGATCGAAGAGGGGACAGCAAAGTTCACGTTTTGCGGAATGTCTCCTATCAAAGGAGCAAGTTTTAACACATTCAGCTTACTAACAGCGATCCCCACAACATTGCCTGCTCTATCTAGAACCGGGCCACCAGAATTCCCCGGTTGGATCGGTGCTGTAATCTGCAATCGAGTGACGTCGTCTCGAATGCCTGAGAGCGAAGATACAATTCCCGTTGTCACGATTGGGGTTGAAGACAGCAGGCCCTTTAACGGAAAACCGATAACGATAATTTCTTCGCCTAGCTTAAGCTGGTTATAACGACTCCGAAAGCGAAGAGATGCCCTAACTGGTCGCTCGGGCGCTATGACTGCGACATCAATGCGGGCATCGGTGGTTTTGATTACGCCGGCCCCAATATTCGGAATGTTAACAGTCGTACACCCGTTAACAACATGGAAGTTCGTGATCACCAAAGTCCCGTTTGCTATGGCAAACCCGGTTCCTGACGAAGCACGGGCGGAGAAATCCAAAAAAGCGCAACCCAAAGCCCATAAGAGCGCAATCAACCATCGCGTCATTGCGCATAATTATTACGCCATCGTCGAGATCACAATGCTTCGCACCGAATCACTCTGATCGGAGCAGCGGTAGGCCCCTCGCGAGTGCGTTATCAAATCGGCGGGGAGGTCATTTGTTGCAGTCGGTGACCCGCACGACGCATTCGCCTGCTGTCTTCGGGCAAAGCTTTAGGACAGCGAGCCGGGCCGCATCGCGGTCTTTGCGTTGAACGGCGGCCGCCTGTTTGCCGTCTTCGGATGTGGCCAATGCCAAGCACCTCGCCGGGCCTGCCCACGTCAAGATCTTGCAGCCGCTAGCACCGCAATCGCCGAGCGCCCGCTCCTCGGCGAGTTTGCGCGTCGGCTGGTTGAAGCTTCCCCCATACTTGCCGGTACTTTCGTCCCGTGCGATCGCGCCGTATCCGGCGGAGGCGGGGATGCTCGGAAGCAGGGTATATCCGAAGGCCAGCAAGGCGACGACGATCCACAGGCGGCGCATCGAACTATTCTCCGTCAGATGATCGTACCGTATCGGGCACTAGGGCGGGTTGCCCCGCCCCAGTGCGTGCGGCTCAGCGCAGCGGCGAGAAGGCGGCCGGGACGACCAGCATGTTTTCCTGCTTGAGCATCATCCCGGGCTGACCGCCTTTGGGCGGCCAGATGCCCTTGGATCTGGCTTCCTCGCGGATGCGGAAACGCTCGCCGGCATCCTTGTAGGCCCAGATATGACACCACTTGTTGAGGCCGCCGAGCTCGGAATACCAGGCGCCGGCCAATGGCGACAGCTTGGTCCGCTCTGCGATCTGCGTGCTCCAGCGGTCGATCGTGGCCGGGATGCCGCCCGGCTTGAAGGTATAGATGCGGATCTCGTAGAGGTTGCCGAGCTGGCGCGGCTCGAGCTTTGGCGAGAACGGCGCGGGCAGGTAGATGTCGCTCTGCTGCTCTACGACGAATTCGCGGGTATTGGGCGGCCAGCCCTGAAGCTTGGTCGCCTCGGCCCGCAGCCGGGTGCGCTCTTCGAGGTTCTCGTAGGGCCAGACATGAATGACCCGGTTGAGGGGGCCCACTTCGGTGTGCCAGAAGGCGGCGAGCGGCGACACGTTCGCCCGCACCGGCAACGCCTCGGCGAAGCGTTCTTCGAAAGTCGCAACCGTGCCCGGCTGCAACGTATAGGTGCGCATTTCGATGATCACAGGTCTTCCTCCGTTTCGAGAGTCTAGCGCGCGGACGCTAGACCCTCGCGCCGGAGTGTCAAGCGCTCTTCCCGGGATCGCTTCCGCCAGTTGCCGGCGGCGTCTCTCCGGGATGAAAATCGAGCGACACGCCGTTCATGCAATAGCGCTGGCCGGTCGGCTCCGGACCGTCGTCGAAAACGTGGCCGAGGTGACCGCCGCAGTGGCTGCAATGAACTTCGGTCCGCGTCATGAAGAGGCTGCGGTCGGCCTCGGTTTCGACCGCCTCGTCGAGCGGCGCCCAAAAGCTCGGCCATCCGGTGCGACTGTCGAATTTGGCGTCCGAAGAGAAAAGCGGCTGACCGCAACCGGCGCAGTGATAGACCCCGGGGCCGTACTGCTTGTCGAGCGGGCTCGATGCGGCGCGTTCGGTGCCGTGCTCGCGCAGCACCCGGTATTGTGGCACGGACAGCTTGCCCCGCCACTCCTCCTCGCTCAGTGCAACCGGAAATGACTTCCCCGGGGAATGTCCGCGGCCGCTCAAGCGGCCGAAAAGACCCTCTGCCATGCCCTTCCTTTCGGACTCGAGATACAACCGACCGAATATCGGGTGGCCCGCATCTCCCGTGAAGGGGCCGGCAGCAAACGACGGGAGCTCAGTGCACCCGCTCGTCTTCGCCGGGGATGGGACGCAGCAATTCCGCGGTCGAGCGGGCGATCCAACACCAGACGACGCAGGTCAGCTCGTCATCGCCGCTGCGCAAGCGCAGCGCCTCGCGGTGCGCGATTTCCGCAGCGGCAGCGCCGTGCCGGCGAACGAGAAGCAGCACCGCTTCCCATATCTTGCGCTCGTTGGTCATCATCGCCGGCGTCATCATAACCGTAAATCCGCCAGACCCGCGAGAGTTCCCTCTACCCGCCCCGTCGGGGGCTCGAAGGATCGGCTCGATCCGTCAAAGCTCTGTCCAATATCTTGTGGTAACCGAACGCACTCCATACTTCATCCTGCTTGTAAGAACGCTAACCCTCCGTATATTCGCGCCATGCCCGATCTCTTCGACACGCCGCCCGCGAAGCCCGGCGACAGCTATTCCGCCAAGGACATAGAGGTCCTGGAGGGTCTCGAGCCGGTGCGCCGCCGTCCCGGCATGTATGTCGGCGGCGCGGACGAGCGCGGGCTCCATCACCTCGTGGCCGAAATCCTCGACAATGCGATGGACGAGGCGGTCGCCGGCCATGCCACCCGCATCGAGATCGAGCTCGGCGCCGGCAACTGGGTCACTGTCCGTGACAACGGCCGCGGCATCCCGGTCGACCCGCATCCGCGGTTCCCCGACAAATCCGCCCTCGAAGTGATCCTGACGACCCTGCATTCGGGCGGCAAGTTCGGCGGCGAGGCCTATCGGACTTCGGGCGGTCTGCACGGCGTCGGCGTCTCGGTCGTCAACGCGCTCGCCGACGAGTTCGAAGTCGAGGTCGCGCGCGACCGCAAGCTCTGGAGCCAGAGCTACTGCCGCGGGACAACGAAAACGAGCTTGTTGGATCGCGGGCCGGTGCACAACCGGCGCGGTACGATGGTGCGCTTCCATCCCGACCCGGAAATCTTCGGTGAGCTCGGCTTCCGGCCGGCGACGCTCTATCGCATGGCGCGCTCCAAAGCCTATCTCTTCCGCGGCCTCGAAATCCGCTGGAGCTGCGACCCTTCCGTGCCGCGTCCGGCAGGCGTCCCCGCCGAGGCAAAACTTCACTTCCCAGGCGGGCTGGGCGATTTCCTCGCGGCGAGCCTCGAGGGCCACGCCATGCTGACGCCCCGGCCGTTTGTCGGGCAAATCGACTTTGCGGAAGGCGGCGGCGTGGAGTGGGCGGTCGCCTGGCCCGAAGACGAGGAGGAAGGGTTCAGCCATTCCTATTGCAACACGATCCCGACCCCCGAAGGCGGCACGCACGAGGCGGGGCTGCGCAGCGCTCTGTTGCGCGCCGTCAAAGGCTATGGCGAACTCGCCGGCAACCGCCGCATCGCCCAGGCGACCGGCGAAGACGTTACGAGCGGCGCGGCGATGCTGCTGTCATTGTTCATTCGCGACCCGCAGTTCCAGGGCCAGACCAAGGAGAGGCTGGCCTCTGCCGAGGCGACAAGGCTGGTCGAGAGTGCCGTCAAGGATCATTTCGACCATTGGCTGAGCGCCGATCCGGCGACCGCACGGGTGCTCCTCGACCGCATCGCCGAACGGGCCGAGGAGCGCCAGCGGCGCCGCCAGCAGCGCGAGCTGGCGCGTAAGAGCGCGACCCGCAAATTGCGGCTCCCCGGCAAGCTCGCCGATTGCAGCCGCGACAGCGCCGCCGGTACCGAGATTTTTCTCGTCGAGGGCGACAGTGCCGGCGGTTCCGCCAAGCAGGCGCGCGACCGCGAGACCCAAGCGATCCTGCCGCTGCGCGGCAAGATCCTCAACGTGGCGAGCGCGTCTGCCGACAAGATGCGCGCCAACCAGGAATTGTCGGACATCATTCTGGCGCTCGGCACCGGTTCGGGACCGCATTACCGCGAGGAAGGATTGCGCTACGAGCGCGTCGTCATCATGACCGACGCCGATGTCGACGGCGCGCACATCGCCTCGCTGCTGATGACGTTCTTCTTTCGCGAAATGCCGAAGCTGGTCGAAAACGGCCACCTATTCCTCGCGTTGCCGCCGCTCTACAGGCTGACGCAGGGCGACGTCACCCATTACGCGCGGGACGATGCGCATCGCGAGGAATTGCTGGTCAGCGCCTTCAACGGCCGCGGCAAGGTCGAGATCAGCCGGTTCAAAGGTCTCGGCGAAATGCCGGCGCGCTTTCTGAAGGCGACGACGATGGACCCGGCGCACCGCACATTGCTGCGGGTGACCCTGCCAGCGAAGCCCGATCCCGCAGCGATCGAGCTGCCCGCCGAGGAATTCGAGCGCACCAAGGCCTTGGTCGAGACCCTGATGGGCCGGCGCCCCGAGCTGCGCTTCGACTACATCCAGAAAAACGCCCGCTTCGCCCGCGATCTCGACGTATAAGCGGGAACAGCTTCCGGCTTGGGACGGGGGGTCGAATGCGCATCGCCGTGATCGGCACCGGCGGCATCGGCGGGCCCTATGGCGCTTCGCTCGCGAAGGCCGGGGCGGATGTGACCTTTGTCGCGCGCGGCGCCCATCTCGCGGCGATCCGCGCGAACGGACTTCGGATCGAAGGCGATCGTGGTGAAACCCAAATCCGGCCGGCTCCGGCCACCGACAACATCGCCGAAATCGGCACCGTCGACATCGTGCTGTGCTGCGTCAAATTATGGGACCTTGAAGCTGTCGCCGAGCTGATCCGGGCGGCGATCGGACCGCACACTGCCGTGATCCCGTTGCAGAACGGCATCGACGCCGCTGTACGCTTGACCTCGATCCTCGGGAAGGACGCAGTTATGGGAGGCATGGCGTTTGTCACCGGCGCGATCGTCGCGCCGGGCGTCATCCGCCAGACCGGCACCTACCAACGGATGACCTTCGGCGAGCTCGACGGCCGCATCAGCGAGCGCGGCCGGCGCCTGCGCGATCTCTGCGAAGCGGCTAGGTTCGAGGGCGTGCTGAGCCCGGACATCATGGTGCCGGTCTGGGAAAAATTCATCTTGCTGGTGCCGCTCAGCGGCCTCAACGCGCTGACCCGATTGCCGCTCGGAAAGTGGCGGGACGATCCCGATCTCCTGGCCCTGTACGAGGCGGCTTTGCACGAAACCGTATCCGTCGGCCTTGCCGAAGGGGTGCGGCTGCCATCTGACAGCGTCGACCGGACGCTCGCACAGATGCGCTCGATGCCCCCGCACCATACGACGTCGATGGGGAACGACCTGATCCGCGGCAACCGGCTGGAATTGCCCTGGTTTGCCGGCAAGGTGGTCGAACTCGGCCGCCGCCACGGCGTTAAAACGCCGGTGAATGGTTTTATTTATGCGGCGTTGAAGCCCTATGTTTACGGGGCCCACGCCTGAGATGACCCATGACGGTTCGCCCGTAAAGACCACTTGCGCAAATCTGCAGCCGCCCTTAACTAAGGCCCGTCGACCCGTTTGGGTTCGGCTTTCCGGCCTGCGTTCCTGTGCGATCGTCCGACCGTGTCTCCCGAGCCAATCGATGTCCGATGCGCCGCGCGCTCGCGTGGCGTCCTAGCATGCTAATTGGAGTTACTGCTGATGGCGACCGGTACGTGCAAATGGTTCAATGCGCAAAAGGGGTATGGCTTCATCCAGCCTGAAAGCGGCGGCGCTGACGTGTTCGTTCACATCTCGGCGGTGGAGCGCGCCGGGATGGACAATCTGCGAGAAGGTCAGAAGCTCAGCTATGAGCTCGAGCAGGGCCAGCGGGGCCGGGTCTCTGCTGTGAATTTGCGCGCGGTCTGAACCGGGCGTCATCTGCGGGGGCGCCTCGGCGGGCGCCCTCTTCTTTCCTCCAGGAGATATCTTTGGCTAAGGAAGATTTGATCGAGTTTGAAGGTACGGTACTCGAACTGCTTCCCGACGCGCGTTTTCGTGTGAAGCTCGACAACGGGCACGAGACCCTTGCTTATTCCTCCGGTAGAATGAAGAAGAATCGAATTCGAATTCTTGCCGGCGATCGTGTTACGGTAGAAATGACGCCGTATGATCTTACCAAAGGCCGGATTAATTTCCGCCACAAGGACGAACGGGCGGCGCCGGCAATGTCGCCCCGCCCGCAATACCGCCGCCGCTGAATCGCAACAGTTGTCGATCGATCCGGCATCTGCCGTGTGGCCGCGGCATACCTCACCCAGCGAAACAGTTTGACATTTCTCTCGTCAAGCCCAATGTGACGAGTAGGTAAAAACGCAGCAATTGTTACAATAAGGCTACAACGTCTCAATGGATTTTTCCGAACTCGACCTTTCGCCTGAGGTTCTTCAGGCGGTTTCCGACGCCGGCTACACCAATCCCACTCCGATCCAGGAACAAGCGATCCCTCACGTAAAGCGTGGCCGGGATGTTCTCGGTTGCGCCCAGACCGGAACTGGTAAAACGGCTAGCTTTGTGCTGCCTATGGTCGACATGCTGGCGGCCGGGCGGGCCCGAGTGCGAATGCCGCGCTCACTGATCCTTGAACCGACACGCGAACTGGCGACCCAAGTCGCCGCCTCGTTCGAACTCTACGGCAAGCATCACCGCCTGACGATGGCGCTGCTGATCGGCGGCGAGAGCTTTGTCGATCAGGAACGCAAGCTCGACCGTGGGGTCGATGTCTTGATAGCCACGCCGGGCCGCCTTCTCGATCTTTACGGGCGCGGCAAGATCCTTCTCTCCGACACTCGCATTCTGGTCATCGACGAGGCCGACCGGATGCTCGACATGGGCTTTATCCCGGATGTCGAGCGGATCGTCGGCTTCTTGCCGGAAACCCGCCAGACGCTGTTCTTTTCGGCGACGATGCCGGCCGAGATCCGCAAGCTGGCAGACGCCTTTCTGCGCAATCCGATCGAGGTCTCGGTGGCGCCGCCGGCATCTCCGGCCGCGCTCGTCATCCAGTCGCTCGCGGTCGTCGATCCGGGAGACAAGCGCGAGGTGCTGCGTCGGCTGATCCGCTCCGAAGACGTCAAGAACGCGCTGATCTTCTGCAACCGCAAGCGCGATGTCGACATTCTGTTCCGTTCGCTGACCCGGCACGGCTTCGATGCCGCGGCATTGCACGGCGACATGCCGCAACCGAAACGCACGGAGACCCTGGACCGCTTTCGGAACGGCGAAATCCGGCTTCTCGTGGCCAGCGACGTCGCCGCGCGCGGCTTGGACATCAAAGGCATGAGCCACGTCTTCTGTTTCGACGTGCCGATCCACGCCGAGGACTATGTTCACCGCATCGGCCGAACCGGACGCGCCGGCCTCGAGGGCCGGTCTTTCACACTCGCCTCGCCAGAAGACGGCGACGCCGTCGCCGCGATCGTCAAGTTGATCGGCAGGGAAATTCCGCCGATCGCCATCGAGGGGATCGAGGCAGCCGAACTCGAATACGGCGGGGGTCGTTCGCGCCGCGCGCGCCGGCCCGTCCAGTCCGATAAACGCCGCACCCGAACCGATGCCGCCCCACAGCGGGAGCCGGCCGAACCTCGCTCTCGGCGCCCAGAGCGCCGGCCGAGCGTAAAAGTGGCAAAGCAAGACCTTCCCGCATCAAACGTGACTTCGTTCCCGCGCGCCCCCGTCGCTCGCGTTCCGCGCCGGCCCGAGCGTCAACCGGAACCTGATCGGCAGGTAGTCGGGTTCGGTGACCATTTGCCCGCCTTCCTCGCCAGGCCCCCACGGATCGTCGCTCGCCCCTGAGTTCAAGGCATTCTCGGAAGATGCTTCCGTTTTTAGTCTTTGGAGGTGAGATGAGCACGGACGAAATGGGCTGGGTCCGGGCAGCCAGCCCTGCAGACCTGGCCGAAGGCGAGCCGCTCGGCGTCGAGGTCGCCGGCCGCTCGATCGCGCTTTACGACATCGACGGCAATCTTTTCGCGACCGACAACATCTGCACCCACGCCTACGCCCGGCTGTCCGATGGCTGGCTCGACGGCGAGGTGATCGAGTGCCCGCTGCATGCCGCTCGCTTTGATGTCCGCACCGGAAAGGTGCTCGATCCGCCGGCGACCGAGGATCTGAAGACCTACCCGGTGCGCGTCGTCGACGACGAAATCCAGGTCAAGCTCGACTGAGGGGCGGGAAGCGACGGGGTCCTGCTCGATTTTCACCCGTATACGCGGCGATAAAGATCGATGATCTCGTTGCTCGAAGGCACCCGCGGGTTGTTAACGGGGGAGCCGGAGGCCAGCGCCTGGCTCGCCATCACCGGCAGCAACTCTTCATAGCGCTGAGGATCGATGCCCCAGGCACGCGGGGTCGGGACCTTCAAATCCTCGTTGAGACAGCGCAACTCGTCGAGCAGACGGGCGACTGCGGCCTGGCTCCCTTCCCCTTCTTCGGCAATCCCCATCGCCTGCGCACAGTCGGCGTAGCGATCGAGCGCGGCGGGCGCCGAAAAGGCGGTGATCTCGGGCAAGAGCATCGCGTTCGACAGCCCGTGCGGCACGTGAAAGAAGGCGCCGATCGGCCGGCTCATGCCGTGGACTAAGGCGACGCTGGCATTCGAGAACGCCATCCCCGCCGTCGTCGCGCCGAGCATCATCGCCTCGCGCGCCGCCCGGTTGTCGGGCTCGGCGCAGGCCGTGCGGATGTGACGGGCAATCAGTCCCATCGCGTTCTTGGCAAGGCCGTCGGTGAAAGGATTGGCGCGGCGGCTGACATAGGCCTCGATCGCGTGCGTCAGGCTGTCGAGCCCGGTATCGGCAGTCAGCCGCAACGGCATCGTCAGCGTCAGCTCGTAATCGACGATTGCCGCGACCGGGCAGCAGGCGAGGCCGGCGATCAGCATCTTTTCGTCCGTTTCGGTATCGGTAATGACGGTAAAGCGCGTCACCTCCGAGCCGGTGCCTGCGGTTGTCGGGATCGCCACGATCGGCAGGCCCGCCTTCGGGATTTCCGCCGGAACCTTGTAGTCCCGCATCTGCCCGCCATTGGCGGCGAGCACGGATATGCCCTTTGCCGTGTCGATCGAACTGCCGCCGCCGACGGCAACGAGGCAGTCGTAGTCGCCTTCCGCCAGCCGGCGGGTGCCGGTTTCGACGACCGCCGTCGTCGGGTCCGCGACGGTGTCGGAAAACACCCGCCACGGGATGCTGGCCTCATCGAGAATATGGGTCACCCGCTCGAGATGGCCGGAGCGCACCAGAAAGGGATCGGTGACGATCAGAGGTTTTATCAAGCCGAGCCGCTTCAATAGGCTCGAGAGTTCGGCTAGTGCGCCACCGCCGACGGCCATCAGCCGCGGCATCGTGATGATCGGAGCCACGGCGCGGCCTCAGCCGGGCTTGCGCATGCGAAAGCGGAGGACACCCCCGGGCTGCTCGCTCGCTTCGAGCAATTCGCATCCGGTCGTCGCGCAGAAATGCTCGAAATCCTTCGTAGCGCCGGGGTCGGTTGCGAGGACTTCCAGCACAGCGCCAGGGGAGAGCGGTTTTAATGCCCGTCTCGCCTTCAATACCGGCAACGGGCACAACAGCCCGGTGGCGTCGAGGGTAGCGTCAACCGCTGTGTTGGCTTGCGTCATCGCCCGGCGTCTCTCCAGCTTGCGCGCATGACTTTAACAATCCGAGCCGCCCGAGGCGAGCGAAAGCCGCAGATTCGCCGAGGCCTCCCTGAGCCCGCGCCGGCTTCGACGAAACGGTGCGGGCATTGCCCTTGTCATTGGTGCTTCAACTGTTCCAGGATCCACTCGCAGTGGCGCCGCTCGTCCTCCAGGCCGCGCTGCAGGACTTCCCGCGTGTTCGCCTGCAGCCCTTTGAAGTTGACCGCACGCTCGTAAGCCGTGTTGGTGTCCGCCTCGTTGGTCCGCATCGCCTGCAAAATGGACTCGTCGCCCATCAGGCCGGCGATAACCACTTTGGCCTTGGCTAGGAGGGCTTCATGGCGCCCTTTTTCGGCGGAGTGCGACCCATGTTCGACAGAATATCGCCGAGCTCGGTGATATGGCGCAAATGGTCCCGCTTAAATTCCGCCCGGGTGGCGCGGTAGCTCGAGTTTTCGAGGCGGTCGATCGCCGCCTGGTAAGCATCCGCCGCGTCGTAGTCCAGCTAAATCAGGTCCTCGAGCAGGCTTTCGAGGGTGCTCTCGGTTCCTACAGTCGTCGTCATGTCGGCTCCTCTTTGCTTTGGGCAATGCCGATGCGTCGAACGGGTAACGTCGCCTCGGGCGGGTTCGCTCCATTCGGAACCAACACCACGCAATGGGCTTCGGCAAATTTATCAAGGCTCCGAACCCAGGCCCCGCGCCAGGTGTTTTCGCACGCAACACAGGTGCATAACGATGCGAATCCACCACCTCAGCTGCGGTACGATGTGTCCGTTCGGCGGCCGGCTATGGGACGGGCATAACCCGGTTCTCGGACCCGCCGAGATCGTTTGCCATTGCCTGCTGATCGAGACCGAAATCGGGCTGGTGCTCGTCGACACCGGGTTCGGCATGCGCGACGTGGCGCAACCGCGACGGCTCAGCCCGTTTTTTCGAATTGCCAATCGTGTCCGGTTGCGCGAGTCGGATACCGCTCTGCGACAAGTCGAAGACCTCGGTTTCACGGCCGCCGATGTTCGCCACATCGTTCTGACGCATCTCGATTTCGACCACGCCGGCGGCATCGAAGATTTCCCGGATGCGACGGTGCACGTCTTCGGCGCCGAGCTGGAGGCTGCGCGATCGCAAAATGGCTGGCTCGACCGCCAACGGTATCGCCAGATGCAATGGGATCGGAATATCAATTGGCAGTGCTATACGCCCGAGGGCGAACGCTGGTTCGGCTTTTCGTGCGTCCGCGAGCTGGTCGGCATGCCGCCCGAAATCCTGATGGTGCCGCTGGCCGGGCACACGCTCGGCCATTGCTGCGTGGCGGTACGCGGTGAGGAAGGTTGGCTCCTCCATGCCAGGCGACGCGTATTTCTTCCGCGGCGAGATGGCTTTAGGCGGATATTCCTGCACCCCGATGTTGCGTGCGTATCAGCGGCTGATGGCGGCCGACAACGCGGCGCGGCTCGTCAACCAGACGCGCCTGCGCGAGCTGAGACGCGCCCACGGCCGGGAGATTCGTCTGTTTTGCGCGCATGACGCCAAGGAGCTGGAGGAATTTTCGGCCGCTCGATTGGAGCCCGCACCGATCATCGCCCCGCCGCTTACGGCGCCCGCATAGCGAAACTCTTTCCGTCGGCGCCCCGGGCGGCGCGCGGCGCCAGCAGCAAAGCGGCCAACCCGGCCGCGATCGCCAGCCCTGCGGTCACCATTGCCCGTCCCGCTGGAGACCGCCAGCCGCCCCCTATGGCCCGGCCTTCCGCTATGGGCCGGAACAGATTCCCGTCGGTGATCGGCGAACCGGAGGCCTGCGCAAGATATGTTTTCATCAGCGCCACTGACCCGGCGCGCATCAGCCGCGGCGCGATGAAGTAGCCAAGCCGGGCCAGAGTGGCGACGCCGCCGATCGTGACCGACCGCCGCGGACGCAATGCCAGAGCGACCATTGCATCGGCCACGCGCCGTGGCGCATAGACCGGCGGTGCTGGCTTTAAGACGCGGCCGGTGTAATTGGCACCGTGCTGGACTCCAGGCGTGTCGATAAAGGAAGGATAGACATCGCAGATATGGATCCCGGGCGCGAAGGCGAGCTCGGCGCGCAACGCGTCGGTGAACCCGCGCAGACCGAATTTGCTAGCACTGTAGGCGGCGGCAAACGGCGCGGGGACCCAGGCGCCGAACGACAGGTTGTTGATGAGCACGCCGGCGCCACGCTCGATGAAATGCGGCAATACGGCGTGCGCCCCATGCAGGTACCCGAGCAGATTGGTGCGCACGACCTGATCATGGGCTTCGATCGGGGTTTCGACAAAGGCGCCGACGGCTCCGACCCCGGCGTTGTTGATCCACACGTCGATCTTGCCGAACGCCTCGACCGCGCGCCGCGCCAACTGCCGCACCGCTTCCGGGTCGCCGACATCGGTCGGCACCGCAAGCGCTCTGCCGCCTTCGCCCTCGCAGGCGGCGGTGGCTTCGCGCAACACCGCCTCGCGCCGCGCCGCCAGCGTGACGCAGGCGCCGCCCCTGGCGAAGGCCATCGCGGTCGCCCGCCCAATGCCGCTCGACGCGCCGGTGACGACGACGCTCGCTCCACGCAAATCCCGCATGCCGGCTCTCTCTGTTGCTCTCTGGATCAACGCAAGGGCGGCGCCGTCATCCCGGTTTGGCACAGATTTCATGGACAGGTTGCGGTAGTTTACTTGGCGCGGCGACCGCGACGGAGAGACGAACGTGGACATAGCGGCGTGGCTCCAGGATCTCGGGCTGGGGCAATACGAGCAGGCGTTTCGCGCCAACGAGATCGACGCCGGGATATTGCCGGAGCTGACCGCCGAGGACCTCAAGGATCTCGGCGTAAACCTCGTTGGGCACCGCCGCAAATTGCTCGGCGCGATCGCCGCATTGCGCAGCGATGCTCGGCCGAGCCCACCGGTCCAGGCTGATCAGGCCGCATCGAGCGCCGAGCGCCGGCAGCTGACGGTGATGTTTTGCGATCTGGTCGGATCGACGGCTCTGTCGGCGCGGCTCGACCCCGAGGATCTGCGAGAGGTGATCGGCACTTACCATGCGGCGGCGGTGCAGGCGATCGGCGAGATTCGGCGGATTTGTTGCGAAGTATATGGGCGACGGGATCCTCGCCTATTTCGGGTATCCGCAAGCCCATGAAGACGACGCCGAGCGCGCGGTGCGGGCCGGTCTTCGCGTGGTCGAGGCCGTGCGCCGACTGGAATTGCCGGAGGCACTGCAGGTCCGCATTGGTCTGGCGACCGGGCTGGCCGTGGTCGGGGACCTGATCGGCTCGGGCGCCGCGCAGGAGCAGGCCGTCATCGGCGAGACGCCCAATCTCGCCGCGCGGCTGCAAGGGCTCGCCGAACCCGACGCTATCGTCATCGCGGAGACGACCCGGCGGCTGGTCGGGAGCCTGTTCGATTATCAGAGCCTCGGCGAGGTCGAGGTTAAGGGGTTGCCGGCGCCGGTTCCGGCATACCGTGTCCTCGGCGAGAGTCGGGTCGGCAGCCGGTTCGAAGCGCTGCGCTCGGGCGAGAGCCCGCTCATCGGTCGCGACGAGGAACTCGAACTGTTGCAGCGCCGATGGGAGCAGGCGAAAGCCGGCACGGGGCGCGTCGTTCTGATCTCGGCCGAGCCGGGGATCGGGAAATCCCGACTGGCCGAGGCATTCCGTGAGAGCCTCGGAGACGAGCCGCACACCCGATTGCGCTATTTCTGCTCGCCGCATCACCAGGACAGCGCCCTTTACCCGTTCATTGGGCAGCTCGAACGAGCCGCCGGCTTCGACCGCGATGACACGCCCACGGCGCGGCTCGACAAGCTTGAGGCCCTGGTTGCCGCGAACTCGCCGGATGAACGCGACTTGCCCTTACTGGCCGATTTACTGTCGGTGCCGTTCGACAGCCGCTACCCTGCGCTCGATCTCACCCCGCAGCGCAAGAAGGAGAGGACATTCGAAGCGCTGTCGCGACAGCTCGCCGGTTTGGCGAAGCGCGACGCCAGTTCTGATGATCTTCGAGGATCTGCATTGGGCCGACCCAAGCTCCCGCGAGCTGCTCGACCTGATCGTCGAGCAGATCGGAGCCGCCTGCCGGTCTTGCTGATCGCGACCTTCCGCCCGGAATATCAGCCGCCCTGGACGGGTCAACCGCATGTGACGACATTGTCTCTGCGTCGCCTCGGGCGGCACGAGAGCGACGAACTGGTGCGCGGGATCATTGGCAACGCTGCGGCGCTGCCGAGCGAAATCATGGCCGAAATCGTCGAGCGCACCGACGGCGTGCCGCTGTTCCTCGAAGAACTGACGAAAGCAGTCGTCGAAAATGCGATGATCGGCTCGGTTCCGGCTGCGTCGCTCGCAATTCCGGCGACACTGCATGCATCCTTGATGGCTCGTCTCGACCGGCTCGGCTCTGCTGCAAAGGAAGTCGCCCAAATCGGCGCCTGCATCGGGCGCGAATTCTCGTACGAGCTGTTGGCCGCCGTTGCGCAGCGGAGCGAAACGGAATTGCAGGACGCGCTCGGTCGGCTGCTCGATGCCGGTCTGGTCTTTCAGCGCGGAACGCCGCCGCAGACCACTTTGCTGTTCAAGCACGCGCTGGTGCAGGACACCGCCTACAGCACGTTGTTGCGCGGCCCGCGCCAGGGATTGCACGCGAACATCGCACGCGTACTCGAAGAGCAATTTCCTAGCCTGGCGGAGGCGCAGCCGCAGACCCTGGCTCACCATCTGAGCGAAGCGGGCTTGCTCGAACAGGCCAGTCGCGTATTGGTGTCGCGCCGGCCGGCAATCGGCGGCCAAATCGGCGCACGTCGAGGCCAGGGCGCAGCTTGAGACGAGGGTTGCGGCTGATCGCCGATCTGCCCGATACTCCCGAGCGCAAGCAGCAGGAACTCGAACTCCAGGTCACGCTGGCGGATTCGCTGGGAGCGTCAAAGGGGCGGGCGCATCCGGACGTGGCCGAGGTGCTCGGGCGAGCGCTCAGCTTGGTGTTGGAAACCGGGGCGGCGGGGACAATTCGCCACTTCTCGGTGCTGTACGGCCTCTTTTTGAGCGACTATTTCGGTGGCCGGCCAAAACCGGCACTCGATCGGGCGAAAGAGTTCCTACTGCTCGCCCAATCTCAACCCGATACCGGATTTTTACTGGCGGGCGGACGGCTCATGGGTTCAACGCTCGCCCTGGCCGGAGATTTCCCGTCAGCCTTCACGCACATCGAACGCGCCGTAACATTGTACACGACGGAAGAGCACCGGATATTGGTCGGCGCGGAGCTCGGGGTTTCCGCGCTGGCCAACTGGTCTTGGGTACTGTGGCATCGGGGCTATCCCGACCAGGCCCGCCAGGCTGCCGATCGGGCGCGGCGACGCGCCCGGCAATGCGGCCATATTCACACGATCGCCTGGGCTCTTATTGCTACCTGTCTGACGGCTGTCTTTACGGAGCCGGCAGCCGAAGTTGAGGGCCTGGCTACCGATGCCGTCGCGCTCGCTAACGAGCACGGCCTCGAGATGTTTCGGGGACAGGCTATGACCTTTCAGGGCTGGGCCCTGCTTCAGAGCGGCGATCCCGAAGCTGCCCTTGCCCGAATTCACGACGGTTTGGCGGCGGCTCGGGCGACGCAGGCCCATATTTTCGAACCGATCTTTCTAGGGTTTTTGGCGGAAGCTTTGGCCGAGACCGGTGCGATATCGGAGGGCCTGGAGGTTGTCGCTGAAGCATTGGAGATCGCCGACGCTTCAGCCCAGAATTGGGCCGACGAGGAACTGTACCGGTTGCGCGGCAACTTGCTGATCGGCTCGCCATCGCCCGATCAGGCGGAAGCAGAAGCCGCTTTTCGCAAAGCCCTCGCGATCGCGCGCGAGCAGGGCTCGCGCGGGTTCGAATTGCGCGCCGCCGTCAGCCTCGCCCGCCTGCTGAGCGGCCAAGGCCGGCGCACCGAGGCGTGCGACCTACTCGCGCCGGTTTACGGCTGGTTTACCGAAGGTTTCGACACACAAGACCTGAAACACGCAAAGGCGCTGCTCGCCGAACTCGCCGGGAGTTCGGGTTTGCGTTAAGGTTACCGAGCGCGGCAGCGACTGGGTCGGGGAGGCAAGCGTGGATATCGCGGCGTGGCTCCACGGTCTCGGATTGCAGCAGTACGATCAGGCGTTCCGCGACAACGCGATCGACGCATCCGTATTGCCCGAATTGACCGCCGAGGACCTCAGGGACATCGGGGTCGGCCTCGTCGGGCACCGGCGCAAATTGCTCGCCGCGATCTCCGCACTGCGCAGCAACGCCGCTTCCGATCCGGTTGCGAGCGCGGCGGGCGGCGAGCGCCGGCAGCTGACCGTCATGTTCTGCGACCTCGTCGGCTCGACCGCATTGTCGGTACGGCGCGACCCCGAGGATCTACGCGATCTGATTGGCGCCTATCATCACGTGGTGGTGGAGGTCGTAAGGCGTTTCGCGGGCTTCGTCGCGCGCTATATGGGCGACGGCATCCTGATCTATTTCGGCTATCCGCACGCGCATGAAGACGATGCCGAGCGGGCGGCGCATTGCGCCCTGGCCATACTCGAGGCCGTCTCGGGGCTGAAACTCGCCGAGGAGCTACGCGCGCGCATCGGGATCGCTACCGGCACAGTCGTCGTGGGCGGCGGGGCTCCCGAGCACGATGTCGTCGGCGAGACCCCGAACCTCGCCGCGCGACTGCAGAGTTTGGCCGAGCCGAACACGGTTCTGGTCGATGAGAATACGCGGCGGCTCATCGGCGGATTGTTCGAATACCACGACCTCGGCGCCGTCGAGGCCCGTGGTTTCACGGGAATGGTGTCGGCCTGGCAGGTGCTGCGGCCCAGTGCGGTCGCAAGCCGGTTCGAGGCATTGCGCGCATCCTCCCCGACACCGCTCGTCGGACGGGGCGAGGAACTCGAATTTCTGCTGCGCCGATGGGAGCGCGCAAAGAAAGGAGAAGGCCAGGTCGTGCTGCTCTCGGGCGAACCCGGGATCGGCAAATCCCGCATAACCGCGGCGCTCGTCGAGCGGCTGTACGAACAACCCCATCATCATTTGCGCTATTTCTGTGCGCCGCATCACCAGGACACTGCGCTCCACCCGGTAATCACGCATCTCGAGCATGCGGCAAGCTTTTCGCGCGACGATCCTCCCGCCGCAAAGCTGGAAAAGCTGAGGCAATTGTTCGGCCGAGGCCGTCTCGGTCATCTGCGGCGGCGCGTCGCCGCGCATGCCGGCCGGCGTTCCCGCAATAGTGAGCAGGAGGCCGAGCTGTTGCTGCTCGCGGTGGCTGGGGTGCGGCAAGCACTAGTCGCCGATCTGTTGTCTCTGCCGACCGGAAGCGCACTGTCCGAGATGAACCTCTCGCCGCAGCGGAAGAAGGAGAGGACGCTTGAGGCCTTGCTCGGCCGATTGGAGATTTGAGCCGGAAGCGGCCCGTGCTGATGGTCTTCGAGGACGTCCATTGGATCGACCCGACCTCGCGCGAGCTGTTGGATCTGACGATTGAGCGGATCCGGCAGCTTCCGACCCTGCTGATCATCTCATTTCGCCCCGAATTCCAGGAGGCCTGGAGCGGAGCGCCGCATGTGAGCACATTACTGCTCAACCGCCTCGATGGCGATGAAGGCACTGTATTGGCCGAGATTATAGCGGGTAAAGCTCTGCCCGATGAGGTCGTCAGGCATATCGCCGCTTGCACCGACGGTGTCCCGCTGTTCGTCGAAGAGCTGACAAGAGCGGTCCTCGAAAGTAGCCTCTTGTGTGACGAAGGGGATCGCTACGCCCTCGACCAGCCAATCCCGTTATTTGTGATCCCACCGAGCTTGCACGCTTCGCTACTGGCCCGTCTCGACCGTCTTGGCCCGACGGCGAAGGAAATAGCGCAGATCGGCGCCGCCATCGGACGCGACTTCTCGTACGAGCTGCTGGCCGTGGTCGCGCAACGGGCTGAGGCGGAGCTGCGGGATGCGCTTAACCGGCTCGTCGATGCAGGCTTGGTGTTCCAGCGCGGCGTGCCCCCAGACGCCGTTTATCTCTTCAAGCATGCGCTTGTCCAAGACGCTGCTTACCGCACCCTGCTGCGGAGCCCTCGGCAGCAATTGCACGCGCGGATCACCAAAGCGCTCGAAGCCCATTTCCCCGAGTTGATGGAGAACCAGCCCGAGATCTTCGCGCAGCATTATGCCGAGGCCGGGTTTATTAAAAAATCTGTCGCCTACTGGGGCAAGGCCGGTCGGAGGTCAGTTGTTCGCTCGGCGATGGCGGAAGCGGCCGCGCAATTTCACAAAGGGCTCGACCAGCTGGCGCTGTTGCCCGACGACCCCGAACGCCGGCAACAGGAGCTTGAATTATGCGGTGCATTGGGCGCGGTGTTGATGGTCGTCAAAGGCTACGCCGCGCCGGAAACAGGCCATGCCTACGCCCGCGCGCGGGACTTGTGGGAGCAGCTGGGTTCCCCTTCGGAGTTCCTTCAGATCCCCTACGGGCAGTCGATCTATCACTTGACGCGCGGCGAATTGGATCTGGCGCTGCGCTTGGACGAGGATTTGCTGCATCTCAGTCGTCAGCGCGATGATTCCGGCGGGACCTTTCTGGGCCACGCCTCCTCCGGTCGAGACCTTATGGTTCGCGGCAGGTTTGCTTTATCCCGGTCGCATCTGGAAGAGGCGCTTGCGCTCTACGATCCGATCTCCCACCGCTCGCTTGTCCATCAGGCCGGACTCCAACCCCGGGTGGGATCACTAGCATTTTTGGAGATCGTCCTTTTCTGTCTCGGCTTTCCGGACCAGGCATTTGCACAGAGCAACGCAGCAATCGCTGAGGCTCGGAGGCTGGCTCATCCGCCGTCTTTAGCCGTGAGCTTGGCGCAGGGCGCCACGGTGCTTTCGCTCGTTGGAGACAGCGCAGCCGTGCGTGAGCGGGCAGACCAGCTGATTGCGGTCGCGACCGAGCAGAGTTTCCCCTATTGGCATGCACGGGGAACGATCTATCGCGGGTGGGTCAAGGTCAAAAATGGCGATGCCGTTGAAGGGATATCGCTTTTGCGCAGCGGTTCGGCGGCTTATTGCGCCACCGGGGCCGAGCTGTGGATGCCCCATCATATCGCTCTCCTGGCCATCGCTTGTGAGATCGCCGGGCAAATAGAAGAGGGCTTGGCCCTGTTGAACGATGCTCTGCAGATCGTCGAAAGGACAGGGGAGCGCTGGTTGGAGGCCGAGCTGTATCGGCAAAAAGGCGAACTGCTGCTGCGGCAAGGACATACCGAGGCCGCCGAGGAACTCTATCGCAAAGCCCTGAGCATCGCCGAGGAGCAGGGGGCCAAGCTCTGGGAATTGCGCGCCGCTGCGAGCCTCGCCCGGCTCCACCGCGACCAGGGTCGTCATGCCGAAGCGCGCGATCTGCTCGCGCCGATCTACGGCTGGTTCACCGAAGGCTTCGCCACGCCCGACCTAAAGCAAGCAAAGGCGCTGCTCGACGAGATAGGTTAAATCTTTACTTGACAGGCGCGCCCAACCTCGCGTAGAGACCCGCGCATGAACCATTTTGGGCAGATTCTGGTGGCTGGAACCTTTCTCATGGCGAACGACCGCTCGCAGCGGACGGGGCTGAAGGGATACGTGTGCGCTGAGTAGTGTGCGCATATAGACGGTTTCCAGGGCCCCGCCGGACACGGACGGGGCCTTTCTGTTTGTCTTGCCCGATTGTGCCCGGCGGGGCCCTGCGATCGAAGGACGCGGGGTCATGCTAGAGGAAGTCTGGCCGGAGATAGGCAACGCCTGGGTCTCCGGAGTGCTGGCCGGGGGTGGAACCATTCTCGTCCAGTGGCTGATGCCCAAGGCGGTGAAGCTGCTCAAGCGCTTGCGGGCTGATGAGCTGCGGCTCGAGCGCCGGCTGGCGGCGATCCTCGCTGCCGATGTCGTCGGCTACTCGCGCCTGATGAGCGCCGACGAGGAGGGCACCCATCTCCGCCTGTTGGCCTACCGGCGCGACGTCATCGCGCCGAAGGTCCGCGAGCATCGCGGCCGCATCGTCAAACATACCGGTGACGGGGCTCTCGTCGAGTTCGGCAGCGTCATCGATGCGGTGCGCTGCGCGTTGGATGTCCAGCGGATCATCCGCGCGCGCAATTCCGGGCTGCCGCAGGACCGCCGCATCGAGTTCCGCATCGGCGTCAATCTCGGCGACGTCATCGTCGCGCCGGACGACATTTATGGCCACGGCGTCAATGTCGCCTCGCGCCTCGAAGGGCTCGCGGCGCCCGGCGGCATCTGCATCTCGGCCGACGCTTGGCGCCATGTGCGGGGCGCGGTTGCCGCCGAGTTCGTCGATCTCGGCGAGAAGCGGCTGAAGAACATCGCCGATCCGGCGCATGTCTTTGCCCTGTCTCCGGCGGCGTGAAAGGCACCGGGCCAGCCCCCACCCTAACCCTCCCCCGCCTGCAAGGGAGGGAGTGGGAGGGGGCTTGGCGGGTGAGGCTGGCCTTTCGCCCTCCCTTGGCGTAGGGTTTTGCCTTGGCCCCAGGGTCGACGGGAGGCGTGATGCCGGCGCGGACGGGAAAACAATATCTGGCTGGGTTGCGCGAGCAGGAATGCGAGGTCTGGCTCGAAGGTGAGCGGGTCAAGGACCCGACGCGCCATCCCGGGCTGCAAGGCGGCGCGCGCGCCATCGCCTCGCTCTACGATATGCAGTGCGCCCCCCAATACCGCGACCGGATGACTTATGTCTCGCCGACCACCGGCGACCGGGTCGGGCTGTCGTTCATCATCCCGCGCACCAGGGAGGATCTCGAAAGGCGCCGCGCGATGATGCTCAATTGGGCGCGGACCACCTGCGGCATGATGGGCCGCTCTCCGGATTTCATGAATGTGACCTATGCCGCCTGGGCCGGCGCGGCGGATTATTTTGCGGGAGGGGAGCACGGGCGGCCGGAATTCGCCGAAAACATGCGGCGCTACCATGAATACATTCGCAAGAACGACCTGACCTTGACCCATTCGCTGATCAACCTGCAGCGCAGCCGCACGGTTTCCGGCATCTTCAATCTGCAGGAAGGAACGGCATTGGAGGTGGTGCGCGAGACCGATGCCGGCATTATCGTGCGCGGCGCGCGCATTCTCGCGACATTGGGGCCACTCGCCGACGAGATCGGCGTCTACTCGCCGCGGATGGCGCGGCATGCCGAAACCCACAGTCCGTTCGCGGTCAGCTTCGCGATTCCCTGCGGCACGCCGGGTCTCAAATTCCTGTGCCGCGAGAGCTTCGATCTGGGCCGGTCGCATTTCGACCACCCGCTCGGCTCGCGCTTCGAGGAGATGGATTGCGTCGTGTTCTTCGATGATGTGCTGGTGCCCTGGGAGCGCGTCTTCCTGCTGGGCGACGTGGACCTCCTCAACCGCACCGCCAATGTGACGCACTCCTCGGCGCATTCGGCCCATCAAGGAGCGGTCAAGAACCTCGCCAAGGCCGAATTCGTATTGGGCGTCGGATTGCTGATGACCCAGACACTCGGCAACTCGCAACTGCCGAATGTCGAGGAGCGCATCGGCGAATTGATGCTCTATACCCAGCTGACCCGAGCCTGCATGCGCGCCGCCGAGGCCGATGCCGAGCTCGACGAGTGGGGGGTCATGTGTCCCGACCTCTTGATGGTGGAGAGCCCGCGGAACCTGTTCATGACGGCCTATCCGCGGATGGTCGAGATATTGCAGCTGTTGGGTTCGAGCAGCTTTATGCTGACCCCGACCGAAGCCGATTTGAAGGGGCCGCTCGGCCCGGCGATCGAGCAATATCTGGCCACGGATAATTCGCCGGCTCGGGACCGGGTCAAATTGTTCCGCTTGGCGTGGGACATCGCCGGCACGTCCTTCGGCAGCCGCCAGGTCTTGTACGAGCGGTTCTTTGCCAGTGATCCGCTGACGCGGGCACGCGCGCTCGCGTCGATCTACCCGAAGAAGGAAGTGATGGAGCGCGTCCTGGAGTTTCTCGGGCGCGACGACGACGCTGAATGAAGGAGGAGAAGAAGCGATGACTTACCGGCCGATGTATCTGGGGCATGTGAATATCTACGTCCGCGACGCCGAGCGATCGCAGAAATGGTATGAGGAGGTGCTGGGGCTGCACACCTACCACAAGCGGCCCGGCTGGGCGGCCTTTATGGCGGCCGATCTCGACCAGTCGCACGAAGTCGCACTGATGCAACTCGGCGACGATGCCCCCGGCCCGCAGAAGGGGCAGGTTGGGCTCAACCACATGGCTTGGCGGGTCGACAGCCTCGACGATCTGAAGGAGTTCTATTCCCGGATCAAGGAAAAGAACGTGCCGATCGACCGGGTCGCCGACCATGGTGTGTCGTTGGGCATTTACTTCCATGATCCGGACGGCAACGGCATCGAAGTCTATTATGAGTTGCCGCGCGCGGAATGGCCGCGGCAGGAGCAGATCTTTGCCGCCGACATGATGAACCGGGACCGCTTCCCCGGCCCGTGGGACGCCGAACTGACCGCGCAGCGCGCCGCGGCGGAGTAATTTTCCCCGTCGTTCCCGCGAAAGCGGGAACCCAGGGCGGCAGGCTGAGGCGGGGCAGTCCCTGGACCCCCGCTTTCGCGGGGGTGACGATTATGGACAATGACGAACACATCGCCCGCCTCCTTCTCAAGCACGAGATCGAAGAGTTCCTCTATCGCGAAGCGGATCTGCTCGACGAGCGGCGCTACGAGGAATGGCTGGCGCTGATCGCCGATGATGTGCGCTATTGGATGCCGATGCGGCGCAATGTCAAATTCGGCGAAGAAGCGCATGAATTCACGCGTGCCGGCCAGGACATTAACTGGTTCGACGAAGGCAAGGAAACCCTGACGCGCCGCGTCAAGCAGATCCTGACCGGAATGCATTGGGCCGAGGAGCCAGTCTCACGCATCTCGCACATGGTCTCCAATGTGCGGGTGCTCGAGGTCAATCCGTCGATAGCCGAGCCCCAGGAGGTCACCGTCAGATGCCGGTTTCTGATCTACCGTAATAGGGTCGAGACCGAGACCGACATCCTTGTCGGCAAGCGAGAGGATCTGCTGCGGCGCGTCGACGGCGGGTGGCAGATTGCGCGCCGCAAGATCGTCTTGGACCAAAACGTCCTGCTGACCAAGAACCTCACCTTTTTCTTTTAGCTCGAGGTTTGAGGGCACCCCGTTTGCGTCCCGTATCCTCTCACTGGCGAAGGCCGGTGCTCATTTCGGCCATGGGTCCCGGTCTTCGCCGGGAAGACGAGAACTCCGAGTAGGGAGGAAAATAGTGGCAGCAGGCAAGCATGGATATCGGACCGGTCTCGTCGATACGGCGGCGGGGCAGATCAGCCGCGAAATCTTTGTCAACGAGGAAATATACCGGGAAGAGCTGGAGCGCCTCTTTGCGCGCGCCTGGCTGTTCGTCGGCCATGAGAGCCAGATCCCCAAGCCCGGCGATTTCTTCGTGTCGGGGATGGGTGAGGAATCGGTGATCCTCTGCCGCGACCGCACCGGCAAGGTGCATGTCTTCCTCAACTCCTGCCGCCACCGTGGCATGAAGGTGTGCCGGTACGACGCGGGCAGCACGCCGGTGTTCACCTGCCCCTACCATGGCTGGAGCTACGGGACGGACGGCAAACTGGTCGGGGTCCCCTATTTCCGCGAGGCTTATCACGAGAAGCTCGACAAATCGCAATGGGGTCTGGTCGAGGTCCCGCAGCTCTGCCTCTACAAGGGCACGGTGTGGGCGAGCTGGGACCCGATGGCGCCGCCTTTTGTCGAATATCTCGGCGATTTCGTTCGCTATCTCGACCTGACCCTCGACGGCTGGGACGGCGGCGAAGGCGGCACCGAAATATTGGGCGGCATCCAGAAATGGCTGATTCCGTGCAATTGGAAATTCCCGGCGGAAAATTTCTGCGGTGACAGCTACCACAACATCAGCCACCGCTCGGTCGATCTCGTCGGCATCGGTCCCAGCGGCAGCGGCCGCCGCGACATGCAGGAGCGGCAGATGGCGCGCCGCCTCCACGTCGCGTTCTATGATCGTGGCCATCAGACCGGGGTGTACCTCTTCCCCAAGGATCAGCCGATGCCGCCCTCTTATCAGTACTCCCCGGTAGTGTCCGAGTATTTCGCCCATTGCGAAGCTGAGCGGCGCAAGAAGCGCGGCGAATGGGCCCGTGTCATCGGCAGCCCCGGCGAGATTTTCCCGAATACGGCACTGCATCCGCGCCAGCCGCGCACGATCGCCGTCTGGCACCCGCGCGGGCCGCACCAGACCGAAGTGTGGCGTTGGTATCTGGTCGATGCGGCGGCGCCCAGGGAAGTCAAGGATTTCCTGCGCGATTACTACATCCGATATTCCGGTCCCGCCGGCATGACCGAGCAGGACGACATGGAGAACTGGAACTACGCGCATGCCGCCAGCCGCGGAACGATCGCGCGACGCTACCCCTACAGCTACGAGCAGGGCCTCGGCTTCGAGACCGAGAGATACGAATGGCAGGGGCTGCACATTCCGGGCACGGTCATGGACATCACGGAGGCCAAATCCAGCGAGCACAATTTGCGCAACCTCTACCGCCGCTGGGCCGAATTTATGGAAGCCGACGGCTGGGACGAACTCGCGACTTGGCGCGTTGCACGGGCCGCGGAATGAGCGAGCCTGTCAACATCCGATTGCTGGGCCCCGGCACCCGGATCGCTCTCGTCGACGGTGCAACCGCCGAAATCGTCTCCAACCCGCTCGACGGAGTGTGGCTCTTTGCGCGCTATCTCACCTCACCCGACGACCCCGCACGGATCGGCAGCGAGGAGATGATCTTCGCCCAGGACGTCGTCGAAATCCAAGACGACCCCTGATTTCTCCCCTGACCTAGCATTGGCGCGCCGCTTGGGCCTGTTCCCAATTTCGGCCGTCGAAAAAGCTGGTCGGCTTTAGCGCCGCCGGGTCGAGCCCCTCCAGGCAGCGGGCGTTGACGCTGATCTTGTCGGGGTCCGAGCGCGGCACATAAAAGGCATGGATGCCGCAATGCCGGCAGAAGGTGTGCTTGGCGGTGTTGGTGTTGAACTGGTAGGTCGCGAGGTCCTCCTCGCCCTGCAGCAGCTCGAATTGCTCCGGCGGCACGATCAGGTGCAGGATGCCTTTCTTTATGCAAATCGAGCAGTTGCATTCGAGCAGCCCCGCCAAATCGACGCGCACCCGGAAGCGCACCCGGCCGCAGTGGCAGCCGCCCTCATAGGTCTCGATCATCAGAGCGGCTCCGGGACGAGGAGGAACAGATCGGTGTCGCCGGTTTCCTGGCCGGCGGCGGTCAGCATCGCGTGCACCTGCCCGCGGTGATGGGTCTGGTGGTTGAAGAAATGGCTGATCAAAAAGCCCTTCGGGGCGCGCATCTCGCGCCCGGCGGCGCCGCTGAACCAGACCAAATCTTCGGCCATCCAGGCGTCGTCGACCTTCGCCGCCCAGCGCGAGATGTCGGCGTCCGCCGTCTCGCGCGCCGCGCTGAGCGCCGCAAAATCCTCGATCAGACCGATGCTCTGCTTGATCGCGACATCGGGCTTGGGCCAGTTGTCGAAACGCGACATCCACTGCCGGTCGCCCCATAGAAGATGATTGAGAGTGCCGTGGATCGAGCCCCAGAACGCGCCGCGCGGCTGCCACCGCTCGGCGTCGGACAGCCGCGCGGCGGCGCCGTACAGCCGGCGATTCATCTCGGCATTGTAGGCGGCCATCGTGCGGACATAGGTGGGCGTGATCATCGCAGCTCCTTACATGCGGTTCAGGCAGCGGCTTTGCTTGCTACCCTCGTCATGAAGATTTATGGGTCAGGCGAGGATCGCTTGTACAGGGAGAAGGGGCGATGAAGGCGGTGCTGTTCGAGAAGCATGGCGGGCCGGAGGTATTGCATCTGGCCGAGGTGCCCGACCCGGTCGCCGGACCCGGCGAGGTTGTCGTCGACATCCACGCCGCCAGCGTCAACGCGGCGGATTACAAGGTGCGGCTCGGCGGCGGGGCGTACAGTGGGAGCGGCGTCAAGCTGCCGCATATCCTGGGCCGCGACTTCTCGGGCGTGGTCAGCGCAGTTGGGTCTGGCGTCACCGATTTGCGGGTCGGCGACCCGGTGTTCGGGGTTTGCGATCAGGGGATCGAGGGCGCCTACGCGGAAAAGATTGCGATCAAGGCGGCGATCATCGCCAAAAAGCCCGCGCGCCTGGAGCACGCCGAGGCAGCAGCGATGGCCCTGACCAGCATCACCGCCCTGTGGGCGCTCGAAGATACCGCAAAGCTCAAGCCCGATGAAACCATCCTGATCCAGGGCGGCGCGGGCGGCGTCGCCGGCTTCGCGATCCAGCTCGCCAAACATCTCGGAACGACGGTGATCACGACGGCGAGTGCCCGCAACCACGATTATGTCCGCCAGCTGGGCGCTGATCGGGTCGTCGACTACAACCAGGAAGACTTCACCAAGGTCGTTGCCGACTGCGACGTTGTATTCGACACGGTCGGCGGAGATGTCCAGGTCCGTTCCTATGCCGTGCTGAAGCCGGGTGGCCGGCTGGTGTGGATCGCGCCGGCGCCGGCCGGGTTTCAGGCGACCCGCAAGGATGTGCAGGTGCTACGCCCCAGTGTGGCCCGCGACCGTGCGCATCTGGAACGAATGCTCGCGTTGCTCGAAGCCGGCGCGGTATCGCCGCCGGCGATCACCCGCTATAAGCTCGCCGATGCGGCGGAAGCGCACCGGGTCAGCGAAAGCCGCCACCTGCAGGGCAAGCTGGTCCTGGAAACCCGCTGAAAGGAGAGACAAATGGCAGGCAATGGACAAATGGTCATCGACCTCGACAAGAAGCGCATGACCGCAATGGCGCAAAAGGACATCGCCACATTGAAGGCGCTGCTGTCCGACGACCTCGTCTACACCCACTCCACGGCACGGCTCGACACGAAGCAAAGCCTGATCGGCAATATGGAGTCGGGATCGACAGTCTACACCGCAGTCGTGCCCTCCGACGTCAAGGCCCAGGATCTGGGCGAGGCGGTCGTACTGACCGGCTCGTGCCGCATCAGCGTCATGTCGCAGGGTCGCCCGAACAGCTTCAGCGTCCGGTTCACCGACGTTTACGCCAACAAAGGCGGCCAGTGGCAGATGGTGACCTGGCAATCCACCCGCCTGCCGGAGTAAGCCCCTATCCGACGGCTCGCACTAGTTCGAGGAGCGGGTACAGCGAGCGGTGGCGCGCGATCGGTTCGGGTGCATTGGATGGCGGCGCCATACCAATACGGTCGTGCCAATAGGTGGGCAGACCGACTTTGCTCGTGCCCAACAGGTCGTAAGCGGACCCGGCTATGAACAGACACCGGCCGGGCACTACACTCAGCTCGATCAGAGCGATCTCGTACGGGCGTGGGTCGGGCTTGTAGAAACCGGCGCCCTCGGCTGTGACGACGACATCGAATTCGATGCCGGTGCAAGCGACCGCTTTGGCCGCGAGTTCCTCGGAGCAGTTCGTGACGACACCTAACGCCACCCCTTCGCGGCGCAGCGCGCCGAGTACTTCGCGAACCTCCGGCCACGGCTCGAGCTCGCCGTAGCGAGCGGCGAGCTGAGCCGCCAATTTCGGCGACAGCCCGACCTCGGCCGCGGCCTCGGCGACGAGCGCCTCGTAGGGATGGTAGGCGCCGGCCTCGTAGGTGCGGCGCAAATAGGCTGCGCGCCACTTGCGGCCATCTTCTGGGCTCCCGGCGACGATGTTCCACAAGGTCCAGGAGTTGAGCAGCGCCGTCAGCAGATCGAATAGGACGGCATCGAACCTGGGCTCAGCGCCGATCGACATCGGCGAAATATAGCATCTTTATTATGCAATTGCCGCATTGCGAGAGGAGAAGGTGATCCGATGAGCAAAGCCTTCGTGAAGGAAGCGGATGATGAGGCCGACCTCCCCGACGAGTCGCCGGCCGTTCCACTCCGGTTCAAGAACTATATGACCCCACTGGGTCACCGCCATATGCAAGATGAACTGCGTCAGCTGCTGCGGGTGGAGCGCCCGAAAGTGGTGGAGACCGTGGCCTGGGCGGCCGGCAACGGCGACCGGTCGGAAAACGGCGACTACATCTACGGCAAGCGGCGCCTGCGCGAGATCGACCGTCGCATCCGCTTCCTGACGAAGCGGCTCGAAAGCGCCGAGGTGGTCGACCCGAGTCATCAGAAGCGGCGCGACCAGGTGTTCTTTGGCGCTACCGTCACCTACGCCACCGAGGACGGAGCCGAAAAGACGATTACGATCGTCGGCATCGACGAAGCCGATTTCGCCCGCGGCCAGGTCAGCTGGGTATCGCCAATCGCCCGCGCACTGCTCAAAGCGCATGAGGGTGACACGGTCGAACTCCGCGCCCCCGCCGGCGTCGAGCAGATTGAAGTGCTCGAAATCCGCTACGGGGGCGTCAACGGCGAGACGGCCTAAATCATCGGGTATGTGAGCCCCGCCCCGAGCGACATCGGCCCGATTCGACTGGCGGGCGGAGCGCTGATCCGGCACAATCTCACGCGCCGGACTTGGTTACCGGTCGGCGCAGGCGATGATTTGCTTCCGTGAGGACGCCATGTTGGTCCTTTGTCGGGGCCGCGCCCGAACGCGCGCGGGGCCGCGTTTACATCTCACACGCAGAGCGGTCGGAAGAGAAGTGTCATCACTATCCATCTTGCGGAAGGTTCCACAGGTGTGGCGGTGAGGCGAAGCTTGGCGCGCTGGAACCTGGAACTGCACAGGGGCGGCCCGGCGATCCGCCATGGTTTCTCGGTCATCGGCGTTGCCGTCGCGCTCGGGGCGGCGCTCGCATTCCAGCATTACGGCTTTCGCGGGATAGAATTGCCGCTCTTCGACCTGGCCATCGTCGTCACCACCTGGTACGCGGGGGCTGGGCCTTCCGCGCTGGCGGTGGTGCTATCCTCGGCCTGCTTCAATTACTTCTTCACCGAGCCTCTTTACACCTTCGAAGTTTCCAGAGAAGACCTACCGTACTTTTTTCTTTTCGCGGCCTCGGCGGTGATCATTGCCTGGTTCGTAGCTGTTCGACGCCGCATCGAGAACGATCTTCGCGACACTCGAGATCACCTTCAGGTTGAGGTGGAACAGCGCAAGCGCCGAGAAGACGAAATTCTCAAACTCAATAATGAGCTCGCCAAACGGGCTAGGGACCTCGAAACGAGCAACAACGAATTAGAATCTTTTGCCTATTCCGTCTCCCACGACCTTCGCGCGCCGCTTCGCCATGTGGTCGGGTACTCGGAGCTGCTACAGAGACAGGCGTCTTCCTTGCTCGACGAGAAGAGTCGCCGGTTCATGCAAACAATTCTCGAATCATCAAAAAGAATGGGTAACCTGATCGACGATCTGCTGGCATTTTCCAGGATCGGGCGGACCGAGACCAAAAAGACGCTGGTGAGCCTGGACCAGCTCGTCAAAGAGGTCGTCGCGGAGATCGGGCAGGACACGACAGGGCGAGACATTTTCTGGAAGATCCATCCCCTTCCGGTCTGTTACGGCGACCGTTCCATGCTGAAGCTGGTGATCGTCAACCTTCTCGCCAACGCGGTCAAATTCACGCGCATGCGAGCCCAGGCCGAAATCGAGATTGGCTGTGTCGATGGGGAAGATGAAGTCGAGGTGTTCGTGAGGGATAATGGCGCCGGCTTCGACATGCAGTATGTAGATAAACTGTTCGGCGTGTTTCAACGCCTGCATCTTCCGGAAGAGTTCGAGGGCACTGGAATAGGACTGGCGACCGTTCGGCGGATCATCCACCGCCACGGAGGGGAGGTCCGAGCCGAGGGCGGTGTCGATCAAGGCGCGACTTTGTATTTCTCACTCCCTAAAGCACAAGATGCGGCGGAGAGGACCGCGAACACGCTATGAGCGAACTGGCACGCATTCTGCTCGTCGAGGACGACCCGAGAGACGTGGAACTTACTCTGACGGCGCTGGGCGAATATAACCTGGCAAACGAGGTCGTGGTTACCCGCGACGGAGAAAAAGCCCTGGATTACCTCTATTGTCGGGGCGAGTTCAGCGCTCGCTCGAACGACAACCCCGCGGTCATGCTGCTGGACCTGAAACTGCCGAAAGTCGATGGCCTGCAAGTCTTACAGCAAATCAAGTCCGACGAGCGCCTGAAGCTGATACCGGTGGTGGTGCTGACGTCGTCCCGCGAGGAAAAAGACATGGTCAGAAGCTACAAACTCGGCGTGAACGCCTATGTCGTGAAGCCGGTCGATTTTCACGAATTCGTCAATGCCATCAAGGAACTGGGCGTCTTCTGGGCGGTCATCAACGAGCCGCCGCCGGGGAGCATGAAGAAGGCGCCATGACGACCCCGCTCCGCATTCTGTTGCTGGAGGATAGCATCCAGGACGCGGAGCTCATTCAAGAGCTCCTTGAAGCGGATCATTTCGTCTGTGAAGTAACCCGCGTCCAGACGCGCGCCGAGTTCCTGGCCGCTCTTGAAGAGGGTGGAATTGACCTGGTTCTCGCCGATTACAACCTCCCTTCGTTCGACGGCCTTTCCGCATTGCAGCTCACGCGGAGCGCCCACCCTGATCTGCCTTTCATCTTTGTCTCGGGCTTCGGGGAAGAGATAGCGATCGAAGCGCTCACCAGCGGCGCCGCGGATTATGTTCTGAAGACGCGGTTATCACGGCTCGTGCCGTCGGTGCAGCGCGCGCTGCGCGAAGCCCGAGAACGAGCCGAACGCAGGAAGGCCGAGGAAGCGCGGCTCCGCATTCTGTTGCTGGAGGACAGCATCCAGGACGCGGAGCTCATTCAAGATCTCCTTGAAGCCGATCATTTCGTCTGCGAAGTCACCCGCGTCCAAACGCGCGCCGAGTTCCTGGCCGCTCTTGAAGACCGTGGAATTGACCTGATTCTCGCCGATTACAAGCTTCCTTCGTTCGACGGCCTTTCAGCATTGAAGCTTGCGCTGAGCGCCCGCCCTGATCTGCCTTTCATCTTTGTCTCGGGCTTCGGCGAAGAGATAGCGATCGAAGCGCTCACGAGCGGGGCCACGGATTATGTTCTGAAGACACGGTTATCACGGCTCGTGCCATCGGTGCAGCGCGCGCTGCGCGAAGCCCGAGAACGAGCCGAACGCAAGAAGGCCGAGGAGGCGCTGCGCCGGAGCGAGATGTATCTGGCAGAGGCGGAGCAATTGAGCCACACGGGGAGTTTCGGCTGGAACGCTTCGACCGGGGAACTCTACTGGTCCGATGGGGCTTATCGAATATTTGAATGCGAGCCTACGACAAAGCCCACCATTCAGTTGGTGATCGACCGCACTCATCCGGACGACCGGATGCGTCTGCATCAAATCATTGATCGCGCCTCGAAGGAGGGGTGCGATTTTATTGCCGAGCATCGCCTGTTGATGGCCGACGGTTCTGTCAAATACGTTCAAGCCGTGGCTCATCGCTTGACCGGCGAAGATCCGGAACGTTTGGTCTTCGTAGGTGCGGTAACGGATATTACCGAGCGCAACCGCGCCGAAGAAGAGCGCGAAAGATTGCGCCAGCTCGAGGCAGATCTCGCGCACATCAACCGCGTGAGCATGATGGGAGAACTGACCGCCTCGCTGGCTCACGAAATCAAGCAGCCGATCGCCGCCGCCATCATAGACGCCAACGCCTGCATGCGATGGCTCCGTCGTGATCCACCCGATCTGACGGAAGCATGCGGCGCTGCCTCCGGCAATGGTCGCGGCGGTGACGCGCGCCGCCGGCATCATCGACAGAGTTCGCTCACTTTACGGGCGAGGCACGCCAGAACGGGAAGTGGTCGACCTGAACGAAATCCTTCGGGAGATGACGGTTTTGCTGGGGGATACGGCGGATCGGCACTCCATTTCAATCCGCACGGAACTCGACCCGGGGCTTCCGCGGACGACAGCGGATCGCGTACAGCTGCAGCAGGTTTTGATGAACCTCATGCTCAACGGCATCGAGGCGATGCGAGAGACGGGTGGTGAACTGACCATCGCATCGAAGAGGATCGAGCATGGTCAGCTCTTGATTTCGGTGAGTGATTCCGGCGTCGGGCTTCCCGTCGATAAAGCCGAGCGCATTTTCGACGCATTCTTCACCACAAAACCGCAAGGCACCGGTATGGGACTGTCCATCAGCCGGCGGATCATCGAGTCGCATGGCGGCCGCTTGTGGGCGAGCCCCAACGCCGGACGGGGTGCCATCTTTCAGTTCACGCTGCCCGGCGAGTGACGGCCGCTTGGCCCTTGTCGGAGATTTCTGATGACCATGTTCGATCTAACGGGACGCGTCGCCATCGTGACCGGCGGCAATGGCGGGATCGGGCTCGGTATGGCGCATGGGCTCGCCGCGGCGGGCGCCCGTGTCGTGGTGGCGGCGCGCGACGCAGAGAAGGCGGAGGCCGCGGTGGCCGAGCTCGGGGCCCAAAGTGCCTTTATCGCGCTGGATGTGGCCGACGAGAGCTCCTGCCGGGCGGTGATCGAGCAGACGGAAAAGCGGTTTGGCCGGCTCGACATCCTCGTCAACAACGCCGGAACCTCGATCCGCAAACCGCCGGAGGAATATACCGCGGCCGAATGGCATGCCGTGCTCGACACCAATCTGACGGGCGCTTTTCTGTGTTCGCAAGCCGCCCACCCCGTCATGAAGCGCAGCGGCGGCGGCAAGATCATCAATATCGGCTCGATGTTCGCCCTCTTCGGCGCCGCTTACGCCGCCCCTTATGCCGCGAGTAAAGGCGCCCTCGTCCAATTGACCAAGTCGCTCGCCACCGCCTGGGCGGTGGATAACATACAGGTCAACGCCGTTTTGCCCGGCTGGATCGACACCGAGCTGACCCGCGACGCTCGCCGGCAAGTCGCCGGATTGCACGAGCGGGTGCTGGCCCGCACCCCGGCCGGCCGCTGGGGCGTCCCAAAAGATCTCGCCGGGATCGCCGTCTTCCTCGCCTCTCCCGCCTCCGACTTCATTACCGGCGCTGCGATCCCGATCGATGGCGGCTTCTCTGCAATGGGTTAGACGGGCAAGGGCTGCGGTTGCGGTGAATTATCCGTCTCGGGCGATACGCTCATGCCGCCGCCGAGCGCCGGCAGGGCCGGCAATGCGAGATGAACTGCAGCGCGCTTCGTTCCCAGGATTGGGTAAGCGCAAACGCACGGCAGGCCGCGCGCGGAATCGTCAGAGCTTCGAGGCAGGCGAATTTGAGATCCGCGTCGAGCACTCCGACCGGATTGCTGCCGATCACGTCCCCGGGGCCCGGAACGGGATAGGCGGCAACCGGAACGCCGCAAGCCAGCGCCTCGAGCTGAACGACGCCGAATGTGTCCGTTAAGCTCGGGAACACGAATACATCTGCCGCCGCGATATGGGCGGCCAATGTTTCTCCTTCCATCTGCCCGAGGAAATGAGCGTCCGGAAACCGCGATTGCAGCTCGCCCGCCTGCGGCCCGTCGCCGATAACGACCTTGGAGCCCGGCAAATCGAGCGCCAGGAACGCCGGCAGGTTCTTTTCCACTGCGAGGCGGCCGACGCTGACAAAAATGGGGCGAGGCAGATCGAATGCGGCGGCATGTTCCGGGCTGAAGAGGTCGGTATCGACGCCGCGCGTCCACATCGCCAGATGTGCAAAGCCGCGATTGCCGAGCTCCTCGATCAAAGAACGGGTGGACACCATCGTGACCGCAGCCGCCGCATGAAAGCGGCGCAAGAGCGCGTAGCTCCATGACAGGGGGACCGGCAGCCGTGCCGAAACGTACTCCGGGAAACGGGTCATGTAGCTTGTCGTGAAGGATATTTTTCGCGCCAGGCAATAGCGCCGCACGACCTGCCCGATGGGCCCTTCGGTGGCGATATGCAGGCAATCGGGTGCTGCATTCTCAATTCGCCGCGCGATTTCGCGCCAAGTCGGGATGCCGCAGCGAATACTCGGATAGGTCGGCAGCGGAAAGGTCCGAAAGCCTTCCGGCGTCAGAAACTCGATCTCGGTACCGAGCTTGGTAGCATAAGCGGCCAGAGACTGTAGGCTCCGAACGACGCCATTGACTTGTGGCGACCACGCATCGGTAGCGATCAGTATCCTCATGACCGCGCGCCAATCACGACGGCAATCGCATCAGCGGCTGGCCCACACGAATGACCGCACCCTGCCGTACCGCGCCGCAAAGGGCGACGCCCTTCGGTGCAAAGACGATGATCGTCGAGCCATGTTGGAACCATCCCATTTCTTGCCCTTTGTTGAGGAAGGCCCCGCAGGGAATTTCGGCCTCCCCGCGGTACTGCATGTTCAACAGGACGTCGAGAAAGTGCAGACGGATGCTGGCGACGAGAATCGCGGCGACCGGCACCAAAGTGATCACCACACCGGATCGACGAAGCGTCGTGCGAATGACCGCGCGCTCATTTTTGCAGAACAATCTGGCAATCCGGTTGAGCGCTATCGGGTCGACGTTCCACGAATTGCCGGAAATGTAGGTGACCTTGTCGACAGTGCAGTCGTACGGCGCGTGGAAACGGTGGTACATGGTGGGCGTCAGCCGCAACGTGACGTATTCACCATCGCGATAGAGTTCGACGAGCTGCGGGTCGATCAGCAAATCCTGCAATGTGTAGGGAAACCCTTTGGCTTGGATCGGCTCGTTGCGGTCGATCCGTCCGCAAGCGCCGACGAGGGCATCACAGGGACTAGTCAAATTGTTCGGGTCGCGGTCGACCGGACGTGCGCCTGGTTTCAGCTCTCGCGTAAAGCACGCGTGCAAGCTCGGGAAGCGCTGTGTTCGCGCTTCGCTCAAGTCGAGATCGGCGAATAGCCGCCAGATCGCGATCGAGGCTCGCGTCAGCAAAGGCGCCTCGATCTGACTGAACCAGCCAAAGAGGCGATTCGCCAGCTGATGCGGGATGCGGTTGCTCAGCAGAAAACTGACGTCCTCCCACAGCCGGGTTTTGGCGGATGCCGCTCCCATTGTCACATCATTGTAAAAATAATCGAATATTGACTGCATTCATGGAGGCGCAATCACCAGCATGAGCTTGGCAGCGGCGACGGCTGGCCTGAAAGCGCGGCTGGAGCTGTCGAAGGCAAAGCACAGATCGCTCGGCGGGCACCCGCGCATCGCCCAATTCGTCGCCTCGCTGGTGCCGTTCTATCAATACGACGAGGCGCGGTTCTTTGGGGCAGATGCAGCACCCGACGACATTGTCGCACAGCGGCGCGCCGATTTTGTGCGGCTCGCGGACCTCTACCGAAAACGATACGCAAGCACATTGCGGCTGACGGCCGAGGCCACCGAGCTGATCTCGGATCTGCAGTTCACCGAGGCTTACCGCGTTCCGTTTCAGTTCAGCCGCCACATACGCCAGCACTTGCCGGTCGGCGCGTTTCTGCAATCCTCGTCCGGGGTGACGACGACCGACCTCGACGGCAATTCGTTTTACGATCTTACCGGGTCTTACGGCGTCAATCTGTTCGGTTACGACTTCTACAAGGAGTGCATCGATCGCGGCATCGAGCGCGCGCATGCGCTCGGTCCGGTATTGGGTTTCTATCATCCGCTCGTCGCCGACAATGCCGCGCGCCTCGTGCGGCTTTCGGGCATGGACGAAGTTTCGTTCCACATGTCCGGAACTGAAGCGGTCATGCAAGCGGTCAGGCTCGCGCGCTACCATACGAGACGGTCTCACCTGGTGCGCTTTTGCGGCGCGTATCACGGCTGGTGGGGCGACGTGCAGCCGGGCGTCGGCAATCCGGTGCCGAAGCATGAAACATACACACTGAAGGACATGTCCGAGGCGTCGCTGCGGGTGCTGCGCAGCCGACGCGACATCGCCTGTGTGCTCGTCAACCCGGTGCAGGTCATGCACCCGAACAGCGCCGCACCTGCCAATTCGACCTTGGTCGACAGCACCCGTCAGGCGCGCCTCGATCGCACGGCCTATGCCGATTGGCTGAGGCAGCTCCGTGGGGTCTGCACGGAGCGCGGCATCGTATTGATCTTCGACGAGGTCTTTGTCGGTTTCCGCCTCGCCCGAGGTGGCGCACAGGAATATTTCGGCGTCCCGGCCGACCTTGTGACCTATGGAAAGACTCTCGGAGGCGGCCTGCCGATCGGCGCGGTCTGCGGCCGCAAGCACCTGATGAAACGCTTCCGCGAGGATCGGCCGGCCGATATCTGCTTTGCGCGCGGCACGTTCAACTCGCATCCCTACGTCATGGCGGCGATGAACGAGTTCCTGCGCCGCCTCGAAGAGCCGGCGATAGCTGCGCTCTACCGCGACCTCGACGAAATTTGGGATGGCCGCGCAGCGGCGCTCAATCGGCGATTGCGCGTTGCGGGGTTGCCGGTACAGGTGGCGAACCTGTCGTCGATCTGGACGATCTGCTACACGCGGCCTTCGGCCTATAACTGGATGTTCCAGTATCATCTGCGGGCGGAAGGCCTGGGGCTGAGCTGGATCGGCACCGGTAGGCTCATCTTCAGCCTGAACTACACGCAGGCCGATTACCAAGCGGTCGCCGACCGTTTCGTTGCCGCGGCCGAAGCAATGCAACAGGGCGGCTGGTGGTGGGAGGACCCGCTCGCCAGCAACGGGACGATAAAGCGCCGGATTCTGCGCGAGATGATTTCTCATCGGTTCTCGTCCCGCCTCGCTCACCGGGCGTCACACTAAAGACGCGTCGCCCCTGCCCTCAGTGGCTGTGGCCCAGCGCCACCGGGTCTTCCATCTCGCCGCGCAACAGATAGTAGGGCGCCTTGTGATAAAGTTTGATGTCGTGGAAGGGATCGGTCAGGATCTTGACCGCCCAAACCAATCCGGTCTGCAGGTCCCTGATGAAGAACAGCTGAATGGACCGCAGTATTACTCCGGCAACTCCGATGAACAGCCAGCACATCCCGATCTGATGAACAAACCCGAGCGCGCTTTCCCACGGGCGGATCATTCCAAAAAAAGTCGGCGTGAAATACAACGGCACTGGAGATAATGCCCAAATCGAGAGCAATACGACCTTGCGGCGGAGATTGTAGCCGACCTTGACATCTTCTTTGTATTCATGAGTGACGTCGTTTACCGTGTCGTAACCCTTGGGCTCGAAAAAGAAATGGCCGATTTGGCGGCTGGTCATCGATACCATCCATCCGGTCATCGCCGCTATTGCCGGATCCCAGAACAGCAAAAAATACATCAGAACAAAACTCGTCGCGCTCAACAAATGAAGCGACTGATTAATTAGACTGTGGTGATAGAAACGGTGGTCGTCCCAGCGCTGAATTTTCAGCGTCTGCATAAAACCATGCATCCCGAACATCCCCTTTTTGACGAGTATTGGCAAAGTCAGCCGCAAATCGGCCGGTCTGCGGTGCTCACGCTCCTGCCCCTCGTTCGAATTTCCCAAATCTCAGGAGCGAGAAATGACCGAACGGCGGCATCGGCCGGCGCTCGATCAGGCGCACATCGGTTCGCCGTTCGGTCCAGCGAACGAATCGGTCCCAGCTAAACTCAGCCCGCCATCCGAGCCGGCAAACGATCGGTTGCAGCAATCGTTCGACCAGGTGCCGCAAGCCGGCATCTGCACCGATGCGGCTGAGAAGAACCATTTCACCGCCGGGCCTGAGCATGCGGGCACACTCGTCGAGCGCTGCCTCGGGGTTGGGCACTGTCGAGATCACGTGATTCGCCACGACGACGTCGAACGAAGCATCGGCGAATGACAGATGCTCCGCATCCATCACCTCCAGCTTCTCTACGTTGGTGAGGGAAAGTTCCGCCACCCGTCGCCGCGCTTTGCGGAGCATCTCTTCCGAAAGATCGATCCCGATTATGCAATTCTGCGGGGAATAGCCGGGGAGCGAGATGCCCGTGCCGACACCGACTTCGAGGATTCGGCCTCCGACCCGCTCGGCAGCGGCGATTGCCGCGCGACGCCCTCGCTCGAACACGGCGCCAAAGACCAGATCGTAGACCGGCGCCCAACGCGCGTACGCCTTTCGTAAGCTGATTTCATCGAGTTCTGCGGGTAATTCCTTCGCAACTGCACCTGTCACCAAAACCCCTGCCACAGTCATGTCTCAAGATCGCAATAAAGCCTAGCCGTCCCCTGTTACAGTAAAGTGAAGAATCTATTGCAATTGGATGGCGAACGCTCTCCAGCAGCCTACATGTTGTACCCCTCGCCTCCTAGGTGCCCGCGTTCACCTGAAACTTGAAGCTGCGATCTGATTAAATTTGGTCATGGCACCAATGGGGCCGAAATAGGAGGCACTCTGCAACGCGCGAGGCCGTCCCTTGGGCAAGGTGGTGTTCAACGCCGATACCCTGCATGATCTGCGTTCAGTGTCGAAGAGCGTTGTTGGCCTGCTCTATGGCATCGCGCTCGCCGAAGGAAAGGTGCCGCCACCGGATGCGCCACTGCTTGGCTCGTTCCCCGAATACACCGACCTCGCCGCCGACCCCGCCCGCACTCGCTGGACCATCCACAATCCACTGACAATGACGATGGGGACGGATTGGGATGAACTCAACGTTCCTTATTCCGATCCGACCAACAGCGAGATCGCTATGGACTTGGCGCCGGATCGCTACCGCTTCGTTCTTGGCGCACCGGCCGTGATGGAGCCGGGTCAGCGCTGGATTTACAACGGCGGCGCGACTGAATTGCTGGCGCGAATCATTGCGAAAGGCACTGAGAGACCATTACACAATTTTGCCCGCGAGATGCAGTTCGATCCTCTCGGTATCGGCCCGACAGAGTGGCACACCGATCGCGGCGCTGAAGCGATTGCCGCGTCTGGCTTGCGCATGACGCCGCGCGATTGCGTAAGCGCGTCTTCCGTACCATAGGGTGGTATGTCGGTCAGGCTTCTCTGGCGACGAAGTCGAGCGCCTGCGCGGCGATGCGCAGGTTATGGTGGCGCTTCATCGGCGTATGGAGATAACGGTTCACCGCGGCGCAGGCCGTCTCGACCCATGCGGCGTCGGGTGCCGCCTCCAACTCGTCTTCCAATGCGATGAGGACCTTCAGACGATGGCAGGCGATGATCGGTTCGGGAATGCCGTGGTCGTAGAGCGCGTTGGTGCCGTCGGTGAGAAAGCTGCGACGATCCTCGACACGCCAGCGCGCCACGTCCTCGTCGGCTCCCACATATTTCCGGTTGCGCCCGATAAACAGCGCCAATTGCAACGCCGCTCGCGGCCATAGATCCGGCCGCTCGTCGCAGATGTGCCGGCAGGCATTCGCAAAGGTCAGCGCATGAGTGAAATCGAGCCAGCCGATATTGTCGGCAATCGCATTGTCGCTGGCGCGCTCGAATGCGGTGTCGAAATGCAAGAAGTTGAATAGGGAGGCGCCGAGCAGCGCGTCGTAAAGCTCGTGCATCGGCCTGCCCGAGGAGGCCAAGGTTCGCTGCAAAGCGCCATCGACCGACAGCCCGATGAAATCGGCGGCCCGCACCGGCGCGGTGCCGGATCCGTCCCATTCGGCCGATGCCTTCGCATAGCCGCGGAACTCGGGCAGGCGTTCCTCGCGCCTCGCACGCACCAGCATGCGCGTCAGGGAGAGGAGTACCGGCTCGGCGACCTCCTCGCCCACGCTTTCGATCAGCTGACCGGCTTTTAGCGTGTAGATCGCACAGTGACCGAGCGCCGCGTAGTGAGCGAGCGCCGCCTCGCCGATCGCGGCGCGCAGTGATGTATAGCGCAGGCCTTGCATCAGGGCGCCGCGGATAAGGGCGACCGCTGCCGTCTCGTCCTCTGCCTCGACAGCCGCGACGAAGCGGGCTCCATCCCATTCAACGGCGGTTTCGGGGTAGGGAAACTCGCCGGCGCCCTCGGTATCCCACGCTATGTGGCCGAGCGGTTCGAGCTCGGCGGCAAGCCGCTCGGCCGGCGTCTCGGCGCGGGCGGCGAGCAGCAGCCAATCCGCGGCCGCGGCGTATGCGTGGGTCATGCCGTCTTCGAGCCGCCCATTGCGCAATCTGACGGCGTGCACCAGCGTCTCGCGCGCATCGAAGCCGGCGCGTTCCAGCCGCGCAACTTCGCGCGCCATGCGCGGCCGGTCATTGTCCGCGATCGCCGCCTCGATGCCGCGCAATGCGCGGATGCGGCTCTTCTCTGCGGGCGGGTCGCTAAGATCGATGAAGATCTCGCCGCCGCGCTCCGCGACCTCATAGGTGCGAACCGGATCGCGGCCGACCAGCGCCTCACCGCTCGCGAGGTCGAATTTCCAATTATGCCAATTGCACGTCAGCACACATCCTGGCCCGATCGTGCCTTCGCTCAGCGGATAGCCTTCGTGCGGACAGCGGTTTGCAATCGCGAACACGCGGCCGTTCTGCGCAATGACCAGCACCTGCTTCCCCTCTTGCCGCACCAGCTTGTGGCCATCGCTGCCGAGTTCGCTGCGTTTCAACCCAGTGGCAGTAAGCATTGTTCACTCCCTACAGGCGTCATTGCGAGCGAAGCAAAGCAATCTCGTGACGGGCGCGCTATTGGCCTGAGATTGGTTCGTCACTTCGCTCCTCGTGATGACGCGACCTAAAACTGCGATCGCGGCGAGTAGTCGGTTGGAGTGAGCAGACGATCCTCGATCTCGCCGACCAGAGCGCCGGTTTGGGCTGATGTGGCGCGTTTGATGTCCGCCCATTCGCTGTCTTCCATAAAGGCCGCCCAGTTCGTCTTTGTCCGCTCATCCGGCCATTCGAGGAGGTAAACGAACTCGGTTCGCCGCTCCGTCTTGGCCTCCCACATTGCGACAATGCGGAACCCGTAACGCCGCATAATGCGAGCCGCATGATCGCGGAAGCGGGCATGGAACGCGTCTTTCGTGTCCTCGAAAATCTCATAAATCCGCATTTGGTGAATCATGCGAACCTCGCTTCGTCCTCTGCGGTTTCGGGGCGGGCGCCGCGGCGGGGGTGATCCGGTAGCTGCAGCGGCGCGCTTCGGTAAGGAGGTGGTCCTCGCGTTCGATGCGCCAGCCGGGTCCGAGAAGGTTCCGAAACACCTGCAATTCAATACTGCAGAAGCCCTGGCAGCTCATCGCCGCGGCGCAGATCGGGCAGTGATCTTCGACGAGCAGAAAACCCTCACCGGGAAGCGTTTCGACCCGCGCCATATAGCCCTCGGCTGAGCGCATATCGGCCAGCGCCGTCAGCTTCTTTGCAATATCGGGCTCGCGGGCGAACCGGCTCCTGTAGGCGGCGGTGATCTGCTCCCGGCGCCGTTCGAGCAATTGCGCCAATACCGTCTCGCCGAGCTCATTGCGGATCGCGCCGATCAGGTCGACCGTCAGCTGGGCATGGGTATCGGGAAAGAGCGATGCCGCGCGCGGCGCCAATGCCCAGAACCGCCTTGGCCGTCCGCGGCCATGCGCGCGGTCGGAATAGGCGACGAGTTTTTCGGCGAGGAGCCGGTCGAGGCGCTGCCGCACCGCCTGCACGCTGATGCCGAGACGTCGGGCGAGAATCTCGGCTTGTGCCTCACCGAGGCTCTTCAGCTGGAACAGAATGGCGTCGCCCGCCGTCTTCACGCCGCTCCTCCCCGGGTCGATTAAAACAACCATATTCTTTCTTAAATGTGACGCGCTGTCAACCGTGATTTCTGGAGTGCTGGCGAGCGATGCGCTGCCGGCATATATTCAACCGCAAGAAGTCTCGAGCCGAAGGAGCATCATAATGGCGGACGGCACCTCTTCGATCGTACCGGCCACTCCCACCGAGGCGGTCACCCCGCGCGGCATCAACCATCTCGTCATCAATGTGCGCGACATCGAGGAGTCGCACAAATTCTGGACCGAGACCCTCGGTTTCAAGCAGGTCGCGTATTCGAAGCGCCGTAACGGCAAGATGCGCTTTTATTCGGGCGACCACGATGGCCGCATGAACCACCACGACATCGCGCTGTGCGAGAACCCGAACCTGCCGAAACCGCCGGCGGACTGGTCGATGTTCGACCAGCCGGTCGCGATCAACCACATCGCGATTGCCCTGCCGAACCGCGAGGCGTGGCTGAAGCAGTTGGCCTGGCTGCGCGCGAAGGGCGTCAAGTTCGAGCGCCGCGTCAACCACGGCATGACGCACAGCCTCTACATTGTCGATCCCAACGGCTACGGCGTCGAGGTGCTCTACGAATTGCCGCGCGAGGTGTGGGGCGACAACATCCAGGGCGCGATCGACTACGCCGAGCCGGTGCCGACCGAAGGCGACGAGGCCTTTGTCGACGACACGAATTACCCAATGTTCGGCACCGCGGATAAAGTCGCCGAATAACGCCGTAGGGTGGAAAAGCGAAAACGCATTCCGCCACCGATTCACCCGATTGACTCGGCGGTTTGGCGGAAAGCGCTGCGCTTTTCCGCCCTACGCTTGCTGCAGCTCAAACACCGGGTAACGCTCCGCAATGTCGCTGAAAGCTTCGACCGCCGATCCCTTGGGTACCGGGAAGAAGCGCTGCACCTCGCTGGCATAGCGGTCGAGATAGGCCTTGAGAACCGGTGGGCGCTCGCCCGGTGAAAGTTCGCGCACGGCATATCGGTGGCGTTGCATCGCGCGGATAAGTGCCACCTGACCTGCCGCGCGCGCATTGCGCACCCAGTGGGAATTGCCGCGGGCGCAAACTAGATAGCTGTGCCCTGCGACCTCGATCGGGTCTACTGGCAATGAGATCGTCTTGCCGCTCTTTCGCCCCCGCACCTCAAGGACGTAGAAATGACCGCGGACCAAGCCAATCCGCAGGAGCAAGACGAGGATGCGGCCGAACACCCGTTCGATAGTGTCCGGCCCGAGATAGCTGCGATCATTTGCGGGCATCGATCGTCTCCGCCTTTGTGTTGGCACGTCCCTGGTTTCAGTCTCTTACGCGCGTGGATGGCGCGCCAGAGGCGCTCGGAGCGGCGTATCGGCACGCAGGTCTTGATCTCGGAAGCCACCTGGCGTGATTGTTAGACCAGTCTCAGACCGGTCGGAAGAAACATGCCCGCGGAAATTGGAGCCTACGAGGCCAAGACTCATCTTCCTGCTCTGCTTGAGCGGGTCGCTCGCGGCGAGCGGTTCACGATCACCAAGCATGGGCGCCCGATCGCGCGCCTTGTGCCGATTGAGCGCACCGGCCCCGATCGTCGGCGCGAAGCGATCGAACAGCTCAAGACATTCCGCGAGGGTCAAACCTTGGACGTACCGGTCAAGCAGCTCATCAGCGAAGGCCGGCGGTGACGGATCTTGCGCTCGACGCGTCCGTCACCCATTCCTGATGTTTCAAGAACGAAGCGACTGCCGCGGGCGATCGAGTGCTGGAGCGTCTGGCCGCCGAAAAAGCCTCTGTTCCGGCCAGATGGCATCTCGAAATAGCAAACGTGTTGGCTCTGGGCGAACGCCGCAGGCGGATCACGCCGGCGCGCAGGCCTTCTTGGACCATGCATGATTGCTAACGCTCAGACGAGGATGAAGGCTCTCGTTGCTTCAAGACTCCTAATGGGCGACGTCGATAATTGGGGGGTCTTCGAACAGGAACGAAACACTGCGGCTAAGATCGCAAACCGTCATGCAGCGCGGAGTGTTTCATCTCAGATCGGACGAAATTATCGCGAGCTTTCCACCGAAATTCGTAGGTTCATCACGAAACATTTTTAACGCTGTGATTACGGCGATTTGGCCCATCTTTGCGATGCGATAAAACCCGGGATCGGTCTTAATCTTCGGCTGGATGAATTTGAGAAGGCGTTCTTTCCCTTAGCTGAATCAGTGAAGCATCGGTTCCCGTTCTACGCTCATCTCAGCATTTCAGTCTGGGGATTGCAGTTCGATTATCCCGAGCATCATTTTCTCCAAGACATCGATGCCGGGCTAGACGATCTGAAGGAGACTCGGCTGCGCCTTGATGCTCTCGAGGTGACCGACGCCAATATGAAGGGACAGCGCGACGATATTGCGCCGCTAATTAGCAGAGAAAAATTCATCAGCCGGAGCATAATAAGCGCCTCGTTCAGTCTGGTCGAGGCGTTTTTAAGTGGTCTATTCTTCACAGCACTACATACGAATACACTCGGAAGCTTGCATTGCGACGAGGAGTTCCTAAGGTATGCTGAGAAAAAGGAGAGTGAGGCTTTAAATCGCCGAGTTGACCGTATTGTCAAGTTTGCGTCATTAGGCAAGACGGACGGCGCATCGGATCCATTCAAGTCCTTTATCGAGGTCGGCAAACGTTACCGCGATGCGATCCATCATACGACTCCTTTTGGGCGCAATGATTTAGAAGCCGGTCAGCGGCTCATTTCCCTGTATGAAATCAACCCCAACGTAGCAGCCATATGTTCTCTGCTATCGCTGAATTGTGTTCTGACGATATCGAACTGGATCTATGGCGATGGGGCGGGGAGCGCCATAACCGATAGCTGCAAAGAGCTGCGCGAGAGGGTGGTTCTGTGGTCGCTGCGGCAGGGTCAAGCGACGATAATCTAACACACTGGGCAGGTTTGGCCGGCCCCTCAACCGCGGGCGTGCTCGTGGAGCGCGCGCCAGATGCGCTCGGGCGTGGCGGGCATTGGCACATCGGTGACGTCGAGCGGGGCGAGGGCGTCGAGGATCGCGTTCATCACCGTCGGCGTCGAGGCGACCGTGCCGCCTTCGCCGACACCTTTGGCTCCCAATGGGTTCGTCGTGCTGGGCACAGGGCTGAAATCGATGCTGATTGCCGGCACCGTGTCGGCGCGCGGGATGCCGTAATCCATCAATGTGCCGGTCAACAGCTGGCCGCTGTCGGGGTCATAGACGACGTCTTCTAGCAATGCCTGGCCGGCGCCTTGCGCGACGCCGCCCTGGATCTGCCCCTTCGCCAGTAACGGGTTGATCACTGTGCCGCAATCGTCGACGACGGTGTAGCGGTCGAGTGCCACTTCGCCGGTCTCGGGGTCGATCTCAACCTCGCAGATGTGGCAACCATTGGGGAAACTCGGCACGTCAGAGGAGAAGGCACCGGCACCCTGCAGGCCGACGCCGAGCTCCGAGGGGATACCCATCGGAATGAACGACATCTGCGCGACTTGCCCAATCGGCATCGTCCGATCGGTGCCGGCGATCGTAAAGGCGCCGTTGGCAAAGGCGATGTCGGCGGCGTCGGCCTCCATGAAATGTGCGGCAAAACGCTTGCCGCGGTCGATGACCTCGTCGGCCGCGCCCCGCAAAGCGCTGCCGCCGATCATCATGCTGCGTGACGCATAAGTGCCGCGGCCGATTGCGACCTCGTCGGTGTCGGCCTGTAACAGATGGATCTTGTCTTCGGGCACCCCGAGCCAATCGGCGACCATCTGCGCATAGCTCGTCTCGTGTCCTTGCCCATGCGACAAGGTGCCAGCCAGGATCGTCACTTCGCCACTGGGGTCGAAGCGCAATTCCATGCGCTCATTGAAGACGCCGGTATTGTCGACGTAATAGACGATCCCCCGGCCGCGGTATTTGCCGGCGGCCTCGCTGCGAGCCCGCCGTGCAGCGTAGCCATCCCAATCCGCCAAGGCCTGGCATTTGGCCATCGCCGCGGTGTAATTGCCGGTGTCGTAGACCCAGCCGGTGCGCGTCTCGTAGGGATAGGCGTCCGGGCGAATCAGGTTCTTTCTGCGCAGCTCGGCCGGATCGATGCGCATCTCGCGCGCCGCCTGGGCGACGAGGCGCTCCATGATGTAGACGGCCTCGGGCCGGCCGGCGCCGCGATAGGGCACGGTCGGCGCGGTGTTGGTGAGGACGAGGCTGCTCGTCACCGCGACCGCGGGGATGTCGTAGACGGTCGAGGCGAGCTTCAGCGAGAACAGGATCGGGATCGCGCCGGCGCCCTCGATATAGGCGCCGACATTGTGCGATCCGGTCCAGCGCAAGGCCAGGAACCTGCCTTCCGCGTCAAGCGCCAGCTCGGCAGTGACGTTCTGGTCGCGCCCGTGGTAATCGCCGAGCAATGCCTCGGAGCGCGACGGGATCCATTTGACCGGCCGGCCGACGCGGCGGGCCGCCCAGGCGATGATCGCCTCCTCGGGATAAACATTGCCCTTCATGCCAAAGCCGCCGCCGACATCGCGGGCGACGACGCGAATGCGGCTTTCGGGGACATGCAGAATGTGATGCGCCAGGGTCTGGCGGACACCGTGCACATTCTGCGTACTGCTGTAGAGCGTGTAGCGGCGAGTACCGGGATCATAATCGGCAATGCAGCCGCGCGGCTCCATCGTGACGGCGGTGAGGCGGTTATTGCGGAGCGAGAGCCTCGTGACGTGATGCGCCCGGGCGAACGCGGCCTCGGCCGCACCCTCATTGCCCATGCGCATCGTGAAGGAGGTATTGTTTGCGGCGCCTTCATGGAGCAATGGCGCATCGGGGCGGACCGCATCCTCGGCATGCACCACCGCGGGCAGGATCTCGTAATCGACCGACACCAGCTCCGCCGCATCGCGCGCCTGCGCTTCGGTAGCGGCGATCACGACCGCGACGCGCTCGCCGACATAGCGGACGCGGCCCTGCGCCAAGGGCGGGCGCTTCGTGCGGTGGCCCGTGGGCCCACCCATATCCTCCGCCATGATCTCCGGGTCGAGCGTGCCGAGCCCGTCGGCTGCCCAATCCTCACCCGTCAGGACGGCGTACACGCCCGGCATCTGCTCCGCCGCAGCCTTGTCGATGGCGCGGATCACCGCATGGGCGTGCGGCGAGAACACAAGCGCGGCGTACGCCTGGCGAACAAAATCGATGTCGGCGACATAGCGCCCCCGCCCGGTCAGAAACCGGGTATCCTCCTTGCGCGTAACCGGTTGTCCGATGCCGAACCGCATGCCGCCCTCTTCCGAATTTGCCCGCGCAGCCTACAACAGCGCGCGCCAGCGGTCGATGCGACCATCTGAGGATGAAAACCGCCTATTTACTTCTTCGAGTCGTTCCGGGGGCGCGAGCTCCGCCCGCGCGGAGGGGGAGAGTATCGCGGAGCCTGATGGGTGAACGACCGGCCTTCCGAGAATGACGCTTCGTCGAGCCGATGTTATCCCCTTCGGTAATATGCCGCTGGGGTCGACGCGCCGGCTGATCCCATTATTGGCGGGTCACGATCATGATGCAGTTCGTCATGCAGCCCGGCATGGTCTACCAATACCCGCTCTGGGGGGTCGGAGTCCTGTTGGTCGGCCTGGCGGCGCTCGGCGCGGTGTTCTTCGAATTGGCCGCCCACCAATTCCTGTCGGTCGAGTTCCGCCGCGGACACAATGACGTCACCGCAGCGATATTCTCGGTCATCGGAGTGACCTTCGCGGTGCTATTGGCGTTTGTGGCCATGCTCGCCTGGGATGGCTTCAACAAGGCGAAGGCGGCCAGCTATGCAGAAGCCGCGCGCGTTCTCGACGTCTACAATGCCTCTGTCGGCTTTGCCGACCCTGAGATGTCCGCGATGCGCGACGACATCGTCGGCTACCTCGAGACGGTGGTGAAGGTCGAGTGGCCCGCCCAGGCTGAAGGCCGGATCGTCGACAGGGGTGCGGCGTACCTGGAGAAGCTGAACAGGATCGCGATCGGTCTCAAACCTTCCGGCGTCGCAGATGGGAACCTGCATGCGCTGCTGTTGCAATCCCTCACGCGGCTCCGGGACGCGAGGCAGCAGAGATTGCTTGCTGCCGAGACCACAATTCCCGCGGTCGTCTGGATAGTGACGCTCGTCGGCGGCGGCCTCACGATTGCTTTCGGCTCTTTCCTCGGCTTTCCGAGCCTCGGCATGCATCTTGCGCTGTCGGCAATGCTGGCGATTTCCGGAGCGCTGGTGCTGATTCTGATTATCGCCCTCAGCAACCCGTTCCGCGGCGACTTTAGGGTATCGACACTGCCGTTCGATCGAGTGCTGTCCCAGATTCAGTTATCGCCAATTCAGGCATCGCCAACCCGCCCTTGAGTGACACCGCATGCCCACTTCACAATCGCGGGAGCAGTTTGGCTGCGCGATCGCCGACCTAACGGAAAGATGCGCCGGCAATCTGTTGCCGCATGACGGCGAGAATGGCCTGGGGACGGCCGCCGTTGCGCTCGACGACGCCTTCGAGTTGCGAGCGTCCGTTCGCCGCCATGCTCAGCCCATCGATGACAATGTCGCTGATCTTGTAAGATCCGTTCTGCGCAGTCAGACGCCAATCGACTTGGATCGGCTGATAAGCACCGGATGCGCGAATGATCTTACTGGAGACGATCGCCCCATCCGGATCGGCGCGGCAGCCGGTCACACTCGGGCGGCCGCCATCCTCGGTGTAATCCGACAGTTTTTCACTATAGGTGAGCACGACGTAATTCTCGAAAAGCCCGAGAAACTCCTGCTGCTCCAAGGGACTGAAAATCCGCCAAAAACGGCCCAGCACAAAGCGGCCGAGGCCGGGGACGTCGAAGTCCTCTCGGAACAGCTGTTGGAAGCCCGCCAGTCTCTGCTCCCGGGAGGTGCTGCTGGTCACTGCCTGCAGCTGGTTGCCGAGGTTATTGATGAACGCGGCTGGATCCATGCCCGCCCCAGCGGGGATCGACGGCGCCACCGCCCCAGTGAGCAGGACCACAGTGGTGGTAAAAAAACTACGTCGCAACATTGCGATCACCCTCAGACATCTGGCGTATCAGAGGTGGCAGCTGGGCAGCAAAAGGGGTGTGAGACAGGTCACAGTTAACCCCGTTTTGCTCGATCCAGCCCTCTCGCGCCTTCAGATAGACGCGAACGGCCGACGCGCTACTAGGAAACCTGGTGGGGTAATCGTCGAATATTGTGCAGCGCAAAATGTCGGGAAGACCCGGTACGAGTGCTGCCGCAAGTTGCCAATACGTTCAATTCAGTATCCGCTTTTGCAGGCACTGACCAACGCAGCGGTGGAAACGTTTCCTGTATTTAGGCCGGCACCGCTGCGGCTTGTTCGAATGCCGGGGTCTGCGCCTCGCGCAGATGGCAGGCGACGTGATGGCCGGGGAGGATTTCGCGCATCTCCGGCTCCTCCTTGGAGCAGCGGGCGAAGGCGTAGGGGCAGCGGGTGTGGAAGCGGCAGCCCGCGGGCGGATTGATCGGGCTCGGCACGTCGCCTTTGAGGATGATGCGCTTCTTCGCGGCCTCGGGGTCGGGGACCGGCACCGCCGAGAGGAGCGCTTCGGTATACGGGTGCTGCGGGCGGGTGAAGAGGGCGCGCTTGTCGGCTATCTCGACGATCTTGCCGAGATACATGACCGCTATGCGGTGGCTGATGTGCTCGACGACGGCGAGGTCGTGGGCGACGAACAGATAGGAGAGGCCGAATTCGCTCTGCAGATCGCCCAGCAGGTTGATCACCTGCGCCTGGACCGAAACGTCGAGCGCGGAGACCGGTTCGTCGCAGACAATGAGGCTCGGATGCAATGCCAAGGCGCGGGCGATGCCGATGCGCTGGCGCTGGCCGCCGGAGAATTCGTGCGGGAAGCGGTCGAGCGCCTCGGCGCGCAGCCCCACCTTGAGCGCCAGCTCCTCGACCCGTTCCGCCAATTCGCGGCCGCCCGAGACGCCGTAATTGACCAGCGGCTCGCCGATGATGTCGCGGATGCGCAAGCGCGGGTTGAGCGAGGAGTAGGGGTCCTGGAAGACGACCTGCAGCCGGCGGCGCCAGGGCCGCATTTGTTGGCGCGTGAGGCGGTCGATGCGCTCGCCGTTGATGCGGACCTCGCCGGCCGTCGGGTCGATCAGTTTCAGGATGGCCTTCCCCGCGGTCGACTTGCCGCAGCCGCTCTCGCCGACGAGCCCCAGGGTCTCGCCCTCGATGATGTCGAAGGAGATGCCGTCGACCGCATGGACCTGACCGACCGTGCGTTGCAGCAGCCCCTTCTTGACCGGGAAGTGCTTGACTAGACCCCTGACGGAAAGCAGCGGTTCGGCAGCGGTCATGCCGCGGCGACCCGGTCGGAGTGGAAGCAGGCGGCGAAGTGGCCGGGCTCCTTCTCGTCGAAAGCCGGCATTTCGCGCCGGCAGATCTCGGTCGCTAAGGCGCAGCGCGTCTCGAACGGGCAGCCCGGGATCGGCTCCCTGAGGGACGGCACGGTGCCGGCTATCTCGGCCAGCCGCGGCGCCCGCTCATGGTCCAGCGAGGCGCCGAGCCGCGGCACCGAGGCGAGCAGCCCCTTCGTGTAGGGGTGCAGCGGGCGGCGGAACAATCGCGACGACCGGCGCCTCCTCGGCCTTGCGCCCGGCATACATGACGACGACGCGCTGCGCCATCTCGGCGACGACGCCGAGATCGTGGGTGATCAGCACGATCGCGGCGTCGATCTTCTGCTTCAATTCGCGCATCAGATCGAGGATCTGCGCCTGGATCGTCACGTCGAGCGCGGTCGTCGGCTCGTCGGCGATCAGGAGCTTCGGGTTGCAGGCGAGCGCCATCGCGATCATGACGCGCTGCCGCATACCGCCCGACAGCTGGTGCGGATATTCGCCTATGCGGCGGTCGGCTTCGGGGATGTGCACGAGCCGCAGCATGTCGGCGGCCTTGGCGAGCGCCGCTCGGTGACCGAGCCCCTGGTGCAGGGTCAGGGTCTCGGCGATCTGCCGGCCGATCGTCAATACCGGGTTCAGCGAGGTCATCGGCTCCTGAAAGATCATCGAGATCTCGTTGCCGCGGACCTGGCGCATCTCGGCTTCGCTGAGGCGCAGCAGATCGCGGCCGGCAAAGCGGATCTCCCCGGAGACGATGCGGCCGGGCGGCGACGGGATCAGGCGCAATATCGACAGCGCCGTGACGCTCTTGCCGCAGCCGCTTTCGCCGACGATCGCCAGGGTTTCGCCGGGAATGACGTGGAACGAGACGCCGTCGACGGCGCGCACCACCCCGTCGCGGGTGAAGAACCAGGTCCGTAGATCGGCGATATCGAGGATTGGCTCGACTGCTGCGGCCGCGGCCTTCGGGACGGTAGCGACGTAGGCAGCTTCGGGCATGCTCTACATGCGCCGCGCCAGGCGCGGGTCCAGCGCGTCGCGCAACCCGTCGCCGAGCAGGTTGATGGCGAGGACGGCAATCGACAGGAACGCCCCCGGGATGAGGACGATGTAATAGGCGACCTGAAAGAGACTGCGTCCCTCGGCCATGATGTTGCCCCAGCTCGGGATGTTGGGCGGGGTGCCGGCGCCGAGGAAGGACAGGATCGCCTCGACGATCATCGCCGAAGCGGCGACAAAGGTGCCCTGCACCAGAAGCGGCGGCAATGTGTTTGGCAGGATGTGGCGCCACAGAATGCGGAAGAATCCGGTGCCGCTGGCATGGGCGGCCTCGACAAACGGCAGCTCGCGCAAGGTCAACACGACGCCGCGGACAAGTCGGGTGACCCGCGGCACCTCGGCGACGGTGATGGCGAAGATGACGTTCTCCATGCTGGCACGGGTCAGCGCCATCAGAGCAATCGCGATCAAGACCGCCGGGATCGACATCAGCCCGTCCATGATCCGCATCACGATCGCGTCGGTCCAGCGGCTGAAGCCGGTAACGAGGCCGATCAGCAGCCCGAAACTAATGCTCAGCAACGCGACGCTGATCCCGACGGTCAACGATACGCGGCCGCCGTAGATCGTGCGGCTGTAGATGTCGCGCCCGAGCATGTCGGTGCCGAACCAATATTGCGCCGAGGGCCAGCGCAGCCGGCGGATCGGCGACAATGCCTGCGGGTCGACCGTGCCGAGATACGGGGCAAAGATCGCCATCAATGCCATGAGACCAAGCAGTGTCCCGCCGATAACGATTGTCGGGTGGCGGCGGATAGCCTGCCGAATGCCGTGCTTGCGCGCGGACGGAGCGGCGAGACTGGCGAGATCGGTTGGCGCGACCGTCATATCGATACCAGGCCTCAGTAACGGATGCGCGGGTCGAGGAAGGTGTAGCTGAGGTCGACGAGCAGGTTGACCAGCACGTACGCGGCGGAAAAGACGAGGATGATTCCCTGGATGATCGGATAATCGCGGCGCAGGATCGCATCGACGGTCAGCCGGCCGAGCCCCGGGATCGCAAACACCGTCTCGGTGACGACAACACCGGAGATCAGCGAGGCGACACCGATGCCGATGATCGTCGCGATCGGCACGGCGGCGTTCTTCAACGCGTGCCCGATCAGCACCTTATCGTTCGCGAGACCCTTGGCTTGAGCCGTGCGGATATAGTCTTGCGCCAACACGTCGAGCATGCTGGCGCGCGTCATGCGGGCGATCAGCGCGGCAAAAACCGCGCCGAGGGCGAGGGTCGGCATCACGATGTGCGACAGGAACGGCCCCAAGCCGCTGCCGATCGAGACAAAGCCCTGAACCGGCAAGAGATCGGCTGAGATCGCAAAGACATAGATCAGCAGATAGGCGAGCACGAAGACCGGCACGGAAAACCCCAGCACCGCGAAGACCATCACCATCCGGTCGATCCACGAGCCGGCCTTCCAAGCCGCGAGCACACCCATTGGGATCGCCGCCAGGATCGAGAAAATGAGTGTCGAGATCGTCAGAGTGACGGTGGGCTCGATCCGCTGCGCGATCAGCTTGGAGACCGGCAGGTTGGTGAAAATGGAGATCCCGAGATCACCGTGCAGCAGGGCCCAGACCCAGGTTGCGAACTGGATGAAGAGAGGTTGATCGAGCCCCAGCTTCTGGCGGATGCGGGCGATGTCGTCCACGGTCGCCGTGTCGCCTGCGATGATGGCGGCGGGGTCGCCGGGGCTGAGATGCAGCAGCGCGAAGACGAAGAGCGCGACGACGACCATCACTGGGATCGTCGCCAGGATCCGCCGGACGATGTAGGCAAACACGGCTACTTGCCCACTCGTCATTCCCGCGTAAGCGGGAATCCAGAGCCTGCTGGCTTGACAGGGGGCGGCAAACTCCTGCAGCGGAGGCCCTGGACCCCCGCCTTCGCGGGGGTGACGATAATAGATGCCCCATCACTTCTTCTCGACGTTCCACAGAAAGGCGACCGGTGCGATGATGATTCCTTCGAGGTTCTTGCGGTAGGCGGTCGGCGCGACGAACTGGCCGGTCGGCACGTAGGGGACGTCGTTGGTATAGGCCTCGACCTGAATATCGGCGGCGAGCTTCTTCTGCGCCGCAAGGTCGGGCGCCTTGAACCAGGCGTCGATCAGCTCTTCGATCTTCGGGTCGGCCGGCCAGCCGAACCATGCTCTCTCGCCATTGGCGCGGACCGGGAGGTTAACCGCGGGCGAGAAAAAGTCCGGCGCCGAGGTCCAGGTGTGGAAGATGCTCCAACCGCCTTTTTCGACGGGCTCCTTCGAGGCGCGGCGGGTGATCAGGGTGCCCCAGTCATTGGCCTGCAATTCGACATTGAGCCCGGCCTTGCGCAACGCGTCCAATGTCACCAGCGCCTGGCCTTGCACGATCGGCTGGTCGGTGGCCGAAAGCAGCACGATCTTCTCGCCCTTGTAGCCGGATTCCTGGATCAGCTGCTTTGCCTTGGGGAGGTTCGGTCCTTTTAGCAGGGCGTCGGCGCCGGCATTGGTCTCGAATGGCGTGCCGCAGCCGAACAACGCTGCGCAGGTCTTCCAGTATTTGGGGTCGCCCGCTGCCGCGCCCATGTAGTCCTTCTGGTCGACGAGGTTCAACACCGCCTCGCGCAATTTCAGATTATTGAACGGCGGCTGAATGTGGTTGAAGCGCAGAATCCCGTGGTTGCCCAACGGATCCACTGTCGTGACGGTGATGTCCTTATTGGCGGCAAAGACCGGGACGAGGTCTGCCGGCGGCTGCTCGTACCAATCTGCTTCGCCGGCATTGAGTGCCGCCGCGGCCGTCGAGGTGTCGGGGATGTAGAGCCATTCGACGCGGTCTACCTTTGCCACCTTGCCGCCGGAGGCAAAGCTCGGCGCCTCCTCGCGCGGCACGTAGTCGGCGTTCTTGACAAAGACCGCTTTGTGGCCGGGTTCCCACTCTTCTTTTACAAATTTGAACGGGCCGGAGCCGATCGCCTCCGGGATCTGCTGGTAGGCGTCGGTCCTGGCCAGCCGCTCCGGCATCATGAACGGCACGTTGCTCGAGAGTTTGCCGAGCGCATCCAAGATCAGCGGGAACCGCGATTTCAGCTTTACTGTGAAAGTCTTGTCGTCGACTACTTGTATCTCGCCGACGGCTTCCATCATCTTCTGGCCGAGAGTATCGCGCTTGCCCCAGCGTTCGATGGAGGCGACGCAATCGGCGGCGCGCACGGGCTGGCCGTCGTGCCACTTCAAACCGTCGCGCAGGACGAAGCTGTATGTCAGTTTATCGTCACTGGCGGTCCAGCGATCGACCATTTGCGGCTGCGGCTTGAAATCCTTGTCGAGCGCGAACAGCGTATCGAAGACCAAGTAGCCGAAATTGCGCGTGACATAGGCGGTCGTCCAGATCGGGTCGATACTCCGGAGATCGGCCTGCGGAATAAACCGCAAGGTCTTTTGCGGGCTGGTCTGGGTCCACCCCGTCGAAGGTACGGAAAACGCAAAGACCGCCGCGGCTACCAACAATCGCAATCTATACGTGAAAGAAATCATGTTTTCCCTGTTCGGCAATGTTCCGGCCAACTTACGCGATCCATGTCCGCGACGACAATGCAAAAGCCGCGCCGAGCCTCCCTCCCCCGCCTGCGGGGGAGGGTCAGGGTGGGGGCTCGCTTGGCTTGCCAGAGGACCGAGGCTGGGTCAGCATGTGCGAATGAGAGGCGGGCATACGGTCATTTTGCGCGCTCGCCGTTTGCGCCGGAGCACAACTCAAGCGGAACGGCTGCTTTGGAGCGGGCTTCGGAACGACCAGCTCGGCTGGCGCTTTCGGAGGCAGCATCCGATACCGCCTTATATTGTCGACTTTGCCTGTGTAGAGGCACGGCTCGTCGTGGAGGCCGATGGCGGCCGGCACGACCGTGTTGGCGATCACGACGTGCGGGACCGAGCTTTGCGGGAAGGTGGCTGGCAAATCCTTCGCTTTTGGAACAATGACATTGTTCAAACCGCGAGGGTATCCTGCAGGTCATCGCCGCAACGCTCGGTCCTCCGGTGCCGAGAGGCCCCCACCCTAAGCCTCCCCCGCAGGCGGGGGAGGGGATACCCAATGGCAGATGCGGAGATTTATAGTGGCCGACGAGCATGATGTTGCCTATGCCTCGGCGGTGTCACTGCTCGACCTCTACCGCCGGAGGGCGCTGTCGCCGGTCGAGGCGACTCGGCTGATCTTCGATCGGCTCGACGCACTGCAACTCAAGATCAACGCGTTCTGCATTGTGGATCGGGACGGCGCGTTGGCGGCGGCGCGTGCATCCGAGCAGCGCTGGTTGCGCGGCGAAGCGGTCGGGCGGCTCGACGGCGTGCCGGTGACGATCAAGGATTTGATCCTGATGCGCGGCTTCCCGACCCGGCGCGGCTCGCGCCTCGTCGAGCCGGATCAGGACTGGTCGGAGGATGCGCCGGCGACGGCACGGTTGCGCGAGGCCGGTGCCGTCATAATCGGCAAGACGACGACGCCCGAATTCGGCTGGAAGGCGTTGGGCGATAGCCCGCTGACCGGGATCACTCGCAATCCTTGGGACCTCTCGCGCACCCCCGGCGGCAGCAGCGCCGGAGCGGCGGCAGCCTGTGCCGCCGGGATCGGGCCGTTGCATGTCGGCACCGACGGTGCAGGCTCGATCCGCATCCCGAGCGCCTTCACTGGCATTTTCGGGCTGAAGCCGAGCTTTGGCCGAGTGCCCGCCCATCCTCCTTCCCCGATGGGCCTCTTGGCGCATATTGGGCCGATGGCCCGAACCGTCGCCGACGCGGCGTGGTTGCTGACCGTTCTATCCGGTGCCGACCACCGCGATCCCTATGCTCTGCCGCCCGAGGACAAAGATTATGTGGCGGGGCTGGAAAAAGGTGTGCGAGGCTGGCGGATTGCCTACAGCCCGACCCTCGGCTACGCCAAGGTCGATCCCGAAATCGCCGCTGCAGCGGCAGCGGCGGCGCGGCATTTCGAGGCACTCGGCGCGATCGTCGAACAAATCGACGCGATCTTCGATTCACCGCGCGAGGCGCTCTTCACATTGTGGGCGGCTGGTGCCGCAAAGGTTCTCGCAGGGTTCCCCGCTGACCGGCGCGAGGTGATCGACCCCGGGCTGGTCACGACAGCGCAGGAGGGCGAGCGGATCAGCGCTGTCGATTATCTCGGCGCCGACCTCGTCCGCAATACGCTCGCCCGGCAGATGACGGAGTTCCACCGGGATTACGATCTGCTGCTGACGCCGATGATGCCGGTCCCGGCCTTGCCGGTCGGGCAGGATTTGAACGATCCCACGACCGAGCGGCACTGGATCGACTGGTCGCCGTTCAGCTATCCCTTCAACCTGACCCGCCAGCCGGCGGCCAGCATTCCTTGCGGCCTAACGAGCGCCGGGCTGCCGATCGGCCTGCAGATCGTCGGTCCGCTCTATGCGGATCACCGCGTCCTGCGCGCCGCCCGCGCCTTCGAAATGACGCAGCCCGAACGCCACCCGCCGCTGGCGCCTTGAGAGGAACAACGATGGATAGCCGCGAAACGACCATACTCCGCGAGACCCTTGCCGCGATCCCGGAGATCCTCGGCCCCGAGCTCGATGGCCTCACCGTCGAGCGGGCGGTGATCGGCTTGTTTTTCACCGGAGTGAAGCTCAGCAACGGCATTGTCGGCGCGTGCGCGACACCGATCAAGACGATCCCCGAGGCGGTGTGTTGCCCGAGTTCGGCGATGGCGATGCCGTTTCCCGGCAAGCTCCGCGGCGGCCCGGCATTCGACCTTGCCGAACGAAGCGCTCAGTGATCGCGGGATTCGCCGTGCCGTCGGCATCGCCGCGATGAATGCGCTTGCCGATACATGCTGGCGCCGCCGACCATATCCGGAAGCCCAGCTGCGCCTCGGCATCGACGCATTCGATGCGACCGAGATGCGGCCCGGCGACAAGGTCGTCGTCGTCGGCGCCTTCGCACCGTTTCTCCGAGAACTGAAGCGTCGCCGTCAGCCTTTCCTGGTGCTCGAGCAGGACCCGGCGACCCTCAAACCCGAGGAGCTTCCGTTCTTCCGGCCCGCTGAAGAAGCGGCCGCCGTTGTGCCCGAGGCCGATGTGCTGCTGGTCACCGGGACGACATTGATCAACGACACGCTCGAAGAGCTGTTGCGCCTCGCGAAGCCCACGGCCCGTGTCACGATGGTCGGCCCGACGGTCAGTCTGTTGCCCGACGCGTTTCTGCGCCGCGGCGCCGATATACTCGGCACGGTTCGCATCACCGCGCCGGACGAGTTTCTCGAAATTCTTGCCGAGGGCGGTTCCGGTTACCATTTTCTCGGCCGCTTCGCGCAGAAGGTCGTGCTCGTCAGACGCTCGGCGGTCGACGCAGCGGCTTGAGCTTTCGAGGGTGCCGAAGGTGAAGAATACCTACGCCGGTTATTTGGGCCTGCAGCAGCTTCTCTCGGCGCAGAAGCTGCAGACCGGTGCGGATGACGAGCTGCTGTTCATCATCATCCACCAGCAGCACGAGCTGTGGTTCAAGCTCGCCATTCACGAACTCGACTGCGCGATCAATTCCCTGCTGAAGGAAGAAGCGCGCGACGCCGATTGCATCATCGCCTTCAAGCGGCTGTCGCGCGTCAGCGCGATACAGCACATCCTGATCTCGTCGTGGGACGTCATGGCGACTTTGACGCCCGACGAATTTTTTCTGTTCCGCGAGACGGTGGGCCGCGACGGCGCCTCGGGCTTCCAGTCGGTGCAGTACAGAATTCTGGAATACAAGCTCGGTCTCAAATACCGCTTCCTCGATTTCGAGCTGCCCGGCGGCCGCACGCAAACCATCGACGTGTTCGAGAACGCGCAGAGCGACGAAGAAAAAGAGCGATTGCGCGGCGCTTTGGCGGCGCCGACCATTTACGATGCGGTGATCTCATACATGGCGAGAGCGCTACCGACATTCGGCATCGAGGACCGGCGGTCGGGAGACTACTCGCACCAGCACCGCAAGGTTGCAGCGGTGTTCCGGGCGTGGAGCTATGTCTATCGAAACCGCGCCAGCGCGCCGGAATTGTACCAGCTCGGCGAAAAACTGATCGATCTGGAGGATGCCTTCCGCAAATGGCGTTTCACGCATCTCGCCACCGTGTCGCGGGTAATCGGCGCCAATACCGGAACGGGCGGATCCAGCGGATTGCGGTATTTGCGCGCCGCCGCCAACCAGCTGTTCGACCAGCCGATGTACCCGGAGCTGTGGGACGTGCGCAGCGAAATGTTCAGTCGCCCGCAGGAATTCGACCTCACCGCCGCCGGGTACGGCAGCACGGAAAGCCGCTGATCGCCCCTCCGCCGCGCGCCTCCGGCTCCCGCAATGACAGCGCCAATCTGATCCGAGGCGTTGCCATGCGAATGACGCATCGGGGCCGTCTCTAGTAACCACCGCCGTGCCATGTCATCGGCCCAGGCAATTCGCATTGATAGGCTGACGAGCCGGGAGCGATCCGGCAGTGCCGTTCAGACATGCACTGATTAAACATGAGATCGGCCGGCACCCCAATTTGTGCGTCCGCGTATTGCCGGCAGATCTGCTGCATCGAGGCCGTGTAGTCGAAGGATTGGTTCGGTTTCTGCGCCAACGCAGCGGCGCTCGAGCACAGGAAGATGATCGCCGCGGAACGCAGCGCGCCGAGGTCCAGCACCACTATCGCACCATGAGCAGCCAGGGTGCGATTTAACACTCACGAAGCGCGCCCGAGCAAGATGTCGACGCACTGGGCGGCGGCTTGTTGCGCGCGCTGCTCGATCTCCTCGTCGGCGAGAGTGCTGAGCGGGTGTTGGATCACGACCGGGTTAAGATCGCGCATGCCGAGCGCATCGCGCTGCACCTCCGCCTCATGCAGGAACTCCGTGGTGACAATAACTGCCGCGGGGCGCCCGGCGGCTTCCAGTCTGATGCCGTCATGCGTACAGCACGACGTGCACGACCCTCAGTCGCCGATCGCGGTCACCACGACGTCATTATCGGCGGCGATGGTCGCAATCAGGGCCGGGTCGGCCTCTTTGGAGAAGCTCTCCTTGCGATAATAGTTCACTGCGGCAAAGGAGGTTTCTTGCTGCAGTTTCGCCACAGTCTTGCGCAGCAGGCGATTGGCGTTCCATTTGGTGTTGTCGAGGACGCCCAACCGCAGCCCGCCGAGCGCGGCGGGCCGCTTTGACAGCGCGAGCGGCTCGGTCTCGACGACGCCGCGTGGATCGAAGACGATCTGATCAGGCTCATTTTTCATCGGGGTTCTCCAGCCCTTTTCCGTCATTCCCGCGAAAGCGGGAACCCAGGGCCGCAGGGCTCTGCGGCTGACCATGGACCCCCGCTTTCGCGGGGGCGACGATACATTATCGGGACCAATTCGTTTCGCGCGCGTCAGAGATAGCAAGTGCCGTCGACGCAGATCGGCGCTCTCGGCTCGGATGCGGTTTCGATGCTGCGCAATACGGGAGAGGACATGTGGCCCCAGCCGGGGATGAAGGCGGAAAACCGCCCGGCTTCGCCGCCGATGACGAAGAGGTGGATGTGGTCGGGGCCGGGCACGATCGGGATCCGAGCCTGCGGCTCGCGTTTGTACCATTTCGGCAGATTGCGGTTGTAGATCTTGCCGTAGCGCTCATTGAAGGTGATTTCCGAAAACAAGTTGTAGGCGTGCAGCGCCAGGTAATTGCGCACGTCGTGCCGGGTCCAGCCCTTGGCGGCGATCGTACGGGCATGTTCCGGCCCGATCACGACGGCGCAGTGCCCGCTCGATACGGCATTGTTGTTGGCGATCGTGCTCATTGCCGAGCAGATGCTGTCGAGGATGCCTTCGGGGTCGTTCGCGACGTGGTTGGTGACGCTGTGCGGCGGCTCGGCAGCCAGCACGAAAACCGTGGAAGCTTCGGGGCCGAAGCCCTTCTCGACATGATAGGGGGCCCATGGGCTCGCCGCCTCGTTCTCCGCGACGCAGTAAGTGTATTTGCCGGGATGGCCGAGCGTGCTCTTGTCCAGGTCGCCGGGCCAGCCGCCGCCGACATTGAGCAGCACGAGGCGCAGAGCCCGCCCGATCGTCGCATTGGCGCGGTTGCCGGAGCCGAACGCGTTGCAATCGCCATTCATGCCGATTTCGCGCGCGATCGGGCCGTTGACCACCAAAAGCGGCGCCGCCATGTGGGTCGTCGCCTGTACCCCGTTCAGATTGAAGGCTTTCGCAGTCAGTGCCAGCATTGCGGCGCGGACCACCGGCGCGTACTCGGCCTTGCAGCCCGCCATGACCACGTTGATGGCCAGCACCTCACGGGTCAAACTGCCGTGCCGCGGTGGCACTTTGCACTCGACAAACTGCGGATCCCCGCCGAGCGCCTCGACAAAGGCATCGACCAATGCCCGCGTCGGCGGCACTACCGGCAGCCCGTCGGTCCATCCCTGCTCGAAATACCATTCGACGAGGTTCGTGCCCGCCGGAGCATTCAAGACGTTTTCCATCCTCTGTTACCGCAGATCACACAATATCAGGTTCCGCCGGCCGTCATCGAGGTTTGCCCGATCCAGAAACGGTTCAGCGCCTGCGTCAAGACCCCCGGCGGCTCTCGCCCGGCAAGCCGGGAACGAGCCTCATGATACGGCGCGACATAGCGTACTGAGGAGGGTATCCACGGATATACACCGCGAAGCACGGCGATGGCCCGCTCCGCCGAGCGATGCTCCGCCGCGCCGTAGGGCAATCCAAAATCCTGCCGCAGGCGAGGCGGCAACAATCGCGCGGTCAGTGCTCGATACCACCGCGGCATTCGCCAGCCAGTCCCGGCACCGGCGAACAGTTCCGCTGCGATGCGGCGCGCTGCATCGCTCACCGGGAGAAGGTCCGATCCGAGCATTTCATCGGCATAATCGGCGAAGTCCACCCAGCTATGCGGCAATGTGTCCTGCGGGATACCGAAAAGCGCTGCGAACAAGCGGGCTTCAGCATAATAGCGCTCGCGATCTTCGGTCGACAGCGGTGGGGCGATGAGCTCATAGGCGAGCGGGGCGGTCTCGATCAACGTGGCCCAGACCCAGAGCAGAGCGGTGACGTCATTGGCCCGATACGCCGAACCGGCGGCGTAGGCACCCGAACTCTCGCGAAGCGTGCCGCAAATTCCGGCATGGCGCCGATACAGGCGGCGTGCCGCCGCAATCGCCTGGGTGGTGGTGCCAAACATCATGGTCAGAGTGACGTTGAACGTCCGCTGGAAGCGACCGATCGGATCGCTCAAGCTCCGGGAATGCTCGGCGATCGCAGCGGCTACCCACGGGTGAGCCAGCTGCAGCAATAATGCGCGGCCGGCCCCAAGAAAAACCGCGGCCTCTCTGTCGAGGCGCCAAGAAACCGATTTTGGGCCAAATATGCCCGCCGACTCGCCCGCTACGGCGGAGCGGACCATTACCAGCTCGCGCTCGAGATCGGCCTCGGTAACAACGGCTGACAGTCCCGGCGTCATTCGGCGAAAAGAGGCGGTATCAGCCTCTCTCGAAATCCTCGAGCGACAAATCGAGGGCGGCGGCTCCTTCTTCGAGGTAATCGCCGAGAAGCGGTGTGCCGACCAGATAATCGGTGACACTCGCAATCGTGGTCTCGCCTGCCTGGCGCAGCGCCTCCGGCCAGCTGTCCGCGTCATAGTCGCCACGGCCGAGCCACGTCAGCGCCAGCAACTCCTGACGCTCGGGCGGGCCAAGCCCGTCGATTGCATCGCGCAATTCCTCTTCGGTCGGATTGTCCGGCGTGTCGAGCAGGATCTGCCGCTCGTCATCGTCGGGCGGGTCCGAGCCGGTCGCCGCATCCGGCTCGACCGGCACCTCGGCATCGAACTCGCGCGCCTTGGTAATGATGAAGCCAAGTCTTTCGAGAGGGATCGCCAGCATTGGATTCTTCTCGTTAATTGTCGATGTTGAACGCTAAACGCCGGTCGCCTCTGGCCAGCGCCACTGCTTGACCTCGGGCATATCGTCGCCGTAGCGGGTGATGTACTGCTTGGGTTCGATCAGCTTGTCGCGCATCTCCTGCTTGGCATAAGCGGCGAGGTAGCCGAGCTTCGGCACGCGGTCGATCACGTCGCTGACGAGATGGAAGCGATCGAGATCGTTGCGGACTACCATGTCGAAGGGTGTCGTCGTCGTCGTTCCCCAATGGCCCAGGAGACGCGGCTTGATGTCGGCGCGTTCCAGCGGCCGTTCGAGCAATGGATTGTCGAGCAGATAGATCTGGCCGACCGAGAGATAATTGGCGGCCCGCCACCACGCGTGGATTAGGTCGAGTTCTGCAGGCGACAGCGGTTGCGCGGCGGTCTGGGTCCCATCTTCCCAAGACATTTCGGCACCTCCATTGCCAAATATCGCCGCTTTCCATCGGCGGGCCCGGCAACGGCCCATTGCCGCAGATCAACGCCGCTAAGCGAGAAAAGTGCCTCGTGAAATTTTCTTACGACCTCTCGCCCGGGTGGATCTGCTCTTAGTGCATCATCAGCACCGGCACCGCGGCGCGGCGCAGCACGTGTTCGGTAAACCCGCCGAAAACCCATTCGCGCAACCGGCTGTGACCATAAGCGCCCATGACCACGAGGGCGCCTTCTTCGGCGGCGGCCGTGAGCAGGGTGTCGGCGGCGCCCAGCCGATCGGGTCGCAGGTGACGGGTCGAGGCGTTGAGACCATGCCAGCCGAGAGCGGTCATCAGGCGGGCTCCTTCCTCGTCCGAGAGGCCCTGCTCCTCGGCGACGGTCACGATCAGGATCCGCTTTGATCTCGACAGGAAAGGCATCGCCGCAGTTACCGCCCGGGCCGCTTCCGGCGCCGCCTTCCAGGCGATGACGATCGTTTCGGGAAGCGAGGCCAGCGGGTTGGCGGGCACGATCAGCACCGGCCTCCCGGTGCCGACCAGCGCCGCTTCTATCGTATCGATCGAGACGCCCTGATCGTCTGCCGGGTGTCCAATCACCAAAAGATCTGCAGCTCGGCCATATTCCCGAAACCAATAGGCCTCGTCGCCGGTCTGCCGAAGCCATCGCGCCGTGGGGCTCTGCTGGCCGGCCGGAGCATCCTCGATCGCCAGCCGCTCACGCTCGCAAAAGCGGTCGAACATCTGCCTGGCCGTGTCCTCGCGCCGGGTGGCTTCCTCGTCTATCCGCTCGACCAGGCCGCTGACCATCGCGGCGCCGCTTCCGTCGGTCGCCATGACCGCCACCATGGCTGCGGCGTCGACGCGGACATGCAAGAAATCGACGTGCGCGTCGAACGCGCGGGCCGCCGCGAGAGCCGATGTGAAGACGGCATCGTCGGTCTGGTTTCCGGTCGCCGGTACGAGAATTGTCTTGATCATCGGGCCTCCGCTTGCCGGTAGGGACGAGAACTCTAATGAAGCGCCGCTGATCGACTTTGACCTAGGTCAACTTTACGGCACGAGGCGGCGCGCCACCGCCACCGCGATCGGCAATGCCGCACGCTGTGTGCGCGGACCGAGCGCCAGCGGCTTCAGCAGCATGCGCACGCTCATCTCGTGCGGAAAGTGATCGCGAACAAGATCGCGGCATTGCCGGCGCAAGTCGCGATTCACCGCGGCATCGAAGGCGGCCTCGGGATAACGTGCACGATAAACATTTTTCAGAACAATGAAGCTGTCGTTGCCGCCGGTCATCCGCAAGCGTCGCCATAGCGCCGGAACGATCGCGGCGCGGCTCGGGCTTTCGGCCTCTCGGTATTGGCGGAAAAAACGGTAGAAATGTTTGTAGTGGCGAACCTCGTCTTCGGCGATGCGGCGCGCCAGCAGCGACAGCACCGGCTCGGGGCTGGCGCGTGACAGGGTCGTGTAATAGCTGGCCGTACCCATCTCGACGACGCAACGCGAGGCCATTTCGAGGCTGCGCCTGGTCTCCAGCGACGTGTCGCAGAAAGGCCTGAATTCCTCGACAAACCGCAAATAGGCGGGTTCCCAGTCGAATTCCGGCCACGCAGTTTCGACATAACGGCGCAATGCCCGGCCGTGCTGCAATTCTTCCGGCAGCCAGTAGTGCTCCAGCCATGAGGTGACTTCGTCATCACCGGCAAGAAACTCGATCAGATTTTCGGTGTATAAATCCGTCGCGCTTTCCATCAGCGACGCCGAGGCGACCAGATAAAAGAATGCGTCGCTGTCTGCCACTCTATCATGGCGGATTGCCTGCCACGGAATATCGTCGAGCGACCAGCGCTGCCGGGCGAAGGAGCGGTGATGTCCGATGCGTTCTGCCATCCCGGTCAAAAGGTAAACATTGTGCCTTCGGCCTGCAAACCGAGCAGTACCTGGCCCACTGTTGAAAAATGCGCCTGGCGGCCCTGATATTGCTGGATCACGGTGTGGACATCGCGGAAGCGGCGCTCGAACGGGTTGCTTTCGAAGATCGCCGTCGCTCCCGCCGCGTGATAGGCCGCGTCGACGACGTCCTTTGCCTGGTGGATCGCCCAGGTCGAGGTAAGCCGGATCGTCGTGTTGTGATCGAGCGTCAAACGCCCCGCCTCCGCGACCTCACGCCAGATCTGCTCGAGCGAGCCCAAAAGAAAAGCGCGTGCCGCCCTGAGCCGCGCTTGCGACTGCGCGACTTGCGACTGGACGACATTGTCGTCGCGCAATGTGCGCTTGGCGCCGCGCGGGATCTTGTCGCGCGCGAGTTCGATAAAAGAGTCCAGAGTGCTTCGCGCAATGCCAAGCGCGACCCCGGCGAAGCCGGCGGAGTACATATTGCTGCTGCTGAAGGCGTAGAGCAGTCCGGGCTGACGGAGCTTTGGCTCGGCTTCCCGCAACACGGTATGGCTTTCCGGCACAAACAGATCGGCGACGGTATAGCTGTCGCTTCCCGTGCCGCGCAACCCGATCACATGCCAGATGTCGGAAAATTTGGCGCTGGCTTTCGGGAAAAGTAGAGTCCGGATCACCTGGCCGCCGTCCGGCCGCAGCCACGGGGTCCCATCCTCGCCGAGGATCGCCACATGGGCGCCGAGCCAGGTGGCATGATGGCTGCCGCTGGCGAAGCTCCAAGTCCCGGTCAGCCGGTAGCCACCCGCGACTTGGCGGGCCTCGGCCGGGCCAGGCGGACCCCAGGCGACGATGCCGCGCCTGCCTCCGAAAATCTCCCGCGCCACCTCCGGGTCGAGCAGAGCCGCCGTCATCGTGCAGCCGTTAGCCTGGCCGAGGCACCACGCGGCGCTGGCATCGTGCTTCGCCACCTCCTCGATGACCTGCACATAGGCGGCGGGAGGCAATTCGGCGCCGCCCAGCGCGCGCGAGAGCAACAGGCGGAAGAGGCCGCGATCGATCAGGGCTTCGACGATCGGCTCGGGGAGCTCGCGGCGCCGCTCGATCTCCTCGGCCGCTGCTTCGAGCTCCGGACCGAGGTGCCGTGCCCGCTCAACGTAATCTGAGGAGGTCGACTCGAGCATCGGCGCGGTGACGAACCGTGCTACCCATCCAGCCGTGGGCGAACCGACCGCCACGGCGTGGCTTTCTCGTACGCGTGTGCGGCCCGCAGCACCGTCGCTTCGTCGAATGGCTTGCCGGCGAGCTGGAAGGCGAGCGGTAAGCCCGTTGCGCTGTAGCCGCAACAGACGGACATCGCCGGGGTGCCGGTGACGTCGAACGGCATCGTCAGCATCGGGCGCTCGAAAGTCGAGAACTTGCCGACGGCGTCGATAGCCGGCGCCTCGCCCGGAGCGGCGGCGGTGACGGCGAGATCGAGATCGGCCATTGCCGTCTTGAATTCGGCGGCCAGCTCGCGGCGCCGCCGCACCGCCTGGACGTAGTCGCCGCCGCTGACCAGGGCGGCGAGCGCCATGCGGTCGCGGAACAACTCACCATAATCGCCGAACCGCTCGCGCAACGTCGCTTGATGGATCGCATAGGCCTCGCTCAGCATGATCATCACGCCGCAGGCAGCCCAATCGGCCAGCGGCGAGAGACGCAACTCGCGCACCGAGCAGCCGAGATCCTCGAATACCTTGACGGCCGCGGCGATGCCCTGCCGGGTCGCCTCGTCTGCCGGATTGTCGTTCTCGTAGAAGTCACGGATCAGCCCGATGCGCAGCCCTTTGACGCCGCCCGATAGCGCGGCGCGGTAGTCGGGAACCGGGCGGTTGGCGCTCGCCGGGTCGGCGGGGTCGTGACCCGCCATCGCCTGCAGCATGATCGCGCAATCCTCCGCAGTCCACGCCATCGGCCCGGCATGATCGAGCGAGAAAGCCAGCGGCAGGATGCCGGTGCGGCTGATCCGGCCGTAGCTCGGCTTCAACCCGGCGAGACCACAAAACGCGGCGGGGCCGCGGATCGACCCGCCGGTGTCGCTGCCGGTGCCGCCGAGCACGAGGCCGGAGGCGACGGCTGCCGCAGTCCCGCTGCTCGATCCACCGGTGAAACGGCTGGTGTCCCATGGGTTGCGCGCCGGCGGCCAAGGCAGATCGAAAGAGGGACCGCCGAGCGCGAATTCATGGGTGGCGAGCTTGCCGAGCACAATCGCGCCGGCATCGGTCAAATGCCGGACCGATGTCGCATCCTGCTGCGGCACATGGTCGATCAGGACCTTCGAGTGGCCAGTCGTTGGCACGCCCTTGGTTTCGTAGATGTCCTTGAGGCCAATCGGGATGCCGTGCAGCGGGCCGCGGTAATTGCCGGCCATGACTTCGGCCTCGGCGGCGCGGGCTGCCGCGAGCGCGGGTTCGCGCAGCACCCGGATAAAGCTGTTGAGCTTGCCGTCGAGGCGCTCGATGCGCGCGAGGCGGCTCTCGGTGAGCTCGACCGGGGACAGCTCGCGCTTGCCGATCAGCGCGGCGGCCTCGGCGATCGTCAGAAAATCGGGGACCATGCCGTCATTCCCCCGGAGGCGGGAAGATATGGGCAGGCTCGGCGCCCATCGCGCGCTTTCCCCGCACCCGCTCTGCCATTTCCTCGATGAAATGGGCGGCCGCCGCGATTTCCCGCCTCTCGCGCTCCGGCACTTCGAGCCCGGCGGAGGCGAGCGCCGCCTCGACCTCGGCGCGGGTCATACCTTGCGTTTTCACGATCCCGTGTCCCCTATGCTCCGGCTGCCTCATTCTGGCGGAATTCGCCGCGCAGCGGAACAGAATATCTGGCAGCAGATGCGCGCATTGCGCAGCGAACGCGCGGGTGTGAGAGTCGCACTCGGTCAAGATCAACGAATCGGAGGGGACGCGATGGCGGGCGAACGGCAGGTCGCGATCGTGACGGGAGCGGCGAGCGGCATCGGGCGGGCGATGAGTCTGGGTCTTCTCGAAGGCGGCATCGATGTCGCCGCGGTCGACAGGGAGGCGGCTTGGCTCGACGAGCTGAAGGCGGCTGCGAGCGGCAGAAGCTTCAGCGGCGCATTGCAGACGATCCGGGCGGATTTGACGGATCCAACCTCGTTCGACGCGATCGTATCGGCGGTGCTCGGCGGCCCCGGTCGGCTCGACATTCTGGTCAACAATGCGGGAATCGGACAGGATTCGATCCGCGCCGACCGTCGCCGCAACCCGATCCGGTTTTGGGAGATCACGCCGGAGCAATGGAGCCGCTTTGTCGCGGTCAATGCGACGGGGCCCTTGATGATGGCCCGGGCGGTCGTCCCGCACATGCTGCGCGCCAAGCGCGGCCGCATCGTCACGGTCACCACCAGCCTCGGCACGATGCTCCGAGAAGGCTATATCCTCTACGGCGCCAGCAAGGCGGCGGCCGAAGCGGCAACGGCGATAATGTCGGCCGATCTCGCAGGAACCGGCGTCACCGCCAATGTGCTGGTGCCGGGCGGAATGACCGATACGCGTATCATAGCCGATGGCGCGGTCGCCGATCGCAGCCGGCTGCTGCGGCCCGAGATCATGGCCCCGCCGCTATTGTGGCTGGTCTCCGATGCTGCCACCGAGGTGACCGGGCGGCGCTTTCTGGCGGTGCACTGGGATAGCTCGCTGCCGCCCGCCGAAGCGGCGGAGAAATGCGGCGCCCCGATCGCCTGGAAGAGCATCGCGACGATGCCGATCGAGCCGGACTGAATGGAGGGATCGGACATGGGCACTGGAGCCAATGCCGCGCAGCAAGAATATTGGAACACCGTTGCCGGCCCACGCTGGGTCGGGCTCGCCGGCTTTGTTGAAAAGCGGGTGCAGAAGGTCAACGATCTGCTGCTGGCGCGATCGGCGGTCGCGCCTGGAGAAAAGCTGCTGGAGGTCGGCTGCGGGACCGGCGCCGCCACGGTGCCCCTGGCCGAAACGGTCGGCGACACCGGCGAGGTCGTCGGGATCGACATCTCCGAGCCGATGCTGGCCGCCGCGCGCGAGCGGATCTCGCACAGCGGGCTACGCAACATCACGCTGCTGCGGGCGGACGCGCAGGTTCATGCCTTCGAGCCCGATCGCTTCGACCTGATCGCGTCGCGCTTTGGCGTGATGTTCTTTGGCGATCCGGTAGCCGCTTTCCGGAACCTGCTCGGTGCGACCCGGCCCGGCGGGCGGCTCTGTTTTGCGTGCTGGGCCGCGCTCGCGGAAAATCGGCACTGGCTGATCCCTTACGAGGTCGCCCTGCGGCATTTGGGACCACCCGCGCCGAAGCCTTCCCACGCACCGGGACCCATGGCTTTCGCCGATCCGGAATACGTGCGCTCGTTCCTCGAAGGGGCGGGGTACGAGGGCATCGAGATCCGGCGCGAGACACCCGACATTATCGGTGCGAGCCCCCGAGAAGAGGCCGAGTACGCCTGCGTCATGGGCCCCTCGCACAGGCTTATCGACGAGAAGAAGCCACAGGACAGCGTCCGCGAATTGATCAAGCAGGAAATGACCGAGGCCTTCGCAGCTTATCCGAAGGGCGAAGAGATGGTGCTTCCTTCCACTATCTTTCTGGTGACGGCCCGCCGCGCCGATGCCGCAGTCTCGTAAAGTTCCGACCCCATCTGGACAGAATGCCGCATGGTGGTTGTAATGGTCCGCGGTTGGCTGGCGTCAGGCAATTTCGATGGATGTAGCCGAATGGCTGCGCGGGCTCGGGCTCGACCAATACATCACCGCGTTCCGCGCCAACGACATTGACGAGGAGCTATTCCGCCGGCTCACCGCCGAGGATCTGCGCGAGTTGGGTGTCACCTCGATCGGCCATCGTCGCAGACTGCTCGACGCCATCGCCGCGCTCGGCACCGCCGAAGCATTGCCGACCCCGATTCCACCCATCGCGCCCTATGGCGGCAGCCCCCTCCCTAACCCTCCCCCGCAAGCGGGGGAGGGAAGAGTGGGGGCCGAGGCGGAGCGCCGGCAGCTGACGGTGATGTTCTGCGACCTCGTCGGTTCGACGCCGCTCTCGGTACGCTTCGACCCCGAGGATCTGCGCGAGATCCTTGGGGTCTATCACCGCTGCGTTGCCGACACCGTCGGCCGGTTCGCCGGATTTGTCGCGAAATACATGGGCGACGGCGTGCTGGTCTATTTCGGCTACCCCGAGGCGCATGAGGACGATGCCGAGCGCGCGGTCCGGTCCGGGCTCGCCGTCATCGACGCGGTCAGCCGGCTCGCGACGCCGGAACAGCTGAACGTGCGGCTCGGCGTCGCCAGTGGGCTTGTCGTGGTCGGCGATTTGATCGGAGCCGGGGCCGCGCAGGAGCGGGGGGTAGTCGGCGAGACCCCGAACCTCGCCGCCCGGCTGCAGTCGCTGGCCGCGCCCGGCACGCTCGTCATTGCCGAGAGCACGAGACGACAAATCGGCGGACTGTTCGAGATTGAGGATCTCGGGCCGCAGCCGCTCGCCGGTTTTGCCGAACCGCGGCGCGCCTGGCGCGTCATTGGCGAAAGCGGCGTCTTGAGCCGCTTCGAGGCGCTGCGCTCCGAGGCGACGCCGCTCGTCGGACGCGACGAAGAGCTCGACCTGCTGCTGCGGCGCTGGCGACAGGCAAAAGGCGGCGAAGGACGGGCGGTGCTGATCTCGGGGGAGCCCGGGATCGGCAAATCGCGCCTTACCGCAGTGCTGTCGCAGGCGCTCGCCGGCGAGCGGCACACCCGGCTGCGCTATTTCTGCTCGCCGCACGATCAGGACAGCGCGCTCCACCCCTTCATCACCCAGCTCGAACGCGCCGCCCGGTTCGCGCGCGACGACACGGCCGATCAAAAGCTCGAGAAACTGAGGGGATTGCTCGCGCCCGGTGCGCGCGGCGATGATGAAATCGAGTTGCTGGGCGAGCTGCTGTCATTGCCAAATTTTGCCGCTGATCTCAATTTGAGCCCCCAGCGCAAGCGCCAAAAGCTGTTCGAAGCACTGGTTTATCAGCTCGAGTTCCTCGCGCGCCGCCGGCCGGTACTGATGGTATTTGAAGACGCGCATTGGATCGACCCGACCTCGCGCGAATTACTCGACCTGAGCCTCGATCGGGTCGCACGGCTGCCGGTGCTGCTCGTCGTCACCTTCCGGCCGGAGTTTCAGCACGGCTGGAGCGGTCAGTCGCATGTCGTCACACTGGCGCTGAACCGGCTCGGCGGGAATGACGGCGCCACGCTGGTCGAGCGGCTCGCCGGTAATGCCGGCCTCGCCCGGCAGACCGTCGACAAGATCGTCGAACGTGCCGACGGTGTGCCGCTATTCCTCGAAGAGCTGACCAAGGCAGTGCTCGAAACCGACGCTCGCGACAACCGGATTGCCACAGTGTTGGCGGCGAGCCCGCTGTCGGAGCTCGCGATCCCCGCCACCCTGCACGCCTCTCTGATCGCGCGGCTCGATCGCCTAGGGCCGATCGTCAAGGAGATCGGGCAGATTGGAGCCGTCATTGGCCGCGAGTTCGGGTATGACCTCATCGAAGAGGTGGCGCGGCGGCCTGCCGCCGAGCTGCGATCAGGGCTCGACCGCCTCGTCAAGGCCGGACTGTTGTTCTGCCGCGGCGTCCCGCCGCAATCTTCCTACCTGTTCAAGCACGCGCTGGTGCAGGACGCCGCCTATGGCACCTTGCTGCGCGCGAGAAGGCAGGAATTGCACACCCGCGTCGCCGGCGAGCTGGGGCAACACTTTGCCGATCTCGTCGAGCGGCAGCCCGAACTCCTGGCCCATCATCTGACCGCCGCCGGCGATACCGAGCATGCGGTCATTCAATGGCTAAAGGCCGGGCAGCATGCCGCGGCGGGCTCGGCGCATCTTGAAGCGATCGGCCATTTCGAGCGCGGCCTCTCGGCACTGGCGGCGCTGCCCGAGGGTCCGGCTCGGGACGGACTGGAGATCGAACTGCAACTGACCCGCGGCCTCTCGCTGTTCACAGCCAAAGGGTATATTTCGACCGAGGCGGCCGACGCCTACGCCCGGGCTAGCGAGCTTGCCGAGCAGTGGGGCGATGCACGCCAGCTGTTCACAGCCGTCTACGGTCTTTGGACGTCGGCTGCCGGAAGCGGCCGGCTTATCGCCAGCCGAGAGCTGTCGGAGCGATTACTCCGATTGACCGCCAGCGGCTCGGAGGAGGGATTACGGTTGCAGGCGCATCACAGTGCCTGGACGACCGGTTTGTTTGGTGGCGACCCGGCGACAGCGCGTGAGCACTGCAACGCAGGACTTCGGCTTTATGACCCCGAACGGCACCGTTCACACCGCCTGCTTTATGGCGGCCATGATCCCGGCGTCTGCGGCCACTTCATCGGCGGACAGGTCCACTGGCTGCTCGGATACCCCGAGCAGGCGTTGGCGCTCGGCAGGGCAGCATTGGCATTAGCCGAGCGTATCGGACACCCCTTCAGTCTCGCCTCGGCGCTGCTTTTCAACGGGGTGCTTCACCTCGATTGCGGTGAGCCGGAAACGGCGCTACAACTGCTCGGCGCCGCCGAAGCAGTCGCTGCCGAGCAACGACTTGGATTTGTCGTGGAACCTCGGTTTATACGTGGTGCCGCTCTGAGCGCGCAGGGAGCACTCGACGAGGCCGTCGCCTGCATGCGCGAGGGGCTCGCTGGCCGGCTCGGCGCGATCCAATTTCGCCCCTTCGCTATTGCCCGCCTGGCCGAAGCGCTGTCGCGGCAGGAGGAGTACAGGGCGGCCCTCGCGACCGTGAAAAACGGGCTGAAGATTCTGGAAGAAACCGGACACCAGCAGTTGGAGGCGGAGTTTCATCGTCTCGAGGGCATCGCACTTTCCGGTCTCAACCAGCTCGAAGAAGCCCGGAGCGCATTCGAGGAGGCCCTCCGCATCGCGCGCGGACAACAAGCCAAGGCCTATGAGCTGCGCGCCGCGACGAGCCTCGCGCGGCTGTGGGGCGACAAGGGCCGGCTGGCCGAAGCGCGCGAATTGCTCACGCCCGTCTACGGCTGGTTCACCGAGGGCTTCGACACGGCCGATCTGAGGGACGCGAAGGCTGTGCTCGATCAGTTGGCCTGAGGCAGCAATTCTTCGCGTCTATGCATCGCCGACCAGCGGGTTCACCACAGTGATCCCGGCGAAACGGCTGAAATCCCGGTCTGCCGACCACAGCTCACGCACGCCATGCTGTCGGCACAAAGCTGCGACCCGCGCGTCATGGACCTGCGGCCCGGTTACGCGGCCGTCTGCGAGCAGGGTGCGCAATGTCGGCCAATGCGCCACCGACTCGGTCAAGAGCGCCAATGTCGGCGATTCGAGCCAGGCCTCTACCTGGTCGAGGGCGCGGTCCAGCGGTGTCGGCGGCGCGTAGATGCGCCGATGCGTCACGATGGCTAGGAACTCGTGCAGGCACGGCCAGGGAATGGCCCAGGTTGCCGGTCCTTCGGCCAACTCCGCCACACACCGGAAGGCGGCCTCGTGGAACAGCGAATCCTCGCGATGTGCGTAGACGAGAATGTTGGTATCGACGGCGATCACGCGCCGCGATCTGCGTAGGTCAGATCGCGCAAGGTATCCCATGATGCCTCGCCGAACTCCGCCTGCCGTCCCTTGCCCTTGAAGCTGGCCCGGCGCAGCTTGAACGGCGCGCCGCGCTTTGTCTCGGCGACGACACGGTGAAGCCCGCGCTCCACCAACGTCCGCAGGGTGACACCTTCCCGTGCCGCGAGCTGGCGGACTTCGAGCAGCAACGAATCGGAAATCTCGACGGTGGTCTTCACGAACTAACCCAGCGATATGGGCATGATGATATGGTGATCCATATATCCCTCATCCGATCAGCGCAAGGCCGAGACCGAGACCGCCCTTGGTCGTTTGACAAAGCGGTATTCCGGTCTAAGATTGACCATCTATGGTCAAATCGGTCTTAGAGGACGCGTTGGGCACAACCGTATCGGTGGCAGAGGCCAAGTCCCAGTTTGCCGCGCTGATCGCCCGCGCGGAGGCGGGCGAGAAAATCATTGTGACGCGGAGCGGGCGCGCTGTCGCCTGCCTCGGCCCGCTTCCTGGGCGGCAGCCGATCAAGTATGGGGAGCTCAGAGGGGTGTTCCTGGCGGAGGATTTGACCATTCCGGAAGAAGTCATGCGGGATTTCGAGCCGAGCGAGTGATCGCCGCACTGCTGGTAGATACCCATCTCGTTCTCTGGGCGAGGATCACGCCGGAACGGCTCACGGCCAGCGAACGGCGCGCGCTCGATGACGCGCGCTCATGTTATATGAGCGCCGTCAGCCTCTGGGAAATCGCGATCTTGATGGCGCTGAACCGCGTCGCTCGGGACCAGCGCCTCTTGGTGGTTCCCGACGGCTTCGATCTGCTTCCGGTGCTGCCCGATCACTGCAAGGCGTTGGTCACGCTCCCGCGACGACATCGTGATCCGTTCGACCGAATGCTGATTGCGCAAGCGCGGGCCGAGCGCCTCGCCCTGTTGACCCGCGACAGAGCAATCATCGCTTACGGCACTGCGGGCGCCGACGTGGTGACGTTCGATGGCTGACCATAAAATCGCCTGCTTGAGGATGCATAGTCCTTGGTGCGAGCGGTCCCAATGAGTGGCCGTCGGATCCTGCTATTGGTGCAACTTTGACGAGCGATTTTGCTGTAGATTTGCTGCAGGTGCAGCAGAGTGAAATATTTGATGCCCGTCTTGATTGTAGATTAGGAAAGGTGACGCGGTGAGTGAAGCCAGGCCGGGGCCGCTCGCCGGCATCAAGATCCTCGATCTGACCACCGTGGTTTTGGGGCCGCTGGCGACGCAGATCCTCGGCGACCTCGGCGCCGAGGTGATCAAGATCGAGGCGCCGGGCGGCGACATCATGCGGTATGCCGAGCCGGCTCGGCATCGCGAGATGGGCCACGTCTTTCTCAACCTCAATCGCAACAAGCGCTCGCTCGTGCTCGACCTGAAGCAGGCGGATGCGGCACCGGTGCTGTTGGCCCTGGTCCGGCAGAGCGATGTCCTGATGCACAATATGCGCCCGCAGGCGATGGCGCGACTCGGCTACGCCTGGGAGCGGTTGCGCGAAGTCAACCCGCGCCTCGTCTACTGCTCGGCGCATGGCTATGGGCAGGATGGCCCATTCGCCGAGCGGCCGGCCTTTGACGACATCATCCAGGGCGGCTGCGGACTGGTCGCGCTCGAAGCGGCAACCGGCGGCGAGGCGCGCTTCGTCCCGACTTTGATCGGCGACAAGACCGTCGGCCTGACGATGGTTTATGCGGTCATGGCGGCGCTTTTGCAGCGCGAGCGCACCGGAGAGGGCCAAGCGGTCGAGGTGCCGATGCTGGAGACGATGACCGCGTTCGTCATGGCCGAGCACATGGGCGGGCTGACCTTCGATCCGCCGATCGGAGAGCCCGGTTACTCTCGAATGCTCGCGCCGGACCGCCGGCCGCACCGCACCGCGGACGGGCATATCTGCATTCTGCCCTACACCGATCGGCACTGGAGGGATTTCTTCGGCATCGCCGGGCGCCCGGAACTCGCCGACGACCCGCGGCTTGCCGACGCGCAAACAAGAAGCCGACACGTCGCCGAGCTTTATGCGTTGATCGCCGAATGCGTGCGCGACGGGTCGACCGCACTCTGGCTCGAAAAGCTCAAATCGGCCGATATCCCGTCCGGGCCGGTCAATGCGCTCGGCGGATTGCCGGCGGACGAGCACCTTGCCGCCGTGGAGATGTTTCCGCGGACCGACCACCCCACTGAAGGCAGCATCCGGATTGTCCGGCCGCCGGTGCGGTTCGGCGAGGCGGACTGCGCTCTGCGCCGCCCGGCGCCGCGACTGGGCGAACATTCGCGCGAGATCCTGCGCGAAGCCGGGTTCGCCGATGACAAAATCTCGGATCTGCTCGCCCGCAAGGTCGCGATCGAAGCGGTCGAACTGTGATAGGATCTCTGCAGCAATCCCAAGGAGAGCGCGATGGACCCCGTTCGTTCGAACAACGGCCCCCGTTACAAGCATCTCGCCGCTGAGCCGGCGCCGTACGACACGATCACGGTCGACAAATTGACGCCGATCATCGGCGGCGAGATCGGCGGGGTCGATTTGTCGAGGCCGCTCGGCAATCGCACGCTCGACGAGATCCATCGCGCACTGGCCGAAAATCTCGTGATCTTCTTTCGCGACCAGCATTTGACTCAGGACCAGCATCTCGCCTTTGGCCGACTGTTCGGCGACCTGCACCTCCATCCGGCGGCGCCGCACGAGCCGGGCAAGCCCGAGTTGATGATCATCCACGCCGACAAGGATTCGCCGCGCGCCAATGGCGAGGGCTGGCACACCGACGTCTCCTGCGATCCCGAGCCGCCGATGGGCAGCATCCTCTACATCAAGAAATGCCCGCCGCGCGGCGGCGACACCTTGTTCGCCAGCATGTACGCCGCCTATGAGGCGCTGTCGGACCGCATGAAGACCTATCTCGATGGGCTGACCGCGATCCACGATGGCGAGCACTATCGCGGCCAATACGCCAATTACGGGATCGCCGACAAGCCGAGCTATCCGCGCGCCGAACACCCGGTCGTGCGGACGCACCCGGTGACCGGCAGGAAGGCGCTTTACGTGAACAAGGGGTTTACGCGGCGTATTCTAGAGGTTCCACGTGACGAGAGCGACGGCATGCTGCGTTATCTCTACGAGCACATGGCCAATCCGCTGTTCCAGTGCCGCTTCCGTTGGGCCGAGAATTCGATCGCTTTCTGGGACAATCGCTGCGTCCAGCACCACGCGATGTGGGACTACTGGCCCCACACGCGCTCGGGAAACCGGGTAACCGTCGCCGGCGACCGGCCGGTCTAACGGTTCGACGGTCGATACCGACTGGGGATAACCCATCGCGACTCGCATAAATGAAGTCCAAACTCGTCTTGCGCGGACTTGATCCGCGTAACCACGCCTTTGTTTCGGACGCTCGAAGGCGTGGATGGCCGGGACAAGCCCGGCCAAGACGAAACCGGGGGGCCGATTTGCCCGACCTGCGCCTTGACCATCGGTAGAGCGACGGACATATAGGGAAACGCAGCGTTCGTGCTCTTCCTTCGAGCCACGTGACCGAACACGCGTGAGCGATCCCCACTACCACGGTGGGGAAGTGGGTTCGGTCTTTATGCCTGCCACACCCGGACAACCCTTTTCACGCGGGTCGTCTTCCGATCCGCCAGGTGCGTGCGCATAGACGCGGCGCGCCTGTTGGGCCTCATGCGATTTTTTGAGAGATCACAACCTTGTCTAGTTTTTCCGATTTTGAACTTGCGCGCCCCATCCTCGAGGCTGTCGCCGCCGAAGGCTACACGGTACCTACCCCGATCCAATCACAGGCCATTCCCCAGGTGCTCCGCGGCCGCGATCTCTGCGGCATCGCCCAGACCGGGACCGGCAAGACAGCCGCTTTCGCCTTGCCGATTCTCCAGAGGCTCTTCAGCGCACCGGCACGGAGAACGGCCGGTACCTGCCGAGCGCTCGTGCTCAGCCCCACTCGAGAGCTGGCCAGCCAGATCGCCGAGAGCTTCCGCACCTACGGGCGCGAGTTGCCGCTCTCCACTGCGGTCGTGTTCGGCGGTGTCCCGATTGGGGCCCAGCAGCGGCGGCTCGCGTCGGGCGTCGACATCTTGGTGGCGACGCCTGGCCGCCTGCTCGACCTTATCGACCGCAAATCTCTTACTTTGTCGAGTGTCCAAATTCTGGTCCTCGACGAGGCGGATCGAATGCTCGACCTCGGCTTCATCCATGCCCTGAGGCGTATCGTGAAATTGTTGCCGCGACAGCGTCAAACACTGCTGTTCTCGGCGACCATGCCGAGAACGATCGCGTCCCTAGCCGAAGAATACCTCGACGACCCGATCGAGGTGGCCGTCACGCCGGCCGCGACGACGGTCGAGCTGGTCGATCAAGGCGTCCTTTTTGTTTCGAGCGATCGGAAACGGGATGCTCTGGCGACATTGCTCGGCGATCCTGCATTTGAACGCGTGCTCGTGTTCACCCGCACAAAGCACGGTGCGGACCGGGTCGTGCGGCATCTGAGTGCGACCGGTATCGAGGCGATCGCCATTCATGGAAATAAGTCGCAGCCCCAACGCGAGCGCGCACTCGCCGGCTTTCGGGCCGGCGGCAGCAGGGTTCTTGTCGCTACCGACATTGCGGCGCGAGGGATCGATGTGGAAGGCGTATCGCACGTCATCAACTTCGAGCTGCCGAACGTTCCCGAAGATTATGTTCACCGCATCGGCCGAACGGCGCGCGCCGGTGCGGCCGGCGTAGCGATCTCGTTGTGCAGCGACGAGGAACGAGGTTACCTGCGCGACATCGAAAAGCTAACCCGCCTCGCGGTCCGGCAGCTTCACGTCCAGCTCGTTCCGATGAGGCCGTATCCGCAGGAGCGGGTCGAAAGCGCATCTGCGCGAGATTTGCGTGCCTCCGGTTCTAAGACCGGCGGCCGAAGACGCCCGGGCGGCGGCAGTCGTGGAGAGCAACGCGCCGGGAGGAGGACTACTCCTTCATCAGCTGCTGCTTCGCCTGTTCGGCGAAATGCTCGAGCTCGAAGCGGACCTGCGCCGGGGTGATTTTTTGGCCTTTGGCCGCGAGATCGTTGACGATCTTGTCGAGGACGCGCTTGTCGCCCCCCGGCTCGAACTGGGCAGCCAGCACCTCCTTGCAGTAAGCCTCGGCATCGGCGCCGGTCAGCCCCATTTTCTGCGCCGCCCATAGCGCCATCAGTCTGTTGCGTCGGGAGGTGACCTTGAATTTGAATTCCTGATCGTGCTTGAACCAAGTCTCGAACTCCTTCTCACGGTCAGCGAAACTGGTCATGTCCTCTCTCACTCCAACCAACGCAGCGAAGCGCCCGTTGCGTCTTTTATATTAGAGCGGTTGAGCGGCGATGCGAGCGAATGAATGTGTACCTTGGTGATCTTGCGCCGGCCAGACCACCGTTGGCCAGTGCTGATCGGTGCCAATCGCGACGAGATGATCGGCCGGCCGTGGGCGCCGCCGGGCCGTCATTGGCCGGACCGGCCGGAAGTCGTGGCGGGGCTCGACAGGCTCGCCGGCGGGTCGTGGCTCGGGGTCAACGATTGGGGCGTCGCCGCCGCAATCCTCAACCGGCACGGCTCGCTCGGTCCGGCGCCCGGTCAGCGTTCGCGCGGCGAACTGGTCCTCGAGGCGCTCGACCATGCCGACGCAGTCGCCGCCGCCGAAGCCCTCTCGCATCTCGACACCGGAGCCTATCGCACCTTCAACCTGATCGTCGCCGACGAGCGCGATGCCTTCTGGCTGCGTCATGCCGGACGCGCCCGGATCGAATTGCATCCGCTCAAGGACGGGGTGTCGATGATAGCGGCGGGCGACCTGGACGACCTCGGCACGCGGCGGCTCGAATTGGCGCTGCCGGCTTTTCGCGCATGGCCCGTACCCGACCCCGATCGCGATGATTGGTCGGCATGGGAGTCGCTGCTCGGCAGCACCCGGGCGCCGCCGGGCGAGCCGGCGACCGCGGCCATGCGTTTCCGGACGGACGGATACGGGACGGTGTCGAGTGCGGTGATCGCGCTTCCCGCGCTTGGCGAGCCGGACCGCCGGCCAATCTTCCGCTTCGCCGGGTGGCTGCCTGAGGTCAGCCCCTGGCACAACATCCTTTCCTGAGCGACGAGGGCCGGAAATGAAGGCGTTGGTTCACGTGAAGCTGAAACCGGGGGTGCTCGACCCGCAAGGCAAGGCGATCGGCAATGCGCTTGCCGGTTTGGGGTTCGGCGGGATCGGCGAGGTGCGGCAGGGCAAGCTGATCGAGCTGGAGCTCGAAGAAACCGATGCGGCCCGCGCCCGCGAGCGGGTCGAGGCGATGTGCCGGGCGCTTCTCGCCAACTCGGTGATCGAAGACTATGCGATCGAGTTCTCCGCGTAGCTCGCAGCCCGGACCAGACCTTCTGCCAGCACTTCTTCGAGTTTTTTCCCCAGTGTCGCGGGGCGGTAGGGCTTAGCGATGAACGGAAAGTCGACGCGCGCCGAACGCCACTGGTTCGCCTCGCGCGCGTAACCCGAACTCAGCAGGACCTTGATGTCGGGCCGCAGGCGGGAGGCCTGGCGCGCCAAGTCGGTTCCGCTCATTCCCGCCGGCATTACGATGTCGGTAAACAAGAGATCGACCGAATGGTCGCGGTTCAAGATCGTCAGCGCTTCTGGACCATTGGTCGCGACTAACGTTCGATAGCCGAGATCCGACAGGATGCCGACGATCATCTCCCGCACGTCCGGGTCGTCCTCGACGACGAGGATCGTCGCAGCGGCAGGCGGTGTCTTGTAGACCCCTTCGTGCAAGACCGCGCCGGCCGTGGCCTGCCCGTCCGCGCGCGGAAGATAGATCCGCACCGTCGTGCCCTTGCCGACCTTGCTTTCGATGCGCGCGTCGCCACCCGATTGTTTAGCAAATCCGTAGACTTGGCTGAGGCCCAAACCGGTACCTTTGCCAACCTCCTTGGTGGTGTAAAACGGCTCGAACGCTCTTTCCAACACCTCGGCGGTCATCCCGCATCCTGTATCGGCCACCGAGAGCGCGACATAATCGCCGGCGGGCTGATCGAGCTTGTTGTCGGCGGTTGTCACATTTTCTGTGCGAAGCATCAGGCGGCCGGTTCTGCTCATTGCATCGCGCGCGTTTGCGGCAAGGTTCAGTATGGCGGCGCCGAACTGGGCGGAGTCGATCCTACAAGGCCAAACCTCGTCCTGCAGTTCGAGCGCGATTTCGATGCCCTCGCCGACCGTCTTCCGACACAACATCAGGTTTTCGCGCACCAGATCGTTGAGGCTGACGATCTCCGGCCTGATCTCCTGCCGGCGCGAAAAGGCGAGCAGATGCTCCGTCAGCCGCGAGCCCCGCGAAGCCGCGCGCAGCGCTCCCTCGGCGTAGCGTCTGCCCGGGTCGCCGGCCGGCAGCACGGTCGCCAGCATTTCCAGATTGCCGATGATCGCAGTCAGCAAGTTGTTGAAGTCATGCGCGACGCCGCCGGTGAGCTGGCCGATCGCCTCCATCTTTTGTGCCTGGCGAAGCTGCTCTTCGGCTGCCTTTCGCTCGGTCAGATCGCGCGTGATTTTGGCGAAGCCGATCAGCTGGCCGCTGCCCTCATGGATCGCATCGATGACCACATTCGCCCAGAACCTGGTCCCGTCCTTGCGCACCCGCCAACCCTCAGCCTCGTATTTGCCCATGCGCCTCGCGGTCTCCAGCGCCGTTTGCGGCAACCTCCTCTGCTGATCCTCCTCGGCGTAAAATCGGGAGAAATGATGCCCGACGATCTCTTCGGCGGCATAGCCCTTGATCTGGGCGGCACCGGCATTCCAGTTAGTCACGAACCCGTTCGGGTCGAGCATGAAGATCGCGTAGTCGGCCACCCCTTGAACCAGCAAGCGAAACCGATCTTCGCTGGCACGAAGCTCGTTGGAGGCTTGCATCATCAGCTGTGAGCGCTGTTCGACCCGCTGCTCGAGCGTTTCGTTGAGCTGTCTGATGGCCTCCTCGGCCTGCTTACGATCGGTGATATCGACTAGCACATTGACGGCCCCGATCAGCGCCCCCGAACTGTCGTGCAGCGGCGTCGGGTAAGGCAGCAGGTGGATGCGTGTGCCGTCGGGCCGCTCGGCGATTACCTCGACGCCCCTGACCGGCCGGTCTTCCCGCAACGCGATGGCCATTGGGCACTCGTCATGGGGCAGCGGCGTGCCGTCCGGACGGCACAGACGCCAGCTGACGCACCATAGATCTCGGCCCAGTTCCGGCCGGTGACCGGCAAGCTCGACCGCAGCCTCGTTAAAGAAGGTGATCCGCCCGGCGGCATCGGTCGTATAGACCGCCGCAGGCAAGGCTTCGACGAGCTGACGCCAGGTTTCGGAGGTCGCCGCGGAGCAGTCGAGCCGGTTACCAATAACGGGAGAGGACAATCTCGACTTCTTTCCTCGACGCGGGAGCAGCCGTAATGAGCATGCGGTTTCTGTCGCCGCGCCGGATACGGCCCGTCGCAGCCCTTGAAACACTATGCCGCCGACGGGGTTCCCCCAACCATCGGAGTTATTTTCTCGCCTCGGTGTACGGGTAGACCATGTCACCGGTTTTGTATTGCGCGGGCGCCAGGATCGCGACCGTCTGCGGCCCGCGGAACTGCTCGACATCGTGCCCCTTGATGCCGTGGTACTGCACCCAGATCGGCCGCGCCTCGGTCCATTCGCCGTCGGGTCCGAAGGCGATGTCGCCCTCGATCGTGTGGAACGGGTGCGAGTGCATGTATTCGGCGACCTTCTCATCGTCGAGAGTCTTCGTCGCGGCGATCGCATCGCCGAGGATTTGCAATTCGCTGTAGGCAAAGGGCGGCAAGAAGTAGCCGAGCAGATCGACCCCTTCGGCCGGCGCCCTCGCCTGGTATTTCTTGATGAAATCCATGACGCCGGGAAATTGCATTGTCGAGACCGGCTCCCACAAATCGACATTGACGATGCCGTTGGCCGCCTCGCCGAGCTGCATCTTGATCGCTGCCGCTTGCAGTCCGGCAAGACCGCCGCCGAGCATTTTGGTGTCGAGGCCGAGTTCGCCGACCGAACGCAGGATGCCGACCGTGTCCGACGGATAAGAGGAAATGTAGACCAAATCCGGTTGGGTCGCCTGCACGGCGCGAACGATCGGCGTGAAGTCCACCGTGGTCGGCGGATAAGCCCGGTCGTACACGATGTCGATCCCCTTGGCCTTGGCGTGCTCGCGCGCGCTTTCCGCTGCCTTGTGCTGGAATTCGGCGTCGGTGGCGACGATGGCCACTGTCTTTGGCTTCGGCTTCTGCGCCGCCGCCAACTCGAACCAGCCCTCCGCGAAGGTCTTCACCGGTTCGGGGCCGAAGGGCAGCATCGAAAAGTATTTTGGGTAATGAAACTTGTCGTTGGCCGCCAGCGCGAACAGGCCGAAGAACAGCCGGTTGTGCGAGATCGCGACCGGCATTGCCGGCACCACCAGGTTGGTGCCGTAGCTCGAAATCAGCAGGTCGACCTTGTCGATATCGATCAGCTTGGTGTAGATGGCCGGCACCAGCGACGGGTTGCTCTGGTCGTCGTAATAGACCAGCTTGACCAGCCGGCCGAGCAGGCCGCCTTCGGCATTGACCTCGTCTTCCCAGATCTTGAAGGCGAGCAGCCCGGTCTTGCCAACGACGGCAAATGGGCCGGTCAATTCCATGCTGAAGCCGATCTTGATCGGCTCCGCCGCCTGCGCCGCTAATGCTCCCCCCAGGAGCGCTGCAACGAACAGCATGCGCCGGAAACATCTCATCCCTGCAGCTCCATGACTTGCGACGGCGTCAGATAGCGCGTCTTGGCGCCACGCAGTAACAGATAGAGCTTCGCTGTTTCCTCAAGCTCTTCGACAGCGTTGACCGCAGCGTCCAGGTTCGATCCCGCTACAACCGGGCCGTGATTGGCGAGCAGTACCGCATGGTGCTTGCCGGCAAGGCCGCGTACGGCTTCGGCGAGCGCCAGGTCGCCCGGGCGGAAATAGGGAACGAGCGGCAATCGGCCGACCCGCATCACATAATAAGCGGTGATCGGCGGCAAGACGTCTTCCGGGTCGATTTCGGCGAGGCAGGAGACCGCGACCGAATGCGTCGAGTGCAGATGCACGACCGCGCCGGTGCCGGGCCGCTCCTCGTACATCACACGGTGCAGGAAGCTTTCCTTTGTCGGCGCATCGCCCGACACGAGCCGCCCGTCATCGTCCAGCTTCGGCAGCCGCGCCGGGTCGAGGCGGCCGAGCGAGGCGTTGGTCGGCGTCATCAGCCAGCCGTCGCCGGTCCGCACGCTGATGTTGCCGGAAGACCCGGCGGTCAGGCCGCGCGCAAAGATCGACTGGCCGATCGCGCAGATCGTCTCACGCTCCGTCGCCTCGCTCATCTGCTCCCTCCCTCGGACAGCATGGAAAAGGCGCGCAGGAAGAAGTCGGGCGCGCCGAAATTGCCGGATTTGAGTGCCAACGCCAGCGCCGGCTCACCGAGGCTCCCCGGGAGACTTACGGTCCATGGCACGCCCGGATCGATCTGTCGGCCGATGCGCAGGCCGGTGACGCCGAGCGCGTGGACAATCGCCCCGGCGGTTTCGCCGCCGGCAATCACGAACCGGCGGGCCCCCTTTGCTGCAAGGCCAGCGGCGATTGAAGCGAGCGTCTCCTCAACCAACGCGCCGGCGCGCTCGCGGCCGATCGCCTCCTGGATCGCGGTGACCTCCTCGGGTGGCGCTGTCGCGCTGATCAGCACCGGCCGATCGCCAAGCCGCGGCGTCGCCCAGGCGAGCGCCTCCTCGGCAATCTTGCGGCCTGCGGCCGCCGCTATCGGGTCGATCGTGAAGAGCGGAGCACGTTCACGCATGTAGGCGACCTGGGCGCGCGTTGCTTCCGAGCACGAGCCGGACAGCACCACGGCCGCGCCTGCGACCGGCGGCAGCATATCGGCGGCGGCGTTATCGCCGATTAAACCTTCGCGCCGAAAATTCTCGGGCAGCCCCAACGCGATTCCCGATCCGCCGGTGATCAGCGGGAAGCCGGCCGCGGCCTCGCCGATCGCTTCGAGATTATGGTCGTCGATCGCATCGACGATCGCGTGCCGAAAACCGGCCTGCCGCAGCGACGCAAGGGCGTCGCGGATGGCCGCCGCGCCTTGCGACACGTCGTATTGCGGTACGAGCCCGACATTGCCGCGGCACTGACGCTGCAGGACGCGCACGAGGCTCGGGTCGTGCATCGGCGTCAACGGGTGGTCGCGCATGCTCGATTCCGACAGCAGCCCGTCGCCGACGAACAGATAGCCGAGGTAAATTGTCCGCCCGTTTTCGGGAAAAGCCGGACAGAACAGGGTGAAGTCGGTGTCGAGCGCGTCCATCAGCGCCTCGGCCACGGGTCCGATATTGCCGGCGTCGGTCGAGTCGAAGGTCGAGCAGTATTTGAACAGGATTTGCCGCGCTCCCGCCTGCCGCAGCCAGGCGAGCGCCGCGAGGCTCTTCTCGACCGCTTCGGCGGCCGGGACCGTCCGGCTCTTCAGCGCGACGACGACCACCTCGGCATCGGCGACTTCCGTGCCCGGCCGCGGCACGTCGATCAGCTGCACCGTGCGCATCCCGCGCCGCACCAAAGTGTTGCACAAATCGGTGGCCCCGGTGAAATCGTCGGCGATTGCTCCCAGCAATACGGTCATCGCGCCCTCCCGCGGGGTGTTGTGTTACAGTAGCCTCCTGCCGTTCCGCCCGCAAACGAGGACCCTGCCGTGCCGAAATTCGCCGCCAATCTCAGCTTTATCTTTCAGGAAGTCGGGTTTCTCGACCGTTTCGCCGCCGCCGCCGCGTGCGGCTTCAAGGCGGTGGAATACCTCTCGCCGTATGAGCATCGGCCCGAAGTCATCGCCGAGCAGCTGAACCGGCATGGGCTCGTCCAGGCATTGTTCAACATGCCGCCCGGCGACTGGGCGGCGGGCGAGCGCGGCACTGCCGCCTTGGTCGGGCGCGAGCAGGAATTCCGTGACGGGGTCGAACAGGCGCTCGGTTACGCCAAGGCGACGAACTGCAAGCTGCTGCACGCAATGGCCGGCGTGCTGCCGGCAGGAAGCGATCGCGCCGCGGCCGAGCGCGTCTATGTCGCGAATGTGCAATACGCGGCCGAGCGGCTTTCCCGCGAGGGAATCACCGTCATCATCGAGCCGATCAACAACCGCGACATCCCGGGCTATTTCCTCAACACGACGACCCAGGCGATGTCGGTGATCGAGCGGGTCGGGCACCCCAACCTCAAGCTGCAGCTCGATCTCTACCATGTGCAGATCATGGAGGGGGATCTCGCCCATCGCATGCGGGTCCTCGCCGGCCACTATCCCCATGTCCAAATCGCCGGCAACCCCGGCCGCCACGAGCCCGATGTCGGCGAGATCAATTACCCGTTCCTCTTCGATCTGTTCGACGAGCTCGGCTATTCGGGCTGGATCGGCTGCGAGTATCGCCCCAAAGGTGAGACGCGGGCGGGTCTCGGCTGGGCAAGGCGCTACGGCATCCAGGGCTGAGCGATGCGCGTCGTCATCACCGGTGGCTGCGGTTTTCTCGGTCGTCGAGTCGCATTGCAGCTGCTCGCGCGGAGAGAAGTCGACGAGCTTGTTCTGTTCGACAACGCGCCTCCGGCCTTGCCTTTGCCGGAAGACAAACGGCTGAGCGCCGTAACCGGCGACATCGCCGAGGCCGAAGCCGTGCGCCGAGTGATCTCAACCGGCACGCATTCGGTGTTCCATCTCGCCGCGGTGGTCAGCGGCCAGGCCGAAGCCGACACCGATCTCGGCTATCGCGTCAATCTCGACGGGACGCGCGCGGTGCTCGACGCCTGCCGCGCTCTAGGCGCCTGCCCGCGCGTGGTGTTCGCTAGCTCGCTCGCAGTCTATGGCGGCGCGCTGCCGCCGGCGGTCGGCGACGACACGCCGCTGACACCACAGACCTCTTACGGCACCCAGAAGGCGATCGGCGAATTGCTGGTCAACGACTACAGCCGCAAGGGATTTGTCGACGGCCGCGCGCTCCGGTTGCCGACGGTCGTCGTTCGGCCGGGCCGGCCCAACCGCGCCGCCTCGACCTTTGCTTCGTCGATCATCCGGGAGCCGCTCGCCGGTCACGAAGCCGTCTGCCCGGTGTCGCCCGATACGGTCATGGCGCTGGCCTCGCCGCGTCGTATCGTGGCTGGCCTGCTGCACGCCCACGATCTACCCGCCGACGTCTTCGGCACGAGCCGGTCATTACAGCTCCCCGGCTTTTCGGTCGCGGTCGGCGAGATGGCCGCCGCGGTCCGCCGTGCCGGCGGCGAGGCGGCTTATGCGCGGATCCGCTGGCAGCCCGACCCGCAGATCCAGCAGATCGTCTCCGGCTGGCCGCCAGCGCTCTTCGCACCGCACGCCGAAGCGCTCGGCTTTGCCGCCGATAGCGGCATCGACGAGGTGGTCCATGCGTTTATCGAGGACGACCTCGAGATGCAGAAACAGCTCGTTTGAGATGGCGTCGCTCAGATCTCGACTTCGAGGCCCATTTCGACGACTTGGCCAGTCGGGACGCCGAAATAGGCGGCCGGCAGATTGGCGTTGAGGTGCATGGCGGCAAAAAGCCGCTCCCTCCATACCGCCATCCCGGGCACCTTCCCGCTCGCGATGACCATGACCCTTCGCGAATAAAAGGTGATCTGTTCCGGGTCGATGCCGCGCAGGTCAAGGTCGCGGCAAGCAAGCTTTAACCCCTCCATCACGTTGGGATGTTCCATGAACCCGAAATGCAGGGTAACCCGGGTAATGCCTGCACCAACCGGCGCGAGCTTTACGCGCTGCTCCGGTTCGACCCGCGGCGCATCGCTGCTGACCGCCGAGACCAGCAATACGCACTCGTGCAGCACACGATTGTGCCTCAGGTGATGCGTCAAGGCGAGCGGTATGCCCGAGCTTCCCGCGGTGAAGATTGCGGCGGCTCCGGGCAGGCGGAGGGGCGGGTTATCCAGGACCCATTCGACGAACTCGTCCTCGCGCTGTCGCATCCTGGAGCGCTGGTGCTCGAGCATCTGGTACCCCGTTCGCCAGGTCAGCATCAGGAACGCGACTACGGCGGCCAACAGGAGCGGGAACCAACCGCCCGCCAGCAGCTTTGTCGCATTGGCGGCGACAAAGATAAATTCGACGACGAGCAGCGATCCGTTGACGGCCGCAACGGCAAGCGGGTTGTAGCCCCATTGCAGGGCGACCAGGGCTGCTAGAACCGTGGTGACCGCCATCAGCATCGAGACGGCGATGCCATACGCGCCGCCGAGCGCGTCGGAGGACCCGAACGTGATGACCGCCCCGAGCGTGCCGGCGGCGAGCAGCCAATTGACCATCGGCATATAGATCTGCCCCTTCTCGTGGCTGGCCGTATGGAGGACGCGCATGCGCGGCAGAAAGCCGAGCTGAATCGCCTGCTGGGTCAACGAGTACGCGCCGGAGATGATGGCCTGCGAGGCGATGATGGTCGCAACCGTCGCGAACGCCACCATCGGATAATGTAGCCATCCCGGCGCGAGCAGATAGAACGGATTCTCGATGGCGCCGGGGTCGGCCAGGAGCAGCGCTCCCTGGCCGAAATAATTCAGGACCAGAGCGGGCAAGACCACCGCGAACCAGCCGAGGCGGACCGGGAAGCGGCCGAAATGGCCCATATCCGCATACATCGCCTCAGCGCCGGTGACCGTGAGAAAGGCGGCGCCGAGCACGGCGAAACCGATGCCCGGTCCCGCATAGAGCAGGTAGATCAGCGCATGATGCGGGCTTAGTGCGGTCAGGATCTCTGGTGCGACAATGATCCCGCGCAGACCGAGCACGCCGATCGCGATAAACCAGATCAGCATCACCGGCCCGAAGATGGTGCCGATGAACGCCGTTCCCTTGCGTTGCACCAAGAACAGACCAACCAGGATCGCGATACTGATCGGGACGACGACCGGCGCGAGCCGGGGTGCGTCGAGCTTGAGGCCCTCCACGGCGCTCAGTACAGAAATTGCCGGCGTGATGACACCGTCGCCGTAGAGCAGCGCGGCGCCGATCAGCCCGACGATGAGGAGGGAGGCCCGCCAGCTCCCGGCCGGCGCATGGCGAACATCGAGAAGCGCCAACAGTGCGACGATGCCGCCCTCGCCGCGGTTGTCGGCACGCATGATCAGGATGGCGTATTTGAACGAGACGACCACGATCAGTGACCAGAGGATCACCGAAGCGATGCCGATGATGGATTCGGGCGTGATCGCTCCGGAGGCATCTGCGGCCTGCTTGAACCCATACAGCGGGCTGGTGCCGATATCGCCGTAGACGATGCCGAGCGCCGTGAGGGTCGCGGCGGCGGGCAGTTGCCGGGCTGCAATCGGGGGCAGCGCCGCCGCTTGAAGGGTTCTGGCCATTCATGCGTCCTCCCCAACCTCCACAAGTTTTTAGCCGAAACTCCCGCAAAGGAAACAAGTGCTTGTCCGATCGCGGCATGCTTCCTGGGTCTCCGCGCGGGCGCTGGTTTTCTCTCACGTCAGCCACGCACGGTCTCCTGCGCTCAGCCAACCCGCATGCGACGGGGCGGCCGGTCAAGGCCGAGATCCTGTTCTTTATGGTATGGGCGGATGTGTCCGGCGAAGTTCCCGACGAGTCCGGCCGGACTCCCGAACCGCTTTGTCAATTTACAGCGAGGCGCCGCGCGTGGCAATTTGGCGGGATGGCGGGACGGCTCGCAGGTAAACGCGCCCTGGTGACGGCGGCCGGTCAAGGGATCGGCTGCGCGGCGGCGCTGGCTTTTGCTGCCGAAGGGGCCAGTGTGCTGGCGACCGACATCGCCGAGGACAAGCTGGCGCCGCTCGCCGATGCGCTGATCGCTACCCGTCCTCTCGACGTGACCGATGACGCGGAGATCGCGGCGCTGGCCGACGAGCTCGGCCCGCTAGACGTGTTGTTCAATTGCGCCGGCTTTGTCCATCACGGGACGATCCTCGACGCGGCTCCGGTCGAATGGGACGCGTCCTTCGTCCTCAATGTGCGTTCGATGTACCTGACGATCCGCGCGTTTCTGCCCAAGATGGTCGAGCGTGGAACCGGCGCTTCGATCATCAACATGTCGTCCACGGTGTCGTCGATCAAAGGCGCGCCGAACCGCTGCGTCTATGCCGCTACCAAAGCCGCTGTGATCGGCCTCACCAAATCGGTGGCTGCCGACTTCATCGTGTCGGGCATACGCTGCAATGCGATCTGCCCGGGCACGATCGCGACACCCTCGCTCGAGGACCGGATCGCGGCTCAGGGGGCGCGGGTGGTCGGCGGCAGCGACGCCGCGCGGCGCGCCTTTGTCGAGCGCCAACCCTTGGGGCGGCTCGGCACGGCCGAGGAAGTCGCGGCGCTCGCCATCTACCTCGCTTCGGATGAATCGGCGTTCACCACCGGCGCGATCCACGTGATCGACGGCGGATTCACCCTCTGACGCAGAGAGGAGATTTCCGATGAAGCTTCTTCGCTATGGACCTGCGGGTCAGGAAAAGCCTGCCTTGCTCGACCGCGACGGCAAGATTCGCGATCTTTCGGGCGCGGTTCGCGACATCGACGGCGAGACCCTCGCCCCGGCCTCGCTCGATCGGCTGCGACGGCTCGATCCGACCACCTTGCCGCTGGTGCCCGGGGCGCCGCGGCTCGGCCCGTGCGTCGCGCGAGTGTCAAAGCTCGTCGCGATTGGCCTCAACTACCGCGCGCATGCGGCGGAGACCGGGGCGGCGATCCCCAAGGAACCGATCTTCTTCATGAAGGCGACGACATCGATTTGCGGGCCCGATGATGACGTGATCATTCCGAAGGCCTCGCAAAAAACCGACTGGGAAGTCGAGCTCGGCATCGTGATCGGCAGCCTGGCGCGGTATGTCCCTACGCACGATGCGCGCAAATACATCGCCGGTTACTGCGTCGTGAACGACGTTTCCGAGCGCGAATTTCAGATCGAGCGCGGCGGACAATGGACCAAGGGCAAGAGCGCCGACACCTTCGCCCCGATCGGTCCGTGGGTCGTCACCGCCGACGAGGTGCCCGACCCGGGCAAGCTCGGGCTGTGGACCGAGGTCAACGGCAAGCGGGTGCAGAACAGCAATACCTCGGACCTGATCTTCGGGATCGACGAGATCGTCAGCTATGTCAGCCATTTCATGACCTTGCTGCCGGGCGACATTATCCCGACCGGCACCCCCTCGGGTGTCGGTCTCGGCATGAAGCCGCCGCAATTCCTCAAATCCGGCGACCGAATGCGGCTGTCGGTCGAGGGTTTGGGCGAACAAAACCAGCGCCTGGTGGGGTTTAGCGGATAGTCGCCGGCGGGCTCCCGGCGGCCTCATCGAAGGGGCGGCCTCATCGAATTGAATGGGTGGCGCTAGCGCGATGTGAGTGCTAGCGCAATGCGGCGTATTTACGCTATGATTTAGTGTCCCATGCGCTCGCCCCATTCAATTCGACGTTTAGAGGACCTATGTACGACCGCCGCCCCGGCTTTTTCCGCGAAGACCTTCCCCCCGGTCGTCGCGTCGAAGCCAAAGTCAAGTGGTTCAACACCAGCAAGGGTTTCGGGTTCGTCACACCGTCCGACGGATCCCAGGATGCGTTCCTGCCGATGGCGATCCTGCGTCGCGCCGGCTATGAGGACGTCCACGAAGGCGCTTCGATCATCTGCGAGGTCAGCGCCGGGGCGAAAGGCCCGCTGGTGACGACCGTCTTGAATGTCGACAACAGCACCGCGGTGACGCCCCAGAGCGGAGGCGGCGGCATGGACCGCCGTGGCCCCCGGCCTTCCCAGAGCATGGAAGGCGCGGTGAAATGGTTCGAGCCCGAAAAGGGCTACGGCTTCATTTCTCCGGACGGCGGCGGCAAGGATGTGTTCATCCACATCACCGCGCTGCGCCGCAGCGGCGTCAACGCGCTCGATCCCGGCCAGCGGGTCAGGGTCGAGGTGGTCGACGGCAAGAAAGGCCTCGAAGCCGAGCGCATCACCCTCATCTGAGGGTGCCGGTGAGGGTGCCGGCTCCTTCGAGGTGACAGAGGAAGTCGCGGTCCCGCGAGATTGGGCCGCGACCCATCTCCTAGTGCGCTGACATTTTTCTGCCCAATTATCGCCAGAGCTTCCGCTGCCAGTTTTTCGACAAGTTGGCGCGCCGGCAAGTCGCGCACCAACGGCGCAGCCTGACCCGCCCAGAACGGCAAGAAGGGCGCACGAGCCTCGGCAATTGTGAAACACGGCAGATGTCTTCGGCAGGATCTGCCGGTTTATAAGTTTAAAATCAACACTCATATTGCGCGAGCGATCAAGGCGATCAGGCGGGTGTGAGGACTGGCAGTACTCAACAGCGCTGCCCGGAAGAAGTGATGCGCTGGAACGAGCTCAGTGAAGAAGATTGTTCAATGGCACGCACGGTCTCGGTCATCCGCGACCGCTGGACCCCGTTGATTTTACGGGACTGCTTTTTGCGCGTCCGCCATCTCGAGGATTTCCAGAATCGCCTCGTGATCACGCGGCCGATTCTGGCCAGCCGCCTCAAAAAGCTGGTCGACGAGTTCGTGCTCACCAAAGTGCCCTACCAGCAGCGGCCGACGCGTTATGAACACCGCCTCCACGCCGAAAGGGCTCGACCTCTACCCGATCGTGATGTCGGTCGTCCACTGGGGCGACGTCCACATGGCCGGGAAGAAAGGGCGGCCGCTGTTGCACACCCACGATCTCTGCGGCAAGGATTTCGACCCGGTCATGGTGTGTTCCGAATGCGGTGAGCCGCTCGTGGCAAGGCAGGTTCATGTCCATCGCGGCCCGGGCACCAAGAGCCCGAGAAATCTGCCGCTGGGCAGCGATCTTCCAGGCGCCCGCCGTGTCGCGAAGGAGGGGCAACGAATTTGCGGTAGGCCGGCAGACACGTCTCCCACGGCCGGCAGGGCCGGATTCCCACAATTGCTTCAATGCTGGATAGAGCGATGGGAGTGGGCTAAAGAGTGGGACAACGAATTATGGGAGGAACGCAAAATGATACCCGCGCCATTCGAGTACCATCGGCCCCGCTCCTTGGACGAGGCCATCGGGCTATTGGCGCAGCACGGCGAGGATGCCCGGGTCGCGGCCGGCGGACACAGCCTGATCCCGATGATGAAGCTCCGCTTGGCCAAGCCTGAGCATCTGGTGGACCTGCAGGATCTTGGTGAGCTGCGGGGAATTCGGGGCGAGCCCGATGCCGTGGTCATCGGGGCGCTGGCCACCCAGCATGAGCTGCTCGGCTCGGAGCTGCTCGCGGCGAAGTGCCCGATCATTCGCGAAACTTCATTGCAGATTGCAGATCCGCAGGTTCGGTACTGCGGAACCCTTGGCGGCAACGTCGCGAATGGCGATCCCGGCAACGACATGCCTGCAGTCATGGTGGCGCTCGGCGCGACATACCGGGTCAAGGGCCCGCACGGAGAACGCGATGTTGCGGCGCGCGACTTTTATGAGGGGGCCTATTCGACGGCGCTGCGGGAAGGCGAGATTCTGGTCTCGGTGCGCATTCCGATGCCGGCCGACCATCACGGCTACGCCTACGAAAAACAAAAGCGCAAGGTCGGCGACTACGCCACGGCCGCGGCGGCAGTGGTTCTGACGATGTCGGGCGGGGCCTGTGCCTCGGCCGCGATCGCGCTGACCAACGTCGCGGACACGCCGCTCTTTGCCAAGGAGGCGGGTGACGCCGTGGTCGGCACCGCCGTCGACGAGGCGGCGATTTCAGAAGCCGCGCGGCGGGCCCAACGTATCGCAAGCCCATCGGCCGACGGGCGAGGTCCCGCCGATTTCCGCATCCATGTCGCCGGGATCATGGTCCGTCGCGCCCTGGCGCGCGCCAAAGAACGCGCCGGCTGAGCGAGGGAGGCAATGATGGCCAAAATGCACATCGCATTGCGGGTCAACAATCGCCAGGTCCAAACCCTGGCCGAGCCGCGCATGCTGCTGATCCACTTGCTGCGCGAAGAGCTCGGGATCACCGGCCCGCACATCGGCTGCGACACCAGTCATTGCGGCGCGTGCACCGTCGACATGAGCGGGAAGTCGGTGAAATCCTGCACGGTGTTTGCTGTGCAGGCGCATGGTGCGGATATCATCACGATCGAGGGGCTCGCCGCCGCCGATGGCAGTCTGCATCCGCTTCAGGAGGCGTTCCGTGAACATCACGGGCTGCAATGCGGCTTCTGCACGCCAGGCATGATCACCCGCGCCTATCGGCTGCTGCAGGAAAACCCCAATCCGAGCGAGGCCGAAATCCGCCACGGCATCGCGGGCAACCTCTGCCGATGCACCGGCTATCAGACCATCGTCAGGGCGATCCGCGCGGCCGCGGAGCGCTTGAACAGCGCCAAGGAGGCTGCAGAATGAGCGCCGAAATCGAATCCGCTCAGGCACGCACCCAGAAACTCGAGGGTCTCGGGACCAGGCGCAAGCGCGTCGAGGACGTCCGCTTCACGCAAGGCAAGGGCAATTACATCGACGATCTCAAACTGCCGGGGATGCTGTTCGGTGATTTCGTCCGGTCGCCCTACGGTCACGCCCGGGTCAAATCGATCAACAAGGAGGCGGCGCTTAGGCTGCCCGGTGTCAAAGCGGTGCTGACCGCCGACGATCTGAAGCCGCTGAAGCTGCATTGGATGCCGACATTGGCGGGCGATGTCCAAGCCGTGCTGGCCGATGAGAAAGTGCTGTTCCAGGGCCAGGAGGTCGCGTTCGTCGCCGCCGAGGATCGCTACGTTGCGGCCGACGCCGTCGATCTGGTCGAGGTCGACTACGAGGAGCTGCCGGCGCTCGTCGATCCCACCAAGTCGATGGCGGCGGACGCGCCCGTCCTGCGCGACGACCTCAAGGACAAGACGAGCGGAGCGCATGGGCCGCGCAAACACCATAACCACGTCTTTACCTGGGAGGTCGGCGACGCCGCGGAGACGGCGCGGGCCCTGAGCGAGGCCCCGGTCGTGGCCAAGGAACGCATCGTCTATCAGCGTGTCCATCCTTGCCCCCTCGAGACCTGCGGCTGCGTCGCCTCGATGGACAAGGTGAATGGGCATTTGACGGTGTGGGGGACTTTCCAGGCCCCGCATGCGGTTCGCACCGTCGCCTCGTTGATCTCCGGCATCCCCGAGCACAAGATCCGCATCATCTCGCCCGACATCGGCGGCGGCTTTGGCAACAAGGTCGGCGTTTACCCGGGCTATATCTGCTCGATCGTCGCCTCGATCGTGCTGGGCGTGCCGGTCAAATGGGTCGAGGACCGGATGGAGAACCTCCAGGCGACCGCCTTCGCCCGCGACTACCACATGACCGGCGAGATCGCGGCGACCCGGGACGGCCGCATCACCGGATTGCGCTGCCATGTGCTGGCCGACCACGGCGCTTTCGACGCCTGCGCCGACCCGACCAAGTACCCGGCCGGGTTCTTCAGCATCTGCACCGGTTCCTACGACATCCCGGTCGCGCATGTGACGGTCGACGGCGTCTACACCAACAAGGCGCCGGGAGGCGTCGCCTATCGCTGCTCGTTCCGGGTGACGGAGGCGTCTTATTTCATCGAGCGAATGATCGACGTATTGGCGCGCAAGCTCGATCTCGATCCGGCCGAAATCCGGCGCCGCAACCTGATCCGCAAGGAGCAGTTCCCCTACCAATCGGCGCTCGGCTGGGAATACGACAGCGGCGACTATCTGACGGCGCTCGACAAGGCCTTGAACGCGGTCGGCTATGCTACGCTGCGTGACGAGCAGCGGCACAATCGCGACGCTTTCCGCCGCGGCGAAACGCGTAAGCTGATGGGCATCGGCGTCAGCTTCTTCACCGAGATTGTCGGCGCCGGTCCGATCAAGAATTGCGACATTCTCGGCCTCGGCATGTTCGATTCCTGCGAAATCCGGGTGCACCCGACCGGCAGCGCGATAGCAAGGCTCGGCACGATCAGCCAGGGCCAGGGGCACGCGACCACCTTCGCCCAAATCCTGGCCAGCGAGATCGGCATTCCGGCAGCAGACATCACCGTCGAAGAGGGTGATACCGACACCGCACCCTATGGGCTCGGCACCTACGGGTCGCGCTCGACACCTGTTGCCGGCGCGGCGACGGCGATGGCCGGCCGCAAAATCCGCGCCAAGGCGCAGATGATCGCTGCCTACCTGCTCGAAGTGCACGATGACGACCTCGAATGGGACGTCGACCGCTTCTGCGTCAAGGGGGCGCCGGAGCGGTCGAAGACCATGACCGAGCTCGCCTTCGCCGCCTACAACAATATACCACCCGGCATGGAGCCCGGGCTCGAGGCGGTCAGCTATTACGACCCGCCGAACATGACCTATCCGTTCGGCGCCTATGTCTGCGTGGTGGACATCGATGTCGATACCGGGGTTACCGAGATCCGTCGGTTCTATGCGCTCGACGACTGCGGCACGCGCATCAACCCGATGATCATCGAAGGGCAGGTCCATGGCGGGTTGACCGAGGCGCTCGCGATCGCGATGGGACAGGAAATGGACTATGACGAGTACGGCAATCTGAAGAATGCGAGCCTGCTCGACTTCTTCCTGCCGACCGCCGTCGAGACGCCGAGCTGGGAGACCGACTACACGACCACGCCCTCGCCGCATCATCCGATCGGCGCCAAGGGCGTCGGGGAGTCACCCAATGTGGGCGGCGTCTCCGCCATCTCCAACGCAGTCAACGACGCCTTCGCCCATCTCGGCCTGACGCACACGGCGATGCCGCACGATCATTGGCGGGTATGGAAGACCGCCCAGCGCCTCGGGCTCACTGCCGCTTGAAAATAGATCAGCTGAAGCACGATCGCGCGTCCTTCCAGACGGCGCTTCGCGCCTCCTCAGATGACGTAAGCTCGTGATAGCAATCGGCAAATTTTCCCCTCGGTTTCCCGGCGAAGGCCGGGACCCATATGTGGACGGCCCCCGTCTTGCAAGGACTTCTGGCAGTTCGACTGGGCCTGGTCGGTTGCGGTCATATGTCCGGCCTTTGTGGTGCGGTCGGCTGACCGCTGGCCCAGATGGGTTACGCGGGTCGGGTCCCTAACATTCCCGTGATGTCGAAGCACCGTTGGGTCCCCCGGGTTGTCCCGATCCTCGGATCGACCGATCGCCATCTTGCTGCTGTCGCCCTTGCTAGTGCCAGGTGTCGCGGATACCGGCGGGGCTCGGTCTTAGGCCGCCTTTGGCCGCCGATAGGTCTCGCCGGTCATCATCATGGCCCAAATGATGCGGGCCATCTTGTTGGCCAGCGCGACCGCCGCCAACTTCTTTGGCTTGCGCGCCAGCAATCCCAGCAGCCACGGCGTGGCGCGACCCTTCTTGGCCTGCTGGATCACCGCGGTGGCGCCGAGCACGAGCAGCCGGCGCAGGCTCTCGTCACCCTGGCGGCTGATCTTGCCGGGCCGGTGTTTGCCGGCCGTGGAGTTCTCGCGCGGGGTAATCCCGATCCACGCAGCAAAGTGCCGGCCCGAGCGAAAGCCTTTCGGGTCGGGAACCCCCGCTTTCGCGAGGGCAGGCTCTTGGGCGCGGTGATGCCGAACTCCGCAGCATGGCCGCGCAGCGCATTGATCAGCATTGTGCGTTGCTTGACCAACAGATCGCGCACCCCCAGCATCGTCAGCGCCGCTTGGCTCTCGGCGGTCTTGACCGGCACAAACCGCATGGTCGGCCGGCTCATCGCCTCGCAGATCGCCTCGGCGTCGATCGCATCGTTCTTGCCGCGCTTGACGTAGGGTTTGATGTATTGCGGCGGCATCAACACCATCTCGTGCCCAAGGCCGCGCAGGACCCGCGCCCAATGGTGCGAGGCGCCGCACGCCTCGATACCGATTCGCGTCGGCGCCAGCTTGGTGAAGAATTCCGCGACCGCGCTGCGCCGCAGCTGCCGCCGCAACACCGTCTGGTCGTTCTCGTCAACCCCATGAATTTGAAAGACATGTTTGGACGTGTCTAATCCAATCCTGATAACATTCATTCGGACGGCTCCCCCTTGGCTGCGTTGTCCTACTTCACAGCCTGGCACATTCGATGCCGTAGGGGGCCGTCCAACCCAACATCCCGGCCATAGGCACCGGCCTTCGCCGGTGTGACACGCGGGTGCTGGTCTGGACGCCGCGCCGGCGGATATGCCACTGTGGCGGCATGCGATCGCCGAATTTCTATTCTCATGCCGGCTTCGAGCGCGCCGGCCTGCGCCGCCGCGATATCCAATGGATCCTCGAACGGATTGCCGATCCCGGCAGCCTCTTTGTGCCGGTCTGGCGCAACCAGAACCTGGTGGTCGAGCTCGAAGGCGGCGAGCCGCGCGCGGCGGTGCTCCACTCGGCCAGTATTTCCGAGATTTTTGGCGTGAGCGACGAGCGGCTCGCCAGCGGCGAGGTGGTGTTTCTTGGCGTCATCGAAGAGCGGGCGCATTTCGCGCTCGACCTGTCGCCGGTCGAGGCGCCGCTCGACATGCTGCGTTCCCCGGCGCGGGCCGCATCGGGTGTCGAGGCCGCGACGGTGCGTTTCGCCGATCTGCGCCAGGTCGGGCCGCTGATAAATCGACACGAGGGGGCGCTCCTGGCGCTCGCCCGCGCCATGATGTTCTGGCACAGGCGGCATCGTTATTGCGGCCTCTGCGGCAGCCCGACCCGCAGCGAGGAGGCGGGGCACATGCGCCGCTGCACCGATCCCGCCTGCAATGCGATGCATTTCCCGCGCACCGATCCGGCCGTCATCATGCTGGTGACCGACGGCGGCCGCGCGCTCCTCGGCCGCAACAAGAACTTCCCGCTGCCCGGCATGTACTCGACCCTGGCCGGGTTTGTCGAGCCGGGCGAGAGCCTCGAAGACGCGGTCGCGCGCGAAGTGCGTGAAGAGACGGGCGTCGAGGTCGGGGCGGTGCATTACCACTCCTCGCAACCGTGGCCCTTCCCGGGCAACATCATGCTCGGCTTTCACGCCGAGGCGCGGACGACCGAGATCACGATCGATTACGGCGAGCTCGAGGACGCCCGCTGGTTCTCGCGCGACTGGCTGTCGTCGCACGTCGACGACGACAGCTTCCGCATGCCGCGCCTCGACTCGATCGCCCGCCGCCTGATCGAGGACTGGCTGCACGGCCGATAGTTTCCAGACGTGTTCATAAGAAGCACCGAGGCAGCGGACCATTTCATGCCACTCATGGCTGTTTTTGCAGCCAATTAACAGCCAGCGTCTCCCGGCCGAAGCGGCGATGCTGCGGATCATATTATTTAAAACGCAATTTGTCAATCGATAAATGATGCTGCCGGGAGGGGTCCGAGACCGTCAATTAGGTCCGCTGTGTCAATGTGGTACTAGGCGGCGTACAGCCCGCGTCCAGCCTGGCGCGCCTGCCCTAGCGAGACCAGCGTTTCTAGAACCTCGGCAATGCGTTCTCGCCGAACGCGAGCGAATTGGGCGGCAACTTGCTCGGCCCCAGCGGGCGCTCCTTGGGCGGCCAGGGCGGCGCGGACAGCCTTGAACTGTTCCGGCAGCTCCTTGGGCCAGGATTGGCGCCCCACCGGCATCGCGGGTGCAACAACCAACTCGCGCTGTACTGGTGCCGCGGCGATACCGGCTTGGAACTCGGGTCGCAGCCAGCGGATTTTGCCACGCCATTCTTCCTCGGCGCGCTCGCGATTGAGGTCGACGAGACGGGTGAGGAGATCGTCGTCGGAGATATCGGCAGGCCAGCCATAGGCGGCGAGAACGGCACGATCAAGGTCGTCGTGCAAACGTCGGAGCACGCCGACCAGACCGCGATCATGAATGCCGCATTCGCTCGCAATCAAGGCCTCGCCGGAGCGGAGTTTCGCCAACACATTGTAAAGCCCAGTCAGGGTCAGATCTGGATGGAGCCGCAGACGTTCCTTGCGCAGCCCAACCAATTCCTCGGCGATAGCCGCGATCGTGACGCGCGCGCGCTCAGAGCAGTCGGGAAACGGGAATGGATCGAAGCATAGAGATTTTGTGTAGCGCGGACGATCCTCCAGGTTTGCACCACGCGATAGCGTCCATAAAACATGCGCATGGCTCGACAGCGCACCCAAAATGAAGGCGTCTTGTTCAGCTACACACACGAGCATGTTATCGGGAAGAACCTCACTATTAACGAACGAAAAGAGACGGTGCTTTGCGGTTTCGACAGTCGCGATGTAGCGCTTAAGGCCAGCCAAGGCCGGTCGAAGTTCACTGCGTGGTTCTCCAAACACCCACCAGAGGTCGCGGTATGAGACGCGGTTATTCTGCTCGCGCTCAGGCTTTACTCTTTCCAGTACCCACTGATAGACCTCGGGGAAACGTTGGCGCACCTCAGACTTCGGTCAACCCAAAGAGGTCGATCACCATTACGCCACGGCTGCGCCCCGTCAAATCACGGCCATTGAGATATGGCCTGATGTGCTGTTCAAGCCCCGATACTCGCCCAAGGCCGAGCGTCCGAGCCTGATCGGGCGTGACGATGAACCCACCGCCGTGCAGCTTAACCCCCGGTGAGCAGAGGCCCTCGTTCCCCCGCAGCGGCACGGCACGAGTCAAATCGGCGCCTATCCGCAAATCGGCATGGATAACGCCGACACGCTCCGACAATTCGACCTCCGACTCGCCGTCCTGCAGCGGCGCCTCGCGCCGGACTTCGAGCAATCGGCCTAGCCGGTCGCGCCCTCGGGCGCCTACTGTCATCGCGATACGCACCGCGGCAGAGTCAGAAGCATCGACCCAAGGATGATCGGGAATCGCGAGCGCTAGGGAAATGCCGTCGATGTGATCGAGATGGGCCTGCACGACTCTGCGGTTGAACGCCTGCGGTAGGGAGTTGGTTGTGATCAGGCCAAAATGCCGGGTCCGGCCAGAGGAAACCTCCTGTGCGGCTCGGTACCACCAATACATCACATAATCGGCCGATTGCGGCATTTGACGGTAGACATCCCACAGCGCCTCGGCATAGCCCTCGCCCTGCACGGCGCGAATGTCCTTGCCACCGATGAACGGCGGATTGCCGATGATGAAATCCGCCTTCGGCCACGTCGCGGCGTGTGCGCCCGTCAATCGCGTAACTTCGGAACGCGCTTCTTCGTCGGGGACCATCTCTGCGGTGACCGGATGCGGCTTGCGGGTGCGCCCATCCCAGCGGGTTACTAGACGGCGGTCCGACCCGCGCACAAGTTCCTCACGTTCCCAGGTCAGCAGCGCGTCGCGATGCTCGATGTTCCTGAAATTGCGCAATACCGGCTCGGCCGGCTTCGCATTACCTCGGGTCCGAAAATGCCATTGCAAGTAACCGATCCACAAGACCAGCTCGGTAATTGCGGCGGCGCGCGGGTTTGCCTCGATGCCGAGGAGCTGGTGCGGGTCGACCGAAAGTCCGGGACCCTTAAGCGTTGGCGGCTCACCGAGGCTTGTCAGCAGATCGAGCACTTCCCCTTCGAGCCGCTTCAGGTGCTCCAACGCGACATAGAGGAAATTGCCTGTACCACAGGCGGGATCAAGGATTGTGATCGCGCAGAGGTTTGCGTGAAAGCGACGTAGCTCCGCAATGGCGCCCGCATTGTCGCCGGCATCTGCCAATTCGACCGCAGCGGCCTTCACCGCTTCCCAGTCGGCGCGCAGCGGCTCGACGATCGTGGGAAGCACCAAGCGTTCGACATAGGCTCGCGGAGTGTAATGCGCGCCGAGTTCGGGCGCGCTCATTTTTGTCGAGCGCGCGTTCCAGCAAAGTTCCGAAGATCGCTGGCTCGACCGCCGACCAATCCGCTTCTGCGGCATTGATCAAGAGGTCCAGCTGATCGGCGTCAATCACGATCGCTTCGGGGTTTTTGAACAGGCCGCCGTTGAAGCGGAGGATGTCCTCGCCCAACTCGGGCGAAAATCCGCCCTTGTTCATGTTGGCCCACAGACTCCGCATCATGGGTGCAAAGGTCTGCGGCTTGCCTCGCAGGCCCCGCAGCAGTTCGCGGAAGCTATTCTTTGGCAATAATCCGATATCTTCTCTTTGGCAATAATCCGATATCTTCGGCGAACATCGTGAAAAGGCTGCGCATCAGGAAGAGCGCCACCCGCTCTGCGTTGTGGCCGTCCGACTCCAGGCTGCGCCCGAGCAAAGCCAAGCGCGCTGCGATTTCGCGCGTGACCCTCGCCGCGTGGCGCCCGGGATCTAGGGACAGCGGATCGAGCCAAATCGTCTTCAGTCGATGACGGACGTCCTCGCCGGTCAGCTCGGGAAGAAGGGCGCGAAAACTGTTCGTATCGGGAAATTGCGCATAATGCTTCCCCGTGCCTGTAAAATCAGCATAGGTCTCGATGCTGTGCCCAACATAGCGACGATCAAAAAAGGCGGCCACTCGGGTAGCGCCTTTGCATATTGCTCGGCTTGCCCGCGGGCGCGGAGCATTGCCGAATCCCAGGTTCCCGTGCCGCGTACGCCATGACCCCGTCGTCGTCTTCGCGAGCGCAGGCCACTCTGTTCGAGTAGGGTCTCTTGCTGCTTAGCCTCGCAACCCTGTTTAGTTTCCAGCACGAAGCTGCCGTGTCGGTAAAGATCGATAAAGCCCGCGCTCGTCGATCCGTCGGCATTTTGGAAGTAGACAGGGCGCTCGAAAACATACTGATCTCGCTCGGGCTCCCCTGTCGCCGGCTCGGGTCGCACTACCCCGAGTACTTCGCACAGTTCGATTAAGAACAGTTGGTAATTTGAACGCTCCGAGGCCGCGGACGACTGCCACCGAGCAACGAACGTATCTACCGTGAGTTCGCGAGATAGTGGTAATTCGTTGCCCATGTCCGCGCTGTGAGCCATAAATGCAAGCTGCGGATTTAGGCGAACTCAGTCAAGTTTTGATTAATCACAGTGTGTTGTCTGCGGCCGGGATTTTCAGTGACCGGCGGCGCCGGCGACGCGCGGGCGGCCGACCAGCGGCATTAGAAAGAGGCCGGCGACGAACAGGCCGCCGAGAAGCATGATGGCATCGTTGTAGGTCATCACCAGCGCCTCGCGCTGCACCAGATTGGCGAGCAGCTTGACCGCCACGCGGCCGGTGTCTCCCGGGACCAGCGCATCGAGGCGGTTGGACTGCATGTCGAGGAAATGCTGCACCGCCGGGCGTGCCGGGTTGATGTCTTCGATCAGGCGGTTCCAGTGGAAATGCAGCCGTTGGTTCATCAACGTGCCGATCGTCGCCAATGCAATGGCGCCGCCGAGATCGCGCGTCAGATTGTAGAGCCCGGCGGAGTTCTTCAGCTTGTCGGGCGGCACGCTGCCGAGCGCGATCATATTCGCCGGCAGATAGCACATCATCAGCGCAATGCCGCGTAAGACCTGCGGCATGAACAGCTCGGCATAGCCGGCCTGATTGGTGAGGCCGGCAGTCAGGTACATCGCCACGGCAAAAAGGCCGATGCCGATGCTCAGCATCAGCCGCAAATCCATTCTACGCGTCAGCTGGCTGGAGATTGGGGACATCAACATTTGCGCGAGCCCGGTGACGACGACGGTCTCGCCGATCTGCAGGCTGTTGAAGCCCCGAACCTGCGCGAGAAAGAGGGGTATCAGGTAGGTCGTGCCGTAAAGGCCGGTGCCGACCACAAAAGTGTAGAACGAGCCGAGCGCGAAGTTGCGATTGGTAAAGGCGCGCAGATCGACGATCGGCTGATGGTAGGTCAGCACGCGCCAGAAGAACAGGACGGAGGCGATGCTCGACACGATTACGGCGGCTAGGATCGTGCCGTCCGAAAGCCAATCCCAGCGCGGACCTTCCTGAAGCGCGTATTGCAGGCAGCCGAGAAACAGCGCCATCAGCACCAGCCCGTAGAGATCGAAATGGCGCAACAGCGACACCTCGGGCTTGTCGATGTCGATCAAGACCCATACGGCGCCGGCGACGGCGATGCCCGGCACGATATTCACCAGAAACAGCCAATGCCAGGAAAAGGTATCGGTCAAGTAACCGCCGATCGTCGGCCCCAAAGTCGAAGAGAGGTTCAGGATCAGCCCGATCAGCACCATGATCTGCGCCAGCTGCGGCATTCGGAATTTCGTATAAACGACTGGAAACACCAACGGCATCATCGCGCCGCCGCTGAACCCCTGCAATGCGCGATAGACGATCATCTGGCCGAGGCTCGTCGCGGTGGCGCACAACGCGCTCGCCCCGGTGAAGCCGAGCGCCGCGATCACAAACAGGACGCGGGTCGACAGAAGGCGTGAGAGGGTTCCCGACAGCGGCACCATAACAACATCGGCAATAAGGTATGAGGTCTGGACCCAGCTGATCTCGTCGGTGCTGGCCGCCAGCCCGCCCTGGATCTGCGTCAGCGAGCTTGTCACGATCTGCACATCCATGATCGCCATGAACAAGCCGACGACCATCGCGAGGACGCCGAGCCAGTCGCGCAGGCTGGGTGATGTAGTGAGACCTAACCCTCCCCCGCTTGCGGGGGAGGGAAGGGTGGGGGCGACGCGCGGCGAAAAATCATCGCGCAATGCGCTCATGGAGATTTGGCCTGGGCTGCGCCGAGGATTCCGTCGTCGTCGCCGGCGCCCCTTGTATCTATCGTCACGGTGACGGAGAGACCGGGGCGCAGCAGCCCGGCCAGCGGTCCGCTCGCCGGCAGCGCAATCCGCACCGGAACGCGCTGCACGATCTTGGTGAAATTTCCGGTCGCGTTGTCCGGCGGCAGCAGGCTGAACTGGGCCCCGCTGCCCGGCGCGAAGCTCTCGATCCGGCCCTGCAAGACGTGATCCGGATAGGCGTCGACCGACACCTCGGCGAGTTGCCCCGGCCGCATTTGGGTCAGCTGCGTTTCCTTGAAATTCGCGGTTACGTAAACATTCGGCAACGGCACCAAGGACAGCAGTTGGGTCCCGGGCTTGACGTACTGGCCGACCTGACCGGCGCGATTGCCGGCCACTCCCGAAATCGGCGCGCGGATCACCGTGTTGTCGAGATCGTTCTTCGCCAGCCACAGATTGGCTCGGGCCTGCTGGAGCCGTGCCTCTTCCTCGCGCCGCTGCGACTGCAAGACCGCGAGCTGGTTCTGCTCGGCGGCGAATGCGGCGCGGCTCTTGGCCAGCCCCGCCTCGGCCTTGCGGTTGTCGGCTTCGGCCTGTTCGAAGCGCTGCCGGCTGGCAAAGTCGCTCGTCATCAGGGCGCTGTATCGCTTGTAATCCTGCTGCGCCCGGGACAGGTCGGCCTCGGCGGATTTCACCACCGCCGCGGCTTGATCGATCATCGCCTCCTGCAATTTGAGCCGGCTCTCATAAGTCGCGATCACCGCCTCGGTCGTCGCAACCGCTGCCTCGGCCTGCGCGGCCTTGGCCTTGAAGTCGCGGTCGTCGATGACGAAGAGGATCGCGCCCTCCGCCACCTCCTGGTTGTCGGCGACCTTCACCTTCTTGATGTAGCCCTCGATTTTCGGGCTGATCAAGGTGACGTCGCTCTGCACATAGGCGTCATCCGTCGATTGGCGGAACCGCAGCACGTCCCACCAATACCAGCCGCCGAATCCTGCGAGGGCGAGCACCACCACCGCCAGCCCCGCCACGATCTTCTTGCGCATCCTCGCCTAAACTAAACCGTTCAGTTTACTCTTGCGCCAAGATATGAAGCTTGGCAGAATGTGTCAAGCAATGGCGCAGATCGCACACCACGACGTCCCGACCCTCGGCAAGGCAGAAAGCATTCTCGCTGCCGCCAAACGGGCTTTTCTCGCCGCCGGCTTCGGAGCGGTCAGCATGGACACGATCGCCCGCGAGGCCGGCGTCTCAAAGGCGACCGTCTACGCCCATTTCGGCAGCAAGGAAGAACTCTTCGGCGCCGTCATCGAGCGCGAGTGCGAGCGGTATTTCGACCGCTTTTCGGCCGGCGAACTCGATCCTCGCGATGTTCGCGCGTCACTGTCGATGCTGGGGCGCCGTTTTCTCGAGCTCATTCTGTCGCCCGACGCGATCGCGTTGCACCGCATCATCGTGGGCGAGGTCACCCGCTTCCCGATGCTCGGCGAGGTGTTTTGGCGTGCCGGACCCGAGCGCGAACGTGTCCAGATCGAGGGTTTCCTGCGCAGTGCGGCGGCGGCCGGCGCATTGACGCTGCCCGACCCGCGGCTCGCCGCGGAGCAATTCGTCAGCCTCGTGCGCGCCGATGTCCAGCTGCGCCAGCTACTTCGCCTCGAAGCCAACCCCGGCGATCGTGAGATCGAGATTGTTGTTGAAGGCGCGGTCGGCACATTTATCCGCGCCTTTCACCGCAAGCCTGGCTGATTTAGGGCTGGCTAATTCACGGGCGGACGACCGGTCCGCGGCTGTCCGGCACCGTTGCCGCTTTCTCCTTCCAATCCTTCGACCACGGAGTGACCGGCCGCGGCACCGGCACGCCGTCCACCCGGATCTCGTCAACCTGCTCGTTGAAGAAACAGAGATAGCCCTTGATCTTGGGGCATTCCGGGATCGGGTCGGGGTAGGTCCAGACGAGGTCGTTGAAAACCTTGTCCCCGACTTTGATCGAGTAGTAGCTGGCCTTCCCCTTGTAAGGGCAGCGGGTGGCCGTCCCGCTGGGGACGAGAAGATCCATTCGCACATCTTCGGGCGGGACGTAATAGCGGGTCGGCAGCCGCGTCTCGAACAAGAAGCGGGCGCGCCGGGTCTCGGCGACGACTTGGCCGCCAACGACGACCTGCACGGAGCGCGATGAATCCAGCACGTCGACACGTTTATAGGGATCGCGCGGATGGACGAAAATCTCTTCGTCCTCCTCATACCAGGCGTCGACGTGGTTCCAGTAGAACGCGACGAAATCCTTGATCGCCGCCACCTCCTCGAAGGGCTCGGGATACCCCCAAACCGCGTTCTCCGCCACCTTGTCGCCGACCGCGATCGTCCGATAGGACGCCGTTCCCTTGTACGGGCAAAAGGTGTGATGATCGGTCGGGGTCATCCGGTCCATCCGGACATCCGAGCGCGGGAAGTAGTAGACCGGCAAATGCCGCGTTTCGAACAGCAGGTGGGCATTGGTGCTGTCGGCGATGATCTCGCCGTTGAATTTGACGCGCACTCGTCGCGGCGAGGGCTCGAACAAAATCTTGTAGTCGGGGTTCGTCTTAAAACCGGATTCGCGCGTCTGCGCAGGCATCGCCATGATCCGCTCCTCCTCGATATCTGCCCACGACAATGATCGCGAGGCGTGGACATCGCAAGGTCCACGTCGCAGCGGATTGACACCGATCGCCGCGGATGGTGCAGTTCCAGTATGACCGATTGTTGCCTCCGGCTCGCCCTACAACCCAGCTCAAAGCTCCACTCCCGCACCGCGAGAGAGGGGGGACCAAGCCCCCACCCTAACCCTCCCCCGGGGGAGGGAAGGGGAGGGGGCTTGGTGGGTGAGGGTAACCTCGCATGAAAGCGCCGGCTGTCGATTACGTCCGGCCGCGAAGCTTAGCCGAGGCCGTCGATCTGCTCGCGGAACACCGGGGCGAAGCGCGAGTGATTGCGGGCGGCCAGTCTCTGGTGGCGATGATGAACCTGCGGATCGCGTCCCCGGGCCTGTTGATCGATATCAGCCGACTGCCGGAACTGAGTTTGGTTTCGGACGGTGCCGATGCCGTGACTGTGGGCGCTTGCGTGACGCATGCCGCAATCGAAGACAGCCGCGTCGCCGATCCGTCGCGCGGGCTGATGCCGCGGGTCGCGGCGAGCCTTGCCTATCGCGCGATCCGCAATCGCGGCACGATCGGCGGGAGTCTGGCACTATCGGACCCCGCGGCCGAATGGCCCACTGTGCTGACGGCCTTGGATGCCGAGGTCATGATTTGCGGTCCCGGCGGGCGGCGGTCGATCAGATGTACCGAGTTTACGACCGGCATTTTCGAGACGACGCTCGCCGCGGACGAGGTCATCGAAAGCATACGTATTCCCAAACTGTCGGCGGATGCCCGCTGGGGCTATCTGAAGCTGTGCCGGAAGGCGGGCGAATTCGCCAGCGCGCTGGCAGTTGCCATTGCCGATGATCCGCGCGGTCATTCGCGCGTCGTTCTCGGCGCGGCTAATGGCGCCCCGCTGGTTCTCGACGGCGCGTCGCGGCTCGTCTCCAGCGGAGGGCACGAAGAAATGCGCAATGCCATTGCGGTCGATCTCGACCGTGCAGCAGACCGGCACTTCGACGAGTTCCAGCGCAATACCTACAGGGTCGCCGCAATGCGCGCAGTGCAGCAGGTACAGCAGTGATGGCGATTCACCTGCAGATCAATGATGCCCCCGTTGCGGATGACGTCCCGCCACGTCTGTCATTGGCCGATTTTCTGCGTGAGCGTCGCAATCTGACGGGCACACATCTCGGCTGCGAGCACGGTGTATGCGGCGCCTGCACGGTCCTCGTCGACGGCGAGCCCGCGCGGTCGTGCTTGATGCTCGTCGTCGGCTGCGACGAGCGCGAAATCAGGACGATCGAGGGTTTTGCCAAGGATCCCGTCATCGCGGCGTTGCGACGCAACTTTCATCAGCACCACGCATTGCAATGCGGCTACTGCACGCCGGGAATGCTGATCACCGCGCGCGACTTGATTGTCCGGCAGCGCGCCGGATCGGACCGCGAAATTCGTGAGGGTCTCGCCGGTAATATCTGCCGCTGCACCGGCTATACCAATATCGTCACTGCCATTGCCGAGGCGGCAAAGGAATTGTGGATGGAGGCGCCCAATGCCTGACGGCCGCTTTGGTGTCGGCGCATCGCTGCTACGCAGAGAGGATGACCGGCATTTGCACGGACGCGGCCAGTTCGTCTCGGACATAAAGTTGCCCGGGACGATGGATATTGCGTTTGTCCGCAGTCCGCACGCGCATGCCCGGATCCGGTCGGTCTTGGTGCCGCCTGAGGCGCGTGGTCGCGTCTTCACCGCGGCGGATCTGCCGCAGGTCAAACCGATCCGCGTTACCTCGCATTCCACCGGCGCCAAATCGCCGCCCTGGCCGCCGCTCGCCACGGACAAGGTGCGCTATGTCGGCGAGGCGATCGCCGCCTGCATTGCGCCATCACGCGGCGAGGCGGAAGACCTCGCCAATGCCGTCTCGGTCGATTTCGAGATATTGGACGCGGTGATCGACGCGCCGCGCGACATGCGCCGCAGCCGCCACCCGGTGCACGAGCAGTGGGCCGACAACCTCTATATCGAGCACGCCCTCGAAGGCGGTGACATCGAGGCGGCGGCGCGCGCAGCCGAGGTGACGGTGACCCGCGAATTCCGCATGCAGCGGCAGTCGGGCGCGCCGCTCGAATGCCGCGGCGTGCTCGCCTACCGCGACCATCGCCTCGACGAGGTCGTGGTCTATGCCTCGACCCAGACGCCGCACACCGTGCGCGTGGCATTGGCCGAAATTCTCGATCTCGAGGAGCGCTGCATCCGCGTCGTCGCTCCCGATGTCGGCGGAGGGTTCGGACCCAAAGCCCGGCTCTACCCGGAAGAAATCATCCTGGCGGCATTGGCATTGCAACTCGATCACCCGGTGCGCTGGATTGAGGACCGCAGCGAGCATCTCCTGACCACCGCGCACACCCGCGATCACCATTACAAGGCCACCGCCTATGCCGACCGGCAGGGACGCATCCTCGGCGTCGACGCCGAGATCGTCGTCGATGCCGGCGCCTACGGATTGTGGCCGCAGGGGCCCTATCACGAGGCCGGAATGGTGGCGCGTGCGCTGCCTGGCCCCTACACGATCCCCAATTACCGCGCGAAACACTACACGGTAGCGACCAATAAGACGCCGCTCGGCCCTTACCGCGGCGTCGGCCGTCCGGGCGCGTGCTTTGTAATCGAGCGCCTGATCGACGAGGTTGCGCGGGCGATCGGGCGTGAACCCAACGAGGTGCGGAGCCTCAACCTGGTGCGCCCTGAGCAGATGCCGTTCACGACGATCGGCGGCATGCGGCTCGACAGCGGCGATTATGAGCAGAGCGTGCGGCTGTGCGCTGAGCTGTTGGACATGCCCGCGGTCCGCGCGCGGCAGCAGCGCGGCGAGCCGGACGGCAGAGTGGTCGGCATCGGTTTTGCCACCTTCGCCGAGCAGACCGCTCATGGCGCTGCCGAATTTGCCGCGCGCGGAGCCTCGATTATCCCCGGTTTCGAGAGCTGCACCGCGCGCATCCTGACCGATGGCAGCGTCGTCTTGATGGTCGGCATCCAGTCGCACGGCCAAGGCCTCGAAACGGCGCTGTCGCAGGTCGCCGCCGAGGAGCTCGGCATCGACCCGGCGCGGATCTCGGTGCGCCATGGCGACACCGAGAGCACCGCATTCGGTTTCGGCACCTTCGCGTCGCGCAGCATGGTGATGTCGGGCGGCGCGGTGGCGCGCGCCAGCCGGATTTTGCGCGACAAGCTCTGCCGCATCGGCGCTCACCTGCTGCAATCCGATGTCGCCGAGGTCCGCTGCGCCGATGGCGTTGTGGCGGGACCGCGGGGGTCGGTCACGATCGCCGAGATCGCCAAGGTCGCGCACTTGCGCATGGACGGGCTGCCGCACGGGGTCGATCCATTGCTCGACGCGACCGCAACTTACGAGCCGGCGATCAGCACCGGCGTCTACTCCTACGCGACGCATGGCGCCGTAGTCGCGGCCGACCCCGAGACCGGCTTTGTCGAGCTGCTCGACTACGCAGTCGCCGAGGATTGTGGCACGATGGTCAACCCGATGCTCGTCGAAGGCCAAATTCGCGGCGGCGTCGTGCAGGGCATCGGCACCGCGCTCTATGAAGAGATCCCCTACGACGAGGCAGGCCAGCCGCTCGCCGGCACCCTTGCGGACTACTTGCTCCCCGGCGCCGCCGAAATGCCGGCAATCAAAATCGGCCACCTGCACACCCCCACCCCCCACACCGAATACGGCATGAAGGGCATGGGCGAAGGCGGCGCCGTAGCCCCGCCCGCCGCCATCGCCAACGCCGTCCGCGACGCCCTTAGGGGGATCGGCGCCCCAGAGGGAGCCGAGGTCAACGAAACCCCCATCACCCCACGGCGGGTGATGGCCGCAATAACAAAGGCGCGCGGGACGGCGACTAAGGAATCACGAGTGCCTGCCTAGCGCAATGACTTGGAACCGGGACCAAGTCGGCATCATCACGCGGCCATTCACCGAAATGACATCGGCAGTGCGCGGTAACAGACGTAAGGCGTCCACGGAAGTGGGCATTCTTTCTGCAGAAGGTAAAGGGTTGGATTAGAGAAAACGACCATTGAGAGGTCAAACCATTCATGGCAAAGTTGGAGCCTGCAGATCGGTTTCGGTGGTAGTATGTCGAAGTCAGCACAGAACGCCGCATCCATGACTGCCGACAGAATCGGCGAGCAGCCTTCAGAACACGCCGGTACGACAGCGTTCGTCGCTTACTCGTCCTCACCAACCCTCATCTCGGACACAATTGAGCGGGCCGTTGCCGAGATCGAACGCCGCTTTGGCAAACGCCAGTTCTATACGTGGCGGGAGAATGACATTCTCGGCCACTTCGTGGACGATCAGGTTCGCGAAAACATTGATCGGCACAAATTTTTGGTCGCGGATATCAGTATGCGGATATCAGTATATTGAATCTAAACGTTGTTTATGAGATTGGCTACGCTATCGGGCGGAAGAAACGCGTGAGTCTCCGTCCGAAACCCCGCGGTCGCCGCACAAGGATTTTTCACTGAAGTAGGCATCTTCGACACGCTGGGCTGGAAACCATGCCAGAACTCGGACGAGATGATCACCGTTCTGACGTCGCTGAATGGGCTGATGCCGATTGACTTTGAAAGCGTGCAAATCAACTGGAACAAGCCAGTATACCTTCTGGACTCGTTCCATAAGACGGAGTGGGCAACCCAGATCTGTAGCCGCCCGATCAAAATGTCACCCCTCTGCCAATTAGAGATGACACTGCCCTGGGGTCTTCCGGGGGGTGTTTGGGGTGACGGTTCGGCTGATGAGCGATGGAGAGCTGACGCGGCTCGAGGTGCTGCGGGATTTGGATCAATGTCGGCTGACGACCGCCGCGGCGGCGCAGCTTCTGGGGTTGGAGCGCCGTCAGGTGTTGCGGCTGTTAAAGGCTTACCGTAGCGAGGGTCCGGTTGGTCTGATTTCGAAGCGCCGCGGTCGCGCCAGCAATCGGCGCAAGCCTGAGGCGGTTCGCACCGAGGCGCTGTCGATCATTCGCGAACGCTATTGGGATTTCGGCCCGACTTTGGCGGCCGAGAAGCTGCGCGAAGTGCATGAGATCATGCTCGGCCGCGAGACGCTACGATTATGGATGATCGGGGCTGGGATTTGGGCTGACCGCAAGCAGCGGCGCAAGCAGGTTCATCAACCTCGCCACCGGCGCGACTGTGTCGGCGAACTGGTGCAGATCGATGGCTGCGAGCATTGGTGGTTCGAAGATCGCGGGCCGCAATGCACCTTGCTGGTGTTCGTCGATGACGCGACTAGCCGACTGATGCACCTCCAGTTTGTCGAGAGCGAGTTGACCCCTGTTCAAGCCAGGGGCAGGCTCTTCGCTTATTTCAATGCGGCGCGCGCCTACCTGGAGGCCTGGGGCAAGCCGGTGGCGTTCTACAGCGACAAGCATGGCGTCTTCCGCGTCAACCATCCGGGGGCGCTTGGTGGCGACGGGATGACCCAGTTTGGCCGGGCATTACACGCGTTGAACATCGACATCATCTGCGCCAATTCGAGCTCCGCCAAAGGGCGGGTCGAGCGCGCGCACAAGACCCTGCAAGACCGGCTGGTCAAGGAATTGCGGCTGGCCGGGGCGCGCACCCTGGCCGAAGGCAATGCCCTGCTCCCGGTTTTCATCGCGAGTTACAACGCGCGCTTTGCCAAGCCGCCGGCGAGCGCCAAAGACTTACATCGGCCGCTGCGCGCTGGTGATGATCTGGAGGATGCGTTTGCCTGGAAAGAGGAGCGCACCCTCTCCCGCGCGCTAACGCTGCAGTACGACAAGGTGATCTTCATTCTGGAGCCGAGCGAGCAAGCCAAGGCAGCGATCGGCAAGCGGGTCACGGTCGTAGATTATCCCGACGGGCGGCTGTCGATCCGATATCGCGGGATCCAGCTGGCCTACCGGACCTTCGACAAGCTACGCCAGGTCGACCAAGGCGCCATCGCCGACAACAAGCGGCTGGGGCCAATATTGGAGATGATCCGTGACGAGCAACTGCGTCGTGAGCCCGAACGTCGCAGTGGTCCGCGCCGGCGCGATCAGCGCGATGCCCGCCTCTTCAAAGTCGGCTGAGCTGCTCTACGAGCCGAGCGAGCTGACGCCCGCTCGGTAGAAAACCGGTGCGGTTGCGGGCTCCGGTAAATCGGTCGCCGGTCGAGCGCTGCGCTACGCTGGGGCTCCGCGCCCGCCCGACGCCCGACCCCGTCCACCGAGGAGTGACATTTGTAAATGGCAGACACGGTGACATCTCTATTTGGTGGACACAAGATCATTTCCCGGATGAACAAGGCGCGGCTGTCGTTCCGGAGTTTCGATCCGCGCGAAGAATTCCGACTTTCCGGCCATGAAGCCGTCAGAAGCGTTGCCGCGTCCCTCGGGGTTCTCGCGCCACTGCTGCCGCCGCAGATCGATGGCTCCTCCGTGCACAACGTCCGAGCCGCGTTTATCGCAGGCTTGGCTGACGGCATGGACAAACTGCTGCTGATGATGCAGGAAGGCGACGATCCGATCCCCCTTGATTATCGCGACTACGTTAAGCGTTACCGCCACCCTGGTGATATCAATGCCTTCATCGGTGACTTCGCGGTGGAGGTTTTCGCCGCAATGCAGTGCCGACGCTCCGAAGCGGTCGAAGTGCCGAAGACCTTTTTGGCTTCACTGGACCTCGGCGCGTCTTTCGCTGAGAACGAATACGACTTGCGGCTCTATTATCTCGAAACACACGAGTACCGTCTTGCGCTGCGCGGCGAAGGCCGCATCGTTCTCGGCCGTAAAGGTTCGGGCAAGACGGCTATATTCGTGCAGGCCCGCGACCAAATCCGAACAAATCGCAGTGCGCTCGTGGTTGACCTTAACCCTGAAGGTTATCAGCTCAAGAAGTTTCGAGAGCAAGTGATCGACCTGCTCGAGGACGGTACTAAGGAACACACGATCACGGTTTTCTGGGAATACATCCTGCTCATCGAAATTTGCGCACGCATAATTGAGCAGGACAAATCATTACATCTCCGTGACGGCCGATTATTCGACGACTACCAAGCAATCCTTAATCGCTATGGAGATAATGAATACATTGCGGACGGGGATTTTTCTAGCCGTCTGAGCCGCCTGGTTAATCGCGTTGCCACTGAGTTTCGCTCCCGATACGACCGCAACCTCGGCCGGCGGTTCACACACGCCGAAGTCACGGAGCTGCTTTATTCGCTCGACCTGCCCGAGCTGATGGACATGGTCAAAAGGTATGTGCTCCACAAGGGCTCTCTTTGGATCCTTTTTGATAATATCGATAAGGGATGGTCGACGAGCGGCATCACTTACTCCGACCTTCTGCTACTGCGCGCGCTGCTGGAAGCAACCCGCAAGCTCGAGCGGACCATGCGTCGCGATGGTGTTGCTTGCTCGACGCTCGTGTTTGTGCGGAATGACGTCTACGAAATGCTTGTGGAAAAGACGCCCGATCGCGGCAAGGAGGGCAAGATACCGCTCGACTGGACGGACGCTGACATGCTGCGCGAAATGCTGCGCCGCCGTTTCCAGTACAACGGCGTGTCCACGGACCGGCCATTCAATGAAACCTGGGGACAGATTTGCGTTAGCCATATTCAAGGAGAGGAGAGTTCGCAGTACTTCATCGAGCGCTGCCTGATGCGCCCACGTTGCCTGCTAAATCTTCTCAATAACTGCATTAGCATTGCGGCGAACTTGGGCCATCCAAGTATCACCGAAGAAGATGTCAGGAAAGGGTTGTATTCCTATTCTATAGACCTGATTACAGAGATTGGCTACGAGATCCGAGACGTGTTCCCGGACGCGGAACATATCCTCTATGCCTTCATCGGTGCTCCCGTGACGATGAACACCGGAACGATCCGCTATCGACTGGAACAGGCGAATGTTGGTACTCTGCGACTTGAGGCGCTGGTGGAGATGTTGCTGTGGTTTGGCGTATTTGGCGTGGTGAGGGGGAGCGGTACAGTCGCCTATATCTATTCTGTTAACTATGACATGGGATTGATGCGTGGTATCATCGCCAATCAGCAGGGCACCGGGATGTCATACCACGTGAACCCGGCATTTTGGCCAGCGTTGGAGATCCAGGTCGATTGACGCCGCCACCTATATCGAGATTCCCCTAAATGGCGGGAATTTTGCGACCCGCTCTCCGGCCCGGCAGACCAAGTCGGCTACCAATTGAATGCGGCGGCTACGGGGTGCAGATTTCGTCGGGCGTCCGCGGTCCGCAAAACCTTCGGTGCGGCGCGAGACGCTGACGTCAACCGGAACGCGCTCGACCAAAACAGCGAAATGCCGGCTTACAGTCGGGCACAGGTATTTTTCGGAACGTTGGCGTTGTTGCGGAAGGTATTGCCGTCGAGAAAGATGTTGTGCCCGACGTATCGATGACCATTACGGGGGCAGACCGTGCTCATCATAGCCGAGGATCACGTCCACTGTGCGCGTATCGAGATCCGGCAAGGAGGCGCAGCGCTCGCCGATTTCGAGGAGCTCGGCGGCAAGGCTACGACCTCCGAGATCACGGCGGAACTCTCTGCAGGCGCTCTTCGGCGGCTTTGCGCACCGCGGTGGTGACCGTCTCACCGGTCAGCGCCGCCAGCTCGCGGACAGATTTTTCTGTGCCCGGATCCTTGATGTTGAGTGGCATGGTGTCGCTCTACAGAATTTCTGTGACAATGAAGATAAACCGCATCAGGGGGGAGACAAGAAAGTCCTCGGAAGAGGCCTCGCCTATCGCCTCGCATAATGACGAAACAGAAAAATGCCATAATTACATGATACCAAATCACCGCGGAGCACAACAATCTCTCGGCGGTGCCGAGGCAGGATCTGGAGTCGAAGGCAAGGTGGTAGATTGAAGCAGGCAAATGCGGTGCGGGTCGGGGCAATACATTGGTAGCTGGCAGTAATTTTCCGGACTTGGCTGTTGTCGCTGGCTGTTCTTCGCTGTTATTTTGCCGCGTCGGTCGGCGAGAATTGAGGATTTCTGCGGGTAAAAGTGAGGCGCTGGCTGTTATTTCGCTGCATTTATCAGCGAGATCAGCGAAGCAATCGTCACTCGAATGGCGGCATCCCGCGCGGGGCGGCGGCGCGGCGCAGGCGGTCGTTGACGGCGCGGCCGAGGCCATGCTCGGGGATCGGCATTACCGCGATCCCGGTGAAAGAGGGGCGGTCGAGCCGGCGCAGCATCGCGAAGAGATTGGCCGCCGCCTCGGCAAGGTCACCGAAGCGGCTCAGCCACAGAACCTCCGCGAAGCCGGGCGGCGCATCCGGGCCGAAGGCGAGCAAGGCCTCGCCGGGACGGGCCTCGGTTGCGCCGGCGCGCACCGGTAGCCGGGGTGCGTAATGGCTCGGCAGCATGCCCGGTGATTTCGGCAGCCCTGAACCGGGAAGAGCGATTGGCCCGAGCAGCGCGGTGAGCGCCTCGAATGTGACGGCGCCGGGGCGGAGCAGGACAGGGGCTCCGCCGGAAAGATCGACGACGGTTGATTCGAGCCCGACCGGGGTCGGGCCATCGTCGAGGATCAGCGCGACATCGTCCCCGAGGTCTTCGGCGACATGCGTGGCCTTGGTCGGGCTGACCCGGCCCGAGCGGTTGGCCGACGGAGCGGCGATCGGACGGCCAGCCTCGCGCAGCAATGCCTGCGCGACCGGATGGGCGGGCACCCGGATCGCCACCGTATCGAGGCCGGCGCTCGCCAACAGCGACAACCCGGCGGCGGATTGCCTGGGCAATACGAGGGTCAGCGGTCCCGGCCAGAACCGCGCGGCGGCGCCACGGGCAGGCGAATTGAAGACGGCCAGAGTCTCGGCATCGGCGAGGTCGCGAACATGCACGATCAGTGGATTGAAACGGGGCCGCCCCTTGGCTGCGAATATGGCGGCGACGGCATGCTCGTTTGTCGCATCGCCGCCGAGCCCATATACGGTCTCGGTCGGGAACGCGACGAGCCGCCCGGCGCGCAATAGTGCAGCGGCGCGGGCGATCGCCGCCGCACCGGCAGGGGCAATGTCAGCGATCAGCCGCGGCTCCTGTCACTTGCTGGAGAAAAGTATTCGCCAACGACATTCGGGGTATTTAAAACAAAACAGCATAGTCAAATGCTCCGGGGAGGAGATGCATCATGAGCGAAAGAGCTGCAATACCGTTCGGTGTCCACCGGCCCGGGTGGATCGATGAATTCAACGCTTTCATCATGCGCGGCAATGTGGTCGATCTGGCGGTCGGCATCATTATCGGGGTCGCCTTCACCGCCGTCGTCAACAGTTTGGTGAAAGATATTTTTACCCCGCTCATCGGTCTCCTCGTCGGCGGTATCGACTTCACCAACATCTTTGTCACGTTGAAGGGCCCGTCGGAGCCGACCCTCGCCGACGCGCAGAAGGCGGGCGCCGTCACCTTGAACTTCGGCGTCTTCCTCAACGCCGTGATTCAGTTCCTGATCGTCAGCTTTGCGGTGTTCTGGCTGATCAAGGCGCTGACCCGGTTGCACGTACGTCAGGAGCCAGCGGCTGCGGCGCCCCCGCGGAGCGAGCTGCTGCTCGAAGAGATCCGCGACCTCCTCGCCGCCCGCGCGGAGCCCAGGCCTTAGGCTTCGTCTACTCGGCCGCAGCCGGTCGCCGGGCGGCGTGCCGGTCGATCTCGGCCTGGATCGCCGCGCCGGCCTTGCCGGTGAAGTCTTCGTGGTGGCTCGTCGCGTAATCGTAGCTGCCGCGCAGCAATTCCCGGCTCTTTTGGAAATGCGGGTGGACAAATCGAGCCATCAGCTCGTAGTGCCTTTTGGTCGGCTCCCAATCGGCCCAGTTGTGCGCCAATTCGCACAGAACGCCGAACCCGCCCGAGCCCTCCATCAGCCGCTCGACATAGGCGATCGCATCGTCGGGGCTGCCGATGCACCCGGTGCCGGTCTCGACCAGCCACTCATAGGGGTCGGGGACATCCGGCGGAATGATCGGAAAAGTCGCGACGTCACGGAAGTAATTGGCGAACGCCTGCACGCCGAACTGGACGTTCTTGCGAGCCTGCTCGCGGGTCTCGGCAATGTGGAACATGCCGACGACCCGCCAGTTCTTGCGGTCGGGAACGTGACCATTGGCGCGTGCAGTCTCCTCGTAGATACCCCAGTTCCTGGTGTGCGCCTCCATCGCCATCGGGCTGGTGCCGCCGATCGAGAGCATCCCGACACCGTATTGGCCGGAGAGCAGCGACCCCGAGGGCGAGCGCGCCGCGGCCACCGCCAGTTCCATCGTCGGACGCGTATAGGGGCGCAATTGCAATTGCGCCTCGGTCAAGTTGAACCAGTCGGTCTTTTTGTTCACGGTTTCGCCGTTGAGCAGCCGAACGATGACGTCGAACGACTCGTTCATCATCCGGCGTTGGGCGCCGGGATCGATGCCGATCTTCAGCGCGTCGTGGACGAGGGCGCCGGGGCCGACCCCGAACATCGCCCGGCCGCGCGTCATATGGTCGAGCTGCACCATGCGGTCGGCGAGCATGAACGGGTTGTGGTAGGGCAGCGACACGACGCCGGTGCCGAGCCTGATGTGGCGGGTGCGCTGCGCCGCCGCGGCAATGAACATCTCCGGGCAAGCGATCAGCTCGAAGCCGCCGGAATGATGCTCGCCGATCCACGCCTCATGATAATTAAGCCGGTCGAGATGCTCGAGCAATTCGAGGTCGCGCTCGATCGACAAGGTCGGGTTCTCGTCGTGGTTGTGAAACGGCGCTAGGAAAATGCCGCTGCGCAGATAGAGATCGTCCATGCCGAGTTCCTCCGGCAGAATGCCCCCACCCTAACCCTCCCCCGCATGCGGGGGAGGGTTAGGGTGGGGGCTGATCGTCTGCCATCGCCCTATTTCCCGCAAGCGAATTTCCCCCTTCTCCGGGTTCCTGCTATCATGGCTGCCATTACCGTGAGGAGGAGGCAAACATGTCAGAGCTCGGCGCCGACGCGATGCGGGGGGTTCCCTGGCCCTCGAATGGCCTGACCGAGATCCCGTTCCGCCTCTACACCGATCCCGGCCAATACCGGCTCGAACAGGAGCGGATTTTCAAGGGTCCGACCTGGAATTTTCTGTGTCTGACCTCCGAGATCGCGAACGCGGGGGATTACATTGCCGCGACAATCGGCGAGACCGCGGTCATCGTGACGCGTGACGGCGGCGGCGAAATCAACGCCTTTGTCAACCGCTGCGCGCATCGCGGGAACCTGCTGTGCCTCGAGCGGCGCGGCAGCGTCAAAGAGATCAGCTGCATCTATCACGGCTGGACCTATGACCTGACCGGGAAACTGACCGGCGTCGCATTCGAGCGCGGGGTCAAGCGGCAAGGCGGCATGCCGCCGGAGTTTCGCAAGGACGAGCACAATCTACAGCGGCTGCGGGTCGCCGAGTTCGCCGGTCTGGTGTTCGGGTCGTTCCGCGACGACACCCCCGATCTCGAAACCTATCTCGGGCCGAAAATCTCCGCCGGCATCAGCCGAGTGCTGAACCGGCCCGCCCGTATTCTCGGCCGCAGCACGCAGGTATTGCCGAACAACTGGAAACTTTATGCCGAAAACGTCAAGGACACCTACCACGCCAGCATCTTGCATCTGTTTCTGACGACCTTCCGGATCAACCGCCTGAGCCAGGAAGGCGGGATCGTCATGGACGACAGCGGGGCGCATCACTTCAGCTATTCGAAACTCGACTACGCGCAGGAAGACGCCGATTACAAAGAGGCGGCGTTGCGGTCGGACAGCGGCTTCGGCCTCAAGGACAGCTCGGTCATCGAATCGGTCGACGAATATGGCGACGGGATCTCGGTGCAGATCCTGACCGTCTTCCCGAGCATGGTGTTGCAGCAGATCCGCAACACGATTGCGGTTCGCGTCATCCGCCCGCGCGGGCTCGAAAAGACCGAGCTCGAATGGATCCATCTGGGCTTCGAGGACGACGACGAGACGATGACCGAACGCCGCCTCAGGCAAGGCAATCTGGTTGGAGCCGCCGGCTATATCTCGATGGAGGATGGCTGCATCGGCGGGCTTGTCCAGCGCGGGATACGCTACAACGACGAGGACACCGGGGTTGTGATGATGGGCGGGTACGACGCCGAGCCGCAGCCCTTCCGCGCGAGCGAAGCGGCGATCCGCGGCTTCTGGAAGGAGTACCGCGCCCTGACCGGCAGCTGACGCTCAGATGGCGGCAATCCATCTGACCGTCATTCCGGGGCGCGGCCTCCGGCCGCGAGCCTGGAACCCAAGAACACGGGCCCACGACAGTTTCGGCAAAGCTCGTGTTCATGGTTTCCGGGCCTGCCCCTTCGGGGCATCCCGGAATGACTATCCGGTTAGGGGAGCGCGCGATGGATGAGGTCGCCGTCCGGCTCGGCGTTCAGGAGCTGATCGCCGCCTATGTAGACTGCATCGACGAGGACCGGCTCGAAGACTGGCCTGATTTTTTTGTCGAGCAGTGCCGCTACGTGATCACCAGCCGCGCCAGTCACGAGGCCGGGTTGCCGCACGGCGTCGTCTATGCGGCGTCGCGCGGCATGCTGATCGACCGAGTGACCGCACTGCGTCAGGCGAATATTTTCGAACCGCACCGCTACCGCCACATCGTCGGCCCCGTTCGCATCGAGCAGATCGACGCGACAGTGGCGCAGGTGCGATCCAACTTTATTGCCGTGCGGATCATGCACGACGGCGAGATGGCGCTCTTCGCCGCCGGCCGCTATCTCGACCGCGTCGACCTGACGAGCCAGCCCTACCGCTTCATCGAGCGCCTCGTCGTCCTCGACAGCCAGAAGATCGACACATTGCTGGTAATCCCACTGTAAGGGCGTTCGGCTAAGCACTGCTTTGCAACATAGCGCGCCAGGCGAATGGGCAACAAACGCTTTAGCGCAGAGACCCCCTCCTTTCCTTGAGAAGCAGAGCTTCTCGGGCGCGCTTTATGCGCCTCGCCGGTGATGGGCAGCTGGCTGACGAGCGCCTGACGGTCTCTACGATCTGATCTCGTGTCATCTAAAAAGATGATAAAATCCCACCGCTTCACTCTTTTTTCAAAAAAATTCCGACGCGATCCGGCGCCGAGCGGGCCTTGCCGAGCGGGCCCGAGTTAGACCGCGAGCCTCTCGCGCACAAGCCGGCCGTCCTTGCCGTTTAGAGCGCTCCGCCGCCCTTTCAGATCAACGAGTTAGGATCGGTATTTTTGCGCCGGAAAGTAGCCAGCAATCACTGGCACAGATTACCGCGGCGATATCAGCTGCACAGTCGCTTTTCTCGCCGTTACGCCACCGTCGCGCCGCGTGAAGAAAGCAGTGATGGTTGCCGAATCATCGGTGCCCTCGGTGATTGGGGCCGCCGGTATCGGCAAACTGTCTTGCCTATGTTGCGAAACCTCCACCAGCGTGCTTTGCGCTAACCCCGGGCCGGATGCCATTGGGAAGCGCGACGGATTGCTGCTGGAAACGATCACCGATTCGAAGTCCTGGACAATAGGTCCGGTGAACCTTAACTGGTAGTCCCATACTATTCCCAGGTTGGTGGCGGTATAGAGAGGCCCAAAAAACCCGTCCTTCCCCACTGATATCGATTCCAAATCCGGATTCGTATCGCGCACCAGGACATTGGCTTGGTATGCAATCTTGTTGAGAACGGCGTGAGCACCAATCACGCCCGCATCGATGATCAGGTAGAGTTCTTTCTCCGGGAGAACGCTTCCGTCTGACGGTGGACCAATGGAGTTCCCATCGGTCGAGCCCACTATCGTCTGGGCGGAATCCACGCCAAAGCTTGAGTCTTCGTCGTCCTCGCCATGAATACTGGCGACTGCAGCCACCGTAGCCGATCCGACAAACTGCACGGAGTCCGGCATTGTGAAATTTAGTCTAACTCTTACGACACCTCTTGTCGGCTCACCATCACCGTCGGCCGGAATGCCGCAAATGGCCGTTCCTGTGAAGATAATCAAGCGGTTCGCGCGCTCGTTTGTTACTGGGAGAGGAAAGCTCTGTACACCGTCTTCAATGGCGATATTCAGAGTCTTTGGGGAGGCGATCTGGTCTTCCCGGCTCGTGCTCAAGTCACGAACAAAATCCTTGTTATGCATAATGGGGTCCTGGGGCCTCGAAGTAGTAGACAGAGGTGGGTGATCGAGCACCACGTTTGCCTGATAGGCCATACGATTCATTTGCGAAGGTCCATTGGAGCTTCTCTCGGCGGCCGCATCCGATAGGAACCACAGATCGGGATCGAGCATTTTGCCATCTTCGACCGGTCGCGTAAACTGAACATCGCCATTAGACACCGACGCGCCAAAGGTGTCCGTCGTGGTCAAGAACAAATCAGCATGAGCGGCAAAGGCTCCGCCGCCCTTGAATTGGCTGGGCTGCAGTTTGGGAGGGCCGCGAAGTTGAAGCATCACTGTCCTGGGGGTGTTGTTCCCAACTCCATCCAGCTCGGAATAGAGGCTGCTTTCGTTGCGTGGATCTTCCCCATTGGTCGGGTCATCAATAAGCAGGTCTTGGCCGAACTGAATTTGCCCGGCATGGATGATGAGCGTATCTCCGCCACCCGAACCGGTGCCTTTCTCCAAACTCGCGCCTGGAATAATACGCAAGGCGCGTGGGCTGGCAACGTTCAGACCACGAGACTCCGCAACATCGCGGACTAGCGGACGATTTTGAAAATCACTCAAGATGGGACTCCACTCCTGCCAAGGCGAATCGACATTCGATCTGGCTGGCTCAAATGTAGCACTTTCGATCGCACGAATCGAGTACGTGCGTGTAATGGCCCGATTTCTTTGTCGAGCAGTGCGTTATCTGATCACCAGCCGCGCCAGCCACGAGGCCGGCCTGCGCCACGGCATCGTCTACGCCGCATCGCGCGGCATGCTGGTCGATCGGATCACCGCGCTGCGCCAGGCCAACATCTTCGAACCGCACCGCTACCGCCACATCGTCGGCCCTATTCGTGTAGAGCAGGTCGACGCCACAGTGGCCCAGGTGCGATCCAATTTTATCGCAGTGCGAATTATGCACGACGGCGAGATGGCGATGTTCGCTGCCGGCCGCTATCTCGACCGCATCGCTCTGACGAGCCAGCCATACCGCTTCATCGAACGCCTCGTCGTCCTCGACAGCCAGAAGATCGACACATTGCTGGTAATCCCGCTCTAATCCAGGATCACATCGCCAGATCCGACTCGCTCGACGATTTGAAAAGCTATGCCTCTTCTCGCACTCTGGGAGTCGAATCCGACTACAATCGGCCAGTTCACTGTCTAGCAGTTGTGGCAGCGGCGGGTTCCGGCGATCTCCGTGATAATTCGGATTGCGCCCAAGAACTTCGGGAATACTTATCCCAGGTAACTAGCCAAAAGTTGGCCGAATATATAGACCGGTGCCTCTCCGCTCACTTTTCCAAATCCGGCGGCGTCTTACAAGACCTCATGAACGAGCTCGGCCGCCGCCTTGACTACAAAGTAACAAACGGCCGTTATCAAGGGACCACGAACTCGATTGGCTTTGACGGGATTTGGGTATCGCCCGAAGGACAGACGCTCATAGTAGAAGTGAAAACTACTGACGCCTATCGCATTTCACTCGATACGATTACGAGATACCGAGATAAGCTTCTGGAAGCCGGACAGATCGCTCCTCCGTCCTCCAGCCTGATCGTTGTTGGAAGAGAAGACACTGGGGAGCTTGAAGCGCAGATACGTGGCTCTCGACACGCCTGGGATATGCGGCTGATTAGCGCCGACGCTCTGATCAAGTTGGTCCAGTTGAAGGAAAATGCCGAGGGACCGGAAACCGGCCGAAAAATCCGAAGTCTGCTCGTTCCCCGCGAGTACACGAGACTGGACGAGATGGTCGACGTCATGTTCACGACGGCGAAGGATGTCGAGCGCGTCATCGAGGCCGTTGATTCGGAACAGGGGCAGGCCACCGAGGTTGATGATGCTCCCGAAGAAGTCAAAGGGGCATGGGAGTTTACGGATAGTAAAATCCTCCAGGCTAAGCCGAAGTTTTTGCTTCTGAGGGCATAGAAGCCAGGGTTTTCTGCGGCGTCTGCGCCCCTCTTTCGATCTCGTTGTAGCCATGTAATTTGATAGATTTATCTTGCATTTAGGTCATAAACCGCTAATCTTAGCACCATGTATATCGAAGCGGTGCCCAATCGCGGCTCGCCCCCCGCCATCCTGTTGCGCGAGAGCTTTCGCCAGAACGGCCGGGTCAGGAAGCGCACCTTGGCCAATCTATCGGATTGGCCCACCCCCCTGGTCGAGGGCTTTCGCACGCTGCTGAAGGGCGGTGTCGCCGTCGCCGCGGAGGGGATCCGCATCCGCCGCGCGCTGCCGCACGGCCACGCCGCCTCGGTGCTGGGCACGATCCGGGCGATTGGCCTCGACCGGCTGCTCGGCAAGCCGATTGACAAGCGCCTCGTGCCGCTGGCGATCGCGTTGATTGCCAGCCGTCTGATCTCGCCCGCCTCCAAGCTCGCCACCGCGCGCGATCTTGCCGCCGATACCGCCGGTTCGAGCCTGGGCCGGCTGCTCGAGCTCGGCGCCGTCGAGGAGAGCGAGCTCTATCGCGCGCTCGACTGGCTCGGTGCGCGGCAGGCCGCAATCGAGACCGCGCTCGCCCGCCGCCACCTCAAGGACGGGGCGCTGGTGCTCTATGACGTCTCCTCGTCCTGGCTCGAAGGCCGGTGCTGCGAGTTGGCGCGCTTTGGCTACTCGCGAGACGGCAAGAAGGGCAAATTGCAGATCGTCTACGGCCTGTTGTGTGCGGCCGATGGCTGCCCAGTGGCGGTCGAAGTATTCGAAGGCAACACCGCCGACCCGATGACGCTGTCGACGCAAATCGACAAGCTCAAACAGCGCTTCGGCTTGTCGCGCGTTGTGCTGGTCGGCGACCGCGGCATGATCACCAGCGCCCGCATTCGCGACGAGCTGAAGCCCGCCGGGCTGGACTGGATCACCGCGCTCAGGGCGCCACAGATCCGCGCTCTTCTCGATACCGGTGCCTTCCAGCTTTCGCTGTTCGACGAGCGCGACTTGGCCGAGATCACCGCACCCGAGTTTCCCGGCGAGCGCTTGGTCGTGTGCAAGAACCCGCTACTGGCCGAGGAGCGGGCCCGCAAGCGCGAGGATCTGCTGCAGGCCACCGAGGCGGCATTGGCCAAGCTGGCCGACCAGATCGCCCGCAGCACCGGCCCCAGGGGCACCGACAGGATCGCGCGCGCCATCGGCCGTATCGAAAACCGCTACAAACTTGCCAAGCTGTTCGACATCACTGTCGGTGAATACGGCTTTACCTTTGCCCGCAGTCCCGTCCGCATTACCCAGGAGGCCCGGCTCGACGGCTTTTATGTCATCCGCACCAGCGTCGAGGACAAAGCCTTGGCGGCCGAGAGCGTGGTCGGCGCCTATAAGAGCCTCGCCCGCGTCGAGCGCGCCTTCCGCAGTCTCAAGACTGTCGATCTGCACCTGCGACCGATCCACCATTGGCTGGCGTCGCGGGTGCGCGCCCATGTCTTCCTGTGCATGCTCGCCTGCCATGTCGAATGGCACATGCGCGAGCGCCTCAAACCCATGTTGTTCGACGACGACGATCCTGCCGGCGCCGCCCGCGAGCGCGCCTCGATCGTCGCCCCCGCGCAGTCCTCGCCGGCGGCGCTGCGCAAGCGCTCCAGCAAACTCACCGCCAATGGCGGCCCGGTCCACAGCTTCCACAGCCTGCTGCGCGATCTCGCCACCTGCACCATCAACGCAGTGACCACCACTCTCAACCAGGCTTACAGCTTTACCCTGGTTGCCACCCCAACCCCAATCCAGGCTCAAGCCTTCACCCTGCTGGATGTCGATCCGACCAAGCTGTAGCCAGTAACACAGCACGCCCAGGAAAATTTTCTCCGTGGTGTCAATGACATGCGTCTAATCGAAGTAAAAACTTCGGGCTAAGCGGGACGAGATTATACGGGCACTTAGCTCTCGAGAGGGGGCGCCACTAATAAAAAAGAGTCGGGCCCTTTATTGGAGTCCAGATCATGGAAAGAGGGCAGCCTTTACAATATCAAAGCACTATGCAAGAAGGGGTGGACCCCACTATTGGTATGCATACCATACGCAATGGGATGAGTTTCTCAAGGAGGGAGAGCGCGGATATTTGGTCCTTGGATGCATGGACCGTGATCATGCGTTCGCTATCCCGACCGATGTTTTTCGCCCATTAATGGAGGATCTGAACACGACCAGAAACGAAGATGGCACCTATTATTGGCACATCCAGCTTACCGAAAGTCTGTCAGGTGAAGTTTCCCTCATCGTACCGAAACGAAGGAACAATCTTCCATTATCGGAATATGGTCTCAAGCTGCAGGCGTAATTTCGCACTAGCACGATGCTGGAAAAGGCTGCGAGTGAGTTGGAAACCACCGACAACCAAGTTCACCGTCATTCCCGCGAAAGCGCAGGGCTGTCCGGGGAAATTTTTGCGGTCGAACAGGAGAGGAAATCGGTCGAATAACTTCGTCTTGGCCGGGCTTGACCCGGCCATCCACGCCTTCGAGGAGCCGAAACAAAGGCGTGGATGCGCGGATCAAGTCCGCGCAAAGACGACTTGGGGGTGATACCAGTGTCGATAACCCCTCGCTCTTGCAAGATTAGTTTCCCCGGACAGCCCTGCGCGAAAGCGGGAATCTATCTAGATCAGCAGGTTATGAATTCCGGCTCTCCGCCTCGCTACGGCCGGAATGACGGATTTTGAAGTCATCGGGCATTTTTCAGCATCCTGCTAGCCAAAACCGGTAAGGCGGCGCAGGCAGGCCTTCAGCTAACCGAAGGTCTTCACCGCCTGCTCGATTGCCGGTGCTGCCCTCTGGAGATCCTCGGGGATCATTGCTGGGGTCGCGTCGACGCTGGCGTTCAATGCCAGAAACCACGGCTCGGCAATTCGCGGGAGCTCTGAAGCGTCATTCATGTTGAGGACCAGGATGCCGGTGCGCCGGCCGCCTTCGGCAATGAAATAGGCGGCCTCGGGCTTTTGTTGCTCGAGGATGGTCCGAAATCACCTTGAAGCCGTCTTTTTTTGCAGCTGCATTGCCCGCCTCGACCGGAAACGAAACCTTGACCAGAAACCGCATTGTCTGCCTCCCCATCCCAAGTCTATGCCGACAGCATGACACGGACAGCAGGTCAGGGGATAGCGTCGGCAGCCGCGCCCGCTTCCCCTGAGGCGATCGAATAGGATAGCCTCGGTCTGATTAACAGCGGAGTGGCGGCATGGCCGAGGGCGGGACTGCCGGGTATCTCGACGATTTCAGGGCGCGTGGTGACGCGATTGCCGAGGCGTGCACGCGTTGCGGCGCGTGCTTCCGGGCTTGCCCGATGGTTGCGCCGGCCGGTCTCGTTGAGGCGGACCCGGGAGACACCGCGGCCGGTATTATCGACCTGATCACCGGCGGCAGCGGGACCGAGGCGGCGGCTCGATGGGCGTCGGTGTGCAGCGGCAGCGGCAATTGCATTCCGGCCTGCCCCGAGGGCATCAACACGCGCTTCATGGTCCAGCTCGCCCGTGGTTTTTGCCCGGGCGCAGGCCGGCGACAAGCCGCTCAACACGCGCTGGCGGCAGGGCTTCCAGACGATGAGCCGCGGGGTGCGGATTCTGTCCCGGCTGCAGCCTTCCGCCCGAGACTTTGGCCCGGGTCAGAGGACAATCCGGGGAGTTACTGCGCCAAAGCCCACCCGACGTCGTCTTCTACACCGGGTGCAATATCCTGAAGACGCCGCACATCGCGCTGTTGTGCCTCGACGTACTCGATCTCCTCGGCGTGGACTACGAGGTCATGGGCGGGCCCGGGCAGTGCTGCGGCGTTTATCAGTTCCGCGAAGGCGATTTCGAAAACACCGCCCGCGTATCCTACACGACGATCGACGGCCTCGCCTCGGCCGGGACCCCGACGGTGCTGTCCTGGTGTCCGAGCTGCCAGGTCCAAATCGGCGAAGTGACGTTGCCGAGCTATGAGGCGCGGTTCGGGGCTCGGCCGTTCGACCTCAACCCGTTCCTGGTGTTTCTCGCCGACCATGCGGAGACCCTCGCTCCGATGATGAAATACCGGGTCGAGAAACGCGTGGCGTTGCACGAGCGGCCGGTTTTGCCGTCGGTGCAAGCGGCGGTCCGCAAGCTGCTGGCGATCATACCGGGTGTCGAGCTCATCGAGATCGATGTGCCCCGAGTTCGGAACCCAGGCCAACAGCCTGGCGGTATTACCGGCGTTCAAGCGCGAGCTCGTTGGGCGCGAACTCGCCGCGGTGGCAGACGCCGGCGTGACGACGCTCGCGACGATCTACCATGCTTGCCACCGCGAGCTTTGCGATGTCGGCGACGGGCGCAGCTTCGAGGTCGTCAATTTCATGGAGATCCTCGGCGAAGGGCTCGGCCTTCATGCCGCGGATCTCTACAAGCGCCTCAAGATGATCCGGGACATCGACGACATCATCGCCGAGACGACCCCGCTGATCGCCGAGCACGGGCTCGACCTCGACACGGTGCGCGACGCGCTGCTCCAAGAATTTGGGGCGCAATGACCAAGTATCCGCTGCTGCGATGATGACGCGCCCGATACCGTCGACCGGCGAGCCGATGCCGGTCATCGGGCTCGGCACTTGGCGCGCCTTCGACGTCGGCTCCGACGACACTGGACAGCGCCAGTTGCGCCAGGTGCTGCAGCGGCTGCTCGATGACGGCGGCCGGATCATCGATACGTCGCCGATGTACGGCCGGGCCGAAGCGGTCACTGGCGATCTGCTGGCCGAATCCGCCGCGCGGCCGCGCGGCTTTCTCGCAACCAAGGTATGGACGACAGGCCGTGAGCGCGGGATCGAGCAGATGCGGCATTCGGCTCAGCTGTTGCGCACCGAAATCATCGACCTGATGCAGATCCACAATCTCGTGGACTGGCGCACCCATCTGGCGACGTTGCGCCGGATGAAGGAAGAGGGAAGGGTGCGCTATATCGGGATCACCCACTACACGACCGGCGCCTTGCCCGAGCTCGCGCGCATTCTCCAAGCCGAACCAGGTATCGATTTTGTTCAATTGGGCTATTCGGTGGCCGCGCGAGCTGCAGAAACCGAGTTGCTGCCGATCGCCGTCGAGCGCGGCGTTGCGGTCATTGCCAACCAGCCATTGGAGCGAGGCGATCTGTTGCGCCGCGTTCGCCGGCAGGCATTACCCGATTGGGCGCGCGAATTCGACTGCACCAGCTGGGCCCAGTTGTTCCTAAAATATATTCTGGCCGAGCCCGCCGTAACCTGTGTGATCCCGGCGACCGGCAATCCCGACCACATGAAGGACAATCTCGCCGCCGGCCTCGGCAGTCTCCCCAACGCGCGGCAGCGGGAGCAAATCCGCGCGCGATACAATGACGGCTAGCTTGCTGCGGCATTGCGCATCACGCGCTGGGCGATGCTCCAGCGGTGCACCTCCGACGGGCCGTCGTAGATACGGAAGGGGCGCACTTCGCGGAAGAGGCGTGCCACGATCGTGTCGTCTGTGATGCCGAGACCCCCGAGAATCTGCATGCTGCGGTCGACAACACGCCAGATGGCCTCGGAGCAGATGACCTTTGCCATGCTCGAACTCGTGCCGACCCCGCTCGCCGCGGTCGAGGATCCAGGCGGTGTGCCAGATGACGAGCCGGCATTGGTGGATGTCCATTTCGTTGTCGGCCAGCATGAAACCGACGCCCTCATGCTCGCCGATGGGCTTGCCGAAGGCGGTGCGCCGCCGCGCGTAATCGGTCGCGATGTCGTGGGCCCGGCGCGCGGCGCCGAGCCAGCGCATGCAATGCGTCAGGCGCGCCGGGGCGAGCCGCACCTGCGCATAACGAAAGCCCTCACCGACCCGCCCCAGAACCTGGCTTTCGTCCACCCGCAACCCGTCGAGCCGGACGACTGCATGACCCCCGGTCATGTATTGATCGAGCGTGTCCAGCACCCGTTCGATATGAATCCCCGGCGCGCTCATCGGCGCGAGGAACATCGTCGCGCCGGCAGGCCCGCCCATGTCACTCTCGTTGCGTGCCATGACGATGCCGAGAGCGGCGCCGACCGCTCCGGTGATCAGCCATTTGCGCCCGTCGATGACAAACTCGTCGCCGTCGCGGCGGGCGGTCGTCAGCAGCATCGAGGGGTCTGCTCCGGCGCCGGGTGCCGGTTCGGTCATCATGAAACACGAGCGGATCTGCCCCGCCGCCATCGGCCGCAGCCACTGCTCCTTCTGCCGCTGCTCGGCGACTTCTTCGAGAAGGTGCATATTGGCTTCATCGGGCGCGAAGCAGTTGAGCGCCACCGGCCCGAGCGGCGAGTAGCCGGCGGCCTCGAATACGACCGCCTTGCCGCGGTGATCGAGCCCGAGCCCACCCCAATCGCGGCCGACATGCGGGCTGAGGAGGCTTGCCTCACGCCCGAGCGCGACGAGCTCGCGCCGCAAATCCTCGCTCGGCCCGTGCGCGGTCTGCCGCGGGTCGGGCTCGAACGGAATGATCCTGTCTCGCACAAACCGCTCGGTACGCTCCTTCAGCTCGACGAGATCGTCAGAGAGCGCAAAGTCCATCGGTGTCTCCGATTCACCCGAGGTGACGGCAACTGCGGGCTATCCTCGGGCTTTCCGTCATAATTCGTCAAGCCGGCGTCATTCATTGTGATTAACTGATCTTAACTTGACATTCATTATGGTTTATGCAATTGTGTTGACCACATCCAGTGCTTAAACGAGACCGCCAAATTGCGCTATGGATCAAAAGCCGCGCGCCTTGGCGCAGCAATGGGCGCCGGCTTGTTCAACTCGAGTTCGGAGGAGAAGGCGATGCGACTGCCAGACGATTCCCAAGCCTGCATCCGTTCCGCTCTGCGGCGGCGGCGGCGCACCTTGGGTCTGACGCAGAACGACGCGGCCAATCTCCTCGGCATGTCGCGGGTGAGCTATCACCGGATCGAGACCGGGGTCCGCCGCATTCGGTTCATCGAGATCGCGGCGATTTGCGAGGCCTTCAACTGCCATGTCGGAGAGCTGGTGCAGGACGGCCAGCTCGCCAGTGCTTACGTCCACGCTGCTAAGGCCATTCTCGGCGAGGCATCGCCATGACCCAAATCGGCACCAGCGGGGACCCGCGCGCCTCAGATCCGGCGCATCATGCGGTTGCCGTCGTTCCAAGTGACACTGCCGATCTTGCTGCGGCGTCGACCTCCATCTACGTGGGTGTAAGCGGCAGCCTGAAGGTTACGATGCTGGGCGGCGAAATTCTTACTTTTGCCAATGTTCCAGTCGGGTGGCACCCGATCCGGGTGACCCGCGTGTGGACCAGCACCACCGCCACCAACATAATAGCCGTCTGGCGTTAGTAGCCCATGCTGTCTCGGGCCGAACCGGCGCCCCGTAATGCCATTACAGCAGTGCGGGGTCCGCCCGGTTTTTCTCGAAAGTCAGAAAGAACGGCATCGTCAATCGTCGGCTGCCCTCTACCGCAATACCGCATGCTCGTGCTTTAACCCGGCGCTGAAGGCGACCAGCAGGCTTTTTTGCCTGATCACGCTCAGCAGTCGTGAAATAGCACTAGCAGGCTGCTGAAAAATGCCCGCTGGCCCTAAAAATCCGTCATTCCGGCCGTAGCGAAGCGGAGAGTCGGAAATCCATAACGCATTGATATAGTGGGAATTCCCGCTTTCGCAGGAATAACGGTGAACGCGGTTATCAGTAGTTTCCAACTCACTCGCAGCCTTTTACAGCAGCCTTCTAGGATACATCATTGTCGTAAAAATTCATGATATCGCCTTCATTTAAACGGCTCTGGGCCGAGCACCCACTGTACCAGGCTCCACCTTACCCCACGTGTAACAGGCAGTGCTCTATGCAATGCAAAGCTAGGGAATACCACCGCATCGCCAGGTTGCAATCGAACATTTTGGTTCAAGATTTCTAAGCCGCCGCCAGTTAAAGTATCGGAGTGTAATAGTTCTACCACTACTGAAATCTTTCGTAAGCTGGTATCTCCCGCACCCAAATCCGTATGCCATTCGTAAAATTGACCGGGATGGTACGCGGTCAACTGCGCTATTCCCAAGTTTAGATCAACATCGAATTGCAGATCGTCATTGTATTTCCTCACTATATCAGTTAATCTTTCGCTTATCATAGCATTATTTTGAGTATCCAACCAATATAGTTCACTATCTCGGTGATAACCACCGAGATAGGCCATCTTGCTGGTATGTCGTTGAAGGTTTACATGTAAATCTACAATTGACCTACATTCTAAGCGTGTAAGGAGTTTTGGGAAGGTTTTATAGTAATCAAAATTCTTCCATTGCATCTTATTCAATTATTCCACATCTTAGAGGTAAGGCAGCCAGTTTTCGATTGTCAATGCCTATGGCCGCGATACCCCCGTCGTCCTCGAAATCAGGTGAAATGGCGGTCCGCATTGGCGCGAGGTACGAGCCGGCGCAATATTACGTGGAGATCGATTAAATGGAACACACTGCAATTTGATTGAATAACTGCCCTGAGGCATGGTCGGGTTACGTCACCGGCTCGTTCAGCAACAATCGCGTTTTGACTATTGCGGTGTTTATAGAACAAAACATGAATTTTGTCAAGCGTCAGCGGCGTGGATCCGCTCAGCGGCAGTCGCGCAGCAGCTTTGCCCGCTCGGTCGCGGCGGCGGTCATAAAGCCGAGGTCGCCGCCTCCCAGCACCAGCCGCACGCCCATCCCGATATAGCGCCGCATCAGGCTCTCTTCGTAGACGCCGCCTATCCCGGCGAACTTTCTATGGGCGTTGCACGCCTCGACGACGGTGCGGTAAGCATCGACGATGCGCTCGTCGCCGAATTGACCGGGAATGCCGAGCTCCATCGACAGATCGCTCGTGCCGATAAGCAGAAAGTCGATGCCCGGCACTGCGGCGATCGCTGGCGCGTTGGCTATCGCCTGTGGGGTTTCGAGCATCACAACGACAAGGGTCGCGGCGTTTATCGCGGCGCAGGCAGCGCCGGCGGCGATCGGAATATAGCCGAAATGTGGCAACCCGCCCGCCATCGAGCGATGGCCTTGCGGCGGATAGCGCAACCTGTCGGCAATCTCTCGCGCTTCCTCGGGGGTGTCGACATGCGGCATGACGATGCCGAGCGCGCCGCCGTCGAGAACCCGAATGGCGAGCCAGAACTGCCCGGCCGGAACCCGCACGATCGGGGCGATCCCAGCGCCGAGCGCGGCGACCGAGATCTGCACCGCGATGTCGAGATCCATCGAATTGTGCTCGAGGTCGAGAAACAGCCAATCATAGCCGCAGGCCTTCATGATCGAAGCGATGTCGACGGTGCGGCTCTGGCGGATGCCGACGCCGAGCGCCAATTCGCCGGCCTCGAGGCGCTCGCGTGCGGGGTTACTAAGAGCGGGTTCCATAACGTGCGTCCTTTCGGTCCTATCGTGTCGATGGCGCTTCGAATGGGCGAGGCGATCGGTTAATTCTAGATCGCCTCGTAGTAAGGAAAACAGCGCATGGAAAACCGGAACCGACAGGTGCTGCTGAAACGGCGCCCGACCGGCGCGCCGACGACCGCTGATTTCGAGATTGCCGACGGGCCGATGCCGGATCCGGGCGATGGCGAGGTACTGGTGCGCGGCATCTATCTCTCGCTCGATCCTTATATGCGCGGCCGCATCAGCGGGATGCGCTCCTACGCGAAGCCGGTCGAAATCGGCGCCGTCATGGAGGGTCGGGTCGTCGGGCAGGTCGTGCGCTCGCGCGATCCCGGCTTTCGCGAGGGCGATTATGTTTACGGCGGCTATGGGTGGCAGCTCTATAGCGCGGTGCCGGCAAAGGACCTCCTCAAGCTCGATCCCAACGAGGCGCCGCTGTCGACGGCGCTCGGCGTACTGGGCATGCCGGGGCTCACCGCCTATGTCGGGCTCAGCGAGATCGGCCGGCCGCAGCGCGGCGAGACCGTTGTCGTATCGGCCGCTTCGGGGGCGGTTGGCGCTGTCGCCGGTCAGCTCGCCAAGCGCGCCGGCGCACGCATCGTCGGTATTGCCGGCGGCGCCGACAAATGCCGCTATGTCGAAGGCGAGCTCGACTTTGACGCCTGCATCGACCATCGCTCGGCCAGATCTGGGGGCCGCGCTCGACCGCGCCTGTCCCAAAGGCATCGACGTCTATTGGGAGAATGTCGGCGGTGCGGTGCAGCAAGCGGTGTTCCCACGGCTCAACGATTTCGGCCGCATGGTGATGTGCGGCATGGTCTCGGAATACAACGATGTCGAGCCGCGCCCGGGTCCCAATTTGACGGCGGCAGTACGCAAGCGGCTCAAGATCCAGGGCTTCATCGTCAGTGACCAGTGGCAGCGTTTCGGCGAGTATCGCGCGATGGCGGCGCCGCTGGTGCGCAGTGGCGAGCTCAAATACCGCGAGGACATCGTGGAGGATCTAGACCGGGCGCCCGAGGCCTTCATCGGCCTGCTGAACGGCCGCAATTTCGGCAAGCTCCTGATCAAGCTCGGTGACGATCCGACGGCGGGAAGCTAGAGGTCGCCGAGGAAGGGAATCGATGCGCTGGATATCGACGATCGCGATAATCTTGCCCTGCGCGGCTTGTCAGTCCCCACAGGTTGCGGTCGTGCCACCAGCAGAACCCGTGTGCCACGACTTCGCAACGCCGGTCACGGCGGGCGGGAGATCGGAGCAGGCCCGAGGCCAGGCGTGTGAGCAACCGGACGGCAGCTGGCAAGTGGTGCAGAACACGCCCGGATTGCCGGCCCAAACCTATGTCTTGGAGCCGCCGGGGCAGCCGTCCGCCGCGGCGAGCACCCCCGCCCAGCCATCGCCGAGCCGGTCGCCACCCAACCAGTCGGCATGCAGCAGCTATACGGCTCCGCTCACGGTTGGCGGACAGCCGCGGCAGGCCTTTATCGAGGCCTGTCCGCAACCCGACGGGAGCTGGAAGATCACGCAGAATACGCCGGGGTTGCCGACGCAGGTCTACCAGGTGCCGCCGCCCGCGTCCTCGCCCTACCCCTACGACTACCCGTACCCGGTCGACTACGCCTATCCCGAGTTCTTTCCGTATTGGCTCGGCGCGCCTTGGTACTTTGGCCTCGCGCCGTCGGTCGTCGTCGTGCAGAGGTTCCACCATTTCCATTATGGCTTTCCTCGCGGCTTCGGGCACGGTTTCGCCCGCGGTTTTGGCCCTAGCTTCGGCATTGCACGTGCAGGCGGCGGTGGTGGACGGCGTTAGCAGAGACGGGGCGGGATCATGAGCGTGCAAGCGATCGGGCAGCCGGTGCGCAGGGAAGAGGATCTGCGCCTCCTCAAAGGCAGAGGCCGGTATGTCGATGACGTCACGGAGCCGAACGAAGCGCGCGGCTATGTGCTGCGTTCGCCGCATGCGCATGCCCGCATCGACAGGATCGACACGCGGCGTGCATTGTCCGCGCGCGGCGTGCTTGCCGTATTGACGGGCGAGGATCTGCGGCGTCGTGGTCTCGGCACTCTGATGCCGCAAGTCCGCCGCAGGCGGCGCAATGGCGCCCCGGCCTTTGTCTGCCCACAGCCGTTATTGGCCCGTGACCGCGTCCGCTATGTCGGGGACCCGGTTGCGTTCATCGTCGCTGAGACATTGAACCAAGCAAAGGATGCCGCCGAACTGATCGATATCAGCTACGAGCCCTTGCCTGCGGCAATCAGCGCCGAGGCTGCGCTTGCGGCGGATGCACCAGTGGTCTGGGACGAGAACCCGGGCAACGAGGCGTTCTTTCACGAGATCGGCGACAAGGCCGCTGTCGACGCCGCCTTTACCAAAGCCGACCGTATCGTCCGCCAGACGATCCCGATCAACCGGGTCACGGCAAACAGCATGGAGCCGCGCGGGTGCCTCGCGCATTACGACCTGGATCAAGACCGCTATACGATCCGCTGCACCATTCAGTCGGTGCACGCCACCAGGGCGGCATTGGCCGATCGCATTTTCAAACTGCCGCAGCACCAGTTCCGGGTGGTCTGCGACAATATGGGCGGCGGCTTTGGCATGAAGGGCGGCTGCTATCCGGAATACGGATTGTCGCTCTGGGCATCCGAGGTGACCGGACGTCCGGTCCGCTGGATTGCCGAGCGCAGTGAAGGATTGCTGAGCGACGAGCAGGGGCGCGGCAGCGTCGTCGAGACCGCGCTGGCGCTCGACAAGGAAGGGCGGTTTCTGGCGCTGCGGGCGCAGTGGAAGGCGGCGATCGGCGCCTATTTTTCGACCGATCGCCCGACCATACCGCTGACGATCGGGCTCGGCTGTCTGGTCAATACCTACGGCATCCCGGCGGTTCACGCGCAAGTCGTCGCGGTGCTGACCAATACGATGAGCATCGCCCCCTACCGCGGCGGCAGCCGGCCCGAGCCGATCTATGTGATCGAGACGATCATCGACAAGGCCGCCCATGAGCTCGGCATCGAGCCCGCCGAGCTGCGCCGCCGCAATACGATCCCGGCCGAGGCGATGCCGTTCACGACGGTATTGCAGCAAACTTATGACAGCGGCGATTTCGTCAAGAACCTGGATGATTGTCTCACTCTGGCCGATTACGGCCGTGTCGCCGAACGCCGCGAAGCCGCGAAAAAGCGCGGCAAGCTGCTCGGTGTCGGCGTGGCGACGGCGGTCGCTGCCTCGGGCGGCCGCGATTACGAGCACGCCGAGATCCGCTTCGACCCGTCGGGCGGCGTCGTGCTGATGACCGGCAGCATGGATCACGGCCAAGGGCACGGGACGACCTTCAAGCAGGTGCTGTCGGAAAAGCTCGGCATCGACGCCGAGCTGATCCGCTACCGCTACGGCGACAGCGATCTCGTGACGATGGGGATCGGAACTTTCGGGTCGCGCTCGGCGCAGCTCGCCGGCTCGGCGATTGTCGTCGCCGCCGACCGGCTGATCGACAAGGGGCGCAAGATCGCGGCCCATATGATGGAAGCCGGGACGCACGACGTCGAATTCACGGACGGCAAATTCACGATTGCCGGCACCGACCGGTCGGTCGGCATTGTCGAGGTCGCCAAGCAATCGTTCGAGGCTCGCGCATCTGCCGAGCGACATCGAGACCGGCTTCTCGGAGCGGGCAAATTTCGGCCCGCCCGGCTGCGCGACATTCCCTAGCGGCGCGCATTGCTGCGAGGTCGAGATCGACGAGGAAACCGGCGAAGTCGTCTTGACCCGCTACGTCGCGGTCGACGATGTCGGCCGAGTCCTCAATCCGCTGCTCTGCGAGGGACAGATCCACGGCGGGATCGTCCAGGGCGTCGGCCAGGCGCTGATGGAGGATCTGGTCTACGACCCGTCGAGCGGCCAGTTGCTGACTGGCTCGTTCCAGGATTACGCAATGCCGCGCGCCGATGATTTCTGCCCTTTCGAGCTTGCCAACAACCCGACCCTGACCGACCGAAACCCGCTCGGCGTCAAAGGCGTCGGCGAGGCCGGCACGCTATGCGCGATCCCGGCCGTGATGAACGCCGTCAACGACGCTCTGGCGCGGGCCGGTCTGCCGTTCGTCGAAGCCCCCGCAACCTCCGAGAAAGTGTGGCGCGCGTTGCGCTCGACCCGCGACTGACCGCAGAGTGGCAGCTCATTTCCTGGCTGGCAGAGAGGAGGCTTCACATGCTGTTGCGTAATGCCTGGTACATCGCCGCCTGGGCGGACGAGATCGGCCGGCGGCAGCCGCTGGCACGCCGCATCTGCAACGAGCCAATCGTGCTGTTTCGCGAAGGCACGGGCCGGGTAGGGGCACTCGCCGACCGATGCTGCCACCGCGCCGCGCCGCTCAGCATGGGCAGCGTTGTCGAGGAGGGGATCCAGTGCGGCTATCACGGCCTCGTTATCGACGGATCGGGCCGCTGTGTGCGCATTCCCGGGCAAAAGCAGATCCCGTCGGACGCTCGCGTGCGCAGCTACCCCGTCGATCGAAAAGGACCAGATGGTGTGGGTCTGGATGGGCGACCCGGCGAAGGCCGACGCCGCCAAGATCGCCGACTACCCCTACCACAACGACCCGGGCCGATGGCCCAACAAGCACGACGTCTATCCGATCAAGGCCAACTACATGCTGATGGTCGACAATCTGATGGACCTGACGCATCTCGGCTATCTGCACGCCAAGACGGTGGGCGGCAATCCTGCGGCGCATGTCGAGGCCGAGATGAAGACGATGCGGACTCCGACCGGTGTCAAATTCACCCGTTGGATGAGGAATTCGGTGCCGCCGCCGACCTACGTCAAGGCAGCGGGCTTCAAGGGCCGCGTCGATCGCTGGCAGGAGTTCGAGTTCGTCGCCCCGAGCAGCGTGCTGCAATGGACCGGCGCGGCCGATGCCGGCACCGGCGCCTATGAGGGCAAGCGCGACGGCGGCTTTCAGTTCCGCCTGTTCCACGGCCTGACGCCCGAGACCGAGACCAGCTGCTTTTATTTCTGGTCGGTCGCAAATGGCTACCGGCAGAACGAGCCCGAGGCGACGGAGCAATTATACCAGGAGATCGCCCCGACCTTCGTCGAGGACCGGGTCATGGTCGAGGCGCAGCAGGCTCGCCTCGGCGAGTTCGGCGAAGCGGGTCTGGTCGACATCGCCTCGGACGCCACCCGTATGCAAATGCGCCGGATGGTCGAACGATTGATCGCCGGGGAACGAGCCGACCTCGCGGCCGAGTAAGTCTCCTATTTTTGTCCCGTGCCGCGGTCGAAATTGCTCGCGCCGGAGGAATTGGTCATGGAGCCGGTTCCTGCGCTCTTTGGCGGCATGCTGGATCCCTCGCTCCCGACGCCGGTGTTGCCGATCAGCGCGTCCGCGGTCTGTTGATCAAGCGTCGCGGTCCCCTCGAGACCGTTGCTCTCTTGGAACCCCAAAAGCGCCTGCTTGGTCTCCGGGCCTACGACGCCGTCGAGCGAGCCATTGTAGAGCCCCATCGTGTGAAGCTCTACTTGTGCCCACCGGATGTCGTCTTTTGAAAGATTGGCGGCATTTAGCCAATGATGCAAGGCTCCGGACGCCGAGGGCATGCTCCCTACCGGATTCGGAACATCATCAGCGTCCGCCGCAAAATCCAGAGCGGCGCCGCCGATCCCCAATGCCAATACCGATGCCGTGCCAAGGATCAATTTTCTCATCATGATCATCCCCGGTGCCGTAAGTTGGTAAATAGTCGAGCTACTATTCAGAACAAACTAGGCCCCAGCTGCGTTCCTCGCGAGCGCTTGTGTCAGATTTGGGACAAGCGGCATGGGTCTCTAAGTGTGTGAGTACTAATCCGGCCTTGTAGCGGCGCCGCCGGCACGCCTATCCTCATCCTCGCAAAGGAGGACGATCCCATGGCATCCGACGGACGGAACGATCAACGTTCTTATCTATATCTCGGCTTGGCGGGCGAAACCGGACCGGGCAGGCCGGTGCATACCGGTCTCTGCCGCCTCGCCGACGACAGCGACGAATGGGAGCTTCTGCAGCGCGGCCTGCCCGAGGCGCCGGCGGTGCGCGCGCTCGCGGTGCATCCGCTGCGGCCCGAGATCGTCTATGCCGGCACGCAGTCCGGTCCCTACCGCAGCGCCGATCATGGCGAGCATTGGGAGAAGGTCGACGCTGCCCGACCACGGCCTGCCGGTATGGTCGGTGCTGTTTCACCCGCACGATCCCGATGTGATGTTCATCGGCTACGAGAATTGCGAGATCTACCGCAGCGACGATGCCGGTGAGCATTGGGCCCGGCTGCCGGTCAGCGTGCGGTTCCCGGAGATCACCACGGCGCCAGGGGCGAACCCGGCAAAGCGGGTGCTGAAGATGGATGCCAGCGCCGCCGAGCCCGAGCTGCTCTACGCCGCGATCGAGGTCGGCGGCACCCTGCGCTCGACCGACGGCGGCGAGCATTGGGAAAATCTGAGCCATGGCCAATACGTCAACGACGATACCGTCGACATGCACGGCGTTCTGGCCAGCCGCTGGCGGCCGAACTCGGTCTACGCGATCGGACGGGCCGGCATGTTCCACAGCGCCGACGGCGGCGACCACTGGCGGACCGTGCCGCTCGAGCCGATGAACGCAAAGGGTCAGATCTATTGCCGCGACATCCGCGAGGTGCCCGGCAACCCGCGCAAGCTCTGGGTAGCGGCGGGAGGCGGCTTTCAGAGCGATGTCGGCGTACTGCTGAAGAGCTCCGACGGCGGCGACAGCTGGACCCGCGTCGATATCGGACTGAAGCCGCCGCACACGATGTTCGCCCTGGCCTTCGACGAGCGTCGGCCGGCCCATATGTCCTGCGCCACCAATGGCGGCGAGGTCTACAGCAGCCGCGACGGCGGCGAGACCTGGATCACCCATCCGCGGCCCCCGGGCGGCACGCAGGTCTACGCTCTGGCCCGCGGCTGAGAGCGCGCAGCTCATGGTCCACCTCGCTCAGTGGGTACGTACATTCCAAGTCGATCTTGCCCTGGCAGGTGAACGCATGCGGCTTGAACCGAAATTCCTGTTCGATCTCGACGGGACCTTGGTCGACAGCGTCTATCAGCATGTCCGGGCATGGCGGGAGGCATCGGACGCGGAGGGGATCGAGCTCTCGATCTGGCGCATTCACCGCAAGATCGGCATCAGCGGCGGTCTGTTCACCGATCTACTCTTCAGGTCGACCGGCCTCGAGCGCAGCGGCGCCGCTCGGGTCTATGAAGATCCAGCCGATCTGCTCGAACACGTCGACGAGGTCGGCGGCCGGCGTTGAGCTTCGCGCAGCCCGGCATCTAACCCACGGGGAACCCTCGCCCGCCGCCCTCGTGTTTTCCTGAACAGGGGAACACAATCGGGAAGCAGCATTGGCCCGGCAATCGTCAAAACCGAATGCGGCGCCGACCAGGCCTTCGCCAAAGCCGCCCGGCTTGGGGTGGGTTGTCGCGCGCAATCGGCGGTCGCCGATCGCTTGGGCGTGGAGACCGATATCGACGCCGAAGTCGACGAACTGAAACAAGACGTAGCCCCGGAGGCGGTCTTGGATGAAATAGAGGAGCGCCGGCAATGAATGACGATCCCGCCGCCAGCGATCGACATCGTCGAGGAGCACGGCTCCTTTCTCCTGATCCGCGCCGGATCCCGTTTTGCCGTCGTCGAAAGGCGGGCCGGCCGGATTTATCCGATGCTGGCCGAGGACGGGAAGGCGAGCCGATCGACCGCGGAAGACTTGGCGAAGGTGATGGCGGAGGAGGGTTCGCTCTCTGAACCAGAGGCGCGCCGGCTCTTCAAGGAACTCAGCGAGCGTGGCGATCGTCTCGCTCGCGTGCTTCGGTAGGGCAGGGGAGGGGTCAACCGGTGGCCAGGACTTCGATTGCCGAGGTCCATGCGTCGCAGGTGTGCCGGATATCGTCCGGCGTGTGGGCGAGCGACACGTAGTATTTCTGCTCGCCCTTCAGACTGCCGCGCTCGCGCAGCAGCGCATTGAACCGGCGCAACATCTCGCCGTCGCCCCGCAAAGCGCCGCGATAGTCGCGCACCGGTTCGCCGCTGAACACGGCGTCGAACAGCGGCGGTTCGCCGATCACCTGCGCGGCCACTCCGTTCGCCTTCAGCAGCTCGGCGAGAGCGCCCATCAGCTCGCGGCCGGTGGCGAAGATGCGCTCGTAAGCTCCCGGCCGCTTCAGGATTTCGAGGGTGGCGAGCCCGGCCGCCGCTGCGACCGGGATTGCCGGACAACGTGCCGACCTGCATCAGAAATCCGTCGTCGCCGACGGCGCTGCGGTCGAAATGGGCCATGATCTCGGCGCGCCCGGCGATCGCCGCGAGAGGAAAGCCGCCGCCGATCACCTTGCCGAGCGTGCAGAGGTCGGGGACCACGCCGTAATATTCCTGCGCGCCGCCATAAGCGAGGCGGAAGCCGGTCACGACCTCGTCGAAGATCAAGACGACGCCGTTTTCCGCCGTGATCTTGCGCAGCCCTTCGAGAAAGCCGGGTGCTGGCGGGATGATGCGCTGGAAGGGCTCGACAATCACGCCGGCCAGCTCGTCCTCTGTGCTCGCGTACGAGGCCGGCGACGACTTCGAGGTCGTTGAACGGCGCGACCAGGATCTCGTCGCGCAGGCTGCGCGGGATGCCGGCCGAATCCGGGATCGGCTGCGGGAAGTTGCCGGGTCGCTTTGGGGCGAGGCTCATCAGCGAATAGTCGCTCATGCCGTGGTAGCCGCCCTCGAATTTGATGATCTTGTCGCGCCTGCGGAAAGCGCGCGCGGCGCGCATCGCGTAGAGGTCCGCCTCGGACCCGGTGCTGACGAAACGGACCTGCTCGGCGCACGGCACTGCGTCGACAATGGCTTCGGCGAGCTCGATCCCGTACCGGTTGTTGGCGAAAAAGGTCGTGCCCTTGGCGACGACTGCCTGCGCGGCGGCGGTCACCTCGGGGTGGGCGTGACCGACCAGCATCGGGCCGGAACCCAGCAGGAAATCGACGTATTCCTTGCCGCTCTCGTCCCACACCCGCCCGCCGCGGCCCTCGCGGATCACGACGTCGCCGGGAAAGTTGCCGAAGCTGCCGCCGGGGAGAACGCGTTTGGCCTTCTCGATCAGCCCCAGCTCGGTATCCCTTTCCTCAGCCGCGCTCACGCCATCGCCTCCTCTGTTGCGAGACAGCCGTCGGGGACGATATGGCGCTCGCGGGAAAGAAAGATCGTCGTCCGCTTCATCAGACGGCGCGCCGTCGGGTCGAACGGTTCCCGTCGATGCATCGTCGAGCCGTTGTCCCACATCACGACATCGCCGACTTGCCAGTCGTGGCGATAAACAAACTCGGGCCGGGTCGCGAAACTGTAGATTTCGTCGAGGAGAGCGGAGCCCGATGCGTCGTCCATTCCCTCGATCCCAACTGTCGTCGTGGAATCGAGATAGAGCGCCTTTCTGCCCGTCGCCGGATGGGTGTGAACCAGCGGATGCAAAACGGGCGGTGTCTTGCGTTTTGCTTCCGACGAGATCACGCGGTCGACCCCCTGATAGCCGGCCAGCCGCTTTACGTAGCTGAAGACCCCAAGCCGGCCCTCGACCAACCGCTTGAGCCGGTCGGGCAATCCAGCGTAGGCGCCGGCCAAATCAACCCATGAGGTCGTGCCGCCTTCGGGCGGCAGCTCGACCGCGTAGAGCGCGGCACCGGTCGCCGGGTTCATCATGTAGGACTGGTCGGAATGCCATTGGAGCTCGCCGTCGCCGAGACCGCCGATCGGGTTACCCTGTCCATCCTTGAGGTTGGAGATGAGACCGATTTCCGGGACGACAGGGGAAGCCCACTCGGTGCGGACAACGCGTTCGAGCGGGCCGAAGAGGGCGCTGAAATCGGCCAGCTCGCGCTCGGAGAGAGCCTGGCGGCGAAACACCAATACCGGGTGATGCGCCCACAGATCGCGAAGCTGATCGACTGTCGAATCGTCCAGCGGCTCCCAGAGACGCAATCCCAGCACTTCGCGAGCAAAGCTGTCGTCCAGCGGACGGGTCTCCAGTGACATTCGGTTCTCCTCCAGTAATTCCGGGACGGCCTGCAGGGCCGGGCCCGAATCCATGACACAGCCCATCGTAGCGTCGAGGCCGGGGTGAGGTTGGGCGCGCCGAGGCCCGGCACCATTATTGCGCGGCGTGGCGCGGGTCTTCGAGGTCTTCGTCGTGCCCGACCGACTGCAAGCAGCAGGCCGAGCGGGCTCGCGGTGACCCGGACGGTGTCGCCGTCGCGGATCTCGCCGGCAAGGATCTTCTCGGCGAGCGGGTTCTGCAATTCGCGCTGGATGACCCGCTTCAATGGCCGCGCGCCGTAGACCGGGTCGTAGCCGGCGTTGGCGAGCCATTTCTTGGCATCGGCGTCGATGTCGAGCGTGACCTTGCGGTCCTCGAGCAGCTTTTCCAGTTGCGCCAATTGGATGTCGACGATGCCCACCATGTCGTCGCGCGACAGGCGGCGGAACAAGAGGATCTCGTCGAGGCGGTTGAGGAACTCCGGGCGGAAGGCGGCGCGCACCGCCTCCATGACCTGGCCGCGCACCGCGTCGACCGCCTGGCCGTCGGGCAGGCTCGCGAGGTACTCGCTGCCGAGGTTCGAGGTCAGCACGATGAGCGTGTTGCGGAAATCGACGGTGCGGCCCTGCCCGTCGGTCAGCCGCCCGTCATCGAGCACCTGCAGCAATACGTTGAACACGTCGGGGTGGGCCTTTTCGACTTCGTCGAACAGGATCACCTGGTAGGGGCGGCGGCGCACCGCCTCGGTCAGGCTGCCGCCTTCCTCATAGCCGACATAGCCCGGGCGGCGCACCGATGAGGCGCGCGACCGAGTGCTTCTCCATGTATTCCGACATGTCGATGCGCACCATCGCGCGCTCGTCGTCGAACAGGAACGCGGCCAGCGCCTTGGTCAATTCGGTCTTGCCGACGCCGGTCGGCCCCAGGAACAGGAACGAGCCGATCGGCCGGTTCGGGTCCTGCAAGCCGGCGCGCGCCCGCCGCACCGCCTGCGACACCGCGGCGATCGCCTCGTCCTGGCCGACGACACGGGCTTTCAGGGCGTCCTCCATGTGCAACAGCTTGCCGCGCTCGCCTTCGAGCATCTTTTCGACCGGCACCCCGGTCCAGCGCGACACGACCCCGGCGATCTGCTCGGCGGTGACCGCCTCCTCGCCCAACATGCTGCGCCCTTCCTTGGCCTCGGCCTCGGCGAGCCGCTTTTCGAGGTCGGGGATGATGCCGTAGGCGAGCTCGCCGGCGCGGGTCCAGTCGCCGCGGCGCTGCACCTGCTCCAATTCGATGCGCGCCTGCTCCAGCTGCTCCTTCAATTTCTGCGCGCTGGCGAGCTTCTGCTTTTCGGCCTGCCACTGCGCGGTCAGTTCGGCCGATTGCTGCTCGAGCTGGGTCAATTCCTGCTCGAGCCGCTGCAGGCGCTCGCGCGAGGCTGGGTCGGTCTCCTTCTTCAGCGCCTCGCGCTCGATCTTCAACTGCACGATGCGACGGTCGAGCTCGTCCAATTCCTCGGGCTTGGAGTCGATCGTCATGCGCAGCCGCGCCGAGGCCTCGTCCATCAGATCGATCGCCTTGTCGGGCAGAAAGCGGTCGGTGATGTAGCGGTTGGCGAGGGTCGCCGCGGCGACGATCGCGCCGTCGGTGATGCGCACCCCGTGGTGCAATTCGTATTTCTCCTTGATGCCCCGCAGGATCGAGATCGTGTCCTCGACCGAGGGCTCGCCGACATAGATCGGTTGAAAGCGGCGCTCGAGCGCGGCGTCCTTCTCGATGTTCTTGCGGTATTCGTCGAGCGTTGTGGCGCCGACGCAATGCAACTCGCCGCGCGCCAGGGCCGGCTTCAGCATGTTGGAGGCGTCCATCGCGCCTTCCGCCTTGCCGGCGCCGACGAGGGTGTGCAATTCGTCGATGAACAGGATGATGCCGTCGGCGCCTGAGGTGACTTCCTGCAGTACCGCCTTCAGCCGCTCCTCGAATTCGCCGCGGTATTTGCTGCCGGCCAAGAGTGAGCCGAGATCGAGCGCCAGCAATTTCTTGTTCTTCAGGCTCTCCGGCACGTCGCCATTGACGATGCGCTGCGCCAGACCCTCGACAATTGCGGTCTTGCCGACGCCGGGCTCGCCGATCAATACCGGATTATTCTTGGTGCGCCGCGACAGGACCTGGATCGTCCGGCGGATCTCCTCGTCGCGGCCGATGACCGGGTCGAGCTTGCCCTCGCGCGCGGCTTCGGTCAGGTCGCGGGTATATTTCTTTAAGGCGTCGTAGCCTTCCTCGGCCGAGGCGCTGTCGGCCTTGCGGCCCTTGCGCACCTCCTCGATCGCCCGGTTGAGGCTCTGTGCGTCGACCCGCGCCGCCGCCAACGCCTTCGCCGCGCCCGTCCCGGCAGCCGCCGCAAGCGCGAGCAAGAGCCGCTCGACCGTCACGAAGCTGTCGCCGGCGCGCTGCGCCAATTGCTCGGCCTGCTCGAAGACCCGCGCCAATTCGGGTGACATATAGACCTGCCCCGCCCCGGATCCCTCGACCTTCGGGAGCCGGTCGAGCTCAGCGTCAACCGCCTGCAGCGCCGCCTTCGGGTCACCCCCGGCGGCGCGGATGAGGTTGGCGCACAGCCCCTCGCTATCCTCGAGCAGCACCTTCAAGAGGTGTTCCGGCGTCAGCCGCTGATGGCCGCGGCGCAGCGCCATCGTTTGCGCCGATTGCAGAAAACCCTTCGCCCGATCGGTGTATTTCTCGAATTCCATAACCCAAACCTCGTGTCCGCTGAGTGGCCCACTGCGCCGCCGTCCGTCAGACCGGCAGCCGAGTTATCCGTGATAATCAATAAATGGGCCGGCCGACTAATCTGGGCAACCGGCATCGCTGCGCCGCTCAGAACCCGGCAAGCGATCCGTAATATTGCCAAACTCCCATAATAACATGCCGCCCAGAGTTGGTGCCCGAGCCGGGTTTGTTCGCGACGGAGAAGGAGAAGCTATTCTACTTTGAGGAGAAATCCCGCTGCTGATTCGCTGCAGATGCAGCGACCAGCTTTTCATCATCAAACCGCAAGTTGAGATACGGTCAAACCGGCTGGCCGAGAAAATCGAGGCAGCCTTGCAGGATGTAGGCGGCGGCGACGCGGTCGACGATTGCGCCGCGGCGCTTGCGGGTCAGGTCGGCAGCGATCATTTCTCGGGTAACCGCGGCGGTGGAGAGGCGCTCGTCCCACAGCACGACCGGCAAATCACGCAGAGCGGCCAGATTTCTCGCGAACTGGCGTACCGACTGGGTGCGCGGCCCATCGGTGCCGGCGAGGGTCAGCGGCAAGCCGATGACGAGGCCGGCAACGCCATGGGCATCGATCAGCGCCATGAGGCGCGCCATATCCTCGCGAAAGCGGCGCCGCCGGATCGTCTCCAGCGGAGTGGCGATGACCCGGCGGGTGTCCGACAAGGCGAGGCCGATCGTCTTGGTTCCGACGTCGAGGCCCATCAGCCGTGCCCCGGCCGGCACCGCATCGCGCAGTTCCAAAGGATTGCTTAGGATCACAACCGATGATAGCTCGTTTTGACCGCCCGCTGCGGGGATGTTGAAAGCATGGCATTGGACAAAGCCGCCGTCGCGCATATTGCGGCGCTGGCGCGAATCAGGCTTTCCGAAGACGAGCTGGACCCGTTGGCGAACGAGCTTTCGTACATTCTGACCTGGATGGAGCAGCTGAACGAGATCGACACATCCGGGGTAGCCCCGATGGCGAGCGTCGCGGCGACCGGACTGCCGATGCGGCCGGACGAGGTGACCGACGGCAACCGTCGAGAGGAAATTCTCGCCAATGCCCCACGCACGGTTCGCGGGTTCTTTGTCGTCCCGAAGGTGGTCGAGTGAGCGACCCTTCGCTGCTCGCCTTGACCCTGGCAGAAGCGCGGGACGGGCTCGCCCGCAAATCATTCTCCGCCCGCGAGCTCACATCTGCCTACAATGAGGCGGTCAGCGAGATCGAACCGCTCAACGCCTACATCACGCCGACCCCCGAACAGGCGCTGGCAATGGCCGATGCCGCGGATCATCGGCTTGCCGAGGGCGAGGGTTTGCCGCTCGACGGCATCCCGATCGCGGTCAAGGACCTCTATTGCACAAAGGGCGTGCTGACCACCGCGGCCTCGCACATCCTCGACGGGTTTCACCCGACCTATGAATCGACGGTCACCGATAAGCTGTGGCAGTCGGGTGCGGTCATGCTGGGAAAGACCAATCTCGACGAATTCGCAATGGGCTCGTCGAATACGACGAGCTGGTACGGCCCGGTCGAAAACCCGTGGCGTCGCCATCCTGAGCGTCAATTGGGAAATAATCGGCCACTCGTTCCGGGCGGATCCTCGGGAGGCTCGGCGGCGGCAGTCGCCGCCCGTGCCGCGCTCGCCGCCACCGGCACCGATACCGGTGGCTCGATCCGCCAGCCAGCCAGCTATTGCGGCATCGTCGGCCTCAAGCCGACCTACGGCCGCTGCTCGCGCTGGGGCGTCGTCGCTTTCGCCTCCTCGCTCGATCAGCCCGGGACAATGACCCGAACGGTGCGCGATGCGGCGATCATGCTGCGCGCGATGTCCGGACACGACCCGAGGGATTCGACTTCATCGCCGATGCCGGTGCCGGATTTCGAGGCAGCGCTTACCGGCGATATCCGTGGCCTGCGCCTGGGGATCCCAAAGGAATACCGGGTCGACGGTATGACGGCGGAAATCGAAGGCCTGTGGCAGTGCGGGGTCGAATGGCTGCGCAAAGCCGGAGCCGAGCCGGTCGAGATCAGCCTGCCGCTGACGAAATACGCACTGCCGGCCTATTACATCATCGCGCCGGCAGAGGCGTCGTCGAACCTCGCGCGTTATGATGGCGTGCGCTTCGGCCTGAGGGTCGAAGGCGACAGCATCGACGAAATGTACGAGCTGACGCGCGCGGCCGGGTTCGGGCCCGAGGTGCGCCGCCGCGTGCTGATCGGCACCTACGTGCTTTCGGCCGGTTATTACGACGCCTATTACCTGAAGGCGCAACGGGTGCGCACCCTGATCACCCGCGACTTTGTGACCGCGTTCCAGCGGGTAGATTGCATCCTGGCGCCGACCGCGCCCTCGGCCGCGTTCGCGATCGGCGAGAACAGCGACGATCCGATCGCGATGTATCTGAACGATGTATTTACCGTGCCGTGCTCCCTCGCCGGGCTGCCGGCGATCTCGGTACCGGCCGGGCTTTCCGCCGACAGCCTGCCGCTGGGGTTGCAGATCATAGGCCGCGCCTTCGACGAGGAAACGGTTTTGCGGGTCGCCGAAGTGCTGGAGAGCGCCGCACACTTCCGGCACAGGCCGAGCTTTGTCGCAGGAGGCGGACGATGATCGAGGGTCGGACTGGGCCGTGGGAGACCGTGATCGGGCTCGAGGTCCACGCCCAGGTGGTCTCGAAGGCCAAGCTGTTTTCGGGGGCGGCGACCGAATTCGGCGCCGAGCCGAACACTCAAGTGTCGCCGGTCGATGCTGGTTTTCCTGGAATGTTGCCGGTCATCAACAGGTTCTGCGTCGAGCAGGCGGTGAAGACCGGGCTCGGCCTAGACGCCGAGATCAGGCTCGAAAGCGTCTTCGACCGAAAGAACTACTTCTATCCCGACCTGCCGCCCGGCTATCAGATATCGCAATATCAGCAACCGGTCGTTGGCCGCGGCAAGGTCGTGCTCGACATGCCCGACGGGAGGACGCGCGAGATCGGCATTACCCGGCTGCACCTCGAGCAGGACGCCGGCAAGAGCCTGCACGACCAGCACCCGACGCTCTCATTTGTCGACCTCAACCGGGCCGGCATCGCGCTGATGGAGATCGTTTCGGAGCCCGATCTGCGCAGCGCCGAGGAAGCCGGCCTGTATTTGCGCAAATTGCGCTCGATCCTGCGCTATCTCGGGACCTGCGACGGCAATATGGAGGAGGGGTCGCTGCGCTGCGACTGCAACGTTTCGGTGCGCCGCCCCGGTGAGCCTTATGGCACGCGCTGCGAGATCAAGAACCTGAACTCGATCCGTTATGTCATGCAGGCGATCGAGTACGAGGCGCGCCGCCAGATCGAAATTATCGAGGAGAGCGGCACTATCGCACAACAGACCCGCCTTTTCGATGCCGGCCGCGGCATCACTCGGCCGATGCGTTCCAAGGAGGAGGCGCACGATTACCGGTATTTTCCCGATCCTGACCTGTCGCCGCTGGTGCTCGATCCCCAATGGGTCGCGCGTCTGCGGGCCGAGCTTCCCGAACTGCCCGATACAAAGAAAGCACGTTTTGTGTCGGCCTATGGCTTGTCGCCCGACGACGCGGGCGTGCTCGTCGCCGAGAAGGAGACTGCGCTGTTTTTCGAGCGGGTCGCGGCCGGGCGCGACGCGAAGGCTGCGGCCAATTGGGTGATGGGCGATCTGTTCGGCGCGCTCAACCGGCTGGGGGTCGGCATCGAAGCCTCGCCGGTCTCGGCCGAGCGACTGGGCGCGTTGATCGACCTGATCGCCGACGGTACGATCTCCGGCCGCCTCGCCAAGGACGTGTTCGCCGAAATCGTGGCAAGCGGCGCCGACCCCGCCGCGATCGTCGAGCGAAAGGGGTTGCGCCAAGTCACCGACGAAGGCGCAATTGCCTCGGCCATCGATGCCGTCCTCGCTGCCCAGCCCGACAAGCTTGCCGAATATCGCGCCGGCCGCGACAAGCTCTACGGCTTTTTTGTCGGCCAGATCATGCGCGGCATGGAAGGAAAGGCCAACCCCGCCCTCGTCAACCGCCTGCTGAAGGAGAAATTGGTGGGATAGCCGTTTGGGGAAAGGACATGGGCCGCTGGACCCTCGACGACATCCCGTGGGATCGCTTTGATCGCGGCAAGCTCGATGCGGATATTGTGCGCATTGTCAAGGCGGCGAGCCTGGTCGAATACAATGGCGGCGCCTATGCGCATCATCTATGCCGGGTTTTCTACGACGATCCCGTGTTCCAGAGCGACGCCCGGCGCTGGGGGGAGGAGGAGATCCAGCACGGCAAGGTGCTCGGGCGCTGGGCCGAGCTGGCCGACTTTGGATTCGATTTTGAGGCGGCCTTCCGCCGCTTCCAAGCCGGCTACCAGGTCGATTTCGACTGCGCCGTCTCACGCCGCGGATCGCGCGCCGGGGAAATGGTGGCGCGTTGCATGGTCGAGGTCGGGACGAGCTCCTATTACACGGCGCTGCGCGAGGCGGCGCGCGAACCGGTATTGCAGGAGATCTGTCGCAATATCGCCGCCGACGAGATCCGCCACTACAAGCTATTTTACAACAATCTCACGCGCTGTCTCGAGCGTGAGCGGCTCGGCATCTGCGGCAGATTGCGCGTCGCCACCCGCCGCATCACCGAATCCGAGGACGACGAACTCGCCTACGCCTATTACGCCGCAAACGAGACGGCCCAGCCCTATGATCGTCGGCGCTGCAGTCGGGCTTATGCGCAGCGGGCCTTCGCGCTCTATCGCCGGCACCATGTCGCGCACGGCGTTCCGATGATCCTCAAGGCTGTCGGGCTGAACCCCCACGGCGGATTGGCCCGCGCGTCGAGCTGGTTCGCCTGGCGGGTCATACGGTACCGAGCGGCAATCGAGGAATTCACCACGGAGACACGGAGGATTAATTAAAGGAAATAACCCCAGTAAAAGCCGCCTCCGTGGTGAATTCCAATCAACCGAGCAGTTTGCGGGCTTCGCTCAATTGAGTTTGCAGCGACTGCAGCAGGCGGGCTTCCGGGGTCGGTGCGCAATTGGTGTAACCGGTGCCTAGTTCCTTGAGCTGAGCCGCATCGCGCGGGAAGGCGGCGTGATTGAGCGGCAAGGCAGGCCGGGCGCCGGCGCCCTCTTGTTCTCCATGGACTCTTCTCCTGAAAGGTCCCTTTGGCTGAACAGGCCCGTTCGCCGGCGGTTCCACACTCGCTTTCGGCCACGGGCCTAGGCGTTCGGCGCGAAACCGGTTATCAGCCTGTGGCAGACAGTGACGAGGAGCCGATGTCGAGTTTGATCAACGAAAATATCGTGGCTTTCGTGCAAGGTGTGGCGGCCCGAGCGCGACGAGTCGAGACGCCTTGCGGGGACGGTCACATGGTTTGGCATGTGTGGGGAGACGGGCCGCCGCTTGCGTTGTTGCACGGCGGCTACGGCTCGTGGACCCACTGGATTCGCAACGTGCTTCCACTCTCGCGGGCTTGCACTGTTGCGGCACCTGACCTCCCGGGTCTCGGCGAGTCGGCCGCACCGCCCGAGCCGCATACCGCGGAGGGGTTGGCGCGCATCGTCGTCGAAGGGCTCGACATCGTGTTTCCAGAGCTTGTCGTTCTGCACATCGCCGGCTTTTCTTTCGGGGGCGTTCTTGGCGGGCACGTCGCCGCACAACTCGGCGATCGCGTGCGCACCTTTACTATCGTCGGGTCGAACGGTCTCGGGTTGGTTCGACAGCCTACTGAGCTTCGTCGACTGCCCGAAGGTGCCTCCGAGGCCAAAGCGCTGGCCGTCGCCCGTCATAATCTGGCGGCGCTGATGATCGCCGACCCAGGCAAAATCGACGAACTTGCGGTCTATATCCAGGCGCAGAACGCACCGCGGGGCCGCGTCAAGAGCCGAAGGTTCTCACGCGCCGACACGCTCGCACGGGCGTTACCGCTCATTAAGGCGCGCATCGACGGGATTTGGGGCGAGCGCGACGCCACCGCCTACCCTCATCTCGATGATCGCGCCCGCGCATTGCGCAACATCCAACCAGATGCCCGGTTCGAGGTTATCCCCGGAGCGGGGCATTGGGTTCAATACGAAGCAGCCGATAAGTTCAACCCGCTTCTAGCGGACATCGCCGGTCGGGGCAGCGCGGCCTGAGGAGAGCAATCACACCAAAAATACTCTCGCCGTAGTGGCTTGCATTACCATCTCAAGCTCACCATCGGCTCGGTCATCACCGTCGATACCGGTGGAAGCCTTTAGCGCCGGAGAGAGTTCCGGACGAAGGGAATCGTCATGGGCAGCATCACCCGGCAACGCGACATTATCGATCGCAGAGCATTGACCGAGCGATTGTCCGTTGTCGCCGGCTCCGTCCAGGCGCCCGCACTCGATCGCACTGCGTTCGTCGCGCCCTTAAAGGTGGCTCTGACGGAGGGCCGCTCCGAGATCCGTCGACGGTTCGAGGCGGCCGGCGACGGCGCCGCAACGATCCGCGAGCAGTGCTTCTTGATGGACCAGTTGATCCGCGCGCTGTTCGATCTCGTAACCGAGGTAATCTTCCCTCTCCCCAACCCGACTTCGGGCGAGCGGCTGGCAATTGTCGCAGTGGGCGGCTATGGGCGCGGCGAACTGGCGCCCTATTCCGATGTCGACCTCCTGTTCCTGCTGCCGTACAAGCGCACTCCCCATACCGAGCAGGTCGTCGAGTATCTTCTTTATCTTCTGTGGGACCTTGGCCTCAAGATCGGGCAATCGACCCGGTCCGCCGACGAATGCCTGCGTCAGGCCAGATCGGATCTGACGATCCGCACCGGACTGCTGGAGGCGCGCTATCTTTGGGGGGAACAAGCACTCTTCAATGAACTCAAAAGACGCTTTGATTCGGACATCGTAAAGGGCAGTGCGGCGCAGTTTGTAGCGAGCAAACTCGCCGAACGGGATGCGAGGCACAAGCGCGTCGGCGACAGCCGTTACCAGCTCGAGCCCAACATCAAGGAGGGTAAGGGCGGGCTCAGAGACCTGCACACATTGTTTTGGATAGCCAAATACATCTATCGCACCGACGACGTCGGCAAGCTCGTCGAGTTGGGCGTGTTGTCGGCGGAAGAGTCGCAACGATTCGATCGTGCCCAGAAATTCCTGTGGACGGTTCGCTGCCACATCCATTACCTCGCCGGCCGTGCCGAGGAGCGGCTGACCTTCGACCTGCAGACCGAAATCGGGCAACGGATGAACTATACCGATCACGCCGGCAGCCGCGGCGTCGAGCGCTTCATGAAGCACTACTTTCTGGTGGCAAAGGATGTCGGTGATCTGACTCGGATCTTCTGCGCCATTCTCGAAGCCGACCAAAAGCACAAACGTCGGCTGTCATGGGTTCGCTGGGGGAGCGCACGTCGGGCCCTCGAGGGTTTTGTGGTCGATGGTGAGCGACTGACTATTCCTTCGGAAGATTTTTTCAAAAAAGATCCGCTTGCGTTGCTCCGGCTGTTTCATGTGGCGCAACAGCAAGATTTGGACATCCATCCGCGGGCCTTGCGGGCGGCAAGTCAGTCGCTCAGGTTGATCAACCAAAAGCTGCGCGATGATCCAGAGGCGAACCGCCTTTTTCTTGAAATCCTGACCTCGCGCAAGGATCCGGAAACGGCATTGCGGAGGATGAACGAGGCCGGGGTCTTCGGCCGCTTTATTCCCGATTTCGGTCGTGTCGTGGCTCAGATGCAGTATGACATGTACCACGTCTACACGGTCGACGAGCACACGCTTTTCGCAATCGGCATCCTGCACAAGATTGAGCGCGGCCTCCTCGAAGAGGAGCTTCCATTGGCCACCCAGCTCACGCCGACGATTGTGTCCCGCCGTGCTCTTTACCTTGCGGTGCTGCTGCATGACATCGCCAAGGGTCGGGGCGGCGATCACTCGGAAATTGGCGAGCAGATCGCTCTGAAGCTCGGACCCCGGCTCGGCCTCACGGCGGAGGAGACCGAGACCGTCGCCTGGCTCGTGCGTTGGCACTTGCTGCTGAGCAGCACCGCCTTCAAGCTCGACATTGGCGATCCGCAGACAATCGGCAATTTCGTTGAGCGCGTGCAGTCTCCGGAGCGGTTGAAGCTGCTATTGGTGTTAACAGTGGCCGACATCCGCGCTGTCGGTCCGAAAGTCTGGAACGGCTGGAAGGCGGCGTTATTGCGTGAGCTCTATCACCGGGCGATCGAAGTGATCTCAGGCGGGCTCAGCGGCGAAGGGCAGGATTCTCGGGCAGCGGCAGCTCAGGCCGCGGCCCGCCGGCTGCTCCCCGATTTCAGCGAACCAGAATTCGCGACGTTTGTTAGTCGCGGTTATCCATTTTACTGGCTGTCTTTCGATCCTGCCACGCATGCACGCCATGCGCGCTTGATGCGCGAGGCAGAGGCGAGCGGCGCACCTTTGACCGTGGAGAAACGCGTCGATCCCCATCGATCGGTAACCGAAATAACCCTCTATACAGCGGACCATCCCGGCCTGTTTTCCCGCATCGCCGGCGCGCTGGCGGTCAGCGGCGCCAATGTCGTCGATGCCAAGATCATGACGATGTCCAACGGCATGGCGCTCGACACTTTCCGGGTGCAGGATTCGACCGGCGGCGCGTTCGACCGTCCGGATAAACTCGCCAAGCTCGCGGTTGTTTTCGAGAATGTACTGACCGGTGATCTAAAGCCGCACCGAGAACTCGCCCGCTTACCGGCCTTTCCAAGCCGAACCCAGGTCTTCACCGTGGCGCCTCGCGTCCTCCTCGACAACAAGGCAAGCGGCTCGCACACGGTCATCGAGGTCAATGGCCGAGACCGACCAGGGCTCCTATTTGAGCTGACCCGCGCGCTGACCGGTCTCAACCTGCAGGTCTCGAGCGCCAAAATCTCGACCTACGGCGAAAAGGTGGTAGACGTCTTCTACGTGAAGAATCTATTCGGCCACAAAATCGAACACTCGGCAAAGCTCGTCGAAATCCAGAGGACGCTTGAGGTAGTCCTCGCTAGAGGCAACGAGCCTGCTCTGACAAGGGCTAGCCGTGAACCGGCGGCGGCGGCCGAATAACGCTACTCCCGCAAATCCTCGAAGAATTCCTTCACCCGCGCGAAAAAGCCTTCGCTTTCAGGGTGAGTCCCGGCATTGTCGCCGGCCTTTTCGAATTCGCGCAGCAACTCCTGCTGGCGCTTGGTCAGATTGACCGGGGTTTCGACGATCGCCTCGATAAACATGTCGCCGCGCGCGGGTGAGCGCAAGATGCTCATGCCCTTTCCTCTGAGCCGGAACTGGTGACCCGATTGCGTCCCTGGGGGCACCGTCACGCGCGCACGGCTGCCGTCTACGCTCGGGACCTCGATCGAGCCGCCGAGGGCTGCGGTTGTGATCGAGATTGGAACACGACAAAAGATGTTGGCGCCATCGCGCTGGAAGATCCGATGCGGCGCTATCGTGATGAAGATGTATAGGTCGCCCGTCGGGGCGCCGCGCACCCCCGCCTCGCCTTCGCCGGCGAGCCGGATGCGAGTGCCATCTTCGACGCCCGGTGGAATGTTGACCGACAATGTCTTTTCGCGGCGGGTCCGGCCCTGGCCCGCGCAGGCCTTGCACGGATTGTCAATGATCCGCCCCGCTCCCTGACAGGTGGCGCAAGTTCGCTCGATCGTAAAGAAGCCCTGTTGCGCGCGCACCCGCCCTCGGCCATGACAGCTCGGGCAGGTGATCGGTTTTGATCCCGCTTGGGCGCCGCTGCCCTTGCATTGGTCGCAGGCTACCAATGTTTGCACCCGAACCGTCGTCTGCTTGCCGCGGAAACTTTCCTCGAGCGAGATTTCCAGGTTGTAGCGGAGATCGCTGCCGCGGCTCGGTCCGCCTTGGCCGCGGCGCCCACCGCCCATGAACTCGCCGAACATCTCATCGAAGATGTCGGCGAACCCTCCGGAAAAGCCAAAATCGCCCGGGCCCCGCCCGCCGCCCTGCTCAAAGGCGGCATGACCAAATCGGTCATAGGCGGCGCGTTTTTGATCATCCTTGAGGATGTCGTAGGCCTCGTTGATCTCCTTGAATTTTTGTTCGGCGCTCTTGTCACCCGGGTTGCGGTCCGGGTGATGCTTCATCGCGAGTTTGCGATAAGCCGTTTTTAACTCGTCCCCGCTCGCCGATTTGGAGACGCCGAGGACCTCGTAAAAATCCTGCTTAGCCATGGTCGACGGGTGTTCGAGAGAGAGTTTCCCCACCACGAATCATCCCGGCGGGTATTCCGCCGGGACGTTCGCAACTGTCCGGCACCTCCGTCGCGCCGATTATGCCGAGCCGCGCTTCTTCTGATCGTCGACTTCCTCGAAATCGGCGTCGACAACCTTGTCATTACCGGCAGCCCCATGCGACGGCCCGCCTTGTGGCGCGCCACCGTCACCGGAGCCGGCCTGTTGTTCGGTCTGCTGGGCCCTGTAGAGCGCCTCCCCGAGCTTCATCGAGACCTGGGCCAGCGCCTCGGTCTTGGCCTTGATTTGCCCGGCGTCTTCGCTGCCGACGGTGTCCTTCAAGGCTTGCATCGCCTGCTGCACCGCGTCGCGATCGGCCTGCGGAACCTTGTCGCCACTCTCGTTCAGCGTGCGTTCGGTCGTATGGATCAGCGCGTCGGCGTTGTTCTTTGCCTCGACCAGCTCGCGACGGCGCTTGTCTTCATCGGCATGCGCCTCGGCATCCTTGACCATGCGGTCGATGTCGGTCTCGGAGAGACCGCCCGAGGCCTGGATGCGGATCTGCTGTTCCTTGCCGGTCGCCCTGTCCTTCGCCGAGACCTGCACGATGCCGTTGGCATCGATGTCGAACGTCACCTCGATCTGCGGCATGCCGCGCGGCGCCGACGGGATGCCGACCAGGTCGAATTGGCCGAGCAGCTTGTTGTCCGCCGCCATCTCACGCTCGCCCTGAAACACGCGGATCGTGACTGCGGTCTGGTTGTCCTCGGCGGTAGAGAAGGTCTGGCTCTTTTTCGTCGGTATCGTCGTGTTGCGGTCGATCAGCCGAGTGAAGACACCACCCAACGTCTCGATGCCGAGTGACAATGGGGTCACGTCGAGGAGCAGAACGTCCTTGACCTCCCCCTTCAGGACGCCGGCCTGGATCGCCGCGCCGATGGCCACCACCTCGTCCGGGTTGACGCTGCGATTGGGCTCCTTGCCGAAGAACTGCTTGACGGTCTCGATGACCTTGGGCATGCGCGTCATGCCGCCGACCAGAATGACGTCGTTGATCTCCGACGCCTTGAGCCCCGCATCCTTAAGGGCGTTGCGGCACGGCCCGATTGTCCGCTGGATCAGATCGTCGACCAACGCCTCCAGCTTCGCCCGGGTCAGCTTGATGTTGAGATGCTTTGGCCCGTGCTGATCGGCAGTGATGAAAGGCAAATTGACGTCCGTCTGCATCGACGACGACAATTCGATCTTGGCCTTCTCCGCGGCCTCCTTCAGTCGCTGGAGGGCTAACCGATCATTGCGCAGATCGATTCCCTGCTCCTTACGGAATTCATCGGCGAGATAATCGATGATGTTTTTGTCGAAATCTTCACCGCCGAGGAAAGTATCGCCGTTGGTCGACTTTACCTCGAACACGCCGTCACCGATCTCCAGCACAGAGATGTCAAAGGTGCCGCCGCCGAGATCGTAAACCGCGATCGTGCCGGTGCCCTTCTTATCCATGCCGTAGGCGAGTGCCGCTGCGGTTGGCTCATTAATAATCCGCAACACCTCAAGCCCGGCTATTCTGCCGGCGTCTTTGGTCGCCTGGCGCTGGCTGTCGTTGAAATAGGCGGGAACGGTGATTACGGCTTCCGAGACGGTCTCGCCGAGGTAAGCCTCGGCCGTTTCCTTCATCTTCTGCAGAATGAACGCGCTGATCTGCGAAGGTGCGTATTTCTTGCCGCGGCTCTCGACCCAAGCGTCGCCATTGTCGCCGGGAATGATCTTGTACGGGACAAGATCCATGTCCTTCTTCACCATCGGATCGGTGAAGCGGCGGCCGATCAGGCGCTTGATCGCAAAGAATGTGTTCTCGGGATTGGTCACCGCCTGGCGTTTCGCCGATTGGCCGACCAGGCGCTCGCCCGATTCGGTGAATGCAACCATCGAGGGCGTGGTGCGCATACCCTCGCTATTCTCGATCACCTTGGCACTCTTGCCTTCCATCACGGCAACGCAGGAGTTCGTCGTGCCGAGATCGATACCGATGACCTTGCTCATATACACCTCGTTCTAAAGCAGGACCGGGCGGCCCGGGGAAGCACCGTCCCGATCCCCCGGGAAGTGATCACAGCCGTCCCCTCACTGTGGCTGGGGTCTATATATGTGTCGGGTCGTGCCGCTACAACACGGTGGCTGTGGCCTTCGAGGCCAAAAATCCACCGGGTTCAAGCGGGTTCCGACGGCTTCGGGCCGCCCTTGGCGACACCGACCATTGCCGGCCGCAATAGGCGGTCATGCAGCACGTAGCCGGGCTGCAATACCTCGACGACCGAGCCGCCCGGTTGGTCCGGCCGCTCGGCCTCAAAAATCGCCTGGTGGAAATTGTGGTCGAAAGCCTCGCCCTTCGGATCGAGGCGCTTGATTCCGTGGCGCTCGAAGACGCCCAACAGTTCGCGCTCCGTCGCCGCAACCCCGGCAAGGAGACTGCGCGTACGTTCGTCCTTCGCCTCCGATTCCGGCAGACTCTCCAGCGCCCTGCGCAGGTTGTCCGCCGCCGAGAGCAAGTCCTTGGCAAAACCGGTGATCGCATATTTCGATGCATCCTCGCGCTCCCGCTGCGCGCGGCGGCGCACATTCTCGGTCTCGGCGAGCGCCCGCAGCAACCGATCCTTATACTCGCCCAGTTCAGCCTCGAGTTCGGTGACTTGAGTCTCTGGGGAAGACTTCTCGGCTTCCGACTCGATTGGCGCCCCGGCGAGGCCGTCGATATTGTTATTGGCGGCCTCGTCCGCAGCGGGAAACTTCTCCTGCTCCTTGGTCGTCGTATCGTCCATGGTTTGTCCTATCCGATGAGTTGCCCGATCATCTTGGCGGTGTAGTCCACCATCGGGATGATGCGGGCATAATTGATCCGAGTTCGGGCCGATGACGCCGATCGCTCCGACGATCTGCTCGCGGCTGTTCTGGTAGGGGGCGATTACCATCGAGCAGCCGGCCACCCCGAAAAGGCGGTTTTCAGCGCCGATGAATATTTGGACGCCCTCGCCCTGTTTGCTGGCGTCGAGCAGACGCAGCATGGTCTCCCGGGTTTCGAGCATCTCGAAAAGAGTGCGCAGCCTTTCAAGATCGGCGAGCGCGGTGACGTCTTCGAGCAGATTGGCCTGACCGCGCACGATCAGCGCGCTGCCTTCGTCGCCGCCGGCCCAGTTGGCAAGCCCTGCCGCGACGAGCTTCGACGTCAGCTCGTCGAGCTGGATCTTATTGGACGCGATTTCCTGCTCGATTTCCGTCTTTGCCTCTTCAACCGTCCGGCCGATCAGCCTCGCGTTGAGATAGTTGCCCGCCGAGATCAGCGCCGCTGGAGGCAGGCCGGCCGGAACCTCGATAACCCGGTTCTCGACGAGCCCATCCTCGGTTACCAGCACCACGAGGGCGCGGCCAGGACCGAGACTTACGAATTCAATGTGTTTCAAGGGACGGTCCTGGTTGGGTACCACGACGATGCCAGCGCAATGGGACAGGCCAGAGAGCGCGGTCGTTGCTTCCTCGAGCGCTTGCGGCAAGCTCTTCCCGCGAGCAACGCACAGGCTCTCGATGCTGCGCCGTTCGTCTTCGGCCAGCCCGCCGATCTCCAGCAAACCGTGGACAAAGAGGCGCAGCCCGAGTTCGGTCGGCAGCCGCCCAGCCGAAGTATGTGGCGCGTAGAGCAGCCCCGCTTCCTCCAGATCCGCCATGACATTACGGATCGTCGCGGGCGACAAGTTCTGCCCCAGGCGTCGTGACAGGGTGCGCGAGCCGATCGGCTCGCCGGTCGCGACATAGCCATCGACAATTAGGCGAAAGATCTCGCGGCTGCGTTCGTTGAGCTCGTTTATCGGGGAAGGTACGAGGGGTCGGGGCATGCGGAACCACGTCTGATGATCCGTCTCACGGTCTCGCCCGTAGCTGTGGTCGATCCACGATTGACAGACTGTGGATGTGGTCACCCGGTGTTCGTCAGCCAAGCGGGACCGACCGGAGTACCGGCAAGTCGACCACCCGGCGATCGAACCCAGCGACCGCGAATTTAGGAATGCCTGTTGGGGGCGTCAACTCGCAGGAACAAACGGGTGTTGCAGTATAGCGGTCCGGGTTCACAACGTCTTCTTGAATGCAGCGTCGTATGATTGGCCGCTCGGGGTCGTCATCCGTCCGATCAGATCGGCGATTCCGGGCCGGAAAGCGAACTGCGTGCCGTCGGAATTCTGAAATCTGAGCTCGCCGTCGCGGATAATTCCGGTGCCGTGCAATGTTCCGCCGGCGGCCCGTGCGCTCGATCCGAGCGGTCCATAGGCGTAGACGATCGAAGCGGTGCCGTCCGGATCGATATTCTCAACAATCAGCGCCGCGCAGGTATTGGCATCCCAGGCCGCATCGCTCCAGGCCCCGAGAAAGCTCCGGTATGGCACCGGGACCGCCGCAGGCTCGGCAATCCGGTAGGTGACGCTCTGGTCACAAAAAACCCGGCCTGGTTGCGGCTCGCCGGTGATCGGCGGCGCTTGAGTCCAGGCCGCGGCGACCGAGAGGATGAGGCAGGCGAGCGCGAGAACAGGACGCATCATGGGGGGCTCGGACGGCGTATGGTGTGGCCTTAGGCTATACGACAAAGCGCGCTCGGCCCTGTTACTGCAGAGAAAGAACAGGTGAGGCCCGCCCTTCTCCGGCAAATCGCTCGTCTGCTTCCTGAGTCGCTCATGCTAGGCAAATAGCATCGCATTATGGCTATTTTCCGGTACAAACTGGAGGTCGGCTCACAGGCAACTCCCTTAGGGACGACGCCGTTCGCGAGGACCTCGACTTCCAAATTTGGCTCTTGCAGATCAAGACCTGTTTAGACCCCGCAAATCCCCCACGACTCCCTACTTCTTTCGCAGGCGCCTCGCGTTAGCGATCGCGCGAGAACGCCAAGGCACCAGAAGTGAGGTCATCGTTGCTCTGCCGCTGCCGGAGACGAGCCGTGCCGTAGATCTCGCAGCCGCCTCGGCTTTCTCGTTGACCATTCGACGGTATTCAGCCGGCGAGCATTGGTTTTGCATAATCAGAAGGGAGCGGCGCGTAATCGTCTCCCAAGACGCCAGCATCAGATCGCTCATCATTACTGCGAGCGGAAATCCTCGGCGGCGCTTTCGAATCTTCATGACCGACGCTTTCTGGTAATCACCGCGGTAAAACGCTTTGCGAATCGTCGCAGTTCATTTCATTGCGTTGGAATTTTGGTGTGAGGAGGTAGGCGCGGCCGATCGCCGGTCGAGCCCGAGTTCTATCGATCAAGCCGCGGGCACCACCAGCCGATCGCTCGTGACGCGATGACTTACGGGTTTGATTTGGCATAGCCCAGAGCGTTATCCGCCTTCGCGAGCGCCGCTGGGGTGACAGCTTGCCGAGGCACGGGCAAGCGCCGCGATCCAGCGCCCGCGAAAGCGTCGGCCGGGGCTATTTCTTTGGCAAGCAGTCGCCGTGCAGCCTCGAAAATAAAGATGATGCACCAATACTCGTCCAAGTAAGCCTGAGACGCAAAGGCACCTGCAGTCGCATAGCCCACGAGTACCGCTTGCCCCATCCTTCCCAACAGATTTGCCCAGAGGAGATCGGGCCTGTTGCGCGAATGACGCGTCAACCACGCGCAGTTCACCCACGAGTAAGCAAAAATCATCAAGAACAAGAAAAGGCCTACCCAGCCATGCTCAGAGAGCGCGTCGAAGTAGATACTGTGCGCCGCGCGGGGTTTTGTCAGCCTCTCCAAGTCGGTGCCACGCAGCATGTTGTTTGTGACATTTGGCCAGAATGTCACCCTGAAGCCGCCCCCGGTGATCGGATGAAGCTCGGCAATCCGAAGTGAAACCTGCCAGAGATGGAGCCGGCCCATTGCCGAGCCATCTTCCTGATAGGTCTCTATCGTCCCCATCCGCTTAAACCACTGTTCGGGTGCGACGCTATAGATGGAAACTGCGAGCGCAGCAATCAGTAGCGCCGTCGTAAACTTTGCACGCGATCTGAGCCAGAAAACCGCTCCCATCGCGCATACCCCGACCAATGCGCCTCGGGAATAGGTAAAGAACACCGCCAGAGTGACCAGAAACCCCATCAACATCAACCCGCGGCGAACATGCCGATTAGTGGCGAGATGCCACTGATAAAACAGTAACGGTAACATTACTACGAGTCCGAGGCCGAAATCGTTGTTGTCCGCGAGCATGCCGCCGTCGGGCCCGTGAATTTCGCCGCCGCCATGTAGGATGACCGAGAGCGCGCCCTTTACTCCCCAAAGCCCGATAGTCAGTACAATGGCCCAGATCAGCTGGTTTAGCCGCTCGCGCGTCGTCGTCAGGGCGTAGCCGACGAGGCACATAAACAAAATCTTCTGGACGGTGATCCATTTGTTCCAGACGTCCTCACCCGGAGCCAATGCGAACCATGACGTAAACGTAATCCATATGGAAAACAGCAGCGTCAGGATGACCAGGGGGGTGATTGGCAGCCGTTTCTGGTCTGCTCGAGAGAAGCACCAGGAAAGGCAGGTAAGGACGGCAATGACGTAGGCGTAATTGAGACCGGCAAACGGTCCGCCCCAAATCAGGGTGTGAAAATTCCCGAGAGAAAAAACGTACCAGGCCAACACGCCATTGAAGGGCGACACGAAAATGAACGGCAAGCACGCGACGAAACCCATAAAAAATGCGATGCCGCGCATCTAATGCCGACCTTCGTTGCGGGCCGAGGGCGGCCGTCCTTCTTCGTTTCGGTAAGTGCATTTTCCAGCTATCACGCGTGGCCCGGCACGCAATCGGCGCCGCAACAAGCGCACGACCTCCATAAAGCCGGTCATCTCGGCGGCGAATTCGATCTCCGACACAGGCTCGCCATCGACCAAGCGACGCAGCGCGAAGCGGGAGGTGTGGCGGTAGTTCAATCCGGGTTCGATCGTCGTGGCACTCTTCACCCCCAATTCCGCCAGCCATTCTGCCTGGTGAAGACCATACACGCCGCTCGGATAGCAAAAATGCTCCAGCGGGTACGAGACGGCGCGCTGGAGAAATCGGCGGTTCTCGGCAATTTCGGATTCCACCATCGCCTTGTCGTAAAGTGGCCATTGATGCCGGTGCGAATGGAGCTGGATGTCCACGCCGGCAGCGGCGAGGTCGCGAAGCTGCTGTTCATCCATGACCTCGAACAGGTGCTGCTTTTCAATCTCATAAAAAGAGACGTCGAGGGCCGCCGCCAACTCCTTCAAGAATTCGAGGCGATCGCCCGGCGGCAACGCCCCGCCGAAATTCTGCGCCGCTTCTTCGGCCTTTGCCGCCTCGCACTCCAGATCGAAGCTTCCGAGCCCGCGCGGCAAATCGACCGGCCGCGGGGTGGCTCGCCAGAACAAGTAAGAAACTGTTACGGTATAGACCGGCATCCGGTTCTCGACGTAATACGTCGTTACGTAGACCGTAACTGGAATTTCCAGTTCCCGAATGATCGGCAAACCGACCGTATGAACTCCGCGCCAGCCATCGTCCATGGTTATGACCGTCGAGCACGGCGGAAGCTGGCCCGCAGACAGCGCGTTGAGTGCATCTCGCAAAGGCAAAATCGGATAGCGTTCCCGCCTTAGATATTCCATTCGCTTGCGAAAAAAATCGTCTCTGATAAAAAGCGTACTTCTGTACTTGTACTCCTCGCCAACGGCAAAGCCGTGGTAGCATATGATACGCAACCCGTGCCGGGTGACGTAGCGTGCGAGCCGGAAAAACCCTAAAAACCTCATCAAGTATAGAGCGAACCTGATGAGAGAACGCGGAATTGGCGCCGCGATTGCGAAAAGTCCAATGCATATTGCGAGCGGCAGCCCGGCCAACGCGGCACCGTGCTTCATGCGCGCGCCGGGTATTGGCTCATGATGCTACATCCGCCTGGGTCCAAATACACGCCGGCTCGCATCATTCGCATGTCGGAGGTCACGAGATACACTATTCTGATCCGGCATCAAAGGTGATCCGAGGGCAGTTAAGCATTGGTGTATTACGATGGGGACAGAACACGGCTTCCCGCTTTGTAGCCTGGCGGGCCAAACTAAATGTGGCTAATTGATAGCCCTGGCCTCGCCGAGCGGCAGTCGACGAGACGTACTGACCTGTCTTTCGAGAATTTCCGCGAAAAGGCGTTCCAGCTTGGCGTATTGATCGTCGCGGCTGAGACCCAGGCTGACCGACGGGTCGAGCCTGTCAAGGCGGCCAGCGCGCTTGTCATCGAACCATCTTTGTAACTGATCGCGAATTTGGACCGGGCTGTTGGAAACCAACCCGGCCCTCCGCTCGGTGACGAGCCGAGCTGCGATACCGTGCTCGTAGCCGATGAACAGAATCGGCCGGCGCGCGTACAAATATTCGAATAGCTTGGCGGGCAGGTTGCCCTCGTCCCGCTGGTCACTCGATTGCAGCAACAACAGCAAATCGGCCTCCATCTGCAGCGCGAGCGCCCGTCGATAAGGAACACGCGGCTTGACGGCCACCACGTTCTCAACTCGATGTGCTGCTGCCGCATCGAGGACAGCATCGCCTGCGTCGCTGAAGAACTCGACGTTTATGCGAGCGCGCAGCTGATCGGGCAGCAAAGCGATGGCAGAGAATAGCGCAGAGGGGTCGCGAAAGCCGCGGTAGATCGAGCCCATGTACCGGATGGTAAGAATTTCCCCGGGGTCCGCCCGTTGTGCGAGGGCCGGGAAATCTTCCTCCGCGTAGCCGTTATATACCACTGTGACATCTTTTCCGTGGCGGCGACGTAGCTGTTCCGCCCAAATCGGCGAGACGGTCACCAATCCCGCGGCGCGCCCCAAAATCCGCGGTTCTAGGATCGCATCGATCCGCTTGCGCCAACCGGGTTCGCTGTAATACGGATTATCGACCCACAGATCGCGAAAATCGGCCACCCAGGGAAGCTTGTGGGTGCGGGCGAGCCGGTTGGCGACCATCAGCCCGGTGTTTGGTGGCGCACTGGCGAAAATGATCTCGGGCTTCCATTCGCTGATCAATTGCCGGCCTGCGGCAATGGCCGTCCTGACCCAATCGGCGCGCATGTCGGGAATGTGGATCAGCCCGAGATAGTGACGGCGAAAGGTTTGCCGAAGTGACCTCGGCGGAGCGCCAACTCGCGGGGGCGCGTCCTCAGGGCGACCTTCGGCCGGGAGGGCGGTGCGGGCGCGCAGCAACCGGACCACCCATTCGATCCAGTGCCGGCGCTCATGATACTCGGTATAAATTACCCGTTCCCGCGAGATCTCGAGCGGCAGGCTCCGGTCTTCGACGAGGTCGGTCGTCAGGACACGCACGTCATGCCCACGACGATCGAGATAGCGCGCGAGCTTGCCTACGCGTACCGCGCCGATGACATTCGAAGGCGGGAACGCAAAGCTGACGATCAAAATCTTCATTTGGCGCGGCGGCCCAGCCCGATCTCGGTCAACGAACGCGCTCGAACACCAGCTGATGGCAGCCGTATGACCTGTTCTCGCGGATCTTGACGGGCTCGAAACCGTCACGCCGGTAAAATTCGGTGATATCCTTGACGGATGCGTACTCGTAGGGGTAACCGCCGACCCAATCGACGACGTCATGCAGCCAGCTCATGCCGCGCCCGCTGCTGGCGCTGGTCAGCTCCCGAATATACGTCCTCAACTCTCCCGAACGCATAGAACCAGCGAGTGACCTGAGCTCCTGTGGCATCCAGACGTAAATCGCGTAAATTGGGCGAAGTACCCGCGGCAACGCGTTGTACCGGCGTTTTCGCTTCAGCCACGACTGGCTGACTTTGCCACAATCGTTGTAGATGGCGATGAACAACAATCCGCCCGTCTTTACCACAGGTTTTAAATTGCCCATCGCCTGCCACATCGCACCCGTGTGGTGCAGGACGCCCCAAGAGTAAACGATGTCGAATTGGCCGAGTCTCGCCAGATATTGGGGGTCGAGCACCGAACCCTGCTCGATTATCCACGATGGGTCGTCCGGCAGATAGCGGCGGCGCAGTTCCTCGGTACAGGCGACGCTCTGACCGTCGTAGTCGAATGAGGTGACCGTAGCTCCAAGGCGGCGGGCCGCGAGCGAGGACAGCCCCGAGCCGCTCCCGACATCTAGAAAGGATCTGCCGGCGAGCGATTTTTCTCCGAGAAATTCTATCAGATTCTGTTCTGCCTCGGCGATCCGGGCCTGATTGAGGCGTTTCAAAAAACTCGCCCAGTTCCGGCCAAAACTGAAGCGCCTGCCAGCGGTTACCTCGCGCTCATGCTGCCTTGCAATATTATTAATGGCCGACATGCCGGTCCACCCGTTCCTGGTGCGGTTAAATCAACATCGACTTCTGTCGATAGCTATCATCGTCCTTCTATCTTCGTCTTCGATTAACGAGCTTCGCTCGCACGCGGGCCTACCACGTGATGATCTTTCGACCCCAGCCAAGACGCGATGCAGATCGGCGTCGTTCTAGCGCTCTTCCGCTAGGCCGGCGCGCATCTAAGCGCAGACCTGCAGTTCGCTGGCGGCTCTGCCGAGGCAACCGGCTGTGCAATGCCTGCGCTAAGCGCTGCGCGAGCGAGGCGGCGATTGCGACGCTGATTTGTCTTGCGCCTCATGCGCGCATTCGCGGGTAACCTCATAAACCTGCGCCGGTGAAACCTGCCAAAACGAATCGGTAGCTTTCAGCGTCGCAGCCGCATAAGGCGCCGGCAAGACGGAAAGGATGTCTCGCAGCGCGGCGACCACCGACCGGCCGAGGCCGAGGTCGCCCTGCTCGAGCGGGCCTAACGGAACCAGGCACCGGCGCAATGTTTCCGAAAGAGGCGCTTCCTTCGGAGCATCCGGCCAAGTCCGCATTTGTGGATCGTCGACGATATAGGCGACGACATCGCCGGCCGGGCCTTCTCCTGGAGTGACGCCGCTCAAATTCGCCCACGGCTGGATGTCGTTGCCGGTATCGAGCGATCGGCGGAATAAGCGCTCTAGCGCGCTCTGCCGTTGCGCGGTTAGGGGCCCAAATGTCGGCGTGCCGGCGTGAGCCGTGGCGAACGCTGCCGCTGCCCGGCCGTTGATCGTGACGACGCCGACAACCTGCTGTTCGAGCGCCGAGAGCAGGCTGCCAGACACAATCATAGCCCCACCGAGCAAAACCGCGATGCTACGGCGCTGCTGCGCCAGAAACCAGCCGGCGAGCAGAGCCAGGGGCATCACGAAAATTTCCATATAGTTGGTCTGCTTACGGATGAGCGTGAAGGGCGGAGGGAGGCTGGAAGCAGCGAAAATATGATCACGAGGCCGACCGCCCAGCCCAACACGAACCGGCGTCCGGGCTGCGGGGACCGGCGCATCATCAGTATGCCCCCCGCCAAGGCGAGCCATCCAAGCAGGCCGGTATGATACATTTTGACGAAGAGATAGCTCAGATATTCCCATGGCGCAGTTTCGCCAAAGCTGTGCGTTGCAATCAGGTCATCTACCGCCTCGTGCATGACACGATAGTGATAGAGGGGATCGCCGAAGGCGATCCAAAAGAAAACAAGGTCGGCGGCCGCGCACAATGCCCCGCCGAACAAGAACCATAGCCAGCCGCGCCGCCGGCGTCTCTCGCAAAGTGCCAGAAACACGAAAAGCAGGCCGAAGACGATTACCTCTTCTTTGATCCAAAACACCCACCCCGCCAGCAGTCCGGCTAAGAAATACAGTTCGGACCTATCCTCGCTTTCGGCAAAATAGAATACGACCAACGAAACAGCGATGAATAAAGCGAGATAAGGATCGGGATTGAGGCTGCCGGCGAGCGTGACATCTAGAGGCAGGACGGCCAAGGACAGTGCCGACCAGATAGCGGCACGACGCCCCCAAAGATGATAAGCAAAGCAATAGGCGAGGAGAATGCTGCCGAGTGAGCAGACGAAAAAGAGTCCGGCGGCGCCGACTACGCCGTTTCCGAAAAGCTCGATCGACAGCGCCTGAAAGGCGTTGATGCCGTAACGCACCGCTCCGAGATAGGTTGCGTGCGGAAACTGTCCCTCGATCAGCCGGTAAGCCTGCGAGATGTATACGATTTCGTCGGTGCCCAGACCGCGAGAAAAGAACGCTATCCGTAGCGCCGCCGCATAAATCAGGATGATGGCCGCACTAATCCAATCGGCTCTCACCCCGGTTACGGTCGACTGCGCTGGGAGCTCAGCGAAATTCACAGCCGCTTCCCAGGCGGGCGCCGGGGACGAACCTCGCAAATTGGGAGCCGGGCCCGCCCTCCGGATCGGGCGTGCCCTCACCCCGATCTCGCCAGATAGCGGCGATTAAGAAGGGCGGCTGTCCCCGAGCATAGCGCTGTGTCTGCATCACCTCCCGCCAGATCACCGCCAGCAGCATGACCACAAAGGAGGTAAATGCGATCGTGATCGGCGCCGAGATCGCCCTAGCAGGCTCGGCGAACCCCAGCAGGCTCGAAATGTACAGGATCGCGCCTGAAAACATGCCGATCAGGCCGATATTTAACAATACCTGGGTCACCTTTTTGGAGTGGATCAGAAAATCCAAATTGTACTGAATAAGTGAAATCAGGTTCCATTTGCTGGCGCCGTAGCGGCGACGGAATTGGGTGATCGGCAGTTCGACGCGGGATCGCGCGTTGATGTAAAGCGCCGGCGTATTGTAATGCACATAGCCGAAGCCGTCGGTCATCATGTCGAGGAGACGGGCGCTGAACAAGCGGTAGGCGCTTCCGAAATCGCGGATACGCTCGCCAGTTAGGTAGCGGTTCACACGATTGCCCAACCAGGTGACGGCAAGACGAAAGTTAGTTTCCTCGCGGCGATCTCGATACGTCGCTACGAGATCGTGACCATTGGCGATCTCTGCGACGAGCCGGCTGATATCTTGCGGGTCGTGCTGGAGATCGCCATCCAGCATGACGATCCAATTGCCGCGCGCGACGCTCATGCCGGCTCCCAAAGCCGCGACTTGGCCGTAGTTTCGATATAGCTCGACAATGCGAAGCCCGGGCGCGTGGCCGATCATGCTCTTCAAGCGGGCGAGAGTGCGATCGGTCGATCCGTCGTCAACCATGACGATCTCAGAGCTCAAATCGAGAGTCGAAAGCACCAGAGCCAATTTGTCCAGCAGTTCGGGGATGACCTCCTCTTCGTTATACACCGTACACACGACGCTGAGTGCGGGTCTCGCCGGCAGTGGCCCCGATGAACTCCGGGCGGCAACATTCGCCGCGACCGACAACTCCTCAGTCGCGCCGTTCATCTCTTCCGCCTAGAGAATGCGGCCACGCAACGTGAGCTCGTTGATCCGCCGCTCCCACTCAAGCAGCGACCGATACCACTGGAGCGTATAGCAAGTCGGATCCTCGCCGGCGATGTCGCCGCGCTCCAGCGCCTGCTTGATCTCGACGATTCCCTCGTGAACGCGGATCGACGGCTCGAACCCGAGGCGCTGTCTTATCTTCGCGAAGGACAGATTGTAGGTGCGCTTGTCCGGATCGTCGGGGATTCGGTGGACCGTCACATGCGGGATCACATCGAGAACGAACTGGGCGAGATGACGGATCTGATAATTCATCTCGTCGCTGCCGACATTGAACACCTCGCCGGCGACCCTCTCCGCTTCCTCCTCCACGCCGAGAAGGAGGGCCTGAACGGCATCGTTGATGTGGACAAACGGCCGCCACTGTTCGCCGGAGCCCATAATGTAAATCACCCGCTCCTTCCAGGCACGCAGGGTCATGATGTTGACGGCCAGGTCGAAGCGCATGCGCGGTGCGAGGCCGAACACTGTGGCGTTGCGAAAGATCACGGTTTCGAACTCCGGACCTTCCAGATTTCCCAACGCCTCCTCCACGCGCAACTTGCTTTCGGAGTAAAGGGTCTGCGGCCGGCACTCGTCGTTCTCGGTCAACCGTTCGCGAACGCCGTGGCCGTAGACCGAGGCGGAGCTCGAGTAGACGTATCGCCTGACACCGGCTTCCTTTGCCAGCCGAGCCAAGCGCATGCCTCCGCCGCAGTTGATCGAGCGGGTCAGCTCGGGATCAATCTCGGCTGACGCGTCGTTGCTGAGCCCGGCGAGGTCGACGACGATCTCGACGCCATTCAAAATCTCCGGAGCGAAGTCTCGGATGTCCTCGGATATGACCGCCGCTCTCTCACTGAGAGCGACCCGGTCGAACTCGGTCCCTGCCAAAGAAAAACCGGTCGAGGGCGATCAGAGAGTGGCCACGCTCGAGTAGCTTCTTGCAGAGTGGGACGCCGATGTAGCCACCGGCACCTGCCACCAACACCTTCGCCATTGATTGTGAAGCTCCGTCAGCTCGTCGATGTCGGCGGCGGGGCGGCCTACCCGAATGCGCGCTTTACCCGCCGCGCAGCGTGATGCACCTCGAGAAAGGCTTGCACGATCCCGTCGGATTCGTCCTGGGTCATGTCATTGTAGACCGGCAAGGCGAGCACGCTGTAAGCACTGGCCTCGGTGCGCGGCAGCGCCACATCGCGGCTGGCGAGATAAGCGCGCATGTGATGACAGGGCGGGCTGTGGTATTTGCGGACGTAAAGGTTTTGGTCGGCGAGCGCCGTCGCGGTGGCGTTTCTGTCGAGTCCGAACTCGCGCTCGTCGACGAACACCGGGAGATAGAGCCAGATCGGGTCCTGATCGTGTGGCGTCGGCGCAACCGTCAGACCCGGCAGTTTCGACAGGCCCTCACGCATTCGCGTGACTGCCCGCCGCCGCGTCACGGCTGCCTGCTCGAAACTCTTCAATTGCTCTATGCCGATAAGGGCGCACACCTCGGTCAGCTTCGCATTTATTCCGGCCTCTTCGCAGTCGCCGTCGGCCAGTTGGCCGAAATTGCGGATCGCCCTGGCCCGCGAGAATATTTCGGGGTCATGCGTGCAGAGGCAGCCCCCTTCCATCGTCGTGAAGGCCTTGGTGGCGTGAAAGCTGAATATCTGCGCGTCGCCGAAGCCGCCGACCAGACTTCCGCCCACTCTTGCGCCGAATGACGGGGCGCTGTCGAAGACGACCCTGAGCCCGTTGCGCCGGCCGATCTCGGTCAGCCGGGCGTAATCGCACGCGATCCCGTAGGCATCGACGCCGAGAATGGCCACGGTTTTTGGCGTAATCTTGCGCTCGACGTCGTCGGGGTCGAGGCACAAAGAACCATTCGCGGCGATATCCGCAAAGACCGGCTCCGCGCCACACCACCGCACGGCATGGGGCGTAGCGGCAAACGTGAAGGAGGGGACGATGACCTCGCCGCGTTCGACGCCCGCTGCGCGCAGCATCGTCATCAGCGCCATCTGACCATTGCAGAATACCAAGGTCGGGACACCGAGATATTCTGATAATTGTCTCTCGAAATCCGAGACCCAATGTCCGCCGTTGGTCACTTGCCCCGATGCCAATGCCGCCTGGAACGGCGCGAAGAATTTGTTAATATCTGGAAAGACTGGCCGTACGATCTGCAACGGGCGCTCAAAGATCGGCGGCCCACCGACTGCTGCAATCGCATTACGCATAATTTTAATTCTAAATTGACCGGGTTCAGGATACACTTGACGGTATCACGTCAGTGTTGAAGTGTCAACGCCGCGCCGACCGTATAGATGCCGACCGTATAGATCATGTCGTCTTCAGGCAGACTACCGATCGTAATCTTTGGTTGCGGTGGCCATGGCCGCGTGGTCGCCGACACTCTCAAGGTCGCGCGCGCTCCCTTGGCGGGATTTCTGGACGATCGGCCGCCTGCTGCGTGTCGTCAGCGAAATTCCGCTTCTGGGTGGCCGTGGCTGCCTCGAAGCAGCCCGAATTTCTTAAGAACTATGACATCCTGATTGCGATCGGCGAAGCGCGGCTGCGTCGGCAACTCGCTCTGCTGGTTCTCGACCGCGGGGGGCATCTCGCCAAGGCGATCCATCCAAGTGCAGTCATCGCTTCGGACGTATTCATTGGAGAGGGCACTGTGATAATGGCCGGCGTCGTAATCAATACCGGCAGCCGAATTGGCCGTTTTGCCATTGTCAACACCGGCGCAACGGTCGACCACGACAACGTGATCGAGGATGGCGTGCACATCTCTCCGGGTTGTCACTTGGCGGGCAATGTGATCTGCCGAGCCGACGCATTCATCGGCACGGGAGCGAGCATCATTCCACGCATCCAGATCGGTGCACGCGCCATCGTCGGGGCGGGGGCAACGGTAATTTCGGACGTGCCCCCCGACGTGCTGGCAGCCGGGTGTCCGGCAGTCGTCAAGCGGCGTTTGGCGAGAGACTGAATTAGTACTGAGCGCTGACGATCACTTCGGCGGTCCCGCAGTCTTTGATTCCGAGCGCTTCGGCTGCTTTGGCCGAGAGATCGATGATGCGACCCCGGTGGTAGGGACCGCGATCGTTCACGACGACATCGACCGAGCGGCCGTTTTCCACATTCGTCACCCGTGCCGTGGTTTCGAAGGGCAGCCACAGATGCGCCGCCGTCATTGCGCGGTCGTCAAACGGCGTTCCGCTGGCGGTGCGGCGCCCGCGCCACGCTCTGCCGTACCAGGATGCGATGCCGCGCTGCCTGACAACGACATCCGTGGTCTCGGTTTCCCGTTTCGCGACATCGCCCGCAGCCGCTTTGACGAGCACCGGGGAAGTGTCTTGCTCCACGGTGCTTTGCGCCTTTGCGTGACTCAGCGCACCGCACAACATCAGCACACCGGAAGCGATATTCCTCGCACCGGCCGTAATTCTCCGCAGGATCATTGCTTGGCACAGCTCCCCCCAGATGTGTCCTGTTACAGATCAGTTACAGATCAGTAACAGCCTGGCAACGGGCAACGTTGTCGCAGCGGAGGGGTTGAATATATCGTCTAGATGGGTAACCTAGCTTATTGTATGGACAAATATCCAATATTTGAACAGCGAGCACATCGTACTATACTGAGGTTTTAGATGAAAGGAAGCAGGGCGGAGTGCAATCAACTGTGGCGCGCAGCGCCGCCATTGCACTCCATCCGATGCGATTCCAACGCTACGGTTCCTGGTCAGCCGGCCACGTAACGCCGCTCGCCGGTAGAGGGTTGATAAAATACGGTGACCGTTTGCCGCTCTCCGGGTCGATAAAGCGCTCTTTGGTCGAGACCCAGTCTGGCCCGGGGAGACGTGTAGTCACCGGCTTATAACGCCAGCGTTCGACCACGAGCCCAAACAGCAGAACGACGACCCGGTATAGCGAGCCGCAGGACTACGCCGATATTGCATCGATGCGATCGCCGACCATCCCGCTGCGGCCAACAGGATGCCGATATGACGAATAAGGCGGCCCGCAGCACCGACCGGTTCACGCAGGCTCGCGCTCGATGACGGCGGCCGTGCCGTAGGCGACGATTTCGCTCATCGTCTGGCCGATTTCGGCGGAATCGAACCGCATCATCAGCACCGCGTTGGCGCCCATCGCAGTGGCGTTTCGTACCAGCCGGTCGACCGCATGACGCCGCGCCTCTTCGAGCAGCTGGGTGTATTCGTCGATTTCGCCGCCGACGATCGAACGCAGCCCCGCCATGATGTTGCCGCCGAGCCCGCGGCTGCGCACCACGACCCCGAAACATTGACCCTTCATCTCGGTCACCCGGTGACCGGACGACATTTTCCGTCGTAACTACGAGCATCGTCCTCTCCAACTCCGTCAATCCTTCACAGCTTAGTCGAAATTTGCGAGCCGGTCACTCGGATGCTGGCACAATGCAACTGATAAGCACTGGCTTATGATCCTAGATTGCTTACTAAATTGCAACCCTGCAATGAGCAAACGGTTGGTTGCGGCGGCCGGTAACGTGGCGCTAGGCTAGAGTTCGGCGAAGAGGGAGAGGGATGGCGATGGCGACGGGCAAGGACTGGAGCGAGTTGGTCGTCGAGGTAGCCGGAACAAAGCTGCATCTGGCGCGCGCCGGCAGCGGGCGCCCGGTCGTGGTGCTGCACCATGATATCGGCAGTCCCGACCGGCTCCCTTTCTACGACGAGCTGGCCAGGCATTTCGACGTGCTGGTTCCTCATCATCCGGGCTACGGCAAGTCCGAGCGGCCGCAATGGCTGCGCAACGTGCGCGACGTCGCGGTGATCTATCAGCGGCTGCTTGTCCGATCTCGGGGTCGAGCGCGCCTCGCTGATCGGGCTCGGCTTTGGCGGATGGATCGCGGCCGAGATGGCGACGATGGCGCCGCGCGAATTCCACCGGTTGGTCCTGGTCGGAGCGATGGGCCTGAAGCCGGCCGACGGCGACATCTTCGACCAGGCGATCGTCAGCTATCTCGACTACGCCCGCGCCGGGATTTCACGACCAGGAGGCCTTCGCGCGGGTCTATGGCGACGTGTCGACCGACCAGCTGGTCGAATGGGATTTGTGCCGCGAGATGAGCTTCCGGATCGCCTGGAAGCCGTACATGTACAATCAGAGCCTGCCCCATTTGCTCGGCGGCGTGCGCGCCCCGGCGCTCGTGGTGTGGGGCGACGACGACAAGATCGTGCCGCGCAGCGCGGGTCGAGCAATATGCCGCCTTGCTGCCGAAGGCGCGGTTCGAGGTCGTGCGCTCTTCCGGGCATTGCGTCGAGATGGAGCAGCCGGATCAGCTCGCGCGCCTCGTCCGGACCTTCGTCGACGGAAAATTAACGAAGCCGCCGGGGCGATCTCGGCCAAGGAGGAAGCCATGTTTGTCATGTACTTCACAGAGCAGCCGATGTCGACCTACCCGGCCGATATCGGGCTTGAAGTCGGCCATACCGCGCTGATGTTCTCGAACAAGCATTTCGATCCGGTCGCCGGCAGCCGGCTCTATAACGAATATCTTGAGCATTACATCTACGCCGAGGAGCAGGGCGTCGAAGGCTTCATGCTCAACGAGCACCACAACGCGCCGTTCTGCATGCAGGCGAAATGCAACATCTTTGCCTCGATCCTCGCAGCGGTGACCAAAAAGGCGAAGATCGTCTTGCTCGGCAATCCGCTGCCCTTGGCCGAGAACCCGGTCAGGCTCGCCGAGGAATTGTCGATGATCGACATGATCTCGAAGGGCCGCCTGGTCCCCGGCATCGTGCGCGGCGGTGGCCAGGAGTCGCTCGCCGCCGGCGTCAACCCGGCCTACAACCGCGAGCGCTTCCAGGAGGCGCATGATCTGATCGTCGCCGCCTGGACGCGCCAGGGGCCGTTCCGCTGGGAGGGCACGCATTACCAGCACCGCGTCGTCAACCCGTGGGCGGTGCCGTTGCAGAAGCCCTATCCGCGCATTTGGGTCCCCGGCGTCCTGAGCCAGGAGACGATCATCTGGGCGGCGCAGCAGCGCTATCCCTACATCGCGCTCAACACCTCGATCGAGGCGACCAAGAAGATCTGGGAGCTGTACGACAAGGTCGCGCTCGAGACCGGCTACGAGGCGGGCCCCGAGAACCGCGGCTACCTGCAGCAGGTGCATGTCTCCGACAGCGAGGAAAAGGCCGAGAAGAACGCCCGCCAGTTCCTGTGGATGCAGGGCGAGTTCACTGGCCTAGCGCACCCGGTGTGGTCGAACCCGTCGGGCTATTTCTCGCCGACGCTGCGCCGCAACTTCGTCGAGTTCGCGGTCGGGCGCGCCGAGAACCCGCGCGGGCGCCCGACTTTTGACCAGCAGGTTGCCGACGGGCGCGTCTTCTTCGGCACGCCAAAGACGGTCATCCCCAAATTGCGCCGCGTGCTCGAAGAGACCCGGCCGAGCATTTACGGCATCTGGGGCAATGACGGCACGGTCAGCAACGAGGATGCGCGGACCTGCATCCGCCTCCTCGGCCAGGAGGTCATGCCGGCGATGCGCGAGATCGGCAAGGAATTGGGCCTCAAAGACCCGTTCGAAACCAACGCCCCGGTGCATCTGCGCTACTCGACCGACCTGAAGCAAATGCCGCAAGCCGCGGAGTAGGGCAGGGGGCCGGCGGTTCAGCATTGGCTGAACCGCCGCTGTTCAGGGAGGACGCATCGACGATGAGGACAGCCGTCGGGCCCGCAGCGGACGCCAATTCCCTGGTGGAAGGAGCCGACGAAGGACCAGTGGTACGCCTGGGTGGCCTCCTGGCTCGGCTGGACGTTGGATGCGTTCGACTTCACGATGTTCCTGCTGATCATGGTGCCGATCTCGCAGGAATTCGGCGTGCCGCTGACCGAGGTCGCGTTTTTGCTCAGCGTCACCTTGTGGCTGCGGCTGGTCGGCGCGGTCGGCTCGGGATGGCTCGCCGACCGGATCGGGCGCAAAACGCCGCTGATGATCTCGATCCTGTGGTATTCGATCTGCAACTTCATCGCCGGCTTCTCGCCGACGTTTTGGTTTCTGTTTCTGTTCCGCGCGCTGTTGGGCATCGGCATGGGCGCCGAATGGCCGGCCGGCGCGGCTCTCGCGATGGAGTCCTGGCCGGCGCGGTCGCGGGGGTTCATGAGCGGGATGCTGCAGGGCTCGTGGAGCCTCGGGTTCCTCCTCGCCAGCCTGATCTATGGGCTGGCGTTCAACGCAATCGGCTGGCGCGGGTTGCTGATGATCGGGGTCCTTCCGGCCCTTTCGGTCGTCTATGTGCGCTTCTTCGTCAAGGAGCCGCCGGTCTGGCAGGAGAACCGCCGGCGCCAGCGCGCCGAGAAGCGGGAGGTGCACGCTCCGCTGTTCAACATCTTCAAGCCGGGCCTGCTCGGCAACACCTTGACCGCGTGCTGGTGGATGGCGAGCAGTTTCCTCGTCTACTATTCGATCAACGCGTTGTTCGCGACGCATCTGCAGAAGGATCTGAATTTGAGCCCGGCGCTGGTCGCGACACCGGTGGCATTGGCGAACCTCGCGGCATTTCTCGCGCAAGGCTTCTGGGGCTGGTTCGCCGATCGCTTCGGCCGCCGCTGGTCGATGATCATCCCTGCGGCGATCGCGATCTTTGTCGCCCCTCTCTATCTGCTGACCACAGACTTCACCTGGATCGCCGTCGGCTTCGTCCTGCAAGGCTTCTTCGGCCAGGCGATCTATGGCCAGAACCCCGCCTATCTTTCCGAGCGCTTCCCGACCGAGGTGCGGGCGACGGCAAGCGCCTTCTGCTATCACCAGGGAGCGATCTTCGGCGGCTTTGTCCCGCTGGTGCTGACCTGGTTCGCCAGCCATTACGGTCTCGGCTTCGCGATCCCGATGCTGATCGGCACCTGCGTCGGAGCGGCGAGCTTTGTGATTGCGCTGCTGCTCGGACCGGAGACCAAGGGAAAGGTCCTCATGCCGGATCTGGTCGTCGCCTGATTGCGATGGACATACGCCACCCGGGCAGTTTGCTGGGCGCCTCTGCTCACTCTCGCGGTGGGGGCGCCGGTCAATGCGCAATCACCCGCACCGTCTGCGAACGCAACGAGCGCCTTCGACGGGACGTATGTCGGGGTTTCCGCGGAGAACAACAGTCGCGGGAACACTCTCGCGGGGACGGCGGGCCGACACGCAGGGCTATGCCGCGAGCCAAGGCGCTTTGACGATTTCGAGCACCGGCGAGTATGACGATCAGCAACGGTCGACGCACGGTCAGGTGGGGCGATCGACGGTCGAGGGAAATGCGCTCCCGACGGATCCTGACATGACACCGGCTACGGCCAAAGGTTCGATGGCCGATCGATGGCGCAGCAGATCAAGGGTCAGCTCGTCGGAAACTGCGCCTACAGCTTTGACGTGGCGAAAGCAGGGCTGACCGCCCACGCGTGGCGGGCGGTTCCCAGATCGACGAATAGCGCGCCACAGGCGTTCGGGGGTGGCGGGCATTTCGATGTGGCGGATGCCGAGCGGGGAGAGCGCGTCGACGAGGGCGTTGGCGACGGCGGGGAGGGCGCCGACATTGCCGGCTTCGCCGGCGCCCTTGACGCCGAGCGGGTTGGTCTTGGTCGGCACCGGGTTGCTGTCGCAATGGATCGCCGAGAGGTCGCCCGCCCGCGGCATCGCGTAATCCATGAAGGAGCCGGTCAGCAGCTGACCCGAGGCGGGGTCGAAACGGATGTCCTCCATCAGCACCTGGCCCACGCCTTGCGCGATCCCGCCGCAGATCTGGCCCTCGAGCAATAGCGGGTTCATCACCGTGCCGACATCGTCGACGACGCTGTAGCGCAGGATCTCGACCTCGCCGGTCTCCTCGTCGATTTCCAGTTCGCAAATATGACAGCCGTTCGGGAAATTCTGCTCCTTGCAGCTGAAGGTCGCCCCGGCGATCAGGCCGAGGTCCATCCCGTCGGGCAGGTTCTGCGGGTTCAGCGACTCGCCGGCGATCTCGCCGATCGTCAATGTGCGGTTGGAGTGCGGCGTTGAAAAAAAGCCGTCGTCAAAACGGATCTCGCCGGCATCGGCGCCGAGGATCGAGGCAGCGATCGCAGTCGCCTTGGTGACGATCCTCTCGGTCGCGAGATGGACCGCCGACCCGCCGAGCGCCGCCGAACGCGAGCCGCCGGTGCCTTCACCGATCGCCACCTTCTCGGTATCGCCCTGAACGTAATGCACCTGGCTGGGATCGATGCCGAGCCGGTCGCAGAGCAGCTGCTTGTAGACGGTTTCGTGCCCTTGGCCCTGGGTGATCGAGCCCGACAGCAAGGTGACGGTGCCGGTGCGGTCGAAGCGGATTTCCGCCGCTTCGAACCCGCCTGCCGCGGCGCGCTCGATCGTGTTCGAGATGCCGAAGCCGCGCAATTTGCCGCGCCGCCGCGACTGCGCACGACGGTCCTCGAACCCGGCGAAATCGGCGAGGTCGAGCGCCATGTCGAGGCCCTTCTCGAACTCGCCGCAATCATAGGTGAAGGTAAGGCCCGATTTGAACGGCATCGCCTCCGGCGCGATCATGTTGCGCCGGCGCAACTCGATCGGGTCGATGCCGAGCTCGTCCGCGGCGAGATCGACCATCCGCTCGATCACATAAGCCGCTTCGGGGCGGCCGTTGCCGCGATAGGCCCGCATCGGGTTCGTGTTGGTGTAAACAGCGGTCACATCGGCATATACCGCCGGCGTGCGGTAGACCCCGGCCAACGTCCCGAGATTGGCGACAAACGCATTCGAGCCGGCCTGCGGATAAGCGCCGACCGCCGCGATCGTGCGGACGCGCAGCCCGAGAAAATGACCCTCGGCGTCGAGCGCCAGCTCGGCCTCGGTGATGTTGTCGCGGGCCTGCGCATCGCCGAGGAAGGACTCGGCGCGCGTGCTCGTCCATTTGACCGGCCGGCCGGTTAGCTTGGAGGCGAGCAACACCAGTGCGACCTCGTTGTAGATCGCCGACTTCATGCCGAAGCTGCCGCCGATGTCGCCGGCGACGACGCGCACCTTGCTTTCCGGGACCTTGAGGATCTGCCGGGCCAGTTCCGAGCGATAGGCGTGCGTGCGCTGCAGGGTGGTATAGATCGTGTAATGGTCGGCCGCAGGGTTGTAGTCGCCGATACAACCCCGCGGCTCCATCGTGGCCGCGGTCACCCGGTTGATGACGAATTTGTGCCGGACGACGTGCGCGGCATGGGCGAAGGCGGCGTCGGTCGCCGCCTTGTCGCCTTCGAGATAGACAAAAGAGATGTTGTCGGGGCAGTCGTCCCAGACCCGCGGTGCGCCGGGCTCCATCGCATCAGCGGTCGAGACGATCGCCGGCATCGGCTCGTATTCGACCACGATCAGTTCGGCCGCGTCCGCCGCCTGATGGGCGCTCTCGGCAACCACAAAAGCAACGTAATCCCCGACCCAGCGCACCCGGTCCTTGACCAATGCCGGGTAGCGCGGCCGATAGGCAGGCGAACCGTCGCGCCGCTTGTTGCCGGTCGCCGAGGGCAAGTCACCCCAACCCGATCCTTCCCAATCCGCCCCGGTCAGCACCGCGAGCACGCCCGGCGCGGCCTTGGCGGCGGTCGCGTCGATCGATCGGATCCGGGCCTGCGCATGCGGCGAGCGCAACACATAGCCAAACACCATCCGCGGCAACACCATGTCGTCGACATATCGCCCGCCGCCGCGCAACAGCCGCGGATCCTCGAACCGCGGCACCGCCTGCCCCAACGCAAATTCCCCCATCATCACCCTCCCGACCGTCCCGCAAGCAACTGAACCCGCCGATCGTAATCCCGCGCTCCCAGAACGTCATGCTCGATTGACCGGAGGATCGCAACAAGGCGGAGTTTACCGGCTTACTCGATGTCGCGAAAATTTATGGTCCGAGCAGTGACAAGTGTGAGCAAGCTCACACTCACATCGACCGGGGATCATGATTAAGATGTGGTGCCCGATCCAAGCGCCGAGCTTCGGCATTGAAGGAGATCCCGATGAAACGAAATCACCTTCCCCTGATCTTGGTCACAGCGGCGCTAGTCGGATTTTCGCATTTGCCTGTTGCGCGCGCGGAGACCGGTGACAAACCCGCTGCTGCGGCAAAGAGCAGCGAGGTCGAGTTCCCGATTTCCTGCAGCGCCGCGGCGCAGAAAAAGTTCAACCAGGCCGTCTGGATCTTGCACTCCTTCTGGTACGAGGAGGCGGTCAAGGCCTTTACCGCAGTCACCGAGGCCGAACCCGATTGCGCGATGGGCTATTGGGGCATCGCGATGAGCCATTGGTATCCGCTGTGGTACCCGCCCAACGCGGCGGCGCTGAAGGCGGGGTCGGAGGCCGTCGAGAAGGCGGTGGCCGCAAAGCAGAAGACCGATCGCGAGGGCGATTACATCGCGGCGATCGCGGCCTTTTATCGGGACAACGACAAGGTCGATCACCGCACGCGCGCCGTCGCCTACGAAAAGGCCATGGAGCAGGTGCACCTGCGCTACCCCGATGATCGGGAAGGCGGCGTGTTTTATTCCCTCGCCCTGGTTGCGACCGCGCCACCGACCGACAAGACCTATGCCAATCAGAAAAAGGCACGCGCGATCCTAGAGGCAGTACGGGCGGAGCTGCCCAACCATCCGGGGGTCGCGCATTACCTGATCCACGCCAACGACTCGGCGGAAATGGCCGAAGACGGGCTGACGGCGGCGCTGTGCTATGCCGACATCGCGCCGGCGGTGCCGCATGCGCTGCACATGCCGTCGCATATCTTTACCCGTCTGGGAATGTGGCGGCAATCGGTCGATGCCAACCGAGCGGCGACCGCTGCCGGACTCGCCTATGTCAGGGAGGAGCTCGGCCCCGACGCCTTCAATGGCGAGGCCGTCCACTCGATGGACTATATGGAATACGCTTATTTGCAGATGGGTCAGGACCGCGACGCAAAGCGGGTCGTCGACGAGCTGCTGACTTTCAGGCGAGCCAATGTGCCGAACCTGCCGATGGCCTATGCCATCGCGGCGATGCCGGCGCGTTATGCGGTCGAACGCCGGAACTGGTCGGAGGCCGCCGCCCTCACCGCGCCGCCGATGCCGTTTCCCTGGGAGCGCTTCCCATGGGCGGAGGCGATGATCTCGTTCACGCGGGCGCTGGGTGCGGCTCATACCGGGGACACGGCGGCCGCCGAGGCCGAAATCGCCAAGCTTCAATCCTTGAAGCAGAAGCTCGATCAGGCCAAGGATGATTACTGGGCCAAGCAGGTCGAGGTCCAGCGACTGGCCGCCTCCGGGATCCTGGCGCGCGCCAAGGGCAATGATAAAGAGGCCGTCGAGCTGGTGCGAGCAGCCGCCGATCTCGACGCCTCGATGGACAAACACCCGGCGACCCCGGCCGAGGTCGTGCCGGCCCGTGAATTGCTCGCCGACCTGCTGCTCGAGGTCAATGACCCGACCGCAGCTCTGAAGGAATACGAGCAAACGGTGCGCGCCGAGCGCAACCGCTTCCGCAGCCTCCTCGGGGTCGCCCGCGCTGCCAAGCAGACCGGCGATACGGCGAAGGCGCGCGAGGCCTACGGCAAGCTCGTCACATTGGCAAGCGCCGACTCCGACCGCCCGGAACTGGCCGAAGCCAAGGCCTTCCTGGCCAATTAGCAGGTAGGGGCTCGATCCGGGTAATTATGGATTTTGCCATCAAACGCGAAGGAGGTGGTGTCGAGCACGAGGTACGAGGGCAGACCCAGAGATGACCACAGGTCATAGGGCGCGATTGGATTGTGGTGCGCCACAAAGAGGCTGAGCACCGTCCCATGCGTCACGATGGCCGAAGCGTTGCCATGAGCTTTTGAGGCGATATTGCGGATCGATTGGGCGAAGCGCCGAAGCGCGCCGTTTGCCGTTTCGTTGCCGATCACGGTTCGGTCCGGTTGTGCGAAGAATTCGCGCAGACGCCGCTGCAGTACGTCAGGTCCTACGAAGCCCATCCCGGTTCGGTCGTTCTCGTGAAGATCTCGGCAAGGCTCGACCGCCAGACCGATTTTCACTGCCACAAGCGCGGCAGTCTCCAACGCCTTCGGCTCGAGGCTCGAATAAAGGCGCGTCACCCCTTGCGCCGTCAGCTCGTCGGTCAGCCAATCGCAACGGCGGCATCCCTCTTCAGCGAGCACCCAGCGATGCGAGACGACCCGCGGAACGATCTGGGGCGACGCATGCTTGACGAGGATCAGCTTTGCCATGCCGGCACCCCGCAGTGTCCATTATTCCAAAGCGAGAGCCCCTGCTGTTTTCCCTCACCACCCTTTCAGGAGGGAGAGGGAGGGCACCACGCCGGAGGCGTGGGAAGGCGAGGTGGGCGGCGCCGCTGTCGGAAACTGGCGATGCCCCACCTCACCCCGACCCTCTCCGCCCCTGGGGGCGGAGAGGGAGAAGCTTCAGGCGTCGAGGTTAAAGAATTCGACGGCGTTGCCGGCCCAGATCTTGCGCTTGTCGGCTTCCGGGATGTCGGCGTAGATTTTGTCGATGATCGGCCGGGAATTGGGCCATTCGTTCTCGATATGCGGAAAATCCGTCGCGAACATGATGCGGTCGACGCCGACATGTTGGCGTTCCTCGATCGCGACGCGCTCGTATTGCACGCTGAAGTAGACGTGCTCGCGCACATAGTGGCTCGGTAATTCCTTGAGCGGCTTGAAGCCGAGATATTCCTGCGCCCAGCCTAGGTGGCGCTGGTACCACAGATCCATGTGCTCGAGCCAGAACGGGACCCAGCCGAGGCGGGTCTCGGCAAAGAAAATCTTCAGCTTCGGATGACGCTCGAACACGCCGGCTAATACCATCTGCGCAATGCTGACCGACGGCGCCAGTCCGAAGTTGCACAGCCATTCGAGGAAAGGCCGCCGCAGCCTTTGCATGATTACCGGATCTTCCTTCGGATACTTGAAGGTCGGCTGCGTTGCCCGGGCGCCAGTGCGGTAGAACTGCACATGGACGGTGACCGGCATCTCCATATCCACGGCTGCAGCCCAGAACTTGTCGTCCTCGGGTGTCGGATAGCCTTTGGCGCTCGGCAACGCCCCCAATAGGATCCCTTTGAGGCCGAGCTTTTTGCAATGCTTCATTTCGGCGATCGCATCGTCGACATTGGTGATCGGAATGACGCCCATGCCGATCAGACGATCGGGGGCCACAGCGCAATATTCTTCGGCGAGCCAGTCGTTATACCCGCGGATCACCGCCTTGTAGACCTCGTCATGCGCGATGTTGCGCCAGAAGACGGGCCCCGCGACCATCGCCGCGAACAATACTTCGGCGTCCATACCGTCCTGGTCCTGCTCCCGGACGCGCTGCTCGGGCGAGCCGGTCCCGGCGGCGTCGGCGACCTTGAGGCCAAAGGGTTGCCAGGTCCCTTCGGCGCGGCCGGCGCGCAGATCCAGGAAGTTCGCCTCCAACAATGGCTGCCCCTCGATCATCAGCGCATCGCCGCCATCGGGCAGATGCACCGTGTGCGGCGCGCGGTCGCGGTATTTTTCCGGCACCCGATGGACCCAGCGCTCCGGCGGCACTTCGAGATGCCCATCGGCCGACATCAAGTTGTATTGCCGCGCCATCTCATCCTCCTCCTATCAGCCCATATTGCACCAGGGCACCGGGAGCCGGGCAGTATTCCAGACACTCGCCGCAGCCGGTGCATTTCATTTCCTGTACTTCGTAAAGATGTCGCGGCTCCAGCAATGTCGGGCGGATCGCCAATTCCGGGCAGACCTCGCGGCAGAGGCCGCAGGAATTGCACGGCGGGAACTCGATCCTGACTTTCATCGCTGCTTTACGCCGTCATTCCCGCGAAAGCGGGAATCCAGACGCAGCCGTCCGTCGCCGGCCCCCTGTTCAAGCCAGGGGCAAGCTCTGGACCCCCGCTTGCGCGGGGGTGACGGTGATATGATTGGCACCGCACCATCATTTGATCCCGCCGACCTGGTGCAGCAGATAGTCCAGCGCGTCCTCTACCGGCTTCTGCGTTTCCGCCGTCGCGCAGAGGAAATCGATCTGGAATTTGCCTTCCATGAAATGCATCAGCTCCTCGTCGCGCTGGCTCAGATGCTCATGCCGGACGAGCGGATCGTCGACCCGGTCGAGATAGGCCATGATGCCAATGCAGGCATTGGCCTCCTGGTAATAATTCTGCGCGGCGCGCGCCAAGGGATGGATGTGCGGGAACATCATCGACAGGCCGAAATAGGCGGGCAACGGCTGGGTATTGGCCTGCGCGATGTCCATCAATTCGCGCTCGTCCTTGATCCAGCCCTTCCCGAGCAGGACGTCCGCGTGCAGTTTGCTGTGCTTGCATTCGTCCCAGATCTGGCGCGCGCGCATGCGCTGCAGGTCGATGTAGCGCTCCTGGTCGGCGATATCGACCGACAGCAATTGCCCCGACATCTGCTTGATCGACATGTGCACGCCCTCGGCGGCATAGCCGCGTAGCGCGCGCTCCTTCTTCCAGGCCTCGTCGTTGCGACCGAGTTCCTCCTCGATCTCGCCGAGCGTACGCTGCAGTGAAATTTCCCAGCCCTTGAGGCATTTCTCCCGGGTGAGCCGCAGCCGGAAATCGGCCCCCGGCGCGCCCGGCATCGTCGGCCACACCCATTTGTCCAGAAACCGGTCGAGGATCGGATGCATCGTTCAAGCCTCCTGCCAGGCTTCGGGTGGCGGCGGCACCATCGAGCGGCCGCTCTCGACTTCGATGATCGAGCCTTCCGCCGGGCAATACATCAGGCACGCCGTGCAGCCGGGATAGGTGCATTTCTGCAGATCGATCTCGATGCGGTGCAGCGGCTCCAATGCGACATAGACCGCGTTGATGTCGATCTCGCGGCAGACGATGTAGCACATCCGGCATTCGGTGCAGCGCTGGTGATCGATCTTCAGACCGGGCATGCCCGCCTCCGTCAATCGGTCACTTGCCGGCGCGGCGCCGGCGGCGCCGGCGCCTCGTGCCCCAGCACAAAGGCGCTGAGCTCGCCGAGAAACCGGCCGTAATCGCGCTTGGCGACGGCGCAGGCCCAGCGGCACAGTTCGGCTTCGACCGGCTTTTGAATGAACTCCTCGACGATGCGGCGGCCCATATTGATGTGGCTGCGGTTTTCGACAAACTGGCTCTCGAAGACGCCCTTGAGGTCCGGGTCGGCGATCGCTTCCGTCAGTCCCTCCATCCAAGCGAGCTCGAGGACCTTCGGTCCCAAATTCAACGCCGCAATGCGGATCGGATGAGGGTAGGTGGCCAGGTTGCGCAAGGAGAAGACAAAATAGGCCAGCGCCGAATCTAGAACGAAACAGCCGGAGGGGTGTCGAAAGGCCTCCTTCTGGGTGGCGACGTACCCTTTGTGCAGCAACGCATCGAGGTAGAGCATCTCGTGCGTCGAATCATCGACGATCTGCTTCGAGAACAGGTATTTGATGGAAGGCGGGAAGTCGTTGATCTCGAGGCCCTGACCCCAGCCGCCGTAGATGTAATAGAACATCCGTTCGAGCGTCCACAACCGGCCGATCAGGCGGTGGGCCGCCTCATCATCCAGGCCATCGCGGCGGATGGCCTGGATGATGTCCTCTACGGGTGTAGCGCGGCTCTCGCTGCGGCTTTTCTCAATCAGCTCCCGCGCTAGCTCTGTCCCCGGCAGCTCGGGCATGATCTCACGGCTCGAAGACGGCAAAGCATTTGTTCGAGTTGAAGATATAGCTCTGCACGTACGAGGTTTCGGTGGGCCGCCGCCCGAGCTCGTTCATTGCGCCGACGAGGCACATCCAGTTCAGGACTTCTTGCTGGCCGCTGTCCTCGATCGCGCTCAATGGCCGTTGCCGCCAGGTGGCATAATCGGCGGCCTGCAATGCCTCATAGAGCGCGCGGTCGGCTTCGACGTCGGGGTAGAGCAGGTAATGTTTGGGCGTCAGGAAGGCGTGCGACCAGCTGGAGGACGCGATCAGCGCGACCCGCCACGGGCTCTTCTCGACGACCCGGGCGCAAGCCGCGCCGAGATCGAAGCAGCGCCATGGGGCAGGGGAGGGGGGATCGAGCTGGTCTTCCGACGGGAACTGGCTCAGCCCGCGCGCGCCGGCCTGCTGTGCGACGACGCGGCGGCCGTAGCAATTCACCTGGAACGGCACGACCGGGTAGGGGAAGCCCTTGCGGTCGTAGTCGAGGAACAGCAGCGTATTCAAAAAGGCGTGGCCGAGCTGGTGATGCAAGGGCTTGTAGGCGTAGGAGACGTCGAACCCGCTCTCGATCATTCCGCTGGCGATGAACTTTCCGGCATCGCGATCGCCCTTGTATTCGAAGGTCTTTTCCGTCGGTTCGTTCCAGACATTTGGGCCGCGATAGTATTGCCACGGTTTTGTGGTCAGCGATTCATAGGCCAGCACGCAAAACGGCGGGATGATGTCTTCCTTGAAGTTCTCGTATTGGTCGTCGCCCCAGATCACGACAAAATCGGGCGCGAACTCGTCCAACACCCGCCGGGCGTTGCGGAAACCGGTGAGGAGCGCCTCGCGGTGGTGCCTGGCGGCGGTCAACCCGGCATCGGAGCCGTACTCCTCGCGCATCGCGGCGGGCCAACCTGACGGGTCCCGCATCCGCTCTGGGATCGCCGGGTCGTCGAGCGCCCGCTTCAAAATGCGGCCCAAATTCTCGTCGGTGCCGGAAAGCGGTGGAAAGTGAGTGACGCCGAGGCCCAGTATCTGTCCCATGCCATCCTCCCTTAAGTAGATATCGGCAGGATAGGCTGTGACCGCGTTGAGAACAAGCATCGAAGGCTGCCGTCTCCCTGCAGGGGTGCACTCTCGACGATTCGGAGCGGATCGCGGCGGAGGGCGCCGCGAAGAGGGGCGGAGAGGGCGGAATCCGCCACGGTAGGCCTCGATCGTTGCGGGGTTCCGCTCGCTTGTGGCAAGAGACGGGAGAATGGTTGCATGCAGCGGTGAGTTCCGTCGATGACGTCTCTGCGCCTGAGCCGTCGGCTGATTTTTGGGGTTCCGTTTATTGCCGCGTCGGGCTTCACCGTGCGGCGGGCGGCAGCGCTCGAGGGTGATTTCTACGCATTCCTGTCAGGGGTGCGCCGTGATGCGGCGGCACAAGGCGTTCGGGCGTCGACGGTCGAGGTCGCGCTGCGCAACACGCAATACCTGCCGCACGTCATCGAGCTCGACCGCAAGCAGCCGGAACGCACGATGACGTTCGGCGAGTATCTCGAAAAGGTTGTCACCTCCCAACGCATGGAGGGCGCCCGCTCCCAGCTGGCCGAGAATCGAATGCTGCTCGACGGGATCTGGCGGCGGTTCAATGTCGAGCCGCGCTTTGTCGTGGCCCTCTGGGGGATCGAAAGCGATTTCGGCAAGGTCATGGGCAATTACGCGGTGGTCTCGGCGCTGGCCACGCTCGCCTATGACGGACGCCGCAGCTCGTATTTCCGCGGGGAGTTGATCTCAGCGCTGCGCATTCTCGATCAGGGACACATCCGAACGGACAATATGACCGGGTCCTGGGCGGGGGCGATGGGGCAGTGCCAATTCATGCCCTCGACCTTTCTCGGCTATGCGGTCGATTACGATGGTGACGGCAGGAAAGACATCTGGAACGACCGCGCCGACGCGCTGGCATCGATCGCAAATTTCATCTCGCGGTTAGGCTGGCGTGGCGGCGAGGGTTGGGGACGCGAGGTCATGCTGCCCGCCGGGTTCGACGCCCGGTCCACCGGGCTCGACGTCAAGCGGCCGACTGGCGAGTGGAGCCGGCTCGGGGTTCGCAGCATCGATGCTGGCCCGCTTGCCGGCCGCGAGGGCGACGCCTCGCTGGTCATGCCGGATGGCGCCGGCGGGCCGGCATACCTCGTTTATGACAATTTCCGCACGATCATGAAGTGGAACAAATCCACGTATTTCGCGACCGCGGTCGGATATCTCGCCGACAGCATGGCGCGAGGCTGATTGCGGCAAAGTCGTCAGGACGGATCTTCGCCCGGGTGGGGGCGTTCTCGGTCCGGAACGGAGAGTGAGCGAAAATGGCGGATCGGAAAATCCGGAGAGTTTTCATCGCGCGCTCGATTGGCGCCGTTATCGTCGCAGCCGTACTTGTAGGCGGGCTCTACGGTCACCCGGCGGCAGCTGCGCGAGGCCATGCCAAGGTAAAGCCAACTCCCGCGGCCCAGGCCCCGGGCAATTCAGCCGTGGGCATGGAGACACAAGCGACGCATGCCTTTGTCATCGAGGTCGAGACCGAGATGGTGCTGCTCGACAAAGGTGCAGACGAGCACATGCCGCCGGCCTCGATGAGCAAGATCATGACCGCCTATGTCGTTTTCGACATGCTGAAGCAGGGGCGGGCGAAGCTCGATGACGAATTACCGGTCAGCGAACGGGCTTGGCGGCTGCAAGGCTCAAAGATGTTCGTGCCGATCGGCGGGCGCATCAAAATCGATGATCTGTTGAAAGGCGTGATCATCCAGTCCGGCAATGACGCCTGCCTCGTCCTCGCCGAAGGCCTCGCCGGGAGCGAAGAAGCCTTTGTCGAGCTGATGAACCAGAAGGCGAAGGAGATCGGGCTCAAAGACAGCCATTTTGCGAATGTCGATGGTCTGCCCAGTCCCGATCATTGGATGACCGCGCGCGATTTGGCGACTTTATCGATCCGAACAATCCAAGACTTTCCGGAATACTATCACTACTACAGTGAAATGGGGTACGAGTATAACAACATCAAACAAGGCAACCGCAACCCGCTGCTCTACAAAGGAGTCGGTGCCGACGGGCTGAAGACCGGCCATACCGAAGAAGCAGGCTACAGCCTGACCGCTTCGGTCAAGCGCGAAGACCGCCGCATCATCCTCGTGCTCGGTGGCCTGCCGACGATGAAAGCCCGCGCCCAGGAGAGCGAGAGGCTGATCGAGTGGGCGTTTCGCGAGTTCAACGACTACAAGCTGTTCGCGGCCGGCGACAAGGTCGAGGATGCCGATGTGTGGCTCGGTTCCGACCCGAAGGCGCCGCTTACCGTCGCCAATGATCTGGTCGTGACCCTGCCGCGCAAGTCGCGCAAGGACATGAAGGTCACGGTAGACTACGACCGCCCGATTCCGGCGCCGGTCAAAAAAGGCCAGACAGTCGGGAAGCTGGTGGTGACCGCTCCCGATGTGCCGACGACCGAAATGTCGCTCGTTGCCGGTGCGGATGTCGACCGCATGGACCCCCTCGGCCGCATCGCGACCCTCGCCGGCTATCTGGTGTGGGGCGGCCGACATTGACGTGACGGATCCTCGCAGCCGGTTCATCTCGATCGAGGGCGGCGAAGGCGCCGGCAAGTCGACGCAGGTCGGATTGTTGGTGGCGGCGCTCGACCGCGCCGGGGTCCTGGTACGGGCGACCCGCGAGCCGGGAGGATCGCCCGGCGGAGAGGCAATCCGGCGGCTGCTGCTCGAAGGCGAGGGCGACCGCTGGGATGCAATCGGGGAAGCCCTGTTGCTCGTCGCCGCACGGCGCGATCACGTCGTCCGCGTCATCGCCCCTGCGCTGGCGCAAGGCGAATGGGTGGTGTCGGACCGGTTCGCGGATTCGACCACGGCCTATCAGGGCTACGGCAGAGGCGTTGCGCTCAAGGACCTCGCCGCACTACACCGCTTCGCCCTCGGCGATTTCGCGCCGGATCTGACCGTGATTCTCGATTTGCCGGTCGAAATCGGGCTCGCCCGCGCCGCCGCGCGCTCGGGTGCGGATCGGTTCGAGCGTCTCGACCGCGATTTCCACGAAAAACTGCGCCACGGGTTCCGGCAGATCGCCGACGAGAACCCTACTCGCTGCGTCCTAGTCGGGGCCTCGGCCGACCCGCAGACCGTGCACCGAGCCGTGGTCCAAACGGTTGAGCAGCGACTGGGCGTAGCGGTTGCCCCTCACCCCGGCCCTCTCCCCGCGAGCGGGGAGAGCGAGGGACCCGCGTCAGCGGGAGGGTGAGGGGCAGCGAACGACGGAGCGCGAGGCGTGCTCGCACCGCGGGAAAACCTGGCTCTCTTCGGCCACGAGAATGCCGAGCGCGAGTTGCGCCGGCTCGCCGAGGCGGGACGGCTGCCGCATGCGATCCTGCTGAGCGGGCCGCGCGGCGTCGGGAAGGCGACGCTCGCCTTTCGGCTCGCCCGCTTTCTGCTCGCCGGGCCCGAAGACCGCCCGGCTGAGATGTTTCGCGGCAGCGAGGCAAGCGGGCTGGCGATCGATGCCGAGAGCGGCGTGTTCCGCCGGGTTGCATCTGGCGGCCATGCCGATCTGCTCACCGTCGAGCGCGCCTATGATCCGCGGCGCCGCCGGCTGCGCAGCGACATCATCGTCGAGGATACGCGCGCGATCGCCGGTTTTTTCCGGCTGACCGCGGCGGAGGAGGGGTGGCGCGTCGTCATCGTCGACGGCGCCGAGGAGATGAACCGCAACGCCGCCAATGCGCTCTTAAAGATCCTCGAAGAGCCGCCGCGGCGGGGGCTGTTGCTGCTGGTGAGTCACAGCCCGGGCCTGCTGCTGCCGACTATCCGCTCGCGCTGCCGGCACTTTCCGCTGTCAGCACTCGCCCGTCCGCTGGTCTTGCAGCTCCTCACGCAGTACCGCCCCGAGCTCCCGCGAACTCGAGGCCGAGGCGCTGGCGAGGCTGGCCGAAGGCAGCCTTGGCCGGGCAATCGAGCTCGCCGATGCTGGCGGTCTGGCGCTCTACCAGTCACTCCTCGGCATCCTTGCACAGGCTCCGCGGATCGAGGTCGCCGAACTCTATGCCTTCGCCGACAAGCTCGCCCGCCCCGACGCGGAAGAGGCTTACCGCGCCTGCGAAGAGCTGTTGTCGCAGTTTCTTGGCAAGGTGGCGCTTCGTGCCGCCGGTCGCCCATTCGCACCGGACGAGCTGATCGCCGGGGAAGGGGAGGCGATGCGGCGTCTCGCCTCTTGCGCCGATCCGGCGCGCTGGGCGGATCTGCGCGACCGGATCGACCGTAGTTTCGCCGACACCGACCAGCTCAATCTCGATCGCAAGCAGGCCATTCTCGGCGCGTTCTTTGGCGTCGAGGAACTGGCGCGATAGAACCGCGGCGCCGGCCGCCCGCTGGATCGCGATCGGTCCGGGCCCATATCAGGGTCATGGAGACAGCAAAGAGCCCCGACCGGCCCTTCTTCGTCACGACCCCGATCTACTACGTCAACGACACACCGCATTTGGGGCATGCCTACCCGACGGTAGCCGCCGACGCGCTGGCGCGCTTCATGCGGCTCGACGGGCGTCGCGTGAAGTTTCTGACCGGCACCGACGAGCACGGGCAGAAAGTCGAGCGCTCGGCACAGGCTCTCGGCCTGACGCCGCTGCAATTTGCCGATCGCGTTTCTGCCGCGTTCCGCGAAATGGACCGGCTGCTCGAAATCAGCTACGACGACTATATCCGCACGACCGAGGAGCGCCATGTGCGCGGCGTGCAGGCGCTGTGGCAGGAGCTGGAGCGGCGGGGCGAGATCTATCTCGGTCGGTTCGCCGGCTGGTACTGCGTGCGCGACGAGGCCTTCTACGACGAGAGTGAACTGATCGACGGCAAGGCGCCGACCGGCGCGGAGGTCGAGTGGCTGGAAGAGGAAAACTACTTTTTCCGGCTCTCGGCGTGGCAGGATCGCCTCTTGGCCTATTACGATGCGAACCCGGATGCCGTTGCTCCGCGCAGCCGGCGCAATGAGGTTATCAGCTTCGTCAGGGCCGGGTTGAACGATCTCTCGATCTCGCGGACCAGCTTCAGCTGGGGGATCCCGGTGCCGGGAAACCCCGAGCACGTTGTCTATGTATGGCTCGACGCGCTGGCCAACTACATCACCGCGCTTGGCTATCCCGATACCGAGAATGCGGAATTCTCGAATTTCTGGCCAACCGTCCTGCACGTCGTCGGGAAAGACATATTGCGCTTTCATGCTGTCTATTGGCCGGCCTTTCTGATGGCGGCGGGCCTGGAGCCGCCGCGCCGGATCTTCGCGCACGGCTGGTGGACAATCGAAGGCGAGAAAATGTCGAAATCCCTCGGCAATGGCATCCCGCCCGAGCTGCTGGTCGAGAGATACGGGGTCGATCCGGCGCGTTATTTCCTGCTGCGCGAACTGCCGTTCGGCAGCGACGGCGATTTTTCGCACCGCGCCGTCGTGGGCCGACTCAATAGCGATCTCGCCAATGATTTCGGCAATTTGGCGCAGCGCGTGCTGGTGATGATCAACCGCAATTGCGGTGGCTGCGTGCCCGATTATGGGGAATTGCGCGCTGGCGATACGGCGTTGCTCAACGCTGCGCAAAACCTCCTCGGGACAGTGCGTGGGCATATCGCGGAGCAGGCTTTTCACCTGGCGCTCGAGGCGATCTGGCGGGTCGTCGGTGAGGCCAACCGCTATGTCGACGAGCAGGCGCCATGGGCGCTCAGCCGCAGCGACCCGGCCCGCATGGGTACGGTCCTGTACACCTTGGCCGAGACGCTGCGCCATCTGGCGATCCTGGCGCAGCCCTTCGTGCCCGGCGCGGCGGGAAAGCTTCTAGACCAGCTGGCGGTGCCGGAGGCAGCGCGCGATTTCGCCGCCTTGGCCGAGGCCCCGCTCGCCCCGGGAACACGGCTGCCAAAACCGCAAGCTATCTTTCCGCGCTTTGTCGAGGAGACGGCCGGATGATCGTTCTCTGTTACCGTCGCCCCCGCGAAAGCGGGGGTCCAGGGGATGCGGCGCAGGAGCCTGTGGCCACTAGATTCTCGCTTTCGCGGAAATGACGGGTTGAGGCACGCAGATGCTGGTCGACAGTCATTGCCATCTCGACTTCCCGGATTTCGCGGCAGAGCGGGATGCCGTGGTCGCCCGTGCCCGGGCCGCCGGTGTCGAAACGATGCTGACGATATGCACGCGGCTCGACCAATTCGACGAGGTGCGGGCGATCGCCGAGGCCTATGACGATATATGGTGCTCCGTCGGGGCGCATCCGCATGAGGCTGCCGATCACGCGCCGCTGCTCGCCGACCAGCTTCTCGCCCTGACCGACCACCCAAAAGTTGTCGGCATCGGCGAGACCGGCCTCGACTTTCATTACGATCTGAGCCCCCGAGACATTCAAGAGCGCGTCTTCCGCGTCCATATTGCGGCGTCGCGGGCCAGCGGTTTGCCGCTGATCATTCACGCCCGCGAAGCGGATCGCGAGATCGCACGAATTCTCGAGGAAGAGCGGCCGCCGCCGGGGGTCCTGCATTGCTTCAGCAGCGGCCGGGAACTCGCCGAGACGGCGATCGCGCTCGGATTTTATGTTTCGGTCTCCGGGATCGTGACCTTCCGCAATGCCGAAGAGCTGCGTGCGATCGTGCGCGACGTGCCGCTCGACCGGCTGCTCGTCGAGACCGATGCCCCCTATCTCGCGCCGGTGCCCTATCGCGGCAAGCGCAACGAGCCGGCCTTCGTGGCCGCTACCGCGGCAGCCGTGGCGGAGCTCAAGGGACTCGATCCGGAGCAGGTCGCATCCGCGACTCGCGCCAATTTCTTCCGCCTCTTCACCAAGGCGTGCCCGACCGAAGGATGAGGGTCACAGTCCTTGGCTGCGGCGCCTCGACCGGTGTGCCGGCGATCGGTCCGGACTGGGGACGATGCGATCCCGCCGATCCGCGCAATCGCCGCCGCCGCGTGTCGGTACTGGTCGAGGTCGGGGAAATTGTCATCTTGATCGATACCTCGCCCGATCTGCGCGAGCAGCTTATCGACGCCAGGGTCTCGCGCTTGGACGCCGTCGTGGTGACCCATGCGCATGCCGACCACCTCCACGGGATCGACGACCTGCGCTCGGTGAACCGTTTGATGGGAAGGGCGATCCCGCTCTTTGCCGACGCGAAGACCTTGAGCGAGATCGGCCGCCGCTTCGGCTATGTCCTCGAGCCGCCGCTGGAGCCGGGCCGGTTTCACAAGCCGACCCTGGAGCCGCACGAGATCCGCGGCCCTTTCGAGATCGCCGGGATTCCAGTCATTCCGTTCACGCAAGACCATGGCTTCAGCACCACGCTCGGTCTGCGGATCGGTGGCTTCGCTTACTCGACGGACGTCCGCGAGCTCGACGACGCGGCCTTCGCCGCGGTTGAAGGGGTCGAGCTGTGGATTGTCGATTGCCTCAGGCGCGAGCCGCACCCGACGCACTCTCATCTTGCGAAGACCTTGTCGTGGATTTCTAGAGTGCGTCCGCGACGTGCCGTGCTGACCCACATGGATCAGAGCCTCGATTATCGTGAGCTCAGCGCCGAATTACCGAGCGGCGTCGAACCGGGGCAGGACGGGGTTGTCATCGAGCTGCCCAACCCGTAATCGGAAAGTTTAAACTCGGGACCTTTGGCCGCGGGTTGGGGCTGGCCGAGCGGCCTGAAAGAGGAGCGGCGCCCGAAGGCGCCGCTCTAATGGTGGTCTAGCGTCAAAATTTTCTACGCACCCTGACGGCGGCGCCTCAGACCAAACCCGAAAAGAGCGGTGCCGAAAAGGGCGAGAGAGGCCGGCTCGGGAACGGCAGATGCCGCGAGGTTGAGGTCAACATCATGCTCCAACGAAAAATACGTTGTAGAACCGTTAGCCAGCCCACCAATAATATTCACGATGCCACTGTTACCGTTTGCCGCAACATTCGTGAAAAACGCGAGAGGACCACCGTAACCTGTAGTGTCGTTGGCATTAAACGGAATTGAGCCGCTACCATGACCTTGGTAGAAGTCGATGCCGTCGCCATCAAACCCAAAGCAGTCGTTGGTGCACGTCAGATTGAAACTGGTGAGGGTACCACCGCTGTTGTTCGCGATTCCAATAAGTGCATCATCGGTGCTGTCATAGTTGACCTGTGGCCCAAACGACGTCGAGATCGCCCCACTGGCGCCAAACGTGATCAGCGCGTTGCAGTCTGTCGCACTGCCAACTCCGCCGCCTCCTTCAGGATTATGGCCAAGATCACTCGGGCAGACACCCGTTTGTGCCAATGTGGCCTGCGCCGGGGTCGCCGACATGGTCGCGATGGCAAACGCAGCGCCGGCGGTCATCATGATCCCGGCTAGTAACGTACGTACAACTCTCATTCTATCTTCCTCTATGTAAAACACGGCACAATAGCGGAACGGAGCAAAATTGATGCCAGGCGATATATCGCCGGTCTGTCAGACGTTTAGGGATTACGCGGTCGAGGCGGGAGTGGGAGATGTAAAGAGTACCGGCACCTTGCGCCTCCGGCTTTGCCGCCCAGGTCCCCGCTGGCCGCGCGTTCGCGACGCCGACCCCATATGGGCCAGACCCTCGGTTACCGCGAACTCAGCACCGAATGCCGAGCTCCTCGGCCAGATCAACGCGGGTGGCTATGTTCGCCGAAATCGAGCGAGACAGCGAGTAAGGGTGTAAAGTTTCCGGGGTGAGCGGGATCGCTGAGGCTATTCGCCGGATTTGTCGCGTACCCCCGTCAACCCTTCAGTTTCTGAAGGCCGGTCCATGCCTTCGCCGGCCCGCTAAAGCCAACCGATCGGCGCCGTGTGGGACTGAGGCGGCTAATTTTCCATAATATATATTATGCGACAATATGATGTAAGCGCAATATAGAGATGACACCCCTCTGCAAGATAGAGGTGACACACCCCCGGGTTCTGGGGTCCCGGGAGGTGCGCCGTGGCGGTGTTGTCGATGAGCAAGCAGGAGTTCAGCCGTCTTGACGTGCTGTTGCGGGTTCAGTCGGGTCGTCTGCGTGTTACTGACGCTTGTGTACTGATCGGCTTACAGCGGCGTCAGGTGTTTCGTCTGTTGCGCGGCCTGAAGCAGGACGGTGCCGCGAGCCTGCTTTCCAAGCGCCGAGGCAAACCCAGCAACCATCAGCTGCCTGCTGAGGTTCGCACCCTGGCGCTATCGATTGTGCGGGAGCGGTATTGCGATTTTGGCCCGAGCTTGGCGGCGGAGAAGCTGGCAGAGCATCACGGCTGCTCGGTGTCGCGTGAGACCTTGCGCGGTTGGATGATTGCAGATGGACTATGGCGGGACCGTCGGCATCGTCTGCCGTCGCCGCATCAGCCGCGCCGGCGGCGCGATTGCCTGGGCGAACTGGTCCAGATCGACGGCTCGGAGCACGCCTGGTTCGAGGATCGCGGCCCGCCATGCACGCTGCTGGGTTTTGTGGATGATGCAACAAGCCGATTGATGCAGCTGCGGTTCGTCACCTCGGAATCGGCGTTTGATTACTTCCGGACGACCCGCGCCTATTTGGAGGAGCATGGCAAGCCGGTCGCGTTCTACAGCGACAAGCACGGCATCTTCCGGGTGAACAGCAAGGAGGCGGCCGGCGGCGACGGGGTGACCCAGTTCGGTCGCGCACTGTTAGCGCTGAACATCGACATCATCTGCGCCAACAGCCCGCAGGCAAAGGGACGCATCGAACGCGCGTTTGGCACGTTGCAGGACCGCCTGGTCAAGGAGCTGCGGCTGGCGGGGGTGTCGTCGATTGCTGCGGCGAACGCCTGGCTGCCTGGGTTCATCACCGTCTACAACAAGCGCTTCGGCCGCGACCCGGCGAATGCCAAAGACCTGCATCGGCCGCTGGCGCCAGCCGATGACCTCGACGAGATCTTGGCCTGGCGGGAAGAGCGCACGGTCACGCGCAACCTGACCCTGCACTACGACCGGATGATGCTGATCCTCGATCCCACGCCCCTGGCTCGTGGCTTGGGGCGCAAGAAGGTGGAGGTGGTAAACTACCCGGACGGCCGGTTCGCGGTTCAGTTCAACGGAGCAACGCTCGGTTTCAAGGTGTTCGACAAGATCCAGACAGTGCAGCCGGGCGCGATCGTCGACAATAAGCGGCTGTCGGCCGTGTTGGAGCAGGTCAAGGCGCAACAGGCCGCCTACCCGGCGCGGCACCAGCGCGGGCACATTGCGCGGCAGCGCCCGCCGAACAACCTCGAGGCGCCGGGTCTACCGTCGAAGGGCCGGGCACCACGCCACGGTACTGCCGCAGCTCCGGCCTGACCGCCACCGCTGCCTCCCTTATTCGGTCATGCGTAACGGAGTTGCCACCCAAGTCGGCCACCAGCGCGCCGTGGCGAGGGTGGGTTTTTGAGGGATCGGGAGATCTACCCCGATGCTCCAGGAGATGGTGGCTTGGCAACGCCGACTGGCGGGAGCCGGCCAGTTCCGATCGGCTCCCAATCCATCGGAGTGAGTCTCCAACCGGTTATTCCTCGGCGGGTTGCTCCCCAGCAGAGCCCGCTTCCGCTTCACCAGTCACCGACAATAATAGCACAATCCCGATCCAGTGTGTAGCTGTGCTTCAATGTCGCGCTGGCCGTGTCCGCCGCCAACGCGAGGGTCATCTCTACTTTGCGCGCCGGGTGTCGTTTCTATCTTGCGCCGACAATCCTATAGGCGCCGATGGAAATGTCACCGGCCCCGGCGACCAGCCAGCGCCGTAGATCGTCGGCGCCAAGGTTGTGCCGAATTCGCCCTTAATATCTCCTCTGCAGGAGCCATTTGGGGTCGTGACCCCCCTGGCGTGCACGAATTTAGCGCAACCTTCTTTGTCGCAGTATGCACCCGCCCCGCCGTGGCAGATCGCCCCGGCGGCCGAAGCTTTGTGGTATTCTGTCCCATCACCCACGGCGGAGCCGATCCTTGCCGCTCGACATCGTCCCCAGCGTCTGCCCGCACGACTGCCCGAGCGCGTGCGCGCTCGAGGTCGAACTGATCGACGGCCGGCGGATCGGGCGGGTGCGCGGGGCTTCGGCACAATCCTACACACGGGGCGTGGTGTGCGCCAAGGTCGCCCGCTATGCCGAGCGCCAGCATCATCCGGCGCGGCTGTCACAGCCAATGCGTCGGATTGGCGAGAAGGGCATCGGAGCGGCGGCGTTTGTGCCGATCTCCTGGGAAGGACGCGCTCGACGAAGTCGCCGAAGGACTGACGCGCGCCGCGCAGCGCCACGGCACTGAAGCGGTATGGCCGCATTACTACGGCGGGACGATGGGCCGGGTGCAGCGCGATGGCATCAACCGCCTGCGCCATGCGATGCGTTATTCGCGCCAGCATTCGACAATCTGCAGCGCGCTGACGGACGCCGGCTGGCTGGCCGGAGTTGGACCAAAGCGCGGCATCGACGGGCGCGAGATCGCAAAATCCGATCTGATTGTGAGTTGGGGTGGCAACCCGGTTTCTACCCAGGTCAATGTGATGGCCCATGTCGCGCAGGCGCGTAAGGAACGCGGCGCACAGCTTGTTGTCGTCGACCCGTACCGTACAGCCACGGCCGAGGTCGCCGACAAGCACCTCGCGCCATTGCCCGGCACCGACGCGGCGCTCGCTTGTGCGGTCATGCATATCCTGTTTAAGGAAGGGTTTGCCGACCGCGACTACCTTGCGCGCTTCACCGACGATCCTGCGGGCCTCGAAGCGCATCTTAAGACACGCGACCCGGGATGGGCGGCGGCTATCACCGGGCTTTGCGTGGACGAAATCGTCGATTTCGCCCGGCTCTACGGCCGCACGAAGCGTAGCTTCATCCGCCTCGGTTACGGTTTTTCGCGGCAGCGCAATGGCGCGGTGCAATTATTCGCGGTGACCTGTTTGCCCTCGGTGACCGGCGCGTGGCGCTATGAAGGGGGCGGCGCGCTGATCTCCAACCACGATTTGGTTCCGCTCGATCTCACGCTCGTTGAGGGGCTCGACCTGCTCGATTTCAGCGACCCGCACTCTCGACCAGTCCCGCATTGGCCCCATCCTTACCGGCGACAGACGGGACCTCGGCGACGGCCCGTTGGTCTCCGCCTTGTTCATTCAGAACACTAATCCGCTGGTCGTTTCGCCGGAGTCCGGGCTGGTGCGCCAAGGCTTCGGTCGCGACGACCTGTTCGTTTGCGTGCACGAGCAGTTCCTGACCGAGACCGCGGCGATGGCTGATATCGTTTTGCCGGCGACCACCTTTCTCGAACACGACGATTTCTACACCGCGGGCGGACACACCTATTTGCAGATCGGCCGCGCGGTCGTGCAGCCCTATGCCGAGTGCCGCTCGAACCACGACGTGATCTGCGCCCTCGCCGAGCGGCTCGGCGCGCGTCATCCCGGGTTCGAGATGACTGCGTTCGAGATCATCGAGCACACATTGCGCGTCAGCGGGTTGCCTGGCCCGGAAGCGTTCGAGCAGGGCGTATGGCTCGATTGCTGGCCCGGCTTCGAGACCGGTCATTTCCTCGACGGGTTTGGTCACCGCGACGGGAAATTTCATTTCCACGCCGATTGGCAGGCGATCGGACCCGAGCATCGGCGGTTGCCCCCTTTCCCCGACCATGTCCCGGTTATCGACGAGGGTGATCGCCGAACAGCCGTTCCGGCTGATCGCCGCGCCGTCGCGCTCGTTCCTCAATACGAGCTTCAACAATACGCCGTCGAGCATCGCCCGCGAGGGTCGGCCCACCGCCCTCGTCCATCCGAAGGTGCTGGCGGGACTGGGGCTCGGCGACGGCGATCGGCTGCGCATCGGGAACCGGCGCGGCAGTGTCGTCGTTCGCGCGCGCGGCTTTGACGGGTTGCAGAGGCGGGTTGTGATCGTCGAAGGGCTGTGGCCCAATCATGCTTTCGAAGAGGGTATGGGGATCAATTTGTTGACGAGCGCCGATCCCGGTCTGCCGGGCGGCGGCGCCGTGTTCCACGATACTTCGGTATGGCTCAGCCCGGCGTGAGGGGCAAGATGAGCGACGGCAAAAACCGGCTTCCGACCGAGGCGCGTTCCGCCGAGGTCGAACAATTTCTCAAGAACCTGAAGAAAGCGCCGCCGGCGCACCCGGGTGGCGGGCGCGGTCGGCTGATCTTTGCACTCGACGCCACGGCCAGCCGCGAGCCGACCTGGGACCGCGCCTGCCGTATCCAGGGCGAGATGTTCGAAGCTACCGCCGCGCTCGGCGGGCTCGAGATCCAGCTGGTCTTCTATCGCGGCTTTTCGGAATGCAAGTCGAGCAAGTGGATGACGACCGCGGCCGATCTGCACCGGGTCATGCGATCGGTGTTTTGCGTCGGCGGCGAAACGCAGATCGAACGGGTGCTGAGCCATGCGATCCGCGAAACGCGGGCCCGCAAGGTCAACGCGCTCGTCTTCGTCGGGGACGCGATGGAGGAAAAGGTCGACCGGCTGTGCCGGCTGGCCGGTGAGCTGGGCCTCCTCGGCGTCCCTATATTCATATTTCACGAGGGCCGTGACCGAACCGCGGCGGCGGCCTTCAAGCAGATCTCGAGCCTGTCGCGCGGCGCCTATCTCAGCTTCGATCTGTCGAGCGCCGATCGCCTCAAGGAACTGCTCGCGGCCGTCGCGGTCTATGCCGCGGGCGGCTACCGCGCACTGAGTGCCTATGGCGAGAAGAAGGGTGGCGAAATCCTGCGTCTGACCTCGCAACTGCGCGAGTGAGCGGCCGCGATGCTCTATCTCCTCGGCGGGTTCGCGGTCCTCAGCGGCTTCCTGATGCTGGTGTATTTGTTCGTCAATGCCGACCCGGCGCGGCTCGCCCGCGGCCTCAAGGTGACCGGCATCGTCATCGCCGTCGCCGCCGTCGCGACCTTGGCGATCTCCGGCCGGCTCGCCGCGCTCCTGATGCCGCTGGCGATGCTGATGCCGCTGCTGATCCGGGTGCGCAGCTTGCTCGACCGCTACCGCCCGCCGGCCGGCGGGCAGACCTCGACGGTGGCGACCGCTTTTCTGCGCATGTCCCTCGACCATGATACCGGGAGCATGGAAGGGACGATCCTGCGCGGCCGCTTTGCCGGGATGCGCCTCGACGAGCTGGGGCCGGGAGACCTGTTGGCGTTGCTGCGCGAGTGCCGGGCCGAGGACGAAGAGGGCGCGCGGCTGCTCGAGGCCTATCTCGACCGCGTGCGCCCGGATTGGCGCGACGAACTCGCCGGCGAACGGGCCGGCGGCGGCGCCGGAGGAGGCGCCGCCCGGCCGGCGAGCGGCGACATGAGCGTCGAGGAAGCCTACGCCATCCTGGGGCTCTCCTCCGGCGCCGATGCCGAAGCTATCAAGGAGGCGCACCGCCGGCTGATGGTCAAACTGCACCCCGACCACGGCGGCTCCGACTATCTCGCCACCAAAATCAACCGCGCCCGTGACGTGCTGTTGCACGGGCGATAACGGCCGGTAATCAGATTGCTGAGACGTCGCTGTCAAACGCAGTCGAAGAAGGCGAAGCGCTCTCCGGCGCCCAGCCCCTCATAATAAACCTTCTGCAGATTGGCGGTCCTGCCGTGGGCGGCGCATGCTTTTTTCGCGAGCTCTGTCGCTTGGTCGAGGCCGTTCATGATGCCGTCGTAACGGACCGAGACATGGGTGTCGGCGTTTTCGACGATCTGCACCGCGTCACAGCCGGCGAGCTGCAACAGTCCGACAAGGAGGAGCTTTGCGCGCAACCGAGGCCCGCCGGTATTGCGCTTCTGCCACCTGCCTGCCTGCTGTATATAATGTTTATGATATGGATTGACCATAATCTATCGCCTGAGTCAGCGGTGGAATCGTTCTACGACGGGCAACGAAAGTCCGGCAATGGCGGGACGCCTGGAGGGCGTCTATGCGCCTGAACCTGTCGCGTCAGGCGCTGGTTCCATTCGTCGTTGCTTGCGCGATGTTCATGCAGAACCTCGATTCGACGGTGATCGCCACGGCATTGCCGACGATCGCAAACTCGCTCGGCGAGACCCCGCTGCGCCTCAACGTCGCGATTACCTGTTATTTGTTGAGCCTTGCGGTCTTCATCCCGATCAGCGGTTGGACCGCCGACCGGTTTGGGGCGCGTCGAGTCTTCAGCGGGGCGATAGTGGTTTTCACCTTGGGCTCGATCGCCTGTGGCATGGCCACCTCGCTGCCTGCGCTGGTCGCCGCGCGTATCCTGCAGGGCATGGGCGGCGCGCTGATGGTTCCGGTCGGGCGGCTTGTTCTGTTGCGAACCGTTCCGAAGTCCGATCTGGTGCGGGCGATGTCGTTCGTCAGCGTCCCGGCGTTGATCGGTCCCGTCATGGGCCCGCCCGTCGGCGGGTTCATCGTCACTTATGCCTCTTGGCGCTGGATCTTCTTTATCAATATCCCGATCGGGATATTGGGCATCGTGCTCGTCAACCTGTTGGTCGGAGATTTGAAGGAAACCGGGCGCCGGCCGCTTGACCGCAGCGGCTTTGTGCTGACCGGTATCGGGCTCGCGAGCCTCGCCTTTGGCTTCGAGAATGTCGGCCGCGGCACATTACCCAGCGTCGGCGTGGTCGGCCTGTTGGCGGTCGGCGTGATCTGCCTCATCCTTTATCTCCACCATGCCCGGCGTGTGTCGCATCCGATCATCGATCTGGCACTGTTCGGCATCCCGACCTATGCGTCGGCGTCGGTCGGCGGGTTTTTGTTTCGGATGGGGCTCGGCGCCCTGCCCTTCTTGCTACCATTGATGCTGCAGGTCGGGTTCGGCCTCAGCGCATTGAATTCGGGTCTCTTGACCTTCGCGAGTGCGGCCGGAGCGATGCTGATGAAGACTTCGGCGGTCCGCATCCTGCGCGCCTTGGGCTTCCGTATCGTGCTGGTCGGTGATGCCGTGATCAGCGCCGCGTTTTTATTCGGCTATAGCCTGTTCCGGCCGGATACGCCGCATCTGGTGATTTTTCTGGCGTTGCTCATCGGCGGATTTTTCCGCTCGTTGCAGATGACCAGCATCAACACCTTGAGCTATGCCGACGTGCCGGCCTCGATGCTGAGCCGCGCCACCAGCCTGTCGAGCATGGCCCAGCAATTGTCGCAAACTGCCGGCGTCGCCACCGCCGCGTTGATGCTGCACACGGTGCTGACATTGCGCGGCGGCACAACCCTCGTGGCGGCCGATTTCTACCCGGTCTTTGTGGGCGTCGCGATGATTTCGCTGCTCTCGGTGCCCTTCTTCCTGAAGATGTCACCCGACGCTGGCGCCGAGGTCAGCGGCCGAACGGTGGCGCGATGACGGCGACCGGCACTGGCCGCGTCACGCCGATCGTGGCAATCTCGAACCGTTCTTACGACCGCGGGGTCCCCTGATGCACATCGAACGCCTCGATCACCTGGTTCTGACGGTCGCGGACATCGAGCGCACCTGCGAATTTTACACCCGGGTTCTGGGCATGGAAGTCGTTCGCTTTGGCGGAGGCCGCACCGCGCTGCGCTTTGGCCACCAAAAAATGAACCTGCATCCCACCGACAACATCCCAGGCCTGGTGGCCGACAGGCCGACCCCGGGTTCGGCTGATTTGTGCTTCATCACCCCTGTGCCGCTCGCCGAAGTGATGGCGCATCTCGAAGCCTGCGGCGTTCCGATCGTAGCGGGACCCGGGCCGCGCGCCGGCGCGATCGGCGCGATACAGTCGGTCTATATTCGCGACCCGGACCTCAACCTGGTCGAGATTTCGAATTATTGAGATCCCTGCAATGTCACGGCGGCAAAAATACCTGAACGTACTATCGGAAATCCTACCCGCTGGGCTAGTAGGGGTCTCGATGGGGTTCGCGGCGGCGCCGAGCTCGGCGAGAGAGCATCCGGCGTTGTTGCAGCCCCCCACATCGGCTTCCGTCTCGGAACGACTGGCGGCAATACGCGACGCGGTATCCGCCTTGGCAGGAGAGACGGGGGGCACGGTAAGCCCCGCCAATTCCGATCGCCGGTTGGCCTGGGGAAATTGGTGGCGCAATTGGGGCTGGTATCGTCCTTGGCGCGGCTGGGGATGGCCCAATTGGCGCAATTGGCCCAACTGGCACAATTGGGGTAACTGGTGGCACAATTGGTAGACGCCTTGCGCGGCTCTGGTTTATTAGCCTGCCGAGACGGTGCCTCGGCTCGGCGTCCTTTACCCCGTCTTCTTTCTCTGCTGGCGATCCTTGCCATCACCGGCACTGGGGCACCCGCCTCGGCGGACGGCATTCTCGACCGCATCACCTATGGGGTAGATGGAGCAGAGTCGAGCCATGGCGGCGATCCGAGAATGTGGCGCCCCGAGCCCAACGGTCCGCAGGGACCGATGCAGGTCTCCGCCGCGGCGGCGGCCGATGTCGGGGGTGGCGATCGTTTCGATGAGACGGAAAACCGCGCGCTCGGCCGCGCTTATCTCGCTCACATGTTCCGGCGCTACGGCAGCTGGCCCGATGCAATCGCCGCTTACAATTGGGGTCCTGGACACTTGGACGAATGGATCGGGGGCGGGCGGCCGGCGGACAAATTTCCGGCCGCGGTGGAGCGATACCGCACCCGCGTACTGGTGACCTCCGGACTGCCGGCCGCTCAGGGGGCAGCCAATGTTCGGTCGGCGAGGCTCGAAAGGCTCCGCCTGCTGGCTAGACGCGAGTTCGCCGAACGACTGCGCGTCGGTAGAAGACAGGACGCGGTCCAGCTGCTCTACGCCGAAATCATGCGATCCACCGCCCTCAGACGCGCCCTGACACGAAATCTTTTCGCGCAGCGCGCGTTACCGGCATAGGGCGGCGTTCCGGAACCCCGCCGGTCTCGCCGCATTCGTCCTCGCGAGGTCACGATGGAAAATGGACACTTGACGCGGCGCTCGCTGCTCAAAACCGCGGCACTCGCAACCACCGCGCTCACGGTACCCTTTGCGCACGGCGCGTTCGCCGCCGGCAAGCTCGCATGCGGCTTCTGGGATCATTGGGTCCCCGGCGCCAACAACACGCTGACCAAGCTGTGCAAGGAGTGGGGCGACAAGGAAAAGGTCGATGTCGCGATCGACTACATCACCTCACAAGGCGACAAGAACCTGCTGACGATCGCCGCCGAAGCGCAGTCGCACAGCGGGCACGACATCCTCGCCTTCCCGACCTGGTATGCGGCCGGCAATGCCGACAATCTCGAACCGGTCGACGACATCGTCAACGACTTGACCCAGAAATACGGCAAGGTCACCGCAGCGGTCGAATATCTCGGCAAGCAAAAGGGCCATTGGGTCGCGGTGCCGGCCACCGTCGGCAGCCAGGCGAAACCGCCATGCGCGCGGATCGATCTGTTCAAGCAGCATGTCGGACTCGATCTGACCCAGATGTACCCGGCCGGCGCGCCGCCCAACAAGGAATTGGCGGACCGCTGGACCTGGGACGTCTTCCTGCAGGCGGCCGAGAAATGCTCGAAGGCCGGGTTTCCGTTCGGCATGCCGCTCGGGCAGACGACCGACGCGGTCGACTGGGTCGGCGCCGTATTCGCCTCCCATGGTTCGGTGCTCGTCGACCAGGAGGGCAATGTCACGGTCAAATCCGATGCGACAAAGCAGGTCCTCGAGTGGTTCAAAAAGATCGTGCCGTTCCTGCCGCCCGACGTCTTTGCCTGGGACGATGCCAGCAACAATAAATGGCTGATCTCGGGAAAAGGCGCGCTGATCATGAACCCGCCCTCGGCCTGGGCCGTTGCGAAGCGCGATGCGCCGCAAGTCGCCGAGCAGCTGTGGACCTTCGACCCGCCGGCCGGTCCCAAGGGCCGCTACGACCCGTTCCTGCCGTATTTCTGGGGCATCTGGAACTTCTCGGCGAACAAGCCCGCCGCCAAGAGCCTGCTGACGTTTCTGTCGCAGCGCCCGCAGGTCGAGCAGCTGGTCGCCGCCGGTCAGGGCTACGACCTGCCGGCCTTTGCCAAGCTGCACGATTTCAAGACCTGGGCCGATGAGGGGCCGCCCAAGGGCACTCTCTACAATTATCCGCCGCGCGAGGACCTCGTTGCCTCGATCTCCTGCGCGCCGGCCCCGACCAACATCGCGACGCAAATGTATTCGCAGGCGACGATGACCAAGATGATCGCGCGCTGCACGCAGCAGGGCGAAAGCATCGACCAGGCGATCGCCTGGGGATCCGACGAACTCGAAGGCTTCATGCGCGGATAGCGCTCGCCCCTTTAACGGCCGACCGCCGATGGTCCTTTTGGCGGTCCGCCGCTGCATCTTGCGGTCCGGCCAGCGCGCCGACTACCCTGATCAGGTTCTGCCTGCCGTGTCCGCGCGGATGGAGGCTCGTATGGCTGCACTCTCGCCTGTCCTGGATCACGTCGTGATCGATGTGCGCGATCGTATTGACGAGGCGAGGTGTCGCTTTCAGTCCCTCGGGTTCCAGCTAACGCCGCGCGGGCGTCACACGCTAGGCTCGGTCAATCACCTCGCAATGTTCGCTACCGACTATCTGGAGCTGCTCGGCTTTGCCGAGGACGGTTCAATCCGACCGGAGATCATGCGCTTTCCGATCGGCCTCAACGGGCTCGTCTTCAAGACCGCGGACGCCGACTTGGTTCATGACCAAGCGGTAGCAGCCGGTCTCCCCATTCTGCCCGTTCAATCCTTCTCCCGTCCCGTCGCGCTCGGCAGCGTGACGCAAGACGCGCGGTTTCGCACCACCCGCCTGGATCCGGCCCAGGTGGCGATGGGCCGCGTCTATTTTTGCGAGCATCAGACCCCCCAACTCGTATGGCGCCCGGAGTGGCAGATCCATTCAAACGGCGCCTGCGCAATCGACCGCGTGGTGGTCGCGACTGCCGATCCGCAGCGTACGGGAAGCCTGTTCCGCGGTCTCTTCGGCGACGACGCCCTAGCGGATCGCAATGGAGGACAAATCATCGCCGCAGTAAGTGCGCAGGTAGAGCTCGCCACCCCAGAAGCAGTGCAGGCCGAATTCGGCGAGGCGGCGGCAAATCCGGCCGGCCGCACCGAATATATGGCGGCTCTTGGGATCAGGGTCCGGTCGCTGCCCGCGGCGGAACAATGCCTGCGCTCCGTCCCGGGATTGCGCGTCGAGCCGCACCGGCTGGTCGTGCCGGCCGACGCCGCGTTCAATACGGCTATCGCATTCTCGGAGTGAGCGATGACCGATGCGGCAGACGGTTATAAGCCAACCAACTTTCGAAATTTGGGCGACGCGATCGACCGCGACGGCGACCCCGACGTGCCGGCGGTGATCGATCTCGGCGCCGGGTCGTCGCCGCGCTTCTACAGCTATCGTGAGATCGACGCGCTCGCCGATGCAACGGCTCGCGGCCTCCTCGCGCAAGGCCTGACCCGAGGTGAGCGCGTCGCCATTCTATCGGCCAATCGCGGCGAGTTTCTCGCCTCTTTTCTCGGCATTATGCGCGCCGGTCTGGTCGCGGTACCGGTCAACTGGAAGCTGCCAGCGGCCACTGTCGAATTCATTCTGCGCGACTGCGGCGCCAGGCTGGTCCTGTGCGACCGGGCGCGCCTGCCGCTGTGCCCGGTTGAGCTGCCGCGCTTTGTTTTCGGCGAGGACTTCGCGGCATTGCTCCACCCCGGTCCCTTTGCCGCGGTGACGCCCGACCCGGCAGACCCGGCCATGTTCCTCTACACATCAGGCTCCAGCGGCCGGCCCAAAGGGGTCGTGCTGTCCCATCACAGTCACCTTTGGGTCATCAACATGCGTCGCCGTTCGAATGGCCCCGGAGAGCAACGGGTGCTCGTGGCGGCGCCGCTCTACCACATGAATGCGCTCGCCGTGTCGCAGGCGGCGTTGGCGCAGCACGATACGATCATTCTGCTGCCGGGCTTCACCGCGCAGAGCTACATCGAGGCCGCCGCCACACATCGCGCCACCGCCTTGACCTCGGTACCGACGATGATCGGGATGATATTGCGCGAGAAGGCGCTGCTGGCGCGCTCCGACCTCACGGCGGTTACTGCGGTGCGGATGGGCTCGGCGCCGGTGTCGCATGGCCTGATGGAAGCGGCGCGGCGCGCCTTCCCGAACGCCGTGATCACCAACGGCTACGGCACGACCGAAGCGGGCCCGATCGTCTTTGCCGCGCACCCCGACGGCCGCCCGACCCCCGAATTGTCGGTCGGCGTCGCGCATCCGCATGTCAGTCTGCGGCTGGTCGACGGTGCCGATAGCAACGCCGGTGAGGGCGTATTGCAGATGCGCTGCCCGGCATTGATGAACGGCTATCACAATCTGCCCGAGGCGACGGCGAAGGCGTTGACCACGGATGGCTTCTACATCACCGGCGACGTGTTCCGCCGCGATGCCGACGGCTTCTATTATTTCATCGGCCGCGCCGACGACATGTTCGTCAGCGGCGGCGAAAACATCTACCCCGGCGAGATCGAGGCGATGCTCGAGCGCCATCCGGACATTCACCAGGCGGTTGTCGTGCCGATCGATGACGAGCTGAAATTCAAAAAACCGGTGGCCTTTGTCGTGACGCGGCCCGGCGCCGCGCCGAGCGAAGCAGCGATCCAACAATTCGCGCTCGCCAACGCCGCGCCCTATCTGCATCCGCGGCGGGTATGGTTCGTGCCGGAGATGCCGTTCGCCGGCACCAACAAGATCGACCGGCTGGCGCTGGCAAAGCGCGCTGCCGAGCTGATTGCGATGGCATGAATGGCTGCAGGCGATGTCGTGCGTCGCTTCGAGACGCGCCTTAAGCGCTCCTCAGCATGAGGAAGTCTTTGATGGCCAGAAAAGCCCTCATCCTGAGGAAGCCGCGAAGCGGCTGTCTCGAAGGACGCACGGTGTTGCTCCAGCGCGCAGGACGGGGATGATCCGATGAAGGCTGTGGTACTGCACGAGCATGGCACCGGTGGATTGCGCTATGAGACCGACTTCCCCGACCCGGTGCCCGGCGCAGACGAGGTGGTGCTGCGCGTGCGCGCCACCGCGCTCAACTACCACGACGTTTTTACCCGGCGCGGCATGCCCGGGATCAGGATCGCGATGCCGGCCATTATGGGGCTCGACGTGGCCGGCGAGATCGCAGCGGTCGGGCCGGAGGTCGCGGGATGGAAGGTGGGTGACCGGGTGCTCGGCGACCCGATCAACCGGGTCGAGGGCGGCCTGACCGGCGAGACCGTGCATGGCGGACTGGCCGAGTATTGCCGTCTCAAGACGCATCAGCTCGTCGTGATTCCCGACGGCATCGGCTTTGAAGCGGCTGCGGCGCTGCCCTGCGCCTATGGCACGGCGCGCCGCATGATGTTCACCAACGGGCGGGTTACGGCGGGCGAGAAGGTGCTGATCCTCGGCGCCTCTGGCGGCGTCGGGGTGTGCTGCGTGCAACTCGCCAAGCTCGCCGGCGCGACGGTGATCGCGGCGACCGGCTCGCAGCAGAAGGCGGCGAGGCTGCGCGCGCTCGGCGCCGACCACGTCATCAATTACGCCGAGCAGGATTTTGTGCAGGCGGTTTACGGGCTGTACGGCAAGCCGGCGCGGCGCGGTGCCGGCAGCGAGAATGGCGTCGATGTGGTCGTCAATTATACCGGCGGCGACACTTGGACCCGGAGCCTGCGGGTGTTGCGCGTCGGCGGCAGGCTGTTGACCTGCGGCGCGACGGCCGGCTACGACCCGCCGGAGGATATCCGCTTCATCTGGACCTTCGAATTGCAGATCCTCGGCTCCAACGGCTGGGGGCGCGAGGATATCACGGCATTGCTCGACATGGTGCAGTCGGGGCGGCTCGAGGCCGTGGTAGATGCCATCTATCCGCTCGAACGCGCTGCGGAGGCGCTGGCGCGACTCGAAAATCGCGATGTATTCGGCAAGCTGGTGATCGTGCCATGAGCGATGAACCGCTCGGCAAGGAGGTATTGCAGGAACGGCTTGGCCAGTCGCCGTTCATCAGCCTGTTGAACCTGACGGTGCTGAGCGCCGACCCGGTGAAACAGCAGCTGGTCATGCGCGCCGCAATGCGCCCGGAATTCGAGCGCGGGCGCGGCAGCGGCCAATGGCATGGCGGGCCGATCGCGGCGATTATCGACACTGTCGGCGATTACGCGCTCGTGATGCTGTTGGGCCGGCCATTGCCGACGGTCAATTTCCGGGTCGATTATCTGCGCCCGGCAATCGACACCGCGCTCGTCGTGACCGCTACGGTGCGGCGCAGCGGCAGATTGGTCGGGGTCGTCGACATCGATGTGACGAACGAAGCCGGCCAGCTGCTGGCGATCGGCCGCGCGACTTACGCCACCGCGGGCTGATCCGCTTTTATCGGGCCGCCGCGCATGCTTCTGAACGTCACGGAGTAGCGCAAGCATTCGGCGGGAGGGATGCTGTGCTGCCATTCCGTCCGAGCCGGGCCTCGCAGCAGGTAGACCGAACGCCCCTCGACGATCAGGGAAGCGCGCTCCCAGCCGCTGCCCCTTTTGCGCCTCAGGCGAAACCGGCACGACGAGCCGAACGAGACGCCGATGATATCGCGGTAGGCGGGTCGGTCCCTATGCCAGCCGATCGCGGCTCCGGGGGTGTATTCGGTGACGAGAGCCATCTGCAGCTCCGAGGGCGCGAGCCTCGCGAAATCGGCAGCCTTCTGACGCAGCGGCAGCAGGAAGCCTGGGATGTCGTTTGTGTCGCCGACCGTACCCTCATTGGTGTCATAGTGCAGCCCGAACGAGACCACGCGCCGTTTGCCAAAGTAGCCATGGAACTCGTATTCACGGAAATCCAGCTCGCGAAAATGTTCGAGGAGTTCGGCTTCCTCGTCCGGCGACACAAGCTCCGCTCGATATTCGAGCCCTTCCGGAAGCGAGGGCAACAGCTCGAGAAGACTGAGTTGACCACTAGTCATGCAAGTCTAGATATGGGCGGCTGTCGACTTTGTGAACGGATGTCGGATATCTCCGCACAAGAGCTCGCCAGCGCGATCGTGCGCGATGCCGTGCAACGGTACATCGAGAGCCGGCGCGCGCGGATCGACGCGTTTGTCGAACGCCATTTCACTTTGGCCGGCTCCATTGCGCTGCATCGGCGAGCGCTCGGCTGGGATCTGCTGAGGGCGCCGGCCAACCTGTTTCTCGCCGGCCCAGCGCTCGGCGTCAAGCTAATGGCCTGGGCGGCGCGACGGGCCGGCATGGAAGGGTTGGCGGGATGGCTTGCCGGCCGCCGGCTCCTCTTGGAGACCGCGATAGCGCGCGAGATCGAGTGGCTGGTGACAACCGAACTGCTCGAAATCCCGTGCCTACGGCGAGATCGGGTCTCGTATCGCGATGCTCTCGCCGAAACGATACTCGCCGACGAGAGAGCAGCCGTACTCCTCGTCGCACCGGCCGGTTCCGACCCAGAGTTCCGCCGCCGGCTTGCCGCTGCGGTCGAGAGCTATCTCGGGTCGCGGACCGCGACGGCCGAGATCGCAACCGGCTTTGTCGCCGCAGGCCTCGGTGCCCTCGTCGTCAAGCAGGCGACGCCAGGTCTGGTGACCTTGAGCTCGGCTCTGGCGGGGATGCTCGCGCAACAGATGGCGATCGCGGCCTTTCCGCTCGGCGCCAGTCTCGGCGGCTTGTGGTACAGCCTGTTTCCGGCTGCCGCCGGTCCCGGACTGCTCGCCGCCACGACCGCCGGAGTATTCCTCGGCGGCGCCATGCTCGCCGCCTTTTCTGGCGTCGTTACCGATCCCTTGCAGCGCCGGTTAGGCCTGCATCGGGGCAGGCTCGAGCGGCTTCTGCGGGTCTTGGAAGCCGATTTGTGCGGCGAGCCGGGTCGAAATCGGCTCATGCGCGACCACTATGTCGCCCGCCTCGCCGATATTTTCGACCTGATTGCCCTCGCAATGCGGGTCTCGCACGCCTAGATCCCGCCGACATTGCGCATGAGGAGCCGCTTCGCTATAAGCCACGGCGGCATGGAGAACTGTTCGATGAAAGAAGCAATTCACCCCGAATATCACGAAATTACCGTCGTAATGACGGACGGCACCTCGTACCAGACGCGCTCGACCTACGGCAAGCCGGGAGACACATTGCGCCTCGACATCGACCCGAAATCGCATCCGGCCTGGACCGGCGGACAACAGCGGCTGGTCGACAGCGGTGGACAACTGGCCCGCTTCAACAAGCGGTTTCAAGGGTTTGGTATCAAGCGCTGACACTGTCGGGCCGGCGCTGGGGCACCAGCGAGCCCCTTGATCGTCACGCCATAATCACCATTTTATTATTGCGCGGTCGCCAGTAAGGGGCCGCGCGCCAGTGAATGGCATCCAGCCGAATTGGTGGGTGCCGAACCCCATGTTGCTCAAAGGAGAACTTGGTCATGGATCGCTTCGATTTCTCTCCGCTGTTCCGGTCGACTATCGGTTTTGATCGGCTGACTCGGATGGTCGACGCCGCGACGCGTGTCGACACCGCCTCCCTCGCCTACCCTCCCTACAATATCGAAAAGACCGGCGAAGACGCATATCGCCTGACGATGGCGGTGGCCGGCTTTTCAGAGGATGAGCTGGACATCACCGCGCAGGAGAACACGCTGCTGGTGACCGGCAAGGCGAAAAAGGACGAAGACGAGAACCGCTACCTGCATCGCGGTATCGCGCGCCGCGCGTTCGAGCGGCGCTTCAGCCTCGCCGACCACATCAAGGTCGTCGGCGCCAGCCTCGTGAACGGCATGCTGCATGTCGACCTGGTCCACGAGGTGCCGGAGGCGGCGAAGCCGCGCAAAATCCAGATCGGCACTGGACAGTCTGAGCAGGCGACTGCACCGCAACAGGAACACGTGACCCAGCGTCAAGCTGCTTGACCGTCCCCGATCTAGAATAGTGGAACGCCCCCGAATTTTCGGGGGCGTTTTGTTTGATACGCGAGGCTCGAATTTTCCGCCCGGGAACTATTGAGCGAATTACCGTGTTTCCAATCCGAGTAAATCAAACAGAGGGATTGACAATGGATAAGGATCGTGTCGCAGGAGGCGTGAAGAAGGTCACTGGCAAGATCAAGGAACAGGCCGGCAAAGCTCTGGGCGATGCCGGCACCGAAGCCGAAGGCAAGGCGGACCAGGCCGAAGGCCGGGTGCAGGGCGCAGTCGGCCACGCGAAGGACGCCGTTCGCGAGATCGCCGGCAAGAAATAGTCCTCATCATCTCCGAGGGAGGTTGCTATGGGTCGAGGCATTCTGCTTTGGCTGCTCGGGATCCCGATCCCGATCATCATCCTGCTTTACCTGTTCCACGTCGTCTGACGGGCCGGTCGCTCGAAGCCGCCGGCACAATTACCGGCACGATTAGAGGAGGAAACCACCGTGTTTAGTCGCACATTGCTGCTGCCGCACTGGCAACTCTATTGGTGGCGACCGCACCAGTCGCCTACGCCGAGACGGCTCCGCATAGCCGCACCGTGGCGGCGACTGGCGGCGAGACGATGATCCAGCCGGACCAGATCCGCGCCAGCAAGATGATCGGCAGCGCTGTTTATGACGTACAAAACCGCAGGATCGGGCATGTCAAGGACCTGGTCCTCGACCGCGACGGGCAGGTCGCCTCGGTTATCGTCGATGTCGGCGCCTTCCTGGGCATGGGCGGGAAATACGTCGCCGTCAACCTGCGGGATCTGAAGACCGATCACAATCGGCTGACTTTGGATCTGACAAAGGAACAGCTCCAGCAGGCGCAAAATTACCGGCTGGAAAACCCCAATACAGGTGCCGGCACCTCAACTTCGCCGGTCCACGGCGGACACCTCGGCAGCGGCCGGTAACACCGCTCTAGTTCGCTTCGTGAGACGCCCTCGGCCTGACCGGGGGCGTTTTCCTTTTTGGCTCCGCGTTTTGCTCAAAACCAACCGCGCCATTTGAACCACAGCAGCGGAAGGATCGCGCTCAGCACGATCAGTGCAAGGCCATAAGGGTAGCCCCACGCCCAGTCGAGCTCCGGCATGTGCTTGAAGTTCATGCCATACATGCTGGCGACCAAGGTCGGCGGCACTCCGACGACCGACACGATCGTCAGAACTTTGATGATGTTGTTCTGGTCGATGTTGATCAGCCCCAATGTGGCGTCGAGCAGCAGCTGGACCTTGTTGAGGAGATGCGCGTCATAGTCGTTCAGCGAAGCGACGTCTTGGCGCAATGTCTCCAGCCGCGGTTTCACTTCGGGCGGCAGCCAATCGGCGGCCAGCGTCAAAACGAATGGCACGATCCGGGCGATCCCCAGAAGGCTGTCGCGGATCTTCGAGGCGAGATCCCCGTTATGGCCGACGCGGCGCAGGATGACCTTGAGATCGGCTTCTTCTATCGACACGCCGTCGGCTCATCGGTGCTGCCGGTCCGGCCCGGAACAGCCGGTGCGAGAGGCCGTCGAGTTCGCTCGCGCTGCGTTCGAGAGCGTCGGCCAGCCTGTCGACAACCACCTCGAGCAGCTCGGTGAAGATGCCCGCACTAGTAACGGGCGGGCTGTCCGCGGCAATTGTGCGGTCAGCGAAACTCGCAAACGAGGGCAGCTCGGCAAAGCGCACGGTGATCAGTCGGTCTCGGGTCAGAACGAACCCCACCGGCGTAGACAGCGGCTGATCGGGTTCAGGCCTGTAGATCAGTGGCGCGCTCAGATAGAGCGCCCCATCGCGGGCGCGCAATCGGCTGGAGCTCTCGATCTCGCTGAGCTCATCAAGGCTCGGCACGGCGAGGCCGGTGGTTCTCTCGACAAACGCGGTTTCGCTCGCCTCGGGGTTTATCAGGTCGATCCACACGACATCCGGCGGCAGAGCCGGCGCATCCGCACCGGCCGCGGGTTTGCTGTGGATCCCGCGGTTGTTGCAGAGCGTCAGCATGCTTTCGGGTTTACCCGCCGCAAAACGTCCAAATCGCCGGAAATCGTAGAAATGCTGTCCTCCAACGGTTCATCGCCGTAGCATCCAGGTTCTCGGCCGGCCGGCAGCGATTTTACGCCGGCGCATTGCGGCAATCGACGAGGTGATCCCTTGAAGCGCGTTCTGACCGCCCGTTTCATGCACGAGACCAATACCTTCAGCCGGGTGCCGACGGATATGGCGATGATCCGCCGCCGCGATTACCATCTCGAAAACGAGATCCCCGAGGCGTTCCGCGGCACCCGCTCGGCCTTCGGCGCGACCTTCGAGGCGGCCGACAAATTCGGCTGGAGCCTCGTTCACCCGGTCTCCGCCAACCCCAACCCGTCCGGCATCGTCACCGACGAGGCCTTCGAGACGATCGCCGCGATGATCCTCGACGCGGTCGACATGAAAGGCCCGATCGACGGCGTATTGCTGCATCTCCACGGCGCGATGGTCAGCGAAAGCCATGAGGACGCCGAGGGCGAGTTTCTGGCGCGGCTGCGCCGCCGGCTCGGACCCGAGGTGCCGGTCGTCGTCACCCTCGATCTGCACGCCAATGTGACGCGGCGCATGGCCGACAATACGAGCGCCCTTGATCGCCTATCGCACCTACCCGCATATCGACCAGTACGAGCGGGCTTGGCAGGGCGCCGAATTATTGCAGCGGGCAATGCAGAGCGAGATCCGGCCAAAGACGGTGATCGCTCGCCGACCGATGCTCTACGGGCTCGACCACGGCCGCACCCAGCGCGGACCGATGGCCGAGCTGATTGCCCGCGGCGAGGCGCTCGAGCAGAGCGGCGAGACGCTGGTGGTCAGCATCTGCGCCGGCTTCAGCCGCGCCAATATCCACGACGTCGGCCCGTCGGTGACCGTGACGGTTGATGGCGACACTGGGCGGGGGCAGGCGATCGCCGAAGAGTTCATGGACTACGCCTGGGAGACACGCGGTTTCACGACGGTCAAATTGCTGCCGGTCGCCGAGGCAGTTGCGCTGGCGCGGCAAGGCAAGCCCGGCGACAAGCCGCTGGTTGTCGCCGACTACACCGATAATCCCGGTGGAGGCGGCTACGGCGACGCGACCGCTTTCTTGAAGGGCCTCGTCGACGCCGGCATCGAAAGCGTCGCATTCCATGCCATTTGCGACCCCGAAGCAGTGCAAGACGGAATGCGCGCCGGGGTCGGGACCAAGACGACTTTGACCCTCGGCGGCAAGACCGACCCGTCGATGGGCGGCGGCCCGCTCTCGCTGACCGGCGAGGTCGTATGCCTGACCAACGGCCGGTTTATCGCTTACGGCCCAATGGGCGGCGGCATCGAGCGCAATTACGGCCCCTCGATGGTGTTCCGCGTCGGCGGCATCGACATCATCGCCATCACCAATAACGGCCAGGCCGTCGATCTCGGCCAGTTCACCTCGCTCGGCATCGACCCGACCCGCTACCGCACCGTCGCGGTCAAGTCGATGCAACATTTCCGCGCCGCCTTCGAGCCGATCGCGCGAGAGGTCATCCTCGTCGACACCGGCGCCCTGTGCTCGGAGATCTACACCCCAGAACTCTTCACCCGGGTCCGCCGCCCGGTCTGGCCGCTCGACCCCATCCCTCATCCCCGCCTGCCGTAGTGCCGACGCCTCCACTCATTCAACCAGCGTCTTCCGCGGAGCCGCACGAACGGCAGCGGCACCGGTTTGAGGTGATCATTCGTTCTGATCCCGATCTGATGCGCCTGCTGGCGCACCTGCGGGAGATCCGGCTCCCCCAATGGCGGCTGGTTGCCGGATGCCTCTACCAGACGGTCTGGAACTTCCTCACCGGTCGCTCCCGTGGCACCGGCATACAGGATTATGACCTGATTTATTTCGCGAGCGACGATCTCTCATGGGAAGCCGAAGATGCCGTAATTCGGCGCGTTGCTGCTGCCACACTGGGCTGCGTGGGTCCGGTCGAGGTGCGCAACCAAGCTCGCGTCCACCTCTGGTTCGAGCGTCGCTTTGGGGTTGCATACCCGCAGCTTTCCTCCGCGGACGAGGCGCTGCAACGTTACGCTTCGATGGTTCACTCGGTTGGCGTTCGGCTCGAGCCCGATGACCGGCTCGATATAGCAGCGCCATTCGGTCTCGACGATCTCTTCGCAATGGTGATCCGGCCCAACCGCGTCATCGAGAACGCCGCATCCCATGCACGCAAGGCAGTCAGGCCAAGGCGATCTGGCCCGAGGTCGTTGTCATCCCGTGGGATCTCGAACCGGCGCCTGCATGAGCGCGGGCAGCTCTCGATCAAGCAGCACTGAGCAGCAGCTCAATCCCGACCAAACGGATTGAGCGCCTCGACACCGAGCGGATCGAAATGACGCAGATTTAGGGTCAGGATTACGAGCTGTCGCGATGTGGCGATCGCCGCGATGGCGACATCGGCGAAGCCCGGATGACGCCCCTCGGCCTGAGCTGCATCGCTGAGCGCGCCGGCAATCCGCGCGGCGGTGAGATCGAAAGGCAACACGCGGTCTGCGTAAAAACTTAGCATGCGTTCGAACCAGGCGTACAGATCGTCCGCCCTCCGAGCGGAGCCGGTCCGCCGCAATTTCGAGATGCCCGCTTCGATCTCCGCAGCAGTGATCGCGGAGAGGTAGAGTTCGTCAGTGCGGTCGTTGAACCACCCAGCCACTTTGGGCGGGAGGGCCGGCTTGCCAGGGGCGAGTGCGCTGAGAATGTTGGTATCGAGTAGCCAACCCGTTACAGATCGGCCTCTCGCAACGGTGAGGGATCGGCTCAATCTCTACTGGATAAGGAATCCCCATCAGCAGCGAGGCAAAGCTCGGCCGATTGGTCAGGCATAGTCGTTTTGCCAGGCCAACCGGCACGACGACGGCGGCGGGCCTGCCATGCTTGGTGATTGTCGTCGCTTCGCCCCGCTCGGCCGCCTCGACCACGGCGGAGAGGGAGGCCTTGGCGTCGCGCAGGGGTAGCGTTCTCACCTGCGTCTCCTATGTGACTACATGTAGTTACATAGCCCGTTCCTACATTGATGCAACCTTCCCAGTATACTTCAGTCGGCGATGTCGAGGCCCAGATCGAGGATTGGGGCGCTGTGCGTGATCCAGCCGCTGGAAATCAGATCGACGCCAGTAGCGGCGACGATCGGGGCAGTCTCGAGGTTGATCCGCCCGGAGGCTTCGGTAATGGCGCGGCCGCCGACCATCGCGACGGCCCGGCGCATCGTTTCCGGCGTCATGTTGTCGAGCAGCACGGCGTCGACGCCGACCTCGAGCGCTTCGGCGAGCTGGTCGAGGGTATCGACTTCGAGTTCGATCTTGACCAGATGCCCGGCATGTTGCCGCGCGCGCTCCAGCGCCGGCCGCACGCCACCCGCCAATGCGATGTGGTTGTCCTTGATCAGCATCGCGTCATCGAGGCCGAAGCGGTGATTGGCGCCGCCGCCGAGCCGGACGGCCTCTTTTTCGAGAGTGCGCAGACCCGGGGTCGTCTTGCGGGTGCAGACGATTTTTGCCTTGCTGCCGGCGATCGCGTCGGCGAGCGCCCGCGTCGCCGTCGCGACCCCCGACATCCGGGATAAAAGATTGAGCGCGGTGCGCTCTGCGGCGAGCACGCCCCTGGCCCGACCTTCGATCCGCGCGACCAGATCGCCGCGCGAGATCCGGGCGCCATTATTGCACAGCCGTTCGATTTGCAGTGTCGGGTCGATCAACTCAAAGGCGAGCAGCGCCGCGTCGAAGCCGGCGACGACACCAGGCTGGCGCGCCGCTGATGACCGCCTCGACCTCGGCCTCTTCGGGAACGATCGCCTCGGTCGTGATGTCGCCCGCCCGCCCCAAATCCTCGAGCAAGGCGGCCCGGACGATCGGCTCGATGATCAGCCGCACCGCCGCCCCTCCCCTCCCCTCTTCTCACCCCAGCGCCAGCATCCGTTCGACTGTACGGCGCGCCCGCTCGGCGATGCTGGGATCGACGGTGACCTCGTGGGTCATGGTTTCGAGCGAATGCCGGATCTTCGGCAAGGTGATGCGCTTCATGTGCGGGCACAGATTGCAGGGCCGCACGAATTCGAGATCGGGATATTGCAGCGCGACGTTGTCGCTCATCGAGCACTCGGTCAGCAGCACGACGCGCGCCGGCCGCTCCTTCCCGACATAATCGGCCATCGCCGCGGTCGAGCCGGTGAAATCGCACTCGGCGATGACCTCGGGCGGGCATTCCGGATGGGCCAGCACGGTGATCCCGGGATGGCTCTCGCGCAGGCTCCTGATGTCCTCCGGAGTGAAACGCTCATGCACCTCGCAGTGACCCTTCCAGGCGATGATCTCGACCTTGGTCTGAGCCGCGGTGTTGCGGGCGAGGTACTCGTCGGGCAGCATAATGACCCGCGGCACCCCGAGCGCCTCGATGATCTTTTTGGCGTTGCCCGAGGTGCAGCAGATGTCGGACTTCGCCTTCACCGCCGCCGAGGTGTTGACGTAAGTCACGATCGGCACGCCCGGATGGCGTTCTCGCAGCAGCTTGATATCGGCCGCCGTGATCGATGCGGCGAGCGAGCAGCCGGCTTCGAGGTCCGGGATCAGCACGGTTTTTGCCGGGTTCAACAGCTTGGCCGTCTCGGCCATGAAATGCACGCCGGCGAGCACGATCACATCGGCATCGGTGCGCGCCGCCTCGCGCGCCAACGCCAGGCTGTCGCCGACAATATCGCCGACGGTGTGGAAGATGTCGGGAGTTTGATAGTTGTGCGCCAGGACGACCGCGTTCCGTTCCTTCTTCAGCTTGAAAATCGCCGCGATGTCGTCGGCCAGGATGGACCATTCGAAGGGTGGAATGTGCCGCTCGACGCGCCGGTATAGCTCGGGAAGTGGCAGTGTAGCCCGACGGTCGGGGTGCGAGGTCTGCAGCATGGTCATCTCCATGTAATATGCTCAAAATGAGCATTTCTCCTCCCCGGAAAAACCGGGCCGAACCTGCCCGGCGTTCCGTTATGCTGCATATGAGAATAAGCCGTTCAAAACTGTCGTCAAGATGTCATCGAGCGACTTTTCCGTGGCAGATGCACCGCGTGCGCCTCGACCGGAGTCCGTCGTCCGCGCAAAATGAGGCTGGCGTTCGGCCCGAGGCCCAGCCCATGCGGGACCGCAGCGCTGCGCAGCAAGTCGGCCGAGGCGACCAGGGTCTCTCCGGCCACCTTGCAGTGCTCGCAAAGCCGAGCAGCGACGTTCATCGTGTCGCCGAAATACGCGATCTGCCGCTTTGCGACGCCGCACTCGCTGACGACGACGGGACCGGCATGAATGCCGGCGCGGAATCGAGGCACAACGCCGAATTCCTTGGCGTAGGACGGAGCGAGTTCGATCATTCTTTGTTCGATGGCGAAGAAGCAGCGCAGTGGTCGGGCATTGCGCTCGAAGTCCTCGCTCAACGGCCAGGTGACGATGACCTCGTCGCCGACATAGGCGTGGACTTCCCCGTCTTGGTCGGCAATCGGTTGGTCGATGTCGGAGAAGAACCTGGTGATCAGATCGTGCACGCGCACCTCGCCGAGCCGCTCCGCGAGCGTCGTCGAGTTGGCGATGTCCAGAAACATGACGATGCGCTGTTCGCGTCTCGGCCGATGGTAGGTTCCGAGCAGAAAGCTGCCGAGGACACGGCCGCCGACCATCCGGCGGAACTCGAAGATCGCGCCAACAACCAGCGACGCGGAAAAAGTCGATGCCGACGATTAGCGGCAGCTCATCGGCAAGCCAGCGCTGCGACAGCGGAAAGGGATACAGCACGAATTGGAGCCCTACGGCGACGGTCGTCAAGGCCGCCGTCATCGTGAGCGCCTTGATCACGAATTCGACGCTCAGCGGCAACCGCCGCAACACGCTGCCGAGCCGCGATCGCGGGGCCGCCGCGAAAGTCAGATGAACAGCCCAGCCGGCGAAAGTCAGGCCCATCGCATGGATGCAGCTGCGAATGTAAAAGGGCAGCGTTCGCTCATCGAGCGGGTCGAGCAGGTAGCGGTAAGCGACGCCAATCGCGACCGCCACAATGAGCAGCCCGGCCAAAAAGCCGACATGCCGGCCGGCGTATCGGAGAATGGCGGGGCGCGCCGCCCTTGCGCTTCGCCCGCAATGCGCAATCGTGTCTGATGTCTCAGTCTGCGCCAAAGACTGCTTCCTTCGACAGCGAGTTCGGTTCAGACCCGCCATCGTTCATAGGCGGCTACGCATTGCAGCGTCACCCACCCTAACCGGCAACCAATGAGCGTCACGCGAAACATTTTGATGCACATGTTCGGCCGCCCTAGCGGCGTACTGGGGCGGTTGGGCGGGATCATCATGGCGCACACGAATGAGGATTGCGGGGCTTGGGTCGCCGGCCTTCTTGAAATCGGGCCGAACGACAGCGTATTGGAAGTGGGGTTCGGACCGGGAGTCATTATTCAGTGCCTGGCGAACCTGGCATCGGCGGGGCATGTCGCCGGTATCGATCCGTCACACGAGATGGTGGAGCAAGCTCGCGCTCGGAACACTGCCGCCCTCGAGAGCGGTCGTGTCGACCTGCGGCGCGGCTCCGTTGAGAGCTTGCCATTCGATGACAACACCTTTGATAAGGCGCTGGCAGTGAACTCCATGCAAGTCTGGCCAGATTCTGCCGCCGCATTGCGGGAAATGCGGCGAGTGATGAAACCCGGTGGCAAAGTCGCGCTCGGCTTTACGCCCTATTCGGGGCAGCCGAAGGGGGGATTGACGGAAATGCTCACGGCCGCTGGCTTCACGAAAACCAACGTAGTCGAGAGAGACGATTGGTTTTGTGCGTTGGCGCTAAACCTATGACGGAGGAGGCGAGGCGCGCTTCGCGCTACGCGAGCGCTCGCTCTTGTGGCAGTGTGACCGGGATTTTGTAGAGGCTCACCGCGTTTTCGAAGACCAGCTGGTCGAGCGCCTCTTTCCCGAGAGCCGCCTCCGCCGGAGCGTGTCCCATCGCCTTGGAGTGCGGCCACGGGCTGTCGAGACCCGGGAAGTCGCTGGCCCACAGGAAGTTGCGCAAGCCAATTTCGGGCACGCGCCGGAAACCGCCCTCCTCCTCGACCTCGAAGGTGAAGAAGACCTGGCGCTTGACGAACTCGGTCGGCTTGTCGGAAAGCGGGATGTCGGGCTTGAAGACGGGGGTGGATGGCCCGCCGAAATCGTACTCGCGGTCGAAGCGCCAGAACAGAAACGGGACCCACCCGACACCGGCCTCTTCGAGGACGAAGCGCACCCCGGGATGACGATCGCAGATGCCCGAGAAAACGACGGCGCTCATCAGCTCCGCCATGAGCCCCATCGGGAAGTTCGCAACCGTCATCAGCGACTGGTTGCGCGGCTCCAGGCCCGAGACCCCCACCCCGATTTGGCGCGACCCGCCGCGCGGGTTGGCGTGCAGATTGATCGGCAGGCCCGTCTCCGCCGCTGCCGCCCAGACCGGCTCCCACATCTGGTGCAATACGGGTTCGGGAGCGCCGACCCAGTCGAAGATGACCCCGGTGGGCAGGCCGAACTCCGCCACCCGCAGCAGCTCCGCGACGGCCTCCTCCGGCGTCTGGCAGGGCAACGGGAGCAGCATGATGAATCTGCCGTTCGACTCCTCGTACAATTCCCGCGCCCAGTCGTTGACGGCGCGAACGCAGGCGGCCCGCAGCTCCGGATTCTTGATGGCCGATATCTGCTCATAGGGACCGTTGACGAGCTCGGCATCGACCCCGTCGCGGTCCATGTCTTCGCAGCGATACTTGGCATTGGCGGCGCGGAAGATGCCGGGCTCCGGCTCCTCCGCCAAGCCCGCCCGCGTATAGCAGTTGACCGGCCCGCGGCCCACGCCAGCCCAGCCGACCCCGCTCCAGGGCCGTCCCTCGACGACCCACTGGCGGATGCCGTCCGGCCCCTGCACGACCCGCGGCCCGTCATCCTGGAATTTTCTCGGCAGACGCTTTGTCCACAGGTCGAAGGGGAGGTGCATCAGCCGGCAATGCCCATCCGCGGACACCACGCCAAATCTCTTCTCCATCGCGCGTTTCCCCTCTCCGAATGCCACGATGAGTGAGGCTATCACACAGCCTTCTCACCCGGTAGGGCGGGTCGAGCGGCGCTATTGCGGCAGGGATTTGCCTTCGACGAAGCTTTTCAGGCGCTGCAGCTGCTCGTCGAGCACCCGGTCGACCCGGGGCGCCCATTGCTCCATGCCGCTGCGGATGTAGCCGCCGACGACATAGCTCGAGGTGACGGTGGTGCCGCCCTCTCCCGGTTTCAGCGTCCAGCTGAGCGTGCCGTCTACGCCCTCGGTCTGCAACGGGCCGAGCGCGCCGCGCAGACGCAATCCCTGGCCCGGCGCGGCGTAGACGACCTGCAGGTGTTGAACCGAGCCGCCATCCTTCAACCGCTCGCAAAAGCAGCCGCCGGCGCGCAGCTCTATGCTGAGGTTGGCGGCGTCGCGCGAAAAGGTGTGAGAGGGGTCCCACCAGTGGCCGACCTCGCCGAGCGCGGCATAGACCCGGTCTGCGGGGGCTGCGATCGTGCCCGTGGTCGCGACCTCGAAACCGTTCGCGGTGACGGACTTGACCTCCGCCGAGGCCGTACCGGCAACGGCCAAGACGGAAATAAGCAGCACCAAAACCCCGGTCAGCATCGCTCGGACCCTCGTTCAGGCGGCTGCCGCCACCCGTTCGAGGAGCCTGTCCCAAGTGGTAGCTTGCATACTCGGGCGCGCTTCGATGCGTGCGAGCCAACCCCTCAGATTCTCGTGGTCCTGCAATATCTGCGCACCTTCCGGCGCCTGCGCGAACATCGACAGGTGCGCCGCGAGCAGCAGATCGGCGAGACTGATCGCGTCCCCCGCCATCCATGGATGGCCATCCAGCAGGCGGCCGATCTCGGCAATGCAAATCCGCGCGTTGGGGAGGGCCCTGGCAATGGCATCTTCATCGACCGGCCGGTTGACGCGCGGCGCGACAACGCGATTGCGGGTGATCGGCACCGAGACCTGCGGCATCAGATACCAATCGGTGATGTTCATCAGCTGATCCATCCGCGCCGCCGCGCGCGGGTCTTCCGGCTGCAGCCGCGGGCCGGGGACAACCATATCGACGTAGCGCATGATCGCCCGCGTCTCGTACAGCATCCAGCCGTCATGCTCGAAAGCCGGGATGCGGCCGAACGGATGGCGCGACAGATGCGGCTGCTGCTTGAGGGTTCCGAGCGCCATCGCGGCCAATTGGTAGACCGCGCCTTTCTCCTCCAGGGTCAACAGGGCGGCCCGCACATAGGGACTGCCGGGAATGCCGTGAACGATCATTCCTGACATGGTTTCCTCCTCTCCTCAGCTTGCAGCGGAATTGACGTAGTCGACGAAATGGCGCTCGAAGACGGTGCCCCAGCCGCGGTCATAGCGCTCGCGCTGGCTCGCAGCGGCATCGCCGAGTTTTTCCCAGCCCGAATGCGTCAGCTCGACCCTGGTGCCGCTGTCCTCTGCCGTGAAGCGGATCTCGACCAGCTGCTCCTGCTCGGCCGCCAGCTCGACGACCCAGGAAAAGGCCAGGCGATGGGGCGGGTCATACGCCAGCACGGTTCCCCACAGGGTTTCGCGCCCATCGGACGCGCGTTCGAAGACGCGCCCGCCGACACGCGGCTCGATTGCACAGTCCACCGGGTCGGGGCCGGTGTGGACCCGCGACAATGGCCACCAGCGCGCGAAACGCTCCGCAAACAGCGCGAACGCCCGCGCCGGCGCGGCGCAAACCGTCACTGATTTGACGATCGGCGGGACCGGGAACGGGGCAATCGTCATCCCTCCTGCTCCTTATCTATCGCTGCCGCCATTCCGGCGAGCGCCTCGTGCCACATCGCCTCGATGGCCGCGCGCAGCTCGCCGAGCGCCCGCGGGTTGGCCGCATAAAGCCGCCGCGTACCGTCGCGCCGCTCGGTGATCAGCCCGGCTTCCTTCAATACCTTCAGGTGTTGCGAGACGGCGGGGCGGCTGACCGGCAAGCCCTCGGCAATTGCAGCGACCGGCCGCGGCGCGGCGAGGATGCGCTCGAAAACCAGCCGCCGTGTCGGATCGGAGAGTGCAGCCAAGGCCGATTCGTAAGCCATTACTTACGTTAGCGTACACTTACCGTTGTTGTCAAGCGCCGTCGATTGCCGCGGCAATTCCTTTCGGTGTCAACGAGAGCGTTCTTCGACGTGCGCTTTCAACCGCGCCAACGCATCGTCCCACTGCTTGTATACCTGATCGAGATAATCCCGTACCTCCTCGATCGGCTGCGGTTCGAGCTCAAATAGGCTTTCGCGCCCGACCCGTACACAGCGCACCATCCCGGCATTGGCCAGGACGCGCAGGTGCTTTGTCACCGCCTGCCGCGACAGATTGGTGCCCGCGGTCAGACGAGAAATGGACTGCGGCACGCCATTGCAAAGCCTGGCAAGCACCGACAGGCGCGTCTCGTCACCGAGCGCCGCAAATACCGATGCCCGCGTTTTCAGCATCAAACCGGCTACGGCGCTTGTTCGATATGCGCCGCGATGTTTCGGATCTGCTCACTCCAACCACTGTTGTTCATCCGGAAGGCTTCGAGCCGGCGTTGGCTCGGGAGCTTGTCGAAACCCGATTCGACGACGCGCAACAAAGTCCCGGTCGGGATGCTCTGCAACGTAAACTCGACGAGCGTCGGCGGCTCGCTGGAGTAATCCTGGTTCGGGTCGATCGCGTAAGGATGCCAGGTGAACGAAAACAGCCGCTCGGGCTCCATTTTCTGGACGACGGCCTCCCATCGCAGATGCTCATAACCAGGATAGGTTATATGTCCACGCGAAATCCGACCCGGCACAAATGGCCCGTCCAAGCGCACGCGGAACCACGTGCCGAACTCATGATGATCGGTCAGCGCTCGCCAGACGCGGGAGACCGGGGCCTTCAGTTCAATGGTCTTTTCGACGCGATCGCTCATGTGCAACCTCCGGGTTGCCTGTAGATGTAGTGCAGCTCGCGATAAAGCGCAACCGGTATGTTGCTCTTTTAGGCGACGAGGGCGTTGCGATCCGCGCCCGCTCCCGCGACAGTCCGCGCGGCCAGAGGCGGTCCACCAGGACACGCACGCCGTCCTCATCGTCGGGAGGTTTGTAGACGCGTTTGATGCGGAACTGATGCCCTGTCATTTGATGCCTGTGGCGATCACTAACTTTTAATAGCCGGCAGTCGCGCGAGTGTCGCGGGATCGAACTCGCCTCTGAAGTACTTTTGCAGGGCGTCGGTGAAGACCCGATTGTCGGGTGCGGCGTGCGCGAACAGGGTCATCGAAGACCGGAACTTCAGATCATCGGGGTAGCCGAAGATCTCTTCGATCGGTCGTCCCTCGACGAGATTTACCAGCCTGGTGCATTCGGTGAGCCGCGAGCCAAGGACCGGATGCGCGAGATAGGCGGCGGCTTCAGCGAGAGAAGAAATGGCGAATTTGCGGGCCATTTGACTGGAGCCAAGGCCCTCTACCTGCGGAAAGATAAACCACATCCAATGGCTTTTCTTCCTGCCGTCCCGCAATTCGGAGCAGACCTTGTCGTAAACCGGGTTCTGGGCATCGACAAATCGTTGAAGGTCGTAAGGATCGCTCATCGGGTTCTCCGAAACGCTGATGCCGGCGAAAGGCGTTTCAACCGGCAGCCGGTCTGCACTATCGTGATGCTCTGCGGTTTTGAGAAGGAGCAAAGGGCGATGGACGGATCAGGCGCAGCGCCGAATTGTCTCGACGGCGTCCGGGTTCTCGACCTCTCGCAGTTCGAGGCCGGGCCGTCCTGCACCGAGGCTCTCGCCTGGCTGGGCGCCGAGGTCGTGAAAATCGAGAACCCGAAAGGCGGTGAGCCCGGCCGGGCGCTCGGCACGGGGCCTCGGCCCGGCGCCGACGCCTATTATTTCATGATCTACAACGCCAACAAGAAATCCGCCACGGTCGACCTCAAATCCGAGCGTGGCCTGCAGCTGGTCAAGGAAATGGCGAAGCGCGCGGATGTCTTCGTCGAGAATTTCGCCCCCGGCGCGATCGAGCGGCTGGGGCTCGGCTGGGAGGTATTGCACGCGCTAAACCCGCGCCTCGTCTATGCGCAAGTGAAGGGTTTCGGCGAGGGCAGCCCCTACGAGAACAACCTCGCCTTCGACATGATCGCGCAGGCCTGCGGCGGCACGATGGCGATCACCGGCGAGCGCGACGGGCGGCCGTGCAAGCCGGGGCCGACATTGGGCGATACCGGCACCGGCATGCTGTTGGCGATCGGCATCCTGGGTGCGCTCTATCAGCGGCATACGACCGGCAAAGGACGCCGGCTGCAGATCGCGATGCAGGACGCCCAATTGCAATACAGCCGCGGCGCCTTCGTGCAGCACGCGAGGAGCGGCGAGCCGGCAATGCGCAATGGCGCCAAGTCACTGGCCGGCGGCATGGCGCCCGCCGGCATCTACCCGTGCAGGCCTGGCGGGCCCAACGACTATGTCTACGTCTTCACCAGCCCCGCCAACCCCGAGCACTGGCAGCGGCTGCTGAAGGTCATCGGGCGGGAGGAACTGATTGCGGATCCGCGCTTTGCGACCCGCGAGGCGCGGGGCCAGCACGAAGCCGAGATCGACCGGATAGTTTCCGACTGGACGCGGCGCCACGACAAGCACGAGGCGATGCGCCTGATCGGCGGCGCAGGCGTTCCCGCCGGCGCGGTGCTCGACACCGGCGATCTGCTGGGTGAACCCAGTTTCGAGAAGCGGGGCATCATCCAGACCATGCGGCACCCCAATGGCGAACTGCGCATGCCGACTTTCCCGGTGCGCTTCGACGGCACCCCGGCCCCGGTCAAGCCGGCGCCGCTGCTCGGCGAGCACACCGCCGACGTGTTCGGCGACTGGCTCGGGATGAGCGCCGATGATTTCGAGATGCTGCGCGCGGAGGGTATCGTGTGAACGTGCTTGTTCTGTAACAAACCTGACTGGCAGAAAGGGGGAGGAAGCAATGCCGACGTTTTGTGCTCTGATACGGTTGGTGGGCGCCGTGCTGATCGGGATGCTCTGCGCCACAGGTGCAGCAAAAGCCCAAGCCCCGGGCCCAGTGCAGCCCTGGGGACTGCCGCCAGTGCCGGCGGGGGTCGGCCCGGTCGAAAAATTCGCCGATGTCAGCGGCACGCCGCAGGGGCAGTTTCTCGAAGGCGGCGCGTTTGATACGCAAGGCAATCTGTGGTTCGTAGCGATAGGCAGCGGCTGGGTGTCGTACCTGACACCGGACGGCAAACTCGTCCCGGTCTTCAACTGCAACCCGCCGCCCGAGCTGGGGCAGACCTGCGAACCGCAGGGTACCCGTTGGTTCGAGGGCAAGCTCTACTTGACCAGCCGGCACCGCGGCATTCTCGTCTATGATCCACAGACAAAGCAGGTCGGCACTCTCGTCTATACCTACCGCAACCAGCTGTTCAAAGGCCCCAACGACCTCGATTTCGATGCCGAAGGGAACCTCTTCTTCACCGATCCTTGGGGCACCGGCCCCGGTCCTAACCTGACCGACCAAACGGGCGCCGTGTACCTGTATTCGCGCGACGGCATGCTGCGCAAGATAATGGACAGCGGCCTGTTCCCGAACGGAATTGCCGTGTCACCGGACGACGCGCTGCTCGCCGTCGGCGATTTCAGAGGCGGCCGGATCTGGTACAGCACATTCCAAAACGGTCCGACTATGGGCTGCCCGCAATGCCCGAAAGATCCGTCGCATTCGACCTTCGGTTCGGTGAAGGCCGGAACCTTCATGCCCGGGAATGGCGGGCCGGACGGCATGCATTACGACGTGCGCGGCAATCTCTGGGCCGCATTGGCCGGTCTTGGCGGCATTATTCAAATCAATCCGCGCGGCATCATTCTCGGTTTTGTGCCGATACCGAACAATGACCCCGCAACAACCAATTTCGCGTTCGGCGGCCCCGACAATCAGTCAATCTATTTGGAGGGGGCGACGAGCGGGACCTTCTGGCGCTTCAAAGCGCCCTATCCCGGCCTGATCGGGCCGGGCGGCGTTCGCTTGCCGGCGCAACAGTGAGGGAATTCCAGAGATGAGCAATCAAACGGATATCGACGGGCTGCGCAGCCAGTTGGCACTAACGATCCACAGACATTGGAAGCTGTTTCTGATCCAGGGCATCGTCATGATGGTGCTGGGGTTCCTGGCGGTCGCCGAACCCAACGTCGCCACATTGGCGGTGACGCTCTTTGCCGGGTGGCTGTTCTTCATTGCAGGCGTTTTCCGCGCTGCCTCGGCTTGGCATTCGCGGCAGATGCCGGGCTTTGCCTGGTCGATGCTGACAGCCCTGCTGTCGGTTGCGTTGGGCCTGATACTGATCCTGCGGCCGTTGGCAGGCGTGCTGACCTTGACGATGGTGCTGGTTGCGTTCTTCATCGTCGAGGGGATCGCCTCGATCATCGGCGCGATCGAACATCGCCGGCATCTGCGCAGTTGGGTTTGGGTGCTGTTCAGCGGGATTGTCGACCTGTTGCTCGCTTACCTGATCTGGGCAGGATGGCCGAGCTCGGCCGACTGGGCCATCGGCCTCCTGGTCGGCATCAACATGCTCTTTTTCGGATTGTCTCTCGTCATGACCGCGCTGGCGGCGCGGGTGATGGCCGATCAGTGAACTAAACCCAATTCTCCGTTCTAAGCTCGGGAATGCGCTCGAACTCGCGGAGGTTATTGGTCACGACGGTCATCCCTTCACTGCGGGCATGGGCCCCGATCAGCATGTCGTGCGCGCCGATCGGTCGACCGGCCCCCTCCAGAGCGACCCTAATTTGCCCGTAATGAGAGGCCGCCGACGCCGAGAATGGCAGGACACCGAGCCGAGCGACCAATTGCTCGACCGCTTGGCGGTTTTCATTCGGGCGGGATGATTTTTCCACGCCATACAACAACTCGGCTAGGCTGATCGTCGAAATGCAAAGCTGCCCGGCCAAGCGGTTGAACTTTTCGCGAAGCTGCTCCGGGCAATTCTTGAGCACATAAACACAGATGTTCGTATCGAGCATGTATTGCAGCATCAAAGCTGCTCTCGCCCCTCGGCGGCGGGCTGCTCCCGGTCTTGCATAAAATCCTCGGATACGGACGGCCCATTCCGGAAGAAGTCGTCCCAGCGCAACCCTACGGGAACTATAAGTCGGCTCTGGCCGAGCTGGATTATTTCGACCTCGCGTACGTGGTCGGGGAATGCCACCGCTTTCGGCAGGCGCACTGCCTGGGTTCGGTTGGTCTTAAAAATCCTCGAGTGAGCCATCTTCCTTCTCGTATATCCAAGCGGGATATACATATTCCCATCCATCGCGCTCGTTTCAAGGGTTCTGCTTGCGCAGAAGGCAATGCCCGGTTTCACAGCGCCCGGCCGACCCGACCAGGTGCCGCCAGCTCACCACTCATTAGCCGGATTCCGATTATGATATTGCGGTCTTTATCAAAGACCCCGGGAGTTTCTACGACGAGAGTGGGCGGCTTGCCGCCATAACTACAGATATTCTTGAGGACACGGGGCCGTCATTTCCGCCACGCCGTTTGCGGCCGGAGCCTACCGGGAGCGCACCGGCTTCATGCATGAGTTGCGCAAAGATGGCCTCGATCTGTGAAGCCCGAGACTGCCGATTATCTGGCGAAGGCCCGCACTAGCTTGCCGATGCTCAGCAGATTGCAGCCTTACCCCTGCCACATGTCGGTGCGCGCGAGGCGTACTACGCGGCGTTTCATGCCGCTGAGGCGTACATCTTTGAACACATCGGCTCGAGTTCGCGCGGCTGGCCCGCCGCGAACCACGCATTGACCGCGAGCTTACTCGCTTCCTAGTGCACAAATTCATTCAGTTGATGCAGCTCGACGTCCCTCCGCGCTTTCCCGCCGAAGGCCGGGATCCACTTTTGTCGTGGGCACCGGCTTTCGCCGGTGTAGCGGGATTTGATATGAGCGATGGGGTGCGCCGTTACCTGATGATTCGTGTGAATGACTCGGAGCACTACCTACCAGCTTAAGGCGACGGCAGATTACGGCATTGGCCCAACCGCTACTCAGATCAGCACCGACGAAGCGGCAGCAGCCATCCCGACGGCGAACCGCTTCATCGACACCATTACCCAAGTGCTGCCGCCGGGTTTGACCCCGCCACGCGGCCCGGATGCGCAACCCTGACGGCTCCCTTGCCCGGCCCGCGCGTTGCAAAAATCAAAAGCTTACGGGAAGAACCCTTGCCCTCGCCCGATCAATGAGTACGCTTCCCGTATGATATGACGGAAACTTACCCCCAAAAGCGCCGTCTCGGCTATGCCCGCGTCAGCACCTACGGGCAGACGCTTGACGTTCGCTTGAGCAGCTACGCGGTGCAGGCTGCATCAAGATTTACCGCGATAAGGTGACTGGCGCGCACAGCGACCGGCGCGAGCTTCTCAAAATGCTCGAAGGGCCTCGCCCCCGCGACGTGGTGACCGTGACGCGCATCGACGGCCTCGCGCGCAGTACCTTCGACCTGTTCGCCATCGTCAAGCAGATCGTGGACGCCAAGGCGCAATTCCGGTCACTGGCGGAGCCGTGGGCCGACACCGGCGCCAGCACCGGGCGATTGATGATGGCGGTGCTTGGGCGGCTTGGCGGATGTGGAGCGCGACCTTATCCGCACCCGCACCGCCGAGGGCCGCAGCCGGGCGCAGAAGCGCGGGCAGCGCATGGGCCGCAAACCGAAATTGACGGAGGCGCAGCAGGACGAGGCCCACGGACGACGCGCGGAGGGAGCTACGCTTGTGGAACTCGCGCGCAGCTACGGGGTGGGAAAGAGCACGATTTCGAGACTAAACGCATGAAGCCTGCTCGGTTTTTCCACTATCAACGCTTTGTGGAAGCGCACCTCGTTTCGCTTCTCTCTGCCGGACAATTGAAATTGTCGCGGCCTGACAGCTTCAATGATCCTTGGGACTGTCGAGTACATTATCAGGTGCCAACAGACCCCAAAGACAGGAAACGGGTATTGGCCTACCTCATCGAAATAAACAGAAAGCATTATCCGTCGAAGAGTGAAGCAGAGCGTCGCCGAGTGGCAAATGATTTCATGGTGAACCCCTCGAAATTGGAAGCGGCGTTCGTGCAGATGGACAAGGAGATGTATGCGGCATTATGTAGGCAATATCGAATCTACTGTCTTACAGAAAATCCAGCTTCGCCGCTGATGTGGGGTCACTATGCCGCGTCCCATACGGGCATTTGTCTAGAATTTGACGCGCGGCGCGATCCATTTCCGGCGACAGAGAAAGTTCAATATTGTACTACGTACCCAGCGCGCGACCTTCCCACCATTGGCTACGAGCCTCTTTATCACGAAGTCGATCCATTGGTCGTATGAAGCGGAATGGAGACTGATTGCAGAGGAGCGAGCCGCCGCAAGATCGCCTTTAACCCTGAAAACTAACAATGATTTCCTGACGCTGCCTTCTGGTGTTCTCAAATCCGTGACCATTGGCGCTCTCGCCGATGAGACCTCGCGTCGTCTGATTGAAGACCTTTTGAAGACCCATGCGATAGGCGTACTGGTTCGACAGACAACAGTAGCGCGTGACCGGTACGAACTTGAAATTACGCCACCGTTTTGACCATTGCAAAAGGTAGAGGTTTCGCAAGCTCGACCGGCGGGCAGCCCGACCTAGACTTTGTGTCCATGCGCGCCAAGCACGGCACAGCCGGCGGAGTAATTCCGAGCGCCAGGCCGACCCGTCCCGCAAATCGAAATCCGCGCCGCGCCGTGTTTCCACTTTCCGCCCCCGACGACGACTTGACGACGACTTCGCCAAGCTTTCCAGAATGGAGATTAATACGGCTTTGACAGCGTTCCCGGAAAAAGCACCGCCCTACTAGATATAGAAGTCACGATATAGAAGTCACGCCTGATTTTCGGGTTCGGGCGAACTTCGCAGAGGGGACTTGAATGGCATCACTCCAAAACAACATAGGAGCGACGTTTAAAAGTGAAAGCGGCAAAGATGCCCAACCCTGTCCCCGAGGGATGTTATCTAGCGAGGCACGGGAGCGTGCCGTGGCCGCAGACTGCACTGCCTCTCTGGAATGATGAGGTTGATAGCCCTCAAGTCATTCCGCACCTGTTGGATAAGGCCGCAGAACGTGATGTTCTCCCCGAGATTGTCGCGACATTTTCGGGTATCGCCGGCGCTGTAGCGTGTATTGAGAAGCGTCACGCCGGTGATTGCTGGGTAATCCGCCGGCGCTTATGAGGCGCATTTTACTGAGCATTTTCCTCGTCACGAGTATTTACTCGACTTGCGCAATCGGGAACGTGTTTAGTGATCGCGACTCGCGTATTATGCTTGAACTTGAGCAGCGCGCAAACGTATTGGGCCAAAGTTTTGCGGATTTGCGCCCGGCGCTGCACGGGCAACCCAAAGAATGCATTGTGGAACTAGATAACGAGTTAGATCGATCCATTCGGTTGTCAGCCAAATGAGAACGCTCGTATTTTTAAGTAGCGCGATGTTAGACCACAGAGACGAGCAAATTGTTGATCACACTATAAACCTAGAGTCCACGAGGGGACTCCAAGCGTTGTCCTTCTCTAGGCAGAGCGTCACTGAAACGCTCAAATAAGTACAAATTTTGCCATCGTAGCAACGAAGGGAGAGTCCATGCTCGCGTTCATTACGGCCATTGAGGGTGTGCTTCGTCAGATCGCCGACCGTGTCATCTAGCCTAACACAATCACTATTCAGCGCCCCGGACGACAGAGGGTAGAAGCCGCGCCAAGGCCCAAGGGAAGCACATGGAGCGGCCCCGGCGCAGCGCAAAGAGGCCATGCAGCGCCGCGCGAAAGGCGCTACGTTGCAGGAATTGGCGGACAGCTACAACGTCGGTATATCCACGATCCGCCGCGCCACCAGAGCAGTGGGCAGTTGCTAATGAGTGACCAACCAGCCAATGCCGTGAGAATTCTAACTTTCCCAGTTGACGAGATTCTGCTGAAGAAGCTCGAAAACCGTCGGCGCAACCAACTCTTTGGCTGCATGCACGCGCACAACGAGCTAAGCTTTCTAAACCGCCTGCTGATGTTCTCACAGAATTCGACTGCCGACGGCGAGTTGCACGACCATGCGCAGTCAATTCAAATGTGGTGTGTCCTGCAAATCCTCGCCGGCAAGCTATTCGAGACGTGGCAGATGCTGGCTGATCGTATCCTCCGCGCCAAACCGGCTGATCCGATTATCGCCACATTGTGCTCGGATCATCAGACGAGCCTCGCATGGCTCTGTAAATATTTCGGCGACCGGAATTTCAAACACAGCGCCATCAAGCTTGTGCGAGACAAGACTGCATTTCACTATGACGGCCTCGACATGGGTCAGGCCGTCAATAACCTGGCCGCGCGGGAAAACACCGTTCACCTTGCCGAGCATCCTGCTAACACCCTTTACTATGTCGGGTCTGCCGTTGCTTTCCGCGCCATTTTCGCGATTATTGCCGACCGAGCGACGCCCGCCACTGGCCGCAGCTTCGATGAACGATTGAACGACGGCTTTCGCATCCTCATTGAAGACGTGAAGGATGCAAACTGGCACATCCATCAACTACTTTACGGCCTCATTAAAGCGATGATGGAAGAAGCCTTGGGAGGCCCTTTGGGAGAAGCGCCGGAGGCAACCACCGTCACGAACGTGCCCCCGCCAGAGATAATCGGGCTGCCGCCGTGGATCGACATCGCTCGGAGTACGAAATCACTAATCTAAGATCGTAAAGCTTCAGAACCGATTTTCCAGAAGGTACGTTATCCGACAAATGGCCTAAGCGCGTCGAATTGCGCCGGCCCGTCTGGTGAATATGGCATGGACGTCACGCAATTACCATAATCGCATTATACACTCGAACCCGTGAGCGGGTGCAAGATTGCGATTGAAGGAGTTGCGGATGCCTGATCTCGACCAGATAAAACAGGGGAAACAGGGAGCGAGGGACCGGCACGGGCGGCCGCCAAGGGCGGATTCCGCCGGCCGGCGGGCCAGCTCACGCAAGAACTCCACGCTTGCCGCGGCGGCGTTGCCTTGACGGGGATGGGGCTCCGGGTCGGGCTGGCTCAACAACCGATGGGCGAGGCTTTGCTGCTGATTTGCTGCAGATGCAGCAAGATGAAATAATCAGACTCAATCCTGGATTGTGCGCAGCCACGCGACCGGCAGAACAGCGGTCGTGGAGCCGATCGCCGGTGCGTCAACCCCAACGCGAGCAGACGGCGCCCTGTCCATGAAAGTCGCCTAATCAGGAACGAACTCGGCCGGCCCCGGTTTTCGCCCTAAGGGGCGGCAAGCCGCTCGGCAAATCCGAAGGAGAAAGTCCTGATGAGGGCTCTGTGCTGGCACGGCAAAGAGGACATTCGCTGCGACCGCGTCCCGGACCCGGGGATCGAGCATCCGCGCGATGCCATCGTCAAGGTCACGAGCACCGCGATCTGCGGCTCCGACCTGCACCTCTACGACGGCTTTATGCCGGGCATGAAATCCGGCGACATCATGGGCCACGAGTTCATGGGCGAGGTGGTCGAGGTCGGTTCGGAGAACAAGAAGCTGAAGGTCGGCGACCGCGTCGTCGTGCCGTTCACGATCATCTGCGGCGAGTGCGACCAGTGCAAGCGCGGCTATTTCTCGGTCTGCGAGCGCACCAACCGCAACAAGGATCTCGCCGACAAGGTGTTCGGGCACACGACCGCCGGGCTGTTCGGCTATACGCACCTGACCGGCGGTTATCCCGGCGGCCAGGCCGAATATGTCCGCGTTCCCTACGCCGATGTCGGCCCGGTCAAGATCCCGGATGGGATCGAGGACGAGAAGGTGCTGTTCCTCAGCGACATTTTCCCGACCGGATGGCAGGCCGCGGTGCAGTGCGACATCGAGCCGACCGATACGGTGGCGATCTGGGGTGCCGGGCCCGGTCGGCCAGATGACGATCCGCAGCGCCGTCCTGCTCGGCGCCAAGCAGGTCATTGCGATCGATCGTCTGCCCGAGCGGCTCAGCATGGCGCGCGCCGGCGGCGCCATCACGATCAATTTCGAAGAGGAGAGCGTCGTCGAGCGCCTGAACGACCTGACCGACGGCAAGGGGCCGGAGAAATGCATCGACGCGGTCGGGATGGAAGCGCACGCCACGGCCACGATCGACTCGATGTACGACCGCGCCAAACAGATGCTGATGCTCGAGACCGACCGGCCGCACGTGCTGCGGGAGATTTTTTACGTCTGCCGGCCGGCCGGCACGGTGTCGATGCCGGGCGTCTATGGCGGGCTTGTTGGACAAGATCCCGATGGGGATGTTCATGAACAAGGGTCTGACCTTGCGTACCGGGCAGACGCACGTGAACCGCTGGACCGACGACCTGCTGCATCGCATCGAGGAGGGTCAGATCGACCCGTCCTTCGTCATCACGCACAAGGTCACCCTCGATGATGGTCCGCGAATGTACAAGACGTTCCGCGACAAGGAGGACGGCTGCGTCAAGGTAGTGCTCAAACCGTAAAAGGGGTGAACATCATGGCGTATCGACAGAGCAGCCCCGCCAATGGCTCGGCAATGGCGCTGGCCCGCGGGCTCGGCTGGTTCAGCATCGGGCTCGGCCTCGCCGAAATGCTGGCGCCGCCAGAAAAGATTTCACCCCGCCGCGCGACATGCGCACTCCGGAGGCACTGCGGCCGTTCACCATCCAACCGGCCTTGGAGCGCTCACCCCATGGAGCATTCGCGAGTTTGATGCGCCGCTGAGCAACCCTCCTTGCCGGCCGCCCTTGCCGTTCGGGCGGGTTCTCCCTATAGTCCGGGGCTCATGCAGGGAGCTGCCCGCGAGACGGTATTCCGGCACCGTCATCTGCTCGGTATCGAAGGCCTGTCGCCCGAGGACATAAAGCATGTCCTCGATCTGGCGGACGGCTATGTCGAGCTGAACCGGCAGGCCGAGAAGAAGCGCTCATTGTTGCGCGGGCGCACGATCATCAACTGCTTCTTCGAGAACTCGACGCGGACGCGCACCTCTTTCGAGGTCGCCGGCAAGCGGCTCGGCGGCGACGTGATCAACATGTCGGTCGCGGCGAGCTCGATGCACAAGGGCGAGACCCTGATCGACACGGCGATGACGTTGAACGCGATGCACCCCGACGTGCTGATCGTCCGCCATCCCGAATCGGGCGCGGTGCAGCTGCTCTCCGAGAAACTGGACTGCGCCGTCATCAATGCCGGCGACGGCAGCCACGAGCACCCGACGCAGGCATTGCTCGACGCCTTGACGATTCGCCGGCGCAAGGGCCGGCTCGGCGGGCTCACGGTCGCGATCTGCGGGGACGTCCTGCACAGCCGCGTCGCCCGCTCGAACATCGCTCTGTTGAATACGATGGGGGCGCGCGTGCGCGTCGTCGCGCCGCGCACTCTGCTGCCGGCCGAAATCGAGCGGCTCGGCGTCGAGGTCTTTCACGACATGACCGAGGGGCTCGCCGATGTCGACATCGTGATGATGCTGCGATTGCAGAGTGAGCGCATGCACGGCGCCTTCGTGCCGTCGACCCGCGAGTATTTCCACTTCTTCGGGCTCGATTACGACAAATTGCGCGCGGCCAAGCCCGATGCGCTGATCATGCATCCCGGACCGATGAACCGCGGCGTCGAGATCGGCAGCGAGGTCGCCGACGACATCGACCGCAGCCTGATCCGGCAGCAGGTCGAGATGGGGGTCGCGGTCCGCATGGCCTGCCTCGAGATCCTGACCCGCGATGTCGGCAACGGACCGCCGGTGGAATGAACCGGCTGCTGTTCCGCCGCGCCCGATTGCTCGACCCGGAATGCGGGCTCGACAAGTGCGGCGATCTGCTGATCGAAGGCGACCGTATCGCCGCGGTAGGTGGAGACCTCTCGGCAGCAGGGTGTGATGTCGAACTTGCGCAAGCCGACGGGCTATGCTTGGCGCCGGGGCTCGTCGACATGCGGGTCCAGCTGCGCGAGCCCGGCTCCGAGCACATGGAGTCGATCGAGACCGCCGGCCGGGCCGCTGCCGCCGGCGGGGTCACGACGATGGTCGCGTTGCCGAACACCGACCCGCCGGTCGACGATGTCTCGGTTGTCGAGTTCCTCGCCCGCCGGGCACGCGAGGTCAAGCTCGCCAAGATTCATACCTATGCGGCGGCGACCAAGGCGATTGCCGGGCGCGATCTGACCGAGATGGGGCTCCTCTCGGCGAACGGGGCGCTTGGCTTTACCGACGGGGTGCGGGCGGTGGCCGATGCGCTCGTCATGCGGCGGGTTCTCGCCTATGCCCGGACCTTCGATCTCCTGGTATTGCAACATCCCGAAGAGCCGAGCCTCGCCGGCGCCGGCGAAGTCAGCGAAGGCGAGACCGCGACGCGGCTGGGGCTCCCGGCGATCACGCCGATGGCCGAAGTCATCATGATCGAGCGCGATCTTCGGCTGATCGAGATCACCGGCGCCCGTTATCACGTCGCCCATGTGTCGACCGCCGCCGGGGTCGAGGCGGTGCGGCGGGCCAAAGCGCAAGGCCTGCCGGTCACCTGCGATACCGCCCCGCCCTATTTCGCGCTGAACGAGACCGCGATCGGCGATTACCGGACTTTCGCCAAACTCTCCCCGCCGTTGCGCAGCGAGTGGGATCGGCAGGCCGTGGTCGAAGGCTTGCGCGATGGCACCATCGACGCGATCGCCAGCGATCATGCACCGTGGGACCAGGATTCAAAGCGCCTGCCCTTCAGCTCGGCGGCTTACGGGATCGTCGGGCTCGAGACGTTGCTGCCGCTGTCGCTCGAGCTCTATCACAATGGCCATCTCGGCCTCCTCGAGCTGATCCGGCGCCTGACCGCAAACCCGGCCCGCATTCTGCGTCTGCCGGTCGGAAGGCTGACGCCCGGCGCGCCGGCCGATCTCGTCCTTTTCGACCCGGATCTGCCGTGGCGCATCTCCACCGACGATTTCCGCTCGAAATCAAAAAACGCGCCGTTCGACGGACGCCCGGTGCAGGGCCGGGTGCGGCGCACGATCGTCGACGGCCGCACGATCTTTCGGGCCGAGGACTGAGTGCCGCCCGCTTACCCTCACCCACCCGGCCCCCACCCTAACCCTCCCCCGCAGGCGGGGGAGGGAATGGGAGGGGGCCGGCGCGAAGCGCCGGGAGGGTGAGGGCATTCCGGTCGTTGCAGCAATTCTTGGCTACCTCCTCGGCTCGATCCCGTTCGGGCTGTTGCTGACCCGGCTCGCCGGCCATGGCGACATCCGGCGGATTGGCTCCGGCAATATCGGCGCCACCAATGTCCTGCGCACCGGCAGCAAGGGGCTCGCAGCCCTGACCTTGCTGCTCGATCTGGCGAAGGGCGCGGCCGCCGTGGTGATTGCCCAACGCTGGGGGCACGACGCCGCACTGGCGGCGGCCGGCTGTGCGATCCTCGGCCACATGTTTCCGGTCTGGCTGGGCTTTCGCGGCGGCAAGGGTGTCGCGACCGCGCTCGGCGTCCTGATCCCACTCGCCTGGCCGGTGGCGCTTGTCACGGCGGTCCTTTGGATGACCACCGCCCTGATTGTTCCACTATTCCTCACTCGCCACGCTGGTCGCCACGGTCACCGGCGTCGCGCTCGCCGCGATCTGTGGCCGACAAGGCGACGGCGCTGCTGATCGCCGGTATCGCGTTGTTAATCATCGCGCGGCACCATGCGAATATCCGCCGGCTGCTGGCCGGCACGGAGAGCCGGATCTCTCTCGGTAAAAGCTGAGGCAAGCACTGGCCGCACGCGAACTCGATCCGCAGGAGCGCCTCGACTGGCTGCGGTTGTGCCGCACCGAGACCATCGGACCGGTCAGCTTTTACGCGCTGTTGCGCCGCTTCGGCTCCGCCCGCGCGGCGCTCGAAATGGTGCCGCAGCTGGCGCGGCGGGGGGAGCGCTCCAAGACCGTGACCCCTGTTACCCGCTCTGACGCCGAAGCCGAGCTTTCCGCACTGCAACGTCTCGGGGCGCGGCTCGTCTGCTGGGGCGAGCCGGCTTATCCGAGCGGGCTCACGGCAATCGAGGACGCGCCGCCGATCCTGACCGTGCTCGGGCGGGCGGAGTTGCTCGGCAGTCCGATCGTGGCGGTGGTCGGGGCGCGCAACGCCTCGGCCAATGGCCGGCGTTTCTGCCGCGACCTCGCCGCGGCGCTCGGGCAGCGCGGCGTCGTCGTCGTCTCGGGCCTGGCGCGCGGCATCGATGCCGCCGCGCATTTGGGCGCGCTCGAAACCGGCAGCATCGCCGTCGTCGCCGGCGGCGTCGATGTCGTCTATCCCGAAGAAAACCGGGGACTGCACGAGGCATTGGCACGCCAGGGAGCGATCGTCGCCGAATTGCCGCTCGGAACCGAGCCTCAAGCGAGGCATTTCCCGCGCCGCAATCGGCTCATTTCAGGCATGGCTCTCGGGGTTGTCGTGGTCGAGGCCGCGGCACGTTCCGGTTCGCTGATCACCGCCCGATTCGCACTCGAGCAAGGTCGCGACGTCTTCGCGGTGCCCGGCTCCCCGCTCGATCCGCGCTGCCGCGGCTCGAACGATCTGCTGCGGCATGGCGCGATCCTGACCGAGGGCGCCGAGGATGTGCTGTCACAGCTCGGGGCGCAGCTGAAACACCCGGCAGCCCTGCCGCCCCCGCGTCCATCGCTTCCACCGCCGGCAGTAATGGATTGGCCGTCAGCCGGCACGCAGCCGCCGGTCGCAGATGACGCCGCGCTCGAACTGATCACAGAGAGATTGGGACCGACCCCGGTCGCGGTTGACGAACTGGTGCGCCAATGCCACTTGTCAGCCGCCGCAGTGGCCACCCTCCTCCTCGAGCTGGAACTCGCCGGCCGGGTCGAACGCCACCCCGGGAACCTCGTTTCCTTGCGGTGAATATTTGCGACGCTTTGATTGCGCACCACCTAAGCTGTCCCGCAGGGGCGACCTTGCGCCATAGAGTCGATTTATGAAAGTCGTCGTCGTCGAATCGCCTGCAAAGGCAAAGACCATCAACAAGTATCTGGGCAGCGACTACAAGGTCGTGGCCAGCTACGGCCATGTCCGCGACCTTCCGGCAAAGGACGGCTCGGTTCTGCCGGACGCGGATTTTGCGATGTCGTGGGAGGTCGACGGCAAGTCCGAAAAGCATCTGAGGACGATCCTCGAAGCGGTGCGCGGCGCCGACCGCCTGTTCCTCGCGACCGACCCCGACCGCGAAGGCGAGGCGATCTCGTGGCACGTGAGCGAGGTGCTCAATTCCCGCCGCGGGCTGAAGCACCTCGACATCAAGCGTGTCGTCTTCAACGAGGTGACCAGGAACGCGGTGCTCGATGCGTTTACCCGCCCTCGCGAGATCGACCGCGAGCTGGTCGACGCGTATCTCGCCCGCCGGGCGCTCGATTACCTCGTCGGCTTCACCTTGTCGCCGGTGTTGTGGCGCAAGCTTCCGGGCAGCCGATCGGCCGGCCGCGTGCAGTCCGTCGCGCTGCGCCTGATCTGCGAGCGGGAATCCGAGATCGAGGCGTTCAAGTCCCGCGAATACTGGACTATCGAGGTCGAGTTCAAGACCGAGGCCGGCCAGACCTTTACCGCGCGGCTGACCCATCTCGACGGCAAGCGCCTCGAGCGCTTCGATCTCGACACCGAGGCCAAGGCACGGGCGGCGGCCGACGCGATCCTGCGGGCGTCCGGTTTCACGGTCGCCGAGATCGACAGCCGGCAGGTCCGCCGCCACCCGTTTCCGCCATTCACGACCTCCACCCTGCAACAGGAGGCCTCCCGCAAGCTCGGCCTGTCGGCCAACCGGACGATGCAGATCGCTCAGCGGCTCTATGAGGGCATCGAGCTCGCCGGCGAAACGGTCGGATTGATCACGTATATGCGGACGGATGGCGTCGCGATTTCAGCCGAGGCGATCGCCGCGGCTCGCAATCTGATCGGCGGCGAATTCGGACCACGCTACCTGCCGGACGCGCCGCGGGTTTATCGCAGCCCCGCGAAGAACGCCCAGGAAGCGCACGAAGCGATCCGGCCCACCGATCTCGCGCGCAAGCCGGCCGATGTCGCCCGCCATCTCGACCGCGACCAGCTCCGGCTCTACGAGCTGATCTGGAAGCGAACCGTGGCGAGCCAGATGGCATCCGCGCTCCTCGAGCAGGTCGCAGTCGACATCGCCGATGCCGCCGGGCGTCTCCGCCTGCGCGCGAACGGCTCGGTCATCCTGTTCGACGGGTTTCTCAAGCTCTACCAGGAGGACCGCGACGACAGCCCGGACGTAATGGAGTTAGCGGGGGAGGGCGAAGGCGGACGCCTGCCGGCGATGCGAAAGGCCGAACGGCTCGCGCGCGGCGAGGTTACGCCGAGCCAGCATTTCACGCAGCCGCCGCCGCGTTACACCGAGGCGAGTCTCGTCAAGAAACTCGAAGAGCTCGGCATCGGCCGACCGTCGACCTACGCGTCAATTCTGCAGGTTCTGCAGGATCGCGACTATGTCTGCCTTGAAAAGCGGCGGTTTGTTCCCGAGGACCGCGGGCGCCTGGTCACCGCATTTCTGACCAACTTCTTCGAGCGCTATGTCGAGTACAATTTTACCGCCGACCTCGAAAACCAGCTCGACGACATTTCCGGGGGACGCATCGATTGGAAGGAGGTGCTGCGGAACTTCTGGCGGGATTTTTCCGCTGCGATCGACGGCACCAAGGAATTGACGATCAGCCAGGTGCTCACGGCTCTGGACGAGGCGCTCGGGCCGCATTTTTTCCCCAATGGCAAGTCCGGGCACGACCCGCGGCTCTGCCCCGTTTGCGGCGCCGGCAGGCTCAGCCTCAAGCTCGGCAAGTTCGGCGCTTTCATCGGCTGTTCCAATTATCCGAATTGCCGTTTTACGCGACGGCTTGCGGTGGAGAGCGATGCCGAGCCCACCACTCCTGAAACGGCACTCGGTACGGACCCCGGGACCGGTTTGGCGGTCACGCTGAAAAAGGGCCCCTATGGCCACTATGTGCAGCTTGGCGAAGGCAACGGCGAGTTCAAGCCCAAGCGGGTCACCCTGCCCCGCTCGCTGAAGCCGAGCGAAGTCGATATCGAGACCGCTCTGCGGCTGCTTGCGCTGCCGCGCGAGCTCGGCCGCCATCCGGAAACTGGCGATGCGATCGTCGCCGGCATCGGCCGGTTCGGTGCCTACATCAAGCATGGAACCACCTTCAAATCGCTTGGCGCAGACGACGACGTGCTGACGATCGGGTTGAACCGCGCCGTCGTGCTGCTGGCTGAACCGTCGTCCGCGCAGCGCCGCGGACCGCAGCTGGTCCGCGAGCTCGGGGCCCACCCCGAAGGCGGCACGGTCGGCCTCTATCGGGGACGCTACGGCCCTTATGTCAGCCATGACGGCGTCATCGCATCGCTGCCGCGCAATGGCAATCCCGACACCTTCTCCCTCGCGGAGGCATTGCCAGTGCTCGCCGCGCAGCGCGACAAGGGCAAGAAACGGGGCCGCAAAACCGCCAGATCCGCCTCCGCGAAGGCCGCCAAGAATGGCGCTACGACTGAGGTGACGAAAACAACCAAGACGGCGAAAAAGACCGGAGCCGCCAAGAAGACCGCGGCAACAAAGACCGGTGTCAATCGATCGACGGCGAGAACACCCCGAGCTCGACCCGGGCCGGCGCCCCGCTGAGTGGCGAAATCTCGCGGGAATAGTTCCAGAGAGCGGCGTAGCCGCTGCGGCGATCTGCCTTCGGCGGCCGAGGTTCTCGCCTTCATCCGCGAAAGCCCCTCGGCGGTGGGCAAGCGCGAGATCGCGCGGGCCTTCGCCGTGGCGCCGGGCAATCGCCCGGAACTGCGCGACATGCTGCGCAATATCGAGCGTTCCGGGGCCGTCACCCGCGCCGCCAACCGGCGCTTTGTCGCCGCCCCGCCGCTTCCCGAGGTGACCGTAATCGAGCGGATCGGCAGCGACGAGGACGGGCTGGCCCTCGCCCGCCCGGTTGCCTGGCCCGGGCCGGAGCCGACGCCGATCTTGCGCATTATCGAGACCGGGGCGAGCGAGGTGTTGAAGGTCGGCGAGCGCGCCGCGGCACGGTTGGTCCCGCTCGAAACCGGCGACATCGAAGCGCGGATCATCCGCCGGCTCGACAGCGCCGGTGAGCGAATCATCGGGACGTTCCAGAATACCCGCGAGGGCGGCAGGCTGGTGCCGGCCGACCGGCGGAACCGCAACGAGTACCGGGTGGCGGCGCGCGACACGGGCGGGGCCGGCGAAGGGGAATTGGTCGTCGCCGAGCAGCTCGCCGCCGGACGGCTCGGTGCGCCGCGAGCCCGTGTCCTCGAGCGGCTGGGTCCCGCCTCGGACCCCGGCGCGATAAGCCTGCTGGCGATTGCGGCTTACGACATCCCGACGGAATTTCCCGCCGCCGCCCTCGCCGAAGCCGAGGCGGCATTGCCGGTGACCCCGGACGGTCGCATCGATCTGCGCGATATCCCGCTCGTCACGATCGACGGCAGCGATGCCCGCGATTTCGACGACGCGGTGTGGGCCGAGCCGGACCTTCACCCGGAGAACCGCGGCGGCTGGCACCTCATCGTCGCTATCGCCGACGTCGCCTGGTATGTGCGGCCCGGCAGCGCTCTCGACGGCGAGGCCGAGCGGCGCGGCAATTCGGTCTATTTCCCCGATCGCGTCGTCCCGATGCTGCCCGAGGCGCTGTCGAACGAGCTGTGCTCGCTGAAGCCCGAGGTGGACCGCGCCTGCCTCGCGGTCCACCTCTGGATCGACGCCGCGGGCCGCAAGCGGCGGCATCGCTTCGAACGCGGCATCATGCGTTCGGTCGCGCGTCTGACCTATGAAGAAGTCCAGGCGGCAAGGGACGGCGCGCGTCGATTGCGCGCTGGCGCCGGAATCGCTCGCCGCTCTCTATGGCGCCTACGCAGCCCTCGCCGAGGCGCGAGCGGCGCGCGGCGCACTGGAATTGGACCTAGGCGAGGATCGGGTCGTCCTCGATGCCGAAAAGCGGCCGGCGGCAATCGTGCGCGCCGTACGGCTCGACAGCCATCGGCTAATCGAGGAGTTCATGATCCTGGCGAATGTCGCCGCCGCCGAGGAGCTCGAGGCGCGCCGGCAACTTTGCATGTACCGCGTGCACGACGCGCCCGACCCGGACAAAGTCGAGTCGCTGCGCGTCTTTCTGGAGGAGACCGGTCTTCCCGGCCTGGCGTTGGCAAAGGGGCAGGCGATAAAGCCGGAACTGTTCAATCGCGTGCTGCGCCGCGCTGCCGGCACCGGGGAGGCGGTGCTGGTCAATGACCTCGTCCTGCGCTGCCAGGCGCAGGCCGCCTACAGCCCGAACAATATCGGGCATTTCGGTCTGGCGCTGCGCCGCTACGCCCATTTCACCTCGCCGATCCGGCGCTACGCCGACCTCTTGGTGCATCGGGCGCTGCTCGGAGACGCAGGAGCAGACACCGGCCGTGACGGGCTCGAAGCGGTCGCGGCGCATATCTCGGCGACCGAACGGCGGGCCGCCGACGCCGAGCGGGCTGCCATCGAACGCTACCGCGCGACTCTTCTCGCCGGATCGGTCGGCAGCCTCTTCAGCGCCGACATCAGCGGCGTCGCGAGTTTCGGATTGTTTGTGAAATTGCAGGAAAACGGCGCCGATGGGCTGGTCCCGATCTCCACCCTACCCGGCGATTATTATGTCCGCGACGAGAGAGCCCAACGATTGGTTGGGCGCAATTCCGGCCGGGTCTACCGGCTGGGCGCAGAGGTGCTGGTGCGCCTCGTCCAAGCCGACGGGATCGGCGGCCGCCTGGTATTCCGCATCGAGGAAGAGGAGGCTTTCGGCGCAGCTGGCAGGCCTGTCGCCACCGAGCGCCGCTCAAGACAGCACTCGATCGGCAAATACAGACGACGGCGTAGGTAATCTGCCGAGAGCGGCGGCAGCTGCAACTCAACCTTTCAGATTCGTTCGCAGGATCAGCCGCAGTTGGAATCCCCGTCCTCGGAGATCGGCGCCTCCAGGCGGATCGGCTGCTGGGCGAGCAACACCTTGCGCATTTTTTCGAGCGGCATTGCCAGCCTTTCGGCGAGTTCCTCGGGGGTCGGCTCCCGGCCGATCTCCTGAAGCATCTGGCGCGAGGTCCGCACCACCCGGTTGATCGTCTCGATCATGTGCTCGGGGATGCGAATCGACCGATCACCAACTTCTTCGCGCTCGCCCATTTCTCTATCTCCGAAAGCTGATGTCGCACTTTGAAAATGATACGCTGCTGCTCGCTCCTCAAGCGAGTCGCCGCGACGGCGAGCTGCTGACCCTCAACATCGCGGGGTCGCGCCGTCATCCTTAATTTCTACGCCAGCCGCCCGCGCCAGGAGGTCGATTGCCCACTTGGCTTCGCTCGAGCGATGCAGCCGCAGCACCACGAGATGGGCGAATTCCCTCTGCCCCAGCCGCTCCGCAGTTTCGCGGCGGCGACGCTCCCATGTGGTCCAGGCCCAGCGGATCGGGTGGCTGGGCCGCAGCAAGTGCCGCAATCGCTCGCGGTTGCCGGCCCACAGCTCGGTGCGCAGAACGAGCCGGAAAAGCGTACGGAAGATCACCCGAGCCATGATTGCCGAGCGTTCATAATCGAGCCAGACGAGGTGGGTCGCACGCGGCCAGACCATGTCGCGCACGGGGCCATAATTGCCGTCGACCACCCAAGCCTCGGCCTCGATCGCCTCATTGACGCGGCGGACGAATTCCTCCGGATCGTGCCGCGTCAGATCGCGCCATCCCGACTGCCAGTTGATCGCGTCGAGTTCGATATGCGGCAGCTTCAATAATGCCGCAATTCTGCGCGCGAGGGTCGTCTTGCCGGCGCCCGAGGTGCCAACCACCACAATCCGCATCAGGCCGCCTCCGGGTTTTTGATCGGCAACCTCGCGTGCTGGCGACGCCGCCGCTTATATTCGGCGATCTGCTGGCTGGGTGTATCGAATTCTCCAAGAGAGGCGCCGCTCGCAGCACCTACCGATTGCCGGCGAGCACGTCCCGGTGCTCGGCAAATAGTGCCTTCATCCAATCGATTACCGCGCGCACGCAGGCGGCGCGGCGCAGATCGCGGTGGACGATGATCCAGTATTCGGCGGCGATTTCGGGGATCGGCGGGGTCAGCCGCTCGAGCAGGGGATGGCCGTCGCCGACATAGCAGGGCAGTACGCCGCGGCCGGTACCGGCGCGGATCGCTTCCAGATGCATCAGCATCGATGAGGCGCGCAGCGCCACCGGTTTCCCTGTCTCTTCTAGCTGCCGCTGGACCCAGCGTGCCGGCGCATAGTGCGCTTGCTCCTCGGTATAGGTGACCCACGCACCGGCATCCGCGCCGCGACGCCGATAGACTGCACAGGCGAAGGTGCCTGCCTTGGAGATGTAGAAGTCGCCGCCTTCCGGCGGCTCGTGACGCAGCGCCATATCGGCTTGGCGTCGCACGAGGTTTGCCGTCTGTCGCAACTCGTCGACCAGCTCCAAAGTGATGCCGGACGGCAGCGCCGTCGTTGTCGCTTCCGACAGGCAGCGAGCCAGAAACCCGGCGGCACACTCGCCGGCCGACACCCGCACTGTACCGCTTAGCACCGGCGAGGCCGCCGCGCGCCGCCGCTCCAACGTCAGCACCGCATCCTCGATGCTCTCGGCCGCCGGGACCAGCTGCTCGCCGTCGGCATTGAGGCGCAGCCCCTCGGGCAGGCGGTCGAACAAACTCGGCCCGCCAAAAGTGGCCTCGAACGCGGCCAACCGGCGGGCGATGGTCGGTTGGCTCAGCCCGAGCGCCCGCCCGGCGGCACGCATCGAGCCCTCCCGGGCAACGGCGAGGAACACCCGGACATCGTCCCAGTCCATCGCCCCGCGAGTGGGTCGCGGCGAACGGGTCGTCGGCTCATGCCGCGTCTCGCGCTCCGCAATCGCCAATCCGTCGAGAGCAGCCATGAAATGTTCCTTTATCGCCAGGCTCAATCTGTCGGCTGCGGCCGGCAACTCGTACCATCAAATCGAGTGCCACAAAAACGCTTCCTACCGGTATTCGTCGCGGTGGCGCCACCAGACGCCTGTCTCGTTGCGCCCCTTTGGGGCGCGGTCGAGCCACTGGTACATGCCCCAGAGGCCGTCAAGTCCGCGCGCATAGGTGGAATAGGTGTGGTAAACGACGCCGTCCTCGAGCACGAACGCGCTCATGCCCGGCCTCTCGCGCGTGTAGGTGGGCGTGTCGGTTCCGCACATGGCCGCGAACGTGGTGGGCCCTTCGGGCGTCGAGCGCGAGGGTATCTCGGCAACAGGCCGCGCCGCCGCGCGCCGATAGTTGTATTCGAAGCCTCCCTCACGCTGTTGCTGCTCGGTGATCGAGACATTGAAGTCGGCGTTGAAGTCGCTGCCGAGCGAGGAAGCCCACGGAAAATTCCACCCCATCCGCCGCTTGTACGCCTGCAATTTCGCGAGCGGCGCCCGCGACACCGCCCAGAGCATGACGTCGTGGTTCGCCAGATGGACTACGAAGCCGTCGAACCCGTCCGCGATCGCCGAGCAGGAGGGACACCCCGCCGTGTAGTCGGGCCCGAACATGAAGTGATAGACGAGGAGCTGCGAACGCCCTCTGAAGAGGTCTGCCGGCGAGGCGCTCCCTTCATCGGTCTCGAACCGGTACTCCTTGTCGACCCGAACCCACGGCAGTTCCTGCCGCCGCCGCGCCAGCTCGTCGCTGCGCCGCGTGAGCTCCTTCTCCGCCTCGAGCAGCTCGAGCCGCGCCGCCAGCCACTCCTCACGTGTCCCGGTCTTATGTGTCGTCATCGCCCAACACTCCCTTATTGGTCGTGAGTTAGATTGGCGCCGGATATCGGATGGTGGGAGTGACAAGTGTGGCGGGATTCCGATGGATTCGCTGATCACGGCCGCGGCGCGGGCGCTCGCGGCGGGTGATCCTCTCGGCGCACTGAACCGGGTCGCCTTGCGCGACGACGCGCCGGCGCTTGCACTTCGCGGCATTGCGATGGCGCAACTCGGCGATCTCGTTCGAGCGAAGGCTCTGGTGCGTAGTGCGGCGCGCGCCTTCGGTCCGAAAGAGGCCGTAGCCCGCGCAAGGTGCGTCGTCGCCGAGGCCGAGATCGCGCTCGCTTCGCGCGACCTGGGGTGGCCTGCGAAGGCGCTCGACGCGGCGCGGGCGACGCTCGAAGCGCACGGCGACCGGGTGAACGCCGCGCATGCACGGTATCTCGAGATCCGGCGCCTCCTCCTGATCGGGCGCCTCGACGAGGCCGAGTGTAGGCTCGCCGAGCTCGACCCCGCGCCCCTCCCGCCCGCGTCGAGAGCCGCCCACGAGCTGGTCGTTGCCGGGATCGCGATGCGGCGCCTGCGGACGAAGGCGGCGCGCGCGGCACTCGCGCGGGCCGAGCGCGCCGCGCTTGGCGCCCGTATCCCGGCGCTGACAGCCGAGGTCGAAAGCGCAGCTCTCGTGCTGAACACGCCCGCGGCGCGCCTGATCTCGCGTGGCGAGGAGCGCCTCCTCCTGCTCGAGGAAGTCGAGGCGTTGCTTGTGTCGAAAGCGCTCGTTGTCGACGCGTGCCGTCATGTCGTGCGTGACCCGTGCACGGTGGTCTCGCTCGCAAAGCGTCCGGTGTTGTTCGCGCTCACCCGCGCGCTGGGCGAGGCGTGGCCCGCAGACGTGCCGAGGGACATGCTCGTTGCGCGGGCATTCGGAGCGAAGCTCGCCGACGGGTCGCATCGCGCACGGTTGCGGGTCGAAATCGGGCGGCTTCGCACGGTGCTGCGGACCATGGCGGGGGTGAGTGCGACGAAGCAAGGGTTTGCGCTGGCGCCGCGCCACGCCGGCGAGGTCGTCGTGCTGGCGCGGCCTGTCGAAGAGCGGCATGGGGCGGTGCTCGCCTTCCTTGCCGACGGTGAGTCGTGGTCGAGCTCGGCCCTGGCGCTGGCACTTGGCGCCAGCCAGCGCACCGTGCAGCGGGCGCTCGAGGCGCTCGCCGCAAGAGGCAAGGCGCAGTCGTTTGGCCGCGGGCGGGCGCGTCGTTGGCTGACCCCGCCCCTGCCGGGACTCACGACGACCTTGCTGCTCCCCGCCCCACTGCCGAATGACTGAGTAGAGAATGACTTTCTAGGGTGGAATCGCTTGCTGCGATCGGTTTCGCCTGTCACGAGACCAAGACCGAACGCGTGATGTCCAGCGGATGGTCGAGCAACGGTTCTACGCATTCGAGCATGTGGAGCGTGTGGGGCAGCTCCGCGTGGCGTTCGAACGACGCTATGTCGCCCCAGCGCGAATGCACGTAATAGAGACGCGGGTCCTTCAGCGAGCGGTAAAGATGAAGCTCCAGGCATCCTGGCTCGGCGCGGGTGGGCGCCTGCACCTCGCGCAGCGCTGCCTCCACCTCGGCCTCGCGCCCTACCTTCGCGTGGAAGCGCCCGAAGATCACGATCTCCATCTGCCTACTCCAAAGTTCTTGCCATGCCGGTCTAGCTATTAGCTAGCTAGTTGGAGGCCAGGCGATCGAGGCTGTTCCGCCCCCGCCCTAGGCTGGTCTCGCTGTTACTTGCAGGGAATCTGAAGCAAGACCGCATCCCGCTCCCTCCCTCGTCGCAATTGACGTGGCCGCGGCGACCGCGCGGCCGGGCCCGACCTGCCCTTGGGAAGCCGCCCAGCGCCACTCCCACGCGCCCCTGTTTCCCCTGTTTTATCAGGTCGAGATCAGGCATCGGCAACTCCTTCAATCGCAATCTTGCACCCGCTGATGGACGCGGATGCCCGGGACGGTACAATATGAATTTGTCAATTATGTGATTGTCGATTTAATAAACTCCCGCCGAGAGCAATGGGTAGCAGGCGGGCGGCAAAGTCCCACCACTCAGGGTGCTGACGGCTAGGACGAAACAAATCCGTGGGCGCGGACGAGATTCTGCCCGCCCGGAATTTTCCAGGATTATGTAGCAAGCGCCACCACAAGCACTTGCGTCAGCGCCGCCTACCTATCGCCTGGAGTCAGATGATGTAGGTAAAGGCGCACGCCTCAACCAATGGTTAGTGCCTCTAGCGAGCGAGACGCTTCACATCAAGCGACGGTAGGATGGCGGTCATGTGGTGGATCCGCCTGCGCACGATCATCAGCAAGGTCGCGGAAATCCTCGGTCTTGTCCAGTTTGTTAAATGGTGCGCAAAACTTATCGGTCTTGGCGAGCATGTGCGAGTTTATTGCGCTCACCTGCGGACGCCGGTCCGTGATCGGGTATTTGCTCAACCGCCGCACGGATACGGGTGGTTGTTGTAGTGATTGGGATGGCGGCGACTTGGCTAGATCTCAAGCGACACCGAGGTAGTTCTATCGAGCGTGCAAAAGTCACTCAGCCGCAAAATGATCGGTCCATCTCTGATAGAGACGCCACTCTTACCGATGCCGTCGTGGCTATGGCGCTGAATTCTGCATGGGGGAGACCTCGCCGGTGCCAGCGGTACAGTGCGGGTGTCGGCCGGCGAGTGTGCCGCCGGGTTTCTGGCTCGCTGCCTGTCGGAAGCGACAACGACGGCGCTGCCGTCCGGCATCACTTTGGAGCTGGTCGACGAGTTGCGACAGACGGCAAACCTCGTGCGACGCCAAGCCGATATGGCGCTGCGCCACAAGCTCGCCGGAAGGCGGCGACTTCTACATCTCCAAGGCAGGCACCTTCGCCTGTGCAGTCTATCGGCGTCGCGGCGCGGATGCCGGTGCGTGGGTCACCTATACCGAGGACAAGCGCTATGCGCGGCACGCTGGTCCACCGGCAGCTAGAGGAACAGGGAAACCGGTGGCGCTGGCGCCTCGTCGATGCTGATGCATTTGGAAGCGATGCGCGCCGGTACCGGCCGCGGCGTGCTCCCCTGCTATGTCGGCGATGGCCATCCCCTGCTCGAGCGGCTCACCCCGCCGATCCCGAAATCGCGGCCGATCTGGATCATCGTCCACCGCGATCTGCGCCGCTCCCTGCGCGCGCGGTCATCGATTGGGTCAAGGCGCTGTTTGCCGAGCTACGGGACGTGCTTGCCGGCGCCGCCTAGGGAGCAGCTTGTCGGTGCATGGCCGTTTGAGCGGCAGCTACCGAAGACACGCCTGCTACGATCGAAATCGACCGGCTCGCGTGACCGGTTTCCGTTCGGGTCATCGATCTGCAAGCGCCCGGCGACCTTCCGTGTTGGGGGCAGATCCTGTCTTTCGAGCGCGGTGACGACGACGATGCCTTAAGGTCGAGAGCTGTCATCCATCTCTGACGCGATCCATGAACAAGGCCGACCTTCAAGGGTTCGCCCCGCAGCAATGAAGGCGCGATTTGCGCGTCGTCGGCTAGACCGCTATGATGGCACCGGAGCATACCCGATCGCCGGCCGGGCAATACTGGAAATTAATCCTAGTCCACGCCTGCGCTAGCCGCGGGAGACGGTATGCAGCGGTCGCCCGCGGATCAGCGACCGAACGACTTTCGATCCCTTTGATCACAGCGTGCCGCCGGGCAATGGCGAGGCGATGACCTTTGCCTCTTTCTCGACCGCGCCAAATATCGCCTGGACCGCACAACTCCATGGTATACCTGTCGGAGGTAAGTACGTAGCGTACATATTCTCTATACTATCCATCCCATGATACCATGGCGCGATCCTGAACACTGTATGCCCCATTTGGCCGGTAGCGTGGCAGCATTGGTCGGTCGTCGGGGCCATGATGGGTCCGGAACAACTCGCGCAGGCCGAACTCGGAAATCTGGCGGCCGCGGGAGACGGGCGGCGGTCGAGCGCAGGCTGGAGCAGCACCGAACGCTAATGTCGATCTCACAGCGTCGTAGCGTACATATTCTCTATACTCCATCCCATGATACCATGGCGCGATCCTGAACACTGTATGCCCCATTTGGCCGGCGTCTACGCCGCCGACAAGTCGCGAGGCGGTAGAACTGATGTACCGGTGGGGGTGGAAGCAGGTAGCTTCAGCGACAGAGTAGCCTGGATCAGTGCTAGTACGATTTGCGCGTCGTCGGCTAGACCGCCATGATGGGACCGGAGTATACCCGATCGCCGGCCGGGCATACTTGGAAATTAATGCTAGTCCACGCCTGCGCTAGCCGCGGGAGACGGCATACAGCGGTCGCCCACGGATCAGCGACCGAATGACTTGCTATCCCTTTGATCACAGCGCTCCAACGTGCCGCCGGCAATGGTGAGGCGATGACCTTTGCCTCTTTCTCGGCCGCGCCAAATATCGCCTGGACCGTACAGCTCCATGGTATGTATGTCGAAGATAAGTATAGGTCATACGCTAATTTATTGATAGCTCATATATCTTTCATAAACCGCATACAAAACCAGACTTTTCGAAAAATTAAAGTAGGAGACGAACAACGGTCGTACGTCCCCCTTGAAGGGGCTGCTTCTCCACCCGATATGCGCGTGAGGCAATAAGGAGGCGATCATGGAGGCAGAGAAAGACGAAGACATTTATACGGTCTCGATCAAAGGGAACGGCGTCACCATTGAAAAAACCGTGCCTGCTCAAGTCGCTCGGCAGATGATCAACGTCATCATGGGCGGTGCCGCCGCCTCCGAGGACTTTCTCTCGCAGCGGGGCGCTTCGGTCTCGAGAAAAGGCACTGACGGGGTGGACCTCTCCCTAGCCTCCGGCTCACGCAGAACTTCGCTCCGAGAATTCCTTGAGGAATCGGAAGCGAAACGAAATCCAGACAAAATTATTTCGATCGCTGAATATCTCCTCCAATATGAAAAAGTGGAGCTCTTTACAAAAGAAGTGATTAAGAGCCGCTTTCGGTTAGCTGGCGAAGCGGCGCCGGCAAATTTTCCGAGAGATTTTACTTGGGCAGTCAAGAATGGCTGGATTGCGGAGGACTCAAATTCCACGGGTTCGTTTTACGTCACGCAGAGGGGCCGTAATGCAATCGAGAACAAATTTTCAAGCGAAGTCAAAAAGGGAACGCCACAACCACCTAGACGAAGACGGTTGCGAAAAATCAGTAGTACGGGGAATAGCGAAAATTAACCTTCGAGGAACAGGTAATGGCACAAGAAGACCTTGACGCCCTGCTTATGCGTATGGGGGCGATCGCGGAGGCCGTTAACGCTTTTAATTCTGAGGCGGTCCAGCACGAAGCCTTTTCCGTGTTGATGGCAGCTTTTGAGGATAAACAGCACGGCGCGAAGCATCGGGCGGCAACGGAGCCGGATCAGCAGCGGACAGACCCTTCGTGTGCTGAGACCCCTGTCCCCGGAAAACCCGCCACCAACTCTGCAAAGTCTAAGAGAGGATCAAAAGCCTCTCGGTCTGAGTGGACCATGGTGAAAGATTTGAATTTGACCCCATTAGGAAAACAGTCGTTTAACGCGTTCATCGAAGAAAAGAAACCGAGATCCAATGAGGATAAATATCCGGTCGTCGTGTACTATCTTTCTGAAATAATGAGGGAACACAAAATAAATATTAATCAAATTGGAACTGTGTTTCGCATCACGAAATCATGGAAAGAACCAACCAACCTTGTAGTTGGTCTCCAGGTGACGTCGTCACGAAAGGGCACGATTGATACTACTAGCTATGATGACATTAAGATAACGCCAACTGGGAGAAACTTTGTCGAACACGAACTTCCACCGAAGGCAAAGGCGAAGTCGTGACGCACCTGCTGGGAGGAGTGCCTGAAAGTCTCGAGGAGGAACTTTTCGAGAAACTCCGAGAAATCGAGCGCAACTTCCGAGAGAGAAGGTGGGAACCCGCCGAGCTAAACGGCGGAAAGTTGTGCGAGGTCGCCCACACCATCCTTCGCGGGCATATCGACGGCAGTTATCCCCGGAAGTCTTCCAAGCCATCAAACTTCTTCGAAGCGTGCCGGAAGTTCGAGAAGGAATCGCAATCTTTTGGACGGTCTATTCGCATTCAGCTACCCCGCATGCTGGTTGCTCTCTATGAGATTCGTAACAATCGCAACGTAGGTCATGTCGGCGGAGACGTTGATCCCAACCACATGGACGCGGTCTGCGTGCTCCATATGGCGAAATGGATCGTTTCCGAGTTCGTCCGCATTTTTCATGGCGTGACCCTCGCAGTCGCGAGCGAGATGGTCGAGGCGCTGGCCGAACGTGAGGTTTCGTTGGTTTGGGATACTGGATCCGTTCGCCGCGTCCTCGACACCAAGCTTACGATGCTGGAGAAGACCTTGGTTCTGCTTTTTGCCTCCGTTGGCCCGGTAACAGAATTTGATCTCCTCGCCAGCCTGGAGTATTCCAACCCTTCGATCTATCGGCGCGATGTTCTTCGTCAGGCGCACCGGGAGCGCCTCATCGAATATGACGAGAACCAGCGCACCGTGAAGATTTCACCACAGGCATCCGTAGAGTTGAGGATGTGATTTTGCCGAAGTCGCGCGTCTGATGAACCCGCTTCTGCTCGATCGTCCCAGCGGTTTGGAGACCACTAAGGATCGGATATCCGGACAAGCGACCGCTCGACCGCTCCCGAGCGTTTGGCGCGTTCGATGCGTTGGACCTCGATAGCCAAACATGCCTGAATGTCGATTGCGTTTTGGAGTCACGCCTGAAATACAGCAAGCGCGCGCCGCCCCGAGACCTTACCCGGCGTTGACGTGACGGTGACGAAGCGTTCCCGCGAGCCGACCCCGGTCATTCGATCACGTCGTCGGCGCGTACCAGGATCGATTCCGGGATCGTCAGGCCGAGGGCCTTCGCGGTCTCCAGGTTGACCGCGAGATCGAAGCGAGCCGGCAGTTCGAGCGGCAAGTCGGCGGGGCTAGCGCCTTTGAGGATCTGGTCGGCGAGCCCGGCGGCGCGGTCGAAGATCGCGTCGAGATTGGGGCCGTAGGCCATCAGGCCGCCGTCATGGGCAAGAAAGGCGTATTCATAGATCGCCGGCAGGCGGTGCGCGGCCGCAAAGTCGATCACCCGCTTGCGGTTGAGCACGGTCAAGATGTCGGTCACCATCAGGATCGCATCCGGCGGCTTCTCGGCCATCGCGGCAAAGGCGGCATCGAAATCGTCGGGCGCACGCACGCCGAGCGGCACGATCTGCATGCCCAACCGCTTGGCCTGGACCTCCGCCGCCCGGTAGCGCAGGGTCATGCCCAGATCGTCGGCGTTCCACAGCACCGCGACCACGCGGACGCTTGGCACCGCCTCCTTGAGGAGCGCCAGACGCTTGGCCGAAAGCTCGCTAGCAACGTCCGAGACCCCGGTGACGTTGCCGCCCGGATGGGACAGGCTCGCCGCGAGGCCGGTCGCGACCGGATCGCCGGAATTGGTCACCACGATCGGGATTTTGCCGGCGCGCTCTTTGGCGGCGGCGGCCGCGGGATAGCTTTGTGTGATGATCAAATCGACGCGGTCGGCCACCAGTTCGTCGACGAGGCCGGGCAAGCGGTCGGGGTGGCCCTCGGCGGCGCGGCGTTCGAAGATGATGTTGCGGTCCACCGCATAGCCGCGCTTGGCGAAGTCGCGGACGAGTCCGGGACCCAAGATCCCGCTGTCGGGCGCGCTTACCGAGATCAGCCCGACGCGGTACGTCTTGCCCGATTGGGCGAGTGCGCCGAATTGCAGCAACGCCAATCCAGCGGCGGCGAAGACGACGCCCCCGAGGACGATTAGTCGGATGATCCTTCGGCGATTTGTGCGGCGTGGTGATGGCGGCATAGGCGATCCCGATGGTATTGATCCTCATTGCGGCGAGAACTTGATGCTATTCCGGTGGCGCCGCGGCGGGTTTCGGTCAGGGCCGATCTCCGCGCCTGTTTTGTCCCTCTGTGATCAAGTGGGCCGCCGGCTTTCGCTCGCGCCTTGCGGGGCGCTCCAGTCCGGTGGCCGGCTTGACAACAGCTGGCGGCCGTGCCGTGTTCCCGCCGCCTCGAACGGGATCTGCCCTTATGCACGCTTATCGAACCCACACTTGCGGAGCCCTGCGCCTGACCGATGCGGGCCAGCCGGCGCGGCTGTGCCGCCGGGTGGGTGCACCGCAAGCGCGATCATGGGCAGCTCCTCTTTATCGATTTGCGCGACCATTACGG
>CAVOWP010000013.1:0-180453 GCA_963700185.1 uncultured Alphaproteobacteria bacterium
TCCCAGCTGCGGGCGCGGGTCTCTTTGCGGCGAACGGGACGGAAATAACGGGAGTTCAACGGGCCCGGCACCGTGCCTCTTTCACATTTTCGATCAATGCGGCGTGATCGCGAACGATCTCTGGAAATAAGACTACCGGGTGACGTCTACTGGAGGCGGTCCGGCCCGAGGGCGCTTCTCCTTCATCAAGCCCCCTGCTCGCTGGCGCCATCACGGTCTCAGTCGGCCATCCCATATCTCATACCGCGGTCTGAAACCCGCCAGGGTTTCCGCGTCTTCTGGACGAATTTTCCTGCGGCGCGGGGCCGATTTACCGCAGGGTGGGCAATCGCGATCAAATATGCGCGATCATCCAAAGGCATGGTTGCGCGGCCGCTGCCGATAAATTTACCCTATTGGTAGACGACCAGAGAGATCGCCGGCTTTTGGGGAGGATAATCCGTGGCCGATTTGGCAACTCTGCGGCTCACCTGGAAACCGCGCATGTTGAGCATTCTGCGCATCATGGTCGGCTTGCTGTACATGGAGCACGGTCTCGCGAAGGTCATCGGCTTCCCACTCCAGCCGAACCATGCGCCCTACGCCCCCTTCACCTTAAATCCGGGCCTCCAAGGCTTGTTGGAGCTGGTTGGCGGATTGCTGCTCGCGCTGGGTTTGTTCACCCGCACCGTCGCCTTCATCCTCGCAGGTGACATGGCAGTGGCCTACTTCATGGCCCATGCACCGAGAGGTTTCTTCCCGCTCCTCAACGGCGGGGAGTTGGCAATCGTCTACTGCTTCGTGTTCCTCTATCTCTGGGTCGCCGGTGGTGGCGAATGGAGTCTCGATCGCCTACGCGCGCCCGCGTCCTCGTCCACCCTGTCGCCGAGCCGGGCCTGATCACTGTTGCACTGGATCGAGATGAGGCCAGCGTCATTGCGGACCTGCTTCCGTTAATGAATAAGGCCGTACACTCGGAGGAATACAGCCAAGAGGCGGCTGGCTGGGCGGTAAGGGTTGGCCCCGAACTATTGGCAGCGATCGACAGGAAAATCGCCGAGAAGAAGCAGGGCAGGGCGCAATAACCCCATCGCGGAAAACACCACCAAGTTTACAGGCCCCCCGAAGGGCGGTGCGTCACCTCAGAAGGTCGTGTGATTTAAGCAACCTCACCAGCTCCGCGGCCCATTCACGAGCCTCCGGCATTTTCCCGGCATCTCTGAAGGCGAGGGCCTTTGCCAAGGCTTGGTTGTGGGAAGTACGCCGTACCTGCGATGCGCCGTGCCGGCGGTGGCTCCATCATATCATGTCGTCGGCTGCCGGTCTCAAGGGATCGGCAGGTCTGGCCGGCTATTGCGGCACGAAAGGAGGCGTGCGCCCTTCGCCAAAGCTAAATAGGCTCGTCCGATCGCGCGATTCTCTTCGTGGTACCGGCCATGATCGTTGTTTGCCAGAACCTTAGGAAGAAGCGCTGATGGTGATCAAATGACTTCTTCAAAGACCGTCTCGGCTACTTCGGCGATCGCTTCGGCCTTGTCTTCCGGCTGATAGTGATGCTCCGGCAAGGCTATCTTGACCAAACCGGCGACAATGGCTGCTGAGACTTCAGGACCGATCGCAATACCGGCAATGCAGATCTCTGGCATCAACACCAAAGTCGCCACCCCGGCCAATATACCGACACCGATAATTGTACTGGAACTTAATGCCATCGCATATCCTCACGAAACCCCGGTTCCCCTCTATCTGATCCGATCGTCGCTCATGGTCTGCGGCGATATCGCCCGGCTCGGGGCGGAGCTCTCACCGGCTGGGTGCGCTACTGTGGTCGTTTCTACCCCTCGAAGCTGCGTCGCCGAAGGGGCTAACGACCGGTGGAGTGCTGACTCAACTCCTCGAGGAGTGGGCGCAGCGCGTCCAGTTCCGCGCCAAAGCCGGCCCAGTTACCGGATTTCAGCTGCTCCACGGCGCCGTTGTAGTGGCTCAGCGCCTCCCGCGCCCGATCGGCCTCGGGGCCGGCGAGCGCGGTTTTGGCTGGCGCCCCCGGCGGGGAGGCCGAGGGCGGGGCGGCCGGGGCGGGTCCCTTGAACAGCGCTGCCAGCGCCCCGGCGAGCGTCTCGTCCATGACCACACGGTCGCCATACGCCGCGATCACCCGCTTGAGCTCCGGCAGTTGTCCTGCCTCCGCACGGAGATAGAGCGGCGACACATACAAGATCGAGTTCTCTATCGGGATCACCAGCAGATTTCCTCGGATGACCCGCGAGCCCATCTGGTTCCACAGCGAGAGCTGCTGGGAGATCTCTGTGTTCTGGTTGATCAGCGCCTCGATTTGAAAGGGCCCGTAAACGAGCTTGTCCTTGGGAAACTCGTAGACGATCAGCTTGCCGTAATCCGGCGGGTCAGAGCGGGCGGCCAGCCACGCAATCATGTTCTGCCGCTGGCTCGGCACCATCGGCAGCATTTGCAGAAACTCGACCTGCGGTTCGCCGGGCAGGCGCACGATGATATAGTATGGGGCCATCGTCGCCTCGTCCCCGCCGGTCGGTTGGCGCGGGAACTGCCAGAGATCTTCGCGGTTATAGAAGACTTCGGCGCTGTTCATGTGGTAGGTCCGGTACACTTGCGCCTGGATGAAGAACAGGTCCTCCGGGTAGCGAATATGCTTTTGCAAGTCCTGGGGCATGGCCGCCAATGGCTTGAAGAGCCCCGGGAAGATGCGCTGGTAGGTCGCGGCGATCGGGTCCGAGGAATCCGCCACGTAAAAGGTTACCGTCCCGTTGTAGGCGTCGATGACGGTTTTGACCGCATTGCGGATGTAATTGAGCTCCAAGCCGGGAAGTGTCTGGGCGTAGGGGAAATAGCGACTCGTCGTATAGGCATCCTGCATCCAGAAGAGCCGGCCCTCGCTGACCACCAGGTAGGGGTCCCGGTCGAGGCGGAGGAAAGGGGCGATCGTCCGGACCCGCTCCTGAATGGTACGGCGGAACATGATCCGACTGTCGCCGGTGATATAGCTGGTGAGCAGCAGGTTCGGGTCCTTGAAATACCACGCGAAGAGGGCTCTGCGAGCGATCCCGCCGACGGCGACCCCGCCGGCACCCGCATAGGTCGCGTAGACGTTGTCCGTCCCCTTGGGGTAATCGAACTCCGGGGTGCTCCCCTTGACGATGACGTAGGTGTCGGTCTCTTCGCCGAAGTAGATGCGCGGTTCGTCGATCGGCGGGCCGCCGGTCGCGACCGGCGGGATGTCCTGGAGGTAGAAGATCGGCAACCCTTCTCCGGTCTTGCGGGCGAGCGGGCTCATCACCGCCCCATTGCCGTGGGTGAACAGCACATGCCAGTTGACCCAGGTCTGGGCATTGGGGGGTAGGAGCGCGGGCTTGAGCTCGCGCGCCGACAGCGTCACCCCCTGATACGCGCCATCGAGATGGTAACGATCCACATCCACATCGTGGAACTTGTAGTAGGTCCGTATCTCCTGCAATTGACCGTACGTGTCCATCAACGGCTGCCAGTCCCACAGCCGAATGTTGTCAATGGTCGCCTGGTTGGCCTGTAGCGTCTGGAAGGTGAGGTTCTGTTCCACCGGGAAGGGTTTGACCGTGATCTGATGGAGATTATACGCCTGTTGGGTGAGGTCGATGTTCCGCTGGATGTAGGGCTTCTCCAACTGCAGCTCGTTCGGTTTCACGAACACGACCTGAAACAGCGCGGGGAACACCAGAGCCAGCACCAAGGAACTGCCAAAGACCAGCACCGCCCCGGCTACCGGAAGCTTGTAGGTGCGGACCCGCAAATTGGCCCAACAGGCAAGGGCTGCGATGACCGAGAGCCCGACCAGCAGCCAGAGGACGGGCAGCGCAATATGGGTATCGGTGTAGCTCGCCCCTACGACTACCCCATTGTCGCCGTACAGCAGCAGAAAACGGTCGAGACCATAAGACCAAGCTTTCACCGCGAAGAAGAGCCCGAGCAGAGCGGAGCCATGGGCGATGGCCGTCGGTGAGATCGACCGGCGCTGCTCGTTGAATTCGATGTCGCCGTGCACCCAGTACACCGCTCCGGCGACGAGAAAGCTCAAGACGAGCGTCAGCAGCAGCCAATTTTTGAGGACGACATAGGCGGGAAGGGAGAAGAGATAGAAGCCGATGTCCTTGCCGAACTGGGGATCGCTCTCGCCATACGGCACCTGATAGACGAAGCGCAGGAACAGGTCCCAGTTGCTCACCTCCCCTGCGGCAATCAAGATCGCAAGGACGCCGGCGACCCCTATGATGAGCAGACGCCACGGAAGACGCTGGCGCATGAGCTCCAAGAGCTCAGGCAACGTCTGAGCCCCGCCGGCTTCGTGCGCAAAACCGACGGGATGCACATGCCCCCGTCGCCGGGCGAACCGGGAGGCCAGGGATCCGTTCACCCACAGGAGAATGGCGGACCCGACGAAAACCGCGAAGAAGAGCACCGCCTTGCCGCCAAGAATCGTCGCGAAGACATCCAGATACCCGATGGCCGAGAACCAGGCCCAATCGACCAGGAAGTCACTCGTCAGGCCCAGTACGATGAAGCAGGCCACGATGACGATAACAGCGACCGCGATGCCTCTTCTTGGCATATCTACCTCCCTCGTGTGTTCGTCATCTTCATTTCCCAGTGACCGGTCGCACTTGGGGCTGGCGACGGGCAGAAAGGAGACGCGGTCCGCAGTCAGCCCGCCCCGCCGATCGTGAACCTCGGCGGGAACGTGAGTTCACCATACCGTACCCAGCGCCGCCCGAATCGGCCATGTGATCTTAACCGATGGATACCCTGAACCGAGAGTAGGCCGTTCAACGCGCCCCGCCGCCGAACACTCGGTTTCGCTCTGTCGTACACACCGTCGTCCTGATCGCGCGCGGCGAGGACATTGGCACGCTCGGCGCTTAAATTCGAGTTCGCAACCAACTCACCGCTGGAGGAAGCCGGATTCGAACCATCGGTCCCGCGGAAGACCCCCGCCGTCGTCGTGATATCGGGTCTCGTCGCGCCGCCTTCTCCGTTGCGGCAAGGAGAGCCGACACGAGCCCCTCTCTCGAAACCTTGGTCGTCTCACGCGGTACTGACGGTTCGATCCGGCTTGTTCCAGCGGTGAGTCAGACGAACTCTGAGGGCTGCGGAGTTGGTTGAGGAACCTGCCGCCACCGATCCGCACCCCGTGCCGCCAAATGGAAGTTACGAAAAATTAACGTCAGCGAAAGCATGCTGTCATTTTCTCTGCCGATATCCTTGCATGCCAGGAGATCGCCATGAGCTGCCGGCCGGTTAGACAGACAGCCAAAATGCAGGACCTTTGCTTCGTGACAGCATACGGCAGCGACTTGATTTTAACGTGATGCACTGTCCAAAGTATCACGAGCAAATCGGCTTTGAGCCTGCCCGCCACATCAAGGATTCAAGAAATCCAGCTGTGAAGACCCGAAATCATGTATTGCATCACCCTTCGGAACAAGTTCGACAAAACAATCATCGGATGGTATGACGCATCAGCGTCGAACTTCTCTACTGACCAAAGACGAGCAAAGCACTTCTTCGATCGGGTCGACGCTGACTTGGTCGCTGATCAGCTCCGGCGCATGTATCCGCGCCTCGCTCAAGATATTGAGGTTACCGCTGTTCAGCCCACAGGTCTCACCTGCAGCTCCGACGCCGTAGCCGTGTTGCTATGATCTGATCGCCGGCTGCCTGACGGTCGTCCGCGCCGATATCGTTTGCGGCCGCCCCGGTAGGCTGCGCGATGCAGCTCGCGGATGCTCGCGTTTCGGAACGACCGCTTTTCTCCGAGCGGGACCGATGGTTCGAATCCGCTTTCCTCCAGCGGCGAGTCTGTCTCAGCGGTGAAAGCGGCGGTTGTAGGCGGAAACCCCGCAGTCAGGCGGCTGTCTGCGGGTGGCTAGGGACGTGAGAAAGGGCGTGCAGGCTGCAAGTCGGAACTCGTTCGCCCTTTCTCTCTGTCGGGCATTGATGCAGTCCCACCCTCCCGAAAGTTTCTGACCGTTTGCAAACGAGGCCAGGCCGCGGTGGGGTCGCAGCTTGGCACATCTGTTCGGAGTTGCGGTTTAGCTTGCGAGCAGTTTGTGCTGCTCGGTCCAGTCCAGCGGCAGATCGAGTTCGGTCAGCCGGGTCGCGGTGAGCTCGACGGGTTGCCGGCCCTGCAGGATCGCCTCGACCAGGTGCGGGCTCAAAAAGGCGAGGTCGACGAGACGGCGAATGTGCAGCGCTGATGGGCGAACAACGCGCGGCGACGGTTTTCGTTGATCCTCCCTACAATGTGAGAATCGACGGCCACGCGAGCGGCCTCGGCGCGATCCATCATCGTCCCTTCCCGATGGCCTCGGGCGAGATGGATGGGTCGCAGTTCACGGCCTTTTTAGGCCAGGCTTTTCGCAATCTCGCGGCCTTCAGCATTGATGGCTCCATCCATTTTGTCTGCATGGATTGGCGACATGTCGAAGAGCTGCTGGCCGCTGGCCGTGAGGCCTATGACGAGCTCAAAAACATCTGCATCTGGGTCAAAGACAATGCCGGGATGGGCTCATTCTATAGGAGCCAGCACGAGTTTGTGGCCGTCTTCAAACACGGTCACCTAGCGCACCGCAACAACATTCAGCTTGGCCAGTTCGGCCGTAACCGCAGCAATGTCTGGCATTACCCCGGGGCCAATTCGTTTGCCCGTTACAGCGAGCAAGGTAATTTGCTGGCCCTGCACCCGACGGTGAAGCCGGTCACGATGGTCGCCGATGCGATCCTCGACTGCTCAGCCCGCGGCGATATCGTGCTCGACGCCTTTCTCGGCAGCGGCACGACCCTGATCGCCGCCGAGCGCACCGGCCGGCGCTGCTACGCGCTTGAGCTCGACCCGATCTACGCCGACACGGCGATCCGCCGCTGGCAGGCTCTGACCGGCGGCAGCGCTCGTCATGCCGTCAGCGGGCGCAGCTTTGATGACCTCGCCCGCGAGGCGGAGGCCCCCAATGCCGCCTGAAAAGAACAATGATTACGAGGTGGGCTATGGTAAGCCGCCGTGCCACACCCGTTTTGTGAAAGGTCGGTCCGGCAATCCGCGAGGCCGGCCGCCCGGCAGCAAAAACTTCACGACGCTTCTGACAGAAGCGCTGAACGAGCCCGTCATCGTCACCGAGAACGGTGGCCGCCGCAAGGTCAGCAAACGCCAAGCGATTATTGCCCAGCTCGTCAACCGCTCGGCCACTGCCGATTTCCGCGCGATCAAGATCCTTCTCGACATCGTGCGGGACATGGAACGTCAGACCGAGCCGACGACGCCCGAGCCCTCCGATTTCAGCGAGGCGGACGAGAAGGTCCTCGAACAGATCAAGGCGCGCTTCTCGATCGGGAAACCCGAGCAATGAAAGTCCTGAGCCCGACGCAGTACGAGTTCCTGCTGCGGCACGACTTGGCGACCTTCGCCGGGCGCTGTTTCCAGGACCTCAACCCGCAGACCTGCCTGGCGACCAACTGGCACCTAGAGGTCATCGCCGCCAAGCTGACCGAGGTGCGCGAAGGCAAGATCCGGCGCCTCATCATCAACCTGCCGCCGCGGCATCTCAAATCCTTGCTGGCCTCGATCGCGTTTCCGGCGTGGTATCTCGGGCACCACCCGTCGGCCCAGATCCTCTGCGTCAGCTACGGCCAGGATCTCGCCGACAAGCTCGCCCGCGATTGCCGGGGCATCATGATGAGCCCGTGGTATCAGCGGATCTTTCCGACCCGCCTGGCGCCGCACCGCCAGGCGGTGCAGGAGTTCATCACCACTCGCCAGGGCTACCGGCTCGCCACCTCGACCGGCGGCGTGCTGACCGGACGCGGCGCCGATATCATCCTGATCGACGATCCGCTGAAGCCGGAGGAGGCGCTCTCCGAGGCGCAGCGGCAAGCCGCCAACGAGTGGTACGACCACACCCTCTACAGCCGGCAAAACGACAAGCGCCGTGGCGCGATCGTCATCATCATGCAGCGGCTGCACGAAGACGACCTGGTCGGCCACGTCCTCGGCCAGGAGCAGTGGGAAATTCTGAGCTTCCCGGCGATCGCCGAAAAGGACGAGGAGCATCGGATCGAGACGATCTTGGAACCGCGATGCTTCGCACGTCGTCAGGGCGAGGCGTTGCATCCCGACCGCGAGCCGCTCGAGGTGCTCGATCGGATCCGGCGGACGATCGGCGAATACAATTTCGCCGGCCAGTATCAGCAATCGCCGGCCCCGTTGGGCGGCGGGCTGGTCAAGGCCGAATGGTTCAAACGCTACCGCGAGAACGAACAGCCAGAGCGTTTCGACCGCATCGTGCAGAGCTGGGACACCGCCAACAAGGCGACCGAGCTCAGCGATTTCTCGGTGTGCACGACCTGGGGAGTAAGTGGCAAGGACCTCTTTCTCATCAGTGTGTTTCGCCGGCGGCTCGAGTATCCGGCGCTCAAGCGCGCCGTGCGCGAGCAGCAGAGCCTGTTCGGTGCGACTGTCGTGCTGATCGAGGACAAGGCCTCCGGCACCCAGCTGATCCAGGAGCTGATCACCGATGGCTGCCATGGCGTTACCCGGTACCAGCCGACCGGCGACAAAATCATGCGTCTGCACGCGCAGACCGCGATGATCGAGAACGGCTTTGTCCACATTCCCGAGACCGCCCCCTGGCTCGCCGAATATCTTCACGAGCTGACGGTGTTCCCGAAGGGCAAACATGACGACCAGGCTGATTCGACCGCGCAGTTTTTGGACTGGTTCAAGATGCCCATGCCGGGTTGGGGGATTGTCGAGTTGACCCGTCGGCAGTTGGAGGAACGCGAGCAGCGCCGCAAACCGCCACCGGTCAAAACCGTATGGGCCCGCGGCTCCATGGAGTGGCTCGCCGAGCAGGAGAAAGCACGGTCAGCCGTGGCGCCTGACCCCGTGCCTCATACGCCGCCTGGCATCGAGTGACTCAGCGCCGCGGTTGGCTTTACCGTGGGCCGCGTGCTTCCCGCAGAGGCGGTCCCGCTCGGGATCGCCTACATGGTCGGCTCGACCGTGATGTTCGCCGGCGGCAATGCGGTCGTGAAATGGCAACTTGCCAGCTATCCGCTGGGCGAGGTTGCGTTCGGGCGCACCCTGTTCGCGTTCCTGACCGCCGCGGCGATCGTATTGCCGCGCGCCGGGTGGGGCGTCTTGCGGACGCGACGCTACCGCGAGCATCTGCAGCGCGGGCTATCGCAGTTCGGCTCGATGCTGTTGCTGGTTCCTCGCGGTCAGCGTGCTGTCGCTCGGCTCGGCGACGGCGATCGGCTTCGCGGCACCATTGTTCACGACCCTGCTGTCGATCGTGATCCTGAAGGAGAAGGTCGGCATCCACCGCTGGTCGGCGCTGATCGTCGGGTTTGTCGGTGTGCTGATCATCACCCATCCCGGCGCCGGCACGCTGACTTACGGCGCGCTGTTCGCGCTCGGCAACGCGGTCTTAATCTCGACCGTGGCGATCGCGATCCGCCGCATGAGCATGACTGAATCGGCCGAGACGCTGACGCTCTACCAGATGAGCATTATGACCTTGTGTACCGCCGGCCTGCTGACGCTCGGGTTCCGAGCCCCACACTGGGGCGACGCGCTGATGGTCGCGCTTGCCGGGGTCGGCAACGGAATCGCCCAGTTCTGGTGGACGCGCTCGCTGTCATTGGCGCCACCCTCGGCGGTGGTGCCGTTCAACTACCTGTCGCTGGTATGGGCAACGATCCTCGGCTTCGCGGTGTGGGGGGACGTGCCGACCCCGGGCCTGCTGGTCGGTTCCGCGATCGTTGTCGCCTCGGGCCTTTACATCCTGTGGCGCGAGACCTTACGCCGCCGACGCCCGGCGGTCCCAGCGCCGCAGCGGGCGTAGTCCCGCCTAGCGGGTTGAGAAGGGTTTTGCGGAAAGAGGCGAATAGGCAGCTGAGCGCCGATTTCAGACCTTTCCGCCCTCGTCCCGGAAACGGGGGCGCTCGAAGGCCAAATCCATGGTGGGGTCGTGCAGGGCATTGGCCAGGCCTTTACCGAGCATCTCGTCTATGACGAGCGATCGGGCCAGCTCCTGTCCGGCTCCTTGATGGACTACGGCTTGCCGCGTTTGCGCGTCGTGAGACATGCCGAGCTCCCAGGAGGCCCTCCGATTTCGGATCGTCCCCGAGCGCGAGGAAGTCAGGTTCGCACCCGACTCCTCGCTGGAGGGAGCCGGATTCGAACCATCAGTACCGCGTGGCACAACCAAGTTTACGGGAGGGCCTCACGTCGGCTCTGCTTGATGCCTCGATTGGAAAAGGCGGAGCGAACGAGAGCCGACGTCGCCAGGAGGCCGGGGGTCTTCCGCGGGACCGATGGTTCGAATCCATCTCCCTCCAGCAGACAGTCCGTGTCTCGCCCAGACCCGGCCGCTGCCGGTCGAAAAACGCGCGGTTCCGCGCGGGTGTGCGTCGCTGCGGTCGGCAGAGACACGCAGTACTGGTCGAAATTGCGCAAACCGGCGCTGTTATCTCTGTCGGGCGATATTCCAGTACCGCAGTGCCGCTGATGTCATCGGGCAACGGCCGGCCGCGGCCTAGCCAAAGCTGCGGCTCGGGTCAATTTCTCAAGCAAAGCCGAGCAGGGTGCGTTGCTCGTGCCAGGCCAGCGGCAGACGTGAGTGGGCGAGCAGCTTGTCTGCGGTTAGGTCGGGTGGCTGCCGGCCGTCGAGGATGGCTTTCGTAATGTCGGGGGCAAGATAGTTGAGGCGGACCAGCCGTGTGAAATAGGACCGGCTCACGCCTTCTTGCTTGGCCAATGCCGCAAAGGGCACGCCGGGGCTGCCGATCAGTGTGGCATGGAAGCGATGCGCCCTGATCAGCAGCTTGATCAGCCGCGCGTTGGGTTTCGCTATGGCACACGGATCGGTGCTGTCGATCAGCATCCTGATCTCCCGCCCGGAGCGGCGAAACCGCATAGGCACGGACAGGGTCTGGGTTTCGTCGTCCGTCGCGCTCGGCGAGCAGCGTCGCGTCGCCATCGAGGAACACGCCAAGCCGTGTCGGGCGGGTGCGGATGTCGATTTGGTCGGCTCTGACGTCGATGCGCTCGATCAGGGCGGTAACCAACGCACGCTGGCGTGCTCCTGGCAACTCGGGCCAGATCTTGCCGATTTCCGCAGCTCGCGCTAGCAGCCGGCGTTGCGCTGAGGCATCGGAAAACCGTGTCGCCTGATAGATGCTGGCCGGATCGAGAAGCCATTGGCGCATGCGGCTCGTGACGAGCTGCTCGATCTCCGCGGCTGGAATGCGCAGCCCGGCGGACCTCTCGCTCTGATCCTTGGTGATCAGCGGGCGGGAGACATAGTAGCGGTAGCGCGTGCCTTTCTTGACGGCGTGGGTCGGCGTCATCGGGTTGCCGTCGGGATCGAACAATAGGCCGGCGAGCAGGCTCGGCTGACGAGTTCGTGTGCCGGAGCTGCGCTCGGCGGTATTGTCGGCGAGCTGAGAGTGAACGGCATCCCATAGCGGCTGATCGACGATCGGCGCGTGTTCGCCGGGATGGGATTGCCCCTTATGAACGATCTCGCCGAGATAGGTACGGTTCTGCAGCATCAGGTAGAGCGCGCCGCGCGAGAATGGCTTGCCGCCAATGAGGCGGCCGGAAGCGCTCGTCCACGATTTGCTCTTGATGCCGCGGGCGTCGAGCTCCTGCTTCAATAACCGGACCGAGCCGAGTTCGGCATAGCGGCGGAAAATCGAGCGCACGATCTCCGCCTCGCTGTCGATGACGAGGAGTTTGCGGTCCTCTACCCGATACCCGAGCGGCGGCACGCCACCCATCCACATCCCCTTCCGTTTCGAGGCGGCGATCTTGTCGCGGATGCGCTCGCCGATGACCTCGCGCTCGAACTGCGCAAACGACAAAAGCACATTGAGGGTCAGGCGCCCCATCGACGTCGTCGTATTGAATTGCTGCGTCACCGAAACGAAGGAGGCGCTCCTCTGATCGAGGATCTCGACGATCTTGGCAAAATCGGCGAGCGAGCGGGTCAGCCGGTCGATCTTGTAGACGACGATGGTATCGACCCGACCCGCGGCGATGTCGGCGAGCAGCCGCTGCAGAGCGGGCCGATCCATCGTCGCGCCGGAGAACCCGCCGTCGTCATAAGCCGCGCGCAGGCACACCCAGCCCTCGTGCCGCTGGCTGTTGATGAAGGCCTCGCAGGCCTCGCGCTGCGCCTGCAGCGAATTGAATTCCTGCTCGAGCCCCTCCTCGGAGGATTTGCGGGTGTAGATCGCACACCGGATCCTGCCGGTGTGTCGTGTGGTGCTAGCGGCTGACCTCGTCATCAGTCGGCCTCGGCGGCGGCCGAAGCACCGGCTGGCTTAGTCAGGCCGAAGAACCGAGGGCCCGACCAATGCGCCCCGGTGATCCGCTTGGCGATTACGCTCAGCGAGCGATAACGCTCCCCCTCATACTCAAACCCGTTGTCGCGAACGAAGACGGCGTGGGTGTGTCCACGCCACTGACGAACCAATGTCGTGCCGGTCTTCAGCACGACGGCGGGATCGAAGGACGCGCCGCGCTTTTCGCGCTCTCCGGTCAAAGTCTGCAGGCGGCGCCGCAAGGCCCGGCCGGTTCCGCCATAGCTCTGCTCTTGTAGCTGGTGAGCGAGGGCTCGGATCAGCAGATCGCGACTAATCCCAAAAGGCGGTTCGGTGCGATGCAACTTGCGCCAGGCAAGCCGCAGCTCCTGTGTCGATCGATCGAATAAGCCGGCGATTTCGGCTTCGACATCGCTCAGGCCCGGCTTTCGTGCTCGGTCGTTGCGGTTGCCGCCCCGACCGGGAACGGGCGACGGCCCGCCAGAATGCTGGCGAGCCGACGCATCGTCGACTGCAGGTTTCATGCGCTCGCCGGCTCGGTGATGCGGTAGACCCGGCCGCGCTCCTCTTGCGCCGAGGCGAGCGTGAGCCCGAGCTTCTTCTTCAGGGTTCCGGAGAAGAGACCGCGCACAGTGTGCCGCTGCCAGCCCATAGCGCTCGCGACCTCGTCGACGGTGGCGCCCTCGGGCCGGCGCAGCATCGCGATGACCTCATCCTGCTTTGACGGCCGCTTCGCGTCGGGTTCCGGTTCTGGGTCGGGCAGCGCCTCGATTGCCGACCACAGCTGATCGATCAGCGCCGCGCGATCCCCGACCTTTTTCCGCTTTTCGACACCGGGCAGTGCATTCCACAACGCCAGCAGCCGTTTGCCGCTGAGCGGGGCGGCCTGCAGTTCCTCCTTCGAAGTGACGGCGATCTCGCCCTCAGTCACTGTGGCCAATGGCTCGCGGCACAGCGTAATTCCGTCATTGCCAATCACGTAGATGCGCATGGGTGGGTTCTCCTGACTTATCCCGCGGCCCGTTGCCGCTGGTGACCCACTCACGCTCTCTTTGCCGACCAAAGCCACTCCATTCCGGATAATCTTGTGGCGTTGTTGGGCGCAGTTCGAGCATGGAATTGCTCGGCTGAACACTGCGGCTCGTACTGGCGATGACAGGCCACAGTCCTAACGAACTGATAACCCAAGCGTCCGCTATCGAGTCGAATGCTGACCGAGGCTGAGCGGTAAGGCGGGTCTCAGTTTGGTAGAGTCGGAGTGTGACGCGGTGGCTTTAGGTCGACCCTATCTGTTGCCGCCCCTTTCGTCTGGCGGTGCCTCACTAGGTCGCCCGTTGCTCCCGTTTCCACACCCCGCTCATCGAACCGGACATGCAGATTTGCCGCATCCGGCTCTCGGACAAGACGTCACGCCTTCACCCACGACGGGCCGCGACCAAGCTGTGCCAGGCGTACGAGCCCGAAATGCCCGTAGAGGTGCGAGAGTGGATAGCTCCGCCCTTGCGTCGCCTGACCTTGTGCTTGCATCGCAGCCACCGGCGCAACCGCACAGCCGTGTAGTTGTCGAGTGCGCGATAGGCTTTCCGGGTGGTACCAACATTGAAGTAATTGGCCCATCCGCGAAGCGCTCGGTTCAACTGATCCACCAGCTTTGTGGTCTCCTGCCAAGTACCCGTTCGGTCGGTCAGCGCGTGGACTTCTTCTACCATGCGCTTGATGCTCTTCTTTGATGGCCGGTAGCCCAGCCGGGCCTTGCCCGTCACCGGAGAGTACATCCGCCCGAACGTATAGCCCAAGAAGTCGAACTCCCCGTCCGGAACCCTGCAGATCCGTGTCTTCTCTTCGTTCACTGTCAGCTTTAGCTTGCCCATGATCTCGCGCAGGTGGTGCAGCGCCTTCTCCGCGTTGCCCCTTCGGCACAGGATCACAAGATCGTCCGCATAAGTGACGAGGCGAGTGCCGAGGCTTTGCTCAAGACCGAGCTTCTTCCACCCCAGCACGAACCGGCGCATGTAAAGATTCGCCAGTAGCGGTGAGAGCGGTGAACCCTGCGGGATGCCTCGCCGGCTATCCCGGGCCTCGGTCGTGCGTGTCGTCCGGCCCCGTTGGTCGGTTTCTTCCACGGGGCATTCCAGCCACATCTTGATCAGATGCAGCACGCGCCGGTCAACGATCCGACGCGCCACCGACTTTAGCAGGTCGGCATGCGAAATGCTCCCGAAGTAGTCCGCGAGATCCGCGTCGACGACGTCCGGGTGACCCCGGAACAGCACCTCCTCCACCTCGACGACTGCTTGCTGGGCGTTTCGCCCGAGCGCGGTAGGCGTAGATTTCCGGCGGAAGGTCGGCTTCGAAGATCGGCTCCAGCACCAGCATCGCTGCTGTCATGCAGACCCGATCCCGCACGGTCGAGATGCCCAGCGGCCTGAGTTTGCCGTTGGCCTTCGGTATAAACACTCGTCTGATTGGCTCCGGCCGGTAGGTCTCCTGCCTGAGCGCAAGCGCCAGTTCAGCCAGCCACCGCTCGACCCCATATGCCTCGATGTCCGCGAAATCCTGGCCGTCGATGCCCGGCGCGCCCTTGTTGGAGCGGCACTGGGCATAGGCATGCGCCAGAATGTCGTCGCGGCTGATCTTGTCGTACAGAGCGTAGAAGCGATAGCCGGCCTCGGCCTTAGCTTTCGCGTGTAACGCCGTCTGCAGTTTCTGAACACGTTTCGGAGTTGCTAGGTCGCCCAATCTCCAGGTCCCTCACCGCGTCTTGCGTCGGTCTTGAACTGAGGCCCCTTCCCTCCCCCGGCATTACCCGGTTTCATCGGTACTACGAGCCTCTCCGCCACCCCAGCGCGCCCGGCCTGTCCCTCGCGGGCGTCCGGTTGATCATCCCTGATCACGCATTGGGGCTTCCCGTGTTGCGTGCGCTTTCCTTGTGTACATGCTGCCGCCACTACCCCGGTGCAGCGGCTGGGCGTACTCCTCGCTCATCTCACCCAGCCGTGTCAGCCTTCCCCGGAAGGGGCGCCGGGTCGGCCTGCACATCGACATTTTCGAGGCTTGCTCGGCGTTCACTCGCGTTGCGGCCTGCACACTCGCGCTGTCACCAATTCGTGACACGCTAATCGAAGGCTTCAGCCATTTCGTTACCTCCATGACTGCTCCGATTGCTTCCGGCTGGAGCGAATCGCCGGGTGGGGCTTGCACCCACTGGAAAGCGCCGCCTTGTCACGGCGCACACCCAAAGCTGCCGTTTGGGGTCCTAAGTTCACTGCGTTCTTTCTGCCATGCCACGCGGTTCGCCGACCAGAATTGACGATTGAAAGATCAGTTCCTGTTGGCTGAGGCGTTTTTTATGCTCGGCTCCTACGTTGTCGTTGAGGCAGCCAGATTCCGGCCGAGGCGGCTCTACACGCTGAGAAAGATGTTGCTGCCGGAGCCACCGTCTGACCCCCAGTGCACCGCTGCCGTCCCCACCGAGCTGGCCAGCGCGAAGTGGTCGATCATGGTCGCGCCGTTGAATAGCTCGATCGTGTTGCCGTTCGCGACCATGGCTGAGGTGATGCTGCTCGGCTGCACGTCGGCGAGGTCGAGGACATTAGTCGGGGTGCCGTTTGTGCTCACGTTCATGTTGGCGATGGTGCCGTTTGTCTCGAAGGATTGCCGTGCAGTCGCTGTGTCGAGGCGGAGCGTCCCGCTGGTGCTGGAGAGGAAGTCGAAGTGGACGGGGTAGCTGCCAAAGGGAGGCGGCTCGCTGGCGTTGAGCTGGACGGCGCCGAGTAACGAGAAGGTCGCCCCCGCAGCAATTTCGGGCGTGACGCCGCTGTAGACGTCGCCGTTGAGCGTCAACGTGCCACCGACTGCCTCGATGCTGGCGCCCCTTTCGTAGCCCAGCCCATATTCCGTGCCGTTGATCGTGCCGAAGCCGGTAAAGGTCGTGAGGTCGCCGCTTGAGAAACCCTGCGCGTCGGTGAGGGTGCCTCCGTCCAGTTTGAAAGTGCCCGCGGTGCCGCCCCCCTCACTAGTAAAGGTCAGGCTGCCCGAGGGGCCGATCTCGAGTACTTGGTTAACGGCGACCATATTGTTCGGCGGTGCCATAGTGGCGGTGCCGTCGATCTTCAGGTCGCCATATGAAGCGATCTCGAAGGTCAGTCCGCTGGCGACGGTACCGGTGAGGTCGAGCGTACCGCCTTCGGCATAGACAGTGCCGGTGCCGCTGATGGGGCCGCCGATCGTGCCGGCGCCGCTGATCGTGCCGGAATCGGTGATGCCGCCCTGAGTGCTGAAGCTGCCGCCGTACATCGAGAGGGTACTGCCGGCGGCGATCGAGGCGGTGCCCGAGACCGCAAAGACCGCGCCATTGACCGTGAGGGTCTGCGCGGCGCTGCCCGATCCCACCTGCAGCGAGCCGGCGTCAACGGTGGAGCCGCCATAGAACACGTCGGTGCCGCCGGTGAAGCTAGCCTCGCCAGTGACCGCAAGGGTGCCGCCCGACATGCCGAGGCTGCCGCCTGTTTGCGACAGCGAACCAGCCTCCAATGTCGCCGCCGTGTTGTAAAGTCCGACGGACCCGCTGCCCGAAAGGGTCAGCGCGCCTGAGGCGTCAATGGTGCCGCCCGACATGCCGAGGCTGCCGCCCGAGACGGCGAGCGAACCGGCGTCAAAGGTGCCGGCGTAGAACCCGGCCGTGCCGGCAGTCTCGCTGACCTGGTTGGTCACGCGTGACATCGCCGCCGGAGATACCAAAGCTGCCGCCCGCAAACGCGAGCGAGCCGGCCTCGAAGGCGCCGCCGTAGACGCCGAACCCGCCGCCCGAGAGGGTCGCCTGCCCGGAAACGTCGAGGGTGCCGTTCGACATGCCGAGGAAGCCGCCGCTCTCGACGAAGGTGCCGGTGTCGAGCGTCGCGTTACCGGCGATAGCGATGTCGCCGGCCGAGAGCGTCGTGGCGCCGCTGACCGAGAGCGTCAGACCGCCGTAGTAGAGCGCGAGGGTGGCATTGGCCGCCGAGACCGTAAGTGCGGCATAGGCTCCCTCGTTTGCATCAAGGTGCACGGTGTAGGGGCCGTTGAGCGCCTGGCTCAGCTGCACCGTGTCGCCTGCGGCGGGGACCGTGCCGCCGCTCCAGCCAGTCGGGTCCGACCAATTGCCGCCGAACACCCCAGTCCATGTGTCTGTTGCCATCTCGTCGACCTCAGCTTTCGTTCGCGACGACCCACACTTGCGGTTCGTACGCCCCTCGGGTGTCGCGAATTAAATCGCATTTAAGCCGTATCGTCGATAAAAATGATCGTTAAGATTGCGCGGGATATAATCGGCTGCGCACGCGCGATACAACCCCTTCGCCGCATGGTAGGCCGCACAGTGGAGCGCGGTGCGCCCGAAGCCACCCTCTACAGCTGCTCCTTAACGATAAGGTATTCATAGTTCATGTTTCTTTTACTATGAATTTGAGAGACATTTCTATTGTTATCGTGTTTAAGTTGAGTAGATGGGCTTTTCGCGTACCTTCTGCTGCTCTGACCAAATTTTGGCCAGGAATACAATTCTAAATTTTACCCGGCAGAGTATTAAACCGAGGTACTCCGCGTGATTCACACGATGGCGGACGCTCCGCCGGCGGTCCAGCCGAATGCAGTCGATACCGGGCTCGCAAGTCTCTGCCTGATCGCTCGGTTTTTGGGGGTCCCAGCTGAACCCGGGGAACTGGCGCGTCGCCACCTCGCCAGCTCTTCCGGTGCGTCGGCCGAGGATCTCGTTCGCATCGCGAGAAAGCTCGGGCTCAAGGCGCGGATCGTCGCGACAAAATGGGACCGTTTGGTGAAGACACCGCTGCCGGCGATCGTCGAAGACCGGCACGGAACGTTCGTCATCGCCACGCCGGTTTCTCGACAGCAAGCTGCTGGTGCAGCGTCCAACCGAGCCGCGCGGCCGGCTGTTCGAACGCAGCGAATTCGAGAAGGCGTGGTCGGGCCGGCTTGTACTGCTGGGTCGGCGCGCCTCGATCACCAACCTGCCAGACATCTTCGATTTGCGCTGGTTTGCTGCTGCGGTGCGGCGGTATCGGCGCATCATCGGCGAGGTGCTCGTCGCGTCTTTCTTTCTGCAATTACTGGGGCTCGTTTCGCCGCTGTTCTTTCAGGTCGTGGTCGACAAGGTGCTAGTGCATCGCAGCCTGTCGACGCTTGATGTGTTGATGATCGGCCTCGCCATCGTCTCGCTCTTCGAAGTGGTCCTCGGAGCCCTCCGAACCTTTGTATTCAGTCAGACGACCAATAAAATTGACGTCGAACTCGGCGCCCGCCTGTTCGACCATTTGATGGCGCTGCCGATGGCTTATTTCGCCAACCGCCGGGTCGGGGATTCGGTCGCGCGTGTGCGGGAGCTGGAAAACGTCCGCAACTTCATTACCGGTTCGGCGCTGACGCTGACGATCGATTTATTTTTCACGTTTGTGTTCTTTGCGGTCATGTTTTTGTACAGCGCGACCTTGACCTATATCGTGCTCGGCTCGCTGCCCTTTTATATTTTGATCAGCATCATCGTCACCCCAATATTCCGACACCGGCTCAACGAGAAATTCGCACGCGGCGCCGACAACCAGGCGTTTTTGGTCGAGTTGGTGACCGCCGCCGAGACGATCAAGGCGATGGCGGTCGAGCCTCAGATGCAGCGCCGATGGGAAGAGCAGTTGGCAGGTTATGTGCGCGCAAGCTTCCGAACCCAGACCCTTGGCAATATCGGCAGCCAAGTCGTGCAGTTCATCACTAAGGCGACGATCGTATTGACCCTTTATTTTGGCGCGAAGGCGGTCATCGCAGGAAGCATGACGGTAGGAGAGCTCGTGGCGTTCAACATGCTCGCCGCGCGCGTCGCCCAGCCGGTATTGCGCATCGCACAGCTGTGGCAGGACTTTCAGCAGACCCGGATTTCGATCGCGCGACTGGGCGATATCCTGAACACCCCGCGCGAGCTGGCGCAGCGCGGCGCGGCGTCGTTGCCGCCGGTTCGAGGGGCGATCCGCTTCGAGCACGTGACGTTCCGTTATCGGCTCGACGGGCCTGCCGTTCTCTCGGATATATCGCTCGATCTGCCGGCGGGGCAGATGATCGGCATCGTCGGCCCGTCGGGATCCGGGAAGTCAACCTTGGCCAAGCTGGTGCAGCGGCTCTATACGCCCGAAAGCGGCCGTGTGCTGGTGGACGGGATCGATCTCGCAATGGTTGACTCTACCTGGCTGCGGCGTCAGATCGGCGTGGTTCTGCAGCAGAATGTGCTGTTCAACTGCTCGGTGCGCGATAACATCGCGCTCGCCGATCCGGGCATGGCGCTGGAACGGGTGATCGGCGCGGCGGCGCTCGCCGGCGCTCATGAGTTTATCCTCGAACTGCCCCACGGTTACGACACGATTATCGGCGAGCGCGGCGCATCGCTGTCGGGCGGGCAATGTCAGCGCATCGCCATAGCCCGCGCGCTGATCGGCAACCCGCGCATCCTCATCTTCGACGAGGCGACCAGCGCCCTCGATTACGAAAGCGAGCGGATCATCCAGGAAAATATGCGGCGCATCGCTGCCGGACGCACGGTGCTCGTAATCGCGCATCGGCTGTCCACGGTGCGCGCCGCCGACCGCATCATCACGATCGATCGCGGCCGCCTGGTCGAAGACGGAACACACGAAGATCTGGTGCGGCTCGGCGGCCGCTACGCCCAGCTCCATCGGCTTCAGGCGGGGCGGGCCGATGTCGCCTGAAGGCATCGCGACCGAGCGTGAAGGCGAAGGCAAGCTGATACGCTTACCGGTCCGAGTGAGCGACCGGCGGAGGCGGCACGAGCTGGAATTTTTGCCCGCCGCGCTCGAGATCGTCGAGACCCCAGCCTCCGCTGTGGGCCGCATCATGATGGGCGTTATTGTCGTCCTCGTGAGCGTGGCGATCGGCTGGGCCTGCGTTGGGCAGATAGACATTGTCGCGACCGCCAATGGACGGATCATTCCGTCCGGCCAAGTCAAGGTGATTCAGCCTCTCGAAATCGGCGTCGTGAAAACGATCAGGGTGGCCGACGGCGATCACGTGGCGGCCGGCGATGTGCTGATCGAAAACGATCCCACGACCGATGCGGCCGATCGGGACCGCATCGCGCGCGACCTCATGCAGGCGGAATTGGACATCGCGCGCCTGCACGCCGCGCTCGCACTCGATCCCGGAACTTTTGTTCCCCCGCCTAGCGCAGACCCAGCTCTCGCCGATGCGGAGCGTCGGCAATTGGTTGCACAGCTGGCACAGCACAAAGCGAAGATTGATGGTCTCGACCAGCAGATCGCAGCCAAGGCCGCGGAGCGGGACCAGGCAAAGGCGACCATAGCGAAACTCGACGATTCGATACCCCTCCTTCAAGCCAAGGCGGATATCTACGATAAACTCCGAGAGAACCAGCTAACCTCGCAGATCACCCGGCTCGACTCCGAGCGACAGCTGTCCGAGGCGAAACACGACCGTCTCGTGACAACGCATCAGGTAGAGGGAGTGCAGGCACAGATCGCCAGCCTCATCCAGCAGCGCAACGAAGCCGACGCGGAGTTCCGTCGTCAGACCCTCGATGCACTGGGCAAGGCGACCCAATACGCGGCGGAGCAGCGACAAGAGCTGATCAAGGCCGCGCAGCGTTCCGGCTTACAGGAATTGCGCGCACCCGTCGCCGGCACCGTCGAGCAATTGTCGGTTCACACAATCGGCGGGGTCGTACAGCCGGCGCAGACCTTAATGGTTGTCGTTCCGGACGATTCGAAGCTCGAAGTGGAGGCGATGCTGCCGAACCGCGATGCCGGATTTGTCCATGCCGGCGAGGCCGCCGAACTCAAGGTCGAAGCTTTTACGTACACTCGCTACGGGCTGTTGCATGGGCTGGTCCGTAGCGTCAGCCGCGACGCTCTGCGAAAGGAGCAAGACGCCCCCAGCCCCGATCGCGCCCCATCTTCGGCGAAATCGCTGCCGGTGGACGGCAAGGAGTCTGGCCCAGCGGACTCTGCCTATGTCGCCCGGATATCGCTTGACGACACCTCGGTGGAAACTGAACAAGGATCACTGCCGCTCGAACCGGGCATGACCGTGACGGCGGAAATCAAAACCGGTCAGCGGCGCGTCATCTCGTATGTATTGTCGCCCTTCATGCGCTATCGCCATGAGGCGCTGAGGGAGCGATAACGAAGCTGTCGGCTTCGCGGGCGATCTCCAGCCCGCCCGTAACTGAGCGACGGACAAAACTCTACGAATTTCGGCGTGTCTCGGACTGGATGACGCAGCGAAATCAATCGGCTTGTCAGCGAATTTATGGACCATTGAGATGTCCGGATCTGGCACGTCTCGTCCGTCACCCTCTGAACCGTGGCAACGTACTTGAAGGTCCGTTGACGGATCGGATAGCGGACGCTGGAAACCCCGGGTGCCAAGGGCAGGTAGCCACCCGTATGACCTCGATCAGGGTGCCCGCGGCGAATGACGGCAAAGGGGCATGACCGGGCGTCGCCGTTGACCGAACTGAGCGGCCCGATAATCGGGGATGGCATAGCGGCGAAGACGTTGGTGTGGGCGTCCGCCCCGTTCAGAGCTTGAGCAGGCGGCGGGCGTTGCCGTTCAGCAGCTTCTCTGTGTCTTCGGGGCCGAGCGGCAGCGTCTTCAGCCATTCGGTGCCGGGCGGGTTTTCGGCGAACGGGTAATCGACCGAGAACAGGATGCGGTCGATGCCCATCTCCATCATGCTGCACACGAGCGCGGTATCCGAAAAGAAGCCGCTCGTCGTGATCCAGAAATGCTCGCAGAAGATGTCGCGGAAGGTCTTCTCCTTCATCGTCGCGCGCAGCCCATGGCTGATGCGCCACAGTAGAAACGGCAGCCCTTCGCCCATGTGCCCGAGGATGATCTTGAGGCCGGGATGGGCATCGAACACGCCGCTCAAGACGAAGCGCAGGCCCTGGGTCGCGGTCTCGACCGTGAAGCCCCAGGCGGCACGCAGGATACCGGGATGTGACTGCGCGTAATCCTTGTAATAGGCCTCGATGACCGCGGGGTGCGGCAACGCGGGATGGATATAGATCGGCACGTCGAGCTTGGCGGCCCGCTCCCAGATCGGCCAGAACCGCTTATCGTCGTGAAAGACGCCGCCGGTCATGCCGTTGACCATCGCGCCCTTGAAGCCGAGCTTGGTGACGGCGCGCTCCAGTTCGTCGGCCGCGGCGCGCGGGTTGGCGGTCGGCACCACGGCGAAGGCGGAAAAACGATCCGGGTGGCGCTGAACCGCCTCATGGAGCCGGTCATTGGTGCGGCGCGCCAAGGGCGGCCCGGCTTCGGCGTCGACCGCCTGCAGTCCGGGGATCGAATGCGACAGGACCTGCAGATCGATGCCGGCCTCGTCCATCTCGCGGATGCGCAGCGCGCCGAGATCGTCGAGCCGCTCGACGATATCGCGACCCGCGCCGGGACCGCCGCCGAGCTGCTTGACCTCGGGGTCCTGGTAATGCTCTTCGAGCGCGATGATGTAGGGCTTCTTTGCCATTTCTGTCCTCCCTCCTATGCCTGGCGCGCGCCGGCCTCGGGTCGCCAAGGTCGCGCGAAGATTAAACCATCCGGCCGGACGAGGCACTCGATCCGTGCCGCGCCCTGCCCGGGTCGGACGGCGCGGCCGCCGCCGCCATCGTTGAAGCCACTGACCATGCGGCAGATCACGGTGCCGGGCTAAAGCGCGTTGGGCGGGCGCGAGTTGTAACCGGCGACCGGTACTAAAATCTCGACTTTACTCCGGCGAACGTGTTTTGGACGCTGCTCGGCTGCGATCGAATTCCGGTCGTATTTTGTTGTGGCGCGCATCGCTGAGACTAAAACTACCCCACAGCTCGCGAAGCCAGGAATCTCGGTTAGGGGTACGCGATAATGACCGCGTTCGAACTGGTCGAGCCATCTTCGCTCGGCGAGGCACTGGGGTTGCTCGACCCCGACGATCCGGCGGTGCGGCCGATCGCCGGCGGCACCGCGCTGATGCTGATGATGAAGACCGGGCTTTACCGGCCGCGGCGTCTGGTCAGCCTGCGGGCGCTCGGGCGGGCGCTCACCATAATCGCCGCCACTCCTGAGGGCGGGCTCGATATCGGCGCGATGGTGCGATTGGCGCAGATCGAGCGCTCGGCGGTGGTGCGGCAGGCCGCGCCGGTCGTCGCCGACACGTTGCTGACCCATTCCAATGTCCGCGTGCGCAATGTCGCGACCGTCGGTGGCAATCTCGCGCACGGCGATCCGCACATGGATCTGCCGCCGGTGCTGATTGCCCTGGGCGCGTCGGTGCGGGTGGTGGGCCCAAGCGGCGAGCGCGACATCCCGGTCGAAGAGCTCATCACTGGCTACATGACGACGGTGCTCGGCAATGACGAGCTGATCGCCGCGCTGCGCGTGCCGTCGCAGACGGGACGCCGCGCCGCCTATGCCAAGATCACCGCGCGCACGGCCGATGACTGGCCGGCGCTCGGTATCGCCGCGTCGATTGGCGCCGCCGACGTGAGGATTGCGATCGGCGCCGCAACCGAAATCCCGATGCGCCTCACGCAGACCGAGGCGTTGTTTGCCGGCCGGCGGATCGACGAGGCGCTGCTGCGCGAAGCGGGAAAATGCGCCGCCGCCGAGGCGCCGGTGGTCGGCGATCTGCACGGCTCGGCCGCGTACAAGCGCGTGCTCGTCGAGGTGCATCTGCGCCGTGCGCTGCAAAAGGCGCTCGCTTCATGAGCGAGCACGAAGACCATTTCCGCCGGCCAGATCGGCCGCTCGCTGCCGCGGGTCGAGGCGCGCGCCAAGGTCACCGGCCGCGCCGAATACATCCACAATCTGCGCCTGCCCGGCATGCTGTGGGCGAAGATCGCCCGCAGCACGGTGCCGCACGGCCGCATTCGCCACATTGATACGAGCGCCGCCCAAGCGACCCACGGCGTGTATTCCGTCGTTACCGGCGAGGACATCCTTCGGGTCATCTCGGACCCGTATTTCGGGCCGGCATTTCACGATCAGCCGATCTTGGCGCTCGGAAAAGTGCGATTTGCCGGTGAGCCGGTCGCCGTCGTGCTGGCCGAAGACCCAAAGATCGCCGAAGCGGCGGCACAAGAAATTTCAATCGATTACGAGGAGCTTCCTGCGGTTCTCGATGAGGTCGAGGCCTTGACTGCGACGACGTTCGTGCATGAGGCGCTGAAGCCGGCCGGCATGTTCGCCGATTTGAAGCATCTTGCCGGCAAGCGTGACACCAATGTCGCGCTCGACTACCATCTGCGACGCGGCGACGTCGACAAGGCCTTTGCCGCGGCCGACCACGTCTTCGAGCACGTCTTCCGCACGCCGCAGCAGATGCATACGCCATTGGAGCCGCATTGCGCGATCGCCGATGCGACCCCGGCCGGCGTCACCGTGCACAGCTCGACGCAGACCCCGTCTTCGGTGCGAGTCGAGATCGCGCGGCTTTTGGGCCTACCGGAGAACCGGGTGCGCGTGCGCACCGCTTTCCTGGGCGGCGGGTTCGGCGCCAAGGTCTACGTAAAGATGGAGGCGCTGGCGGTCGCGCTGTCGCTGCTCGCGCGCCGCCCGGTCAAGGTCGCGCTGACGATGGAGGAGCAGTTCTTCACGATCTCCAAGCACGGCTCGACCTTTCGCATCAAGAGCGCGGTGACCAAAGACGGGCGGATCACCGCGCGCTATTGCGAGGTTATCTATAATGGCGGCGCCTATGCCGATATCGGCCCGCGGGTCGCGCAGAAATCTGGGTTCTCGGCCGCCGGGCCTTACGACATTGCCAATGTCTCAATCGATTCCTACGAGACCTACACGAACCGGCCGACCGCCGGCGCACTGCGGGGTTTTGGCATGCCGCAGCTCGTCTGGGCCTATGAGAGCCACACCGATCTCGTCGCCCGCGAACTGGGCCTCGACCCGGTCGAGTTCCGTCGCAAGAACCTCCTCAAGGACGGGCTGCCGCAAGCGACTGGCACCGTGCTCAAGGATACCGCTACCGTCGCGGTGCTCGACCGCGTCGTCCAGCGGATCGGCTGGGGACAGCCGTTCGACCGCGGCAGCGGCTCGCTGAGGCGCGGCCGCGGCGTTGCGATCGGATTGAAGGCCAGCATTTCGCCGACGACCTCGGTCGCGACTATCGCGGTCGCCGCCGACGGCAGCGCGACGCTTTATTGCGGCACCGTCGATATGGGCCAGGGATCGACAACGGCGCTGGCGCAGATCGCCGCCGAGGCGCTTGGTATCGAGGCGGAGGCGGTGCGTGTCGTCATGCCCGATACCGATGTGACGCCCTACGACATGGGAACGTTGGGCTCGCGTTCGACCTTTCACATGGGCCACGCGGTGCGCCGCGCTGCCGAAGAGGCGAAGGCCAAGCTCGCCGCGATGGCCGCGGAAACCGGCGCGCCGGAAGGCAGCAACCTGCCGATCGCCGAGCTCTTCCGCCGCAAATACGGCATGCAGGCCGGCACGATCGTCGGCTCGGGAAGTTTTGTGCCGGATTACGTGCCTCCCAACCACGCGACCGGCCTGACGCCGAACGCCACACCCTATTGGATGACGGGCGGCAGCGGCGCCGAGGTCGAGGTCGATACCGAAACCGGCCACGTGCGCGTGCTGCGTCTCGTCAATGTCGCAGACGCTGGCACGCCGATTAACCCGCGCATCGTCGAGACGCAATTGACCGGCGCCGCGGTCATGCAACTGGGCTTCACGCTGAGCGAGGAGATGGTGTTCACCGACGGACAGCTCCGCAACCCATCCTTTGCCGACTACAAAATTCCCGGCATCCGCGACATGCCCGAGCTTTTGACGGGCGAGAGCGTTGCTGCGCGTCAGGAGTCCGGGCCCTATGGTGCGAAGGGCGTCGGCGAAACCGGCACGTTCGGCGTGTCGCCGGCGATCGCCAACGCGATCCACGACGCGGTCGGCGTGCGTCTGACGGAGTTGCCGATCACCGCCGAGGCGGTCTACCGCGCGCTGCGCCAGGCGGCAGGCGACCCGCTGCCGGAGGAATGATGAGCGCCGCGCCTCGGACAATCCGTTTCACCCTGAACGGCGGCGCCGCCGAGTGCGCGGTGGCGCCGCACGAGACGCTCGTCGATGTATTGCGCGACCGTTTCGCGCTCGGCGGGCCGCGCGAAAGCTGCGGCCAGGGGCTGTGCGGCTGCTGCACCGTGCTGGTCGACAGCGCGGCGGTATCGGCCTGTCTCTACCTGGCCGTGTTCGCCGACGGCGCCGAGCTCGTCACCGTCGAGGGCCTTGCCGATGGCGACACGCTGCACCCGGTGCAGGAAGCCTTCATCGAGGCGGGTGCGTTCCAGTGCGGCTTTTGCACGCCCGGATTCGTGCTGATGACGAAGCAGCTGTTGGCGGCGCATCCCGACCCAAGCGAGGACCAGATCCGTCACTACCTGTCGGGCAATCTGTGCCGCTGCGGCACCTATCCGCAGATTGTCGAAGCGGTGAAGTTGGCAGCGCGGAAACTGCGCATCGGCTGACGCCTTTCATTTTGTCGTCGCGCCGAAGGTAGGTTGGACCAGAGCAGCTGTCGCCTCCCCGTTCGAGGCCGTCTTTGATTTGGGGCTCCCCAGGGTTAGCAAAAGCCGCGAAGGCAGCCAGTGGCACCGAGCTTCCCGAACGGCGCCTGTGCGCCGATTCCAGCCGTTCGTGTCGAAGCGATGCTCCACGATCGATCCGATTTTTGATGAATTACCAACCGGCTCTCTACTCAGCCGTTTCGAGCGGCAGTTAGCCCTTGCTCCGCAGAGCGCGCGACCATCAGGTTCAATCGAACGCCGATCACAGCGGCGGCAATGGGTGCCGCGACCAGCGCCAAGGGAACCGAAAGCGACGCGCGCAAGACGGAACTCGGATCGAGGCCATTTTCCAGGCCACTCGCGTTGGCAACCAGCCCGGCGATCGCCGCCCCCAACGCAATCCCCGCTTGCTGAACCGTAGCGGCGGACGCGGCTGCGATATCCTCCTCGCCGCCCTTCGCGCCGCTCATTACGCGCTGCAGAACAAACGCCCACGCCGCGCCTATCCCGGTTCCGATCAAGACAATTGGCAAGATCAGGGCCGCGACCGGTCCGGGCGCCATCAAAATCGCCACTCCCGCCAGACCCGCGGCCATCGCCGATGGACCCATAATGATCAATCGCGGAGGCCATTCCTCCGGTAGCGATGCGACCGACAGCGCGGCTGTGGTCCACGCCAACGATGCCAAGGCGACCATATAGCCGGCGCCCAGCGGACTCACCCCGTGCAAGCGCTGCAAAAAGAGCGGCGCGTAGATCGCCAGCGGGCTGTATCCGACTGACATGAGCAGGACCATCCAGAGCCCTGCACCAGTCCCGGACCGGAGCGAGAACGCATCGCTTGGCAGGAGCGGAGCGGCTGCGCGCCGATCGGTCTGCATCATCAGGGCGAACGCCACAACGGTTACCGTGATGAGCAGGGCCTTGATCGCCAGCCCCGTCGCGACGCTCGCCGCCGACAGCAGAGCGATCGCGCCACAGATCAAGGCAATGCGGCCCGCCGGAAAGGTCCGGCTGACGGCCTGGTCATCCGGGCTGTCGGTGGGAAGCGTAAAAAGCGCGCCAGTACCGAGCAGGCACCCGATTCCTGCGACCGTCACAAACGCACCCCGCCAATGCCCATAGCTCGCGAATACGCCACCGATCAAAGGTCCGATCAGCACGGTAACCGACCAGACGCCCGCGAGCAGGCCAAAGACCCTTGGCCAAAGCCGTTCTGGAAATGCATTGCGGACGAGCACATAGGCGAGAGCCGAGAGCAAGCCGCCACCCAACCCTTGCACGAAGCGTCCCACGATTAAGGAAACCATCGCGGGCGCACAGGCACACAGCACTGCCCCAGCCGCGTAGATGACGGCACCGCCTGCGAATGCTCGGCGGTTTCCAAACCTGCTGCCGGCGAGGCTCGTGCCGCTCGCCGCGATTATTGAGGAGGCGACGAAGGCCGTTGTCGGCCAGCTCATCAGATTGGCCCCGCCCAGCTCCGAGACGATGCTGGGTAGAAGCGTCGCCGTTATCAGCACATTCATCGAGTGCAGCAGCACGCCGCCTAACAAAACCGAAAGGGTGAGCACCAGGCGAGGTGCGAGGAGCGCCCGCCAGCCTGCCTCTGTCGTTACCTCCCGCATGACGGTGCCTTTTAGAAATCGTTTTATTGCTTTATGATAGGCAGATTAAGAAAGCAATCGGTTTCTTAATGGGTCGCGAACATGCGGGCGGATAGCAGCAGCAGGCTTCTCTACACGCTTAAGTCACGCGGTCCGCAGGCGACCAGCGCGCTGGCGCGGGCGCTCGGCATCACTGTGGTCGGCGCCCGTCAGCATCTTGCTAGGCTGCATGCCGAGGGCCTCGTCGCCTTTGGCGACCAGGCGGGTGAAATCGGTCGTCCGAAGCGCTTCTGGCGCTTGACCGCGAAGGGGCACGGCCGTTTCCCAGACACCCACGGCGACCTCACGGTAAATTTGATCGCCGGCATCCGTTCGGTGTTCGGCGAGGCGACGCTGGACCGCCTGATTGCGGCACGGCAGGAGGCGGCGGTGGCTGCCTACCAACGCGCGCTGGCGCCCTGCCCCGGCCTCGAAGATCGCGTCCGCACGCTCGTGCGCCTGCGTTCGGAAGAGGGCTACATGGCTGAGTTCGCGGCGGAGCCGGACGGCAGTTTCCTCTTGATCGAAAACCATTGCCCGATTTGCGCAGCGGCCAAGACGTGCCAGGGCTTCTGCCGGTCAGAACTGGAATTGTTTCGAGCCGCATTCGGCGCCGGAACGTCAGTCACGCGGCAGGAGCATCTTCTCTCCGACGGGCGGCGCTGTATCTATCGGGTGACAAGTCTAGCACGCACAGACAGTTGAGCCTTCAAACCGGGTTCTCCCGCTCGCGCCGCGTCGAGCCGATGACCGGTTTGGGGCATGAAGAGCCATTCCCGAGAAGGGTGGATTGCCGACCTTCGCCAGCCCGGTGGCGAACGGCTAACCGGCCTTCTCGCCCTTCCCGGAACGGGGAGATCCGACCCGAGCCGACCCTTGCCCACTGGGGAGTGGGCTCGGTTCTCGCGGATTGCGGCGGTCGGTGGTAGAATGGCGGATCGACAAGGAGGCAAAGATGGCGATCGCGCGAACGATTTCTTTGGTGTCGCTTCTAGCCGTCGGCATGGTGACGTTGGCCCAAGCGCAGAACGCCAAGCCGCTGTTCATCGCCGCCGACATGGTGACGGGGCCTGGGGGAAGCGGTCCGCTGTGCGTTCTCCGCAGTCAGTTCATGAGAAAGGAAAGGGTCGCCTGGCGCATCCGCGTGCAGGACGCGACCGGTAAGCAACTCGACGACAAAGGCTTGAAAAGCGTCGTCGTTGAACTATCCGATGGGCAGAAGTTCCCGGCGCATTTCGGCGGCCACCCGCCGAAGGAGCCGACCGACTACCTCTGGTCGACCTCGTGGTCGATCGCCGCGGATTACCCGACCGGAACCTTCAACTACAAGGTGGTAGCGACTGCATTGGACGGCACCACGCAGAGCTGGGAGCCTGTCAACAACAAGCTGTCCCTGCTGACGGTGATCCCAGGCACTTTCGAACCCGGCAAGTAAGCGCCCGATGATCGGGAGGTTGGGCGCGGCGGCGCGCGGCGTCTTGTTCGCCGCCGTACTACTGGCCGCGGCTGCCGCAGTTGCGCAACTCGGCCGCGAGGCGCCGCTCGCGACGCCGCACGGCTTTGTCGGGCACATGACCGTGTCGCCCGAGCACGGCCCGCCGGGGACACCGGTGCGGGTCGCGGCGGAAGGGCTGCCGGCCGACACGGACTTCCAGCTGGTCTGGCGCACGGTCGAGGGAAGCTGGAAGGTGGCAGATGGGAAGTATCACGGTCGCGAATACGCGCCTGCCGCTTTCGAGATCGCCGCGGTGAAGACCGACGGGGCGGGCAGGCTCGCCGCGGCCTTCACTGTACCGGATGATTTCGGCTTCCTTCACGATGTCGTGCTGCAGCAAGGCGAACGGGTTTTCATTCAGGCGGCCTTCTCCGTCGACATGTCGGTGACACTGTCGCCATCGGACGGCCCGGTGGGCACGCCAATTACGATTGTGGTCAAAGGCATCGGCTGGCGGCCGCTCGAAAACAGCTGGATGCTGCTTTACGATAATCACTTTACCGGCTGGATTTCCGCGGTGACCACCGCCGGCTTGGCGTCGTTCACAATCCCAGCGACGGGAGAGCCCGGCGTGCACGTGCTCGAGGTACTGCACGGCGAGTTTACCTTTCCCTACCGCAATATGGGGCAGAGCCCCGAAGGCGGCCGGCCGCATTTCGCACTGCGCTTCACCGTCACCCCAGGCGCGCCGGTATTGCCGCCGCCGGGATCCGAGCAGGCGCAGCAGAGCGTGCGCAGGCTGTCGCCAGCCGGCGCGCTCACGGTGACACCGCCCTTCGCCGGTGTCAGCGAGCCGGTGGCGGTGAGCGGGGCCGGCGTTACGCCGGGCGAGCGCTATGCGCTCGGGTGGACCACGGTCATCGGCAACCGCGTCGGCGGCCATGGCTGGAACGAAGCGTCGAGACCTGTCGCCGAGGCCGTGGCAGATTCATCGGGCCATGTCGAATTCCATTTCACTGTTCCCGACGATCTCGGCGGCGCGCATTTGCTCTCGGTCGAGGACGGCGCCGAGAAGCAAATGGGCAGCTTTTGGATCAAGCCGACCGCGTTTCCGCTCGATGTCGTGCACGGTCCACCGGGAACACCTTTCGCTGTGCATTTGAAAGGTGTCGGCTGGACCGAGACCGCGAATATTTACACTGTCGTCTACGACAACAGCTATATCGGCTACGTCTGCGCGTTCAACAGCCAGGGCGATGTCGAGATCCCGTTGCAAGCGACCGGCGACCCCGGCTGGCACTTCATTGACCTCTATCCCGCGATCTACCGCGGTGAAGAGCAGCGGCCGCGAAACTTCATGATCCCGCAGCTGACCTACGTGGCCGACCACCCCGGCGAGGACCTGCCGCACTTCGGCTTCGCCTTCGAGGTTACCGAGGAATAGTGCCAAATCCGGCTCCGTGGTGGCGCAGCTGACGTAGGCATTAGCGCCCCGGACTTCGCGGTTGGCACGAGTGACCGCAAAGGGTCGCACTGAGCCGGTATCTCGCGGACGGACGGATGGCTGATGTCCGCCCCGTAGCGGTCGACGACGGCGGTCCCGAAGATCAATCGGGCGGGGTGTCGGCATGAGTTGCTCAAGTGATTGGGAGATCGGGTAGTGGTGGAGTGCCGCGTCCAAGTCTGAGGCGCCTGATCGACGCGGAGCGCTGCTGACGGAGTAAGTCCACCTCGCGCCCGCCGCCGCCGAGCAGCGCGCGCGCCGGTCCAATCGACGCCGGCGGCGCCTGCGGTCGTTCCCGGCCGGCTGCCGCATCGGTCGATTACAGCATTGGGGGCAGCGTGAAGCCGCCGAACTCGCGCTCGACCATGCCGGCGAAGGCGATCGTTGTGCGGTCGTCGAGAAAACCGCCAATGATCTGGACACCGATCGGCAGCCCGGTATCAGTGCGTCCGATCGGCGCTGTCGTCGCGGGCAGGCCATTGAGGGTGGCGGGGCCAGCCCAGGCGAGCTGATCGAAATACGATCTGTTCTGCCCATCAATGTCGAGTGCGCGCTTCGCCATCGGCGTGTGATCGTGCGGGAAGGCGGGGGTTGGCATCGCCGGGCACAACACAACGTCGACATCCTCGAACAACGCCAGCCAGCGGCCTCGTAATGCGGCACGCCGCCGGCTAGCCAAAATCCAATCGCAATGGCTGATCGTGAAGCCGCGCACGCGGCAAGCTGCGATGCTCTTATCGTCGGCTGACAAAGATCGGGCCCCGGCCATCACAGCCTCGCGCCTTTCGGTCGTCAGATCTGCCGCGAAAAATGCAGCCAACAATTCGACATAGGTTTGCGTCGTCAGCGCGAGGTCAGGCAGTTTCGGGCTGTCCCGCACGATACGCACGCCCAGCTTCGCCAAGCGTTCGGTCAATTCGTCGAGCGCTCCGGCCACACTGGCCGCGGTCGGGCAGAGCGGGTGCGCATCCATGACCAAGGCGCGAAATCCCGCCAGCCGATCATGCCGCGGCGGCGGCAAGGCGAGCTGGTAGCCGACCCCCTCGGCTAGTTCGTCCGGCCCGGCCAGTACCGCCAATTCGAGCATCAGATCGGCGGCGCTCCGCGCCATCGGTCCGGCGACGGCGAGATCTCCGCGCACCGGCGCTACCGCGGTCTGCGGCGGACCCGCGCCGCGCTGCGGCACCAGATCGAGGGTCGGCTTATGAGAGAAGACGCCGCAAAAATGCGCCGGTGCCCGTAGTGAGCCTCCGATATCCGAGCCCAGTTCCAATGACACGAAGCCAGCGGCCAGCGCCGCTGCGGCTCCGCCGGACGAACCACCGGGCGTGCGGGCAAGATCCCAGGGGTTGTTGGTCGTGCCGTAGATCTCATTGTAGCTCTGCCAATCGGCGAGCCCGATTGGCACGTTTGTCATGCCAAGCATGACCGCGCCAGCGGCCTTGAGCCTCTGCACTGGAAGGCAATCGGATTCGGCGCGCCAATCCCGAAAATTCGGGTAGCCCCAGGTTGTCGGCAGGCCGGCGATCGTGAACTGCTCCTTGACGGTCATCGGCAATCCAAGCAGCGGGCGACGCTCACCACGCGCGAGCGCGGCATCAGCATCGTCAGCTGCCGCGCGTGCCCGGTCGAAGTCGCGCACAACGATCGCGTTGATCTTTGGATCAAGCGTCTCGATACGCGCAATCGCGTCGTCGACAAGCTCGCGGGAGGAGATCTGCCGCGTGGCGAGGGCCTGTAGCAGTTCGCCAGCAGTGCGGTACGCCAGCGCTACCTGGTCCTGTCTCGTTCTCGCACCGAACGGCAAGGCCTCGGTTGTGGCGGGCCTCGGTTTGGCTTCCATGATGCCTCGCGGCTGTATCTGCCGCCATCTTAAACCAAAACTGCTGCGAGTTTGGCCGAGTCCTTTTTCCGCGACCCTGGGGCTACCGCGAGCTGTTGTGCCCTCGCGGTGTTGCGGATGAATCAGGGGCCAGCAGGGTGCCTGGTCGAAGGCCCGCTCAAGGTCGAACGCCGCGGACGGGGATCTCGTGATCGAGCGTCGGAAGGGATGCTGAGACCCGTTGTTCGGATAGATTGCCTCGCTCGCCAATCGGCAGGCGCTGGGAGGGCGTGGTCGGCTCAAAGGAGACGACCATGGATGGCGAAATGCAGACGTCGCTGCGGCCGAAGAATCCCCCCTGGAACAAGGGGCGTATCACCGGGCAGAAGCGCCCGCTCAAACCGAAGGACGTTTGGGCGATCCGGGTCCGGCTACAACTGGAGCACCGAGCGCGCGACCTCGCTCTTTTCAATCTTGCCATCGATAGCAAACTCAGAGGCTGCGACCTTGTGAGGCTGCAAGTCGACGATGTCTGCGCCGGCGACCGAGTTCGAGACCGCGCCACTGTTATTCAGAAGAAAACAAGCCGGCCGGTTCAGTTCGAGATCACCGAACAGACCCGCGCCTCGATCCAAGCCTGGCTTCCGAAGGTCGACGCGAAAAACGGCAAGTATCTCTTCCCGAGCCGCTTCCGGGCGCACCCGCACTTCTCGACACGACAGTATGCACGAATTGTCCACGCCTGGGTCGAGAGCACCGGGCTTGACGACTCCGCCTATGGCACGCATTCGATGCGGCGGACGAAGGTGTAAGCGCCGGAGCAAAAATCCCTCATTGAAGCGGCCGGTCGGTCCGGTTGCGCCGGAGTAAAATTACGGCAGCAGGTAGCCCTTTGGCGTAATGGCCGAGGGCGGGGGATGAAGGTAGTGGAGCTTTATGGACGGGTTCGTTACGCGGTACAGATCGAGGGTCTGAGCCGACGGGAAGCGGCACGGCAGTTTGGGATCGACCCGCGGACAGTAGCCAAGATGCTGGCGTTCTCGGTTCCACCTGGGTACCGGCGGAGGCGGCCACCGGCGCGTCCGAAGCTCGATCCATTCACCGGGATCATCGACGGTATCCTGGCGGAGGATGGGGGCCGGCCGAGGAAGCAGCGGCATACCTCGAAGCGGATCTTCGAACGGCTTCGCGACGAGCACGGCTATGCCGGCGGGATCACCATTGTTAAGGACTACGTGCTGGCGCGCCGGCTGCGGCAGCGCGAGGTGTTCGTACCGCTGCGGCACGATCCTGGCCATGTGCAGGCGGATTTTGGTGAGGCGCAGGCGGAGATCGCCGGGGTGGAGCGCAAGATCCACTTCTTTGCGATCGACCTGCCGCACAGCGACGCCTGCTTCGTGCAAGCCTATCCGGAGGAGACCACCGAAGCGTTTTGTGACGGGCACAACGCCGCGTTCAGTTTCTTCGGCGGCGTACCGAAGTCGATCCTCTACGACAATACGAAGCTGGCGGTGGCCCGCATCCTGGGCGATGGGACGCGGCAGCGGACGCGAGTGTTCAGCGAGCTGCAATCTCATTACCTGTTTGCCGACCGGTTCGGGCGTCCGGGTAAGGGGAACGACAAGGGCAAGGTCGAAGGGCTGGTCGGCTGGATCCGCCGGAACCTGCTGGTGCCGGTACCGCGGGCGGCGAGCTTCACGGCACTGAACGAGCAGCTGCTCGAAGGTTGTCGCCGCCGGCTCGCCGATCGGCTGCGCGGTCACGACGAGACGATCGGCGAGCGCCTGGCGCGGGATCTGGCGGCCTTCCAAGACTTGCCGCCAGCACCCTATGACGCCTGCGAGAAGAAGGCGGCCCGGGTCAGCTCGCAGTCGCTGGTGCGCTATCGCGGCACCGACTACTCGGTACCGACCGTCTATGGCCACCGGGAAGTGGTAATCCGCGGCTATGTCCATGAGGTGGTGATCTCCTGTGGGGCCGCGGTGATCGCCCGTCATCCGCGCTCCTATGAACGCGAGGACTTTGTCTTCGACCCGCTGCATTACTTGGCTTTGCTCGAACGCAAGATCGGCGCTCTCGACCAGGCGGCACCACTGGTCGGCTGGGCCCTGCCCGAGGAATTCGCCACATTGCGTCGCCTGATCGAAGCGCGCATGGCCAAACGCGGCAAACGCGAGTTCGTCCAGGTGCTGCGGCTGCTGGAAGTGTTCCGCCGCGAGGACGTGCTGGCCGGCGTCAGAGAGGCCATCGCCCGTGGCGTGATCGGCTTTGACGCGGTCAAGCATCTGGTGCTGTGCCGGATCGAGCGTCGGCCGCCGCGGCTCGACTTGACGGTCTATCCCTACCTGCCGCGGGCTACCGTGGCGATAACATCAGCCAGGGCCTATCTCGACCTTCTTACCGGCGCCTCGGCGTGAGCGACACGCCCCAGCTTCTGCTCGCCCATCACCTGAAGGCACTCAGGCTGCCGAGCTTCCTACGCGAATACGACAAGCTTGCCCAGCAATGCGCTGCCGAAGGCGTCGACCACCCTCGTTATCTGCTGCGCCTGGCCGAGCTCGAATTGATCGACCGGGAACAGCGGATGGTCGAACGCCGTATCAAGGAGGCGCGGTTCCCGACGGTCAAGAGCCTGGACAGTTTCGAGTTCGCGGCGATCCCTTCGCTCAATAAGACATTGGTGCTGGAGCTTGCCCGCTGCGAGTACGTCGCTCGCCGAGAGAACGTGATTGCGGTCGGCAACAGCGGCACGGGGAAGACCCACATTGCTCTCGGATTGGGGCTGGCGGCCTGCCAGAAGGGCTTATCGGTCGGCTTCGTCACGGCCGCCGCTCTGGTCCATGAGCTGATCGAGGCCAGAGACGAGAAGCGCCTGCTACGCCTGCAGCGCCAGCTGGCTGGTTACAAGCTACTGATCATCGATGAACTCGGCTATGTACCCCTGTCGACGACCGGCGCCGAGTTGCTGTTCGAAGTCTTCAGCCAGCGCTACGAGCGCGGCTCCACCATTGTCACCAGCAATCTGCCATTCGACGAGTGGACCGGCGTGTTCGGGTCCGAGCGGCTGACCGGTGCGCTACTCGACCGGCTGACCCACCACGTCCACATTCTCGAAATGAACGGCGACAGCTATCGGCTCAAACAGAGCAAGCGACGTCAGCGCCAGCCACAAGCAGCTGAGCTGAGCGACAACCAAACCCAGGCTTGATAGCGAAATAAAAAAGCCTGGTAGCGCGGCAACCTGGATAGAATGCTGCATTGCCTCGCCTGGAATGCTGCCCGAGGCTAACCTATTGCCTCATCTGATTTGCTACCGACCGATTTTCATCGGCGGGGCCAATGGATAAGGCGGATCAGCATGTCGCGTGCGACGAGGTGCGTAAGTGGCGGCGTAGCTGGCCAGCAAAAGCCCTATGGATTTGCCGCTGCGCTTGGACGACGCCAGCGCGTCGCCCACAACTCCACAGGGCCCACAACATCAAGTAATATAATTCACATTGAATAAAGAAAAGAGAAGCGTGCCTCGAGAGAGAACAGTGAGGTAACGGGAGCCGGTTGGGCGAGGCTATGGCCCGACAACTCGGTAACATTCTCTCGTGAGGCAATTCGGCTTCTCATCCTGTTTGTCGCCCAGCAAAAGCCTTCCCGTAGGGGTCTTTGGCATCCATCCGTGATGCAGTTTCACCCCGGCCCGCTGATGCATATTCTCTCCGGCGTTGACATAATGCGCTCAGACCCGATGATAACCGCGTTTCCGACCCGGTGATAAGCGGGTGTTGTACTAAACCGCTGCGCGGTAGTTCTTTGATTAAACTACGAATTTTCAGTTTTATAGGCTCGTTGGTAGCAACCGTCCAGCACGTCCCTCTGGTCTGACAACTCCATTGCGAGACGATGCGCCGGCGCCCTGTGGCGCTGCTCGTCTCATAACGGAGTTGTCAATGAGCCCGCTTCGTCGTCGCATGATCGAGGACATGCAAATTCGCAACCTGACACCGAACACCCAGCGTGTGTACGTTGCACAGGTGGTCCGGTTCGCCGGCCATTTCGGCAAATCGCCCGACCTTCTTGGGCCACCTGAGATCCGGACTTATCTGCTCCACCTGACCCAGGAAAGACGTCTCGCGGCCAGTTCCATCATCGTCACGGTCTCGGCGCTCCGGTTTTTCTACCACACCACCCTCAAACGGCCCTGGGTTGTCGAGGACGACATCCCCGCCGGCCGTCAGGCAAAGAAGCTTCCTGTCGTGCTGAGCCGGGAGGAAGTCGCGCGCTTCCTGGGCGCCGTCGGCAACCTGAAGCATCGCGTCATTCTGACCGTCTGTTACGCAACCGGTCTCCGGATTTCCGAAGCCGTCCGCCTCAGACCCGCCGCCATCGACAGCAAGCGCATGGTCATCCGGGTTGAGCAAGGTAAAGGCCGGAAAGACCGTTATGTCATGTTGCCGCCGAAACTCCTCGACATGCTCCGGGACTATTGGAAGACGGTTCACCCCAGAGAGTGGCTATTTCCCGGCCGACTGCCTGCCCAGCCGATCTCACCGCTCACCATCGATTGCACCTGCCGGGAGGTGAGAGAACAGTGCGGCATCGGCAAACCGGTCTCGCCGCATTCATTGCGCCACGCGTTTGCCGTTCATCTGCTGGAAGCCGGCACTGATTTACGTACCATCCAGCTGCTGCTCGGCCATCGTAATCTGAGCACTACGGCGCAGTATCTCATGATCGCCACCAGCAAGGTCTGCGCCACGGCCAGTCCGCTGGAATCACTCGACGTCCTTGTGCCGACCGCACCGGATCTCGTGCCCGCCTGACGGCGGGCTTCATGGCCCGCGAGGGGCTGGAAGTGGCGGACGTATTTCGCCACTTCGGCCCCGCTTTTCGTCATCAGAATGGTGCCTCGCTGTCCGCCGCGCGGCGGCGCGCCATGATCGCGATCGAGAGTTGCCGCACCGCCGCTCTTGGCGGTCACGTCGAGGCGTGCCGCGATTGCGGCTATCAACGCGTCTCTTACAATTCGTGCCGCAACAAGAGTTGCCCAAAGTGCCAGGGTCTCGCGCGCGCCCAATGGCTCGCGGACCGTCAGGCCGAATTGCTCGACGTTCCCTACTTCCACGTCGTGTTCACAGTGCCCCAACAGATCGAGGTCATCGCCTTCCAAAACCAGACCGTCGTCTACGATATCCTGTTCCGGGCGGCGGCGGAGACGTTGCACAAGATCGCCGCCGATCCAAAACATCTGGGCGCGGAGATCGGCTTCCTGGGTGTGCTGCACACCTGGGGGCAGTCCCTTCAACACCACCCACATGTTCATTTTCTGGTTCCTGGCGGCGGGATCGCGCCAGGTGGAGAGAGCTGGGTCGCTTGCCGGCCAGGATACTTTCTTTCGGTCACGGTGCTGTCGCAGATGTTCCGAGGCTTGTTCCTGCACTACCTGGAGAAGGCGTTCGCCGCTGGGGAACTGAACTTTTTCACCGCGCACCGCCACCTTCATGAACCAGCCGCGTTCCGGCGGTATCTGGTGCCGGTCTGGAACACCGAGTGGGTGGTCTACGCGAAGCGGCCTTTTGCCGGGCCAGCCCAGGTCCTCGACTATGTCGGACGCTACACCCACCGTGTCGCCATCTCCAACAACCGGCTGCTGTCCATGGACAACGGCAAGGTCCGTTTCCGCTGGAAGGATTACCGGGACGGCAACCGCCAAAAGACGATGACGCTCGATGGCGCGGAGTTCATCCGCCGTTTTCTGATCCATGTCCTGCCGGATGGGTTCCATCGCATCCGGTACTACGGCTTCCTTGGCAACTGTCACCGCGCGCGGAAACTCCAGCGCTGCCGGGAGCTGCTCAGGATGGCGCCAGCCGCACCGGTCGAACCTCCCGGTGACTACCGTGAGCGGTTTGAGGCGTTGACCGGGCGGTCGTTGCGGCAATGTCCGCACTGTCACGCCGGCACCATGGTGGTGATCGACAGCATCATGCGGCCCACGGTCTGCCTGCCGGTTCCGGACACATCATGACCCAGGAGCCACGTTCCAACCGCGCAAACCCGAAGCGCCCGCCAGGCCGGGGCGGGGACGCTTGCGCTACGAGCGCCATCAGCGTTCCGGCGCGAGCGCCAAATAGTCAGATCCAGGCTATGCTGACCGCTCGAAAGCCTGGTTGGCACGGCGAGTGGCTCCAGACCGCCACCCGCGATGCCCCGGTGCCCCACCAGCAAAAGTCCGGGGGCATCCAACGCCCATAGCTCGGGCGGCGGGGGGAGCGGTTTAGTCCAACCCGTTTTTCGCTCACCGGCGCGGTCCAGCCGCGGAAACCACCCGCAGAGAACTGTGCGCCGCGCCGCCAAGCGAAAAACGCTATACGTTATCGGGGGCTGAGACAGCTCCGGCTGACCGGTGATAACCGAGCGTCCAAGCGATTAGTTCGCGGCAAAGGCGGCATCGAGAACCGGTCATCGAGACTATCCGGTCTAAGTGATGCTGTGGAATGCGCTCCCCGGTGTCGAGAAGCCGACGAAAGTCGGTGACCGCGACAGGATGTCGGCGCTTCGCCGAGCGCAGGAAATCGGGAAACCGGGCAAACTCGCGACCGAGAGGCGCCTCGTGATCGCCTTGCGATTTGCGGGCGATGTGGTGCCCAAGGTCCGAGACGGTAAGGGCCCTTGTACCAGTGATGTGATCGCCGCCATATGGGGGGCTTGCAGTCGGGCCGAAGTTGGGGTGAGGATCAACTCAGCCGATCTTCGAACGATCTGATCGGTGCCGCGGATGTTGAACGTTCCGGCATCGACCTGTTCGCAAGGCGTGCCGTCCGCGAGTGACCATTCGAAGCTGGAGATCAGACTGGCCCCTACCCCCTGAACGGTCGCGGCGCCCAGCGGATCAGGTGTAGCCCAACCCGGGTGAATATGCCCAGCCACGTGCCGCCGGGACCTCCGGGCTCTCATTGGCATGCGATTTTTGCGGACACAGTGCGGACACTTTATCTAATCGTCTCCGGCGCTCTCCTCTAAGGCATTGAATTATTGGCGTCCCCGGCAGGACTCGAACCTGCGACCCACAGTTTAGGAAACTGTTGCTCTATCCGCCTGAGCTACGGGGACCACGAGGGAAAATACTCCGGCTCGGCGGCACGCGCCAGACGGACGGCCTCAGGCCATGGTGCGGGCGGGCTCCGGCGCTGGCTCGGCGGGGCGGCCGGCGCCTTCCACCTGCCGCAGAAACGCTTCCATCATCGACAATGTCCACAGGACGGCGCTGTGGTCGCGCTCGCCCGATTGGTGCTGGTCGAGCAGGGTGGCGATCGTGCCGGTGTCGAACAAGCCCGACTCCCGCAGCACCGGTCCGAGGAGCGTGTCGCACAGGCGCCGGCGCAGCGGGCCGCGGAACCAGGCGGCGAGCGGCACGGCAAATCCCTGCTTCGGGCGGTAGAGGATTTCCTTCGCGACATACGGTTCGAGGGCCGTCTTGAAGATTTGCTTCCCCTCGCGGCCATGCAGCTTGAAATGCGAGGGCAGCCCGGCAGCCCACTCGACCAGGGTGTGGTCGAGCAGCGGAACCCGTGTTTCGAGCGAACTCGCCATGCTGGCGCGGTCGACTTTGGTCAGAATGTCGCCCGGGAGATAGGTCTTGAAATCGGCGTATTGCACTTGCGACAGCGGGTCGTTGCTGCCGCAGCGCCGCATATGCGAGCGCAGCACCTCGACGCCGTCGTAGCCCTGCAGCTCGCGCGCGAGACTGGGGCTGAACAGACGCCGGCGAAGCTCGGTGCCGCAGATCGAGACGGACGAGAAGTAAGCCTCGGTCGTGTCGCGGGCCAGCTCCTGCAACGTGGCCTTGGCGCGCAGCGGGCGCGGCGCCCAGTCGAGCTTCGGGTAGAGCGCGCCGGCCATACCGAAGAATGGACGGCGCAAGCTCGCCGGCACCACGCGGCGCACCCGCTCCTCGAAGCAATGCCAACGATAACGCCGATAGCCGGCGAACACCTCATCGCCGCCGTCCCCGGACAAAGCGACGGTGACGTTCTCGCGCGCCATGGCGCAGACCCGGAAGGTCGGGATCGCCGAGCTGTCGCCAAACGGTTCGTCATAGATCGTCGTCAGCCGGTCGAGCAGGTCGAAAGAATTGGGATCGATCTCTCTGACGTGATGATCGGTCCGATAGCGCCGGGCGATTTCGGCGGCGTAGGCGGATTCGTCCCAGCCCTTCGCTCCGAACGCGATCGAGAAGGTGCTGACCGGCTCGGCCTTGAGCCCCGCCATCATCGCCACGACGCCGCTCGAATCGACGCCGCCCGAAAGAAAGGCGCCGAGCGGCACATCGGCGATCATCCGCATGCGGACGGATTCGCGCAGCCGCGCGATCAGCTCCTCCTCGGCCTCTTCCCGGCGGATCGTGCCGCCGTCGACAAAGCGCACATCCCAATAGCAGCGCGGCTCCGGCGGCAGCTCGCCGCGTCTGACGAGCAGCGAATGCGCCGGCGCGAGCTTCTTCACGCCGCGGTAGATCGAGCGCGGATCCGGTATGTAGCCGTAAGCAAAAAACTCTTCGATCGCCTGCGGGTCGAGCCGCCGGTCGAGGTCCGGGCTCAACGTGAGCGATTTCAATTCCGACGCGAACAGCAGCCGGCCGTCGGTCAGTATAGTATAATACAGCGGCTTCTCGCCGAGCCGGTCGCGCGCCAGAAACAGCGCCTCGCGCCTCGCGTCCCATAGCGCGAAGGCGAACATCCCGTTGAAGCGATCGAGACAGGCTTCGCCCCACTCCTCCCAGGCATGGACAATGACCTCGGTGTCGGAGCGCGTCCGAAAGGCGTGGCCGAGCGCTGTCAGCTCCGCCATCAACTGCTGAAAATTGTAGATCTCGCCGTTGAAGATGACGCAAACCGTGCCGTCTTCGTTGAACTGCGGCTGGTCGCCGGTCACCAGATCGAGGATCGCCAGTCGCCGGTGCCCCAACCCGATCCCCGGCGCAAAGTGGAAACCGTCGCCGTCCGGTCCGCGATGAGCGATGATCTCGGTCATTCGATGGAGCAGGCCGCGGTCGATATCGCGCCGCCCGCGAAAATCGAAGATCCCGGCTATGCCGCACATTTTTTGCAACCTGGCAATGCTGAACGATGAAAGTCGACCCGGATGCGTCCGTCGAACTGCCTGATCAGATATTCGAGGGTCAGGATCCGGGCCGTGTGTGCCGGATCGGTGACCCGGTCGAGCTGGAACAGCTCGGTCAGTACTTGGACACCGCCGGGCAATGCCGCGTCGCGATATTCCTGTTGCAGATAGTCCGGCCATTCCGCGGGGCGCCGCACCCGGTTTTTCACGCGATAAGCAAAGCGCCGCAGCCAAGGAGGACGCAGATAGGTGGCATAGTCGGTCAGCCGGCGCACCAGCGGCGGCGGTCCGCTGAAGTCGTGTCCGTAACCCGACTGATACGACGCGAGCCGCGGGTCGGCCCGGCGGATCAGCTCTCCTTCATAGGCGCCGTGGTTCTTCCAGGCGATCGGAATGACGCTTGCATGCTCGGTCACCGCCGGCTCGAGAAACGGCAATGCCACATATCCGTAAGAATTGTTGATGTTGTTGATCCGCCCGTCCCAGGCCCGGCACCGGAAATAATGATAAAGCCACTCGACCAGTGGGCGCGGCAGCGAAGGCTGCGGGCAGCCGATCAGCGCTTCGAGCTTGCCTTCGAGCTGACGGAAATAGTCTTCCTGGTCAAAGGCGGCAGTACAGGTCTCCGGATCGAACTGGCTGTAAAAGGACCAGAGGATCTCACGCGGGGTATAGTTCCGGTCGAGCAGATAAAAGAAGTTGCGCCAGATCTCGCCCCCGCCGCCATTAAGCGCCACGGCGTTGCCGTTCACTCGGCTGGCGCGCTGCATGCGTTCGGCTCCGTTCGTAAAAATGCCGCTCCAGGTATATCCGTCGGATTCGAGAAAATTGTCGTAGGCGACGGCCCCGAACTCTCCCGGGGTAAAGGCCAGCTGCTTGTCCTTGTCGACGATTTCGAGGGCAAAACCTTCTCCCTCGGCGATGGCGCGCGCCAGCTCGACGTCCTTGTCGCCAGGCGGGCCATAAACATAGACCCGCGGGCTGATTCCGTGACGGCGGAGCAACGCCAAGATAAGGCGCGAAGTCGTAGCCGCCGGAAAGAGCGCAGGTGACGCGTTCGCCCAAACTAGCCGCCACCACCGTGAAATAGCGGTCGAGCAGCTGCATGCTCCGCTCAATCGTCGCCTCGAACGGCTCGGCGGACACTGTCGATGGCGTAGGGAGCCGGCGAGGCAGGATTTCGAGGCAATCTTCGCCCACCGCAATCGTCGCGTTTGCTGGTGCGAGCAGCACCTCGTCAAATACCGTGGCATTGCCGGACACCACGCCGTTGAAGACGTACTCGCAAGCGCCTTGAGTGCCCAATGTCATCCTGTCGAGGACCGAGGCTATTGCGAGGAACGAGGACGACGCGACACGTCGCGCCTCGTCATAAAAAACCAGAAAGCCGCCAAAGCCGTCCGGCAGGATTTCGGTCCTGCCGTCCTTGTGCAGGATCACTGCATAATGGCCAAGCGCCTGGTCGCGCGGGGTCGATCCTCCATGGCAATCGCGGTAGAATGCGGCCGCCGCAGGCGTGCCGACCTTATCTTCGTAGATCAGCGTGCCGCACGCGCCGACGAAATCGCCATTGGGAAATTGCTGAAGCGCGGGCTCGCTGGCCTGCCGTTTGGGATAAAGCGCCAGCAGAAAATTTGTGCCCTGCACTAGACGAGGAGTGGGCATCCCCATTCGGGCAAATGCCGCGAGCGCGGCGGCCTGTGCCCGCGAGCGGTCCTCGCCAGGAGCTGTGTGTAAGAGAACAAAGCCGCCCATTCGCCGGCGTGTTCCCTCTCAGGATGCTCGGCAAGGGAGAAAGATCCGCGAATAAGCAGAAAACATCCGTTCCTGCGAGAATTCCGTCACCGCTCGCCGACGATTGGCAAATCCGAGCGCTTGGCGCCTTTCGGGATTACAGAGCAGACGGGTGAGCGCCTCGGCAAAGGCCCCGGCATCATCGCGGTCGACTATGAACTCGCGGTTATCCTCGCACACGATCTTCTTCACATCTCCGACATTGACCGCTGCAATGGCGCGGCTCGCCGCCATGGCCTCCAGTAATGCATTCGGCATCTGCTCTGTATCGGACGACAGGGCAAAGATGTCAAACGTGCCAAGAACCGCCTCGGGAGCAACCTGCCCGGTGAAGATGACGCGGTCGGCGATGCCGAGCTCCGCGGCCAGCCGTTCGAGCGAGAGCCGCTGATGCCCGTCGCCCGCAATGATGAGACGCAGGGGATGCGGGAATTTGAGCATGGCGAAAACACGCAACAGACGCCCGATATTCTTTTCCAGACGCAATGGGGCGACTGTGCCGATCACCCTTTCGCCTGGCCGGCGGGTGAAGCCGGGCACGCCATCGGAAACCGGCGCCGTGAAACGCGCGGTATCGACACCGTTTGGGACATATAGGACGCGCGAAACGGGCAATCGCCAAACACTGCGTGCCAAATCCTCGAGTTGCCGCGAGGGGACGACCACCAGTGCGCAGCGAGCGAGCGCCCATCGCCGAAACAGCACCCGGCGCGGAATCTGCGAATCCGCCTCGCCTTGGCTGAAGCCGGCTTCCAGATGCAGATGCCTGGAAACCGACGAGAACCGGCTGGCCGCCGCCCATTCGATCGCCCCCCAATTGTAGGTGAGCAGGAGATCCGGTTGCAGGCGGCGAAGCGCAAGCGCGCTACTCACCAAATTGTGCAGCACACTCCGCTTGGCACCTCGGACCGGCAAGACCGCGACGTCGATCTCGCTGGCAAATCCCTCCGCGGCGTCGAAGTTGTTGTCCAAGGCGATGACAGTATGGCGCAATCGCTTGCCAAGATGATTGATTATGCGAACCATGCGCAATGGGACGCCGCCGATCCCAAAACTCGGGAAAACATGTAAGACGTGCCCGCAACCCAGGGGGAAACCGGCGGCGCTAACCGCTTCCGGAGGCGCCTTTACGGCGAACATTCGGGTTTGGCCGCGATGCAGCTCACGCAACGCTCAATAAATTCGCTGCTGTGGCGGAAATATTTAACTCCTTTAAGCATTATGCCGCAAGTTTGCGCCGTGAGGTAGGACTCGGTATGTGGCATACTTGCGGCTGTAATGTTATCGCTCGGTTACCATCGTTGAGTTTTTTCGAAGCCCCGGCGCACCGCTGAACCATTCTGTTGAGGCATGCTCGACCCTGATACCTGGAGGACGATCGACTGGCCGGCCGAGCAGACGCCGATGCTGGTTGTCGTGGTCGATACCGAAGCCGAGTTCGACTGGGAGGCGGCCCGGCCGCGCCGGGCACGGGGAGTTACCTCCGTCAAATACCAGGATCGTGCGCAACGGATCTTCGAGAGATATGACGTGAAGCCGACCTTCGTCCTTGATTTTCCGGTCAGCAGCACGCCCGAAGCTTTCGAGTTCATCCGCGACCTGCATCGCTCGGGCGCCTGCGAGATCGGCGCCCACCTGCAGCCCTGGGACAATCCGCCGCTGGTCGAGCAGATTACCGACGAGAACTCCTATCCCGGCAACCTGCCATTCGAGCTCGAGCGGGGAAAGCTCATCCATCTTACGGACAGCATCCAAACCAATATCGGAGTGCGTCCGCGCATTTACAAAGCGGGCCGATACGGCGTCGGGCGGGCGACGGCCAGTATCCTCGCCGAGCTCGGCTACGAAATCGACGTAAGCGTTGTCCCGGGCACCAATCTTAGCTGCAAATTGGGCCCCGACTTCACGCATTGCGGGGCCAGTCCCTATTGGTTCGGCAAGAAACCGGAGCTGCTCGAAATCCCCCTTTCAATCGGCTACACCGGCCTGCTCGCCGACACGGGAAACATTGCCTATATTTTGACGATGAACGAGCGCCTGAAGGCGCTGCATGTGCCGGGCATCCTGGCGCGCCTCGGCCTAATCGAGCGCATCACGTTGACGCCAGAGGGGATTTCTTTCGAGGAGCAGCGTCGCCTCACGCGCGCCTTGCTGCGCAAAGGTCATCGTGTCTTCAGCTTCGCCTATCACAGTCCCTCGCTCGCGCCGGGCAATACCCCTTATGTGCGCACCGAGGCGGATCTTGAGGTGTTCCTGAAGCGGATCGATCAGTATTTACACTTTTTCATCGAGGAGGTCGGCGGTCGGGCGGCCACCCCGTTCGAGGTCAAGGCACTTGCAGAACATTGCGGCGAGCCGCCAGTAGTCAGCCCGCAACGCGTTCACAGAGCCGGTTTGGCGAGTTAGCTCGGCCGGCGAGAAGTCCGTGACGGATTAAAAAAAACTACCCACCGATCGCGAGCACAGCCCGCAATCGCACGGCATGAGCTTTAACTTACTTAACGGCGTCCCCGGCTCGGAGCGGGGATAGACGAGCCGGCGGCATCTAGAGCAGATTCCGATCAGGTTGCACCAATTTCAACTGTCATTGCGAGCGCAGCGAAGCAATCGCGTGCCCACCGAGACTCCCCGGCACGAGATTGCTTCGTCGCGCGATGCGCGCCTCGCAACGACAGGGCAATTTGGTCGAAATCTGCGGAATTATGTAGCTGTCTCACCTATGCCGGGCGCAAGAGCGGGACCAGCTCCTCGCATTTGAGACGCGGCGATTGTTCCAAACAGAAAACGATTCGGTTCCGGTGCATGGGTCCGTTTGACCGGCAGTGAACCCAGCGCGACTGCGTTTAGCTACGGAAGCCGCCGATTTGCCGAAGGTTTTTGCTCCAGCCTTGTGGACAGAATCCGCAACTGATTGACGCAACTTATTAAGCCGGCATTCTGCACCCGTTCGGCGATTGCCTACCCGGCTATCGACCCTGCCATAGAGCCTCCGACCCCTACGCGCCCTGAGTGCCGCGGGGCGCATGAGGCGTTCCGAGGGAGACGGCCTCCCGCCGTCACCTCTATGGCAAGAGGTAGCCTATGGTTGGCGTCGTCGCCGCGGGTCTCGTATATGTGCGAGAGTACCTGCGGCTGCGTCTCGGGTAGTGGGAGCGCGTGCGCTCCCACTACCGCAACTGGCCTCAATCCTGACCGAGAGAGGACCAGAAGAGAGAAGCAAGTCCACTTCTTCCCCTGTTTTCCCTAAAACCTAGGGTGCCTTCGGGCACCCCCTTTTTTATGCGCCAACCGTCTAGCTCACGTCAAGCGTATTTCAAATGTTAGTCATTCGTAATACGCTTGCCTCTAATGGCGGCGAATCCAGTCATCCCCGTGCGACTTAGGCCGATCATCGTCGCCTACCTTGACGAATTGGCGCGCGTCGGCTCTTTCGGGAAAGGCCGATCTGGAGTAATGCGGCGGTTTATAGAAGATGGAATAATTGAGGCGCTCGCACGCAAACTTGTTGAAAGGCGAGACGCCTTCGATTTCGGAGAGCGACCGGAAGATGAAGAGGAGGAGGCCTAGACGGCGATCTCCCAAAGATCGAAACGACCGTGCTTCGGATCTTTGATCGAGCGGAGAATGCCGCATTTCTTCTGCCAACGCAGCAACGCGCCGGTGCGGCGAGTGAACAACTGCAACAACAATACGTCAGCCGTGTTTAGTCCGCGCTCGGCCATGACGTGCCGCGCCAGTTCCTTCGTCGTCATCGGCCCGGGCGCGTCGCGTAGCGCATCAAGCATCGCTCGCGTGAGATCGCCGCGCACCGCTCGGTGCGCCGCAGTCGGAAGCTTCTGACGGATGCCTTCAACATCGTAAGACGGGTCGAAAATCCGGATCGCCGCATCAACGTGGTCTAGGTCGATGATCAGTTGCCGTAGCGCGGCACGGGTGTGTGAGATTTGGCCGGCGATCTCCGCCCGCTTCTCGACGAGCCCGGCCAGGGTGTTCGGTCGCTCAGTCGTCATGCCGCGCTCCGCTGCCAGTAACCGCGCCAGATTTCGGATTTCGGATGGCGAAGCGCCGCGCCGGTCACCCGCCGCCAGTGCAGGCCGTTCGGCTCGCGGCGGCGATCCTCGCGCCACGCCATTTCGTTCGCGTACTGATAGAGGTACTGGCCGCTGATCCGATGATGGACGCCATATTCGGCGCGGCGCAGCCGGCTGAAGCAGCTTTCGGCTTGGTTCACGCTCGCGCCGTCGTCGCCGACGTACTCGGCGGAGTGATTGACCCGGCGCAGTCGGATAGGACGCGTGCAGCGCATCCCAGGCGCTCGACTTCGTCGGCATGCACGATCGTGCCGGACGCGACGTGTTGGCGGATCAGCGGGACCGCGTCGCTCTCGCGCGGCACGACGAACGGCAGGGTGCGGCCAATGACTTCGCGGGCGACAACCACGACCTGGCGCTTGCCGGTCTGTTCCTCAGCGAGCCGGCGGTCATCGCGATCGGCCTTCCGGTTCTCCGGCTTGACGTTGCCGCCGAAATACACGCCGTCGATTTCGACCGTGCCGGACAGCTCGGGCTGATCCGGGTTGTGAACCTCGGAGCCCATCGCCTCGCGCAGCTTGTGCGCGAGGACGAAGGCCGTCTTGTATTGGCAGTCGAGATCCCGGCTCAGTTGCAGGGCGCTATGACCCTTGGCGCCGTTCACGAAGATCGCGATGGCGAGAAGGTAATCCCGAATCGGGCGCTTGCGGTCGTGCAAAGATCGTTCCGCGCCGTCACCGAAAACTGATAGCCGGCAAGCGCTGCATTTCCAGAGCTTGCGGGTCGCGAAGGCGTAGACCTTGACGCAGCCGCACTCGGGACAGTAGCGGCTTGCCCGTCGTTATCGGCCCAGCGGATCGCAACGAACTTGGCGTGCGCTTCCTCATCCGACATGCGCGCAACGGCGCTCAGCGAGAGCGTCCTTGCGGCTGCGGAAAGGAGGAAGTGTTGTGACATCGCCAAATCCGGTGTGTAACATCACCGAATTTAGCGATTGCGCGAAGGCTTGTCAACGCCAATATCATCGATATATGATGATTTATTGCATCGTGATAACGTGACGCGATGATGAAGACCAGCCGCGATTGGCAAGCTCAGGCTAAGGGTATCATCAGGGGCGAACTGAAGCGCCGGAGCCTGAGCTATAAGGATCTAGCCGATCGGCTCCAGGCGATCGGTGTCAAAGAGACCGAGCGGAATATCTCAAACAAGATCGCGCGTGGCGGATTTACCGCAGTGTTCCTTCTTCAGTGTCTAGAGGCAATCAGCGTTAATACTTTATTATTGAAGAACAATTAGGTCTCTTTTATTGTTTTGCTATGGTTCCGGTCCATCCTGCTCCAGGAATCGATAAGTAACTTAGCGCAGCACCAAGAAGGACTGACCCAACAGAAAGACACAAAACATATAATATCTCGTTCCAGCGATGGCTCATCCCGTTGTCCCAGGTTAATCAAAATCTAGTGCGGGCGGGTCAAATCCGAAACGGGGCTGGGTTCGAGTTTTTCGGGAGGTCTTGATCCGTCTGCCCGCATGCCGGTCGCAGTCCTTCGGCGCCGCGGCTGGCGCCGGATTGTCGGCACGCCTTTGCGGGGATTGTCGCGCCCGACGATATCCCAGTAACTCGTCGGGTGATGGTGCGAGGCGAGCCCCAGCATGGTTTCGAACGAGACGTGCCGGTAGAAGCGCCGATTGTATCGGAAGACAAACTCGTTGAGATACGTGTCGATGTGCTTGCGGCGTAGCCCATGATAGGTGCCGAGCCCCCAGCGTTTCATCAGCGCGAAGACTCGATGAATCCAGGGCAGCACGATATGGCCGGCCATCTTGCCGACCGTCCGCGGGTCGTGTCGGTAATCGGTGAGCCCAGGATACGATCTGTGCCCGTCGGTGAGCAGCGTCGTTCCGGTCTTCACGTTGGCCCGCACAAAAGTCTCGATCGAAGCCGCCGAGTTGTCCGGGATAGCGGCGAGACGGATGCGCCCAGACCGAGTATCCAAGTATTTCGCTCGTTTCCGTCTCGGCTTGGCCTGGTTTGTTCCGCGGTCGATCACCTCGACAGCGCCAGCGATAAGGATCTTCCCGGATTTCACGGGATCAAAAAAGCTGTTGTCGGCCCGGAAAGGAATTTCGGCTTGGTCGACCTCCACCACGCCCTCCAGCGGCTCGCGGTGGGGATCAATCATCGATCGTCGCAGCTTCTGCGCCAGCAACCAAGCCGTCTTGTACGTGACGCCGAGCTGGGCCTCGAGCTGGACTGCCGACATACCATTCGAGTGCGTCGCCATGAGATGCGCGGCCCAGAACCACACCGTCAGCGGCAACTTCGACCGGTGCATCACCGTCCCGGCCGTTATCGACGTCTGGCGACCGCAGTCGAGGCATTCGTAGGTGTGCGCCCGGCTCCTCAAAAGCGCTGCGCGTCCGGCACCACAGGCAGGACAGACAAACCCCTGCGGCCAACGCCGCTCGAACAAGAACGCCGCACAGCTCGTCTCGTCCGCAAAGCTGGTCTGAAACTCTCTCAGCGATCGCGCCTTCGCCATCCGGTGCCCCCTCGCGCTCGCCGAAGATCGCCAGCGCACGGCACCCTTATACTACATATTGACCAACCTGGGACAACGGGATGAGCCTTTTCCAGCGCGACGCTTTTGTTTGTTCCGTTAGAGTGGCGATTGTGACTCGTTGGTCATGATACCTCGTTACGAACCCTTGGCAATCCACACAAAATTTATCAAGACGTTCGATCTCAGCGAGCATAAATCGTTGGACTCCAGGACTTGTCAGTTCTTCAGCCGTGAGATTCCGTCGAGCCACATTCAGAAACCCCAGCGCAGGTTCCTTGGTCGCGCTCGCTCCTCCGAGCGAGTCTGACAAGACCGGCTGCGCGCCGGTTTCCTCGGTGGCCGAAATCTCTTGCGCTGTTTGGGCCATACGAAACTGATAGATCATCGCGCGGGTCTCGCGCAATCAGAGGCTCTTGGTGACTCAGCTACATAATTCCGGAAATCTGGTCTAGCTGCGGGTGCGCTCCGAACTCGCCTCCTTCAGCGCCTCCAGGGGGCGGGTCGCCATGCGGCTCGCCGACTCGGCAATTCTGACGCTCTGATCGAGAAACGCCTGCATGTTGTCGCGCAACAGCTTGGCCTGCACCTCCAGCATCTCGTTGAAGGTTCGGGCCCGCAGGAGGGCTTGGCTCGCCTCGGAGGTATGCCGCATCACCTCCTCGGCGTAACGCGCCCATGCTGACGTGATCTCTTGTGCGCACTCGTTAAGTGCCGAGCCCGACCGCTGGGCGGCGCTCGCGGCAGCTGTCGAAGCCTCGGCCGCTTGCCGCACGCCTTGCCGGCCGAGTTCGGCGGCGCGTTCGGCTTGCCGTTCGGCCGCTTGGCTGCCGCCTCCCCGATTTGGGTCGTCGCTTGGCCGCTCGGCGTCCTTAGTAGCCCGCGGTCCTGCTTGTCTCGACTTTGCCATGCCAACCTCTGTGCCGGTTCGTATCGTTAACGTCGCCGGCAGCCGCGCGCTCCGCTCGGTTAAGGTTTTCTTGTGCAAGAGGAGGCAGCATTTGCGGCGTTGCAAAAACGGTGTATGTCGGCAGCACTTTCGCGAAGGTCGAGCACCTCCCTTCCCTTGGGCCATGAGGAAGCCACATGATTCATCCCGTCATTCTGTCCGGCGGTTCGGGTACACGGCTTTGGCCGATGTCGCGCACGCTCTACCCGAAACAGCTGCTGAGCCTCCTCGGCCATGACAGCCTGTTGCAGCAGACGGTTCGCCGGGTTGCCGACCGGCAAGGCTTCGCCGCGCCCTTGCTGGTCGCCAATGAAGAGCATCGGTTCATCATCGCCGAGCAATTGCGCGAGATCGCGGCCGTTCCGCGCGCGCTCCTGCTCGAGCCGGTCGGGCGCAACACGGCCCCTGCCGCCTGCATCGCCGCATTGGCGCTAACCGAGGCGGAACCCGATCCGCTGATGCTGGTCATGCCCTCCGACCACATGATCGGCGATGTCGTGGCCTTTGCCGACGCCGTCGAACGTGCCGCAACCGCGGCGCGCGCCGGTGCGCTGGTCAGCTTTGGCATAGCGCCGCAGCGCGCCGAGACCGGCTACGGCTACATCCGGCGCGGCGGCGAACTGGACGGCGCCGAGGGCGTCTTTGCGGTCGCCGAATTTGTCGAAAAACCCGGCCCGGAACAGGCAGAGGCCTATGTCGCCTCAGGCGAGCATTCGTGGAACAGCGGGATCTTCTTATTTCCCGCGAGGGTCTACCTCGACGAGGTGGAGCGGTTGCGGCCGGACATGGTCGCCGCCTGTCGGGAGGCATTGGCAACGGCGCAGCGTGACAGCGACTTTGTCCGCCTGGGGCGTGAGGCCTTTGCCGCCTGCGAGAATGATTCGATCGACTACGCGGTCATGGAGCACACCCGGCGTGCCGCCGTTGTCCCGGTCGGCATGGGGTGGAGCGATGTCGGCTCCTGGGATGCGCTCTGGGAAATGGGCGCCAAGGACCCGCACGGCAATTCGATCGAGGGCAATGTCGTCGCCGAAGATACCCGTAATTGCTATTTGCGGTCCGAGGCCGGGCTGGTGGCGGCGATCGGCATCGAGGATCTCGTCGTCGTCGCGACCGCCGATGCCGTCATGGTGGCCCCGCGCAACCGCACGCAGGACGTCAAGAAGCTCGTCGCGCGGCTGGTCAAAGACCGCCGCGACGAAGCCGATGCACTGCCGACCGTGCACCGCCCTTGGGGCACCTTCACCTCGCTGCACAACGGCCATCGCGTGCAGGTCAAGCACATCATGGTCAAGCCGGGCGGCAAGCTGTCGTTGCAGATGCACCATCATCGCGCCGAGCATTGGGTCGTCGTTCAGGGCACCGCAAAGATCCGCCGCGGCGACCAGGAGACGATGCTGTCCGAGGACCAATCGACTTACATCCCGATCGGCACCGCCCATCGGCTCGAAAACCCGGGCAAGATCCCGCTGCACCTGATCGAGGTGCAGTCGGGGAGCTATCTCGGCGAAGACGACATCATCAGATTAGAGGACAGTTACGGCAGGAGCTAGTGTTCAGATTTGCTCAGAAGAATTCACCCTGGTTCTGCCCTTATTGTCTTCCCGGCGAAGGCCGGGATCCATTTCAGCGATGGGCACCGGCCTGCGAGGGTGTAATCCAATCCCGAAGATTTGGGGTCATCGCTAGGGTTTGTCTCACTTCTGTGGTATAAGCCTATTAGTGGGGTATGGGGGGTGGGATGGGCGAGGGTGTGCGGGTGATCGGTCCGGACCGCGCTCAGCTGCGCTGGGAGATGGTCGACTTGGACAGCCAATTGCCGGACGACCACCGGGCGCGGCTGGTTTGGGCGTTTGTCGAAGGTCTGGATCTGAGCGAATTTTACGACCGGATCAAGGCACGTGACGCGGTTGCCGGACGACCGGCAACCGATCCGCGCGTGGTATTGGCGGTGTGGCTTTATGCGACATTGGAGGGGATCGGTTCGGCGCGGGCGATCGACCGCCTGTGCCAGCAGCACGCGGCCTATCGCTGGCTGTGCGGTGGCGCCCCGATCAATCACGATCTGCTGGCGGGGTTTCGACGCGAGAATGCGGCGTTGTTGGATCGCCTGCTGACCCAGAGCGTGACCGGACTGATCGCCGAGAAGCTGGTCACCCTGGAGGAGATGGCAATCGACGGGACCAAGGCGCGCGCCTGGGCGGGCCGGGGTTCGATGTGCAAGCGCAAACGGCTGGAGAGTATCGAGCAAGCGGTGGCCGAACGGGTGGCGGCGCTGAAGCGCGAACTCGATACCGATGCCGCGGAGCCGGAGCGGCGGCGCAAGAGGCGAGCCTTGCAGGCGGCGCAGGAGCGGGCCCAGCGGGTCGAGCGGGCACGGCAGAAACTGGCGGAGTTGGAGCAGGAGAAGGCGGCGCGGGCCAAGACGCACGCCAAAGAGGAAGCCGAGAAAGGCGAACCCAAAGTCTCGGTCAGCGACCCTGAGGCCCGCTCGATGCGGCTGGCCGACGGTGCGATAGCGCCGGCCTGGAACGTGCAAGTGGCGACCGCCAACGGCTTTGTCATGACGATCGATCCGACGGATCGACGCAAGGACAGCGGATTGGCACCGGGATTGGTGGCGAAAATTGCCGAGCGCTGCGGTCGGGTGCCGCAACGCCTGCTGGCCGATACCACGGCGATGACCCAGGAGGACATCATCACACTGGCGGAGCGCTATCCCGATCTGACGGTCTATAGCCCGCCAGCGCCGGAGCGCTCGGATGTCACCGCCGAGACGCTGCGCAAGCGGCGCTGGAAACATCGCCACGAGCCGCCGGCGGTCACGGCGTGGCGAGAGCGAATGGCAAGCGAGGAAGGCCAAGAAGTCTACCGCCGGCGCAAGCTGACCGAACGGGCGCACGGCATTATCAAAAATCGCGGAATGACTCGGTTTCTCGTGCACGGGCGCGACAAAGTCCGCGCGGTCTGTCTGTTGCAGGCACTGGCACTCAATCTGTCCTGGGCCGAGACGCTGCGCCGCCGTATTGCCGCGGCAGCAGCAATGGCGACACCGGCGACCGCATGACCGCAGCCGGACGCCTCAGGAGGACCACCCTTCGCGATGAAATCCATGGCGTCACCGCCCAGTCCGACGAGCAATATCTCAGATCGCATGCATCTCCAGGTTGAGCGTCCCGCGAACGAACACGTGCGGCAGAAAAGCGGGATTGGGTTACACCCTTCGCCGGTGTGACGGGGTTTTTGATATCAACATTGATACGCCGTCCTTTAGCGGATCATGTGAATGACTCTGAGCACTAACCCGGGGCCCTGGCCGCTGCCTGATCGGTTACAATATAGGTGATCATATTGGTCGTCTTGTCGAAGAGAGCGGTTACCGCTGGTTCCATATCAGCCAGAGCTTCGCCTTCGATGTCCCGGCGCACTAAAACAAAAGAGTATCCTTCCTATTTTATTACTTGTTTTATCTGACGGTTGGTTCTTTGAATGCGGTATTGTGCTTGGGGAACCACTCGTAGCCCTTGAGCATGTATTGCCAATACATGCTCGGCAGGAAGCTGACCTTGATCCACCAGCCTAGCCACCGCTCCTTGCCCGGATTGAGGATGGGCAGGGTCGGAGTCACTTTGCCGCCGTAGATGAACTCGGCGATGATCGCCTTGCCGTTGGCGGTGGTCAGCGGACACGAAGCGTAACCGTCATAGCCGCCGTCGATCGCTTGACCGTTCATCAACCTGAGAATGTTCCGCACCACCACGGGCGCCTGTTTGCGCACGGCGGCGGCGGTCTTTGAATTGGGCGTCGCGGTGACGTCGCCGAGCGCGAATACATTGGCGTGGCGCACGTGCTGCATCGAGTTCTGGTTGACTTCAACCCAGCCAGCGGCGTTGGCGAGCGGGCTCGAACTGATGTCGTCGGGCGGACTTTGCGGCGGCGAGACATGCAGCATGTCGTAGGGCACGCTGATCCGCTGACCCTGGTTGTCGCCGCCGACGATCTCGAAAATCGCAGTCTTGGCCTTGGCGTCGACGGCGACGAGGTTGTGCTGGTACTGCACCTTGACGCCATAGCGCTCGGCAACCTTGGCACACTCGCGGGCGAAAAACGGCACGCCGAAAATCACCGGTGCGTGGACGAAATACTTGAGGTCGACGTTGGTTCGGATGCCCCCGCGCTGCAGATGGTCGGCAGTGAGATAAACGATCTTCTGCGGCGCGCCCGGACACTTGAACGGCAGCGGCGGCTGAGTGAATACCGCCTTGCTTCCGGACTTGAGTGCCTTGATGCACTCCCAAGTGTAATTCACATGATCAGGAGAATAGTTGCTGCACACTCCCCCACGGCCAAGCGCCTCGGCGAGGCCATCGATCTTGGCCCAATCAAGCTTCACCCCGGTGCAGACCACCAGATAGTCATAGGTGACCGCGTCGCCGGTGGACAGTTCGACCTTGTTGTTCGCGGGATCGAACTTGTGCGCGGCGGCCTTGATGCGCTTGACGCCCGACGGCACCAGGCTGTCGGTCGGCCGGCGCGTGCGCGCGAGATCGTAGATCCCGGCCCCGACTAGCGTGAATGCCGGCTGGTAGTAGTGCGTGTCGCTCGGCTCGACGATTGCGATGTCGATCGCGCCCGGCCCGTGGCGCTTCAAGCTCGCCGCCACGGTAATTCCGGCGGTGCCGCCGCCGACGATCAAGACTTTATGGTGCGTAGTTCCGGCCATGATGGCCCTCCCGTCGAACTGCCCCGCTCGTCTTGGCCTTGGGCATTCGCACGCTGAACACCGGATCACACCCAACCCAATGTCCATCGCCGCCGATCATGGGATGGTCAAGCCTGGGTTGAATTTGCGATGGGCTGAGGTGAGACCGTCGGCGCTCATAGAGTTCGTCCGGAAAACTAGCGGTGATGCCTGCCGGCATACCCGCAGCGGAGCGGCGGCCACCGGCAGATCGGCACCCTCGCGCGACTGGGAAGGTCGGCGCGGTCTTCATTAAAACGACATTCCCCGGATTCCCGGATTGGTGGCGCCATTTTGGCCAATTTTGGGCCTCCGTGGAAGAGGTTATCGCAGGGCGACCATCTCGGCCGCCCGGGTGATCGGCGGGGCGAGCAGATGAAGGCGCAGGGTCAGCAGGATGGCGACGACTGCGAGCCCCAGGGCCAAGCCCCACCATAGGCCGACAGCCCCGTAGCCGAGCGGAAAGGCGAGCAGCCAGCCTCCCCCGAAGCCGGCGGCCCAATAGCCGAGGCCGGCGAGCAGCATCGGGACCATGGTGTCCTTGTAGCCGCGCAACGCGCCGGCTGCGATCGTCTGCATCCCGTCGAAGACCTGGAACAGCGCGGCAATTACGAGCAGACGCCGCGCGATCTCGACGGTCGCTCGATTTGCCGGATCGGTGATGTCGATATAGACCGCGATGATGGCCTCCGGAACGGTCCACAATACGATCGCCGTCGCGCTCATGAACGCGATCCCGAGGGTGAGGGCCACCAAACCGGCCCGCCGCGCTGCGACTGCCCGGCCGGCGCCGAGTTCGTAGGCGACGCGCACCGTAGCGGCCTGGCCGAGACCCAGCGGCACCATAAAGCTGATGCCCGCGCAATTGAGAACGAGCTGGTGCGCCCCGAGCGCAGCCGTGCCCAAAAGGCCTATCAAGATGCCGGCGGCAAGGAATACGCCGACCTCGACCCCCATGATCCCGCCGATCGGCAGACCGAGACGAAGTATGCTCGCGATCGGCGGCCAGTTCGGGGAGAAGGCGTTGCGCAGTACGCGCAAACCCGCGAGACCAGGCATTGTGCGGGCGCACAGCGCCAGACCCGCCAAGATCAGCCACTGATTGGTGGCGCTCGCATAGCCGGAGCCCGCGACCCCGAGGGCAGGGGCGCCGAGATGGCCGTAGATCAGCACCCAGTTCAGCCCCGCATTGCCGGCGACGCAGAGGAGGAGAACCGCCATCACCGCGCGCGTGTGGGATAGGGCGGCGAGCAGACTGCGCAGCACCGCAAAGCCGAGAAAAGCCGGCCCACCCCAGGCGATCGCCCGCAAAAAGTGGCCGATCTCGACGGCCAGCGCGGCGTTGTAGCCGAGCCATTGGAGCAAGCGATCCAAACTCGTCAGCACGGCGACGAAGGGCAGCGCCAATAGCAGGGCGAGCGCCAGCCCTGCGCCGCCGATGCGACCGGCTGCGGCGCGGTCGCCGGCGCCGAGCGCATGCGCGGCGAGCGGCGCCACGGCGGAAAGGATTCCCTGCAGCACGACGCCGCCGGTGAAATAGAGCATCGCGCCCAGCCCCGCGGCGGCGAGCGGCAGGGCGCCAAGACGCCCGACCATCACCATGTCGGTGACGCCCATCGCCATCTGCGCGAGATTGGCCGCGGCAAGCGGCGCCGCGAGGGCCAAGGTCGCCCGCAGCTCCGCGCCAATGCCGCACCTCGCGGCACCGCGAATTCGCTGATCGGCTCGATCGACCGGTTCCATCTGGTTCTCTCTGATCTCCGTCACGGCGCCCTCGCCGATTTCCGAGAGAGACCCTCAAAAAGAAAGGGCCCCGACCGGTACCGGCGGGGCCCCGTATGGTCGCGTGTTGCTCGTATTCAGCGCACGCGCATACCCTCAGGCCCCACGGCAAAGCCGCGCGAGTCGGTAGTCGCCATCAGGCGTAGGGATGCGCAAATCATCGGCGGTTTGTAGCTGAGGGACGGGACCGCGTCAACCGCCACCGCTATGATGGAAACGCATGAAGAGATTCATCCTGACAGGGGCCCCCGGCGCAGGAAAGACGGCGCTTATTCGGCAACTGGAGCTCGATGGCTTCAGCGTCGTCGAGGAGGCCGCAACCGACATTATTGCTCTGGAGCAATCGCGCGGCGTCGCTGCACCGCATAAGCATCCCTCATTCATCGATGCGATTGTTGAACTACAAAGACGTCGGCAGCTGCGAGCGTCTCACGATCCGGAAGAGGTCCAGTTTCACGACCGGTCGGCAGTCTGCACCGCTGCACTGGCGGTCTTCCTGGGATACCCGTTCTCCGCGGCGCTTTCCAGCGAATTGAAGCGCATCGAGACGGAAGCGATTTATCAGAAGCGCGTTTTCTTCATACAGAATCTCGGCTTCATCACCCCGACTGAAGCTCGGCGCATCAATCTCGAGGAGGCCCGGCGCTTCGAACGGGTTCACGAGGAAATCTATAGCACCTTTGGATTTGAGTTGGTCCCCATTGCCTCGGGCAGCGTGTTAAATCGAGCGGCTGTAATCAAGCAGCACGTCTTCCCTTTCTGATCGTTCCGCCGGAAGCCCGTGCCCGATCAATACGTTACGTTTGTCGTAAGACATGACCGAAACACACCCGCAAAACCGGCGTCTCGGGTATGCCCGCGTCGGCACCTACGGCCAGACGCTCGACGCTCAGCTTGAGCAGTTGCGTGCCGCAGGCTGTACAAGATTTACTGCGAGAAGGTGACCGGCGCGAGCTTCTCAAATTGCGGCCCCCGCCTCGGGCGACGTGGTGACGGTCACCCGGATTGACCGCCTCGCCCGCTCGACGTTTGACCTGTTTGCCATTGTCAAACAGATCATGGACGCCAAGGGGCAATTCCGATCCCTGGCGGAACCGTGGCCGACACCGGCACCAGCACGGGGCGGTTGATGATTGCCGTTCTCGGCGGGCTGGCGGACGTGGAGCGCGATCTAATCCGCACCCGCACCGCCGAGGGCAGGAGCCGCGCCAAGGCGCAAGGCCAGCAGATGGGCCGACCCCCTGCCCTCACACCGCAGCAGCAGAAAGAGGCCAGCCGACGCCGCGTGCAGGGCGCTACGCTAGACGAACTCGCCCGCAGCTACAACGTCGGCATATCCACCATTCGCCGCGTCACCAGAGCCGCTTCGGTCGAGTTGCGTGAACGTGCCCGGCCCACCAGATGCTAGCGCACGACGACCTTGGGCTGAGGGGCACCGATGCTGACAGACGAAGAGATTCTAAAAATCAAGGTGAGACTAGAAGGCGCGTTCAAGCCTTTGCGCTGTGTCGCCGAGGTTTGGGACTACAAACAGAAGCTACGCTTCAAGGTATTTGACCCCAACGACCAAGGCATAATTGAGGTGCCCGAAATCGTGCTTCGCGAGCTAAGCAACGAAAGCCAAATTCAAGAGGTAATCCAACAGGCTAGGGCACAGGTGCAAGATAAGGGGATTGTCTTAATCTAGAGTGCGTTTATGGCACGCAACAAATTATTTGTTCTGGTAGCGGCGACGTTTCTTTTTGCCGGGGCGGCGACAGCGCTTGACGTAAACCGGGCACCATTTCTAACGTTGAGCGAAGGAGCTACAACTTGTGGCGAATTTGTCGCTCAACCGTGGATGCAATCCGCCCGGATGGAATGGGTGCTGGGCTATATAAGCGGGCGCAATCGAGAAGGCATCTCGCCGTACGAGCGGAATATCGGAAGCAGTTTCCAGCAGCCCGCTACAGCCATCGCGTGGCTACAAAATTATTGCCAAGTTCACAGTCTAGACCATTTGTTAAACGCTGCCGACCAGCTCCGCGCCGACTTTCAGAGACATGAGGGCCATTGATTTCCCATAGGCGCGCGGTTCCTTACGGGCCGACTACGACCCCATTGCCAAATTACCAGTCCTCCTCTCAGCAGCATCTAAGCTCCTCATGTGCAATCTCGTATCGCTAGCTGGCCCCGCCGCCACGATCATAGCTGCCACCGTTGCCGTGATCGTCACTTGGTGTCTTGGCAGAGGTCAACTGAGCATCGCCCAACTGCAAGCTGGGACTGCACAACAACAGGCCGAGCTTGCTGCAATTCGGCTCCAGCATGACCTCTTTGATCGAAGATTTGCTGTTTACGACGCGACCAGAGAACTAATACGCACAGTGGTGCAACATGGGCAAGCAACTGAGCAGCAGATTTTCGATTTCAGAATGAAAACGAGAGATGCAAAATTCCTGCTGGACGACGAAATATCGGCATACCTTGAGGAGTTTTCCAACAAGGCGTGGGATATTCTGATGTTGGAGAGCGAATTAGACGCAGCAAATGACCCTACCGGACGAGAAGAAATCATTGGCCGACAACGAGCGCTGAAAGACTGGATTAGGAATTCAACATCAAGCACTCACAGATAAGTTTACCCCTTACCTTAAGTTACAACCGCCCCCCGACGCTCCTCCTCCCGTGAAGCGATAATTTCTACCGCTTCGCTACTCCAAAAGAGCGTTATTTTTGCATAATGCCCCGACTTTGACAGAGGCGCGGCGGGCGGGCAAAAACAGAAGATGTTGAGTCCTGTTCCAAGATCAAAAGCTCGCGTCCTCATTATTGTTGCCGTGGCCGCCGCCGTTGTGGTTTGCGGGGTTGCCTTATCGATTAATGAAGACGAAAATCTGAATGCCGCGTTTCAAAAAATTGAGGGTAGGTATGTCTCAAGACGAAGTGCTTCACATCACTGGAACACCGCACAGGATTACAGGATCCGACGGAGAATTTGCGCCCTATCATTTGGATAGCTGCACTGGCGCGGGGCACTGGCCTCTTGCCAAGACCGGCGAGGTGCCTGCCCTTGCGCCGACCGCGAAAAACATTAGCTTTTCGGCCAAGCACAACGTGTGATAATATACAGAGCAGTTGCGGGAAATTTGCAATGACTAAACTTCTCGATCAAGCCGTCGAAGCCGCGCGCAGCCTACCGCCGGACGGCAGGACGAGGTCGCCCTTGTGGTTCTGCGGCTGACCGGCGCGGACGATGAACCGCCGGTTCCGCTCACGCCCGACGAGCAAGCCGCTATCACCGCCTCCAAAGCTGTCGCTGCCCGTGGCGAATTTGCGACCGAGGAGCAGGTACGGGCGGTGTGGGCCAAATACGGTCTGTGAGGCTTCGCTACACCCTTCCGGCGCTTGCCGACGTCAGCGCGATCCTCGATTACATCACCGCCCATTCGCCGCAGGGCGCGCGCCGGGGCAGGCCCGCATTCAAGCCCTGACCGATCTTCTGTTGCAGCATCCCAACATCGGCACCCACACGAGCCATCCGGCGACCGCCGGATGACGACGACGCCTTACCCGTATCTGGTTTTCTACGAAGCCACGGACACCGAGATCATCATCCATGCCGTGCGGCATGCGGCTCGTGATCCGTCCGGGATGCCGGGTTCCGCCTGAGCGGGGGCATCCCCGATCCGGGGATTGGCAAAAAGACAATCATGTAAATGCCGCAATCGCATCATACATCGGTCACTCCGGCCCCGTGAGCGGGTACGAAATTGCGATTGAAGGAGTTGCCGATGCCTAATCTCGACCAGATAAAACAGGAGGAACAGGAGCGCGGGACCGGCGCAGGCGGTTTCCCAAGGGCCGGTCGGGCAATCCCGCCGGCACACCGCGCAGCGGTACCTCGCGCCGTTGCGCCGTTGTGGTAATTTCCAAGCGCCTACAGGAGATTCCGTTCAGGTTGCACCCCTAGTTCAAATCGTCATTGCGAGCGCAGCGAAGCAATCTCGCGCCCGTTGAGGCTCCTCGGCACGAGATTGCTTCGTCGCCCTCCGGCTCCTCGCAATGACGGGGACCAATCTGGTCGAAATCTGCTTCTAAGATCGGCGGACAGGCACGATGATGGTTAGACATTGCAAAGCGGTTCGGCTGCTGGTGTCCGTGATCAGTGCGTTCGCGGCATTCGGCGCTCTGCCTGGGATTGCTGCAGCGAACACCGTGATCGATCTCACCTATGATTCGGTGATGGATATGGTGCGGCCGGAAGTTCACCCCGGCATCGCCGTGCACCACAACCTGCAAATCACGGTGTCGGGGGGCGGCAATCTCTCCGAGGGCCGCAACCGCAGCGCGGGTCCCTATCAGGATCGAAATGCAATGATGCAGGTGCTGAGCAGCTCCGGTGACGACGCGGCATATGCGTCTTGGCGGACGGCGCCGGACGGCCGGCTCGTGCGCGTCCAGAACGATCCGCAAAGCACGCGCACGATGACCGTGACCTTGTTGCAAGGCAACACGTGCCGCCTCGAGGTCGTCGACCAGCTGAAGCCTGGTTTCAGCGAATATGCGTTCCTGCGGATCTCAACCCACACGATCGGGTATTTCTCGACTTACCGCGTCACTCGCACTTCCTGCGCGATCCATTGACCGCCAGTGAGGCCGAACCCGGGATTTGGCCGGCGGAGGCTCCGTGCTCCCCGCGCCGCCGTGGTGGAAACGGGTTTCCGAGAGGTCAGGCGGCGGCTTTTCGGTTGGCGGCCAGGCGGGCGTCCACGAGAGCGACCGTTTGATCCACGACCGCATTGCGCATGCCGTATTGCGCCCCGATCAGCTGCACGAGCCGGTCCGTTCGCTCGATATTGGGAGCGCCGTTGTTGAGGGCCCGGGCGGCCGAGGATGGCCGCACCAAGTCGTTTGCGGCGGCGGCGTATCTCTCGAACGGCACCAGGTCGTTGGGCGATGCACCGAGGCGCTCGCATATGCCGCAGACCCAATTGTAGACCGCGCGTGAAGCTTCGAGGTCGTTGTGCACCGCGTCCTTGATGTCGATCGCGCCATCCTTTGTGACGCAGCGGTAATTGCCGGTCAGCAGCATCGCCCATTTGGCGAGCGGCACGAAGATCGAGTCGTGGACCTTCAATTTGACGGGCAGCTGGATCGGCCCGTCGCCAGGATCGTACCGCGCCGCCTCGATGTCGGCCTCCATCTCGCGCAGCATCGCGGTGGATTTGTCGGAGTCGAACCGGGCCACCTTGAAATTGGTCGGCAAGGTGACTTGCAGCACATTGATCTTCTCGCCCGGCGGCCGGATGGCCTGCGGGTCCGGGCTGCACAAGGTCAGGTGGCCGGGCTCGAAATTGTCCCAGACGCTGGCATCGGTAAAGGCGGGCTTGAGCGCGTCGGTCTTCAGCCCGGCGATGCGCTTCAGATAAGACAAGGGCGGCATGTTCATGATCGACATGCACGGCACGCGCGACCGCGCCACCGCATCGAGCAGTTCGCGAACCCCGGGGGAGCGGTATTGCGGCTCCTGCATCGCCAAGGCGACGAGATCGTAATCCTTCGGGTCGACCTCGCCCGGGCCGGCGGCGGCGAGCTTGCCCGGCAATTTCCGCGAGTCGAGCTCGACCGGCTCCCTTCTGCCTCTGATCGGCAGCCGTATTCGCGCGCCGTCGTTGTTGAACGCCTCCACCTCCGCCGGAAGGCACACCATGGTTATCTTGTGGCCGCCGAACAGCAGCTTTGTTGCCAAGAGCGAGCCGTAGGAAGCGCCCATGATCAAGACGTTGTAAGTCGTCATACCGCCATTTCCTCCCAAAGCCGGATGGATCTTCTAGTCCGACGATGCCGGATGCCGAGTTTTTGGGCAAGCCTCGTCCGCAAGGATCGCGGCGAGGCCGGCACGAAAGTCCGGGTACCGCAAGGTCAGGCCAAGCTCGTTCTTGATCAGCCGGTTCGATACCCGCTTGTTGTCGTCGTAGAAGCTGCGTGCCATCGAGAGAGAGCTCGGCGGATTCGAACGGCACGAGCGGCGGCGCCGGCACGCCGAGCAACGCCGCGGCGAAAGCGACGACGGCCTCGGGCGCGGCGGGATCGTCGTCGCAGACATTATAGACGGCTCCGGCCCGCGGCCGGCTGATCGAGGCGGCGAGCACATGCGCCAGATCCTCGACATGAATCCGCGAGAATACCTGGCCCGGCTTGTCGATGCGTTTCGCGGTGCCGGCGTGCAGCGCCTCGAAGGGGCTGCGACCAGGGCCGTAAATGGCGGCGAGGCGGAAGATGTGCACCGGCACCCCACGACTACGCCAGAGATCGAGCCAGCCCGCTTCGGCGGTAACCCGCCGGCGGCCGCGCTCGCCGCTCGGCGACAGGTCGGCGGTCTCGTCGACCCAGCCGCCGCCGCGGTCGCCGTAGACGCCCGTCGTGGAGAGATAGCCGAGCCAACAGAGGCTCTCGACCTTCGCGATGTCCTCGCCATGCACCGCCAGCACAGGGTCACCGGCTGCATCGGGAGGAACCGATACGAGGAAATGCGTAACCCCATCCAGTGCCTTCAGCGACATCGGGTGGTCGCTGTCGAAGACCTCGACGCGAAACCCCGCTGCGCGCAGCGCCGAGGCCTTGTCGGCGGTTCGGCAGGTGCCGCCGACGATCCAGCCCTTGGCGCCGAGCGAGCGCGCGAGCACCCCCGCGGTGTAGCCGAAACCGAAGCAGAAAAGATGCGGGACCGTCATGATCGGGTCCCGGCCACCGCCGGCACGGTGTTAGCCGACAACGCGACGGGGTCGGCTTCGAGCGTCTCGGCGATGCGCCTTTGCTTGAACCGGGCCCATAGCCAAAAGCTGCAAGAGACGAGCGCGCCCACGGCGAGCGGCAGGCGCAGGCCGAAATGCCCGCTGAGCGAGCCCATCAGCACTGCCCCGACCGCCGGGCCGGCGCGGAAGATCATCCCGTAGAGCGCCATGATCCGGCCGCGCATCCGAATATCGACTGCAGCTTGGATCAGGGTCTGCGCGCCGACCCCGGTGATCGTCATCGCGGCGCCCGCGACGAAGACGCAAGGGAGGGCGAGGTAGAATTGGTCCGTCAGAGTAAAGGCGAGGATCGCCAACGAAATGATCAAGGTGTTGCCGAGCACGAGGCGGGTCAGCCCGGTGATGGCCGGGCGCAGCAGCATCCAGCCGGCGCCGAAGATCGCGCCGAGCCCGACCGTCGAGGTCAGGGTCGCCAGGCCCTCCGGCCCACGCCCAAAGACACTGTCGGCAAATCCGGGAAACAGCTCGACAAAGCCGCGGGTCCCGACCGTCGTAATCGTGAACAGCAGCAGCATCGGCGCGATGCCCGGATGATGGCTGGCATAGCCATAGGCCTCGGCCGAGGCCTTGAGGACACTCTGGGTCGCGGCGACCGGCAATGCCGGGATGCCGCGCAGATTGGCCATCGCGACGAGAAACACGATGTAGGTTCCGGCATTGACCGCAAAGGCGGCGCCGACGCTGACCTTGGCGATGACGATGCCGGCGACCGCCGGCCCGAGAAAGCGGGCGGAATTGAAGATGATCGCATTGATCGCCAGCGCCGAAGGCAACGCCGCCCGATCGACCAGGGTCGGGATCAACGCCAGGCGCGACGGCTGGGCCACCGCGTTGAAGACGCCGAGCAGCAATGTCAGTGCAAACAACAGCTCGATCGTGATGGCGCCGGTGTAGACAAGAACCGCGAGCAGGGTTGCCTCGATGCTGCCGGCGATCTGGGTCACCCGGATGATGCCGACCCGGTCGCGCCGGTCGGCGAGCGCGCCGGCGAGCGGGCTCAAAAACTCCACCGGAAAGAATTCGGCCATCGAGATGATGCCGAGCCAGGCGCCGGAATGGGTCAGGGTCCAGGCGAGCCAGCCGACCGCGACCCGCTGCATCCACACACCGATCAGGGAGACGGCGTTGCCGCTCGCATAGATGCGGTAGTTCCGGTGGGCAAAAGCCTGGACGACATTGCCAAATCCACCGAACAACAGGCGATCGCGGAGCAGGGACAGGGTTGGCAGCTCGAATGCTCAGCGCTGTGGCAGGTGCGGGGCGAGACGGCCGCCGATGCGGATCGGCTCGACCGACAGGGCGAGACCGGTTTTGTCGTCGGTCTCGAGCAGGATGCCGCATAACGTCGCCTCGCCCTCGGCGACCTGCGGGCGCTCGCCGGGCATCTTGGTGACGAATTTGAGGACCGCCGGACCCTTCTGCATGCCGATCACGGAATCGTAATCGCCGCACATTCCGGCATCGGTCTGGTAGGCGGTGCCGCCCGGAAAGATCTGGTGGTCGGCGGTCGGCACGTGACAGTGCGACCCGAAAACGGCGGAGACGCGGCCATCGGCGAAATGACCGAGCGCCATCTTCTCGCTCGACGCCTCGGCGTGAAAATCGACGAGGATCGCCGCAGCGTCGACGCCGAGCCGGAACTTGGCGAGAAGCTCTTCGAGGCGGGCGAACGGATCGTCGAGGGCATCCATGAACAGCCGGCCCATCAGGTTGACGACGAGGACGCTCTGTCCTCCGACCGGGTGGAGCCGCCATCCGGCGCCAGGTGTCCCCTTCGGGAAGTTCGCCGGGCGCAGGACCCGCGGATCGCGGTCGAGATACGGGATGATCTCGCGCTGGTCCCAGACGTGATTCCCGGTGGTCAAGACATTGACTTCGGCATCGTAAAATTCGCCGCAGAGGCGTTCCGTCAAGCCGCGCCCCGCGGCCGCGTTCTCGGCATTGACGACAACCAGGTCGAGGGCGAACTGACGGCGCAAAGCCGGCACGTGCTTTTTGACGGCCTCACGGCCCGGCCGTCCAACAACGTCTCCACAAAACAGGATTTTCAAGCGGGGCCCCAGGCGGGATATGGCTGCGGAGTGGAGCCGGCTCGGCCGTCGGCGTGCAACTCCTCCGTGGCCCGCCGTAGCAGGTGGGTGACCATATATCGAAGCCACGACTCCGACAGGGACAGCCCCCAAGAGGTAGGAATCGGCCCCGGGGCAACATGCGGCCTAACGCACCGCCCAGCCCCACTCCGCAACAGGGAAGCTAGGGTGTCTGCGGCCCCACCGCAATAGGCGTGACTGGCCTCGCCGTTTCGTCTCTTCCGTTTGACGCGTTTTCGCCGCGATTGCGCTCGCGTTCCAGCGCGTCGCTGGCATCCGAGAGTTCGTCGGCGATGACGAGCGCGGCAAGCAGCAACAGCCTCGCCTCTCCGACCTGACCGACGCTTCCGATGAATTCGGCAACCTTCGCGTCGACATATTGTGCGAGACGCCTGATGCGGCTCTCCTGCCCGTCGTCACAGGTGATCGCATAAGAGCGGCCGTTCACCGGCACACTAACCTGACCCATATCAGCCCCCTCCGCGTGTCATCCTCCTATTCGCACACATCTCGCCGGGGTAGTGAGGAAACCCTCTGCGCCGTTCAGGGGCGCCTCACTGTGCCATCTCCTTCCGGTGCAGCCGGCGGGGGGAGAGGATAAAATAGGCGTCGTTCTCCGAGCAGTTTGCCGGCCGAGTGTTCGCGGGAAAACGGCAAGGATCACTAAGTTGTTCCCAAATATTAACCTTGGTCGGTTTTCTTCAGGCCGTCTTTGGCAGGCAGTCCTGCGCGGCCTGGCCAAGCCGCTCGATCAGAACAGCGAGATGCTCGACCAGCTGCGCAAAACTCGGCTTTCTGCAATAACTGCGCTCGTCCATATAGAGAGCCCGGTTGATCTCGATCTGCAGGGCGTGGCCATGCGCGCTCGGCCGTCCGTAAAATCCTGTGGTGAAGCCCCCGGCATAGGGCGCGTTGATCGCCACCCTGAAACCACGGTCGGCGAGAAACCGACGGGCAGCATCGAGGATGCGGGGAGCGCAAGCCGCGCCGTGGCAGTCGCCGAGGACGATATCGGCGCCGTCTTGGCCACAGCCGGAGCTCGACGGCATCGAATGGCAATCGAGGAGTAGATACCCGCCGAACATGCCCGCCGTCTCTTGGACCAGCCGGCGCAGCATTTGGTGGTAAGGGTGGTAGAGGCACTCGATGCGCCGTTCGGCATCGGCGAAGCGCAACTTCTCGGCGTAGATATTCTCGCCGCTGGCAACGATGCGGGCAATCGTGCCGAGCCCGATGCGAACCCGCGGCGAGCCGGCATTGACGTAGCTAGGCAAGACGTCGGAGAACATCGTCGGGTCGAGCTCGTAAGCCTCCCGGTTGACGTCGAGATAAGCCCGTGGAAAGCGGACCGAGAGCAGCGGGGCGCCGAGCTGCGGAGCGGCGGCGAACAGCTCGTCGACAAAGCTGTCTTCGGATTGCCGCAGGGCCAACGGATCGAGCCGCGACGCCGCGACGAAATCCGCCGGATAGTCGGACCCGCTATGGGGTGAAGCGAGGACGAGCGGCAGCCTGCGCGCTGCCGGTTCGCGGATATCGAGAACCCCGGCCGCAGTCCGCCGGGACAGGAATTCACCATCCATATCACAACCTTAGTGCGTGGTGGCGAGGTTGTCATCACCCGCTGCTCGATAGATAGTTCGGAAGAACGGAGCCTGCTCGATGCGGCGACCACAGCTTTGGGACTGGTTCGATATGGAGCGGCGAACGCTCGGGAATTTGGAAGTCTCGGCGGTCGGCCTCGGCTGCGCGACAATGACGCCATTTTATGGTGAGCCCGATCCGGCATCGGCAATCGACACGATCCGCCGCGCACGTGAACTCGGCATCGACTTCCTCGATACCTCGGACGCCTATGGCAACGGCCGCAACGAGGAGCTGATCGGCCGGGCGGTCGGCGGGCGCCGGCATGATTACGTCATCGCCAGCAAGTTCGGCAATCTGCGGCGGCCAGACGGAACGCCGACGGCGGATGGCCGGCCCGAATACGTCAAGACGGCGTGCGAGGGCAGCCTGCAGCGGCTGCGGACCGAAATAATCGATCTCTACTACATTCACCGGGTCGATCCCACGGTTCCGATCGAGGACACGGTCGGCGCGATGAGCGAACTCGTCCGCGAAGGCAAGGTACGTTTTCTCGGGATCTCGGAAGCAGGCGCGCAGACGATCCGGCGGGCTCACGCAACACACCCGATGTCGGCGGTGCAGATCGAGTATTCGCTGTGGACCCGCGACGTCGAAGTCGAAATTCTCGGCCTTTGCGGGGAGCTCGGCATCGGCTTTGTCGCGTATAGCCCGCTCGGCCGCGGCTTTCTGACGGGCACCGTGACCCGGCGAGAGGAGCTGCGCCCCGGGGATGCCCGGCGGCGCATGCCGCGCTTCCAGCCGGACAATCTGACACACAATCTGGAGCTCGTTGCCGGGTTGCGCCGACTGGCCGAGGCCGACGGGTGCGCGCCAGCGCAATTGGCGCTCTCCTGGGTTCTGTCTCGCGGCCGCTCGATCGTGCCGATCGCCGGCACCAGCCATCGGCGATGGCTGGAGGAAAACGCCGCCGCGGCCAAAATTCAGCTATCCCCGGCGACCTCGGAGGCCCTCGAGCGGATCTTCCGGCCGGGTGTAGCAGCCGGCGCACGCTACCCCGATTTGTTCGGTAGGACGCTCGGGATCTGATACGAAGCCCTAGAACGAGATCAAAGGGCGAATTGCCGGGGCCGCGGCGATCGGGCGGCTACTGGCATCCCATCTCCATCGAGGGATCGCTAAGTGCTTGCGTGCATGGAAAGACTGGCCGCAAGATCGGCTCGCGTTGACTGAAGGGGGGGACATGAAGCGCATCGATCCGCGGGGAGTGGTTATCCTGGCCGGGGCGATTTCGTTGACGGCGTGCGTAGCGCCGCCGTTGGGGCCGACGATCGCCGTCGCGCCCGGACGGAACAAGAGCTTCGACGCCTTTGCGGTCGATCAGGCGACCTGCCAGCAATACGCTGCGGCCCAGACCGCGCCGGCGGCGCAAGCGGCCAACAACCAAGCGGTAGGTGGCGCGCTCCTCGGTACCGCTCTCGGAGCCGGACTCGGAGCCGGGATCGGTGCGGCCGCGGGCAACGCCGGGAGGGGGGCCGCAATTGGCGCGGCCTCTGGCGGCGCCCTCGGCATCCTCGGGAACGCCGGCGGCGCACCCTATGCGCAGATGTCGCTGCAGCAGCAATACGATGTCATTTATGCCCAGTGCATGACCGCGCATGGCAATTCGGTCCCCGCCTTGTCGCCGCCACCTGGCGCTCCACCCTATGGGCCGCCTGGGCAGCCGCCTTATGCGGGTCCACCGGGCTCGCCGCCTTACGGACAAGGCGGCTATCCCGGAGGCTATCCCGGAGGCTATCCCGGAGGCTATTCAGGGGCCTATCCCGGGGCGCCGGTTCCGCCGCCGCCCGGCTATTGACCGGGCGATTGATGCGTCAGGCCGGGGTCATCCGCCGGCTTTTTTCTGTTGTCGGTCAGGAACAGTTGCTTCAGCCCGCGTCGGTGCGCCAGCAAGCGCCCCCAGGCGAGCGCCTGCTCCTCCGAGTTCGAACTGCCGGACCCGTGGCTCCATCTTGGCGCCGCCTGCGATCTCGTCCCACTCTTCAACGAGGCTGGCCCGCACGCCCACGGGCGCGGCATCGAGGATCAGGGTCAATTTCATCGCCGATTTCGCTTCATCGCTCTTTATACCATTATGCCGGCCTCATAGCGGAGGATGCCATGTTGGATTTGAGAATTCGCGGCCGGAAGGCTCTGGTCTGCGCGGCGAGCAAAGGATTGGGCCTGGCCTGTGCGATGTCGCTGGGGCGCGCCGGCGTCGATTTGACGATCACCGCGCGCACCGCCGAGACCCTCGAACAGACCGCGCAGGAGATCCGCAACGAAACCGGGGCCAAGGTGACGGCGGTTCCCGGCGACATCTCGACCGAGGCCGGCCGCGCCGCAGCGCTCGCCGAGTGCCCCAACCCCGACATCCTCGTCAACAATTGCGGCGGGCCGCCGCATGGCGATTTCCGCGAATGGTCGGTCGAGGACTGGCAAAAGGCGCTCAACGCCAACATGCTGACCCCGATCATGCTGATCAAGGCGACGGTGGACGGCATGTGTGAGCGCAAATTTGGTCGCATCGTCAACATCACCTCGGGCTCGGTGAAGTCGCCGATCCCCAATCTCGGCATGAGCAACGGCGCGCGCACTGGCCTCACCGCCTTCTGCGCCGGCCTCGCGCGCCAGGTCGCAAAACACAATGTGACGATCAACGGGCTGTTGCCCGGCCCGTTTCTGACGGACCGGCTGCGCTCGGGCATCGAATACGACGCACGCCGGCAGAACGTCTCGTTCGAGGAGATGCTCGCCAAGCGCGGCCAGTCGAACCCGACCGGACGAGTCGGCGATCCCGCCGAATTCGGCGACGCCTGCGCCTTCCTGTGCGCCGCCTCCTCCGGCTTCATCGTCGGCCAGAACCTGCTCCTCGATGGCGGCGCCTTCAATTCAACGATGGGGTAGTCTCTGCTGAGCGTGTCTCACTTAGGCGTGTACGATTAAACGGGAGAGCGTGGGGCTAGCCGAGTTTCCGCGATTCACCGAGATGCCGACTCGGGTCAGCCACCGAGCAAGAGTCCCATGGGTACTAAGAACCGCCATTCAGCTCATGGGCGCCGAACGACTCAATTCGACCCTTACCGGCCATTCGTTGCACGCGGGGACATCAGCCGGTTGTGACTCAAGGCGGGTTTTCGGGCGCAACCCGGTAAGCACGAACGAGTTGGCGACGACCACCGGCGATGGCCAACCAGCTGCCGGTATTCTAGGGATTGTGCTCGATCGGCAATCCGGCCGTCTTCCATTCAGGGAATCCGTCTTCCAGCCGGCGGACCCTATAACCGCGCTCGCGGAGCAGCGCGACCGCCTCAAATGAGAGCACACACCAGGGGCCGCGACAGTAGGCGACAATCTCCTGATCGGCCGATAGCTCGGCTAACCGCCGTTCCAATTGCGATAGCGGAATGTTGAGCGCATCGGGCAAGTGGCCCTGTTTGAACTCATCCTCCGGGCGCACATCAAGCACCGTCGCCGTGCCTGAGCGGAGCCGATCGAGTAGCTCTGCGCGGGATACCGGTTCGAGCTCGTCCCGCGCGTGGAAATAGCTCGCCATTATCCGTGCAATCTCGGCGCTGTTTCGCTCGCCGACCCGGCTGAGTGCAGTGAGCAACCCAACCACCACGTTGTCGCCTGCGAGCCGATAATAGACACGCTTGCCGTCCCGTCGTCCCTCAACGAGTGCGGCGCGGCGGAGAAGCTGCAAGTGGCGTGATGTGTTTGCAAGGGTGAGATTGGCCCGCACAGCCAAATCCTCGACGCTGCGCTCGCCCTGCCCGAGGTGTTCAAGCAGTTCGAGACGATAAGCGTGACCGAGCGCCTGCGCGATCCCGGCGAGACTGTTGAATACCTGCTGTTTGGGTCCCACGCTTGACATCTCGCTTCTTCTAGGGATCATTCACCAGAGTGATTGAATAAGAGGGTCGAGGAAACCGATCCTTGCCGCTGCGGGAGGCCCGGATGATCCTGCGTCAATCCCTCCACGCGGACTCCCGCCGATGTCCTGCCGGTTCGCCTGCGGCAGGCATGCCGCCGCAATATAACTCCTTTGCATGAGAACCGCATGATTGTCGGCTTTTTCCCGGCATCAACGATGCCTGACGCCGAGTGGTGGCAGGCGTTGTGGCCTGATCCAGCCGAGGTTCTCGCCGAAATGGGCGTGCAGCACGGTATGGTCGTGGTTGATCTGTGCTGCGGCGACGGCCTGTTCACGGCCTCGCTCTCCCGCATCGCTGACACCGTCTATGCCATCGAGATCGACCCTGCCATGTTGGATAGCGCGAGAGCGCTCGTTGCTGTGGCGGGTAAGAGCAACTGCCATTTTGTCTTGGCAGACGCCATGACTTTCGATGCGGTCGTGTCGGAACCGCTCGATTACGTTTTCCTGGCAAACACCTTCCACGGCGTCCCGGATCAGCTTGGTTTGGCGCGAGCCGTCGCGGCAATCCTCAAGTCTGGGGGGCAATTCGGGGTCGTCAATTGGCATCAACGTCCTCGTGAGGAAACGGTGGTCCTCGGCAGGCCTCGCGGACCGCGGACGGAGATGCGGATAGAGGCACGCGATGTGGCGGACATCGTTAAACCCGCCGGTCTTTCACTGAACCGAACTGTTGAATTGCCCCCTTACCACTACGGGGCAATTTTCGCGAAGGAGGAGAGAGAAATGACTGACGGCTTACCCGTTGATGCGATCGCGCTGCGCCAGGAGGTCAAGACCAAGTATCGCGCGGTCGCAGTCAATCCGCACGGTAACTTCCATTTTCACACTGGACGCCCGTTGGCTCGCCGCCTGGGCTATGACGATGAGGTCGTCGGCCGAATGCCGGATAGCGCCGTCGAGGCATTCGCCGGCGTCGGCAACCCGTTTTCGCTCGGCGCGTTGAAGCCGGGTGAACGTGTCGTCGATCTCGGTTCGGGAGGCGGTTTTGACTGTTTCATCGCCGCCGGACAGGTCGGACCCGAAGGTCAGGTTGTCGGCGTCGACATGACCGAGGAAATGCTGAAGCGATCGCGCGCGGCAGCGGCGGCGATGGGCTTCCAACACGTCGAGTTTAGCCGGGGGGTCATCGAGGATTTGCCGATCGAGGACGGTTGGGCGGACGTCGTGATCAGCAACGGCGTCATCAACCTCTGCGCCGACAAGCGGCGGGTTTTCGCCGAGATCATGCGAGGGCTACGGCCGGGCGGACGGTTGCAATTTGCCGACATCGCGAGCGGCAAGCCTATCCCGGAAGCGGCAATCCGCAACATCGACCTGTGGACCGATTGAATTGCCGGTGGCCTGCCGTGTGCAGGCTGGCGGCAAATGCTTGAGCAAAGCGGTTTCGTTGACATCGAGATCGGTCCGCCGGTCGATACCTTCGGCGGCGCGGGCGGCGAGAGCAAGGCGCGGTTGTTCGAGGTCTATGGCTATGCTTTTTTGGCGCACAAACCTACGTAGCTAAAGAGCGGCTCACCCGAGGCGACGCGAAGAGGATCAGATTATGCGTGGTACGACCGATCAATTTGAAGGTGGTTGCCTGTGCGGCGCTGTCCGCTTTGTTGCGACTGGTCAACCGAAGGGGGTGTATTGGTGCCATTGTCAAAGTTGCCGGAAGCATAGCGGCGCGCCTGCTTCGGTCTTCGTCGCGTTCGAACATTCAGCCTATACGGTCACCAAAGGAGAGATAACCAAGTTCGATTCTTCACCAGGAAGAACGACCCGGGGATTTCGCGCGAGGTGCGGGTCAACGTTGACGTGCGAAACCGTCCGCCTGCCTACCGAAGCGCACTTCCATATCGGTGCATTCGATGAGGCCGCACGACTTCAGCCGACAAGGCACGTATTCCCCGAGGAGCGTCTCCCCTTGGTTACATGTCGGCGACCCTTAAAGCGATCCGCACTAGCAGTCAAAGCCGCGCTCCGACCTTAGACAGGACCCCGACTGGGTCGGCGAAAGAACATGAGAAGCGCCGATCCCAACGGTAGGACGAGGGTCCACAACCCGAGCGCAACATAGCCAGGGGCAGCGAGCACTATCCCGCCGGCGCCCGCGCCGACCGCCCATCCGAAGCTCTGGGCGGAGCTATTGAGGGTCAGCGTCACGGCCCGCCCGGCTGGCGACCTATCGACGAGAAGAATAACGGTGCTAACCATGACGACGCCGTGTGAGCCAACCTGCCGCCATGAATGTGATGGCCGCAACTGCTGGGAGCGGCAGGATCAGCGGCAAGCCGATAAGCGACCCGGAGCCGACGCACCCCGCAATAAAAAAGCCGTAAGTGTGCCGCAAGCCGCCCGCCCGCCGCCGTCTGACCGATAAGGACGCCTAACCCGGCAGCGAGCGACACCCACCCGACCTGATCGGCCCCGAACCCATTGCGCTACACATAGAAGGCACCGTAATAGGTCCACATCCCGTTTACCCCGATATTCTCGAAGCATACCGCTATGAGCAGGATCACGGTCGGTCGGTGCTGCAAGAGCGGCTGATTGCCCGCAAATATGCCTCTCAGCCGGACCTCGCCAGCGGCGCTCACGGTCTTGTCTATCGCGATCGTCGTGAGTAGCGGATGCCTAGGGTAGCAGCCAAGGGCAGGTCAGAGGAATTTGACGGGTGAACGGCTGCTCCCACCCTTCTGAGCCATTTAGAACAAGGTCAGCTAGGGACTGCTTTGGACGTTGCAGACCGTTCGCCGGCGCTCGGGAATGAACGCGTTGCTATCACGATCGAAAAAACGCCTAATTGGTAGCGCATACTTCCAGCTGGTGGCGGCTCCCTAACGACCGCCTCCGGACGGAGAATGGTGCGGATTGGTTCGTCAGCTTTATCAAAAACCCCTGGAGCCGGCGTGCAATACTCAGGCATCCGCAACAACTTTAAGGAGAGATCTTGCTGTAGATTTGCTGCAGGAGCAGCTACTGATGATTGCCGAGACAATTTCAAATTGCAGTTTACGGCGAGCAAGGCCGTACGCCCGCTATGAGATCACTTGCAAGTGAAAGCGAGTCGCAATAACTCTCGGGTCAAAGCTCGAGTTGGACGTATGCCCGCCGCGAAAGACATGTCGAACGGCGCCGTAGCGCTCGGTGCCGCCCCAGTGGGGTTTGCCGGCCGAATCCACAGAATCCGCGTGGTGGCCGAAAATGACGGGCTGCCGGCCGCCGAGATCGAGCGGCGGCTGATTGAGCTCGGATTTGTCGAAGGCGCGCGGGTCGAACTGTTGCACGAGGGATTGTTTGGGCGGGACCCGATCGCGGTGCGGGTGAATGAAGCAACGGTGGCGCTGCGGCGCCGGGAAGCTGCTTCGATACTGGTCGAGCCGGATCGCTGATGAGTGAAATCGCAGCGCTGCAGCGTGTCGCGCTCGTCGGCAACCCGAACAGCGGCAAGACCGCTCTCTTCAACGCGCTGACCGGCAGCCGGCAGAAGGTCGCCAATTATCCCGGGGTCACGGTCGAGCGCAAGGAGGGTCTGGCGATAACGCCGGCTGGCCTCGCCGTGCGGCTGATCGATCTGCCGGGCACGTATTCGCTGCGAGCCCGCAGCCTCGACGAGATCGTGACCCGCGACATCGTGTTGGGGCGGCTTGCCGCGGAAGATGTCCCGAGCCTCCTCGTTTGCGTCGCCGACTCGACGAACCTTCGGGTGGCCCTGCGGCTGGCACTCGAGCTGAAGCGCGTCGGGCGGCCAATGATCCTCGCGCTCAACATGTTCGATATTGCGCGGCACCGCGGCTTCGAGATCGACCTCGACCGGCTTTCCGCCGAGCTCGGCATCCCGGTGGTGGCGTCCGTCGCCGTGCGGCGCGGCGGCACGAGCGATCTCCTCGCGCGGATCGACGAGGTCATTCGCGAGCGCGGCTTTCCCGCCGCCGAGAATGCTTGGTCGGAGCCGAACGCGGCGCAACTGCGTGCGACGCAGCGCGAAGCCGACCGCATCCTCGATGCCGCGGTCAAGGCGCCGGATCGGCCCGACGGCTTTACGCGGCGGCTCGACCGCGTGGTATTGCACCCGGTCCTCGGCCTCGTCATCCTGCTCGCAATCCTTTTTCTGATGTTCCAGGCAGTGTTCACCTGGGCTCAGGCCCCGATGGATTTGATCAAGAGCGGCTTCGACTGGCTTGCGGCAAGTGCAGGCGCCGTGCTGCCGCAGGGCTGGCTCTTGAGCTTCGTCCGCGATGGGGTCATCTCGGGGGTCGGCAGCGTGCTGGTCTTCCTGCCGCAGATCCTGACGTTATTCTTCTTTATCCTCCTGCTCGAAGATTTCGGCTACATGGCGCGGGCGGCCTTTCTGATGGACCGCATCATGGGCGGCGCCGGGCTGCATGGCCGCGCCTTCATTCCGCTGTTGTCGAGCTTTGCCTGCGCGATCCCCGGCATCATGGCGACCCGGGTCATCTCCAGCCGCCGCGGGAGGCTCGCGACGATCCTGGTCGCGCCGCTGATGACGTGCTCGGCGCGCATCCCGGTCTACACCTTGATCATCGCGGCCTTTATTCCCGCGCGCACAGTGTTTGGCTGGCTCAGCCTGCAGGGCCTCGTGATGTTCGGCCTTTACACGGCCGGCATCGCCAGCGCGCTCGGTATGTCCTGGGTGTTCAACCGCTTTTTGTGGCGGCGGGAGCCGAGCGAGCCCTTCATGCTCGAACTGCCCGATTACAAACGGCCGGTTTTGCGGAACATCGCGCTCGGCCTCGTGCAGCGCGGTCAGATTTTCCTGAAGCGGGCCGGCACGACGATCTTTGCAATGATGGTCGTGATCTGGTTTTTGTGCTCGGTCCCGCCCGCCCCGCCAGAGGCTACCGAGCCGGCGATCAATTACAGTCTTGCGGCTCGCATCGGCCAGGTAATGGAGCCGGTACTGCGCCCGGTCGGCTTCAATTGGCAAATCGACGTAGCGTTGGTGCCGGGAATGGCGGCCCGCGAAGTCGCGGTCGCCGCGCTCGGGACGGTCTATTCGATCGCGGGCGCCGGCGAAAATCCCGGCGAACTCGGCCGTGTCTTGACCGCCCACTGGAGCCTCGCCACCGCTTTGGCGCTCCTCGCCTGGTATGTCTTCGCACCGCAATGCGCCTCGACCTTGAGTGTCGTCCGGCGCGAGACGAACAGCTGGAAGTGGACCGCCTTCCTCTTTAGCTACATGCTGGCACTGGCCTATCTGGCCGCCTTCGCGACCTACCAGGCGGCTTCCGCGCTCGGAGCCGGTTAAACCGTCGCGATCGCGTTGGCCGGCGAGCCGACCGCGCCCGGCAGCCGCAAGGGCGGCGCGGTCAACAAGAAACGCGAGCGGCCGTTGGTGCGCAGCCAGTCGGCGAGGTCGGACAGATGCCAGATTTCGCCGAGATAGACGCCGAGCTTAAAGAGGCAATGGGCGTGCAACGGCAACGAGGCGCAGTGGTCTTCGCCTTCGCAGGGGCGCGAGGGCATCTGCTCGACCGCCCGGTTGTCGGAAATCAGCGCGACGACGCCTGATCTGGTGATCCAGCTGAGGAGACGCTCGTCGCGCCCGTCGAGGCCGGCGCCGGGATTGGCGGCGAGCACCGCCGCGTCGGGGTTCTTGTTCATGCCGAGGATGACGCGGTCGTAACCGGTGCGGAAGCAGACGAGGTCGCCCTCCTCGACCTCGACTTTATCGGCCTCCATGATCCGCATCAGCTGGTCGTAGCCGACAAAACTCTCGCCGCGCCCGCAATGGTGATCGAGGTCGATCATCACGCCGCGGCCTTGCATGCCGTGCGCCGCCATGTGGTCGATCGACAGCTTGAGCGCCCCGATATGCTCGCCGCGCTCGACAGCGCCGCCGTCGCGGTAGTCCATCGGCCCGATGATGTGCTCGCCGGCGCGGTAGCCGTTGTAGAAGACGATCTCGGGCGTGCCGTCGCCATCGGCATCGAACAATTGCCCGACATGGGCGAGGCTGTCCCACTGCGTCGAATACTGCAGCGTCATCTCGACGATGTCGTCGCAGACGACGTCGATCAGTTTCGGGTCCTCGCGGGCGAGCGGGTAGGCGATGTAGGGCATGCCGTTGCGCTTGTTGGCGATGAGGCGCGGCGGGTGGCGACGCGGATTGACCACCGTGCCGCCCGGATAGTCTAGCGGCAGGCTCAGGCAAAAGGTCCTGCCTTCCTTCACCTCGCCGACGCCCTTCAGCACCTTCTCCGGGGTCAACAGATTGAGCCGGCCGAGCTGATCGTCGGGTCCCCAATCTCCCCAAGTCGAGCCCGGCGGGCGGCGCTTCCAGCGCGGGTTCTCGGCCATGTCAACTCACCTTGACGAGCTTTTGCAGGCTGCGGAGGCCGGGCGGCAATTGCTCGCCCTTGGCGCGGACGCGGCGGCCCCAATTGGTGAACGAAACTTCGCCGACATAGATGTCGCCGCGCGAGTCGACGGCGAGCCCGTGCGGCGAGATGAACTGGCCGGGGTTGAGCCCGGCATGGGCGTGCCCCAGCCGCGCCAAGAGCTCGCCCTTGCTGGTATAAATGCTGACCCGCGGACCGCAATTCGGCAGGTCGATATTGACCGCCATGTCGGGCCCGATCTCGCCGATAAAGAAGCGCGGGGTCCTGGTGCCGCTCTCCATGTAGAGGCCGGAGGGGCGGTGCATGTTGTTCCATTGCGCCTCGTATTTGCCGTCGCCGTCGAACACCTGGACACGGTGGTTCTCGCGGTCGGCGACATAGACCCAGCCGTCGGGGTCGCAGCAGATATTGTGGGCGATGTTGAACTGACCGGGGTCGGTGCCGGGTTCGCCCCACGAGGTCACCCGTTTGCCGTCCGGCGTGTATTTGTGGACGCGGGAATTGCCGTAGCCGTCGGAGATGTACAGGTAGTCGCACTGCGGCGACAAGGCGGTGTGGGTGCAGCGGTGAAACGGCTCGCCGCTCATATAAGGTGCGGGCTTGCCGGGGACGCCGACGGTCAGCAGCACCTTGCCGTCGAGGGTGCACTGGCGAACCGTGTGGTCGCCGTCATCGGTCAGCCAGATCGTATCGTCCGGCGCCAAGTGCACCCCATGCGGACGCAGGAAGATGCCCTCGCCCCACGAGCGGAGGAAATTGCCGTCGCGGTCGAACACGCACATCGGGTGCTTGCCGCGGTTGAAGGCGTAAACGTTGTCGTTCTTGTCGACGCCGACCGCGGCGACGTCGGCGTTGAACTCCATGCCCGGCGGCAGCTTAGCCCAATTGTCACTGACCTCGTAACGATAGCCGTCCGTTCCGAGTGTTACCGACATGGCGTTCCCCTTTTTTGGGTCCTGGGATGGTTTGCAGGGATTATAGAAGCGCCCGCTCGCGGCACAATCCCGATCCGGCCTCGCGCGGCTGAGGTGGTGCGGCCCATTAAATCCCATGCGGCCGTTTGCGTGCGTGTTCCTTCCGGCTTTGACAGGCGGGTCGCGAACTCCCAAATTTTCTAGTGCCAGACGGCCGGATGGCCGCTCTCCGCCTTTCGGCGGGGGGAGGAAAGTCCGGGCTCCACGGAGGTACGGTGCCGGGTAACGCCCGGCGGGGGCGACCCCAGGGAAAGTGCCACAGAAAGTACACCGCCAGTCCGTCTCGGAACAACGGGGCGGACGGCAAGGGTGAAACGGTGCGGTAAGAGCGCACCGCGCCGCCGGCAACGGCGGCGGCAGGGAAAACCCCACCGGGAGCAAGACCAAGTAGGAGTGGCAGGCATTCCCTTTTGCGGGAATGCCGGGCGGACCTTCGCGCCGCCGCTCGGGTCGGTCGCACGAGGCGCTCGGCAACGAGCGTCCCAGAGGAATGGCCATCCCCGCTCCGAGGACCAGCTCCTCGGAGTGGGACAGAACCCGGCTTACAGGCCGTCTGGCGCTCTTTTTAAGAACATTTCAAGAACTCACGCGGGCAGCAAAAAGAAATTCATGGTTTTATTTAGAAAAACCATTGACGCCCATATCGTACCATGATATCCCATCTTCACCCATGGACGGGCATTGCCGATGGGGGGAAACTCGGCACTGCCTATCGGGCGCCCCTTGCCGAGCGTCCACGGGCGAGCGTTGGGGGAAGAAGTGGACTTGTTTTTCTCCACTTTCGTGAACAAGGTCGACCGCAAGGGGCGAGTTTCAGTGCCGGCGACCTTTCGCGCTGCTGTCGCAGACCAAAGCTTTCCCGGAATAATCGTTTTCCCCTCGTTCAAGTATCAGGCGCTCGATGCCAGCGGCATCAAGCGGATGGAGGAGATGAGCTCGCGAATGGATACTTTAGAGGAGTTTTCCGAGGATCACGACAACCTCGGAATGCTGTTCGCTTCATCGCACTCGCTCCCGTTCGATCCGGAAGGCCGCGTCACCCTGCCCGAAACCCTCGCCGAGCATGCCCACATCACCGACAGCGCGGCATTTGTCGGGCTGGGGAAGAGTTTTCAGATCTGGGAGCCGACCCGCTTCGCCGAGCACCAAGCGATGCTGCGCGAGCGGGCGCGCCGCCAGGGAACCAGATTGCCGCCGCCGCGCGGCCCCGCCGAGCGGCGCCGGGAATGACCGGCCGGCGGTTACACAGGCCTGAACCAGCCGCACCGGCGATCGAGCCCAAGGCGGTCCGATCTGCTGGGCACATTCCGGTTCTTCTCGACGCCGTCCTCGCTGCGCTGGCCCCGCGCCACGATGCCGTCTATGTCGACGGGACTTTCGGCGGCGGCGGCTACAGCGAGGCGTTGCTCAATGCAGCGCACTGCCGGGTCTTCGGCATCGACCGAGATCCCGAGGCGGTGCGGCGGGGCCGCGGCTTGGCCGAGCGTTACGGCGAACGCCTTCGTATCCTCGAAGGACGCTTCGGCGACATGGCGCAGCTCCTGGCGCAGGTGAACGCCGACCCGATCGCCGGAATCGCCCTCGATCTCGGCGTCTCCTCGACCCAGCTCGACACGGCGGAACGCGGCTTCTCGTTCCGTTTCGACGGCCCGCTCGACATGCGGATGAGCGGCGCCGGACAGAGCGCCGCGGATCTGGTCGCGACCTGGTCGGAATCCGACCTTGCCGAGCTGATCCGTGCGCTTGGCGAGGAGCGGTTCGCCCGCCGGGTCGCCCGCGCGATCGACTTGGCGCGACAGCGGCGCCCCATCCAGCGCACCACCGAGCTGGCGGATATCGTTCGCGCGGCAATCCCGCAATCCGAACCCGGGCAGGACCCAGCGACGCGGACATTCCAGGCGTTGCGGATCGCCGTGAACGACGAATTGGGCGAGCTCGATCGCGGTCTTGCCGCGGCCGAGCAGCTGCTGGCGCCCGGCGGAAGGCTCGCCGTGGTGTCGTTCCACTCGCTCGAGGATCGCCGGGTCAAGGAGTTCTTGCGCCGGCGCAGCGACATGGCGCCGCGAGCCTCGCGACATCGGCCCGTCGGCGCAGATTTGCCTGGTCCGAGCTTCACCTTGCTAACGCGCCGGGCGGTCAAGCCCAGCGCAGCGGAAATTGCCCATAACCCGCGCGCTCGCGCGGCACGGCTGCGAGCCGCGGCTCGGACTGCCGCGCCGCCATGGCCGCGCGATGGCGAGCGCCACCTTGGCGGCCGGCATAGGGGACCGGGTGCATGATCAGGCTCGGCACCCTGTTCTGGCTTGTCCTTGTTTCGACAACCGCCTTTGCGATGTTCGGGGTCAAATACCAGGTACAGGCACTCGAGGACGAGGTGGCGCGAACCAATCGGGCGACCGCCACGGAAGAGCACGAATTGCGGGTCCTCGAAGCCGAATGGGCTTACCTGACGCGGCCCGCGACCCTCGAAGCCATGAACCGGCAATTCCTGTCGCTCGGCCCGATCGCGACCAAGCAGCTTCACGCGACGGCAACCGATATCCCGATGCGGCCGCCGCCGCCCCCAGCCGAACCGCCTCCAGCCGAACCCCCCGCAATTGTCGCATCTGCCGAACCGGCTCCGGCGGCAAACATGCCGCCGAGTGCACGGGAAGGAGTTCCGGTGCACACTCCCGAACCGGCGACACCGCAAACTGCGGCAGAGCCGCCCGTGACGCAAAGCGCGCTGCGCGCCATGCCCGCCCTTTTGGAGAAGCCGGCGCCGGCGCCGCAACTGGCCAAGGCCGTGCCGGGTAAGGCGGCCGCGAAGCCTGCCAGCCCGCCGCGGCGCGCAAAATCGCTCGACGACCTGATTGCCCAGATCATGACGAGCCGGTGATGATCGCCGCCCAACCTTTCCAAGCTTATGACGACAACCCTTGCCGGCCGCGGCATTTCAAGCCGCCGCCCTGCGCCCCCGTGGTTCCCGAGGGGCCGGCGAGAAAGGCGCTGGAGGCCTGCCGTGCCCGGCTGTTCTTTACCGGAATTTTGTTTGCCTGCGTCTTTGGCGTTGTCGCGTTGCGGGTCGTCGAAGTCGTGCTGCTCGAAGGCGGCACGGCCCAATCGCATATGCCGCGGTTCCGCATTCCGGCACCGCCGGCGCCCGCCCGCGCCGACATTGTCGACCGCAACGGCAGGCTCCTCGCCACGACGCTCGACAGCCCCTCGGTCTACGCCAACCCGAAGCAGATCCTCGACCCGGCGGACGCCACCCGCAAATTGGTGAAGGCCTTCCCGAGCCTCAAGACCCTCGAAGTGTACGCCAAGCTCACCTCGGGCAAGAGTTTTGTGTACCTGAAACGCCATTTGACGCCCCATGAACAATACGAGGTCAATCAGCTCGGTATCCCGGGGGTACAGTTCCAGCACGAGGAGCGCCGCATCTATCCGGATGGGACATTGACGGCGCATGTCGTCGGCTACACCGGCATCGACAATTCCGGTTTCGCAGGGATCGAGCGTGGCCTCGACGACACGCTGAAGGACCGGCGGGAGCCCTTGCAGCTGTCGCTCGACCTCCGCCTCCAATACATCCTGCGGGAGGAGTTGCAGCGGGTGATCGACGACTTCACCGCGAAAGGCGCCGCCGGGTTGATCATGGACGTCAACACCGGCGAGATCCTTTCGATGGTGTCGCTGCCCGATTTCGATCCGAACCACCCGGGCGTCGCAGACCCGGACCATCCGGACATCTCAATCGCGGACCGGATGTTCAACCGCAACACGCTCGGCGTTTACGAGCTCGGTTCGATCTTCAAGATCTTTACCGTGGCGATGGCGCTCGATGCCGGCACCTCCACGCTCGCCAGCACCTATGACGCGAGCCACGACATCCATATCGGGCGCTTCACGATCGGGGATTATCACGGCAAGCATCGGGTCCTGAACGTCCCCGAAATTCTCATGTATTCGTCAAATATCGGCGCAGCCAAGATGGCGATAGCCGCCGGCGGCCAAAGACAGCGGGAATTCCTTTCCCGCATAGGCTTGTTGCGGGCACCGAAGATCGAGGTATCGGAAGTGGCGGCGCCGCATTTCCCGGCGAAATGGCGGGAGGTCAACGTGATGACGATCGCCTTCGGCCACGGGATCTCGGTCACGCCGCTGAGCTTTGCCAGCGCGGCCGCGGCGCTCGTCAACGGCGGGGTTCTGCGCCAGGCCACCCTTGTCAAGCAACCGACTGGCGATGTGCCGCAGGGTGAGCAGGTAATTTCGCCAAAGACTTCGGAACAAATGCGCAAGCTTATGCGATTAGTGGTTGAGCACGGGACCGGCACGCAGGCCGCGGCTCCCGGCTACGTGGTGGGCGGCAAGACCGGCACGGCGGAGAAGATTTCGGGCAGACATTATGCAGAGAAAAAGCTGCTTTCGAGCTTTGTCGGGGTCTTTCCGATCAACGATCCGAAATATCTGATCTTGACCGTGGTCGACGAACCTCACCCCAACAAGCAGAGCCACGGCTACGCCACCGCCGGCTGGACGGTCGCCCCGGCAACCAGCCGGATAGTCCAGCGCATGGCGCCACTGGTCGGGGTGCAGCCGGTCGACGAGTCGTCGCCCGAGATCCAGCGGGCGCTGATGGTCGACACTCTGCAGGGCAAGCGGATTGAAGCTTACTGAGCTGATCGCCCCTGTGTCGGCGCCCACGGAAATGAACGACCCTGAGATCGTCGGCCTCACTGCCGATTCGCGGAATGTGCAACCCGGCTTTCTATTCGCTGCCTTGCCCGGCACGAGACAGGACGGGCGCAGCTTCGCCGCTGACGCGGTCGCGCGCGGCGCCGTCGCCATTCTGACGGACGAGCCCGCTGCGCTCGCGCTTCCATCGAAGGAACGCGACAGGGTCCGCATTGTGACCGACCCGAACCCGCATCGCCGGCTGGCATTGCTGGCGGCACGCTTTCACGGACGGCAGCCGCGAACGATCGCCGCCGTTACCGGCACCAACGGCAAGACTTCGGTGGTCCATTTCACGCGCGAGATCTGGACGGCGCTCGGCCATCCGGCAGCGAGCCTCGGCACGCTCGGGCTGGTGACCGCCGCCGAGCATCGGCCCGGCGCGCTGACGACCCCGGATCCGGTCGCGCTGCACCGCGATCTCGCCGGGCTGGCCGAACAAGGGATCGATCACGTCGCGATCGAGGCGTCGAGCCACGGCCTCCACCAGTTCCGGCTCGATGGTCTATCGGTCGCCGCCGCCGCGTTTACTAACCTGACGCGCGACCACCTCGATTACCACGGCGATATGGCACATTACCGGGCCGCCAAGGACCGCCTCTTCACTGCGCTTCTGATGCCGGGCGGCTCCGCAGTCCTCAACCGGGACAGCGCCGAGTTCGCGCGGCTCGAGGCGCTCTGCCGCGATGGCGGTCATCCGGTGATCGCCTATGGCGCCGATCCCGCGGCCGATCTGCGGCTGGTTGCCCGCGAGCCGCGCGTCGACAGTCAATTCCTGGTTCTGGATCTTTTCGGCCGCAGGCACGAGCTGTTGCTGCCGCTCGCCGGCGAGTTTCAGGCTATGAACGCGCTCGCGGCGCTGGGGTTGGTGATCGCGACCGGCGGGCCCGTGGCTGCCGCCACCGCCGCTCTCGCCGGTCTGACCGGTGTTCCCGGCCGCCTGCAATTCGTCGCCGGGCACGAGGGCGGCGGGGCGATCGTCGTCGATTACGCCCACACGCCGGATGCACTGGCGACGGTTCTGACGGCGCTGCGCCCGCATGCCCACAGCCGCCTCGCCGTCCTGTTCGGCTGTGGCGGCGACCGCGACGCCGGCAAGCGTCCGTTGATGGGAGAGGTGGCGACCCGCTTGGCCGACCGCGTTTACGTCACCGACGACAATCCGCGAACCGAGCCGCCGGCCGAGATCCGGCGCGCCATCCTCGAGGCGGCGCCGAACGCGATCGAGATCGGCGACCGCCGCGAGGCGATCGCGACGGCTATTGCCGAGCTGGCCGCGGGCGATCTCCTGGTCATCGCCGGCAAGGGGCACGAAACCGGCCAGATCATCGGCACCGAGACATATCCCTTCGACGATGCCGCAATCGCGCGCGAATTCGCGGGCGAGTCCCGGCCGTCATCCCGTCGACGGGCCGGCTGATGACCGCGTTATGGACCGCCGCCGACGCTGCGGCCGCGACCGGCGGGTCGAGCTTGACGGAGTGGGCCGCGACAGGCGTCTCGATCGACACGCGCAGCCTGGCCCCGGGCGACCTGTTCGTCGCGCTGCACGGCCCCAACCACGACGGCCACGATTTTGTCGCGACTGCGCTGCAGCGGGGTGCCGCCGCGGCAATGGTGGACCGGGAAATCCCGCAGCTTCCGACGTCGGTCGCCGCTGCTCGGCGTCGCCGATACCCTGGCCGGTCTCGCCGCGCTCGGCGCGGCGGGGCGCAACCGCAGCGCGGCTCGGATCGTCGCCGTCACCGGCAGCGTCGGCAAGACCGGGACGAAGGAGGCGTTGCGCCTGGCGCTCGCCAGCTCCGGCCCGACCTATGCCTCGGCCGGCGGGCTCAACAATCATTGGGGAGCGCCTTTGTCGCTCGCCCGTTTACCACCGGAAGCTGGTTACGGCGTCTTCGAGCTCGGAATGAACCATCCCGGCGAGATCGCCGATCTCACGCGGCTCGTGCGCCCGCATGTCGCGGTGATCACGACGGTGGAGCCGGTGCATCTCGGCTTCTTCCCGTCGGTCGAGGCAATCGCCGATGCGAAGGCCGAGATCTTCCTCGGGCTGGAGCCCGGCGGCGTCGCGGTTCTCAACCGCGACAACCCGCATTACGCAAGATTGGCTGCGGCCGCAAAGCGTGCCGGCGCCGTCGAGATCCTCGGCTTTGGAGCCCATCCGGAATCCGCCGCTCGCCTCGTCGATTGCGTGCTCGATTCGCGCGGCAGCACTGTCGAGGCTGGGTTTGCGGCGCGACACTCAGGTTTCGGGTGCCGGTCCCGGGCCGGCATTGGGTCATGAACGCACTCGCAGTGCTGGCCGCAGCGCAAGCCGCCGGCGCGGCTGTCGATCGCGCCGCGGAAGCGCTGGCCGAGCTGGAAGCACTGCCGGGCCGCGGCCGGCGCCACCAACTCGCTTGGCGCGGCGGCACCTTGACGCGTGATCGACGAGAGCTACAACGCCAGCCCGCCGTCCATGCGCGCTGCCCTCGCCGTGCTCGCCGCCACCGAGCCGGGGCCCGGCGCAAGACGCGTAGCGGTGCTCGGCGATATGCTCGAGCTCGGCGACGCATCCGAGCGCCTGCACCGTGAGCTCGCCGAGCCGCTCGCCGCAGCCGGGGTCGATCGCGTCTTTCTGATCGGCGAGGCCATTGCCGCGCTGCACGAGGTTCTTCCCGAGGGGAAACGAGGCGGGTTGTGGCGATCGCCCGAGGAAGCTATGCCTGCGCTACTGCGCTTTCTCGAACCCGGCGATGTCGTGACGATCAAGGGCTCCCGCGGCGTGCGCGTCAGCCGCATCGTGGAGCTGCTGCGCGCGCAATCGGCCCGGCCCGAATGCCGGCAAGAGACGTGAATCGATGCTGTACCCGCTGCTTTATCCTTTCGCGGACCAATTCCAGTTCTTCAACCTGTTCCGCTACATCACCTTCCGCTCGGGAGGGGCGGTCGTCACCGCGCTGCTGATCAGCTTTATCCTCGGTCCGCACCTGATCCTGTGGCTGCGGCGGAAGCAGTCGAACGGCCAGCCGATTCGCCCGGACGGCCCCAACGGGCACCTGCTGCGCAAGAAGGGAACGCCGACGATGGGCGGTTTCCTGATCCTGACCGCGCTGACGACATCGACCTTGCTGTGGGCGGATCTGACCAATCCCTACGTGTGGATCGTGCTGCTTACCACCGCCGGATTCGGGCTGATCGGCTTCTTCGACGATTATCGCAAGCTGACACGGAACTCGCATCGCGGCCTCTCCGGCCGAGCCAAGCTCGCCCTCGAATTCGTGCTCGCCGCCGCTGCCTGCATCGCCATTTCCTATGTAGCGCCGGCGGGGCTGGCGAACGCTTTGGCAGTTCCGTTCTTCAAGAACCTGCTGTTCGCGTTCGGCTGGTTCTTTGTGCCGTTTGGCGCATTTGTAATCGTCGGAGCCTCGAACGCGGTCAATCTGACCGACGGCCTCGACGGGCTGGCGATCGTTCCCTCGATGATCGCGGCGGGCTGTTTCGCCGTCATCGCCTACCTCGCCGGCAATCTGGTCTTTGCCAATTACCTGCAGATCCATCACGTCGTCGGAGCGGGCGAGCTGACGGTGTTTTGCGGTGCGATGGTCGGCGCGAGCCTCGGCTTCCTGTGGTTCAACGCCCCGCCGGCCATGGTCTTTATGGGCGACACCGGATCATTGTCGATCGGCGCCGCGCTCGGGACGATCAGCGTCGTCACCAAGCACGAGCTGGTGCTCGCCATCATCGGCGGTCTTTTCGTGCTCGAGGCGGTATCGGTCATCGTCCAGGTCGCGAGCTACAAGATGACCGGACGGCGCGTCTTCCGCATGGCGCCGCTGCACCATCATTTCGAGCAGATGGGGTGGGAGGAGCCGAAGATCGTCATCCGTTTCTGGATCATCGCCTGGATCTTGGCGATCGCCGGCCTCGCCACGCTGAAGTTGCGGTAGCTGGGCGATGGCGGAGTTGTTGTTGCGCCGGGACCCTCACCCGCCTCGCTGCACTCGGCACCCTCTCCCGCAATGCGGGGAGAGGGGCTATAACTCATCCAGCGCAAGGCCCCTCTCCTGCACCGCGGGAGAGGGGGGACCGAGCCCGAAGGGCTGGAGGGTGAGGGGCGGCTCGCGACCCGAGCATGCCCACGAACCAGGCCTTGTAGATGGCGCCATCAGATTACGCTATATCTATCCTCGTAAGCTTCTCAAGCGGCACCCCAAGGGCCACCAATGAGATTCGCGCGGATCGATCAGAGCCAGGTTGCGCGTTGGTGGTGGACCGTCGACCGTTGGAGCCTTGCCGCGCTCGGCATGCTGATCGGCTTCGGTGTCGTTATGAGCCTGGCGGCGAGCCCTCCGGTGGCCGAGCGGATCGGTTATGACGGGCTGCATTTTGTCCGCCGCCATCTGGCGATGCTGCCGTTGGCGCTGGGCCTCATGTTCGCGGTCTCGCTCCAGCCGCCCCGGACTATCCGCCGCATTGCGGTGATCGGTTTCGGCATCTCGCTCGTCCTGCTCGCGCTGACTTTCGTCATCGGCGTCGAGATCAAGGGTGCGCGACGCTGGATCAACTTCCCGGGCTTGTCGCTGCAGCCCTCCGAATTCGTCAAGCCGACCTTCGCCGTCGTCGCCGCGTGGTTGTTTGCGGAGCAGAAGCTGCGTCCGCGCTTTCCCGGCAATTTGATTTGCATCGCGCTGTTCCTCGTCGTCCTCGCGATGTTGATAAAACAGCCGGACATCGGCATGGCGGCGGTCGTCGCCGCGGTCTGGTTTGCGCAATTCTTCATGGCCGGGATGCGGCTCTACTGGGTCGCGGCGGGCGCTCTCGCCGGACTGGGTGGAGTGGTCGGCGCCTATATGTACCTGCCGCACGTCAGGGTCCGAGTCGACCACTTCCTCGATCCCTCGACCGGCGACAGCTATCAGGTGAACCGCTCGATCGAGGCCTTCGCCAATGGCGGGTTGTGGGGGCGTGGTCCGGGCGAGGGCACGGTGAAGGACGTCCTCCCCGACGCGCATGCGGATTTTGTCTTCGCCGTCGCTGGGGAAGAATTCGGAGTGGTCGTCTGCCTCGTCATCGTCGCGCTGTTCGCGTTCATCGTGCTGCGCGGGTTTTCGCGAATGTCGCAGGAAGGCAGCCTCTTCGTCCTTCTCGCCGCGACCGGCCTGCTGGTCCAGTTCGGGCTGCAGGCGGCGATCAACATGGCCTCCAGCCTGCACCTGATCCCGACCAAAGGCATGACCTTGCCGTTCCTGTCCTATGGCGGATCCTCGATGCTGGCGTTCGGGCTCGGCATGGGGATGATGCTCGCGCTGACGCGCCGCCGCCTCGGAGGAGGCGAGCTGTGAGCGGGTCCTTCGCGCTCGCGGCCGGCGGCACCGGCGGCCATCTGTTCCCCGCTGAGGCGCTGGCCCTCGAGCTGCTCGGCGGGGGCAGCAAGGTGCATCTCCTCAGCGATGCGCGAGCCGAGGCCTTCGCTGGGCGGGCTGTCGAAATCGAAACGCATCATGTGCGTGCCGCCCAGCTGGGGGGTGGAGCGGCACATACGGCCCAAGCACTCGGTGAGCTGGCGCTCGGGACATTGCAGGCGCGCCGTTTGCTGCGCCGGCTGACCCCGGCCTGCGTTGTCGGCTTTCGGCGGCTATTCCTCGATCCCGACGATGCTCGCGGCGGTCTCTCTCGGTCTGCCGACGGTGATCCACGAGCAAAATGCGGTGCTCGGCCGCGCCAATCGGCTCCTCGCGCCGCGCGTGCGGCGCATCGCGACCGGCTTTCCGGCGACCGCTGGTCTGCGCCCGGCTGATCGCGCCCGTAGCGTGCGGACCGGCAACCCGGTACGGCCGGCGGTGCTCGCTCTTGCTCGAACCAAGTACAAGGCGCCGCAACGGGGCGGCCCGATCGAGCTGCTGATCCTCGGCGGCAGCCAGGGGGCGCGGATCATGAGCGAGGCCGTGCCGCCCGCGCTCGCTGCACTGCCGACGCGGCTGCGCGAGATGCTGCGGGTCAGCCATCAGGCGCGCCCGGAGGATCTTCCCGCCGCCGAGGCGATCTATCGCAAAAATCGCATCCCGGTGGAGCTGCAGAGCTTCTTTACCGATGTTCCGGAGCGGCTGGCGCGTGCGCATCTTGCAATTTGCCGCGCCGGCGCTTCGACCGTGGCCGAGCTTGCTGTTATCGGCCGGCCCGCTGTTCTGATCCCGTACCCCTACGCCACCGACAATCACCAGGCCGCGAATGCCCGAGCGTTCGCCGAGGCCGGAGCCGGATGGGTGGTTGCGCAACCGGAGTTGCGCCCGGACACATTTGCTCTTTATCTCGAAAACCTCTTGGGGGACGCGGCGGCATTGAGTGAGGCTGCCCGACGCGCCGGCGATTTCGGCCGGCCGGATGCGGCGCGCGATCTTGCACAACTCGCCATTGAGCTTGGTCTCGCCTTGACGCCGCAAGGACGTGCGGCATGAGAGCCCTCCCCCGATCGATCGGGCCCATCCATTTCGTCGGCATCGGCGGGATCGGGATGAGCGGCATCGCCGAGGTATTGCACAATCTCGGCTATCGGGTGCAGGGCAGTGACCTGGCCGACAGCGCGAATGTTCGGCGGCTCGTCGATCTCGGAATTCCGGTGGCCGTCGGGCACGAAGCCGAGAACCTCGGGGCTGCCGAGGTCGTCGTGATCTCATCCGCCGTCAAACCGGACAACGCCGAAGTCATCGCCGCCCGCGTGCGCCGCGTCCCGGTGGTGCGCCGCGCCGAAATGCTGGGTGAGCTGATGCGGCTCAAATGGTCGCTGGCGATTGCCGGAACCCATGGCAAGACAACCACAACCTCGATGATCGGCGCGCTGCTCGAGACGGCGCAGCTCGACCCCACCGTGATCAACGGCGGGATCATCAACGCCTACGGCACCAACACGCGATTGGGAGCGGGCGACTTTATGGTGGTCGAGGCCGACGAAAGCGACGGCACGTTTACCCGGCTGCCGGCGACGATAGCGATCGTCACCAATATCGACCCGGAACATCTCGATTTTTACCAAAGCTTCGACGCGCTGCGGCAAGCCTTTGAGGATTTTGTCGGCAACATCCCGTTTTACGGTTTTGCCGCGCTCTGCATCGACCATCCGGTGGTGCAGCAGATGATCCCCAAACTGTCCGACCGGCGAGTCCTGACTTACGGGTTCAGCCCGCAGGCCGACATCCGTGCCGTCGATGTCCAACTCGGACGCGACGGCGCTCGATACGACATCGCGATCTCCGACACGCTGTCGGGTCGGGGACGCACGATCCCCGACCTTTTCCTGCCGATGTTCGGCCGTCACAACGTGCAAAACTCGCTCGCTGTAGCGGCAGTCGCCGAGGCGATGGCGCTCGGCGACGACGCTCTGCGTGCCGCGCTCTACAATTTTAAAGGTGTGAAACGCAGATTTACGCGAACCGGCGAGTGGAACGGCGTGACCGTCATCGATGATTACGGTCACCACCCGGTCGAGATCGCGGCGGTTCTCCAGGCGGCCCGCGCGATCGTCGGGGGAAAGGTGATCGCGGTCGTCCAGCCGCATCGTTACACGCGCGTGTCGCATCTGTTCGACGGGTTCTGCACCTGCTTCAACGACGCGGACGTAGTTTTGGTGGCGGATATCTACGCAGCCGGGGAAGCGCCGATCGAGGGCGTCAGCCGCGACGCTCTGGTTGCCGGGTTGATCGAGCACGGCCATCGCAGCGTCCGCCCCTTGGCCGATCCGAGCGAACTCGCTTCGATGATCCGCGAGCTGGCTCGCCCTGGCGACTTGGTGGTGTGTCTGGGCGCGGGTTCGATCACCAGCTGGGCCAACAGTTTGCCGGCCGATCTCGCGGCTCGGCAATCGTCGAGCCGCGTCGCATGAACCCGTTGATTGCGCAGCTCCCTCCGGTACGCGGCCGGTTGACCGCGGACGCGGCGATCGGCAAGCAGACCTGGTTTGGCGTGGGCGGCCCCGCGGAGGTGTTGTTCCGCCCCGCTGATACCGCCGATCTCACTGCTTTTCTATCCGCCGTCGCTGCGGATGTTCCGGTGACCATGATCGGGGTAGGCTCGAACCTCCTCGTGCGCGACGGCGGCATTCCCGGTGTCGTGATCCGATTGGGGCGAGGGTTCGCGGGAATCGATATCGAGCGTGATGAGCTCCGCGTCGGCGCGGCGGCTCTCGACCGCATTGTTGCTTTCGCCGCCGCCGATGCGGGGTTGGGCGGGATGGAGTTTCTGTCGGGCATTCCCGGATCGATCGGCGGCAGTCTGCGGATGAATGCCGGAGCCTATGGCCGAGAAATCAAGGATGTGCTCGTTTCGGCGATCGCGCTCGACCGCACCGGCGAAACCCACACTGTCAGCAGCCGGGAGATGGGCCTCTCTTACCGCCACAGCAATATCGACCCGAGTTGGGTATTTGTCGAAGCCCGGTTCCGCGGCGCGCCCGGGGATCGCGCTGCGACTGGCTGCCGGCTGAACGAGATCCGCGCGGCGCGTGAAGCCACCCAGCCGGTGCGTGCCAGGACCGGCGGATCGACGTTCAAAAACCCGCCTGGCGATAGCTCCTGGCGCTTGATCGACGCCGCCGGCTGTCGCGGCCTCATCCGCGGCGGGGCCATGGTTTCGCAGCAGCACACCAATTTCCTGATCAACATCGGCACCGCCACCGCCGCCGATCTCGAGATGCTCGGCGAAGAAGTCAGGCGGCGCGTCCACGACACCTCCGGGATTTTGCTCGAGTGGGAGATCGAGCGCATCGGCCGGCCGCTCGCGATCTCAGAGAGCATTAAATCGCTTTCTCCCCCTGCAAGCGGGCGGAGAGAGCGAGTGGATGACGAGGTGGGGGCCATCAGCGTGGCTGAGGGGGGGCGGTGACCAAGACGGTAGCGGTCGTGATGGGCGGGTGGTCGCCGGAACGCGAGGTTTCGCTGTCGAGCGGGCGGGAATGCGCCAAGGCGCTGGTGGACCGCGGCTACGAGGTGCGGGTCATCGATGTCGGCCGTGATTTGCCGGCGCTGATGCACGCGCTGGACCCGCGCCCCGACTTTATTTTCAACGCATTGCATGGCGTCGGCGGGGAAGACGGGACGGTGCAGGGCGTGTTCGAGATGCTGGGCATCCCCTACACCCATTCGGGCGTCCTCGCCTCGGCCATGGCGATGCACAAACCGACGGCGAAGGCGGTATTCCGCGATGCCAGCCTGCCGGTTGTCGAAGGCGTGGTCGCCAGCCGCGAAACCTTAGTCGTGAGCGACCCGATGCCGGCTCCCTTTGTCGTCAAGCCGACCAATCAGGGATCGAGCGTCGGCGTCCGGATCGTGCGGATCGGCGACAATTCCTGGCGCGAGGAGGTGATGGAGTGGTGCTACGGCGCCGAGTTGCTGGTCGAACGCTTTGTTCCCGGGCGAGAGCTCACCGTGGCGGTGATGGGGGATCGGCCGCTCGGCGCCTGTGAGATCGTCCCGCGCGGCAGCTTTTACGACTACACCGCGAAATACGCGGCGGGCGGGTCGGACCACCTGACGCCGGCGCCGGTTCCGCCAGCCGTTTATGAGGAGGCGCTTGACATCGGCTTGCGAGCGCATCGCGCGCTCGGCTGCCGCGGCGTGAGCCGCGCCGATTTGCGCTATGACGACACGCCCGGAGGTTGCGGCCGTCTCTATCTCCTGGAGGTGAACACGCAACCCGGGATGACACCGACTTCACTGGTGCCCGATATCGCCCGTCATGTCGGCATCGGCTTCGACGAGCTGGTCGCCTGGATGGTGGAGAATGCGTCATGCGACGGATGAAAGCACCAGCGCCGCGACGCCCGCGACGCGGCCGTGTCTCCACCCTCCTCCGCCGCTTGGGCCTGTGGGTCGGCATCCCGATTTTGCTGGCGGGCGGGCTCTACGCAGCCGTTCAGCTGAGCCGATCGCCGCTAGGTCAAACGGCGCTGCAGTATGCGGCCGACCGGATGCTCGACGGCACCGCACGGCTGGGGCTGGTGGTGACCGACATCAAAGTCGAAGGGCGCGAGACGACGGATCGGGAGACGATCCTCGCCGCGCTCGGCGCGGGCCCCGGCACGCCGATCCTGGCCATGAGCCCGAGGCGCGCCAAGGAGCAACTCGAGACATTGCCCTGGATTCGCTCCGCGGTAGTCGAGCGCCGCCTGCCGGACACGCTCTACGTCCGCCTTATCGAGCGCAAACCGCTTGCCCTTTGGCAGCACGGCGGCAAGCTCGAGCTGGTCGATCACGAGGGCGCAGTAATCCCGGTGACCCGGCTCGACCGCTTTGCCAAGCTGCCGCTGGTCGTTGGCGAAGGCGCGGCGACGCATGCCGCGGCACTGCTCGACATGCTGGCGACCGAGCCCGAACTCGCCGCTCGCGTAAGTGCCGCGATCCGGGTTGGCAATCGCCGCTGGAATCTGCGCATCGACAACGCGATCGATGTCCTCCTCCCGGCCGACGCGCCGGCCGCCGCCTGGACCCAGCTCGCCCGCCTCGAGCGGTCGAGCTCTATCCTCAAGCGCGACGTGCAGACCGTCGATGTGCGCCTGCCGGACCGGCTCGTTCTGCGGGTCAACCCGGAGGTGCCGAAAGAAGCGCCGACATCCCCGACATCTAAGAAGGGACGCCCCTCGGCGAAGAACACATGACGACAGTGGATGAAGCGCCGCCCCGCGCCAAGCGCGCCAGAAAAGCGGCAAAGAACGAAGCCGATGGCCAGGCGAAACCCCGCAAACCGGCCACCCGGCCACGCGGCAGTCTGATCACCGCCCTCGATATCGGCACCACAAAGATTTGCTGCTTTATCGCACGGGTCGAGGACGATAGGCCGCGCGTTCTAGGCATTGGCCATCAGATCTCGCGTGGCGTGCGCAACGGGGGAATTGTCGACCTCGAGGCGACCGGCACCTCCGTGTTGAACGCGGTGCACGCCGCCGAGGAGATGGCCGGCGAGACGATAGAGCGGGTCGTGGCAAACCTATCGGGCGGTTTCTCAGCCTCACGGATCATCAAGGCGGAGATCGGCATCACCGGGCGCGAGATCACCGATGCCGAGATGCGGCGGGTGATCGAGCACGGCTATGTGATGCGCGAGCCGGGCGATCGCCAGATCATCCATTCCGTCCCCGTGGGATTTTCGGTCGACGACAGCCGCGGCATCCGCGATCCACGCGGCATGCTCGGCGAGCGGCTCGGGGTCAACATGCATGTGGTGACGGCGAGCGCAGCCAGCGTGCGCAACCACACCGCCGCCGTTGGACGCTCGCATCTCGAGGTCGAGGCTCTCGTCGTCAGTCCTTACGCCTCGGGGCTCTCTTGCCTCGTGGAGGACGAGATCGGTCTCGGGGTCACCGTTATCGACATGGGCGGCGGGACGACGACGATCGGCGTGTTCTTCGACGGGAATCTGATTTTTGCCGATTACCTGCCGGTGGGGGGCGTCCACGTCACCAACGACATTGCCCGCGGGCTCTCGACCGGGGTCGCCCATGCCGAACGCATGAAAACATTATTCGGCACAGCGATTTCGGCGAGCACCGACGAGCGCGAGATGATCGCCGTCCCGCAAATCGGCGAGGAAGACGAGGGGCATGTCAACCATGTGCCGAAATCGCTGCTCGTCGGCATCATCGCGCCGCGCATCGAGGAGACCTTCGAGCTGGTCCGCAACCGGTTGGAGGCGAGCGGCTTCGACAAGGTCGCGGGCCGGCGTGTCGTGCTGACCGGCGGGGCCTGCCAGCTGCACGGGGCACGCGAGTTCGCCGGACTGATCCTCGATAAACAGGTGCGGATGGGGCGGCCGCAGCGGGTCGCGGGGCTCGCCGAGTCGACTGGCGGTCCGGCCTTTGCTACGACCGCGGGGCTGCTGCATTTCGCCTTGTCTGAGCGGGCCGAGGTCTCTGGTGCAAGGCGCAGCCTGGAGGGCCCACGATGGGGTGTTCTCGGCCGATTGGGGCATTGGCTAAAGGACAATTTTTGAGGCAAATTCGGCTTAGTTGCTCGCCGGCCACCGCGTGAGCCAGCGAGGGGGGAGCCCGGACCGGACCGGGTATCGATAGGGGCACAGCAGTGGAGGGGGACCGCATGATCAATCTGAGCATCCCGAGGGACGAGCACGAGATGAAACCCCGCATTACGGTTGTCGGGGTCGGCGGCGCCGGGGGGAACGCCGTCAACAACATGATCCGTTCGAATTTGATCGGCTGCGAATTCGTGGTCTGCAACACCGACGCGCAGGCGCTCCTACAATCGAGCGCACCGCGCAAAATCCAGATGGGGATTGGCGTCACTCGCGGGCTCGGCGCCGGCTCACGCCCCGATGTCGGGCGGGCGGCGGCAGAGGAGGCGCTCGACGACATCCTGGAGGCAATGGGCGGCTCCAACATGGTGTTCATTACCGCCGGCATGGGCGGGGGGACCGGCACCGGAGGTGCTCCCGTGATCGCGCGGATCGCGCGCGAATCGGGGATCCTGACCGTCGGTGTAGTGACGAAGCCGTTTCATTTCGAGGGCAGCCATCGGATGCGCAGCGCCGAGGCCGGCATCGACGAGCTGCAGAAGTTTGTCGACACGTTGATCATCATCCCGAACCAGAACCTGTTCCGCATTGCCAACGAGCGCACCACGTTTGCCGACGCCTTCAAGATGGCCGACGACGTGCTGCATTCGGGGGTGCGCGGCGTTACCGACCTCATGGTGATGCCCGGTCTCATCAATCTCGATTTCGCCGACATTCGCACGGTAATGGGCGAGATGGGTAAGGCGATGATGGGCACCGGCGAGGCGGAAGGCGAGAAGCGGGCGACCGACGCCGCCGAGGCCGCGATCTCAAACCCGCTGCTCGAAGACGTATCGATGAAGGGCGCCAGAGGCGTCCTGATAAACATAACCGGCGGTCTCGATATGACCCTGTTCGAGGTCGACGAGGCCGCCAATCGCATTCGCGAGGAAGTCGATCCCGAGGCCAACATCATCTTTGGTTCGACCTTTGACGAGAGACTCGAAGGGAAGATGCGGATCTCTGTCGTGGCTACGGGCATCGACGCCGAAGCGGTCGCGCAGCCGCGCCCGGCCATCAGCCTGGTCAGCAGCCGCGATTCGGTGCCCCAGCCGCGCGAAGCGACGACGGGCGGGTACACCCAGCCCGTGCTCACGCAGAATGCGGCGCAATCGACTAAATCGCGCCCGGAGATGGAGAGCGAACCGTTGCCACAAGCGGCGGAGGCGGCTGAAACCGCGGCAATACGGAACGGTGCCTTTATTGCCCCACGACCGGCCGATGCCGGGGCGGCGCGCCCGGTCCCGTTAACCCAGCCCGCCGTTCCTCCGGCCGCCAAAGAGGCCGCGCCGAAGCCGAAAGGGCGAGTGCCCAGCCTGATCGAGCGGGTGACCGGAGTGGGCCGCGCTCGTGCACCCGCGCCGGAGCCCCCGCCGCGCCCGCCCGTCCAACCGGGGAAGTCTACCGGTCAGCCGAATGCCCAGCCCCGGCTGGCGCCGCTAGAGCCGGACGATCGGCCGAACTTGAGCAGGGAAGACGACCTGCTAGACATCCCCGCATTCCTGCGCCGCCAAGCGAACTAAGTTCGCCCGCGCCGGGCGGTGGCTAATCTCGCTCCAAGCCGGCGGACAGAAATCCAGGTCGTCATATCGTCAACCCGGCAGGATTGCGGCTCAAGTGTCCGCGCGAATGCAACAATTGGCAACAAAGAGTGATTTGAGGCGAAGTCGGGGCGAAAGTAGCTTCCGGCTCGCTAGGGGACCACTTTACAGAAGTCTGTCGCATGTTGGGGGATATCGCGACGGCGTCTCAACAGACGCTGAAATCAGCTATCGGGTGCAGGGGAATTGGACTTCATTCGGGCGAGAGGGTGGCAATGACTTTGCACCCTGCTCCCCCGGACAGCGGCATCGTGTTCCGCCGAACCGGTTCGGCGGTCGAGATTCGCGCAAACTGGGCCAATACGATCGAGTCGCCGCTCTCTACCGTGCTGTCCAACGGCGAGGGAAACACGGTGGGCACGGTCGAGCACCTGATGGCGGCGTTGGCCGGTGCTGCCATCGACAATGCGATTATCGAGCTCGACGGCTGCGAAGTGCCGATCATGGATGGGAGTTCCGCGCCCTTCTTGTTTTTGATCGAGTGCGCAGGGGTTGTCGAACAGGATGCCGCACGGCGCGCGATAAAGGTTTTGAAAGAAGTCAGCGTCACCGAAGATGGCGCGACGGCGGCGCTGCTCCCCGACCACGGCTTCTCGATGAGCTTCGAGATCGATTTCGACAACCCGCTGATTCGCCGGCAGGACATCTGTCTGATGTTCGATGCGGACACGTTCAAGACAGAGCTCAGCCGGGCGCGCACTTTCGGCCTTCTCGATGAACTGGACCGGCTGCGGGCGGCGGGCTTGGCGCGCGGCGGATCGCTCGAAAATGCCGTGGTCGTCGGTCGCGATCACGTCTTGAACGTTGGCGGCTTGCGCTATGTCGACGAGTTCGTGCGCCACAAGCTCCTCGACGCTTTCGGCGACCTCTATCTCGCCGGGGGTCCGCTGCTCGGATCCTTCCGCGGTGTGCGCTCGGGGCATGCCCACACCCGGCGCCTGCTCGCAGCGCTGTTCGCCGATCAGGAGGCCTGGTGCTACACCACTCTGAGCCGGTCGACCCGTCGCGGCGAGCAGGCATGGCAGGACGGATTGCAGCTCGCCGGCGATTGACCGGCGCGCCTCCTTGCTCGTCCGCCGGCGTGTTGTGCTATAAGCGGCACGTCAACATTCCTCTCCAGAGTAGGCCGATGCGCTTGTTGCCCTTCCTTCGCTGGTTCGGCGTGGCCGCGTTGATCGGCGCGCTGACCGCCTGCAGCGGCTCGAAGAAGGAGGCCTATGTCGAGAAGCCGGTCGACGATCTCTACAACAAGGCCATGGATGAGATGGTCGAGGAGCGCTATCCAACGGCGGCCAAGACGTTCGAGGAAGTGGAAAGTCAGCACCCCTATTCCGTCTGGGCCACGAAAAGCCAGTTGATGTCGGCCTATGCTCAGTACGAAGCCGGAAATTACGGTGAAACGATCATCGCGGCTGATCGCTTTATTCAACTTCATCCAGGCCATCGTGACATCGCCTACGCTTACTATTTGAAGGCAATCTCGTATTACGTGCAGATCGTCGATATCGGCCGCGACCAGAAGACAACCGAGCTCGCTCTAAAGTCGCTCGACGACGTCATAAGGCGGTTTCCCGACAGCAAATACGCGCGAGACGCCAAGCTGAAGTTGGATTTCACACGGGATCATCTCGCCGGCAAGGAGATGGAGATCGGCCGCTATTATCTGAAGCGGGGACAGTATTTGGCGGCGATGAACCGCTTCAAACGGGTCATCGACAATTTCCAGACGACGACGCATGTTCCCGAAGCATTGGAACGCCTCGTCGAGTGCGACTTAGCGCTCGGCCTCACCGACGAGGCCACAGCGAATGCCGCGGTGCTCGGCCATAATTACCCGGGCAACGAGTGGTATGTCGATGCCTATTCCCTCGTCACTTCCGGCACCCCCGGTTCGCCGACCAAAGGCTGGTTCGCCCGTAATTTCGGAAGCGCCTTCTGACTCGCTTCGGCGGTCTGACTTGCCCCGAGAACATGAAAAATTGTTAATTTCGCGCCTGCTGCCGACTGACGTATTTCAGCGCGCCTAGGTTCCCGCTATTACGTCAGTGGTTTGTGTCGGAGGTGTCGAGGATGTTGCTGCGCCTTGTCGCATTATGTTTTGTCCTATTGACGGCGGCATCGGCCGACGCCGCGGACAAGCCCTCGAATGGCATCACCGGCGTCTATTTAACCACACGTTATCCGGCGCTGACCGTACGCGCCGGCGAGACCACGACGATCGATCTGTCGTTGCGCAACTTCAATCATCCGCCGCAGCAGCTGGCTCTTTCGGTCCCGGATGTCGCTCAGGGCTGGAAGGCAACAATTCTCGGCGGCGGGCAGCCGGTCGAGTCGGCGATCGTAGCACCCGACACCGAAGAGAAATTGCAGCTGCGGCTCGAACCACCGGCCAATACCGGCCCTGGCGAATACCGCTTTCTCGTCGACGCCAAGGGTGAGGGAAGCGATCTCAAATTGCCGATCACCGTCACTATCGGCCAGGAGCTTCCGGCCAAGCTCAAACTCACCACCAACTTCCCCTCGCTGCGCGGCACCGCGACAACTTCGTTCAAGTTCCGGGTAACCGTCGCAAATGACAGCGGGCGAGACGCGACGATCAATTTCAGCGCCGATGCGCCAAAGAATTTCCAGGTCACCTTCACCGAAGCCTATGGCAGCCAGCAGCTCACCAGCATTCCGATCGAGGCGGGCAAATCAAAGGATATCGAAGCCTCGGTGGCTTTGCCGCGCGACACGCCGGCCGGCGATTACAAGCTCGCGCTGCATGCCAAGAGCGAGGCCGCTTCGGCCGATCTCGATCTCGCCATCACCGTCCTCGGCCAGGCGCGGCTGGCGTTGGCCGGAGAGGGCGGGCGCCTCAGCGGCGAGGCCTATGCCGGCCAAGATGGCCAATTGACCGTCGTCGTCCGCAATGACGGCAGCGAGGCGGCGCGCGACGTCGATTTTAGCGCGACGGCGCCGGAGGGGTGGAAGACCAGCTTCGACCCCAAGCAGCTGCCCGAGCTGGCCGCCGGGAAATCGCAACCGATCAAAGTCAGCCTGACCCCGTCCCCGCGCGCCATTGCCGGAGATTATCAGACGACGATCCGCGCCAATGCGGCCGGCGGTCAGTCCGAATCGGCGAATTTCCGCATCACGGTGCTCACCTCAACGCTGTGGGGTGCCGTCGGGATCGGAGTCATCGCGATCTCGCTACTCGTCGTCGTTTTCGCGGTCGCCCGCTTCGGCCGGCGGTAGTGTGATTGTAGTGTTTGTTTCTCGCCATCCCGGCGAAGGCCGGGACCCATTTCGACATGGGCACCGGCCTTCGCCGGTGTGGCGAAACGGGGAAGCACGCTGGGATGACTGAAGACGCCGTCATCAGGGCCCAGGGCCTGACCAAACGCTACGGCGCAACGATCGCTGTCGACCACATCGATCTCGACGTCCGGGCCGGCGAGATCGTCGGTATCCTCGGGCCAAACGGGTCGGGAAAAACGACGACGATCCTGATGCTCCTCGGGCTGACCGAACCGACCGAGGGACGCGCCGAAGTGGCCGGTTTCGACCCGTTGCGCGACCCGCTCGAAGTGAAGCGCAGGGTCGGCTACCTCCCCGATTCGGTCGGCTTCTACGACGGGCTCTCGGCTCGCGACAACCTCGCCTATACCGGGCGGCTGGCCGGATTGTCGCGGCGCGAGATCGACCACAGATTCACCGAGGCCTTGGCGCGGGTCGGATTGCCCGATGTCGGGCGGGACCGGGTGGCGACTTTCTCGCGCGGCATGCGCCAGCGCCTCGGGCTCGCCGAGGTGCTGATGAAGCGCCCGAGCATCGCCATCCTCGACGAGCCGACGGCGACACTGGACCCGCACTCGACGCAGGAGTTTCTCGGGATGATCCGCGGGCTCAAGGCCGACGGCACCGCGGTTCTTCTATCCTCGCACCATCTCGATCAGGTGCAGAGCGTGTGCGACCGGGTCGCACTGTTCAATCGCGGACGCATCGCGCTTTCGGGAAGCGTGACCGATCTGGCGCAGCGGGTGCTCGGTGGCGGGTATGTGATCGATGTCGAGGCTCGCGGCGACGCGGTCCGCAATCAGCTCGCCACCGTGCCCGGTGTTGTCCGGGTGCAGGTGCTGGCCCCCGAGCTCTACCGGGTCGATTGCGAGCGCGATCTGCGCGCCGAGATCGCGCGGCGGCTCGCCTCGTCATTCGACCTGCTCGGCATCCGCTTCGCCGAGCCGAGCCTCAACGAGGTCTATACCCGCTATTTCGACGAGGTCCGCGATGCGGCGTAGAGGCTCCCCCTTTACCGGGGTCGGGGTCGTCCTCGCCAAGGAGGCGGCGGATTACCTTTCGGGCGCCCGAATGTGGGTGCTCGAAGCCCTGGTTTTTCTGACCGCGATCGCCGCCGCCTACGCCGCGATCCTGTCGATCCGCGCCAGTATCGGCGAGAGCCCATTCCTCTTCCTGCGCTTGCTTACGATGGCGCAGGATCCGCTGCCGTCCTTTATCGCATTGTTGGGGTTTTTGATCCCGCTGGTCGCGATTGCGATCGGCTTCGATGCGATCAACGGGGAATTCAACCGCCGCACCTTGAGCCGGGTGCTGGCGCAGCCGATCTACCGCGACGCCCTTTTGCTGGGGAAATTCCTCGCCGGGCTGGTGGCACTCGCGATCGGCCTGTTCTCGCTGTGGCTGTTGACGATCGGTCTCGGCCTGTTGCTCCTCGGTTTGCCGCCCAATACCGAAGAAATGGTGCGCATGCTGGGGTTTCTCGTCGCGACGATCGCCTATGGCGGGGTCTGGCTGGCGGTGGCCTTTCTCTTTTCGGTGGTGTTCCGCGCGCCCGCCACCGCGGCGCTCGCCGCTCTCGGCGTATGGCTCTTGTTCTCATTGTTCTGGTCGGTCGTCACCCCGCTCGTTGCGACATTGATCGCCGGTCCGCCGGAAGGGATCTTCGGCCCGAACCTCGACTATCTGCAGACCGCCCAAGTGCTGGACCGGATCTCGCCGAATACGCTCTACGCGGAAATCGCCCTCGCATTGCTGCAGCCGGCGACCCGCGCCCTCGGCCCGGTGTTCTACAGCCAGGTTCAGGGCGCCTTGCTCGGCGCGCCGTTGCCGGCGGCGCAGAGCTTTATCCTGGTATGGCCGCAGATGACTGGCCTCGTCGCCGGAATGATCGTGATTTTCGCGATCGCCTATGTGGTCTTTCAACGCCAGGAGATCCGGGCTTGAAGTCTGCCGGGAATCAAAAGGGGCGGTCCGGATGGACCGCCCCTGGCGTGGTCTGAGGGCTCCGATTTTCCCCCTAAATTGGCCCGCCGACCCGTCGGCCACGGCCTCGAGTTCACCGTGTCGACCACACGAGGCAGCTTATCGCCGGAAATTTCCGGCACAAGCGGCAGAATCGTTGCCCACAGGCTTACCCCCAAGATAGCGACTCTATCCCCCAAACCGTCCACAGAGGGAGGCAAGTCAGCCGACCCGTCGCCGCAAAAAGTCGAGGACCGCCTCGAATGCGCCATACCGGACGAGATCCTCGTGACCGGCCTCGCGGGCGAGCCACAATTCCTTAGGTTCCGGTGCTGCGTCGAACAGCGCTCGACCGAAGCGAAGCGGAACGACCCGGTCTCGCTCGCCATGAAGGACCAGGATCGGCGCCTTGACATCGCCGATCCTCGCCAGCGAGTCGAAACGGTCACGCACCAGCGCGGAAGCCGGTATGAACGAGTAATGGTGCTGGGCGACTTCGGCGACGCTGGTGAAGGGCGCTTCGAGTATCAGGCCCGCGACCTCCCGCTGCGCCGCCAAGGGCACGGCAACTCCCGATCCGAGAGACTCGCCGTAGATCACGAGCCGGTTCGGCGCGATCCCCTCGCCACCGAGAAAATCGAGAGCCGCGGCACCGTCAGCGACCAGGCCTGATTCGCTCGGCGTCCCGGGGTTGCCGCCATAGCCGCGGTACTCGGCCATCAGCACCCCGTACCCGTTGCGGGCAAACCACCGCAGGCGCTCGGCGCGGTATCCGATATGGCCGCCATTGCCGTGGAAATATGCAATGACCGGGCGGCCATCACGTGGCGGCAGGTACCAGGAGAGCAGTGACAGCCCGTCGGCCGTGTTTAGCGTAATTTCGCGGACGCCGAGCGCGGCGAGATCGCCAAGCTCGGGGCGCGCGACGTCGGGAAAGTAGAGCAGATGGCGTTGAAAGACATAGAGCCCGCCGACCAGCACCCCATAGGCGGCGAGCGCAGATCCGAGAAGCGCATACAACACGCGGGGTAGCCGAAAGTGTGGCGGCGGCAAAAGTCAGGGAGCGGGGAGGGAGCGGCCGCTCGCTCCGGCGCACCCTGACGCTCGCCGATTTCAGCTGGCCGCAGGCGGCGAGGATGTCGCGGCCGCGCGGCGTGCGCACCGGCGCCGAATAGCCGGCGGCAAAGACGATGTCGGAAAACGCCTTGATCGCCGCGTCGGGCGAGCACTCGTAGGGCGCGCCCGGCCACGGGTTGAACGGGATGAGATTGACTTTCGCGGGAATGCCCGCCACCAGCCGCACCAGCTCGCGGGCATCGCTCGGGCTGTCGTTGATGCCCTTCAGCATGACGTATTCGAAGGTGATGCGGCGGGCATTGCTCGCCCCCGGATAGCTCCGGCACGCCTCGAGCAGCTCGGCGATCGGGTATTTGCGGTTGAGCGGCACCAGGCGGTCGCGAATGTCGTCGCGCACCGCATGCAGCGAGACCGCGAGATTGACCGCGAGCTCGGCGCCGCACCGGCGGATCATCGGAACCACCCCGGCGGTCGACAATGTGATCTTGCGCCGCGAGATCGACAGACCCTCCGGGTCCATGACGACCTTCAAGGCCGCCGCGACATTCTCGTAATTGTAGAGCGGTTCGCCCATTCCCATCAGAACGATGTTCGTCACTTGCCGGTCATCTTGCGGCGACGGCCATTCGCCGAGCGCGTCACGCGCGATCATCACCTGCGCGACGATCTCCTCCGACGCCAGATTGCGCACCAGCCGCTGTGTGCCGGTGTGGCAGAAGGAGCAGGTCAACGTGCAGCCGACCTGGGAGGAGACGCACAAGGTCCCGCGATCATCCTCGGGGATATGAACGGTCTCGACCTCCTCACCATCGGCAAAGCGCAGGAGCCATTTGCGGGTTCCGTCGACCGAGGCGAGCGCCCGCGATATCGCCGGCCGCTGCAGCACGTAGCGCGCCGCGAGCTTGTCGCGGAACGGCTTCGACAACGAGGTCATCGCCGCGAAATCGGTGGCGCCCCGACGATAGATCCAGTGCCAGAGCTGGCGCGCGCGGAATGGTTCGGCGCCGAATTCGGCCATTTCGGCGGCGAGCGCCTCGCGGCCCAACCCGACAAGGTTGCGGCGCGGCGGTTCGGATAAATCCTCGGTCAGCATGGCTCGCCGTTATATGGGAAGCCGTGCGGCTCAGCGCTTCACGTCGCAGGCTTTGTCGATCAGTGCGAGCGCCTCGGCAAAGCCGGCGAGCGAATAGGTGTCGGTGGTGGCCTTTCCTTTCTGTGGTGCGCCCTTGACAATCGCCTGCTTTCCTTTGGCCATCGCCTCGACGATTGACTTGTCGAGTTCGGGCGTTCGCGCCCAGGCGCTGTCGCCCTTGGTGAACAGATCGAATTTCGCACCGCCGATATCGAGCGACACCTCGCTGCCCTCCTTGAGCGGATAGCCTTCGATGAAACTGACGACGTTGGCGATCTTCTCACCCGGCCGATGGGTTACCATCGCCAAGGGATGCTTGCGCTTGACCGCCGGCCGGCTCGCTCTTCTTCGGTTCACCGGCCAGATAGCACACCTTCCCGGATTTCTCTCTGTAGGCGTAGGCCGTCCATGCGAGGCCGCCAAGCCGCTCAGCGGGCATCCCCGCCGGGGACGACGCGGCAGTACCGGGATTTTTTGAGCTCTCGGCATGGCCCGCAGCAGAAATCGAGAGTAGCAGCCCGGCAACAAAGCTGAAATGAAGCAGCCGACATCCCCTCATAGCGGCACCATAACGGGGCCGGCGTTTCAAGGCCACGCGGCAACGCATCACGCAGCTGCAGGAACCTCGACCCAGGCATCCCTCGCCTTGCATGGCTCTCCCCTCGGCGCGCGAAACCGGGCAAAATGGCCGTCATGAGCGAGATCACGATCCGGCCGGCGCGGCCGGGAGACGCGCGCGGTGTTGCCCGCCTCGATGTCGAGACCTGGCGCGCCACTTACGCCGGGGTGCTCTCCACGGCCTACCTCGTCGGATTGTCGGAACGGCGCCGCGAGGCAGGGTGGCGCGGCGTGATCCTGCGGGAGCCGCGGGATGTGCGCGTCGCGGTAGGTTCGAACGGCGCCATCCTCGGTTTTGGCAGCTGCGGACCCAATCGCGGAGACCGCTCTTTCACCGGTGAAGTGTTCACCCTTTACGTCGCCCCGGATTGGCAGAACCAAGGGATCGGGCGACGGCTGTTGATCGCCTTGTTCCGCCGGCTCGTCGCGTGCAGGGCGCCGTTCGGCGATCCTTTGGGTGCTGCGCGACAATCCGTCTCGGTTCTTCTATGAGCGGCTCGGCGCCCACCAAGTGAGCCGAAAGCCAATCGCAGTCGGCGGCACGACGATCGAGGCCATCGCTTATGGTTGGCGTGATCTTCCCGGCTTTCTCGCCGAGGTCTCCAGCGAAGACCGCGAGTCCGAACCCTGACTGCCCGCGCCGAGCTATTCGGCCCGACCGATTTGCTGGATCAGGGGCAGGATCTCGCTTTTGACATCCTCGGCGGTCAACGGACCGACGTGGCGAAGACGGATGTGGCCGGTGCCGTCCACGACATAGGTCTCCGGCACACCGTAAACCCCAAAATCGATCGCGGTCGTGCCGTTGCGGTCGACCCCGATACGGCCGAAGGGGTTGCCGAGGCGTTCCAGAAAACGGCGCGTCTCTTCGGGTTTGTCCTTATACGCGATGCCGTCGAGCGTGACCCCGGGAAGACGGCCCAGCGCCATCAGTTCGGCGTGCTCTTCGCGGCACGGGGCGCACCAGGACGCGAAGAAGTTGACGAGCGTCACGCGACCGTCGAGGTCGTTGCGGGTCAACCCGTTGGCGCTCTCGTAAAGACCGGGCAAGGCGAAATCGGGCGCCGGGCGGTCGATCAGCGCCGACGGCAGCAGGTGCGGATCATGCCTCAGACCGACCGCAAATGCGATCACCAGCACGGCGAACAGCGCCGCCGGCAAGAGGAACAAAAGCTTGCGTGCCATGGATCATTTCTTCTGGGCCATTCCGGCCGGCGCCGCGCCGCCTTCCTGCCAATGCCCGCTCTTCTTCAGCGCGTCGACGACCTCGCGCGGCATGTAGTTCTCGTCGTGCTTGGCCAGCACGCTCGATGCGGCGAAGACCCCGTCGGGACGTAATTTTCCCTCAGCGACGGCGCCTTGCCCCTCGCGGAAGAGATCCGGCAGCAGGCCCTGGTAGACGACCGCGACGTCGTCCGCGCCATCGGTGATGCGGAACGAGAAGCTGCGCCCGTCGGCGCCACGCGACAGGCTTTGCGCCTCGACCAGACCGCCGATCCGCACCCGGCGATCCGCCGCGACCGCCTTTGCCTTCAACTCGCTCGGGCTGTAGAAAAATACCAGATTGTCGTTGAACGCGCTCAACACCAGCACCGTGGCTCCGCCGAGAGCCGCCATGCCGAGAGCGAGCAACCCCAATCTCTGCTGCTTGCGGGTCATCGTCTCTTCCGGAGATCCTGCTGCAGCCGCTCCAGGGCGACGGTGCTCTCGCGGTAGCGCCGCCACGAGAATAAGGCGAGACCTCCGAGAACCGCGAACGCGACCCCATAGGCCGGCCACACGAACCCGGCATAACCGCCCATCGCGAGAAAGGCGCCGATGTCGCCCATCACGGCACCGCGGTGCGGGCAGCAACGGCCCGCTCGCGCTCCGGACGCGCAGCGGGCACGTTACCGGCATTGAGCCGCAGCGCCATCGCCTTGCGCTCGTTCAGCGCGGTTCTCATGCGCAGCATCAGCAGCACGACAAACAGCAGCGTGAACCCCAAAGCCATGATCAGCAGCGGGGCGAGCATCGAGATGTCGATCCTGGGTCCGCCGATCCGCATGACGCTCGCCGGCTGATGCAAGGTGTTCCACCAATCGACGGAGAACTTGATGATCGGCAGGTTGACCACCCCGACCAGCGCCAGCACCGCGCCCGCCCTGCCGCCGCGCGTGGGATCGTCGAAGGCGTTCGCCAGCGCAATGTAGCCGAGGTAGAGAAAGAACAAGATCAGCACCGAGGTCAGCCGGGCGTCCCACACCCACCAGGCGCCCCACATCGGGCGACCCCACAGCGAGCCGGTGGCGAGGCAGACGAAGGTGAACGCGGCGCCGATCGGAGCGGCCGCGCGGGCCGCCACTTCGGCGAGCGGATGCCGCCAGACGAGCGCGACGGCGCTCGCCACCGCGACGAACAGGTAGACGCTGAGCGCCATCCAGGCAGCCGGAACATGCACGTACATGATCCGCACGGTGTCGCCCTGCTGGTAATCCGGCGGCGCCACGACCAGCGACCAGAAAAGGCCGACCGCGAGGACGAGCACGGCCGCCCAACCGCACCACGGCACAGCCTTTGCGCTCAGCCGCATGAACCGCGCGGGGTTGGCGAGCCAATTAATCATCGCCGGATAGATGTAGTCCCGATATTGCGTCAAGTCAGCATCGACGATGCCGCGCTTACTCCAGCGCCTGGCGCAAGGCCGCAGCGCTCGCCCATGGACAGAGCGCCAGAGCCGCCAAGGTGACCGCGCAGAGGATCAGCAGATAAGCGCGGGCGCCGTTGCCGGCGGCGCTCGCCTCCACCGCCCCGGCGCCAAAGATCAGCGGCGGGATGTAGAGAGGCAGGACGAGGAGCGACAGCACGACGCCTTGACGCCGAGCCCCCAGGCTCAACGCCGCGGCGACGCTGCCGATCAGGCTCAGCGCCGGGGTGCCGATCAACAGGCTCGCGAACAATGTCGCGATCGACCCTGGATCGAGATCGACGAGCAGCGCGAGAAACGGGCTGGTCAGCGCCAGCGGCAGGCCGGTCGCCACCCAATGCGCAGCGCATTTTGCGAGCACCGCAAGCTCGAGAGGGAGGCTCGAAAGGGCCAGCAGATCGAGTTCGCCGTCCTGATAATCCGCCTCGAACAGCCGGTCGAGCGACAACAGAGCCGCGAGCAGCGCCGCCACCCAGATGATGCCGGCACCGATCCGCTGCAGGACCTCCGGCTCGGGACCGACGCCGAACGGGAACAGCACGACAGCGAGAACAAAGAACCCGATGACGAGACCGGTGTCGCCGCCCTGGCGCAAGGCGAGGCTCAGATCGCGCCGAAAGAGGCCGAGAAACGCCGCCATCGTCAGCCGGCGGCTGCATGGTCCGATAGCGGCGCAAAGGCATCGAGGGTGATGGCGGTGGCGGCGCCGATGTCGATCGGCGTGATGGCTGGCGACGACGACACGTCCGCCGGCGGCACGATGCTCGGCGATCGCATGTTCGAGTCGCGATTGGTTTTCATGGTCGAGCGCGCTGGTCGGTTCGTCGAGCAGCCAGATCGACGCCGGCGCCGCGATCAGACGGGCGAGCGCGACCCGCCGACGCTGGCCCGCGGAAAGCCAGCGGCATGGCCAGTCGGCAACCCGGTCGAGGGCGAATGCGGCCAGCGCTGCTTCGAGGAGGCGCGGCGCCCGGCTCGACTTCGTACCCCGGAGCGCTGCCCAGAACGCCAGGGTTTCGCGCGGCGTCAGGCCGGGTTTTACGCCATCCTGATGGCCGACAAAGTCCAGCTGCGCGCGATAGGCGGCGCTCTCGGCCTCGACTGGCGCCGCGCCCCAGAGAAGACGGCCGCTGGCCGGCGTGATCAGTGTGGCGAGGACACGCAACAGGCTGGTCTTGCCGCTGCCGTTGGCTCCGGTGAGCAGCAGAGCGCCTCCTGCCGGCAGGCGAAACGAGAGCCCGGCAAAGACCAGACGCTCGCCGCGCCGGCAAGCGAGACCCTCGGCGACCAGATCGGGTTCGGTCAACGCGCTCGGCGGGCAAAAAAGCGGCTCCGGTGGGGGAAAACCGGAGCCGCGTGGCCACGGTCGAATTGCTCGACCGAGTACGAGGTTTGGGGGACAAACCTGTAAGGATCAACCTTACGCATACAATATTGGGAGTCGATTGGGACGCCGGTTTGAAAAAATTGTGACCATTCGGTGAATTTCAATTCAATTGCCGTCGATCCTCGATCAGCTTGCCGTCGGCGGGCAGGCTGCCTTCCGGCACGCGGCTGACCGTGCCGCGCAATTTGGTGACGGCCTGCAGGGTTTCGGCGATATGTCCCAGATCTTCCGCCGGTTCGCCGAGTTCGGCCAACAGGGTCATCTCGTCGGTGCTGCGCGGCCGCTCCACCACGAGGCGGGCGCGGATGATCGATTTGTGGCGCCGCAGAACCTCGGCGACCTGCTCGGGGTGCACGAACATGCCGCGCACCTTGGTGGTCTGGTCGGCGCGGCCGAGCCAGCCCTTGATCCGATGGTTTGTCCGGCCGCATGGGCTCGGGCCCGGCAGCATCGCCGACAGATCGCCGGTGGCAAAGCGGATCAGCGGATATTCCGGCGTCAATGTCGTTACGACGACCTCGCCGACCTCGCCGGGAGCCACCGGCTCTCCGGTGCCCGGCAGGACCAGCTCGAGAATGATCCCCTCATCGACCACCATGCCTTCGCAAAGCTCGCCCTGCGCGGCTCGTGCTCTCATAAGCGATGATGCCGATATCCGCGGTCCCGTAGCACTGCAGCACGCCGAGCCCGCGACTGCCGAATTCGGCGCGCAGCGCCGACGGCAGGGCTTCCGCCCCGACCAGCGCCTTCTTCAGCGACGAGACGTCGCCGCCCTCGCTCGCCGCGCGGTCGAGCAGGACCTTGAGGAAGGACGGCGTCCCGACATAGCCGACCGGCCGCAGATCGGCGATCGTGCGCAATTGCTGCTCGGTCTGGCCGGTGCCGGCGGGGATCACCGGGCAGCCGAGCGCTTCTGCGCCGCTCTCGACCATCGCCCCCGCCGGGGTCAGATGATACGAGAAGGTGTTGTGCACGAGATCGCCGGCGCGAAACCCGGCGGCGAAGAGGGCACGCGCAAACCGCCAGTAATCCGGCCGCCGACCCTCCGGTTCGTAGATCGGCCCGGGCGACACGAAGACCCGTCGGAAGGCGGATATCGGCGCCGCCGTCAAGCCGCCAAACGGGGGGGCCTGCCGCTGCAGCTCGATCAGTTCGGATTTGCGGGTCAGCGGCAATTCGGCCAAGGCGCGCCGGTCGACGACATCTTCCGGATGAACCCCGGCGAGCAGCTGGCGATAGGCGGGCGCGCGCTCCTGCGCTGCGGCAATGATCTGCGGCAATGCCGACATCAAAGCCGCTTCGCGCTCGGCCGGATCGCGTGTCTCAAGCGTGTCGTAGAACTGCGTCTCCACCCGAAGCCTCCCTACGCTGCAGGCGTCAAACCCGCCCAGTCTGCCCCGGACCGAACCGACGCATCAAGCTCCACGGCTGGCAAAACTGGGTAACTTCCCCGGCCGTTGTTTTCGGGTCCACCCCAAACAGCCTTGAGGATTTTTGCCGGCCATCCGCAGATCGGCCGGAGCCCCTTACCCTGCCAATTCAACGCAAAAAACCCGCCGACGGCGCCGGCGGGTTTCGAACGTTCGGATATACGGGCGCTGGCGCGCCGCGTAATTGTTAGTGTGGTCTAGGACCAAGCTTGGAGGTGTATGGATGGCGGCTTGGGGCATTGTCGTCATCGGTTGCCTCATAATGCACGTCTTTGCCCGCGGAACTCGATCCTGGCTGCGGGCCGACCGATGTCGAATAGGGATGCTGCCACTTATCGGTTCCATTAGTGGAAGACGAGGGCGTTGTAACTGCCGGAGCCGTTGCAGGGCTGCTCGGCGGCAGCGACGTGACCGACTGGGCATGCGCGATTGCCGCGGCACCGGCCAATACCCCTAAACTCACAACGGCCGATTTGAGCAAGCTCGACATAGCGGCGTCTCCAGATCCTTGGTTGATTCATCAGAAGGTTGCCTCAAATCCCGCCTGCACGCGAATGATAGTTGTGCATCGCAAGCATGAATGATTTGCATTTCCATACACTCGATCTGAACCTGCTGCGGGTCTTCGACACGCTGATCGAGGAACGCAGCGTCACGCGCGCCGGCGAGCGGCTCGGGTTGAGCCAGTCGGCAATCAGCCATGCGCTGAACCGGCTGCGCTATGTGCTTCATGATGAACTGTTTGTGCGGGTGGCGGACGGCATGCGGCCGACACCGCGGGCCGCCGAAATTGCGCCGCGGCTCCGCGAGGGGCTGCTGCAGCTTCAGCTGGCGCTGGGGCCGACCGAATTCGTGCCCGAACGGACAGAGCGGCGTTTCACGATCGCCTGCGGCGAGTATGTCGGCACAGTCCTGGTTCCTGGCTTTATTGCCCGGGTGCGGGCTCTCGCGCCAAATGCCGAACTGCGCATCCGGCCGAGCAATGTGGGAGTGACAGAGGCGCTGCTCGCCGGTCGCATCGATCTCGCGATAGGGAGCTTCAGACGAGTGCCCGAACCCTTTGTCTGTGAAACCTTGTTTCAGGAGACCCGAGTCTGGGTACTGAGCGCCGACCACCCGGCGGCCGACACCGAACTGACCCTCGAAGGTCTCGCCTCACTCTCGCATCTGATCATCTCCGGTACCGGCGAGGACGAGCACGCGGTCAACGGTTATGTCAGCGACCACGGGCTCGAACGGCTGGTCACCCGCAGCGAGGTCGGGTTGCTGCAAGCGGCGTTGACGGCGCGCGGATTGCGCCGCATGGTCGGCCTGACGACGCCGCATTTCCCCGCCGCGCTCGCAGTGGTCAGCCAATCCGACATGGCGGCGCCGTTGCCACGCCGTCTCGCAGCCGCCTTCGCCAACGGGTATCGTCTCAAGCTGTTCGAACCTCCCTATACGTCGCCGCCTTTCGACATCATGGCATTGTGGCACCGCGACCATGGCGAGGACCGCGCCGTCGCCTGGCTGCGGAATGTGTTGCGGGAGGTCGCGGCGGGTCTGTGACCGCGGGGGGAAACAAAAAGGCCCGCCGACACCGCGGCGGGCCTCGAAGGTCGGATGTTCACGATGTTTAGAACTTGACGCGGAACTTGCCGATCAAGGTTTCCTCATCGCCCTTGATGCTCGCAGAGGCGGTCTGGCGTTGCCCCCAGAAAAATTCGACGCCGGCATCGACGAACGCAACCGGACTCCAGATCAAGTTGAAATGCGCCGTCTGCAGCACCCTGTTCGAGACGACCCCCTGCGTCGGCCCGATCAGCGACGTTGGATAACCAGTATAGGCGTAACCGTAGACCGCGGTGGATCGTAAGTTGGGCAGCCAGAAGTGCTGGTAGCCGAGAGCATAGCCGTATTCGAATATCGGCTTGACCAGGATGTTTGCTGCGGCGGCGGGAGTGGTCGGAGGCGAGAGGAAATTGGTCGCCAGTGCCGCGTTGTTGCTCTCGTTGATATACCGCCCGATGCCGTTGCCAACCGTGAACTGGAACTGAAAGTCGTCTTTTGCCCAACCAAACCAGCCCGGTTTGACGTCGCCGGAAATGCCGCCGCCACCGCCGACGAATGTCCTGTCGACAAATCTGCCGTCGTTGAGTGTGAGTGTCGGACGCACCACGCCGCGGAAATCGACGTGACCCCAAGGCTGCGACCAATAGGATGCAAAGGTGAGGTCGGGCGCCGAGGCCTTGGTGGGATTGAAGGCCAAGGCACACCCGGCGGTCGCGCTGATCAGCTGTCCGTTGGCGACGCAGCCCGTTGTCGTCCCGCTGGTCACGGGGTTCTGGCCGAGGTTGGTATCCGACCATAACATTGCCGGCCGGTGTAACGATGTCGGTCTCGGGGGTTTCGGCCGAGACCGACCAGGCACTGCCCCATGGCCCGTTATAGGTGTAGCGTACCTGAGGAATGCGGGTCACCCCGGCGAAACCGGCAGGGCCGCCGAAATCGAGCGTCTCGGGGTTGGCGTCAGGGTCGGAGAAGTTCGAGTTCGCCTGTCCGGCGAGGAAACCGCCGAGGGTGCCATACGCATATCGCAACCGCGGGATCAAACTATCCGAGACCGTCGTCGGGTGGTTTGTGCTGAAGTTGTTGCCGCCCGCAAAGTCGAATTCTACGAAAGTCCGTGAACTCGCCCCAGGCGGTCGGTGTGCGCGTCTCGACGTTGAGACGCGTTTCCCGAGGGCTCTGCGAGAAGACGCCGTTGCCGCGTGAGCTGGCCGTGCTTTGCGGCACGAGATTTCCGGGGGTCGGGAAGCCCGGAACCGTGGTAACAGCGTGCGTGTTGAGTGGAGCCGACTCCAGATTGCCGGTGACACCTACGGTCGTGCTCTGGGTACCGTTCGGAGGGCCGCCGACGAAATAGTAGTCGAAGGTCTCGTCGATAAACCCGCCGACGCGGATCGAGGTATCGGTGCCCGGGATCAGGAACGAGCGCGGGAAACTGCCACCGAGCATGGCCTGACCCGGCACCGCCTCGGCGCCGTAGCCCCCGGGAACGCCCGGCCGTCCTTGCGAGGCCTGAGCCAGCTGGTCGATCCGCCGCTGGAGCAGTTCCTGGTTGGCGCGAAGATCCGCGAGCTCGTCGGCGCTCGCCGCCGGAAGACCCGTCAGCAGCGCGACCGTCGCGGCCAAGCCCCCAATCGCCGCGGCCCTACCGATATTCCGCTTTCTGATCATTGCTCCCCCGAGAAATCAAAGGTTGCATCAGCCGGGTGAAGGACACCCGGCCTCTCGCGCCATGATATGCAGAGGCGGGTGCCGATCAAGAAAGCTTTGCCACCCAAGTGGTCTTTTCGTCTCATAGTGGCGAAATTGCAACATCACAATGCAAGATATTGAGTTTGTTAAATGACTGTAGCCAAGCTCTGAAACCTAAAATGCCAACCTGACTCGTTTTTAACGACCAGATCGCGCTAGCGAGATGCGCGAGAAACCCCTTCAGCAGGTCGGTGATGGCTAGGTTGATTTTAAAGTGGTCCGGTCACGAAAATAGAAATTCGTATTGCTACTTTGGCATTGACGTGCTATCGTCGTTGCCATGATTGAACTGGGGTGGCCAAACGCGGACAGGCAGCCTTCAAAACAGCGGATATCAGCCAGGATCAGCGACGGTTTTGGCTGTTCTTCAGGCCGGTGGCGGCCGGAGTCTCCAGGATTTCTGCGAAGCAGATCAGACCGGTGGCTGATAATTTGGTGGAGAAGCAGCAAGCAACAGCGACGAGAATAGAGAGCCTTGCGTTCCCTCTGAGCGCTAGAGCAGATTTTGATCAGGCTGCACGACCAATTCCATCTGTCATTGCGAGCACAGCGAGGCAATATCGTGCCCACCGAGACTCCCCGGCACGAAATTGCTTCGTCGCGCGATGCGCGCCTCGCAATGACAGCGCCATTTGGGCGAAAATCTGCGCTAGAACTTGAAGCCGAGCCGTGCGCCGGCGTCGGTTATCCCCGCATTGTGCGGCGCGAGATTCGCGTTCGACATATGGTCGACGAACCCCGATACGCTGAGGTTGGGCGTCAGCTGGTAACCGAGCTCGACGCTTTCGCGGAACAGCGCGGTCGAGCCGAGCTTCTTGCGGTCCGGCGGGGCGCTGTTGGTATAGCCGTCCTGCAAAGCGCCTCCGAGGCTGCCATTGGCGAAGACACTGCCGCCCCACCCGAAAAGGTTCTGGATCAGCGTGATCCCCCAAGTGAGGCCGAAATAACCGTCGTTGGTATTGCCCGCCGTGTTGAGCGAACCGCCGAGATGGGGCCGCGGCGACCCGATCACGCGAAAGAATTCCGGCGGGGTGAACAGCATCTCGAAATTGATGTCCGACCCCGTTTCGACGTGCTTGTCGAACAGTCCGATGTCATGGGCGAGAACCCCAAACTTGAACTCGTCGACCAGCTGGGTCTGCGCTGGCGCCGTAGCCGGGACAGCACCGACAAGCATAGCGGCGACAGCCACGGAGCGAATCATTCCCGGCATTATCGTTCTTCTCGATCCGCGTTTACCGTCCATCACTTATCGCGCAATCAGTTAATCGATTTCTCGCGCGACGCCAACCCTGGGTGGGACGCAAACGGGTTGAGTGCCTTCCAGCGCGCTGACCAGCGGTGGCGGTTGAGCTCGAGCCGGACAACCGCCGGCTCGGTCACCCAATTGAGTTGCACCATTCGGCGCTCGCCGACATGCGGTCGATGCCCGTGGAATGAGCGGGCGCTGCGGCGAAACGCAAGCATGGTGCCGGCGAGCGGCACGACCTCGCGCGCGTAATCGTCGATGTTGTCGGGACCGCGCAGCAGCCGCAAACGGCCTTCGGGGCGGTCCCAGGCGCGGTTCAAATAGAGCAGCAGTGTAATGATCTTGCTTTCCGAATCGGTGTGGATGCGCCCGTCCTTGCCGTCGCTCCTGCCGCGCACCGTCACCATCGTCGGGCGGCTGTCGAGGTCGAGGCCGAATTTTTCCTCGACCGCGCTGCGCAGCGCCGACCCGGTCAAGGCGGCAACGAGACGGGAAAAGACCGCCCCGCATGCCAGGCTCTCGACCGGGAAACTGCCGTGACCGGGGACGGGTGGGAAATCGGCGACGAGGGGGCTCAGCGCGTCGCGGTCCACAAAATTCTCGACGACGACAAAGTCGAACGGGTCGCGGCACAGCGGCGCCGCCCGTAAGCGATCAAGATCGAGCAACGTCAACGCAGGCTCCGGTATCGTCGCCATCCCTCTAAAATATAGTCATTCACCCGGTCCTTGGCCAAACCGGTTATCGTGATGCTATGAGCCGTTCCGAGGGTCCTTTGCGCTATTCTGCGGGTTTTTCCGCCGGGTTTCTGGCGGCCACGGCCTTCTTCACGCGGCTGCCGGTCGATCCGCGGTTGGGCGAGTGGCGGCTCGCCAATTCGGCCTGGACATTTCCGCTCGTCGGCGCCGGGATCGGCGGCGCAGCGGCGTTCGCTCTTCTGTTGGCCCAGCTGATCGGCCTGGCGAGTTGGCCGGCAGCGCTGTTGTCGGTGCTGGCGGGGATCGCGTTGACGGGAGCATTGCACGAGGACGGCCTCGCCGATACCGCCGACGGGTTTTGCGGGGGGCGCGACCGCGAAGAAAAGCTCAAAATCCTCCGGGACAGCCGGCAGGGCACTTACGGAGTGCTGGCGATCGTTCTGAGCGTGGTGCTCCGGGCCGCGGCGCTCGCCACCATCGGTGATGTGATCCACGCGGGGCTCGCGCTGATCGCGGCGCACGCCGCCTCGCGCGCCGCCTTGCCGGCGGCGATGATCGGGTTGACGGCCGCGCGCTCAGATGGCCTCGGGGCTACGGCGGGAACACCTCGAACGGGCGGCGCGATTGCGGCGGCGCTGATCGGCACCGCGATCGCCTTGGCAGCGCTGGGACCGGTGCGAGGCGCGATAGCGCTCTGCCTTACCGGCGCGATTGTATTCGCTATGGCCAAGCTCGCACGCCGCCAGATCGGCGGCTACACGGGCGATGTTCTCGGGGCATTCCAGCAAGTCGGAGAGATTGTGATATTGCTCGCCGCATCGGCGAGATGAGCGAGGAGGCTCAACCGCCCGACTCGCCGGGCACCCCCCCGCTGGGCGAGGCGGTGCGCCGCATCAGATGGAGGTGGTTGCGGTCGCCCTCACGGCGGTAGCGGGCCTGGTGGACGAGCGAGCGGACGATATTTATGCCGAGACCGCCAATGCCGCGCTCTTCTGTGGCATCCTCCAAATCCGGCCCCCGGAAAGCGAGCGGATCGAACGGCTGGCCATCGTCGACGAAGCTGATCCGGAGGCGGTCCCTTCTCCACCCGAGCGCTACGGCGATGGTTCCTCCCGTCGAATGCGGCCGACGACCATGCGTTACGGCGTTGGTGAAGAGCTCATCGAGAATGATCAGAAGCCGCGACCGCTCGTCACCCGGCAGACCGCACTGGTGCGCGAACTCGACGGCAAAGGCTTGAAGCCGAGTGAGCTCCGCGGGTTCAGCGCATAGCGTGATCGACGCTCTCGTCACCGAAACTTGCTCATCTTGGCTGCCAAGAGCCTGCCGATCTGGTGTATTGAGAAGACGTTGATCAACCAGGGAGAAAGAAATTGGCGGGGAGGAAGAAATTGGGCTTTGTGCTGTGGTTGGCCGCGGCAGTGTTGGTCGCGACCGCGGAGGTTCTTTCGGCGGCCGAAGCTCCAACGACCGCCCAGATGCCGATCGCCCAGATCAAAAAGGTAACCGGGCAGGCGGCGGTCCTGCGCTCCGGCGAGCGTCGGCCCGCGAAGGTCGGAGACATGCTGTTCGTCAAGGATGTCATCGAAACAGGTTCGGACGGCGGGATCGGCATCACCTTCATCGATAACACGGTATTCTCTGCCGGTCCGAACAGCCAGATCGCGCTCGACGAATTTCAGTTCGATTCGAACGACTTCCGAGGCGCGATGCTGGCCGATATGCGGCGAGGGACTCTGGCGGTCGTGTCCGGCGACATCGCGCGCAGCACCCCCGGGGCGATGAAGGTCAAAACTCCAACCGCAATCCTCGGGGTGCGGGGAACAACTTTTGCGGTTCAAGTCTATGGCGACCACTGATGATACGTCGGATAATCCCGGCGCTTGTCTCAATGGTCCTCCTCGCGGGTTGTCCCCGGCAAGCTCTGTTCGTGGTTCTGCCCAATGCCGAAAGCGGCGGCGTCGGGGCGATCACGGTCGAGGAGGGCAAGACGGTTACGACCCTCGACCAGCCCTATGCAACGGCAGAGTCGCGCGCCGGCAGTAGTGTGCCGGTCGAGGAAAGCCGGGGTAATATCAGCGTGATCTTCCGGAGCGCGATCGCGGCGCAGCCGATCCTGCCGCACCACTTCCGCCTCTATTTCATCCTCGGTAGCAACGAGCTTACCCCGCAATCCCAGGCCGCTTATCGCGCTGTGTTCGATGACGTCAAGCAACGACCGGTTTACGAAATCGAGGTGATCGGCTTCACCGACACGCTCGGCAATCTGCGATACAACCAAGCGCTGTCCCTCTCTCGCGCGGCGGCCATCCGCGACAAGTTGGTTCGCGACGGGCTCGATCGACAGGCGATCTCGATCGCCGGCCGTGGCAAGCGCGACCTGCTCGTGCCGACCGCCGACCAAACCCCTGAGCCCCGCAATCGCCGCGTCGAAATCACGGTCAGGTAGCGGCGGCACCGACCCGCCGCAGCGCCAGGACGGTCATGTCGTCCGCCTGCTCGGCACCGCCGACAAAGCGGACGACATCGTCGATTACCGCCGCGACGACGTGCTGGGCATCGACAACCGCCGCCTTCCCTAGCGCTGCGGCCAATCGTTCCGAGGAATAGAGCGTGTGGCTGGTGTTCTCCGCTTCGGTGACCCCGTCGGTGTAGAGCAGCAAGATCTCGCCCGGCTCGATCCGGTCGTGATCGATCGGAAAGCGGAAGTCGTCGACCGCACCGAGCGGCGGACCGCCTTCAGTGACGAGCCGCCGCAAGCCGGTCTTGCCGCCGAGAATAAAGGGCGCGTCGTGCCCGGCACTGGCAAAAGCGACCTCCCCCGAGCCGAGGTCGAGAATTCCAGCGAAAGCGGTCACGAAAACACCGCCTTCGCTCTGCAGCTCCGCACTCGCCGCCGCTGTCTTCCGGTTGGCCTCTGCGAGGATGCGGTCGAGCGCCGGACCAAAGGTCAGCACGGCGTCGCGCACGACCTCCTTGGTCACCGCCATCAGCAGTGCTGCCGCAATGCCCTTGCCCGCCACGTCGGCGATCAGAAAGAAAAGGCGGCTGCTTCCTCCGATCAGCAGGTAGTCGTAGAGGTCGCCCCCGACCATTCGCGCCGGCTCGATGCGGGCGTAGACATCGATGTCGTGGCGATTGGGAAACGCAGGAAAGCGCCGCGGTAAGAGGCCCATCTGGATCGCCTGCGCCGCGGCAAGCTCGCCCTCGACCCGCTGCTTCGCCTCGCGTTCGCGAACGAGTTCCCCCTGCGTGGCGCGAAGGTTGCCGACAAGCATTACACCAAACGCGCCGAGCAAGGTCAGCGCCGGAAAAGTGCTGTCGAAAAGGAGATCGGCAAAGCGGAAGAGCACGAGTTCAAGGCCAAAAAGAGCCGCCGCGATCGCCACAGCGATACCGACCGCACGCAGCGGTCTCCCGTAACGCACCAGCCATATGACCACGAGCCCGGCCGCGAGCGCCGCAGCGAGCTCGAACCAATCGAGATACAAGGGGCGGTGCAGCAGAGCGTTGAACAGGATCGATTCGATCAGCTCGGCATGAAGGTCGACCGCGCGGACAAGGCCAAGGGGCGTTTGCCGGAGCCCGGTGATGCCGACACCGGCAACCCCGAGCAACACTACCTGCCCCCGCAGCTCGGCCGGGTCAAACGCCGGATCGAGGACGTCCGAGGCCGAGATGGACCGTGCCTGTGACGGCGCGAAGTGGAGGATCGCGCGGCCCCGCCTGTCCGTCGGGATGGTGGTGCCGCCGATCCTGAAACTTTCGATCCCGAGCGCGCCGGTATCGATCACGATCGAGCGTTCGTCGCCGGCGACGCGCAAGACTTCCAGCGCAAAACTCGGCACGATCGTTTGTTGATAGGTCACAGCGAGAGCGAGCCGCCGGACGACGCCGTCGGGATCCGGCTCGACCGCGATTTCCCCGGCGGCCCGTGCACCGGCGCGAAGATCGGGCTGGCTTTGCACCAGGGATTTGTAGCTCTTCAAGAACGGCCTCGGATCGTCTCCCGCCTGGCGGATCGGGGCTGGGCGGAGCGGATCTGAATCTGGCGCCGCCTCCTCATGGCTGGGGGCGAGCGCGAGCACCGTCGGGACCGCCGCCATCGCTTCGGCGAGGTCACGGTCGCTCGACGGCAGGTGCGCCAACGCGTCCGCCACAGCCGGAGGCAGGCCGGGCAGTTCTCGCGCGATCTCGGTCGGCGACAGCCGATCTGGTTCAGCGAAGACGACGTCGATGCCGAGGACACGCGGGTTCCCTCGGGCAATTCGACGTACTAGCTCGGACACCAAGTGCCACGGCCACGGCCACTGCCCATATCGGGCAAGGCTCTTCTCGTCGATGTCGACGATCACCACTCGTGCCGAATCACCGGCGCGCGGCCACACTCGTTCTACCAAGTCGAAGCTGCGCACGCGCAATTCGGTGATGATGCCGGGGTCGATGATGCGCAGCACCAAGGCGCCCGCGACCAGCGCGAGCGCAGCCGCGCGGCCCGGACCGCGCAGCAGAGCGACGCTCCGGCGCACCGCGGGATCGCGCGTCACAACTCCAGTTCTAGCCCGTCATAGGCCGAGATCACCTCGACCTCGTGGCCAGACCGGCTGATCGCCTCGAAGCGGACGGTATCGGCGAGGATCTCCTCGAGCATGCGGTCGTCATATACCGGCTCGTGGTGAAACAGCACGAGGCGCCTGACCCGCGCCGCCTGCGCCAGCTCGACCGCGACGACGTTGCTCGAATGGCCCCAATCCTCCTTGACCGAGACCGAGTCGCCGAGCGAATACATTGCATCGAAGATCAGCAGGTCGGCGTCCCGGTAGAACTCGACGAAACGGATAGGTTTCGTCGAGGTGGGAGTACTTGTGCTCGCAGTCGGTAGAGTAGACGATCGACTTACCGCCCCGGGAAAAGCGATAACCGTAGGAATCTCCGGTGTGAAACTGCTTGATCGAGATGACGGAAAGACCGGCTACTTCGTAGGTGTGGCTGGGCTCGAGGGTGATGAACTCGATGGTCGAGCCGAGCGAGTGAAAATCGACGGGAAACCACGGAGCCGAGTGCTGTGTGCGCAGCGCCTCGCGCAGCACGGCGTGGCAGCCATATATGCAAATCCGATTGCCTGGAATGTAAGCGGGGGCGAAAAACGGGAACCCCATGATGTGGTCCCAGTGCGGGTGCGACAAAAATATATTGAAGGTGTGTTTGCCGCCAGGGCCGTGCTCCCGGAGCACCTGGTTGCCGAATTCGCGCACGCCCGTGCCGAGGTCGCAGATCACATATTCGTCGCCGCCGGTAATGATCTCCACACAGCTGGTATTGCCGCCGAAAGTGCCGCGTACTGAAAACGGCAGCCGTGCTGTCTATGAAGGCATCGATCGCCTGCTCGGTCTCGAGCGCGTGCCCGCGAGCGGCGAGCAGCGCATCGCGGATCTTGGCGCGGACCGCCCGCTCCCGCAGCGGTGCCGGCAGCGAGCCGCGGGTGCCCCAAAAGCGGACACGCAACGGTCCGGCCGGTTCGGTCTCGGCATCGGGAACCGCCCCCTCGGGGCGCGGCGGCGCCTGCCAGGCAGCGCTCGCTTCCTCGACGGTGGCGAAGACCGGGACGACATGCGAGAACCGGCTGATCGCGAAGATCTCGCGCACGACCGTATGGAGACAGGCGACGCCAAGCCGACGCTCTTTCGGCTTCAGCCGCGTGGCAGCCATCAGCGCCCGCAGACCGGCGCTCGAGATGTATTCGACTCCGGAAAAGTCAACGACGACGTCCGTGGAGCTGGAGCTGACGGCGGCGAGCAGCCGCGCCTGAAACTCGGTGCTCGTGAGATTGTCGATGCGTCCGACCGGAGCCAATACCAGGATGTTTGCTTGGCGCCTCTCGCCGATATCCACGGCCGCACCCCCGTCACAGTAGTACCAAGCCTCATTGTCGGGAGTTCGGCGGCCCGAAGCAAGAATTGCAGCCAATTAGCGGCAAGCGACGTCGCGGCTTCCCAGAATTTACGTTTAGGCAGCCCGCGTGGCTTGGGGTACTGGTAGGCACCGCCGCCGCGACGGCGACCATCGGCAAGAGGGAGCATGGAACAGCGCTGGGGCCTGCCCCTGATCGCCTGGCCGTCTCGGCTGCGCCCCAATTTATGGGATCTCGTCGCGCTGCCGATGGTGCTCGGGGCGATCGCGCTGATCGCCTGGGGCGGCATGGCGATGAGCGCGCGCTATCAGGTCGGCGAGGTTCTGCCGATCAGCCTCGACCCTTGGCGGCTGCCGGAATACGCGCTTCGCACCGTGCTGCGCATGGGCTGCGCGCTCGTCGCCTCGCTCGTCTTCAGCCTCGCCTATGCGGCGGTCGCGGCCAAGAGCCGACAGGGCGAAAAGATCCTGATCCCGATCCTCGACATCCTGCAATCGGTGCCGATCCTCGGCTTTCTGTCGATCACCGTGACCGGCTTCATCGCCCTTTTCCCGGGCCGGCTGCTCGGCGTCGAATGCGCGGCGATCTTCGCGATCTTCACCTCGCAAGCCTGGAATATGACTTTCAGCGTCTACCAGTCGCTGCGCACCGTGCCGACCGAGCTGATCGAGGCGGCTCGGATGTACCATTTGTCGCCCTGGAAGCGGTTCTGGCGCCTCGAAGTGCCGCACGCCATACCCGTCGCTCGTCTGGAACATGATGATGTCGGTCTCGGGCGGCTGGTTCTTTGTCGTCGCCTCGGAAGCCATCACCGTCGCCGGCCAGACGATCATGCTTCCCGGCATCGGCTCCTATATCGCGACCGCGATCAATCAGCGCGACCTCGCCGCAATCGGCTACGCGGTACTGGTCATGTTCGTCGTCATTCTGTTGTACGACCAGCTGTTGTTTCGCCCGCTCCTCGCTTGGTCGCGCAAGTTCCAGGCCGACCCCTTGGCCGACGAAGACAATGTTCGGCCTTGGTTTTTCATCGTGCTGCAGCGCGCCCGCCTGTTCGATCTGGTCCAGGCGGGAGTGCTCGAGCTCAATCGGATCATCGACGACGCGCTCGCCGGCCTGGCTCGGCGGCGCCGGGCGCCGGTCGAACGGCAGCCGTGGCGCCGAACTCGACCACTTGTTCGACATCGCTCTGCTGGGACTGGCTGCCGCGGCGGCCATATGGATCATTGCCTTCATCCGCCAGACGGTCGACCTCGCCGAGATCGGGTGGGTGTTTCTTCTCGGTCTGGCGACCGCCGCGCGGGTGCTGATCCTGATCGGCGTGGCCTCGCTGATCTGGGTTCCGATCGGGGTGGCGATCGGACTGCGCCCGCACCTGGCAGACCGCGTTCAGCCTATCGTGCAGTTTCTCGCCGCCTTTCCGGCAAATTTGTTCTTCCCGGTCGCGGTCGTGCTGATCCTGCGGTTTCAAGCGAACCCGGAGATCTGGCTCAGCCCGCTGATGATCCTCGGAACACAGTGGTACATCTTGTTCAACGTCATTGTCGGCACCACGGCCTTGCCGCAGGAGCTGCAACGCGCGGCACAAAATCTCGGCGTCAGACGATCGTTGTGGTGGCGGCGAGTGATCCTGCCGGCGATTTTTCCAGCATATGTGACCGGCGCCGTCACTGCGGCCGGCGGCTCCTGGAATGCGAGTATCGTGTCCGAGGTCGTCCAATGGGGCGACACGACGCTGACCGCCACCGGGATCGGCGCCTATATCGCGCGAACTACCGCCGACGGCGACAGCGCCCGTATCGCGCTCGGCATCGGCGTCCTCTGCCTCTACGTCCTCGCCTTCAATCGGCTGCTCTGGCGTCGGCTCTATGATCTCGCCGCCGAACGCTTGCGCCTCGATTGACGTGACTCGCCGGGAAGACTCGGCTGTAATGAACGACCCGCTCCTGCGCACCGAAGCCGTCTCGAAGACCTATCGCACCCCCGATCACCACGGGCGGCTCGTGCTCGACCATATCGACTTCACCCTGCGCGACGGCGAGATCGTCGCGATCCTCGGCAAATCGGGATCCGGAAAGTCGACCTTTTTGCGCATTCTCGCGGGTCTCGTGCCGCCCAGCGAGGGCGTCGTCGAATATCGCGGCATCACCGTCGCCCAGCCCGTTCACGGCATCGCGATGGTTTTCCAGAGCTATGCGTTGTTTCCATGGCTGACCGTGCTCGGCAATGTCGAGCTCGGGCTCGAGGCTCTCGGCGTTTCCGGGGCCGAGCGGCGGCGGCGGGCGGTCAGTGCGATCGATCTGATCGGGCTCGACGGGTTTGAGAATGCGTATCCGAAGGAGCTGTCCGGCGGCATGCGTCAGCGCGTCGGCTTTGCCCGCGCGCTCGTCGTCGATCCCGATATCCTGCTGCTCGACGAGCCCTTCTCGTCGCTCGACGTCCTGACCGCGGAAACTCTGCGCGGCGATCTCCTCGATCTGTGGGATGCCCACCGCATCCCGACCAAGGGGATCGTCATCGTTTCGCACAACATCGAGGAGGCGGTCGAAATCGCCGATCGTATCCTGATCTTCAGCAGCGATCCCGGCCGCATCCGCGCACAAATCCCGATCTCGCTACCGCGCCCGCGCTCCTCGGAGAGTGCCGGTTTTCGCCAGATCGTCGACCAGGTCTACACCCTGTTGACGACCGAGCCCGGGCGCGACGGACGGCGTGGAGCAAAGACCGAACCTATCGGTATCGGCTTTCGCCTGCCCGATGCCTCGGTCCAGCAGCTCTCGGGTCTGATCGAGAATTCGACGGAGGCGCCCTATCATGGCCGCGCCGATCTGCCCCATCTCGCCGACGAGGAAAACCTCGTCATGGACGAGCTGTTCCCGCTGATCGAGACATTGCAGCTGTTCGGCTTCGCCCATGTCAGCGGCGGCGACATCGAGCTGACGCCGCTCGGCCGGGCGTACGCCGAGGCGGACATGCTCGCCCGCAAGCAGATCTTTGCCGAAGCGCTCTTAAAGCATGTGCCGCTGGCTGCCCACATCCGGCGCGTCCTCGACGAGCGGCCCGGCCATCGCGCGCCGGCGGCGCGGTTTCTGCGCGAGCTCGAGGATCACTTGTCGGAGGAAGAGGCGGAGCGGGTGCTCGAGACGGTAATCAACTGGGGCCGGCACGCCGAGATCTTCGCTTACGACTACGACAGCGAGGTCTTGAGCCTGGAAAACTTCTGAGCCTTGCGAGCCTACGGTCAGCTGCCGCCGTAGAAAGAGAGATGTACAACATCGGCTTGCGCGACTTGGTTCGGGATCAGCCAGGCGTAAAACGTCGGCCGCTCCCATTGGTTCTTGTCCCCGCCCGTCTCCCAACTCGGCAGCGAGACGATTTTTACATAAGCCTCCTGGCCCGGGGCGAGCTCGAAATTGGCCGTTTGATTGGTGTCTCTGCCGACGGTCTGCACGGTCACGAGGTAATGTCCGGGGGAAACATCGCGATAGAACGCGCCACCCAATTCGGCCGCCCCGACATATCCCCCATTGGCGGCGATCGCCGGAAGGCCCTTGCCGGCATAGGGCTCGTAGTCGCGATAGAACCAGATCCGAGCCTCCCCCGCCGGGATCGGCGGAATACTGACCGCCGCCGTCACCGGCTGCTGGGCGCAGCCTGACATCGCGACGAGCAACGCGCCGTGCGCAATGCCCATCAACCAGCACGCTGCCGAATTCTTGTTCTTCCTCATGCGACACTCCAATCACGATCGTCCGTTGTACACTGGTCAGCGCGGCCGCAGGGTCGGGAAGGCGATGACGTCGCGGATCGACGGGCTGTCGGTCAGCAGCATGACCAGTCGGTCGATGCCGATGCCGAGCCCGCCGCAGGGCGGCAGCCCGTATTCGAGCGCGGTCACGTAGTCCTCGTCGAGAAGCTGCGCTTCCTCGTCACCTGCCGCGCGCGCCCGCATCTGCGCCTCGAAGCGCTCGCGCTGGTCCTGCGGATCGTTGAGCTCGGAGAAAGCGTTCGCGATCTCCCATCCGTAGATGTAGGTCTCGAACCGCTCGACGAGGCGCAGGTCGTTGCGGTCGGCCTTGGCCAAGGGTGAAATGTCGCGCGGAAATCCGATGACGTGGATCGGCTGGATCAGAGTGTCCTCGACGCGCGCGGCAAAGGCCGCCTCCAGAGCCTGCCCCCAACTTCTCGCCGCCGGCCAACGCCGCGCCGACGCGTGCCGCCGCCTCGCGTGCCGCCTCGGCGCTGTCGAGAGCGAGGAAATCGACGCCGGTGGCTGTTTGGACGAGTTCGGCCATGCTGCGCCGCGGCCAGGGCGCCGAAAGATCTATCTCGGTCCCGCCGTAGCCGATCCGCAATGTCCCAAGCACCGTTTCGGCCACGGCGGTGATGAGCTCCTCGGTCAGCGTCATCATTGCTGTGTAGTCGACATAGGCCTCGTAGAGCTCGAGCGTGGTAAATTCCGGATTGTGCCGGGGCGAGAGGCCCTCGTTGCGGAAGCAGCGGTTGATCTCGAACAATTTGTCGGCCACGCCGCCGACCAACAGGCGCTTCAAGTGCAGCTCGGGTGCAATCCGCAGATAGAGGTCGATGTCGAGCGCGTTGTGATGGGTCACGAACGGTTTCGCCGAAGCGCCTCCAGCGATCGTGTGAAGCATCGGCGTCTCGACCTCGACGTAGCCGCGCTCCGAAAGATGGCTGCGGATCGCCGCTACCACCCGGCTGCGCCGGAGCAGCGTGTCGCGGCTTTGCGGGTTCATGATCAGGTCGAGATAACGCTGGCGATAGCGCAGCTCGACATCGGCGAGGCCGTGATATTTCTCGGGGAGAGGCCGCAACGCCTTCGCGAGAACCGTAACACCGGAGGCATTGACCGTGAGCTCGCCGCGCGGCGTCCGCCGAACCAAGCCCTCAACGCCGATCAGATCCCCGATGTCGAGCAGCCGCACGATTCCAAGCGCTTCGGAACCGAGCAGATCCTTGTGGCAAAAGATCTGGATCTTGCCCGAGGCATCGTGCAGATCGATGAACATGCCGCTGTTGCGCATCGCTCTGATACGGCCGGAGACGCGCACCCTATCTTCGGTTTCGGCGCCCGCTGTCAGCCCGGTGTAACGCCGCTCGAGCTGACCTGCTTCATGCGTCCGCTCGAAGCTGTAGGGGTAGGGGTCGATCCCGAGCGCCTCGAGACTCTCGCGCTTACCTATTCGGACAGAGCGCAGCGGGTCCTCCGCATCCCGCCATTGGCGCTCGCTGTCTGTCATCGCTCGGCTCCTCCATCCTGCAGCACGGCTGATCCGTTGGGCTAGCTGACGATCGCCCGCGAGATCGGGCTGCAAGCGAGATCAACGACCGCATCATGGAAACGCCGCAAGGTGCCGTGATGGCCGACGCTGACGATAGTCGGCCGCCACGGCGCTTCCCGCAACAACCGGTACAACGATACCTCCGCCGCCTCATCGAGCGCCGAGGTCGCTTCGTCGAGAAAGACGATCTCCGGGCGGGCCAGCAGGACCCGGGCGAAGGCCAGCCGCTGCTGCTCACCGATCGAGAGCCGCTGAGCCCAATTAGCCTCCTCGTCCAGCCGGTCCACGAGCTCGGGCAGGCCGACGGCGCGCAGCGCGTCGCAAAGTTCGTCCCGCGGCAATTCGGCGGTGGCCCGCGGATACACGAGCGCATCCGCCAAGGTGCCGAGAGGCAGATAGGGCCGCTGCGGCAGAAATAGGCAGCGCCCGTCGCCGACCCGGATGCGCCCCCGCCCAAACGGCCAAAGACCGGCAATGGCGCGCAGCAAGGTACTTTTGCCGAGCCCGGAAGCACCAGTGATCAGCAACGACTTGGCCGGGGTCGCCGCGAGGGTGATGTCCGGCCGCAGCGACCGTCCGTCCGGTAGGTTGAGATCGAGTTCATTGACCTCGACGCCGGTACCGTCGCGTACGATTTCGATCGGCTGCGGCCGCTGCTGCTCCGCCGCGATCTCGTTCATCTTCTCGCGAAATCCGGCGAGCCGTTGCACCACCGACTGATATTCGGCAATTTCCGTATACGAGCTGATGATGAACGAGAGCGACTCCTGCACTTGCCGGAAGGCGGAGGCGATCTGCATCAAGCCGCCAAGCTGGATTACTTTGTCGAAATAGCGCGGGGCCGCCACCAGAAACGGGAAGACGATCGCGACCTGGTCATAACCGTAGGTGAACCAGGTCAGCTTCTTGCGGCGCTTTATGATCCCCCACCAATTCGCGACGACCCGCACGAAGCGGGTTTGGAACGTGTCGAACTCGCGGGCTTCGCCTCCGTAAAAGGCGACGTTCTCCGCATTCTCGCGCAACCGGACCATGCTGAAACGAAAATCAGCCTCATAGCGCTGCTGATCGAAATTGAGCCGGATCAGCGGATAGCCGATCCATCGGGTCAGCATCGTCCCGGCAACGGCATAGATCAGCGCCGCGAAAACCATGTACCCGGGGATATCGATCGACGCACCACCGCCGAGTGGGATAGTCAGAGCTCCGGACAGCGTCCATAGGATCGACAAAAACGAGACGAGGGTGACGAACGAACTCAGCAGACCGAGCGACAGGGTAAGGGTGATCGAGGCGAACCGGTTGAGATCGTCCGAAATACGCTGATCAGGGTTGTCGGTCGTCGCTTGGTTCAACTGCATCCGGTAATAGGCCTGGTCTTCGAGCCAGTCGCGCAAGAAGCGCTCCGTCAACCAGCGCCGCCAGCGGATATGCAAAATCCCCCGCAAATAGGAGGAATAGACACCGACTACGATAAATGCCAACGCGATCACCCCGAAGATGGCAAACTGTCGCCAGAATTCCGGCCAGTCATATTGCTGAAGCGCGTTGTAGAAATCATTGTTCCAAAAATTGAACCGAACATTGAGCCACACCGTGATTAGGTTGAGCGCGATGACGGCGGCGAGCAGCCCAATTGCCGACCATTTCTCATCTGATTTCCAGTATGGCCACGCAAGGTCCCAAGCCTGACGCAGGAATCCCTGCTTACTCGCCACCGCCATTATTTCTCTCCGCTCGATCTCGCGCTGTCGGATAATACGACCTATGATCCGGGCTCGTCATGTCCGCCTCCGATCTAGAGCTGATCAGCGCCGCACTTCTGACGCGCGGCGCATGCCGCGCCCTAGAGCAGCTCGGCTATGTGAGCCTTGTCGAATTTCCGCTCGCCAATGGCCGGCGCGCCGATATTCTCGCTCTCGGCAAGACCGGCGACCTCGTGATCGTCGAGATCAAGAGTTCCGTGGCCGATTTTCGCGCCGACCGCAAGTGGAGCAACTACCGTGACTTCTCGGACCGCCTTTACTTCGCCGTGCCAAACGACTTTCCGCGCGTGCTGATCCCCGATGAATGTGGCCTGATGGTGACGGATTCGTTCAGCGCGGCCGTGCTTCGTGACGGCAGCACAACGAGGCTCGATGCCGGCCGCCGCCGCGCTCTGACGATGCGCTTCGCCCGCGTCGCGGCGGCGCGGCTGCGCCGCCTTCTCGACCCGGAAGCGAGACGATCGGACGGAATGTGATGTTCGCCGCGGCGCCATCGCTGTTGAACCAAAAAGGGTAGGAACAAACGTTCATCAATCGACAGCAACCCCGGAACCACGCTCACGGCCTTCATATGCTCGGGCTGTGCCCGGAAAACCAGGGGCATCTCGACATGCTATCGGCCACATCCGACGATGCGCCTGGTTCGCCGAATCACCCCAGCGATTGGATCGCCGTTGCTGCCGCGCTTGCCCCAGTGGTTGACAGGAATGACCCGCGCAGACGAACCTGGCCGCTGACGCGGTTCAGCTGGCGAGGCGCGCGATCGTCGCCGTCGTGCTGTAACCCGGCACGATTTTCGCGAGAAGCACCTCGCCGCCAGCGTGCTTGACGAACTCGGCCCCGACAACCTCATCGAGGCGATAGTCGTCGCCTTTAACGAGGAGCTGCGGGCGGATGTCCCGGATCAGCTCCATCGGCGTATCCTCCTCGAACACGACGATCAGATCGACCGCCGCGAGCGAGGCCAAAACAGCCGCACGCTCGGTTTCGCTCTGGATCGGACGGCGCGGCCCTTTGACCCGCGCCGTTGACGCATCGCTGTTGAGCCCGACGACGAGCCGATCGCACGCGGCCTTGGCTTGCCCGAGCAATGCCACGTGCCCGGGGTGAAGCAAGTCGAAGCAGCCGTTAGTAAAGCCGATTTTGAGCCCATGGCGGCGCCAGCGCGCCACCAAATCGAGCGCGTGCGAGCGCGGCACGACCTTGTCCGCGTCGTGGCGATCACGGCCATTGAGAGCAGCGGCGAACTCGCTCGCATACACCACTGCGGTGCCTATCTTGCCGACGACGATGCCGGCAGCAACATTTCCGAGGCGAGCCGCATCGGTTAAGCCGACGCCGACCGCGAGCGCCGCGGCGACCGCCGCCACGACGGTATCGCCGGCCCCGGAAACATCGAAGACCTCACGGACCTCAGCGCGTTGAATATGGGCCGCGCCGTCGGCCGCAATCAGCAGCGACCCTTCCGCGCCGAGCGAGGCGAGAACCGCGTCGAAACCGCAACGCTCGATCAGCGCGCGGGAGGCCGCAATTATCTCATCGTCGGTCGCCACAGGCATTCCCGTGGCGTGGGCCAGCTCGCGCCGGTTGGGCTTTACCAGATCGGCGCCCCGATATCGTATGTGATCGCCGCCCTTCGGGTCGACGATGACACGGGCGCCCGCCTCGCGCGCCGCCCGGATGATCTCAAGCGCCACCCCTTCGGTCAGCACGCCCTTGGCGTAATCCGAGATGACGACGACCGAATGATCGGCCACAAGCTCGCGCGCCAGCCGCAACAAGTCTTCGCGGATGTACGGATCGAGTGGGATCGAGCTTTCGCGGTCCGCCCGCAGGAGCTGCTGATTGCCCGCGATATAGCGCGTCTTGACCGTGGTCGTGCGCTGTGGCTGGACGAGGACATGCGCCTCGGCGCCGTCCTGCGCTTCCACCAAACGCCCGATCTCGCGGCCGGCTTCGTCGTTGCCAACAACGGAGATGAACGATGCAGCGGCTCCAAGCGCTCGCAGATTGCGCAGCACGTTTCCCGCGCCGCCCAACGTTTTCATCTCGCGTTCGATCCACAGCACCGGGATCGGTGCTTCGGGCGACACTCGCTCGACTTGGCCATAAACGTAGTGATCGAGCATTACGTCGCCGATGCACAACACGCGCGCCGTTTTGAGGCGGTCGATGTAGGGTAGCAGCTCGCTGTCGTCGGCCATTGGCAATTCGTGAGGTGGAAGCTACGTGGTCTTGTGACGGTACCGACAGATCTCCGCAAGAAGAATGCCGCAGCATTCTTGCCGTTCTAGCGCGAAATGCGACTATTAGTCTCGTTTGATTCAGCGGCGGCGCAGCAGCAGATAGGTGGCCCCGGAACCCCCGTGATGCGGCTGTGCCGGCGCGATTGCGAGGACGTGCCGCCGCAGCTCCGGTTCTTCCAGCCAGCGCGGAACCGAACTTTTGAGGACCCCAGGCCCGCTCTGGCCGAGTCCTCGCCCGGTGATGACGAGCACGCAACGCCTTCCTGCGGCCCGCGACGCCGCGATGAAGGCAAAGAGGGCCCCATGCGCCTCGGCTTGAGTCATTCCGTGAAGATCGAGGCGTGCCTCGATCCTGTGCAGACCGCGTTTCAGTCGTTCAGCGTTGGCCCGGTCGATCCCGGCAAAACGGTCGAGCGGCGGCATGCGCGGCGGGGGCATACGGCCTCGCTCAACTCGCGCCGAAGCAACCACCACCTCGCGTGGCGACCCTTGCGAACTACCCGCCCTACCGCCGCGCAATGGCCTTACGTCGCGAACCGCTTCTTGCCATAGGCCGTGATCACCCCGCGGACCCGCTCTTTTGCTCGTTCCTTTCACTTCTCGCCGCCTGACCCATCCTCGACGAGAACGATATGGAGACGCCTCGGCCCGTGCGCACCCAGTTCGATGTGCTGCTCGATATCCGCCGTGCGCGACGGACCGGTGACGAAGTTGATGGCCCGCGGCAACGCTTCCGTTGTTTTGCCCGCTTTAAGGCGGTCCCAGCCATCCTCGTACGTCGCGACGACCTGGTCGCGGCGGACCACCACAATATGAGTCTCCGGCAGAAAATTGAGCGTCGTTGGGGTCGGTGCTCCGGAAATCAGCATCAAAGTGCCGGTTTCGGCAATTGCGGCATGGCAGGGGGTGACGCTGACCCGGTCTTCCGCCTCAGCCCTGCCGCGGCGGATCTGCAGCAAGGGCCAGGTGTTCCACGGGATGTCGTCGAGGCTCGGGTCGGGTGCCATGACGAGCTCGGCCGGAAGGTTTTCTGTGGCGAGATAGCGCGCGATCGCCTCCGGCACCGCGGCGGGTGAGCCGACCCTTGTTACCGTCGCCTGCACCTCCTCGGCCATTGCAATAAACAACTCGACCCGCGCCCGCTCGTCGATCGCCGTCGCCCGGGCGGGAACCGGATTTCGGCGAGGCGCCGCGACGCGGGCGCGCAATTCCGCTTCCCTATCAGGCATCGAGCCGACCGCGGCCGAGCGAGTTCCGAATGGTGGCTAGAATCCTTTCGCGGGCCTCGCTCACCTCGCAGCTCCACTCTTCTGCTGCTGCGCCCAAAGGCTGTGAAAACTGCGGCCCTCCGGCGCCGGCATATCGCGCACCCCAGTCCAGCCAGCGGCCAGCGGCAGAGTGCGGAACCGGCCGCGCCGGCCGCCGGCCCAGCCGAGCGCCCGGCTGGCTAACTCGGCAAACGCGTGATAGAGCGCCGGGCGGCGCGCCACCCATGCCCACGCCGCAAGGCCGCTGCGGTAGGCCGGCGGGCTCAGCTTTTTGGCGTATTCGCGCTCGCGCCAATGGCGCATCATCTTGGGCAACGGGATCTTGACCGGGCATACGCTCTCGCAGCGCCCGCAAAACGTCGAGGCGTTCGGCAGATGTCCGGCTTCCTCGATGCCGATCAGGCTCGGCGTCAATACCGCGCCCATCGGCCCCGGATACACCCAGCCATAGGCATGGCCGCCGACCGCGGCGTAGACCGGACAGTGGTTGATGCATGCCGAACAACGGATGCAGCGCAGCATGTCCTGGAATTCCGTGCCGATCATCGCGCTGCGGCCGTTGTCGAGCAGAATCACGTGGTACTGCTCGGGACCGTCGAGATCACCCGCCCGGCGCGGTCCGGTCGAGATCGTCGTATAGCTCGAGAATTCCTGACCCGTTGCCGAGCGCGCCAGCAGCCGCAGCAACGTCGCGGCATCCTCGAATGTCGGGACCAGCTTTTCGATACTGGTCATGACGATATGGATCCGCGGCAGGGTCTGCGTCAGATCGCCGTTGCCCTCATTGGTCACTATGATGCTCGAACCGGTCTCCGCGATGAGAAAGTTGGCGCCGGTGATGCCGACATCGGCAGCGAGGAAACGCGGCCGCAGCACCGAACGCGCCTCGTCACACATCTGGCGCGGCTCGACCAACAACCGGTCCGGATCGAGCGAGCGATGCTCGGCCCGGAATGTCTCGGCGACCTGTTCCTTAACCAGATGGATCGCCGGTGCGATGATATGGCTGGGCGGCTCATGCCGCAGCTGGATGATGTATTCGCCGAGATCGGTCTCGATCGGGGTGATGCCGTTCGCCTCGAGGACATCGTTGAGCCCCACCTCCTCGGCGACCATCGACTTGCCCTTAGCGACGAGCTTGGCGCCCGCCGAGCGGCAGATCTGCAGCACCGCTGCGCAGGCCTCCTCCGAGGTGCGCGCCCAATGCACCTTGCCGCCGGAAGCCTCGACCTTGCCTTCGTACAGCTCGAGGTAAAAGTCGAGGTGCTGGAGAGTGTGATCCTTGATCGACCGGCCGGTTTCGCGCAGCGCCTCGAACTCCGGCAGACGCTCGACAGCCAGGCGACGCCGCAGTGGAAACCCGGTTCGCGCCAGACCCAGCGCGCGCTGCAAATTTTGGTTGGCCAAGCCGGCCTGGGCTGCGGCCTCGAAATTGCGGCTGGTCGCGAGCATCCGCGTTACCGCGGCGCGCCGATCGGCGGGACTCTGTCGGTCATGCCGGCGAGAACCTCGGCCACGTGGCGTACTTCGACCTGCCGGCCTTGCCGGTAGAGTTTGCCCGCAATGTTGAGCAGACAGCCGAGATCTCCGGCCAAGACCGCTTCCGCGCCGGTTGCGGCGATGTCCGCCGCCTTGTCAGTCACCATCTTGTCGGAAATTTCCGGGTATTTGACGCAGAAGGTGCCGCCAAATCCACAGCACACTTCCGCCCCCGGCAATTCCTCGATACTCAGACCGGCTAACGGATGCGAGAAGCTGGCGCGGCTGGAGCTTGACACCGAGTTCGCGCAGACCCGAGCAGGCGTCGTGGTAGGTGACGCAACGGTGCCAGTTCGCGGCGACCGCCTGCATTCCGCAGACATCGACGAGAAAAGAAACGAGCTCCCAACTCCGCTCGGCGAGTTCCTGCGCGCGCGGCAAGTTCTCAGCATCGTCGGCGAAGAACTCGGGGTAGTGTACCCGCAGCGTCCCGGCACAAGACCCCGAGGGGGCAACGACGTAGTCATAGCCGGCAAATGCATCGAAGACCTGCAACGCAATTGCCTTGGCATCGGCCCGGTCACCGGAGTTGTACGCGGGCTGTCCGCAGCAGGTCTGTCGACGCGGGACCTCGACGGTGCACCCCGCCTCCTCAAGCAGTTTGACGGCCGCAAAGCCCACTGTCGGGCGGAACAAATCGACCAGACACGTCACGAACAGCGCTACCCGCATTCAACTCGACCCCACCGTCATCCGCTCAAAACAAGCATACGGAAGTTAAGATCGCTCCCGCCGGCAAATCAATCCGACCGTGTCAGCCGGCCGGAAGCAAGACGGCGTGCTACCACGCGCGGCAGCAACAGGTAATACCTGCCTCTCGCGTTCATGACGCCGGCACGACTGCCCGCCGCGTCTCCGGTGCCCCAGAAGACGTCGCCGCGCACAGGGCCCTTGATCGCACCTCCGGTATCCTGTGCGACCATCAGACGACGCACACTTTCCGCTGCGGCGAACCGCTCATCCGCTTCGAGCCACACCGGGATGCCGAGAGCCACGAACGCGCGATCGACCGCAATGCTCCGCTCTGCGCTCAAGGCGACTCCTTCAGCCCCGATCGGTCCATCGCCCTTGATTTCCCGAAAGAAGACGTAAGACGGGTTCTCGCGGCGCAGCGCGGCTCCAGCCTCCGGATTCTGCTTCATCCACGACCGAATCGCCGCCATCGTCAGCTTGTCTCGCGGGATCACACCACGTTCGATCAGCAGTCGTCCGACGGGCACATAGGGACGGCCGTTCTGCCCGTCGTAGCCGACGCGTACGATGCCGTCCCCGTTCAGCCGGACACGCCCCGACCCCTGGACCTGCAGAAAGAAGGCGTCAATCGGATCGTCGACCCAGAGGAGTTCCAGCCCGCGCCCGGCGAGCGCTCCATCCTCGATCTCGGCACGCGTCGGAGGCTCAGGGCCGAGATCCGGGGGCTTGCGGTAAAGCGGGGTCTGATAGCGCCCACGGCGTTGCCGCGAGCCGTTAAGCTCGATCTCGTAATACCCGGTGAACAGTCCCTCCGCATTCCCGTAGTCCGCGACGGCAAATGGGACAAAACCGGTCTCGAAAAATTCGCGGGCGGCCGCATCGTCCCCGGACGGCAATGCCTGCGCCGCCTCACACAATGACCGCCAGTCTCCCACGCGCCCGAAATCGAGGCTCATGGCAACCGAATCGAGCGGAGCCATATCTGCCCGTGTCGAGAACCGAGCGCACGATTTCAGGAAAACTGGAACGGCCGCCGAGATGTGATCCTGCGTCCAACGGGATAGGCGGTCGAAACCAACCAACTCGATACCAAATCGCCTCGGACCGGTGTCATGCTTAAAGGCAATCGCCAAGACCCCGAGGATTACGGCCGCCGCAACGCGGCTCGCCCGGCCGGCTTGCGGCTGACGCTCAGCCGCCGCTGCTCGTCGCGACGAGGACCCAGTTGGGATCGGCGGATCGGGTATCGCGCGCAAAGGTCCAATAATCGGTCTTCTCGGTCGGGTGCTCCGGGTCGCCGTCGACGATGCTGCCGTCCATCGCGCGCGTCACGTTAATTTGCTGCGAGGTCAGCTTAACCGTCACCTGCGCGTTGCGCCCCAACAGTTCGGCTTCGACGATATCCGAGCTGTCCAAACGCAGAACTCGCGTCTCCAGCGTTTCCTTGGCCGCGACGCGCTCGTCTATTGCAGTGCCAAATTGCTGGAAAACCTCATCGCTCAGCAAAGGCCGCAACCCCGCCTTGTCGGCGTTCGCAAACGCGGTGACAATCATCTCGAATGCGGTACGCGCGCCCTCGAGGAATTGAGCGGGGCCGAAGCTCGGATCGGCGCGATGGATCTGGTCCAATCCTTCCGCGACCGCATCGGCCGGCGGGGCGGTTGTCGCCGCAGCAGCGGCGCTCGGGTTGGGTTCGATCAAAGCCGGTCCCTTTTCCGGCGCAGGCCGCGTGCGGCGCACAAACAGTTCGCGACGCCGCTCGTTTCCAGTCCGCCGCCCAAGCACGCTGCGCAAGCGCAGCACCAAAAACCCGGCAACCATCGCGAACAGGATGATATCGAAATATTGCTGAAACTCGCCCATCTCCTTCCGCGCCCTGCCGTAGAGAGATACCGGGCTCCGGGCCTCGGCTGGATGTTGACTACATGGGGCGCGGGTGGCACCACGGCAAGCGCGTGGTGCGAGGAGGATACGCGACTTCGTTATCCGCGCCGCCGCTCCCGACGGAAGATCGCGGGCTTTCCTCGGCTCACCCCGGAATGAGGAAACCCGGCGGAGTAATTTTGATCCGCCATGGGCAAACCGAATTCAACCGGGTCTTCTCCATCACCCGCCGGGATCCCGGCGTCCGCGACCCGCGCTTAACGTATCAGGAACGCCGCCAAACACGAGCTGCTTTTCGTGCCGGAGGGGCTTAGGGCCCGGGCCGACCGTTGCTGCGCCTTCCCGATCCGTGTTAGGCCAGCGGGCTCCGGTCTTGGGGAGGCGGTGATGGCGGAAGAGGCGAGAGGCAACGGCCAAAGCGACATGCCGCCGGCGATAGCCGGGGAGCCGCAGCAGCTGATCGTCAACGCGCAATACATCAAGGACTTATCGTTCGAAAATCCGCGAGCGCCGCAGAGCCTAGTTCAGCAAACGACGCAGCCCTCGGTCGACATCAATGTCGATGTCAAAGCACAGAATCTGGGACCGGAGGTTTTCGAAGTCGTCCTGACGATTAACGCAACCGCCCGAACCCAGGACGAACCCGTCTTCCTCGTCGAGCTCGCCTACGGGACAGTGGTAACGGTAAAGAATGCGCCGCAGGAGATGCTGGCTCCGCTGATTCTGGTCGAGACACCGCGGATCGTCTTTCCATTTGCCCGCGCAATCATCGCGAATGCAACGCGGGACGGCGGTTTTCCACCCCTGATGATCAACCCGATCGACTTCGCCGAGCTGTTGCGCCGCCAACAGGCTGACGCCCAAATCGCCGCCCCACCCGGCAACCCGGTCGTGTGAAGCTCACCCCTCCACCAGCCAGATGGGCTCGACGATGAGCCGCAGCATCGCCTGGTGAGCGATGACCTCCTCTGCCGAGGGCGAATGCGGGCGCGGCGGCCGCATGACCCTCTCCGCAATGGCCACTTCATCGGCGGGCGTTGCGAAATCGAGACCGGGTTGCCGACCGCCGAGCAATTCGAGATAGACCGCGGCGAGCAATCTGCAATCAATCTCAGCCCCATGCTCGACACGGTCCGATAGATCGATCTCAAAACGGCGGCACAAAGCGTCCAGGCTTGCCGGCGCTCCGGGAAACCGCACCCGCGCCAGCCCGAGAGTGTCGACAAAGGCGCAGCTGACCGGATCTCGATTCAAGCGAGCCAGCTCGGCATTCAGAAACGAGAGGTCGAACTCGGAATTGTGAATGACCAGCCGGTCCGAGCCAATAAAGGCCAGCAACTCGTCTGCGACCGCAGCAAAGGGCGCCTGGTTCACTAGAAACTCAGCGGTGATGCCGTGCACCGCGAGAGCATCTTCGGGCATGTCGCGTTCGGGATTGACGTAACGGTGAAATTTGCGGCCGGTCGGGACGTGGTGAACAAGCTCTATGCAGGCAACCTCGACGATGCGGTGGCCTTCGGCTGGATCCAGACCGGTTGTTTCGGTGTCGAGCACGATTTCGCGCAATTACCGTCTCCCCCATTTGCGGAGGAGCCTGACGATCGACTTCAAACGGCGCAAGGTCAGGCCGCGATCCGCCCCGGTCGGCACCACGAAATCCGCGCGTTGCCGCTTCCGATGATCCGGCATCTGTTTTCGCAGAATGGTGTTTAGGCGAATCTCGGTCATCCCCGGCCGTCGCATGACACGCTGTCGCTGCACGAGGGCGGGTGCGGAGACGACGAGCACATAATCGCACCGGCGTTCGGCGCCGGTTTCGAATAGCAAGGGTATGTCGAGCACGGCCAGCGGTACCCTCCGGCACCGTGACCGAGCAAGAAACCGCCTTTCCTCGGCAGCCACCACCGGGTGAAGAATTGCTTCGAGCCGCCTCAGCGCCGCGGGATCGGCAAACACCTGTTGCCCGAGCAGCCCTCGATCGATCCCGCCGGCCTCCGTCTCGATACCGGGAAACGCGGCAGAAACCACCGGAACGGCAGCCCCGGACGGCGCCAGCAGTCGGTGAACCGCTAGATCCGCATCAAATAGCGGCACTCCGAGGCGCCGCAGCATCGCCGCCGCGGTGCTCTTACCCATGCCGATCGAGCCGGTAAGACCGAGAACAATCAACGCGGTGCCAGCGTCGCGACGATCGTAGTCCGCAGCTCCGGTGTCACCTGCACCGACGCGCCGAACCATGCTTCAAATCCAGGCCGGCCCTGATGCAGCAACATACCGAGGCCATCTACGACCGGGTTTCCCCGCCGACGGGCGGCGGTCAGCAGATCTGTTTCGAGCGGCACGTATACGATGTCGACGACCGGGGCCGTTGGCGGCAACAGGAGATCAAGAACCAGAGGCGGTTCACCGATCATGCCGAGGCTCGTCGTGTTGACGAGCAACCCGGCATGCCGCTGAACGGTCTCTGCCTCGCCCCAGGGATGGACCGTGATCCGCGTCGCCGACGTCTCGAGATCGCGCGCCACGATCTCGGCGCGCGCGCGCGTCCGGTTGACGATCCGGATCTCGGCGACTCCGGCATCGGTCAATGCCGCCACCACGGCTCTTGCCGATCCACCCGCCCCGAGGATTACCGCCGGACCCGCCGCCGGCACCCATTCCGGCACCGCTTCTCGCAGGTTCTCGCGAAACCCGAAGACATCGGTGTTGCGTGCTTCGAGAGTGCCGTCGGGCGCGACTATAATCGTGTTAACCGCACCGATGCGACGCGCCAAGGGTTCGAACTCGGTCAGCGATATGAAGCGCCGTCTGTTTGTGCGGTATCGTCAGATTACAGCCACGAAAGCCGAGGATCGGCAGTGCGCGCAATGCCTGCTTAATGTGTTCCGGCCTCACCGCTAACGGAACATAGGCGCCATCGGTCCCGGTCTCGTCCAGCCAAAAGCTATGCAGCAAGGGTGATCGAGAATGGGCGACGGGCCATCCCATGATACCCGCCAGCCGGGTCGTCCCAGCGATTTTCATCGGCAATGCCTCACGCCAAAGTGCTCCTCACCCAAGGTAGTTCCGGGCTTACGACAGGATCATGCCCTTACTTCGCAGAAAACCGAGAAGCTCCAGAAGCGGAAGCCCAAGGATCGTGAAATAATCTCCTTCAATATGTTCAAATAGCTGCACTCCTCTACCCTCAAGACGATACGCGCCGACCGAGCCGAGAATATCGCCTCCCTCCGCGGCAATATAGGCAGCGAGGAACGCGTCGGTGAAATTTCGCATCGTCAACCGCGGCCTGCTCACGGCATGCCATAATCGCCGATCCGTCCTGAACCGCACAGACTGCCGTGACGAGCTCATGGGTGCGGCCGCGCAGAAATCGCAGCTGAGTGCGGCCTGGGCAAGATCCGCGGGCTTGTCGAACCACGCCTCGCCGCAGGTCAAGATCTGATCGGCGCCGATAACCGCAGCTCGACCTTGGCGCGCCCCAACCTGAGTCGCTTTCGCCTCGGCAAGGAAGAGCGCGCAGTCGGCCACATCTCGCCCCTTTGCCCGGCAGGCCCGTTTGAGGACATCTTCGTCGAGTTCAGCCGGTTCGATCCGAAAATCGACGCCGGCGGCGGCGAGCAACTGAGCCCGTATGGTACTCGCAGAGGCGAGAACCAAACCCTCAGTCATTCATACCATGACGGCGGGCCAGCAATTTCATGACCGATGCCGCTGTCTCCTCGATCGAACGGCGTGTCACGTCGATCACCGGCCAATGCATTTGAGTGAAGACCCTCCGCGCCTCGCGCACCTCGGCTCGGACGGCCTCAAGGTCCGTATACTGGGTCGCGCCGTCATGATGCAGCAGGTCCAACCGGTTCCGGCGCAGTTAAATCAGCCGCTCGGGATCATTGGTCAGTCCCACTATCAACGGGTGCTCCGCTTTGGTCAGCTCCGGCGGCAAGGGCACCCCCGGTACACAGGGTACGTTGGCAGCCTTGATCCCCCGGTTCGCCAAATAGAGACAAGTCGGCGTTTTCGAGGTGCGCGATACACCGACCAGACAGACATCGGCATCGTTGAGCCCCCAACTCGATTGGCCGTCATCATGATTGAGGGCAAAGGTAATCGCGTCGATGCGCGCAAAATACTCGCTGTCGAGCAGATGCTGTTTGCCCGGCACTCCGCGGCTCTTCCGATGAAGGTAGGAAGCCAGCGCCCCGATCACCGGATCGAGAACCGGAATGGCCGGCACTTGCAAGCGTCGGCAGCCCTCCTGCAGCAATTGACGAAGAGTATCGTTTACCATCGTGAACAGAACGACCCCGGGATTGGCTTCAACACCTGCAATGACCCGGTCGATCTGGGCGCGGGTTCGCATCATGCTCCAGACATGCTCGACCGCCTGAGCGTCATCGAACTGCACGAGGCAGGCCCGGGCCACCGAATGCACGGTTTCTCCGGTGGAATCGGAAACGAGGTGAAGGTGAAAGCGGGTCACCGCAACGTCCCCAAAATTATCCGAAGAGGATGTGGGTCATTTTGGATTAATATGGGAAAATTCGGTTGAACGGCGTTCTGTCTTTCGGGTTTTCCCCGGATTGCCTCCGCGCGCCCATTTCTTGTCCAAAGGCACGATCGAGTTTTCCCACCCTGGGTAAATCGGGTACAGGGCAGAGGCGTTATGGTGCTCATCCCCGACTCTCAATCCAACCACAGCCCCAGCTTCCGGAGCGGTGCAAAGAAAGGCCACAATCTTATACACATCCCTCACGGTCCGCGTTCGAGGGGTCGCAGCCCGGGTAAGGTTCCCGAGGATAACTTTCAATCCTCGGTATCCACACGGATCAAAATCTACCACTATTTTACTTATACCTAATTATGGGGAAAGGAGGGTGGCGCATCATGCAAACCGGGCCATCAAAGCCTCTGTTGCGCACGCTGGCGGGCGAAGCGCTTTCGCCGCCACCATGGTGGCTGATGCGGCAAGCCGGACGCTATTTGCCCGAGTACCGCGACGTTCGCGCAAGAGCACACGACTTTGTCGAGTTGTGCCTGACCCCGGAGTTGGCCGCCGAGCTGACATTGCAGCCGATCCGACGATACGGCATGGATGGCGCCATTCTGTTCTCGGACATTCTGATGCTGCCCTATGCTCTCGGACAAAAGCTAGCCTACCACGAGGGGGAAGGGCCGGTGCTAGAGCGCATCGAGGACCCTGCCGGGGTTGCAAAGCTCGACCCCGGCCGTATCGCCTCGTCTCTCGACTCGGTGTTCGAAACGGCTCGGCGGGTCAGAGGTGCGCTGGATCCTCGGACGACACTGATCGGTTTTGCCGGTGCGCCCTGGACGGTTGCGACCTACATGGTCGAAGGCGGCGGGAGCCGGGATTTTCGCCGGGTCAAGAGCTGGGCTTATCGCGACCCAGAGGCGTTTGGCGCTCTGATCGACTTGCTTGCCGAAGCTACGATCCAGTACCTGACCGGCCAAATAGAGGCCGGCGTGGAGGTGGTGCAGCTGTTCGACAGCTGGGCGGGAATCCTGCCCGAACCGGCTTTCGTCCGCTGGGTGATCAAGCCGACCAGGCGCATCGTAGCAGCGTTAAAACGTCGTTTTGCCAATTATCCGGTCATTGGTTTTCCGCGCGGCGCCGGCGTGCTGCACGAGCGCTATCTTCGCGAGACCGGAGTTGACGGCATCGGCATCGATACAGCGGTGCCGCCAGGCTACGGGTGCCAAACCTTGCAGCCGCTTGGGACGGTTCAGGGCAATCTCGATCCTGTCCTGCTGATTGCCGGTGGTGCGGCTCTCGAAGAGGCGGTGCGGGGGCTGCGCCAAGTCCTCGGCCGCGGACCCTACATCTTCAACCTCGGCCATGGGGTGCTGCCGGAAACACCGCCGGAGAACGTGCAGGCGCTCGCTCGCCTTCTGGCTGAACCGATGGACGCCTGACGTGGCTCGTACCGCGGTCGTGCTGATGAATCTCGGAGGTCCGGATCGGCTGGAAGCGGTGCAGCCCTTTCTGTTCAACCTGTTCAGCGATCCCGCCATCCTGCGGTTGCCTGCGCTCGTTCGGCTGCCGCTGGCGCGGATCATCGCATGGCGTCGAGGCCAGGTAGCGCAGAAGATCTACCGTAAGCTCGGTGGCGGGTCGCCGCTGCTCGCGAATACCGAGGCGCAAGCAAGAGCACTCGAAGCAGTTTTGGGGCCGCAGCACCGGTGTTTTGTCGCTATGCGCTATTGGGACCCCACGAGCGAGCAGACCGCGCGAGAGGTCGCCGATTGGGCGGCGGACGAAGTCGTTTGTCTGCCGCTATACCCGCAATTCTCGACGACAACGACGGCTTCGTCACTCGCCGCCTGGCGCGCTTCGGCGACACGGCGCGGAATTGAATGCCCGACACGCGTCGTATGCTGCTATCCCGCCGATCCAGGGTTTGTCGAAGCAATAGCTGGGCTGATCGGACCGGAGCTTGATGCGGCTGCCGGTCACAAGAAGCCGCTTCGCCTGTTGCTCACCGCGCACGGCTTGCCGAAAAGGATCGTCCGGGCCGGTGACCCCTACCCCAACCAGGTCGAGACAACCGCTGCGGCCGTGATCGCGGCGCTGAACCGGTCGGACCTTGACTGGACGGTCTGCTATCAGAGTCGTGTCGGGCCGCTCGAATGGATCGGTCCGGCGACAGACGACGAAATTCGGCGTGCGGGTAAGGACGGGGTCCCCCTCGTCGTGGCACCAATCTCTTTTGTTTCCGAGCATTCTGAAACCCTGGTCGAGCTGGATCTCGATTACCGTGATCTGGCTGAGGCCTCGGGCGTGCCGGCATATCATCGGGTTCCGACAGTCGGGACCGATCCGGGCTTCATCCGATCACTCGCCGCGCTCGTCCGCCGTGCTCGCACCGAGAATCGGGTCGGAGGCTGCCCTGCCGATTTTGCTGGTTGCGCCATGTCTAGGCTCGCCGCTTGATCGGGTGGTTTTCCGAAGCTTATCCCTGGATCAAGTCATTCCATATCATCAGCATGGTCGCCTGGATGGCCGGCCTACTCTATTTGCCGCGTCTCTATGTCTATCACTCGATGGCGCCGGTCGGATCGGACCTCTCGGACACCTTTAAAGTCATGGAACGCCGCCTGCTGCGCGGCATCATGACACCCGCAATGCTTGCCACATGGGGCTTCGGGCTCTTGCTCGCAGGAATACCGGGGGTGGTTGACTGGCGGATGGGCTGGATTTGGGCTAAGCTTGCTCTTGTTGGGGTATTGACCGTGTTTCATTTCGTGCTCGCCCGCTGGTGTGGCCAGTTTTCGGCGGACCAAAATCGCCATTCGACACGGTTTTTCCGCTTGGTCAACGAGCTGCCCACCTTGGCGCTGATCGCGATCGTTGTGCTCGTCGTGGTTAAGCCGTTCTAGCCTAGGGCTTTGCTGCGTTCTCTGATGAGCAGAGATCTTGTAATCGCATTTGACCGGCTTATCTCAAGCGGGATAAAGGGATTGCCGAGCCGGTAATCCGGTTCTTTCTGCTAGTCCCCGTTCGTCCTCGCCTGAACCTAAGACCCTGCTCGAAGCGTTCTCTCAGCGGGAGTCTCGCCCCGACAGGCGCCCCGGTCCTCATCTCGACACGAACCCATGAATTTACAGGAATTAAAGCGTAAAACCCCGGCAGAGCTCCTCGCTTTTGCCGAAGAGCTGGAAATCGAGAATGCGTCCTCGCTGCGCAAGCAGGACATGCTGTTCGCCATTCTCAAGCAGCTAGCCGAAAACGACGTGCCGATTTCCGGTGATGGCGTGCTCGAAGTGTTGTCGGACGGCTTCGGATTCCTCCGATCTCCCGAAGCCAACTACCTGCCTGGGCCAGACGATATTTATGTCAGCCCGAGTCAGGTCCGGCGCTTTGGCCTGCGGACCGGCGATACGGTCGAAGGTCAGATCCGTTCACCGCGCGACGGCGAGCGCTATTTCGCGCTGCTCAAGGTCAACGCGATCAACTTCGACGAACCCGACCGCCTGCGGCAGCGCATCAACTTCGACAATCTGACGCCGCTCTATCCGGAAGAGAAGCTCGGGCTGGAATTCGATGACCCGACCCGCAAGGATCTGACGACTCGGGTCATCGATCTGATAACGCCGCTCGGCAAAGGGCAGCGCGCCTTGATTGTGTCGCCACCGCGCGCCGGCAAGACGGTCATGCTGCAGAACATCGCGCATGCGATCATGGCCAACCACCCGGAGGTCTACCTGATCGTGCTGCTGATCGACGAGCGGCCAGAGGAGGTGACCGACATGGCCCGCTCGGTGCGGGGCGAGGTCATCAGCTCGACCTTCGACGAACCCGCCCAGCGCCATGTCCAGATCGCCGAAATGGTGATCGAGAAGGCGAAGCGCCTCGTCGAGCACAAGCGAGATGTGGTGATCTTGCTCGATTCGATTACCCGCCTCGCGCGTGCCTACAACACCGTCGTCCCCTCCTCCGGCAAGGTGCTGACCGGTGGCGTCGACGCCAACGCATTGCAGCGGCCGAAACGGTTTTTCGGGGCAGCTCGAAATATCGAGGAGGGCGGGTCATTGACGATCATCGCGACGGCGCTGATCGATACCGGATCGCGGATGGACGAAGTAATCTTCGAAGAGTTCAAAGGCACCGGCAATTCGGAAATCATTCTCGACCGCAAGGTCGCCGACAAGCGCACCTTCCCGTCGATCGACATCACCAAATCCGGTACCCGCAAGGAGGAATTGCTGGTCGATCGCGGCGTCCTGTCGAAGATGTGGGTATTGCGCCGCGTCTTGACCCCGATGGGCACCGTCGACGGCCTCGAGTTCCTGATCAACAAGCTCAAGGAATCGAAGAGCAACGCCGAATTCTTCGACGCGATGAATACTTAAGGGTAGGATCGGGATTGCTTCGCTGCGCTCGCAATGACGTCGCGGTCATTGCGAGGAGCATAGCAACGAAGCAATCTCGATGGGTTAAGCGCTAAACCGTCAGCACGGTTTGCCCGGTCGTTTTACGGCCCTCGAGGTCACGATGCGCCTGAGCGGCCTCGCGCAGCGGATATGTCTGGTTGACGACGATCTTGACGGCTCCGCTCTGCACAACCTCGAAGAGCTCGCGGGCAGCGGTCAGCAGGTCTTCCCGGCTCGCCGTGTAGGTGTTCAAAGTCGGCCGTGTCAGGAAAAGAGATCCCTTAGCCGTGAGGATGCCGATGTCGACGGGCCCGACCGACCCTGAAGACTGGCCGAACGACACCATCAGCCCGAGCGGCGCCAGGCAGTCGAGCGATTTGTAAAACGTGTCTTTGCCGACCGAGTTGTAAACAACGGCCAGTTTCTTGCCCTGGGTCACTTCGCTGACGTTGGCGACGAAATCCTCGTGCTTGTAGAGGATCGGGTGGTCGCAGCCGTTCTGTTTGGCGAGCGCCGCCTTTTTCTCGTCGCCGACGGTGCCGATAACCGTGGCGCCGAGATGCTTTGCCCATTGGCAGACGATGAGGCCGACCCCGCCCGCCGCGGCGTGGATCAGGATCGTTTCGCCGCGCTTCACCGGATGGGTGCGGCGGACGAGATACCAGGCGGTCATGCCCTTCAGCATCATCGCGGCAGCTTGCTGGTCGGTGATGCCGTCGGGCAACGGGACGAGGCGGTCGGCTGGCATAACCCGCTCGTCGGCATAGGCGCCGATCGGTCCTCCGGAATAGGCGACCCGGTCGCCGGGCTTCAGGCCGCTGACCCCGGGTCCGACTTCCTCGACGACACCCGCGCCCTCGGAGCCGAGCCCGCTCGGCAGCGGCAGCTGATAGAGGCCGCTGCGTTGGTAGGTGTCGACGTAATTGAGCCCGACCGCGGTGTGGCGCAATCGAACCTGACCTTGGCCCGGCTTGCCAACCTCGACCGCTTGCCACGTCAGAACCTCGGGGCCTCCCGTTTTCTCGAAACGAACCGCGTGCGCCATGGCTTTCCTCCAGCTTCTTGGAAAGAGCGGGACGCTAGCGCACTCGGGCGAGACTTTCGAGCAAACTCTCCGCGTCGGTGATCGGCAGCGAACATACCGGCCCCTCGCAGACATAGGCGGTGGGTTTCGCGTCGACCAAGCCTTTCCCGATAGCTGGGTGGCCAGCGGGCAACGAGCCGTCGGGCGGCAAGGCAAGAACGACCCGGTTCGGCAACGAAACGCTGTAGACGGCGCGGAGCAGGGATTGGAATGGCGGATCGCCTTTCTCTCCAACGACGACGATCTGCAGCGGTTTTTCGAGCAGTTCGACATTGTTGAGCAATGTCGCGAGCGGGAAGAAGTTGCGCGCCGCTTCGCCGGAGAAGGTCTCGACTACCGCCTCGGCGCGGCGGCGATAGGCTTCATCGCCGGTCAGGATCGCGAGCCGGGTCAACACCCCGACCAGGGTGCCGTTGCCGGCGGGAACGGCGGAATCTGCAGCGGTTTTGGCGCGGGCGATCAGTCCCTCGGTGTCCTTGGCGGCAAAGAAATAGCCGCCCCCAGCTTCGTCCCAATAATGCCGATCGAGGACGGCGATCCAATCGCGGGCTTGCGACAGGAACCGTTCGTCGCCGGTCGCTTCGTGGAGCACGAGCGCGGCGCGGCAGAGATTGGCATAATCGTCGACATTGGCAGGATGCCGGGCGCGGCCGGCGCGCCAACCGTGCAGCAGACGGCCATCGGTGCCGGTCATCTCTCTGCGGACGAAATCGAAGGCGCGGCGCGCGGTGTCGATCCACTCCGGACGCTCGAAGACGACCCCCGCATTGGCCATCGCCGTAATCATCAGGCCGTTCCAGTCTGCAAGCACCTTGTCATCCCACCCCGGCCGCGCCCGGTGCTCGCGCGCCCGCAACAAGAGCGCCCGGCAAGCTGCCAACTCGCGCTCGGTCTGCTCACCGGCGCGTTCCGACGTGTTCGAGCGGTTGAGAATGTTCTTCTCTTCCCAATTGCCGTCCGCGGTCACGTCGTAAAAGCGTTTGAACAAGACGGCTCGTTCGCCGAGTGCGTTGTCGATTTCGGCCTCGGACCAAACGTAGAATTTGCCCTCTTCGTGTTCGCTGTCGGCATCAAGGCTGCTCGCGAACCCGTCTTCCGGGGTCACCATCTCGCGGATTACCCAACCGAGCGTCTCGTCGACCCGCTCTCGATAGAGCGGGCTCTTCGTATCCTGCCAGACCAAGGTCAGCAGATCGACGAGCTCGGCATTGTCGTAGAGCATCTTCTCGAAATGCGGCACCAGCCAGCGCGCATCGGTCGAATAGCGGGCGAACCCGCCGCCGAGATGATCGTAGATGCCACCCTGGCACATCGCGTCGAGCGCCTTCACGACCGCATCGCGATAAGGCGGTTGGCCGGTGCGCTTCCAGGCCCGCCACAACAGGTCGAGAACCCCGGTTTGCGGGAATTTGGGCGCAGACCCGATTCCGCCATGCAGCTGGTCGGTCTCGCGCAACAAACGTTCGGCAATCCGATCCAGGAGCTCCCGGCCAATTCCGCCGCCGCGTTCCGGACGGCCGAGCTTTTGCAACGCCTCGCGCAAAGCGACGACGTTCTTCGCGACGTCGTCGCGCTTTTGCGCATAGGCGTTGCTCATCGCCTCCAGGACCTGCGGAAAACCCGGTCGGCCCCAACGCTGCTCCGGCGGGAAGTAGGTCCCGCCCCAGAACGGTTCCGCCATCGGGGGTCATGAACATCGTCAATGGCCAGCCCCCCTGCTCGCCCATCAGCGCCAATGCGTGCTGGTATATCGCGTCGAGGTCCGGCCGCTCCTCGCGATCGACTTTGATGTTGACGAACAGCTCGTTCATCCGCGCGGCGATCAGCAGATTTTCGAAGCTCTCATGAGCCATCACGTGGCACCAATGGCAGGCGGCATAGCCGATCGACAGCAGGATCGGCTTGTCCTCGGCTTTGGCAGCAGCGAGGGTCTCGGTACCCCAAGGCTGCCAATGAACCGGGTTGTCCTTGTGCTGGAGCAGATAGGGGCTCGTTTCCTCGCCGAGACGGTTGCGGTCCATGATAACTCCCGGTGATTTCATAGCAGCGTTGCCGCCGGTGGCCAGAGGCGTTAGGCTTCCCACCTTACGTCCGAACGGCGGCTCGCGACATTCGCTCCGCCACTACAACAACATGGAGAGCCCGAATGCCAAGTGCGGATCCGCCGCTCTTTTACGATCGTCACATATTCTGCTGCACGAATGTGCGTCCCGAGGGACACCCGCGGGGCTGTTGCAGTGCCGGCGGCAGCGAAAAGCTGCGCGCTTATATGCGCGAGAAGGCGAAGACACTCGGCATCGAGAATATCCGGGTGAATGCCTCCGGCTGCCTCGATCGGTGCGAGCTCGGCCCCAATATGGTCATCTATCCCGAAGGCGTGTGGTATCACTACGATACCACGGACGACGTCGACGAGATCTTGCAGAAGCACCTGATCGAGGGCGGCCGGGTCGAACGGCTTATGCTGCAACCCGACCAGAAATAGCTTATCTCATCGGCTCACAGTATCCGACAAGAAAATGGCCGGGCTCGACCCGGCCATTTGACGCCGATACCGAGGAGGACTTGCCTTATGCCCGAGACGCCGACTTTTGGCCGCTATGCCGAGATCCCCTATGACCAGATGACCCCGGAGCAGCAGGAAGGCTACCGCTCGCTGATGGAGACGCGGGGCCGCTTGCCCGGCCCGAACAAGATCTATGTTCACAACCCCAAGCTCGTGAAGGTGATGGGGCCGCTCGGCGCCTATTTCCGCACGGGCTATTCATTGAGCGAACGCGAACGCGAGATCGCCGTCGTCATCATCAACAGCAAATGGCATTCGGCCTACCCGACCAACGCACACGAGCGCGCGGGCAAGGCGGCCGGACTGCCGCCCGACAAGGTCGAGGCAATGCTGTCCGGGCTGCCGACCTCATTCGACGACAAGCGCGAACAAGTCATCTACGAGATGGCAACGTGCCTCGCCAATTCGCGCTGGGTATCGAAGGGCCTTTACGATCGCGCGGTCGAAGCGCTCGGCCACGAGGGCATTACCGACGTGATCTGCTTGATGGGCTTCTATAGCAGCGTGTCGATGACGTTGGCCTTCTACGACGTGCCCGCCGGCGCCGAGGGAATCGAGCGGTAATGCTGAGAGAGGTCCAAGCTGAGGGGCCTCCTTGACATTTCACTGTCGTTGGGTTTTTCCAGGGAATCAGGAGAAGAAAAAAGATCGTTCAGAGCAATCCTCAAGGAGGCTTTCGATGGTAACCAGAGCGCCATTCTTGAAAGCGCGTTACAGCGGCTACCGCCATCGGCAAGTGCCGAGCGAGGACGCCGAGCTGACTCACGTCGACCCGGACACGCCGTGCGGCGAGTATATGCGCCGTTTCTGGCAGCCGATCTGCTACTCCGATGACGTGAAGGACCTGCCGGTGCGGATTAAGATCCTCGGCGAGGATTTGGTCGTCTTCCGCGACCGCAGTGGCGCGGTCGGCCTGCTCGAATTGCATTGCCCCCATCGCGGCACATCGCTGGAATTTGGCCTCGTCGGCGACAAGGGGATACGCTGCTGCTATCACGGCTGGCTGTTCGATGTCGACGGGAGGATCCTCGAGACTCCCGGCGAACCGGCCAACAGCACCCTGAAGGACCGCTTGTTTCATGGCGCCTATCCGATCCATGAGGCGCACGGCATGGTGTTCGCGTATCTGGGTCCGCCCGAGCAGCAGCCGGCTTTCCCGGCGTATGACAGCTTTGCCCGGCCCGGTTACCGCATAATCCCCGGCCAAAAATATTTTTATCCCTGCAATTGGCTTCAGATCCTCGAAAATACGATGGACGCGGTGCACACCGCGTTCCTCCACACGATCGTCAGCGGCGCGGTGTTCACGGACGAGTTCGGTGTCCTGCCGGAGCTCGAGTTCGCCGAGACCCCCGTCGGGATCATCTACATCGCCACGCGGCGTGTCGGCGACAATATCTGGGCGCGGATGGTCGAGAACGTGCTGCCGAACCTCCAGCAGGTGGCCCCGATCTGGGAGACCGGTCAGCAGGAGCATTCGTTCAGCGGGCCGATGATGAGCCGTTGGATCGTCCCGCTAGACAACATCAACACGATGTTGATCGAACTCCGCCACGTCAGCGAAACCGTAGGCGTGGATACCCCCGACTGGTGGGCCGACCGGAGCATCATGCTGCCGGGCCAGCTCGGCATGGATACCGACGAGGAGAGCCAGCGACATCCCGGCGATTTCGAAGCCCAGGTCTCACAGCGCCCGATCGCCGTCCATGGTCTGGAACATCTCGGCACCACCGACCGGGGTATCACGATGTTCCGCAACCAAATCCGGCGCGGCATCCGGGCGGTCAAGGCCGGCCAAGATCCCCAGGGTCTCTTTCGCGACGGCGACGTCGTGATCCCAACCTACTGCAACGACACGGTGGTTCGTGTCCCGCCGGCACGGACGCCGACGCTCGACAAGCAGCTGATGCGTGCGACCGGGCGACAACTCGCCGAGAGCTATCTCAGAGAGCCGCCGCTGCTTGCCGCCGCCGAATGAGCCATAGCAAAGCCTGGGCAGATGCAACGGAGTGAGACGCCATGCTGATCGTCGACGCACAGGTTCACATCTGGTCGGCCGGGCCGCCGACCAATCAGGCGCATCGCCAAGTCAATTCCTACACCGCGGAGGAATGCATCCGCGACATGGACGCGGCCGGGGTTAGCGCCTGCCTGTTGCATCCACCGGGGTGGGACCCGAATTCGGGCAAGATCTCCGAGGAAGCCGCGGCCAAATACCCGAACCGCTTCGGGATTCTCGGCAATTTCCCGCTCGATAAGCCGGAAAACCGGTCGCTGATCGATACCTGGAAGAGCCGGCCCGGCATGCTCGGCCTGCGCTATGCGTTCACTCAGCCGCACCAGGCCAATTGGATGACTGACGGCACAATGGACTGGCTGTGGCCGACTGCCGAGACGGCCGGGATCCCGATCGCGCTGATGGCCTCGAACTATTTGCCGCAGGTGGGGCAGATCGCCGAGCGCCATCCGGGACTGAAGCTGATTATCGACCACTACGCGCGGGTCCGCGACGGCAAGGACGATGCCGCGCACGGCAACCAGCCGGCCTTGCTGGCCTTGGCGAAGTACCCGAACGTGGCGGTCAAATGCACCGGGGCGCCGGGCAATTCGAGCCAGCCCTACCCCTATCGCAACATCCACAAATACACGCAGCAGATCGTCGAAACCTTTGGGCCGCAGCGCAGCTTCTGGGGTACCGACATCACCCGCATGCCGTGCTCGTGGAAAGAGTGCGTGACGATGTTCACCGAGGAGATGCCGTGGCTCAAGGGCCGCGACCTTGAGCTCGTCATGGGGCGCGCAGTCTGTGACTGGCTGGGCTGGAACCTGCCGGGCTGACGATTTGCCCCTCACTCCGCTTGCGGGGAGAGGGCTAGGGTGAGGGGCATAGCCGTCCGGGCTTTTTTGGCCTCCGGCCTCGCCGGAACGGCACTAGCGGCTGACGGGACGGCTCTCGACGCTCTCGTCCGCGCCTATCCGCAACAGCTTGCGGGCTACGACTCTAGCTATCTCATCTGGCGCGACGGCACGCGGATGCCGCTCTCCGACGGACTGCCGCACAAGAGCTTCGAGGAAATGCTGCGGCACGGCTCGATCCTCGATCAACTTCGCCTGCCCTACCCGGCGGGGGTCAGCGCCGTTGCCCTCTTTCCGCAAGGCGACCCCGGAAGGATCCGCAACCGTCCCTTCTTTGACAAGATGTACGGCGATTGCTGGAGGGGCGAAGCAGCCCCGCATCTGGTGTCTGTGGATTGGCTCCCGCGGAGCTGGGGCCACACAGTCCGGATAACATCCGTGAGCGGCGTCGCTGCGAGCCTGGCCGCGGTCTCCGCGGAGTTGGGTGCGCTGCCCGCCTCCGTCAAGCGCTATGTCTTCCCACCCTCGGGCACCTACAATTGCCGCACCGTTGCCGATACTGGGGAGCCGAGCATGCATTCCTGGGGCGCGGCGATCGACATCAATGCCGCATATAGCGATTACTGGCTCTGGCCGCGCGCCGCATCACGCAACGTCTTACCTACGGAAATCATCGCAATTTTCGAGCGCCACGGCTTCATCTGGGGCGGGAAGTGGTCCCACTACGACACGATGCATTTCGAATATCGGCCGGAACTGCTGATGAGTACTTCGCGGTCACCGGTCGAGCCAGACCTCCTCCATCCGCCAGCTGTTGAAAATACTGTTCTCCATTAAGGTCAATCCTTTCACCTCGGGCTGCCAGCAGGTACCCTGGCGCATAAAGAAAATGTCGGACGGGCCGCGTCCTCGACCAGCTTGCGCTCGATTTGCCAGACCAGTTCCTTGCGCTTGGACGGGTCGGCTTCGGCCGACTGTCGCTCGATCAGCGCATCGACCTCCGGGTTGCACCCGGTGTAATTGCGCGACGAGCGGCAGGAGTAGTTCTCGTAGAACTGCACATCGGGGTCGTCGACGGCACTACCGGAGAGACTCAGCGCGACGGTAAAATCCTTGCGCATCAGCTTAGGGACCCAGTTGGCGGTCTCGACCGCGTCGAGCTCGCCGTCGATCCAAATCTCCTTGAGTTGATCGATCAGGATGTCGCGATACCAGGCGATGTTCCGCGCGGAGACCTTCACCTTTAGCCGGTTATCTGGCCCATAGCCGAGCGACCGCATTAAGGCTCGCGCTTCTTCGCGGTTCTTCTTCACGTCCGGCCCATACCCAGTCAGCTGCTCCAGCATCTCCCGCGGCATGCCCCAGATGCCCTCCGCCTGCAGCTGCAATACGGTGCCGACGTCGGCCACGCCGCCTCGCTCTTCAACCTGCACAATTTCGGCTACGTCTATTCGCGTCTGAACAACCCCACCGTGGCGGTTCTCGAGGAGCGGGTCGCCAACCCCGGCGGCATCGTCGTCGATCTCGAGCGCGTAGCGGCGATTGCCCACGCGGCCGGTATACCGCTGATCGTCGACAACACTTTGACGACCCCCTATCTCTGCGAGCCCTTCGCCTGGGGCGCCGACATCGTTTGCCATTCGACCACCAAGTTCTTGAGCGGCCATGGCCATGCGCTGGGCGGCATCGTCGTCGAGTCCGGCTGCTTCGACTGGGCGCAGGGTGACCGCTTCCCGTCCTTGACCGAGCCCGAGCCCGAGCCCGCCTATCACGGGCTCAAATTCTACGAAAATTTCGGGGATTTCGCGTTCACCACCAAGGCGCGGGCAGTGGCCTTGCGGGATTTCGGCCCGACTTTGTCGCCAATGAACGCGTTTCTGACGATCACCGGCATCGAAACGCTGCATCTGCGCATGGAGCGCCATGTCGCGAATGCGCTCCGAGTCGCCGAGTTTCTGTCGGGTCACGCCCGTGTCGCCTGGGTTTCTTACGCTGGGCTCAAGGAGAGCCGCTTCCATGACCTCGCCAGAAAATATCTGCCGAGAGGTGCCGGAGCGGTCTTCACGTTCGGGGTCAAGGGCGGTTACGAGGCCGGGATCAAGCTCGTAGAAAAACGTCCAGCTGTTCTCGCACCTCGCGAATATCGGCGATACCCGCAGCCTGATTTTGCACTCTGCCTCGACGATGCACCGCCAGCTGAGCGACGAACAGCGCTAAGCCGCCGGCGCCGGCCCTGACGTGATCCGCCTCTCGATCGGCCTCGAAAGCGCCGAGGACCTGATCCGCGACCTCGACGAGGCGCTGTCGGCTTAGCCCCCGCTCAATGCTGCTGGCTGTTATCGCTGTTAAATGCAGCGAAAAAACAGCTAGTGTGGCGCCGTCCACCTCGGAAATCCTCGCTTCCTCTGAGGCCGCAGCAGTGAAATAACAGCCGGGAACAGCCGGCAAAACAGCAAGTGGTAATGGCGCATAGCTCAAATCACGAGAAGCCTCATGATCCATTATATAACATCAATCATCTATTAGTGTGCTGACCGAGGGGTGCGATAACACGAGATTGCGGCAATTTTCGGGTGCACGATTAGTGCGTCAGTTTGAATTCCGCGGCGGCTGGCAGCTGATCACGGCCGCCGACGTGGAGGCGCCGGTAACTGGACCGAGAGAAAGTTGTCGAATGAGTGCCGACCGGAACGCTCCGCCAAAAACGGCTGGGCTAAAATCGTGACGGAGCTTCATGTTCCCGACCTGGAGGTTAGCCTCGCCTTCTGGAAGGACATCATCGGTTTTGAGATTGCCTACAGGCGTGAAGAGGAAAGTTCGTCTACTTGGAGCATCCTGGAGGCCAACGGATCATACTCTGTCAACGGCATGGCCGATTCGAGACGGAGCCCATGCAGCCTCCGCTTGGCCAAGGTGCCATGTTTCAGATTTACTTCCGGGATGTCGGCTCGATTTGGCCAATCTCGTTGCCCGAAATTGGCCGATCTACCTCGGTCCACGCCAAGTCTGGCGCAAAACAGGCGACCGTGAGTCCGGTCAGCAGGAGGTCTTTGTCCAGGACCCTGATGGTTATCTGCTGATGCTGGCCCAGAGCTTTGGTGAGAGAGCTCCAGCCAGACCTGAAATTTAGTCCAATGTTCCTTAAAACAAATAGCCGTCGCGGTTGGGTGCGGATTGCGTCGGCGCGCCGGACAGCTTATATCTGCTGCGTCGGGCAACCGACTATGGCGATACACGGCTTGTGAAATAAGCGTTGCGGACCCGGGGGCAGTACCCGGCGCCTCCACCAGTTTCTCGCCGGCCCCTGGGCCGGCGATCTACGGGGGCGAACTAGGCTCGACGCGCGTGGTAAAGGCAAGATCCGTCGCCCGGCATGATACCACCGTTATCGGGTCATTATCTAGCTGCGAACGACAACTTCGCACAGGAGGCGCTCGCGGCCTAACCCCTAACGGGGTAAAAGCCTTGAGCAAATCGCGGTCCGAGGGGCACCGGGCAACAGAAGCCCCTCACTCGACCTCTCGACGTGTTCCCCTTGCGAATGAACGAGCCGCCGGAAATGGCCCAGGACCTCTTCGACTACCCCAAGATGGTCGAGAACGCGCTGCGCGGCGTCATGCGCGAAGCTCTGGCGCGGGCGGCCCGCGAGGGCTTGCCCGGCGACCATCACTTCTATGTCACTTTTCGCACTCATGCCTCCGGTGTGGGGATCCCGAACTATCTGCTCGGCAAATTTCCGGACGAAATGACGATCGTGCTGCAGCACCAGTTCCGGGCGCTCGAGGTCGGCGAAGACGCCTTTTCGGTCAATCTCAGCTTTCAGAGCCGGTCGGAACGGCTGAGGATCCCGTTCGCCGCGGTGACGACCTTTGCCGATCCGTCGGTCAATTTCGGGCTACAATTCGAGGTCCCTGCTGCGCCGCCGGCCGAGGTCACTGCTCTCCCCGCGCAGATCCCGCCGCCCGAGCCGGAAAAACCGGACGAACCGGCCCGGCAGGCGGCCGAGGTCGTCACTCTCGACAAGTTTCGCAAGCGCTAACCTCGCCGCGGCTCGCTTGACGTGGGCGCGGAAAGGATGATTCTGCGCAAAATTTCAGCGCGGAGCGACGCATGAGCGATGTCGCCTATCATGAACTCTTCCCACTCGGGCCCGATGATGCGCCATACCGCAAGCTGACCGGCGATTACGTCTCGACCGGGATGTTCGAGGGGCAGTGCGTCCTCAAGATAGACCCAGCCGCATTGACCCTCCTCGCCCGCGACGCATTCGTCGATTGTGCGCACTTGCTGCGCCCGGGTCACCTGGCACAGCTGCGCGCGATCCTCGACGATCCGGAGGCCTCGGCGAATGACAAGTTCGTCGCCTTCGATCTGTTGAAGAACGCCAATATCGCCGCCGGCAAGGTCTTGCCGATGTGTCAGGACACCGGTACCGCCATCGTCATGGGCAAGAAGGGGCAGCAGGTCTGGACTGGGGGCGACGACGCGGCCGCGCTATCGGCGGGCATCTGCCGCACCTACAGCGATACCAATCTGCGCTACAGCCAAGTAGCGCCGTTGTCGATGTACGAGGAGGTGAATACCGGCGACAACCTGCCCGCCCAAATCGACCTCTACGCCGAGCTGGGGGACCAATATAAATTCTTATTCATCGCCAAGGGCGGCGGTTCCGCCAACAAGAGTTTCCTCTATCAACAGACAAAGGCGGTATTGAACCCGAAATCGTTGATCAAATTTCTCGACGAAAAACTCCGCACTTTGGGCACGGCAGCATGCCCGCCCTATCACTTGGCGGTTGTTATTGGCGGCACCTCGGCCGAGATGAATTTGAAGACGGTCAAGCTCGCCAGCTGCCGCTTTCTCGACGCGCTGCCCGCGCAAGGGAATCGCTACGGGCAGGCTTATCGCGATCGCGGTTTCGAGGAAGAAATACTGGAATTGACCCGCGGCCTCGGGATCGGGGCGCAGTTTGGCGGCAAATATTTCTGCCACGATGTGCGGGTGATCCGGCTGCCGCGCCATGGCGCGAGCCTGCCGATCGGGATCGGCGTCTCGTGCTCGGCCGACCGCCAGATCCTCGGCAAGATCACCGCGGATGGGGTATTTCTCGAGGAGCTCGAAACCAACCCGGCGCGATTTCTTCCCGACATCGACGCCGCCGGGCTGGGCGGCGAAGTAATCCGGATCGACATCGGCCGCCCGATGGACGAGATCCGCGGCACCCTGGCGCAATACCCGATCAAGACGCGCCTGAGCCTGACCGGCCCGTTGATCGTTGCGCGCGACATCGCGCATGCCAAGCTGCAGGAGCGGCTCGACCGGGGCGAAGGCTTGCCGGATTATTTTAAGAACCACCCGATTTATTACGCAGGGCCCGCCAAGACCCCGGAAGGATACGCCTCGGGCTCGTTCGGGCCCACCACCGCCGGACGCATGGACAGCTATGTCGATGCGTTCATGGCGGCCGGCGGGAGCTTCGTCACTCTGGCCAAAGGCAATCGCGGCGCCGAAGTCCGCGCCGCGTGCCAAAAGCATGGCGGTTTTTATCTCGGCTCGATCGGCGGGTCGGCGGCCCGCCTCGCGCAGGATTGTATTCGCAAAGTCGAGGTCGTCGAATATCCGGAGCTCGGGATGGAGGCCATCTGGCGCATAGAAGTGGTTGATTTCCCTGCCTTCATTGTCATCGACGACAAGGGAAACGACTTCTTTGCCGGGCTCGCTTGATCGCGCCGCCGGGCCGAGTGGCGGCGGGGCATCCTGATTGGCGCAAGACGGCGATCTGGACGGGCTTCTGCGCGGCGACGGGGGAGCCTGGGAGGCGTTTGTGCGGCGTTACGCCGGTCTCGTCGTTGCCGCGGTGCGAGGTGTGGCGCGCGAGGCGGCCGAGGTGGAAGATCTGACGCAGGACGTTTTTCTGCGGCTCTGTAAGGACAATTTCCGGCTGCTGCGCAGCTACGACGCGTCTCGCGCCGGTCTCTCCACCTGGATCACAATCGTAGCCCGCAGCACTGCGCGGGACGCGATGCGGCGTCATCGGCCGGTGTCGGTGCCCATCGAGACGGTGCCGGAGGGACGCCTCGCGATCGACCCCGTCGAGCCGGTACGCAAGCTCAAGCTGCCGGAAGCATTGCTGTCGCCGCGCCAACGGGAAATCTTAACGATGTTGTACGATCGTGACATGGAAGTTTCCGAGGTTGCCTTCGCCCTTGGGATCGACCCGCAGACCGTCCGCAGCGCCCACCACAAGGCGATGATCAAGCTGCGCGCCCACTTCCGGGCCGAAGTCGAATGAACGCCTCGGTTGCGGGGATGCTCCAGCTGCCCGCCGCATAAACAGGGTAGGAAGACGTCGCCATGATGCAAAGCGAAGGACCAGAACAAGCGCCGGACCCGGCCGAGGACCGCCGTTTGTGGCAGCGATGCCGCACGATGGATGCCGACGAGGACGAGTCGGCGCGGTTTCTCGACCTTGCCGCCTATGCCGACTCGTTCCTCGATATCGAAGAACGGGAGCGGGTCGCCGCCTTGCTCATCACCGATCCGGACGCTGCGGCGGATGTGCGGGCGGCCCAAACGCTCGCCAATGACGAACCGAATTCCGCCGGTCTCGAGCGGATCGTCGCGCGAGCCAGTGCGATATCGTCTGGTGCGGATTCCGCAAGTGACAGGATAGTCCCGCTCGCGGGTCGGCCCAGCCGCCGCTTTCTCCAAAGCTTTGCACAGTGGGGAAGTCTCGCGGCGGCCGTCGCATTGGCCGGTTGGCTCGGCTTTGCGATGGGCAGCGGCACCTCGCTTGCGCTCAGCGATCATCGGCAGCCCAGCGACATTGGTCTGCTTCCCGAATTGTTCGATCCGGGAACCGGCTTGTTGCGCGATCTGGGTGAGGGTCTGCGGACGTGACCGCCGCATCGGTAGTATTGCGTCCCGGCTCGCGTCAGCAGCTGTTGTGGGTGGTATTGATTTTATCGCTGGCGCTCAACTTCTGCTTTATCGCCGGCGCTCTGTGGATCCGCCTCCAGGGACCCCCTTTACCAATGAGCCCCGAGGAACGGCTCCAGCAGATCGAGCCGCAGCTCGCTCTAGACTCTCAGCAAAAGGCGGCCTTCGACCAATACGCTCGAGCCGTGCGTTCGCGGATGCAGTCGATGCACGAGGCGATCGAGCCATTGGTTGGAAAAGCTTGGTCCGAACTCGCCAAACCCGACGCGGACGATGCGAAAATCATGCAGCTGTTCGATCAAGCCGGGGAACAGCGGCGCGCTTTCCGGCGAGAACTGGGAACGGCGACCTTCGCGTTTCTGGCAAAATTGACGCCTGAGCAGCGAGCGAAATTTGTCGAGCTGGCGCGCCAGCGGCCCTGGGCAAAACGGCACCAGGACGGCGCTCCGTAGTCGAAAATCTCAGGATTTTGGCACCCTGAACACTTGGCCGGGATAGATCCGCTCGGGATCGCGAATCTGGCCGAGATTGGCCGAGTATATGATCAGATAGCGGGTGCCGATGCCGTAGGCCCGGCGGGATATCTGCCACAGATTGTTGCCGGGCTGCACGGTATAGCTTTGCCCCGGCGTGAGCTGCGCGGCCGCGGCCTGCGCCAGGGGCATGACGATGCGCTGCACGACGTGAGCGCCTTTTCCCAGCTGATCGAGGCGTAGCTCGACGCGCCCCGGACCGACCACTCGGGTGGACGTTGCCGACCATTCGCCCGGCCGCATCGGCCGTTGCGGTCGCGAGCGGCTGGTTGCCGGCATAGATTTGGACGCTCGCTCCGGGCGTGGCCCTGCCCGACAGCACGATCCGCCCTCGATCATCGTATTCCAGCGCGTCCATCGACAAAGCGAGCGGCTTGTCGGCAGAAGGTATGCCCTGACCGCTCGGCAAGGATCTGTCGGGGCGCTGCAGCACTCGAGCTGCTCCGTTGCCGTCCCGCGGCAAGATCACCGCAAGCGCCGTCTCTTCCTTCCCGCCCGGTTTGAGCGGACTGATCGACAACGCGACAGTCTCGTCCGATTTGACCGTCGCGCCGACCCGCGGGCCGGACGCCTCAAGGGAGAGCAACCGGTCGCCGGGGCCGATCGGCTGATCCGGGACGAGTACCCACTCTCCGCGGCGATCGGCTGTCACCTCGCCGATGACCTTGTCGCCGTCGCGGACAGTTACCTTGCTTCCCGGCTCGGCGCGTCCGGCAATGACCGCGGTTCCGCTCGGACCGACTTTAACCACGTCAAAGCTCGGCGAGACCGGCGCGCTGGGCTGTGGTGCGAGACCGGGTTCGGCCCGGCCCTCCCGATCGGCGCGGGGCCACCAGGCGACACCGCCGGTTGAGTATTGGCCTTCACGGCTGGAGGAGTGCCGCTGCGCGGAAACACCAGGACAGCAGCGGCACCAACCAGCAGAACCGCGACAGCCGAGCCGAGGAAATAGCCGTGCCGCACAGATCCTCGCGAAAAGTCGTCGAATTGACGCAAAGCACAGTGTATGCCTTGACAGACGCGCTGGCAATCCTCACCAGCCGACGGGGCCTGACCGGGTATGTCGAACATCGCGCGGCTGTGCGTCTATTGCGGCTCCTCCGGCGCGGTCCACCGGCAATACCGCGAGGCGGCGACCGAACTCGGGGCTCGCCTGGCCGCGGCCGGGATCGGGCTGGTTTACGGCGGCGGGCGGGTCGGGCTGATGGGCCTTCTCGCCGATGCTGCGTTGGCTGGCGGCGGGGAAGTGATCGGGATCATTCCATCGCGCTTGCGCGATGCCGAGTTGGCGCATCCCGGCGCGACGGAACTGGTGGTGGTCGAGAGCATGCACGAACGCAAACGCCTGATGGCCGAGAAAGCGGATGCGTTTGCTGTTTTGCCCGGCGGCATCGGCACGCTCGACGAACTGTTCGAGATCCTCAGCTGGAAGCAGCTCGAGCTCCACGACAAGCCGATCCTGCTCGCCGATATCGGCGGCTACTGGGCGCCGCTGCGCGCTCTCCTCGACGATATCGTCACAAAGGGCTTTGCGCGGCCCGACGGCACGAGAGCTGCTCCGGGTGGTCCCAACGGTCGCGGCTCTGATGGCGACGCTCGAGGCAGCCCCGGAGATGCGCCACAGCATTGGCTCTCGGCTGCTAAACTCCCAGCCGTGAACAACTCATCGGCGGCCCCGGCTTGCCTCGGATTTCCCCGCTCTTTATTTTCCGCAAGCCGGGCGCATTTGTGCGGCCACATACGAGGATGAATTTGATGGCGAAGATCAAAGTGGCCCAGCCCGTCGTCGAGCTCGACGGCGACGAGATGGCGCGGATCATGTGGAGCTTCATCAAGAACAAGCTGATCCTGCCCTATCTCGACATCGAGCTGAAATATTACGACCTCGGCATGGAGAAGCGCGACGCCACCGAGGACCAAATTACCGTCGAGGCCGCGGAGGCGATCAAGCGCTATGGCGTCGGCGTCAAATGCGCCGGGATCACTCCCGACGAGGCACGTGTGAAAGAATTCAATCTCAAGCGCATGTACAAGTCGCCGAACGGCACGTTGCGCAACATCATTGGCGGCACGATCTTCCGCGAGCCGATCGTATGCCAGAACGTGCCGCGCCTGGTACCCAACTGGACGCAGCCGATCGTGATCGGGCGCCATGCCTATGCCGATCAATATGCCGCGACCGATTTTGTCGTTCCGGGAGCCGGCACTCTGACGATGACGTTCACCCCCAAGGGCGGCGGCGAGCCGGTCACGCGCAAGGTGTTCGATTTCCCCGACGGCGGCGTCGCCATGGGCATGTACAACCTCGACGAATCGATCAAGGGGTTCGCACGCTCTTCCTTCAACTTTGGGCTGCAGCGCGGCTGGCCGGTCTATCTCTCGACCAAGAACACCATCCTCAAAGCCTATGACGGCCGCTTCAAGGACCTGTTCCAGGAGGTGTTCGACAACGAGTTCGCTGCCGAATTCAAAAAGCGCAACCTGACCTACGAGCATCGGCTGATCGACGACATGGTGGCGTTGGCGCTGAAGTGGAACGGCGGCTTTGTCTGGGCCTGCAAGAACTACGACGGCGACGTGCAGTCGGACACCCTGGCGCAGGGCTTCGGCTCGCTCGGCATGATGACCTCGGTGTTGCTGACGCCGGACGCCAAGACGGTCGAGACCGAGGCGGCGCACGGCACGGTCACCCGCCACTATCGCCAGCACCAGCAGGGCAAGGAGACCTCGACCAATCCGATCGCCTCGATCTTCGCCTGGACGCGCGGCTTGCAGTATCGCGGCACATTCGACAACACCCCCGATGTCGTTCGCTTCGCCGAAACCCTCGAACGGGTCTGCATCGACACGGTCGAGGGCGGAGAAATGACGCGGGACCTCGCGATCCTGATCCGCGCCGATCATCCGTGGCTCACCACCAATCAGTTCCTCGACAAGCTCGACACCAACCTGAAGAAGGCGGTGGCTTAAGATGCGGCTCAGCATTCTGGACGATTACCAGGGCGTCGCCCTCGAAATGGCGGACTGGTCGCCGCTCCGAGGGCCGCGTCGAGATCGTGGTCGAGCGCAAGCCGTTCGCCGACGAAGACGCGGCGGCGCGCGCGCTCGCCGGCTCCGAGATCGTTGTGGCGATGCGCGAACGCACGCCGTTCCGCCGCAGCCTGGTCGAGCGGTTGCCGAACCTCAAGCTTCTGAACACCACGGGAATGCGCAACGCGTCGTTCGATCTGGCGGCGTTGCGCGATCGCGGTGTCGTAGTTTGCGGCACGCAGGGCGGCGGTTTGGACACCGCCGAGCTCACCTGGGGTTTGATCCTCGGCGCCGCCCGCCGGATCGCCGAGGATCACCGCGTCGATGCGCGAGGGGCTGTGGCAGACCCGGATCGGCAACCGCCTCGAGGGCAAAACCCTCGGCGTCCTCGGGCTCGGCAGGCTCGGCGGCGCCGTCGCACGGGTCGGACTCGCCTTCGACATGAAGGTCATCGCGTGGAGCCCGAACCTGACCGCCGAGCGCGCCGCCGCCGTGGGCGTCGAGCGGGTCGACAAGGAGACTCTGTTGCGACAATCCGATGTGCTGTCGGTGCATATGGTGCTCAGTCCCCGCAGCCGTGGGCTTGGTCGGCCGCAACGATATCGCCCTGATGAAAGAGACAGCGATCCTCGTCAATACGTCGCGCGGGCCGATTGTCGACGCCTATGCGGTCATTGAGGCGCTCGAAGCGGGCCGGCTCGGCTACGCCGCTTTCGATGTCTATGACCGCGAGCCGCTGCCGGCCGATCACCCGCTGCGGCGCACACCCAACGTCTTGTTGACGCCGCACATCGGCTATGTGACCGAGGAGAACTATCGCAGCTCCTACCCGCAGATCGTCGAGAACATCGTCGCGTTTCTCGACGGCAACCCGGTGCGCGTCATCCAGGGCTGACGCCATGCTCGATCGCCCATGAACATCGCGATCCGGTCGTCGCGCGACGACGATATAGCCGAAATCGCTGCCATCTACCGGCATCACGTCCTTCACGGCATTGCTTCCTTCGAGGACATCCCGCCTGACGAGGACGAGGTTGCGCGGCGCCGCGGAGATATTCTTGCGCTGAACCTGCCCTATCTGGTGGCGGAAGGGTCGGGACGGGTGGTCGGATACTGCTACGCTTCACGATATCGTGCACGGTCGGCCTATCGGTTCACCCTCGAAGATTCGATTTACGTCGACGCCGCGGAAGTCGGTCGCGGCATTGGCCGAGCCCTGCTGTCGACCCTCGTCGAACGCTGCTGCGAACTTGGCTATCGCCAGATGGTTGCTGTGATCGGCGGCAGCGACCAGTGGCCCTCGATCCGGCTGCACGAGACACTCGGTTTTGCGCGAGCCGGTCTTTTACCCGCGGTCGGGTTCAAATTCGGCAGCTGGATCGACTGCGTCCTGATGCAGCGAGCGCTCGGTTCCGGCGCAACAACGCCGCCGTGTGAGATTGGTCGGTATAACAAAGGAGGTCAGCTTGGCTGAAGCAGTCGCGGATCCCGGCATTATCTCGGGATACCATGCGCACCTTTATTACGCGCCGGAGACCCGGCCGACCGCGGAGCGGCTGCGAACCGCCATCGGGGAGAATTTCCCGCAGGCTCGGATCGGCAGCTGGCACGACGAACCGGTCGGACCTCATCCCGTAGCGATGTATCAGGTCGCTTTCGCGGTCGAAGAATTCCCCCGGCTGGTGCCGTGGCTGATGCTGAACCGCGAGGGCCTCAATGTGCTCGTGCACCCGCTCACCGACGACAGCGTCGCGGATCATACGCAATTTGCGCTGTGGCTCGGAACGCCTCTGCCATTGCGCGTCAACGTATTGCGGAGCGGACCGCGGAGGGATTGATCCCAGCGAACCCACTCCGCTCGGGCGTTATATTCGACCCAGGACAAGCAGAACGATAATGATGACCAGCACTAAACCGAGCCCGCTGCTCGGGTAGTAGCCCCACCCGCCGCTGTATGGCCAAGTCGGCAACGCGCCGATCAACAAGATGATCAGAATTATCAGCAGAATTGTACCTAGCATGGTCGCCCATCAGCAAAGTTGCTTCCCGCATGTACAACTGTTGCGTCACGGCCGGGAGTTCCACGTCCGGTTGCTGAATGGAGAACCCGCGTTTCACCAGCGCCGGATCGGTCCACAGTCGACGTGAACAAAATCCGACCGCGGGTAATAGCCGACGCCGCCGCACTGCAGGTCCATTGCCGCGTCGCGGACCTGCGACAAGCTGCGGCTCTCGGAGCGCAGATCGACGGCCATGCCCTTGATGTGATAGCTGTGTTTGGCCGCTCCCTCACCGTGCAGATACAATCTCATGTTCGTGGCAGGTGAGCGGTAGCCGCTAATTACCAGAAACGGGTCGGGCGTATCGAGCTGTTCGCGCAAGAAGCCCAGGACGTCCAGAACCCCGGCGTCCATCGGGCGTATCTCGTCGGTGTGGTGATCCCGCAAGATCCAGTTGATGTCCCTGACGGCCTCGCGAATGTAGTGGCCGTCGGCCCAGTACACGGTCCGTAGCCATTCGCCGGTGTGGGTGTTGTAAAGCGATATCGATCGTGGCGCATAAGAAATGGCCGGAGCCGGTGTGATGAGACCAACCGTAGTAACCGCAGCCGCAACGCCGAACAGTCGGCGCCGGCTCAGCAAAGTAGATGCTGGCACTGGCAACCCCCCAAATTTCCCCGAGGGACGCCATAGCACCTCGAAACTGCCCAAACAAGGCCGATCGTTTCAAATCAGCCAAATCGCTGGAAATTTATCCTCCTGTTACTGTGCACTGGTTGAAAAGGATTGTAACTAGATCACCCTTTCCGCTGGCTGGCAGGGGAATCTTGGGCAATCGGCAGAGGTTGCACCCGGGTGAGATAGCGCCAAATCTCCGCGTCGCGCTCATACGGATCGCCGCGGAACTGTACCGAGCCATCCGATTCGACGTAGGCAGTCTGGTAGACGATGAAAATCGGCATTGGGCCGGGCAACGCTCGCCGATTGGTGTGTCCGGCGGCGATCCCCTTGTCGATCGCCTCCATTGGCTGCCCGAGCAGCATTACCGCTAGAGTCCGCGGGTTTTCGACGCGAACGCAGCCGTGGCTCATCATGCGCGCCGTGGACTGGAACAGCGACTTGGTGGGAGTGTCGTGCAGATAAACGTCATAGCGGTCGTTCATCTCGAATTTCAGTCGCCCCAAGGCACTGTAGGCCCCGGCCTCCTGCTGGATTGCCCCATTGCTGCGAAATCTCATGTGGTGGCTGGCCAAATAACCGGGATCGGCGGCCAATTTCGGCAAGATTTCTTTCTGGGCGATCGACCGCGGAATGTTCCAGGGCGGGTTAAACAGGACATCATTGATCATCGATTGAAGCTCGGGCGTCTGCTTGTCGGTCTCGCCGACGACGACCCGGGTGGTGAATACCGGCCGGTCGTCTCGGAACAGCTGAAGGCGGGCGATGGCGGCATTGACGACAACCCGGTCACGCGGGATTTGACGCGGCAGCCAGCGCAGCCGTTCGAGGTTGACCACCAGCTGCCGTATCCGCGGTTCGGCTGCCGCTGTCCGTTCCGAAGATGTGCGCACGGTTTTGCTCCGTACGCTCTGAGTGCCGAGAGCGATCGCCCGGTATTCGGCGTAGGCGCGGCGTATAGCCTCGTATTCGGCGGAGGCGGGGGCAAGGGCTTCGATCACCTTTGCCGGATCGGGAGCGGCAATTGCCGCGTCGATCACCGAGACGATGTCGACGGGTTCGGGTGTCAGATCCTCGTCGTCCATCCGCTCCTCGATCGGCATTGCCCCTCGCGCCAACGCGTCGGCATAAGAAAGAAATGCGTCGGAAAGCAGCAGATCCCGCTCTACCGGCGACAGGTTCGGCCCGTGCTCGCCCAGGGCGTTGCTGTGGAACAAACCCGGGTCGAGACCATGGTCGGCGGCGCGCAGCACCGCATCACGCAGCAGGCGGCTGGCTTCCGCCGGGTGCCCGTCCCACACCGTTTGATATCCGTGCGCGCTATAAAAGCGGCGCAGCAGCCAAGGATGAAGCCGTTCACCGGCGACCGTCGGCTTGCCTGACGCGTCGAGCAGCGTCTTGAGCTCGGGATTGCCGGTGAAGGGGGTAGAATCCGGGGCGGCGGTATCGAGGCTGGGCGCATCGGCGCTTGCCGGCGGATTCGTCTCTGCCGTGACGGCCGCACGTGACAGCATCGAACCACAAAACATAAAGGCGAAGACCACGACGCCAGCCGCCAAGGCCAGCCATTTTCCGCGTGACACGCTACGTCGAATAAACACGTTAACCTCACTTTGCGCGGCACAGGCGATCACGCGGGGATAGCCGCGGCTGGGACAATCGGTTGCAGCCCCAAATCCGCTCGACATTAGCGCCCGCCGTCTTATCGCTTCTCGACTGGACTTACAATCTGAAGGCGAAGATTTCGTCTTTTTTTGGTACAATTCGGTCCCCTAAAAGTGCGCGTATGACTAGGTAAGCAAGATCGCCCTGCATCTACCGCAATGACTAACACTTATGGAGTTAGAATGTGCCGGATTTGCGCGGTGACGGCGAAAGGATCGGCGGCCGAAAATGCGGCGGGCGTGCGTCGTGACCTGTCCCACCCGGCACCGGTATCTTCGATTAGGCTGCGGGATCGGTATGGCGCATGAAGAATTTGACTGATGAGAGGGGGTTTCGCGTAATGCCGGCGATCTCGCCGCGGACCGGTCCCACCGCAGACACAGCGAAGCGGATTTGCCTGTGAACGGTCAAGTCGAACGCAGCGCACGGGGGGTGCTCCGCGAGGTTTTCGGGTTCGACAGCTTCCGCGGCCATCAGCTCGCGGTCGTCGAGCACGTAATTGCCGGCGGCGACGCCGTCGTGCTGATGCCGACCGGCGGCGGCAAGTCGGTCTGTTACCAGATCCCGGCGCTGCTGCGCTCTGGCGTCGGCATCGTGGTGTCCCCACTGATTGCGTTGATGAAGGACCAGGTCGACGCACTGCATCAGGCGGGAGTGCGTGCGGCGGCCCTCAATTCACGGCTGTCGCCCGGCGAGGCCGCCGAGATCGAGCGCGCCGTTCGGGACGCGGCCCTCGACCTGCTCTATGTCTCGCCGGAGCGGTTGATGACCCCGCGTTGTCTGGAGCTGTTGTCCCACGCTCGCCTCGCCCTTTTCGCCGTCGACGAGGCGCACTGCATCTCGCAATGGGGACACGATTTCCGCCAGGAGTACCAGCAGCTCTCGATCCTCAAAGAGCGCTTTCCGGGGGTGCCGGTAATGGCGCTGACCGCCACCGCCGACGGCCCGACGCGGCGCGACATCATCGCTCAGTTGAGGTTGGCGCAAGCGCGCGTCTTCGCTGCGGGGTATGACCGGCCGAACCTGCTCTACCGCGTTGTCGTGAAGCAAAACCCGCTGGAGCAGCTGTGGCGTTTTCTAGCCACGGAACATCCGGCAGACGCCGGGATCGTCTACTGTTTCACGCGACGCTCTGTCGAGGAGACCGCGACCTGGCTGAGCGCGCGCGGGCGTGCTGCGCTGCCTTATCATGCCGGCCTCGAACCGGCGGTGCGCGAGCGGCATCAGGAGCGCTTCCTCAGGGAGGAAGGGGTCGTCATCGCCGCGACTATCGCCTTCGGCATGGGGATCGACAAGCCGAATGTCCGTTTCGTCGCCCATCTCGACGTGCCGAAAAACCTAGAAGCCTACTACCAGGAGACCGGACGCGCCGGCCGGGACGGGCTGCCGGCGGACGCCTGGATGACCTACGGCATGGCCGATGTGATGAGCCTGTTTCGCCTGCTGGAGACGGGTGAGGCAACCGATCGCCAGCGCCGGATCGAGAGGCAAAAGGTCGAGGCGCTGATCGGCTACTGCGAGACAGTCTCCTGCCGGCGGCAGGTCCTCCTCGGCTACTTCGGCGAAGCCGATCACCCGCCCTGCGGCAATTGCGACAATTGCCAGACGCCGGTCCCGAGCTGGGACGGAACGATTGCCGCGCAAAAGGCCCTTTCGGCAATCTACCGCACTGGACAGCGTTTCGGCGCGCATCACCTCGTCGACATCTTGCTTGGCGCCGAAACCGAGCGGGTCCAAAGGCTCGGCCACAACCGCCTCAAGACCTTCGGCGTCGGTACCGAACTGGACCGCCGCGGATGGCTCTCGGTTTATCGCCAGCTGGTCGCTCAGGGCGTGGTTTTGCCGGATGTCGCCGGCCACGGGGGTCTTTCGCTCGCGCCCGCCGCCGCCGAGATCCTGCGTGGCTCCAGATCCGTTCGGTTTCGGGTCGAAGAAAGCGGGCGCGAACGGCGAACGGCTCGGACCGATCGCAAATCAGGGACCGGTGCCGCGGACCTCGACCCGGTGGCCCGCTCGCTGTGGGAGGCGCTACGCGCTTGGCGCCTTGAAGAGGCGCGGCGGCAAGAGCTCCCTCCTTATGTAATCTTTCACGATTCTACTCTGACGGAAGTGGCGCGACGGCGCCCCCCCTCACTAGTGGCGTTGGCCGAGATCCCGGGGGTAGGCCGCACCAAGCTCGAACGTTATGGCAGCGCAGTCATCGCCGTGGTGGCCGAAAGCGTGACCGGCACACGCGGTGGCGCCACGGCCGGCGAACCAGATCCGACTCCCTAGCACGACCCGCCCTCGGGCGGGCGGAGCGATGTTGCAATCCGACGTGATCCATGTTGTCTTCCGAAATTGCTGTCTCGCCGGTGAGACGATGTCCGCTAGGTTCGGCGTTTGGTGGTGCGGTCCCGTTGCGGCCGCTATCTTCGTTTTCCTCTTGGGGTGGGGATCGCCGAGCGCACAGGAAGAGCAATTTTTCCGTATCGGCGCAGCGGCGACCTCGGGGACCTTCTTCGAGATCGGCGCGGTGATCGCCAGCGCTATCTCGAAGCCGGCCGGCTCCCCGCCTTGCGAGCACGGCGGCAATTGCGGAGTTCCCGGTTTGGTTGCGGTGGCACAGGCGACGCAGGGCTCGGTCGAGAACCTCCGCATGGTTGCAGCCGGGCAGGTCGAATCCGGGATAGCTCAATCCGACATCGCCATCTGGGCCTATGCGGGAACCGGGATCTTCGCCGCCGCCGGACCGCTGAAGAACTTGCGCGGGATCGCGAGCCTGTTCCCTGAAAGCCTTCAGCTGGTAGTCCGCGACGACAGCGCGATCCGAACCCTCGCCGATCTTCGGGGTAAGCACATTTCGTTGGGCCAGCCCGCGTCGGGGACGGTTGCCGATGCACGCCTGGTACTCGCTGCCGCCGGGCTCACCGAGAAGAGCATGACGGCCGAATATTTGCGCCCTGGCATGGCCGCTGCAAATGTGAAAAACGGCACCCTCGACGGTTTTTTTATTATCGGCGGGGTACCTGTCCCGGCGATCCGCGATTTGGCAGCCGAGACGCCGATACGGCTGATCCCGGTCGAAGACGCCGTACTCGCGAGGATGCGGGAGAGCTCGATCGCCTACCGGCGTTCGGTGATCCCAGCCGGAACCTATCCCGGGATCAGCGTGGGGACACCGTCGATCGGCTTCGACGCGCTTTGGATCGTGTCCGCCGACGCACCCGACGATCTGATCTATGCCATCACTAAGACGTTGTGGAACGATGCGACTCAGCGGCTGCTCGAGGCTCGCGATCCGCTCGGCAAGCAGGTCCGGCTGGAGGATGCGCTCGACGGACTTTCGATACCGCTGCACTCGGGGGCGAAGCGCTTCTACCGCGAGGCCGGGTTGCCGGTTGATCAAAACGGTGTGCTCGGTAAGCGCGAGAATCCCGAAGGAGGGGACGAGTTGAGGAAACCCGAATGAATATAAAGCGGTGCGCGGATTCGTGAGGGGAGCATGACGCTCGCCGGCAGGTTGCGTGACTATTTCTCGCCGCGCGAGGTGATCGATACTTCGCCCCGGATCTCCGACGAGGTGAAGTGTACGACCTGTTACATGTGCGCCTGCCGCTGCGGGATCAAAGTGCATCTCAAGGACGGTGCGATCCGCTACATCGAGGGCAACAGGGACCATCCGATCAACCGCGGCGTGATCTGCGGCAAGGGCGCGTCCGGGATCATGCAACAGGCCTCGCCGGCGAAGCTGCAAAAGCCGCTTAAGCGTGTCGGCGAGCGTGGTTCCGGCGAGTTCCGCGAGATCGAGTGGGAGGAAGCGATCGCGACCGCAGTCCAGTGGCTGTCGTCGGTCCGCGCGACGGATCCGAAAAAGCTCGCCTTTTTCACTGGGCGCGATCAGAGCCAATCGCTGACGGGATATTGGGCGGCGCAATTCGGGACGCCGAACTTCGCTGCGCATGGCGGCTTCTGCTCGGTGAATATGGCGGCCGCGGGAATGTACACGCTCGGCGGCAGCTTCTGGGAGTTCGGCGAGCCCGATTGGGCGCGCACCCGGTTCTTCATGATGTTCGGCGTCGCCGAAGACCATGATTCGAACCCGATCAAGATCGCGTTGTCGGGTCTGCGCCGGCGCGGCGCGAAATTCGTCTCGGTAAACCCGGTGCGCACCGGCTATTCGGCGATCGCCGATGAATGGATCGGGATCAGACCCGGCACTGACGGACTTTTCGTGCTCTCGCTGATCCACGAATTGCTGAGGGCCGACCGGATCGATGTGGACTATCTGGGCCGCTATACCAACGCCGGCTGGCTGGTGATTCAGGCGCCGGGTGCGGCGGATGACGGGCTCTTCGCCCGCAACGAGGCCGGCGAGCCGCTCGTCCTCGAACCGTCGGGATCGCTCGCCAGCGGCATGGCGGCCGGAATTTCGGCCCGCCTCGTCGGGGACGCGGTGCTGCCCGACGGCCGGCGCGCCGTCCCGGTCTTCCACCTGGTGGCCGAGCGTTACCTCGATCCTTGCTACGCGCCGGAGGCTGTCGCCGAAACCTGCGGCGTTCCGGCCGCGACCATTCGCCGGCTGGCCGCCGAGATGGGCCGCACCGCCTTCGAGGAGGAAATCGAGCTCGCGGTTCCGTGGACCGACTGGGCGGGGCGGCGCCACGAGACGATGCGGGGCCGGCCGGTCTCCCTGCATGCAATGCGGGGCATCTCTGCCCACTCGAACGGGTTCCAGACCTGCCGCGCGCTGCATTTGCTGCAGATGCTGCTCGGCACGATCGATGTGCCGGGTGGCTGGCGGTACAAGTCCCCGCATCCGAAACCCGCCCCGCCCGGCCCGAAACCCGCCGGACGGCCGGAGCAGGTCGCCCCCGGCAAATCCCTCCCCGGGATCCCGCTCGGCTACCCGTTGTCGCCGGAAGACCTGATCCTCGACGGCGAGGGGCGGCCCTTCCGCATCGACAAGGCGTTCTCCTGGGACGCGCCGATCGCCGCGCACGGCATGATGCATATGGTCATCGCCAATGCGTGGAAGGGCGACCCGTACCCGATCGACACGCTCTTCATGTATATGTCCAACATGGCCTGGAACTCGGCGATGAATACGGCCGAGACGATGCGGATGTTGACCGACAAGGACCCGGCAACCGGTGAGTACCGCATCCCCCGGATCATCTATTCCGATGCCTATTACTCCGAGACGGTTGCCTACGCCGACCTCGTGCTGCCCGACACGACCTATCTCGAGCGCTGGGACTGCATATCCCTGCTCGACCGTCCGATCGGCGGGGTCGAGGGGCCGGCCGATGCGATCCGCCAGCCGGTCCTCGCGCCAGATCGTGACGTCCGCCCGTTTCAGGATGTGCTGATCGAGATCGGCGCGCGCCTCGGGCTGCCCGGTTTTGTGACGCCTGAGGGCGTGGCGCGTTACCCCGGCGGCTACCCCGATTACATCGTCAACCATGAACGGCGCCCGGGTATCGGGCCGCTCGGCGGCTGGCGCGGCGCCGAGGGCGAGAATGCGGGACGCGGGGCGCCGAACCCGCACCAGCTCCAGCGCTATATCGCGAATGGCTGCTTCTGGAAGCACGAGCTGCTCGAGGACCAGCTCTATTTCAAGCACGCCAACAAGGCCTACCTCGAAACCGCCGTCACGATGGGATTGATCGACAAGCCGGAGCCTATCGTGCTGCAGCTCTATGTGGAGCCATTACAGCGCTTCCGTCTCGCCGCCCTAGGACATGGAAGCGTGCTGCCCCCGGAGACGCACCGCGAACGGATCGCGACCTATTTCGACCCGCTGCCGTTCTGGTACATGCCGTTCGAGGAATCCCGCATCGATCGCGACACTTTCCCGCTGCACGCACTGACCCAGCGGCCGATGCAGATGTATCATTCCTGGCATTCGCAGAACGCCTGGCTGCGCCAGATCCTCGGCAACAACCGCCTGTTTGTGAACCGGGCGATCGGGCGCGCCCATGGACTGGCGGAGGACGACTGGGTCTGGCTGTCGAGCCATCACGGCCGTATCCGCGTCCCGACCAAGCTGATGGATGGGGTCAATCCCGACACGGTGTGGACCTGGAACGCGATCGGCAAGCGCAGCGGAGCATGGAACCTGGCGGCCGATTCACCCGAGTTCCGCACGGGCTTCCTGCTCAACCACCTGATCTCCGAGCTGTTGCCGCCGGATGGCGGCTATTCCTACGCCAATGCCGACCCGATCACCGGCCAGGCCGCCTGGTATGATCTGCGGGTACGGATCGACCCGGTCCCGCAGGGAGAAGCAGACATCACCGCACCCTCGTTCAAGATGCTCGGACACCCTGCCTCGCTCGGCCATCCCCCGGGGATACTGCGTTATTTCGCGGGAATAGACCGCGGGGGGCCAACGCAATGACCTCGCTGCCCGAACAGCGGCCGGGCCAGAAGAAGCTGGGGCTCGTCATCGATCTCGACATCTGCGTCGGCTGTCACGCCTGCGCGACGGCTTGCAAGGAATGGAATGCGAGCGGCCACATGGGGCCGTTGCCCGATTTCAACCCCTATGGCGACGGCGCCTGGGGCGTGTGGTTCAACCGCATCCATTCCTTCGAGGAAGGCGAAGGAGAGGGCGCGCGCACCATCCATTTCCCGAAATCATGTCTGCATTGCGAGGAACCGGCCTGCGTCACCGTGTGCCCCACCGGCGCCTCCTACAAGCGGGCCGAGGACGGCATCGTGCTGGTCGACGAGTCGATCTGTATCGGGTGCAAGCTCTGCTCTTGGGCCTGTCCTTACGGCGCCCGCGAGTTCGACGACGACGAAGGCGTCATGAAGAAATGCACCTTGTGCATCGACCGGATCTACAACGAGAACCTGATGCCCGAGGATCGTAAGCCAGCCTGCGTCATGGTCTGTCCGGTGAACGCGCGCCATTTCGGCGATTTGGGCGATCCCGGCTCGGAAGTCTCCGAAATGGTCGCGCGCCGGTCCGGCGGCGATCTGATGCCCGAGCTCGGCTACAAGCCGGTCAATAAATATCTGCCGCCGAGAGCGGCCCGCATGATGCCGGCCTCGCCGGCCGCCAGCGCTGCTTTGCCGCCGACCGGTCCACCCGCCGGCGATCGCCTGCTGCGCTGGGTGGACCGACTGCTGTCCCGCTAATCGGGGCGGTGTTCGAGGACGGGGCATGCATCCCGCGCTGTCGATCGTGTTCTTCACTACGGCTTCTGGTGCCGGCTTTTCTCTGTTTCTACTGCTCGGGCTCGGCGGACCGCTCGCTCTGTTGCCATCCAGCAGCGGTTTCGGCTTTGCCGCCCTCGCGCTCGCGGCCCTGCTTGCCGCCGGCGGGCTCGCTTCTTCGGCGTTTCACCTCGGCCGGCCCGAACGGGCCTGGCGCGCCTTCTCGCAATGGCGCTCCTCCTGGCTATCCCGCGAGGGGGTGCTTTCCGTCCTGACGTTCTTGCCCGCCGCGGTATTTGGGATCGGCTGGGTGTTCTTCGGGGTCAGGTCGGGATTGATCGGTCTTTGCGGGATCCTCGCCGCAGCTCTCGCGGCAGTGACGATCTATTGCACCGGCATGATCTATGCGTCGCTGAGGCCGATACATCAATGGCACAACCCATGGGTCGTGCCGAACTACTTTGCCCTCGGCCTGATGAGCGGTTTGCTGGTCCTGGATTTTCTCGTCCGGCTGTGGGAGCCGCGTGCGCCGGGTGTAGCAGTCGCGACGGCAATCCTCGTGATTGTCGCGTGGTGGCTGAAGGAAGGGTATTGGCGCTCGATCGATACGACCTCGGCGCCCAGCACGGTGGCCAGCGCAACCTTGCTCGGCAGTCGCGGCAAGGTGCGCATGCTCGAGCCACCGCACACCGAGGAGAATTACTTGCTGAAGGAGATGGGTTTTGCGATCGCGCGCAAGCACCGCGCCCGGCTGCGCGGCATCGTGCGGCTCGCCGCTTTCGCGCTCCCTGCGTTTCTGACGTTGCTTGCGCTGTTGGTCGGCGGCATGATCGGGGTGGTCGCGGCGGGTCTCGCCGTCGCCGTCGCCGGTTTGGGGCTCGTCGCCGAGCGCTGGCTGTTTTTTGCCGAAGCCAAGCATACCGTGATGCTCTACTATGGCACCGAGGCAGTTTGAGACGGTCGAAAGAGCAAGGTTAATTTTTTGTTGCCGGCGTCTGCCGATTGTGTGTTGACGCGGGTGGCGGGTGGGCCTATAAGCGCGGCCCCTCTGTGGCACGGCCATGGGGCATGTTGTTTGAGATTGTGGAGACTAGGGAAGGGATGCGCGGACGGCGGCCGAGGGTCGCCATTTGTTCGCGCATGATTGCGAACGTTTGGAGGCCCTTGTTTGGGTCTACCTTTGAGTAGAAGAGTAGATCCGGGATGAACTTGAGAGTTTGATCCTGGCTCAGAACGAACGCTGGCGGCATGCCTAACACATGCAAGTCGAACGCTCTTGGGGCTTCGGTTCCAAGGGAGTGGCGCACGGGTGAGTAGCGCGTGGGAACCTGCCCTGTTGTGGGGGATAACCGAGGGAAACTTCGGCTAATACCGCATAAGCCGGTTGTCTTGAAAGAGATGGCCGGGAAAGATTTATCGCGACAGGAGGGGCCCGCGTCGGATTAGCTAGTTGGTGGGGTAACGGCCCACCAAGGCAGTGATCCGTAGCTGGTCTGAGAGGATGATCAGCCACACTGGGACTGAGACACGGCCCAAACTCCTACGGGAGGCAGCAGTGGGGAATATTGGACAATGGGCGCAAGCCTGATCCAGCAATGCCGCGTGAGTGATGAAGGCCTTAGGGTTGTAAAGCTCTTTCGCCCGCGACGATGATGACGGTAGCGGGAGAAGAAGCCCCGGCTAACTTCGTGCCAGCAGCCGCGGTAATACGAAGGGGGCGAGCGTTGTTCGGATTTACTGGGCGTAAAGGGCGCGTAGGCGGCCCTCTTTGTCGCGTGTGAAAGCCCCGGGCTCAACCTGGGAATTGCGCGCGAAACGGGGGGGCTGGAGTTCGGGAGAGGAGCGTGGAATTCCCAGTGTAGAGGTGAAATTCGTAGATATTGGGAAGAACACCGGTGGCGAAGGCGGCGCTCTGGACCGAGACTGACGCTGAGGCGCGAAAGCGTGGGGAGCAAACAGGATTAGATACCCTGGTAGTCCACGCTGTAAACGATGTGTGCTAGACGTTGGGGAGCCTAGCTCTTCGGTGTCGCCGCAAACGCTTTAAGCACACCGCCTGGGGAGTACGGCCGCAAGGTTAAAACTCAAAGGAATTGACGGGGGCCCGCACAAGCGGTGGAGCATGTGGTTTAATTCGACGCAACGCGAAGAACCTTACCAGCTCTTGACATGCCCGGTCCGGGTCCGAGAGATCGGATCCTTCGGTTCGGCCGGCCGGGACACAGGTGCTGCATGGCTGTCGTCAGCTCGTGTCGTGAGATGTTGGGTTAAGTCCCGCAACGAGCGCAACCCCCATCTGCAGTTGCCAGCGGTTTGGCCGGGCACTCTGCAGAAACTGCCGGTGACAAGCCGGAGGAAGGCGGGGATGACGTCAAGTCCTCATGGCCCTTATGGGCTGGGCTACACACGTGCTACAATGGCGGTGACAGAGGGCGGCAAGCGGGCGACCGTGCGCCAATCTCAAAAAGCCGTCTCAGTTCGGATTGCTCTCTGCAACTCGAGAGCATGAAGTCGGAATCGCTAGTAATCGCGGATCAGCATGCCGCGGTGAATACGTTCCCGGGCCTTGTACACACCGCCCGTCACACCATGGGAGTTGGCTTTACCCGAAGGCGGTGCAGCAACCCCGGTCTTCGGACTGGGGAGCTAGCCGACCACGGTAAGGTCAGCGACTGGGGTGAAGTCGTAACAAGGTAGCCGTAGGGGAACCTGCGGCTGGATCACCTCCTTTCTGGATGTGCCAGAAGACAGATGGCAGAAATCAGAATTCAGAACTGATGGCTGCGCTGCTTCCGGCTTTCCACAAACGCCAGAGCCTGGCAGAAGCAGAATTCTGCGCTTCTGATTTCTGTTATCTGTCTTCTGGTTCTGGCAAAGGGCCGCCGTCTGCGCATCCCTTCTCCCGAGCGTCGGCGAGCGCTCGCTCTGCTGGTGCGACCCGTTGGGGCAACGCGGGGCTAGTAGCTCAGCTGGTTAGAGCGCGCGCTTGATAAGCGTGAGGTCGGAGGTTCAAATCCTTCCTGGCCCACCATCCAGATGGCAGAAGCGCAGAAATCAGAACGGCAGAAATTCTGCGCTTCTGATTTCTGCAATCTGTTTTCTGGCAAGGGGGTGTAGCTCAGCTGGGAGAGCGCCTGCTTTGCAAGCAGGAGGTCATCGGTTCGAATCCGTTCACCTCCACCACCGGCGTTTGGAGAAGACTAAAGACATCGTCCGGGGCAACCCGGGCGGGGGTGTTGTTTGAAGGGTGAAGAGAGAGTTTGTCATGTGACCGAGGCGGATGCGCCCGGCGCAAAGCTTGCCCCTGCGAAAGCAGGGGGCGCTGGATGCGTCCGAAGAAGTGTCTTCATGTGAGGCCGCTTGGCGTATGGGGTCTTGCCCCTGTGCGCGGCGGTTTTGTGCGGCGTTTCCTTGCGGAAACGCCGGGGATCAAGCGCAAGTAAGGGCATCTGGTGGATGCCTTGGCACTGAGAGGCGATGAAGGACGTGGCACGCTGCGAAAAGCCCGGGGGAGATGCGAGCGATCGGTGATCCCGGGATCTCCGAATGGGGCAACCCACCCCGCAAGGGGTATCCTGCGCTGAATTCATAGGCGCAGGAGGCAAACCCGGCGAACTGAAACATCTCAGTAGCCGGAGGAACAGACATCAACCGAGATTCCGCAAGTAGTGGCGAGCGAACGCGGAACAGGCCAGTGGCATGGGTTTTTGGTACCGGAAGCGTCTGGAAAGGCGGGCCGCAGCGGGTGACAGCCCCGTACGGGAAACCGGGATCCATGTCCTCGAGTAGGGCGGGACACGTGCAATCCTGTCTGAACATGGGGGGACCACCCTCCAAGCCTAAATACTCCTCAGTGACCGATAGTGCACCAGTACCGTGAGGGAAAGGTGAAAAGCACCCCGACGAGGGGAGTGAAACAGTTCCTGAAACCGGATGCCTACAAGCAGTCGGAGGTCCAGATGACGGAAAACAGAAATCAGACAGCAGAACTTCTGTGTTCTGATTTCTGCTATCTGTCTCGGAACTGACGGCGTACCTTTTGTATAATGGGTCAGCGAGTTGGTCTTGGTAGCAAGCTTAAGCCGCTAGGCGTAGGCGCAGCGAAAGCAAGTCTGAAGTGGGCGACATGAGTTACCGGGATCAGACCCGAAACCGGGTGATCTAGCCATGGGCAGGTTGAAGGTGCGGTAACACGCACTGGAGGACCGAACCCACTACTGTTGCAAAAGTAGGGGATGACTTGTGGCTAGGGGTGAAAGGCCAATCAAACCCGGAAATAGCTGGTTCTCCGCGAAATCTATTGAGGTAGAGCGTCGATTGCTCACCGCCGGGGGTAGAGCACTGGATGGGCTAGGGGGGCGCGAGCCTACCAAACCTAACCAAACTCCGAATACCGGCGAGTGGAGGTCGGCAGCCAGACGGCGGGTGCTAAGGTCCGTCGTCGAGAGGGAAACAGCCCAGACCGCCAGCTAAGGTCCCCCAGTCGTGGCTAAGTGGGAAAGGATGTAGGACGGCCAAGACAACCAGGAGGTTGGCTTAGAAGCAGCCATCCTTTAAAGAAAGCGTAATAGCTCACTGGTCTAATTAGCTGTCCCGCGCCGAAAATGTAACGGGGCTCAAGCCACGCACCGAAGCTGCGGGTGTTCAGAAGACAGAAATCAGAAATCAGAACAGCAGAAACAGGACGAACGGAATGAGCGAGTGGGTCGAACGGGCCGAGGATCTCGAGGTGTTCCGGCGAGCCTATCGATTGTCGCTGGAAGTGCATCGAACGAGCCTCGAATTTCCGCGGATCGAGCAGTTCGCGTTGGCCGATCAGGTGCGGCGCGCCTCGAAATCGATCTGCGCCAACCTCGCCGAGGGTTTTGGTCGCCAACGGCTGTCGCGGCCCGAGTTTGGTCGGTTCTTGATGATGGCGATCGGCTCGGCCGACGAGATGCAGGTATGGGCCATGTATTGCCGTGATCTTGGCTACATCGAGGGCGATGTAGCCAAGCGCTGGCAAGGCGACTTCCGGGAGATCGCCCGGATGCTCTGGGGCCTGCGTCGCGGCAGTTCTGATAACTGATTTCTGATTTCTGTCTTCTGGAGCGGTAGCGGAGCGTTCCGTAGGCCGGCGAAGGTCATGCCGCGAGGCAGTTGCTGGAGGTATCGGAAGTGCGAATGCTGACATGAGTAGCGATAAACAGCGTGA
>CAVOWP010000014.1:0-504021 GCA_963700185.1 uncultured Alphaproteobacteria bacterium
CGGCCGAACTGTTGCTGCGCACGGAATGGCATGGTGACCGACGCCAGTACGCCGTCTTCGCAGTCCGGCGCTTCGTCACCTATCTCGTGACGCAAGGCGTCGTGGTTGCCTGCGGCCGACCGCAAGAGAACTTGTTCGCGCCGGGCTGCGGGGTGACTACGAGGATTATCTCCGTCGACAACGAGGATTGAGCGAGCGAACGATCGGCCACTGTTGGCGGTTTGCCGATCGGTTCCTCGACTTCCGTTTCGGCGACGCGGAGATCGACCTGGGTGCAATCACGCCCGGCGACATCGTCGCGTTTCTCCAGGACTTACCACCCGGAAGGCGCCATTCCGAGAGTACGCCCCCAACGCACCTGCGTAACTTCTTCCGGTACTTGTTCAAAAGCGGCCTGACGAGAACCAATCTGGCGCTCTGCATTCCCAGCGTCGCACAGAGCTACGACGCACGGCTGCCCCGTCATCTCGCGCCCGAGCAGGTAGATACGGTCCTCGCGGCAGCTCGAGCCGACACGCGGTTTGGCCGCCGCAATTATGCGATGACGATCCTTCTCGCGCGTCTCGGTTTGCGTGCGCTGGAGGTGATTGCGATCCAGCTCGATGACATCGATTGGCGCGGCGGTGAGTTCGTCGTGCGCGGCAAGGGCCGGAACCACGATCGCGTGCCGATCCCGCCCGACGTCGGCGAAGCGCTGGCCGACTACATCCGCTACGATCGGGTCTCGACCTCGCGCGCGCTGTTCGTCACGGCGCCCGCGCCGCACGGTGCCTTCAAAGACAGCAAAGTTCTAACACAATCCTGAAGGACGCGTTCGCCCGCGCAGGAATTGCACCGCCCAGCCCGTACGTGGGCTTCCATGTCCTGCGCCACAGCCTGGCAACCAATCTGATCCGCCAGGGTGCGTCGCTGGCCGAAGTCAGCGACATGCTGCGCCACCGTTCGTGCGCGTCGACAATGATCTACGCCAAGCTCGACATCGAGGGCTTGCGCTCGATCGCGCAGCCCTGGCCAGTCGCAGGAGGTGCGTAATGAGCCGCCTTCGCGAAGAGCTCGATCGCTACCTCAGGATCCGCCGCAGCCTTGGCTGGGACCTGAGGACGACGGAGAGAGTGCTGTGGCGCTTCATCGTTTTTGCCGAAAGCCAAAGCGCCGAGCACATCAGCACCAACCTGTTCCTTAAGTGGCAGCAAAGCTTTGGTCGAGCAAGCCGACAGACCTGGGCAGCGCGCCTCGGCATGGTCCGGGTGTTCGCGCAGTGGCTGCAAGGCCTCGATCCAGCGCATGAGGTGCCGCCGCGTGGGCTGCTCCCGCACCGGGCCCGACGCTCGCGCCCATATATCTACAGCGCCGATGAGATCGCCAACATCGTCGCCGCCGCAGCCGAGCTTCCTTCGATTTACGGGCTCCGCGGGCAGACTTTCTCGACACTCTTCGGCCTGATCGCGACGACTGGCCTCAGGATCAGCGAGGCTCTCGCACTCGACGCCGACGACGTGAATTTCGAGATTGGCGTGCTGACGATCCGACGGGGCAAGCTGGGCAAGGCTCGGCTGGTGCCGATCGACAGCAGCGTGACACAACGCTTGCGAGCCTATGTCGACGAGCGGGACCGGCTGCTCGGATTCGTGCCGCAATCCTTCTTCGCGACGGAGCGCGGTAACCGACCCGACGATTGCAGCGCTCGCTCCAACTTCGCGCTCGTCTGCCAGCGCCTCGGTTTGCGACCTGCACAGCGGTTCTGGCGCCATGGCCGCGGGCCGCGCATCCATGATCTGCGCCACACCTTCGCCGCACGGACCATCATCGGCTGGTACCGCGCGGGCCAGGATCCGGCGCGCGAGATGATCAAGCTGACAACTTATCTCGGCCACACCAAACCAGAGAACACCTACTGGTACATCGAAGCGGTCCCGGAATTGCTCGAGCTGGCCGCTGAGCGAGTTACCGGAGTTTCGGACATGGGGGCGCGCCGATGACCGCCTCGACCTTCCCGGGGCTGCTCCAGCGCTTCTTTACCGATCGCCTATGTACGCAAATGGAGGCGAGCGCGAACACGGTTGCGGGATATCGCGACACCTTCCGCCTACTCTTGCGCTTTGCCAGCGAGCAACGGCGGAAAGCTCCGACCCGGCTCAGGATCGAGGACCTCGACGCAGAGCTGATCGGCAACTTCCTCGTGCACGTCGAGACGGCTCGGCAGAACGGCGCCCGTAGTCGGAATACACGGCTCGCCGCCATCCGCTCCTTCTTCCGCTACGTCGCGATGAACGAGCCCGCCCACCTGCTGCAGTGTCAGCGCATCCTAACCATGCCCGGCAAGCGCTACGTCAAGCGAACGGTGACCTTCCTTGATCGGGAAGAGATTGCAGCGCTGCTTGCCGCCCCTGACCGCTCCACGTGGGTCGGGCGCCGCGATTACGTGCTTCTGCTGGTCGCCCTGCAGACCGGGTTGCGGGCGTCCGAGCTGATCAACTTGCAATGCAAAGACGTGGTGCTGGGCACCGGAGCTCACATCCGATGCGACGGCAAGGGCCGGAAGGAGCGGTGCACACCGCTTCGGCGCGACACTGTTAAGTTGCTGGAGCAATGGTTGAGGGAACGCCGCGGCGGCGATGATCAGCCGCTGTTCCCGTCGATGCGCGGCGACCGGCTAAGCCGCGATGCGCTGGGGCACCTCGTCCACAAGTACGCACAAATCGCATCAGCGTCGTCCCCGTCGCTCCGGACCAAGCGCGTCAGCCCGCACATCCTTAGGCACAGCACGGCGATGGAGTTATTGCAGCACGGCGTCGATCAGACGGTAATCGCCCTCTGGCTCGGCCACGAATCCGTCGAGACGACGCAGGTTTACATTCACGCCGATCTGCGAATAAAGGAGAAAGCGTTGTCTCGGTTGGCAGCGCCGGAGGCTAGACCCGGCCGATATCGCCCGAATGACAAGCTGCTCGCCTTCCTCGAAACGCTCTGATTATGCCGAACCTGCCGCGTGGCCGGTGAGGCGCTGCCTGCCGTCGATCAGACCATGCGGCATAATCCAGCGCGCGGCATTATGACCGTTATGCCGATATCGGCATAACGGCCACTGGAGTGGAGCCGCGCATCGCCTCAATCGCGACCTCTCCGGCGGTTTTGGCTCATCCTCGTATGCGCGCGAGGAACTGTGCGCCGAAATGACCGGCGCCTTCGTCTGCGCCGCCCTGTCGATCGTGCCGACCGTGCGGCACAGCGATTATCTCGCCGCCTGGCTCGAGGTGCTGCGCGAGGACAACCGCGCCATCATCCGCGCGGCGAGCGCCGCGTCGAAAGCCGCGGACTATCTGCTCTCCTTCCGCGGCGACGATCCCGCCCCGGAAGCCGCCGCGCACGCGCTTGCGGCGTGACGGCCCTGCAACGCGCCCTTCCCCGGGTCAAGCCCGGGGCAGGCTCCCGGGTCAAGCCCGGGGGGAGGCCTTTACCCGCCCGGCAACACCAATGGGGCGGTCTTCAGAGGAAGAGGGCCGAGAGGGGATTTGTGACGGGTTTTCCAGGGCGAGAGACGGCTCGCGCCCGCCCGTCACAGGAGTCCCCAGCCATGACCGTCCGCAGCAAAGTCCAGAATATTTGTCTCAGCCAGCTCGTCCTTTCCCCGGCAAATGTGCGCAAGACGCCGCCGCCGGCCGCCGAGGATATGGCGCTCGAAGCCAGCATCCGCGCCAAAGGCATCCTGCAGAATCTGATCGTTCACCCCGCGCCGATCGACGGCAAGGGCGTTTACGAAGTCGATGCCGGCGGCCGCCGCCTCAGGATCCTGCAGAAGCTGGCCGCCGAGGGCGTTATCGACGCCGACACCAAGGTCCCCTGCAAGATCGAGGAGCCCGAGGACGCCGCCGAAACCTCGCTGATGGAAAACACGGTGCGCGCCGCGATGCATCCGGCCGACGAGTTCGCCGCCATGGCGGCGCTGATCGATGGCGGCGCTTCGATCGAGACCGTGGCGACGCGCTTCGGCACTTCGGAACGGCATGTGAAGCAGCGCCTGCGGCTCGGCAAGCTCGCGCCGGAGCTGCTCGATCAATTCCGGGCCGGCGACATCAGCCTCGAGGTGGTCACGGCGTTCACGCTCGGCGCCGATCATGTCGCGCAGCGCGCCGTGTGGAACCAGCTCAAGGACAATTCCTATGTTGCGCCCTACACGGTGAAGCGTCTTCTCACCGAGAGCGCCGTCCCACTCGATTCCCGTCTCGGCATGTTTGTCGGCGCCGAAGCCTACGAGGCGGCCGGCGGCGCCATCACACGCGATCTGTTCAGCGGCGACGACGACGGCTTCATGATTGAGGCCGCGCTCGTGCATCGCCTGGCGATCGAGAAACTCGAAGCCAAGGCCGAACAGCTGCGCCCGCAATGGGCCTGGACCAAGGCGATGCTCGATCCCGAATACGGTTTCCTGGCGCAGTACGCGCGTGTGCGCCCAAAGCCCGGCAAACTTCCGACAGAACTCGCGGACGAAATCGAGCGCATCGAGCAGCGCCTCGGCGAGCTCGAAAAAGTGACCGAGGACGATTTCACCGACGAACTTGCCGCCGAGGCCGCGCAGCTCGAGGAGCGTCACAACGCGATTGACGAGATTGCCGAAAGCCTTGCCGTCTACGCCAAGAAGGACCGCGCACGCGCTGGCTGCATCGTCACGATCGGCGATGACGGCGAATTCTGCATCCACCAGGCCCTCGTCGAGCGCTCCGCTACCCGCAGCGCGTCCGCAGCCGGATCCACCGGCGCCGAAGATGACGGCGACGACGAGGCATCGATATCGTCCCACACTGACAATGAGGGCAACGATGCGTCTACCCCCCGCCCTACTTCCGAGCAAAAGCTGCGCAAGGAATGCGGCTTCAGCCAGCTGCTGGTCGACGATCTGAAGGCGCACCGGCTGCAGATCACGCGGGCTCATCTGGCGGGGAATTTCGACGTGGCGTTCGTTCTGGCGCTCTATTCGCTGTGCGTCGATCTGCTCGACCGCTTTCGCTATCACGCGAATCCGCTCGATCTTAAGGCGATCGAGGCGACCCCGCGCAGCTCGCTCAACGATCTTGCCGGCACTCCGGCAGACCGGCTGCTGCAGGCACACCGCCCCACCGCGCTCGATCTCGAGTGGCTGCAACTCCCGCCGGCGGAGGGCTTCGCCGCTCTCTCTGGGCTGCCGCCCGAATCCAAGCAGCGTCTCTTCGCCTGGTGCGTCGCGTCCTGCCTCAAGCCGCAGCTGGCGATCGAAGACCGGGCCGATCCCGCGCTCGAAGGCGCCGGCCGGCGCCTCGCCATACCGTTCGCCGACTGCTGGCGGCCGACCGCCGCCAATTATTGGGGCCGCGTGAAGAAGGCGCACGGCCTCGCGATCGGCAAGGACCTGCTTGGCGATCGCTGGGCGCGCGACCACGCCGACGACAAGAAGCCGGCGCTCGCCGCCGCCCTCGAGACCGCCTTCGATCTTGAACAGAGCGCCACCTGCATCGGTCTCGACCAGGCCGCGCGCGACAATGCCGCGGCGTGGGTGCCGCCCGGCATGGCCTTTGACCACGGCAACGGAGGCGACGGTTTCGTGGATCCTCAGCTCGACGGCGACGGTCACACCGACGTCGATGTCGACGACGAAGCCGGCGACACCGGCATCGCGTCAACCGACCTCCCGGCGTTCCTCACCGACGACGAGTCCGCCGCACTGAACGGCCTGTCACTCGCTTGCGAGTGACAGGCTTCCTGACGCGCATTTTCGGAAAGGAGGCCGCGCACCTGCGGGCGCACGGTCTTTTCGTCGTACGTCGCCCGCCAATCTCGAAACTAAAAACCCAGGGAGACCGCCGCCATGACCGACATCAGCACAACGCCGCCCGGCGCGCCCATCGACGACGTCCGCGCCCGCAACAAGAACCTGATCTTCGCCGCTCTCGCCGAAGCCGGCATACAAACCCTGACCCTGGGCTTTGACGGCTGCGGCGATTCCGGCCAGATCGACGACATTGAGGCCTGGAGTACCGGCAACGACAGCGTCGCGTTCCCCTCCAACCGCAAATTGCAACTCGTCTCGACTGCACCGGATTATCCCCCAACCGAATTCACCTTGCAGCAAGCCATCGAGACGCTCGTTTACGACTATCTCGACGAGACTTGCTACGGCTGGGAAGATAACGAAGGCGGGTTCGGCACCTTTGTATTCGACATCCCCGCCCGCACAATCACGCTCAAACACAATGTGCGTTTCACCGATTTCGTAACCCACAATCATTCGTTTTGACGGAGGCGAAGATGGCTCATCCCTACCATCACGCTTGCTCATCGGAGATGGTTCGTCATTTAAGGGTATATGCGCTCATATAAGCGCATACGCACTCTTGTCAACTTCTGTCGGCATCCCCGCTATGCCTTGCCGCACAGCCAGCGCGCCGACTACCCTGATCCGGTCCCCCATGGAGGCTCATATGGCCGCGCTCTCGCCTGTCCTGGATCACGTCGTGATCGATGTGCGCGACCGCATCGACGAGGCGATGCGTTGCTTTCAATCCCTCGGGTTTCAACTGACGCCGCGCGGGCGTCACACGCTAGGCTCGGTCAATCACCTGGCGATGTTCGCGATCGACTATCTGGAGCTGCTCGGGTTTGCTGGCGACGGCGCGATCCGCCCCGAGATCATGCGCTTTCCGGTCGGCCTCAACGGGCTCGTTTTCAAGACCGCGGACGCCGAGTTCGGTTTATGACCAGGCGGCAGCAGCCGGTCTCCCCGTCCTGCCGGTTCAATCCTTCTCCCGCCCGGTCGCGCTCGACAGCGTGACGCAAGATGCGCGGTTTCGTACCACCCGGCTCGATCCGGCTCAGGTGGCGATGGGCCGCGTCTATTTTTGCGAGCATCAGACCCCCGACCTCGTATGGCGCCCGGAATGGCAGACCCATCCGAACGGCGCCTGCGCCATCGCCCGCGTGGTGGTCGCGACCGCCGATCCTCAGCGCACGGCAAGGCTGTTCCGCGGTCTCTTCGGCGACGAGGCCCTGGCGGATCTCAATGGGGGGCAAGTCATCGCCGGCGGAGCCGCGCAAGTCGAGCTCTCGACGCCGGGTATGGTAGCGGCCGAATTTGGCGAGACGGCAGCTGAGGCGGCCGGCCGCACCGAATATATGGCGGCTCTTGGGGTCACAGTCCGGTCGCTGCGCGCGGCGGAACAATGCCTGCGCGCCATCCCGGGCTTGCGCGTCGAGCCGCATCGGCTGATAGTGCCGGCCGGCGCCGCGTTCAATACGGCTATCGCATTCTCGGAGTGAGCGATGACCGATGCGGCGGATGGCTTCGGGCCCCCTAATTTCCGAAATTTGGGCGACGCGATCGACCGCGCCGGCGATCCCGACGGACTGGCAGTGATCGATCTCGGCGCCGGGTCGGCGCCGCGCTTCTACAGCTATCGCGAGATCGACGCGCTCGCCGATGCAACGGCTCGGGGCCTCTTCGCGCAAGGCCTGACCCGAGGTCGAGCGCGTCGCCATTCTTTCGGCTAATCGCGGCGAGTTCCTGACCTCCTTTCTCGGCGTCATGCGCGCCGGTCTGGTTGCGGTGCCGGTCAACTGGAAGCTGCCGGCGGCCACCCTCGAATTCATTCTGCGCGACTGTAGCGCTCGGATCGTGCTGTGCGACCGGGCGCGCCTGCCGCTGTGCCCACCCGACATGCCGCGGTTTGTCTTCGGCGAGGACTTCACGGCATTGCTCGATCCCGGCCTCTTCGCCGCGGTGACGCCCGATCCGGCGGACCCGGCCATGTTCCTCTATACCTCGGGCTCCAGCGGCCGGCCCAAAGGCGTCGTGCTGTCCCATAACAGTCACCTTTGGGTCATCGACATGCGTCGCCGTTCGAATGGCCCCGGAGAGCAGCGGGTGCTTGTAGCGGCGCCGCTCTACCACATGAATGCACTCGCCGTGTCGCAGGCAGCATTGGCGCAGCACGATACGGTCATTCTACTGCCGGGCTTCACAGCGCAAAGCTACATCGAGGCGGCCGCCGCATATCGCACCACCACCTTGACCTCGGTGCCGACAATGATCGGCATGATATTGCGTGAGAACGCGCTGCTGGCGCGCACCGATCTCACGGCGGTTACTGCGGTGCGTATGGGCTCAGCGCCGGTGTCGCATGGCCTGATGGAAGCGGCGCGGCGCACGTTCCCGCATGCCGTGGTCACCAACAGCTACGGCACGACCGAGGCGGGCCCGATCGTCTTCGCCGCACACCCCGACGGCCGGCCGACCCCGGACTTGTCGGTTGGCGTCGCGCATCCGCATGTCAGCCTGCGGCTGGTCGAGGGCGCCAATCGTGATGCCAGTGAGGGCGTGTTACAGATGCGCTGCCCGGCATTGATGAACGGCTATCACAATCTGCCCGAGGCGACGGCGAAGGCATTGATTTCCGATGGCTTCTACGTCACCGGCGACGTGTTCCGCTGCGATGCCGACGGCTTCTACTATTTCATCGGCCGCGCTGACGACATGTTCGTCAGCGGCGGCGAAAACATCTACCCCGGCGAGATCGAGGCGGTGCTCGAGCGCCATCCGGACATTCACCAGGCGGTTGTCGTGCCGATCGATGACGAGCTGAAATTCAAAAAGCCGGTGGCCTTTGTCGTGACGCGGCCCGGCGCCGCGCCGAGCGAAGAAGCGATCCGCCAATTCGCGCTCGCCAATGCCGCGCCCTATTTGCATCCGCGGCGGGTATGGTTCGTGCCGGAGATGCCGCTGGCCGGCACCAACAAGATCGACCGCCTGGCTTTGGCAAAGCGCGCCGCCCAATTGCTGGCGACATCTTGAAGGGCTGCCGGCGATGTCGTGCATGCTTCGAGACGCGCCCTATTGCTCCATCGCTCACGACGGGGATGATCTGATGAAGGCTATCGTATTGCGCGAGCACGGCGCCGGCGGGTTGCGCTATGAGACCGACTTTCCCGACCCGACCCCCGGCCCGGGCGATGTGGTGCTGCGCGTCCGCGCCACGGCGCTCAACTACCACGATGTTTTTACCCGGCGCGGCATGCCGGGGATCAGGATCGCGATGCCGGCCATCATGGGTCTCGACGTGGCCGGCGAGATTGCGGCGGTCGGCCTCGGCGTCTCGGGCTGGAAGGTGGGCGACCGCGTGCTCGGCGATCCGATCAACCGGGTCGAGGGCGGGCTGACCGGCGAGACCGTGCATGGCGGACTGGCCGAATACTGCCGATTAAAGGCGCATCAGCTCGTCGCGATCCCCGACGGCATCGGCTTTGAAGCGGCCGCGGCGCTGCCCTGCGCCTATGGCACCGCGCGCCGCATGATGTTCACCAACGGGCGGGTTAGGGCGGGCGAGAAGGTGCTGATCCTCGGCGCGTCTGGCGGCGTCGGGGTGTGCTGCGTGCAGCTCGCCAAGCTCGCCGGCGCGGCGGTGATCGCGGCGACCGGCTCGCAGGAAAAGGCGGCCAGGCTGCGCGCCCTCGGCGCCGACCACGTGATCAACTATACCGAACAGGATTTTGTGCAGGCGGTTTACGCACTCTACGGCAAGCCAACGCGACGCGGCGCCGGCAGTGACCGTGGCATCGATGTGGTCGTGAATTACACCGGCGGCGACACTTGGACCCGGAGCCTGCGGGTGTTGCGCGTCGGCGGCAGGCTGTTGACCTGCGGCGCGACGGCCGGCTACGACCCGCCGGAGGATATCCGCTTCATCTGGACCTTCGAGCTGCAGATCCTCGGCTCCAATGGCTGGGAGCATGAGGACATCACGGCATTGCTCGAAATGGTGCAATCCGGGCGGCTCGCAGCTGTCGTGGATACGACCTATCCGCTTGAACGCGCTCCGGAGGCGCTGGCGCGCCTCGAAAACCGGGACGTATTCGGCAAGCTGGTGATCGTGCCGTGAGCGATGAACCGCTCGGCAAGGAGGCCCTGCAGGAACGGCTTGGCCAGTCGCCGTTCATCAGCCTGCTGAACCTGACGGTGCTGAGCGCCGACCCAGTAAAGCAGCAGCTGGTCATGCGCGCCGCCATGCGCCCGGAATTCGAGCGCGGGCGCGGCAGCGGCCAGTGGCATGGCGGCCCGATCGCGGCGATCATCGACACAGTCGGTGATTACGCGCTGGTGATGCTATTGGGCCGGCCATTGCCGACCGTCAATTTCCGCGTCGATTATCTGCGTCCGGCGCTCGATACCGCGCTCGTCGTGACCGCTACGGTGCGGCGCAGCGGCAGACTGGTCGGGGTCGTCGATATCGATGTCGCAAACGAGTCGGGCCAGCTGCTGGCGATCGGCCGCGCCACCTACGCTACAGCGGGTTGATCCGCTTTTACTGGGCCGCGCATGCTTCTGAATGTGACGGAGTAGCGCAAGCGTTCGGCGGGAGGGATGCTGTGCTGCCATTCCGTCCGAGCCGGGCCTCGCAGCAGGTAGACCGAACGCGGCTCCACGATCAACGAAGCGCGTTCCCAGCTGCTGCCCCGCTTGCGCCTGAAGCGAAGCCGGCACGATGAGTTGAAGGAGACGCCGATGACATCGCGGTAGGCGGGTCGATCCCTATGCCAGCCGATCGCGGCTCCTGGCGTATATTCCGTGACGAGAGCCTGCTGCAGTTCAAAGGGCGCGAGCCTTGCGAAATCGGCAGCCTTCTGACGCAGTGTCAGCAGGAAGCCTGGTATGTCCTCTGTCCTACGGACCGTATTGTCGTTGGTGTCGTAGTGCAGCCCGAACGAGACAACGCGCCGCTTGCCGAGGTAGCCGTGGAATTCGTACTCCCTGAAATCCAGCCCGCGAAAATGTTCCAGAAGCTCGGCCTCTTCGTCCGGCGACACCAGCTCCGCTCGATATTCGAGTCCTTCCGGAAGCAAGGGCAACGGCTCGAGAAGACTGAGTTGACCACTACACATGTAAGTCTAGATATAGGCGGCTGTCGAGTTTGTGAACGGATGTCGGACATATCCCCGCAAGAGCTCGCCAGCGCGATCGTGCGCGACGCCGTGCAACGGTACATCGAGAGCCGGCGCGGGCGCATCGACGCGTTTGTCGATCGTCATTTCACATTGGCCGGCTCCATTGCGCTGCATCGGCGAGCGCGGGGTTGGGATCTGCTGCGGGCCCCGGCCAATCTGTTTCTCGCGGGGCCTGCGCTCGGCATCAAGCTCTTGGCCTGGGCGACGCGACGGGGCGGCATGGAACGGGTGTCGGCCTGGCTTGCCGGCCGCCGCCTCCTCTTGGAGACCGAGGTCGCCCGGGAGATCGAGTGGCTGGTGGCAACCGAACTGCTCGAAATCCCCTGCCAACGGCGAGATCGGGTCTCGTATCGCGATGCTCTCGCCGAGACGATACTCGCCGACGAGAGAGCAGCCGCCCTCCTCGTCGCTCCGGCCGGTGCCGACCCAGATTTTCGCCGCCGGCTCGCGGCCGCGGTCGAGACCTATCTCGGATCGCGCACCGCGACGGCCGAAATCGCAACCGGCTTTGTCGCCGCCGGTCTGGGTGCTCTGGTCGTCAAGCAGGCGACCCCGGGTCTGGTGACCTTGAGCTCGGCTCTGGCGGGGATGCTCGCACAACAGATGGCAATATCGGCCTTTCCGCTCGGCGCCAGCCTCGGCGGGTTGTGGTACAGCCTGTTTCCAACTGAAGCCGGTCCGGGACTGCTGGCCGCCACGACCGCCGGCGTCTTCCTCGGCGGCGCCATGTTGGCCGCCTTTTCCGGTGTAGTCACCGATCCCTTGCAGCGTCGGCTGGGCCTGCATCGGGGCAGGCTCGAACGGCTTCTGCGGATCTTGGAGGCCGATCTGTGCGGCGAGCCGGGTCGAAATCGGCTCATGCGCGACCACTATGTCGCCCGGCTCGTCGATATTTTCGACCTGATTGCCCTCGCAATGCGGGTCTCCCACGCCTAGATCCCGCCGACATTGCGCACGAGGTGCCGCTTCGCTATAAACCACAGCGGCATGGAGAACTGTTCGATGAAAGAAGGAATTCACCCCGAATATCACGAAATAACCGTCGTGATGACGGACGGCAGCTCGTATCAGACACGTTCGACCTACGGCAAGCCGGGAGACACATTGCGGCTCGATATCGACCCGAAGTCGCATCCGGCCTGGACCGGCGGACAACAGCGGCTGGTCGACAGCGGCGGGCAATTGGCCCGCTTCAACAAGCGATTTCAAGGGTTTGGCATCAAGCACTAGCGGCGCTGGGGTACCCGGCGAACCCCTTGATCATTATCCTATAGTCACCATTTTAGTATTGCGCGGTGGCCACTAAGGGACTGCGCGCCAGTGAATGGCATCCAGCCGAATGGTGGGTGCCGATTTCCATGTTGCTCAAAGGAGAACTTGGTTATGGATCGTTTGGATTTCTCTCCCCTGTTCCGCTCGACCATCGGTTTTGATCGGTTGACCCGGTTGGTCGATGCTGCCACGCGTGTCGACAGCGCCTCCCTCGCCTATCCGCCATACAATATCGAGAAGACCGGTGAAGACGCCTATCGCCTGACGATGGCGGTAGCCGGGTTTTCACAGGATGAGCTGGACATCACCGCTCAGGAGAACACGCTGCTGGTGACCGGCAAGGCGAAAAAGGAGGAAGACGAGAACCGCTACCTGCATCGCGGTATCGCGCGGCGCGCCTTCGAGCGACGCTTCAGCCTCGCCGACCACATCAAGGTCGTCGGCGCCAGCCTCGTCAACGGCATGCTGCATGTCGACCTGATCCACGAGGTCCCCGACGCAGCGAAGCCGCGTAAAGTGCAGATCGGTGCCGGAAACTCGGAGCAGATTACTGCACCGCAGCAAGGGCAAGTGACCCAGCGTCAAGCTGCCTGATCAGCTCGATTTACGGAAACGAAACGCCCCCGAGCCCTCGGGGGCGTTTTTGCTTTGGAGCTCGTTTTCGCCAATGAGGAACTACTGGGCGAATTACCGTGTTTTCAGTGCGAGTAAATCAAACAGAGGGATTGGCAATGGATAAGGATCGTGTCGCAGGAGGCGTGAAGAAGGTCACCGGCAAGATCAAGGAACAGGCCGGCAAAGCTCTGGGCGACGCCGGCACCGAAGCCGAAGGCAAGGCCGATCAGGCCGAAGGCCGGGTACAGGGTGCGGTTGGCCACGCAAAGGACGCCGTCCGCGAGATCGCCGGCAAGAAATAGCTTTCACCATCTGCGAGGGAGGTTGCTTGTGGGTCGAGGCATTCTGCTTTGGCTGCTCGGGATTCCGATCCCGGTCATCATTCTGCTTTACCTGTTCCACGTTGTCTGAGTCGCCCCTCAGCGCGCAACTCTCTTACTCGCCACCGCACCGGGTGCCTACGCCGAAACGGCTCCCCGCAGCCAGACCCTGGCAGCAACTGGCAGCGAGACGATAATCCAGCCAGATCAGATCCGCGTCAGCAAGATGATCCGCGGCGCTGTTTACGACGTTCAGAACCGCAAGATCGGGCATGTCAAGGACCTGGTCCTCGACCGTGAGGGGCAGGTCGCGTCGGTTGTGGTTGACGTAGGCGCCTTCCTGGGGATGGGCGGTAAATACGTCGCTGTCAGCCTGCGAGATCTGAAGACCGATCACCATCGGCTGACCCTGGATCTGACAAAAGAACAGCTCCAGCAGGCGCAGAATTACCGCCTGGAGAATCCCAATACCGGCGCCGGCAGCTCAACTTCGCCGATGCATGGGGGACACCTCGGTAGCGGCAGGTAGGTTACCCAAATTCTCGCCTACTCGACGCTCCCGGTTTGACCGGGGGCGTTTTGTTTTTTTTCCATGCTCACCCTAGAACCAGCGGCGCCATTTGAACCACAGTAGCGGTAGAACCGCGCTGAGCGCGATCAGCGCAAGGCCGTAAGGATACCCCCAAGCCCAGTCGAGCTCGGGCATGTGCTTGAAATTCATCCCATACATGCTGGCCACCAACGTTGGTGGCACGCCGACGACCGACACGATGGTCAGCACTTTGATGATGTTATTCTGGTCGATGTTGATGAGCCCCAATGTTGTGTCGAGCAGCAACTGCACTTTGCTGACGACATGCGCATCGTAGTCGTTCAAAGAGGCGACGTCCTGACGAAGCGTCTCTAGCCGCGGCTTCAGCTCTGGTGGCAACCAATCGGCGGCCATGGTGGAGACGAAGGGCACGATTCGGGCAATGCCCAGTAGGCTGTCGCGGATTTTCGAGGCGAGGTCGCCATTATGGCCGACGCGGCGCAGGATGACCCTGAGGTCGGCTTCCCCGATCGGCCGCCGTCGGCTCATCGGCCCTTCCGGTCCTTCCCGAAACAGCCGGTGCGAGAGGGTGTCGAGCTCACTGGCGCTGCGTTCCAGCGCGTCGGCCAGGCGGTCGACAATCGCTTCGATCAGCTCGGTGAAGACGCCGGCACTCGTGGCGGACTGGCTGTCCGTGGGGATTGTGCGGGCGGCGAAGCTTGAAAACGAGGGCAGCTCGGCAAAGCGCACCGTGATCAGGCGATCACTGGTTAGGATAAACCCGACAGGCGTAGACAGCGGCTGATCGGGTTCGGGTCTGTAGATTAAGGGCGCGCTCAGATATAGCGCTCCGTCGCGGGCGCGTAATCGGCTGGAGCTCTCGATCTCGCTGAGCTCCTCAAGGTTCGGCACGGCGAGGCTGGTAGCTTTTTCAACAAACGCGGTTTCGCTCGCCTCCGGGTTTATCAGGTCGATCCACACGACGTGTGGCGGCAGAGGCGGCGCATCCGTACCCGCCGCGGGTTTGATGCGAATTCCGCGGTTGTTGTAGAGCGTTAGCATGCTTAGGGATTCACCAGCTGCAAGGGATCCAAATCGCCAGAACCCGCGGAAATGCTGTCCTCCAACGGTTCATCGCCATAGCATCCAGTTTCTCCGGCCCGGCCGGCTGCGATATTACGCCGGCTGGATCGCCGCAATCGAGGAGGTGATCCCTTGAAGCGCGTTCTGACCGCACGTTTCATGCATGAGACCAATACCTTCAGCAGGGTGCCGACGGATATGGCGATGATCCGCCGCCGAGACTACCATCTCGAAAACGAGATCCCCGAGGCGTTCCGCGGCACCCGCTCGGCCTTCGGGGCGACCTTCGAGGCGGCCGACAAATTCGGCTGGAGCCTGGTTCATCCGGTCTCCGCCAACCCCAACCCGTCCGGCATCGTCACCGACGAGGCGTTCGAGTCGGTCGCCGGGATGATCCTCGACGCCGTCGATAGGAGAGGCCCGATCGACGGCGTGCTATTGCATCTCCACGGCGCAATGGTCAGCGAGACCCACGAGGACGCCGAGGGCGAGTTTCTGGCGCGGCTGCGCCGCCGGCTCGGCCCCGAGGCGTCGATTGTCGTCACGCTCGATCTGCACGCCAATGTGACGCGGCGCATGGCCGACAATGCGAGCGCCCTTATCGCTTATCGCACCTACCCGCATATCGACCAGTACGAGCGGGCTTGGCAGGGCGCCGAATTATTGCAGCGCGCGATGCAGGGCGAGATCCGGCCGAGGACCATGATCGCCCGCCGGCCGATGCTCTACGGGCTCGACCACGGTCGCACCCAGCGCGGACCGATGGCCGAGCTGATCGCCCGCGGCGAGGCGCTCGAGCAGAGCGGCGAGGCGTTGGCGGTGAGCATCTGCGCCGGGTTCAGCCGCGCCAATATCCATGACGTCGGACCGTCGGTGACCGTCACGGTGGACGGCGACACCGGGCGGGGGCAGGCGATTGCCGAAGAGTTTATAAACTACGCCTGGGAGACGCGCGGTTTCACGACTGTCAAATTGCTGCCAGTCGCCGAGGCAGTTGCGCTGGCGCGGCAAGGCAAGCCAGGCGACAAACCACTGGTTGTCGCCGACTACACCGACAATCCCGGCGGAGGCGGCTACGGCGACGCGACTGCTTTTTTGAAGGGCCTGGTCGACGCCGGCGTCGAAGGCGTCGCATTCCATGCCATTTGCGACCCCCAAGCGGTGCAGGACGGGATGCGCGCCGGGGTCGGGACTAAAACGACTGTGACCCTAGGCGGCAAGACCGACCCGTCGATGGGCGGCGGCCCGCTCTCCCTCGACGGCGAAGTCGTCTGCCTGACCAACGGCCGGTTTATCGCCTATGGTCCGATGGGCGGCGGCATCGAGCGCAATTACGGCCCCTCGATGGTGTTCCGCGTCAGTGGCATCGACATCGTCGTAATCACCAATAACGGCCAGGCCGTCGATCTCGCCCAGTTCACCTCGCTCGGCATCGACCCGACCCGCTACCGGACCGTCGCGGTCAAGTCGATGCAGCATTTCCGCGCCGCCTTCGAGCCGATCGCCCGCGAGGTCATCCTCGTCGACACCGGCGCCTTGTGCTCGGAGATCTACACCCCGGAACTCTTTACCAAGGTCCGCCGCCCCGTCTGGCCCCTCGACCCGATCTAAATTGCCGGCGACTCGCAGCTATGGCGGTACCACAGGACCAGATGACACTTGGCTAAGATAGCCATAAATGTTAGCCTTCACTTCAGTGAAGCCGTTTGCCGGAGTGAGGCTGTGCAAGTCAACATTTTTGAGGCCAAAAACCGGCTGTCGCAGCTGATCAAGTCGGTGCAAGCGGGGGAGGAAGTTGTCATAGCCAATCGGGGCTCGCCAGTCGCGCGGTTGGTGCCTGCCGGCAAGCGCCCGGGCGCCGCCTCAGGCACAGGCAGCGGGCGCGCTATTCTTGGTTGGCTGGAGAGCCACTCCCTGCCCGGTTATGCGCGACGGTCCACCGAAGAAATCGATGCCGCCATAGCGGAGGAAAGAAATTCCTGGGAGTGATCTACCTCGATGCGTGCCTCCTGATTTATCTCATCGAGCGCCATGCCCGCTGGGGCGTACCGGTCGCCGATGCCATAGCCCGCGCAGGGGAAGCACGTTTTGGCATTTCGCCGCTGGTGAAATGCGAATGCCTGGTAGGGCCGCTCAAGCGTGGCGATCCCGTCTTGGAAGGCGCTTATACCGAAATATTCGAGGTGCTCGTGTCTCTGGCGATGCCGGAGCCGGTTTATCTGCAAGCCGCTCAGCTCCGAGCCCGTTTTGGCCTGAGGACACCCGATGCGCTCCATCTGGCCTGCGCTCAGCACCATCGCTGCGCTATGCTATGGACGAACGACGACCGACTGGCGCATGCCTCGCATGGGCTGGCGCGCAACGTTTTGAGATAAAGGGCCGATGGACCGTCCTTGAACCGGGGGCGGGTTCCTTCCTGCGGCACCAAAACCCCGGATCGCCGTCAGCCGGCAATGTCGAGACCCAGATCGAGGATCGGGGCGCTGTGGGTAATCCAGCCGCAGGAGATCAGGTCGACGCCGGTAGCGGCGACCGCAGGCGCGGTTTCGAGAGTGATCCGCCCGGAGGCTTCGGTGATGGCGCGGCTGTCGACCATCGCGACGGCCCGGCGCATCGTCTGCGGCGTCATGTTGTCGAGCAGCACGGCGTCGACGCCGACCTCGAGCGCTTCGGCGAGCTGCTCGAGGGTATCGACTTCGAGCTCGATCTTGACGAGATGCCCGGCGTGCCGCTTCGCGCGTTCCAGTGCCGGCCGCACACCACCCGCCAATGCGATGTGGTTGTCCTTGATCAGCATTGCGTCATCGAGACCAAAGCGGTGGTTCGCTCCGCCGCCGAGCCGCACCGCCTCTTTTTCGAGTAAGCGAAGGCCCGGGGTCGTCTTGCGGGTGCACACGATTTTCGCCTTGCTGCCGGCGATCGCGTCGGCGAGCGACCGCGTCGCCGTGGCGACCCCCGACATCCGGGACAGAAGATTGAGCGCGGTGCGCTCCGCGGCGAGCACACCCTTTGCTCGGCCTTTGATCCGCGCGACCAGATCGCCGCGCGAAATCCGGGCGCCATCATTGCACCGCCGTTCGATTTGCAGTGTCGGGTCGATCAGCTCGAAGGCGAGAAGCGCGGCCTCTAACCCGGCGACGACACCCGGCTGGCGCGCCGCAATGACAGCTGCGACTTCCGCCTCTTCCGGCACGATCGCCTCGGTCGTGATGTCGCCGGCCCGCCCCAAATCCTCGAGCAAGGCCGCCCGGACGATCGGCTCGATGATCAGCCGCACCGCCTCCCCTCCCCTCTTCTCACCCCAGCGTTAGCATCCGTTCGACCGTGCGGCGCGCCCGCTCGGCGATGCTGGGATCGACGGTGACCTCGTGGGTCATCGTTTCGAGCGAACGCCGGATCTTCGGCAAGGTGATGCGCTTCATGTGCGGGCACAGATTGCAGGGCCGCACGAATTCGAGATCGGGATATTGCAGCGCGACATTGTCGCTCATCGAGCACTCGGTCAGCAGCACGACACGGGCCGGCCGCTCCTTGCCGACATAATCGGCCATCGCCGCGGTCGAGCCGGTGAAATCGCACTCGGCGATGACCTCGGGCGGGCATTCCGGATGGGCCAGCACGGTTATGCCGGGGTGGCTCTCGCGCAGACTCCTGATGTCCTCCGGAGTGAAGCGCTCGTGCACCTCGCAGTGACCTTTCCAGGCGATGATCTCGACCTTGGTCAGCGCCGCCGTGTTGCGGGCCAGATACTCGTCCGGCAGCATGATCACGCGGGGCACCCCGAGCGCCTCGACGATCTTTTTCGCGTTGCTCGAGGTGCAGCAGACGTCGGACTCGGCCTTCACCACCGCCGAGGTGTTGACGTAAGTCACGATCGGCACGCCCGGATGGCGTTGTCGCAGCAGTTTGATATCGGCCGCCGTGATCGATGCGGCGAGCGAGCAGCCGGCTTCGAGGTCCGGGATCAGCACGGTTTTTGCCGGGTTCAACAGCTTTGCCGTCTCGGCCATGAAATGCACGCCGGCGAGCACGATCACATCTGCATCGGTGCGCGACGCTTCGCGCGCCAGCGCCAGGCTGTCGCCGACGATATCCGCGACCGTGTGGAAAATGTCGGGGGTCTGGTAGTTGTGTGCCAGGACGACCGCGTTGCGTTCCTTCTTGAGCTTGAGAATCGCCGCGATGTCGTCTGCGAGTATCCGCCATTCAAAGGCCGGTATGTGCCGCTCGACTCGCCGATATAGCTCGGGGAGCGGAAGGGTAGTCCGGGGGGTGGGGAAAGCGGTTTGCAGCACGGTCATCTCCTTGTAATATGCTCAGTGTGAGCATTTCTCCTCCCCGGAAAAACCGGGCCGAACCTGCCCGGCGTTCCGTTATGCTGCATATGAGAATAAGGCGTCCAAACCTGTCGTCAAGGTGTCATCGAAATGGCCGTCCGCAACAAATGCACCGCGCGCGCCTCTACCGGGGTCCGTCGTCCGCGCAGCATGAGGCTGGCGTGCCGTCCGACGCTCAGCCCCTGCGGGACCGCAGCGCTGCGCAGCATGTCGGCCGAGGCGACCAGGGTTTCTCCGACGACCTTGCAGTGCTCGCAGAGCCTGGCAGCGACGTTCATCGTGTCGCCGAAATACGCGATCTGCCGCTTCGCGATGCCGCACTCGCTGACGACGACGGGACCGGCATGAATGCCGGCGCGGAACCGCGGCACGACGCCGAATTCCTGGGCATAGGACGGAGCGAGTTCGATCATTTTTTCTTCGACGGCGAAGAAGCAGCGCAGTGATCGGGCATTGCGCTCGGGATCCGCGCTCAGCGGCCAGGTGACGATAATCTCGTCGCCGACATAGGCGTGGACCTCGCCGTCTTGGTCGGCAATTGGTTGGTCGATGTCGAAAAAGAACCTAGTGATCAGATCGTGCACGCGCACCTCGCCGAGCCGCTCCGCGAGCGCGGTCGAGTCGGCGATGTCCAGAAACATGACGATACGCTGTTCGCGTCTTGGCCGATGGTAGGTTCCGAGCAAAAAGCTGCCGAGGACACGACCGCCAATCATCCGGCGGAATTCGAAGATCGCGCCAACAACCAGCGACCCGGAAAAAGTGATGCCGACGATCAGCGGCAGCTCATCGGCGAGCCAGCGCTCGCGACACCGGAAAGGGGTACAGCACGAATTGGAGCCCGACGGCGACGATCGTCAGGGCCGCCGTCATCGTGAGCGCCTTGATCACGAATTCGGCGCTCAGCGGCAACCGCCGCAACACGCCGCCGAGCCGCGATCGCGGGACCGCCGCGAAAGCCAGATGAACAGCCCAGCCGACGAAAGTCAGGCCCGTCGCATGGATACAGCTGCGGATGTAAAACGGCACCGTCCGTTCGTCGAGCGGGTCGAAGAGGTAGCGGTAGGCGACGCCGATTGCGACCGCCGCAATCAGCAGCCCCGCCAAGAAGCCGAGATGCCGGCCGGCGTATCGGATAATGGCGAGGGCGCGCTGCCGCTGTGCTTCGCCCGCACCCTGTCACGGCCCCGGCACGCACACGCCTGTCTGGTGTCTCAGTCTGCGCCAACAAATGCCTCCTTCCGGAGGGGGCGCCGCCTCTATTGTTCGACGTGCGATTTCAGTCGTGCCAACGCATCGTCCCACTGCTTGGACACCTGGTCGAGATAATTCCGTACTTCCTCGATCGGCTGCGGTTCGAGCTCGAACCGGCTTTCGCGCCCGACGCGTACACTGCGCACCACACCAGCATTCGCCAGCACGCGGAGGTGCTTTGTCACCGCCTGCCGCGACAGATTGGTGCCTGCGGTCAGGCGGGAAATGGACTGCGGCACGCCATTGCAAAGCTTGCTCAACACCGAAAGGCGCGTCTCGTCGCCGAGAGCAGCAAACACCGATGCCCGCGCTTTCAGCGCATCGAACCGACTATGGCGCTTGTTCGACATGCCCCGCGATGTTTTGGATCTGCTGGCTCCAGCCGCCGTCATTCATGCGAAACGCTTCGAGCCCGCGTTTGCGCGGGAGCTTGTCGAAACCGGACTCGACGATGCGCAGCAAGGTTCCTGTCGGGATGCTCTGCAACGTAAACTCGACCAGGGTCGGCGGCTCACCGGAATAATCCTCATTCGGATCGATCGCGTAAGGATGCCAGGTGAACGAGAACAGCCGCTCGGGCTCGATCTTCTGAACCACGGCCTCCCATCGCAGGTGTTCATAACCGGGATAGGTTATCTGCCCACGCGAAACCTGACCCGGTACAAATGGCCTGTCCAATCGGACGCGAAACCAAGTGCCGAACTCTCGATGATCGGTCAGCGCCCGCCAGACGCGGGAAACCGGGGCCTTGAGTTCGACGGTTTTTTCGATACGATCGCTCATGCGCACCCTCCTGATTGCCTATTGATGTAGTGCGCTTTGCGAGAAAGCGCAACCGTTTAGTTGCTCTCTAAAAGGGGTCACCCACTAGCCAGCAATCGATGAGCGTCACGCGAGACATTTTGATGCATATGTTTGGCCGCCCCAGAGGCGTCCTGGGGCGGTTAGGCGGGATCATCATGGCGCGGACGAATGAGAATTGCGGCGCTTGGGTCGCCGACCTTCTTGAAATCGGACCGAACGACAGCGTGTTGGAAGTGGGGTTCGGACCGGGAGTCACTATTCGGCGCCTATCGAACCTGGCATCGGCGGGGCATGTCGCTGGTATCGATCCATCGCGCGAGATGGTGGAGCAAGCTCGCGCTCGGAATGCAGCCGCCATCCAGAGCGGTCGTGTCGACCTGCGGCGTGGCTCCGTGGAGGGCTTGCCATTCGATGAGGACACCTTTGATAAGGCGCTGGCAGTCAACTCCATGCAAGTCTGGCCGGACCCTTCAGCCGGATTGCGAGAAATGCGGCGAGTCATGAAACGCGGCGCCAAAGTCGCGCTCGGCTTTACGCCCCATTCGGGACAGCCGAACAAAGGATTCGCGGAAATGCTCACGGCGGCCGGCTTCACGCAGGCCAAGGTGGTGGAGAGAGACGGTTGGTTCTGTGCGTTGGCGCTAAAATGTGAGGCGGGTATCGCTACGCGGGCGCTCGCTCTCGAGGCATAGTGACCGGGATCTTGTAGAGGCTCACCGCGTTTTCGAAGACCAGTTGGTCGAGCGCCGCTTTCCCGAGAGCCGCCTCCGCCGGAACGTGTCCCATCGCCTTGGAATGCGGCCACGGGCTGTCGAGACCCGGGAAGTCGCTGGCCCAAAGGAAGTTGCGTAAGCCAATTTCCGGCACGCGTCGGAAACCGCCCTCCTCTTCCACCTCGAAGGTGAAGAAGACCTGGCGCCTGACGAACTCGGTCGGCTTGTCGGAAAGCGGGATGTCGGGCTTGAAGACGGGGGTGGATGGCCCGCCGAACTCGTATTCGCGGTCGAAGCGCCAGAACAGAAACGGGACCCACCCGACCCCGGCCTCTTCGAGGACGAAGCGCACCCGGGGATGGCGATCGCAGATGCCCGAGAAAACGACGGCGCTCATCAGCTCCGCCATGAGCCCCATCGGGAAGTTGGCAACCGTCATCAGCGACTGGTTGCGCGGTTCCAGGCCCGAGACCCCCACCCCGATTTGGCGCGACCCGCCGCGCGGGTTGGCGTGCAAGTTGATCGGCAAGCCCGTCTCCGCCGCTGCCGCCCAGACCGGCTCCCAGATCTGGTGCAATACCGGTTCGGGAGCGCCGACCCAGTCGAAGATGACCCCGGTGGGCAGGCCAAATTCCGCCACCCGCATCAGCTCCGCGACTGCCTCCTCCGGCGTCTGGCAGGGCAGCGGGAGAAGCATGATGAACCGGCCGTTCGACTCCTCGTACAATTCCCGCGCCCAGTCGTTGACGGCGCGAACGCAGGCGGCCCGCAGTTCCGGGGCCTTGATGGCCGATATCTGCTCATAGGGGCCGTTGACGAGCTCGGCATCGACCCCGTCCCGGTCCATGTCTTCGCAGCGATACCTGGCATTTGCCGCGCGGAAGATGCCGGGCTCCGGCTCCTCCGCCAACCCCGCCCGCGTATAACAGTTGACCGGCCCGCGGCCTACGCCGGCCCAGCCGACCCCGCTCCAGTTGTGTCCCTCGACGACCCACTGGCGGGCGCCGTCCGGCCCCTTCACGACCCGCGGCCCGTCGTCCTGGAATTTTCTCGGCAGACGCTTCGTCCACAGGTCGAAGGGGAGGTGCATCAGCCGGCAATGCCCATCCGCGGATACCACGCCAAACCTTTTCTCCATCGCGCGTTTCCCCTCTCAGCGGTCGGCCGAGCAAAGCTTCCTCGCCCGAACATCACGATGATAAGCCGCAGAAGCGCGATCGAGCAAATCGTATTCGCCGCGCCGCGCGTCGCGCCGAGCGGGGCGAGTTTTCCGATGGCCTTCTCCAGCAGTCTGGAATCCTTACGCGGCGGCGCTGGTCAGCTGCACCGTGACGTTGGGTGCCGCAAAGCGGATTTCGCCGGCGGCAAAAGCGTCGATCAGGCGACGCAATGCCTGACGCTGCAGATAGGTCGGGCGCGACGGTGTCGCGGTGAATTTGCAGCGGACGACGAGGGCGGTCTGCAGCACATCGACGACACCCTGCATCTTGAGCGGCTGCATGAATTCGGCGCCGATCTCGGGGTCGTCACGCAACTCCTCGCCGACGCGCTTGATGGTCTTGCGCACCGTCTCGATGTCCGCCGTGGGCTCCAAGTGGAGGTTGAACTTCACCACCGACCAGTCGCGGCTGTAATTGGTGACCGACTGGACCTGCCCGAATGGGATCGTGTGCACCTGACCGTTCTGGTGGCGCAACCGCACCGAGCGCAATGACATCCCTTCGACGGTGCCGCGCAGCCGGCCGGTGTCGATGTACTCGCCGACCCGGAAGGCGTCCTCCATCAGGAAGAAAATGCCTGAGATCACATCGCGTACCAGGTTCTGCGCGCCAAAGCCGATTGCGATGCCGACGACCCCGAGCCCGGCAAGCAGCGGGCCGATGTTGAGGCCCAGGGTCGCAAGGGCGACGACGACCGCGACGAGCGCAAGAGCGATCAGCAGAGTGTTGCGCAAGAGCGGCAGTAAGGTGTCGAGCCGTGAGGCGGAGCCCGGGACCTCGTCCTCGTTGCCGGGTGCCGCGGGCGGCGGCATCTTCTCGTCGATGACCGCGCTGAGGGCCGTCCACAGGATCCAGGCCGCGACGACCGTCGCTGCCGCTTCGAGGGTTGGCCGCACGAGCATCCGTTCCATGCTGCCGGGTGGCGGGTCGACGAGGTTCAATCCCCAAGTCTCTCCGAGCCAGGCCGCTCCCAGGATCCACACGAACGCATCGACTAGCCGGCTGAGGGCGCGGTGCAACCGCGCGCGGCGCAGCGCCACCCGGATGTGCGCCGCGTCGCAGGCGCAGAGCCGCGCGATCAGATTGTGGCTCGCCTGGCCCACCACCGCCAGGGCGACGACGATCCCTTGCGTCGCGGTCGAGGCGCGTGCCACCCAGGCGCCCTTACCTAGGGCGAACTCGATTCCCGCCCCGACGAAAATCCCGACGGATAGAGCGATGAACACCCAGTGCCAGGAGGCTGCTACCGCTCGCCGGATCGGGCCCGGGCTCGCCACCGGTCGCGGCCAGGATCGCTCGGGCGATCGGGCGGCGGGTCACCCAGAACATGACGACTTTATAGCCCGTTATTGCGAGCCCCAAGGTTAGCGCCGCGCCGAATACGGCTTCCTGTCCGAAGCCGAGCCGTTCGATGAGCCAAACGACAAAGAAGTTGAACGGGGCGACCGTCAGATAGACTGAGAACCAACGCGAACAGATCCGTGCATCGGCATCGTCGATCGCCAGCAGCCGGAGATCCGACCGGTGCGGCGACAGGACGATCGACAGCAGAACGATCGACAGCCGCCATTGCAATGCGGCCCAGACCAGCCGGTCGGCGGTCTCTGCGATGATCGGCCGGCCCATCGACATTGCCATCAGGGCGGCGCAGAAAAGAAAAGCGAAAACGGTGACAGCGCTGGCCGCGATAAGAAATTTGATGAAAGCCGCGCGCAGGCGCGGTCCTAACCCCGGCTCGACGACCCTCCGGCGATCGAACAACGCGCGTGCCGCCGACCCGATCAGCGGCGCCGCCACAAGACCGGCGAGCGCGATAGCCCAAAACCGGAGCGCGGCATCGCGCGTGCCGCCTTCCGCCTCGACCTGCCGGACCCAGACCTGCGGCGCCTGAAACAGCACCGGCACCGCGCGGACAGCCTGTTTTGTCGCCTCCCATATCTGTCTCGCCATATGGACGCCGGTCATCAAACTCGGAGAAGCCGGCTCGGGAATATCGGAGGGAGGTTCGGTGGGCTGAGCGCCCTTGGCGGCGAGATCGGCGATCAGGCCTCTGACCGCGTCGGGCGACATCGACGGCGGCAGCTGCAGCACGACGGTCCCGCCGGCGGGCTCGGCCGCCCACCCGGCGGGTCCGGTGCAAAGTAGCAGCAATGCTAATGCGCAAATGCGGGTGAGCATTGACCTAAGTTTAGCCGGAAACCGTTGCGACACCCAAACCATCCGCCGCCCCGAACGAAAACCACACAGCCATAAAGCGCAGATATCACCCGGCTAGGCCGAGACTAAGAGGCCGACCGAAAATGAATTCAGTGATTTCAGTCGGTTGTGGCATGATGGTTGTGACAAAGCAATCATCGAGGCACAAGATGTGGACTGAAATCACTCGTCGGAAGTATGAGCGAGAGGGACATCGCTACGCAAGCGATCTGACGGATGGCGAATGGGCGCTGATTGAGCCGCATATGCCGGCGGCTAAGCGTTTGGGCCGACCGCGCGAGACCGAGCTGCGGGCGGTGCTCGATGCGATCTTGTATATCGCGCGGACTGGCTGTCAGTGGCGGATGATGCCGAAGGACTTCCCCCCGTTCACGACCGTGCAAGGTTATTTCTACGATTGGCGAGACGACGGCCTGTTTGAGAAGATCAATTTTGCGTTGCTGCTGCAAGCACGCGAAGCAGCGGGGCGCGAGCCGAGCCCGTCGGCCGGGGTTATCGACAGTCAATCGGCCAAGACCACCGAGAGCGGCGGGCCGCGTGGGTATGATGCGGCCAAGAAGGTCAAAGGGCGCAAGCGTCATATTGTGACCGATACGTGCGGTCTGCTGGTCGGTGCCGAGGTGCACCCCGCCGATGTCCAAGATCGCGATGGTGCCGTGCTGGTCATTGAGGCCATCCACCAGTTGTTCCCCTGGTTACGCCATCTCTTCGCAGATAGTGTCTACAATGGCCCCAATCTGCGCGAAGCTCTCGCCAAGTTCGGCAAGTGGACCATCGAGATCGTCAAACGCGCCGCTGACGCTGCCGGCTTTCAACTGCTGCCGCGCCGCTGGGTCGTCGAACGAACCCTCGCCTGGCTCAATCGAAACCGCCGCCTGGCAAAGGATTTCGAGGCTTCGATCGCGAGCGCCAAAGCGTGGGTTTACATCGCCTCTGTACAGCTCCTTATCAGGAGATTGGCTTGACCCTTACGCAATGTGTCTACGATATAATACAACCATTCCGATTATGATTCAGACACTAAGCCCGGTCAAAAGACCGGGCTCGCCTGCAGTCAGCCCATCCGGGCGCCTGCTCAGGTTCGGGCTCGCTAAGCGCCGGCTAGCGCGTCTGAGATGTGCCCTCGACGTAGCTCTTCAGGCGTTGCAGCTGCTCGTCGAGCACCCGGTCGACTTTGGGCGCCCATTGCTCCATGCCGCCGCGGATGTAGCCGCCAAGGACATAGCTCAGGGTGACATTGGTGCCGCCCTCCCCCGGTTTCAGCATCCAGCTGAGCGTGCCGTCGACGCCCTCGGTCTGCAACGGGCCGAGTGCGCCGCGCAGACGCAATCCCTGGCCAGGCGCGGCGTAGACGACCTGCAGATGCTGAACCGAGCCGCCATCCTTCAACCGCTCGCAAAAGCAGCCGCCGGCGCGCAGCTCGATGCTGAGATTGGCGGCGTCGCGCGAGAAGGTGTGAGAGGGGCTCCACCAATGGCCGACCTCGCCGAGCGCGGTGTAGACCCGATCGGCGGGTGCTGCGATCGTGGCTATGGTTATGACCTCGAAGCCGTTCGCGGTGACTGACTTGACCTCTGCCGCGGCGGGACCGGCGGCGGCCAGAGCCAGAATGATCGTCGCCAAACCCCTGATCAGCACGGCTCGGCCCCCGCCTCAGGCGGCAGCCGCCACCCGCTCGAGCAGCTTGTCCCAGGTGGTCGCTGCCATGCTCGGGCGGGCCTCGATGCGCGCGAGCCAGCGGCTCAAATTCTCGTGGTCTTGCAATATCTGCGCGCCTTCGGGCGCCTGCGCGAACATTGACAGATGCGCCGCCAGCAACAGATCGGCGAGGCTGAGCGCGTCCCCCGCCATCCATGAATAGCCATCCAGCAGGCGGCCGATCTCGGCAATGCAAATCCGCGCGTTGGGGAGGGCTCTGGCAATGGCATCTTCATCGACCGGCCGATTGACGCGCGGCGCGACCACGCGATTGCGGGTGATCGGCACCGAGACCTGCGGCATGACATACCAATCGGTGATGTTCATCAGCTGATCCATTCGCGCCGCCGCGCGCGGCTCTTCCGGCTGCAGCCGCGGGCCGGGGACGACCGCATCGATGTAGCGCATGATCGCTCGCGTCTCGTACAGCATCCAGCCGTCATGCTCGAAAGCCGGGATGCGGCCGAACGGGTGGCGCGACAGATGCGGCTGCTGCTTGAGGGTTCCGAGCGCCATCGCGGCCAATTGGTAGATCGCGCCTTTCTCTTCCAGGGTCAACAGGGCGGCCCGCACATAGGGGCTGCCGGGGATGCCGTGAACGATCATGCCTGACATGGTTTTCCTCCTCCCCTCAAATTGCAGCGGAATTGACGAACTCGACGAAATGGCGCTCGAAGACGGTGCCCCAGCCGCGGTCGTAGCGCTCGCGCTGGCTTGCCGCGGCGTCGCCGAGTTTTTCCCAGCCCGAATGCGTCAGCTCGACCCTGGTGCCGCGATCCTCCGACGTGAAGCGGATCTCGACCAGTTGCTCCTGCCCGGTCGGCAACTCGACGACCCAGGAAAAAGCCAGGCGATGGGGCGGGTTATAAGCCAGCACGGTTCCCCACGCCGTCTCTCGCCCGTCGGCCGCGCGTTCGAAGACGCGGCCACCGACACGCGGCTCGATCGCACAGTCCACCGGATCAGGGCCGGTGTGGACCTGCGCCAATGGCCACCAGCGCGCGAAATGGCCCGCAAACAGCGCGAACGCCCGCGCCGGCGCGGCGCAAACCGTCACTGATTTGACGATCGGCGGGACCGGGAACCGGGCGATCGTCATCCCTGCTGCTCCTCGTTTATCGCTGCCGCCATTCCGGCCAGCGCCTCGTGCCACATCGCCTCGATGGCCGCGCGCAGCTCGCCGAGCGCCCGCGGGTTGGCCGCGTAAAGCCGCCGCGTACCATCGCGCCGCTCGGTAATCAGCCCGGCATCCTTCAACACCTTCAGGTGCTGCGAGACGGCGGGGCGGCTGACCGGCAACCCCTCGGCAATGGCTGCGACCGGCCGCGGCGCGGCGAGGATCCGCTCGAAAACCAGCCGCCGTGTCGGATCGGAGAGCGCGGCCAAAGCTGTTTCGTAAGCCATGACTTACGTTAGCGTACACTTACCGTTATCGTCAAGCGCTTTCGTCGTGATCACACCCTGAAAATTACCGGCGACGATAATTACCCCGCGAATGCGGCCCGGCATTGGCCGACGCCGAGTCCCATATCGCCGACGGCACCCGCGTCGGCCCGGGCCGGCGCGCCGAATGCCATGATCGAAAGGGCGGCGACGAGTACGCAAATGTTGGCGCCGGTCTTCCGTTGGTTCACTATCTTCCTCCCCGTAATTTGCGTGATAAAGGCGAGCCAAACTAACGCTGCGAGCGACGGCCGTGTCAATTTTTCGAGCGCACCGCAGCAGTCGCGCTGCGCGCGCGGCTCAGCCGGCTCGCAAGTCGAGCCATTCCTTCAGAGCGACCGCGTTGTTGCGGGTCTCGTCACGGGCCGCGTAAAGCAAGGTGACGGGCTCCCGGGTCAGCCGTTCGAGCAAGTCGCGAACCGCCGCCTGTGCGGTCGCTCGTTCGAGTTCAGCGTAATAAGCGGTCTTGAATTCCTCCCAACCCGCCGGATCGCCGTGGAACAGGCGGCGCAAAGTATCGCTGGGGGAGATTTCCTTCAGCCATAGATCAATCTGCGCCCGCTCCCGCGACACGCCCCGCGGCCATAGGCGGTCGACAAGAACACGAACGCCGTCCTCGTCGTCGGGTGGCTCGTAGACGCGTTTGATGCGGAGCTGATGCCGTGCCATTTTGACCATGCCATCCGGCTACTGCGGGGATCAGTGGCCGAAACCGCGCGGCGCTCGGCCAGAGTTACGACCTTGTGGCCGCGGGGGCCAGCGCCACGGCGGCTTCGCTGGTCAGCAGAAGAAAGATGAAACTCTCCTGCAGATAGAGCCGAACCGCAGCATCGGTATGGCTCAGATAACCAATGGAAATGTCCTGACCAATATGCAGGTCGAAATCTCCACCGCGGGTGGTGAGAACAAAGGCGCCGCCGATGGCCGGGGCCCAAATGATCTCGCCGTCGACGATGCGCCGGAGGTGCTCCAGCACCGGGTACCCGTAATCTCTGGCCTCGGCAACGGCGGTGTACTCGTCGGCACCCAGAAGCACCGAGTATGGGCCGTTCACGCCGACGAGACGCAACTGACTCAATGAGTGGGCAATGGCGTCAGGATAGTTTCGCACATCGGCGGGCAGTGCCTCGATAGGGTTGCTTGTCCCCTGGCGGATGCCTTGAATGCCCCCCGCGGCATAGCCCTCGAAGATCGCACCGTCTTCGGCAAAGGCGATCTTCTTGGCAGCGTCCTTTGCCGGCTGCCAGTCCGAGTTGTTGGCGCCGCGCTCGACGTCATCGATCATCTGGCGGTCGAGATCGAACGGCACGCGCAATTCTACCAGCGCCTTGACCTCGCGCTGCCGCGCAAGGATGCCCTCGCCGGGGGCCGTGATGTTCTGCAGGTGGCCGGTGCCGACGGCGGACAGGCCGACGCCGTTTGGGCCTTGGAGGTCGACGACCCGGCGTCCGGCGAGATAGCGCTTCAAGGTCCGCGACGCCTCTTCTTCGATCTGCGCCCATGCCGCATCGGAGATCGGAGCCAGCTCGCGGTGCAGGTTGTTCATCGGCGGGGTTCCCCTTTGAGCGAGCCGATGCCGAGCGAATGATCGGGCATCGGCGGGACGAGTTGCGAAGATGCATCTGCTGGCGGCGCGGTCGCCGGTTGCGCCGCAGCGGGCACGCCTGACGTTACGTCTTCGAGGAAGGTCGCGGTCGGCACGAAGAACAAATTTCCCGTTACGGCCCGGCTGAAATCCAAAATCCGGTCGTAATTGCCAGGCGGCCGGCCGATAAACATGTTTTCCAGCATTTGCTCGATCGTGCGGGGCGAGCGGCTGTAGCCGATAAAGTAGGTGCCGAACTCGCCTTGCCCGGGCTGTCCGAAGGGCATGTTGTCGCGAACGATCTTGATCTCTCTTCCATTCTCTTCGATCACGGTCAGCGCGCTGTGCGCCCAGCTCGGCTTGGTCGCGTCGTCGAGTTCGATGTCCGAGAGCTTCGTTCGGCCGATGATGCGTTCCTGGGCCTCGGTCGGCAGTGCGTTCCAGCCGGCCATATCGTGGAGATATTTCTGCACGACGACATAGCTGCCGCCCGCGAAGGCGGGGTCCTCCTCGCCGATTATCGTGGCGTCCACCGCTTCCTGGCCGGTGGGGTTCTCGGTCCCGTCAACAAAGCCCAAGAGGTCGCGGCTGTCGAAATAGCGAAAGCCGTGCACCTCGTCCACCGGAGCAACGGTGCCCTCCAGCCTCGCCATGATGTGCGTCGCCAGCTCGAAGCAAAGGTCCATCCGTTCGGCGCGGATGTGGAACAGCAGGTCGCCGGGTGTGGCAACAGCATGGCGCGATGCCGCGCGGAATTCACGAAATGGATGCAATTCGGCCGGCCGCGGCTCACCGAAGAGCCGGTCCCACGCCTCGGACCCAAATCCCATGATGCAGGAGAGATTTTCGCGGGGCTCGCGAAACCCGACGGCACGAAGCAGCGCGGCGAGGTCGGCGCACAGGGACTGCACGCTCGCGACGGCGTCGGCGCCGGAGTTGACCGTCACGACCAGAAATATCGCGGCGCGCGTCAGCGGCGCGGGTATCGGCTGACGGGTCGGGACCAAAGCGCCAGCTTCTGCGGGCGTCGCCATCGGACGGTGCTCCGTGCGTGGCGCCGAAACGATCGCTCGGCGAGGGAGGACTTCTACCTCAGATGCGGCAATCCGCGTTTTCGGTCAATGCGGCATTGTCCCGAACTCCGCATGGACGCCATGAACCATTGCTTATTGTGCCGAGACGAACCACCGGGACAACGTTGAGCTACCCTCTCGCCGGCGCGCCAAAGCAAACCGGTTGGAGAGCCTACAGGCGCTCTAAGGTCGCCGGATCGAATTCACCATCGAAATGTTTTTGCAGGGCATCGATGAAAACCTGATTGGCCGGTGAAGCGCGGGCAAACAGGGTCATCGAAGACCGGAACTTTAGATCATCGGGATAGCCGAAGATCTGCCCGATCGATCGTCCCTCGACGAGGTTGACCAGCCTGGTACATTCGGCAAGCCGCGGGCCGAGGACCGAATGCGCCAGATAGGCGGCGGCTTCGGCGAGAGAAGAAATGGCGAATTTGCGGGCCATAGAACTGGACCCCAAACCATCGATTTGCGGGAAGACGAACCACATCCAATGACTTTTCTTTCGGCCGTGCCGCAATTCGCCGCGGACCTTGTCGTAAACTGGGTTCTGGGCGTCGACAAACCGTTGGAGGTCGTAAGGGTCGCTCATCTGGTTCTCCGAACGTTGATGCCGGCGAAAGGCGTTTCAACCGGAAGCCGGTCTGCACTATCGTGACGCTCCGCCGGTTTGAGAAGGAGCAATCAGTGATGGACGGATCAGGCGCAGCGCCGAATTGTCTCGACGGCGTCCGGGTTCTCGACCTGTCGCAATTCGAGGCCGGGCCGTCCTGCACCGAGGCTCTCGCCTGGCTGGGCGCCGAGGTCGTGAAAATCGAGAACCCGAAGGGCGGCGAGCCCGGCCGCGGGCTGGGCACGGGGCCCCGGCCCGGCGCCGACGCTTATTATTTCATGATCTACAACGCCAACAAGAAATCCGCCACGGTCGACCTCAAATCCGAGCAAGGACTGCAGCTGGTCAAGGACATGGCCAAACGCGCGGATGTCTTTGTCGAGAATTTCGCCCCCGGCGCGATCGAGCGGCTGGGGCTCGGCTGGGAGGTGTTGCACGCCCTCAACCCGCGCCTCGTCTATGCGCAAGTAAAGGGTTTCGGCGAGGGCAGCCCCTACGAGAACAACCTCGCCTTCGACATGATCGCGCAGGCCTGCGGCGGCACGATGGCGATCACCGGCGAGCGCGACGGGCGGCCGTGCAAGCCGGGGCCGACATTGGGCGACACCGGCACCGGCATGCTGTTGGCGATCGGCATCCTCGGGGCACTCTATCAGCGGCATACGACAGGCAAAGGACGCCGGCTGCAGATCGCAATGCAGGACGCCCAGCTGCAATACACCCGCGGCGCCTTCGTGCAGCATGCGAGGAGCGGCGAGCCGGCAATGCGCAACGGCGCCAAGTCACTGGCCGGCGGCATGGCGCCGGCCGGCATCTATCCGTGCAAGCCCGGCGGCCCCAACGACTATGTCTACGTCTTCACCAGCCCCTCCAACCCCGAGCACTGGCGGCGGCTGTTGGCGGTCATCGGGCAGGAAGATCTGATCGAGGACCCGCGCTTTGCGACACGCGAGGCGCGCGGCCAGCATGAAGCCGAGATCGACCAGATGCTTTCCGACTGGACGCGGCGGCACGACAAGCATGAGGCGATGCGCCTGATCGGCGCCGCCGGCGTTCCCGCCGGCGCGGTGCTCGACACCGGCGATTTGTTGGGTGAACCCAGTTTCGAGAAGCGCGGCATCATCCAGACCATGCAGCACCCCAATGGCGAATTGCGCATGCCGGCGTTCCCGGTGCGCTTCGACGGTGCCCCGGCTCCGGTCAAGCCGGCGCCGCTGCTCGGCGAGCACACCGCCGGCGTGTTCGGCGAATGGCTCGGCATGAGCGCCGCGGATTTCGAGACGCTGCGCGCGGAGGGTGTCGTGTGAACATGCTATTTCTGTAACAAGCCTTACTGGCAGAAAGGGGGAGGAAAGCAATGCCGACGTTTTGTGCTCTGATACGGTTGGTGAGCGCCGTGCTGATCGGGATGCTCTGCGCCACTGGTGCAGCAACAGCCCAAGCCCCGGGCCCGGTGCAGCCCTGGGGGCTGCCGCCTTTGCCGGCGGGGGTCGGCCCGGTCGAAAAATTTGCCGATGTCAGCGGCACGCCGCAAGGCCAGTTTCTCGAAGGCGGCGCGTTCGATACCCAAGGCAATCTGTGGTTCGTCGCGATCGGCAGCGGCTGGGTGTCTTACCTCACGCCGGACGGCAAGCTCGTCTCGGTCTTCAACTGCAACCCGCCACCCGACCTGGGTCAGACCTGCGAGCCGCAGGGCACCCGCTGGTTTGAGGGCAAGCTCTACTTGACCAGCCGGCACCGCGGGATCCTGGTCTACGACCCGCAGACGAAGGAGCTGAAGACACTCGTCTATACTTACCGCAACCAATTGTTCAAAGGCCCCAACGACCTCGATTTCGACGCCGAGGGAAACTTGTTCTTCACCGATCCTTGGGGGACCGGCCCCGGGCCAAATCTGACCGACCAAACAGGCGCCGTGTACCTGTACTCGCGCGACGGCATGCTGCGCAAGGTAATGGACAGCGGGTTGTTTCCGAACGGCATTGCTGTGTCACCGGACGACGCGCTGCTCGCCGTCGGCGATTTTAGAGGCGGCCGGGTCTGGTACAGCACATTCCAAAACGGTCCGACTATGGGCTGCCCGCAATGCCCGAAAGATCCGTCGCATTCGACCTTCAGCTCGGTGAAGGCCGGAACCTTCATGCCCGGGAATGGCGGTCCGGACGGCATGCATTACGACGTGCGCGGCAACCTCTGGGCCGCATTGGCCGGTCTTGGCGGCATCATCCAAATCAATCCGCGCGGCGTCATTCTCGGTTTTGTGCCGATACCCAACGGCGACGCTGCAACCACCAACTTCGCATTCGGCGGCCCCGACAATCAGTCCATCTATTTGGAGGGGGCAATCAGCGGGACCTTCTGGCGCTTCAAGGCGCCCTATCCGGGGCTGATCGGGCCGGGCGGCGTTCGTCTGCCGGCGCAACCCTGAGGGTGATATGAGCATGAGCAATCAAACGAATATCGGTGGGCTACAGCATCAGCTGGCGCTGACGATCCATGCGCACTGGAAGCTGTTCCTGGCCCAGGGCATCGTCATGATGGTGCTTGGGTTCTTGGCGGTTGCCGAGCCCAATGTCGCAACGTTGGCGGTAGCGCTCTTCGTCGGGTGGCTGTTTCTCATCGGAGGGGTTTTCCGAGCTGCCTCAGCCTGGCATTCGCGGCAGATGCCTGGTTTTGCGTGGTCAATGCTGACCGCCGTGCTGTCCGTTGTACTCGGCTTGATACTGATCCTTCGGCCGCTGGCCGGTGTGCTGACCCTGACAATGGTGCTGGTTGCTTTCTTTATCATCGAAGGGATCACGTCGATCGCGGGCGCTATCCAGCATCGCCAACATCTGCGGAGTTGGGGTTGGGTGCTGTTCAGCGGAATCGTCGACCTGTTCCTCGCTTACCTGATCTGGGCGGGATGGCCGAGCTCGGCCGACTGGGCCATCGGCCTCTTGGTCGGCATCAACATGCTCTTTTTCGGATTGTCCCTGGTGATGACCGCGCTCGCGGCGCGTGTAATGGGCAATCAATAATAATTGCTCGATACCAGCGCTGACCGACTGGGGCGACGAGCCTGCTTTGGGAAGGCCCAAATCTGAGCCATCAGCCACCCTATCTCAATTTTGGAATGGACACAGTATTAAAGTGAACCTGATTTCTACCGAACACGGCCAGTCACTTCAGCTATTTCTCGCCGAGGAAGTAAGGCCGCCTTCGGGTATATATCTTCCTGATTTAATCCGGCAGATTTCTGAAAGGTATGCGTTCGCTATAGGGCCGCCGAATTACGAGACTGTTATGAAAGAGGGGGCTAAATATAAAGAGGGCCACCTTATGACAGCAGAGCGAACAATTGCCATCGAGGATTTGGGCTTTTCGTTAATGGTGTTCTTGCTCTAGCCTGGAACACCGACAATTCGGATGTTATTCGAAACGATTTGATTGGATGGGCCATTCAAAAATTGGCCATGCGTGAGCCTCGCACAAAGCTGCCAAGGAAGTTTGTCAGCTCGATCGTTGTTGAGTTCGATGCGGAACTTGGTAGGGCATTGAGGGCATTTGACGAACTTCAGGAAGGCTTCGTTTCAGCGATCAAGCAGATATACGGTATGAATCCCGAGATCAACGCCTCAAGGATCGCTCTAGCTGGCGACCCGACCAAACTACCTGCGGGGACTACATTCGAGTTCACGGTAGAGCGGCGGGTTGGTCGCCCATTCTCAGAAAACTTGCTATTTCTCTTCGGCGACGCTGCCGACTACATCGCATTTGGACTTTCTCAAAGCCTTCGAACGGCGGTTATTGGTCGGCAGCTAAAGAACCCGTTAGGACACTCGCCGCCTCAGCTTGAGGACACCTCGTGGCGCATTAGCACAGCACCCGCATCCGGATGCGCTGTCCCGGTGGCTGCAGCATAAGCAATGCCCACCGCCCTTGAAGGCCCACAGCGCTCTCCTTATAGTGCGGAACTCATGCAGGGAGCTGCCCGCAAGACGGTATTCCGGCACCGTCATCTGCTCGGTATCGAAGGCCTGTCGCCCGAGGACATAAAGCATGTCCTCGATGTGGCCGACGGCTATGTCGAGCTGAACCGACAGGCCGAGAAGAAGCGCAGCTTGTTGCGCGGACGCACGATCATCAATTGTTTCTTCGAAAACTCGACACGCACCCGCACCTCATTCGAGGTTGCCGGTAAGCGGCTCGGCGGCGACGTGATCAACATGTCAGTCGCGGCGAGCTCGATGCACAAGGGCGAGACCCTGATCGACACGGCGATGACGTTGAACGCGATGCACCCCGACGTGCTGATCGTCCGCCATCCCGAATCGGGCGCGGTTCAGCTGCTTTCCGAGAAACTGGACTGCGCCGTCATCAATGCCGGCGACGGCAGCCACGAGCACCCGACCCAGGCATTGCTCGACGCCTTGACGATTCGCCGGCGCAAGGGCCGCCTCGGCGGCCTCGCCGTCGCGATCTGCGGCGACGTGCTGCACAGCCGAGTCGCGCGCTCGAACATCGCGCTGTTGAACACGATGGGGGCGCGCGTCCGGGTCGTCGCGCCACGCACCCTGCTGCCGGCCGAGATCGAACGGCTCGGCGTCGAGGTATTTCACGACATGACCCGGGGGCTTGCCGAGGTCGACATCGTGATGATGCTGCGGCTGCAGAGCGAGCGCATGCACGGCGCGTTCGTGCCGTCGACCCGTGAATATTTTCACTTCTTCGGGCTCGATTACGACAAATTGCGCGCGGCCAAACCCGATGCGCTGATCATGCATCCGGGACCGATGAACCGCGGCGTCGAGATCGGCAGCGAGGTCGCCGACGACATCGACCGCAGCCTGATCCGGCAACAGGTCGAGATGGGGGTTGCGGTCCGCATGGCCTGCCTCGAAATCCTGACCCGCGATCTCGGCAATGGCCCTCCGGTGTGATGGGCCGGCTGCTGCTCCGCCGCGCTCGATTGCTCGACCCGCAAAGCGGGCTCGACGCTTGCGGCGATCTGCTGGTCGAAGGCGACCGCATCGCCGCGGTCGGCGGCGACCTCTCGGCGCCCGGGTGCGGTGCCGAGATCGTGCAAGCCGACGGGCTGTGCCTCGCGCCCGGGCTCGTCGACATGCGCGTCCAGTTGCGCGAGCCCGGCGCCGAACACATGGAATTGATCGAGACCGCCGGCCGGGCCGCCGCCGCCGGCGGGGTCACGACGATGGTCGCCTTGCCAAACACCGACCCGCCGGTCGACGATGTCTCGGTTGTCGAGTTCCTCGCCCGCCGGGCACGCGAGGTCAAGCTCGCCAAGATTTACACCTATGCCGCAGCGACCAAGGCGATGGCCGGTCGTGATCTGACCGAAATGGGCCTCCTCTCGGCGAATGGCGCGCTCGGCTTCACCGACGGGGTGAAGGCAGTGGCCGACGCGCTCGTCATGCGGCGGGTTCTCGCCTATGCCCGAACCTTCGATCTCCTAGTATTGCAGCATCCTGAAGAGCCGAGCCTCGCCCGCGCCGGAGAGGTCAACGAAGGCGAAACCGCCACGCGGCTGGGGCTCCCCGCGATCACGCCGATGGCCGAAGTCATCATGATCGAGCGCGATCTGAGGCTGGTCGAGATCACGGGCACCCGGTATCACGTCGCCCACATTTCGACCGCCGCCGGGGTCGAGGCGGTGCGGCGGGCCAAGGCGCAGGGGTTGCCCGTGACCTGCGATACCGCCCCGCCCTATTTCGCGCTGAACGAGACGGCGATCGGCGACTACCGCACCTTTGCCAAGCTCTCCCCGCCATTGCGCAGCGAATGGGACCGGAGGGCGGTGGTCGATGGCTTGCGTGACGGCACGATCGACGCGATCGCCAGCGATCATGCGCCCTGGGACCAGGATTCGAAGCGGCTGCCCTTCAGCTCGGCGGCCTACGGGATCGTCGGGCTCGAGACGTTGCTGCCGCTTTCGCTCGAGCTCTATCACAACGGCCATCTCGGCCTCCTCGAGCTGGTCCGGCGCCTGACCGCGAACCCGGCCCGTATTCTGCGTCTGCCGGTCGGAAGGCTGGCACTCGGCGCGCCGGCCGATCTCGTTCTTTTCGACCCGGATCTGCCGTGGCGCATCTCCACCGACGATTTCCGCTCGAAATCGAAGAATGCGCCGTTCGACGGACGCCCGGTGCAGGGCCGGGTGCGGCGCACGATTGTCGACGGCCGCACGATCTTTCGGGCCGAGAGTTAGGTGCCGTCGAGCTACCCTCACCCACCCAGCGCTTCGCGCCGGGTCCCCCCTCTCCCGCACTGCAGGAGAGGGGCTTTCATCCTCGGCGGCAAACAGCCCCTCTCCCGCAGTGCGGGAGAGGGAGGGGCCCGGCGCGAAGCGCCGGGAGGGTGAGGGCATTCCCTTCCTCGCCGCCATACTTGGATATCTCCTCGGCTCGATCCCGTTCGGGCTGTTGCTGACCCGGCTCGCCGGCCATGGCGACATCCGCCAGATCGGCTCCGGCAATATCGGCGCCACCAATGTCCTGCGCACCGGCAGCAAGGGGCTCGCGGCGCTGACCTTGCTGCTCGATCTGGCGAAGGGCGCGGCCGCCGTGGTGATTGCGCAACGCTGGGGGCACACCGCCGCGCTGGCCGCGGCGGGATGCGCCATCCTCGGCCATATGTTTCCGGTCTGGCTCGGCTTTCGCGGCGGCAAGGGGCTCGCCACCGCGCTCGGCGTCCTGATCCCGCTCGCCTGGCCGGTGGCGCTGGTCACGACGCTCCTGTGGATGTCCACCGCTCTCTTGTTCCATTATTCCTCGCTTGCCGCGCTGGTCGCCACGGTCGCCGCCGTCGTGCTCGCCGCAATCGTGGCCGACAAGGCGACGGCGCTGCTGATCGCCGGTATCGCCTTGTTAATCATCGCGCGGCACCATGCGAATATCCGCCGGCTGCTGGCTGGCACGGAGAGCCGGATCTCTCTCGGTAAAAGCTGAGGCACGCACTGGCCGCACGCGAACTCGATCCGCAGGAGCGCCTCGACTGGCTGCGGTTGTGCCGCACCGAGACCATCGGCCCGGTCAGCTTTTACGCGCTGTTGCGCCGCTTCGGTTCCGCCCGCGCAGCGCTGGAAATGGTCCCGCAGCTGGCGCGGCGCGGCGAGCGCTCCAAGACCGTGACTCCGGTCACCCGCACTGACGCCGAAGCCGAATTCGCCGCACTGCAGCGTATTGGGGCGCGGCTCGTCTGCTGGGGCGAGCCGACTTACCCGAGCGGGCTCGCGGCAATCGATGACGCGCCGCCGATTCTGACCGTGATCGGGCGGGCGGAGTTGCTGCGCAGCCCGATCGTGGCGGTGGTCGGGGCGCGCAACGCCTCGGCCATTGGACGGCGCTTCTGCCGCGACCTCGCCGCCGCGCTCGGACAGGGCGGCATCGTCGTCGTTTCGGGCCTAGCGCGCGGCATCGATGCCGCAGCACATCTGGGCGCGCTCGAGACCGGCAGCGTTGCTGTCGTCGCCGGCGGCGTCGATGTCGTCTACCCCGAAGAAAACCGCGGGCTGCACGAGGCATTGGCGGGCCAGGGCGCGATCGTCGCCGAATTGCCGATCGGAACCGAGCCTCAGGCGAGGCATTTCCCGCGCCGCAACCGGCTGATTTCGGGGATGGCTCTCGGGGTTGTCGTGGTCGAGGCGGCGGCGCGCTCCGGTTCGCTGATCACCGCCCAATTCGCGCTCGAACAAGGCCGGGACGTCTTTGCGGTGCCCGGTTCCCCGCTCGATCCGCGCTGCCGCGGCTCGAACGATCTGCTGCGGCATGGCGCGATCCTGACCGAGGGTGCCGAGGATGTGCTGGCGCAGCTCGGACCGCAGCTGACACACCCGGCCCCGCCGCACCCGCGTCCATCGCTTGCCGTGATGGGTTGGCCGGCCGCCATAACACAGGCGGCGGTCGCAGATGACGCCGCGCTCGAACTGATTACCGAGAGATTGGGGCCGACCCCGGTCGCGGTTGACGAACTGGTGCGCCAATGCCACTTGTCAGCCGCCGCGGTGGCGACTCTCCTGCTCGAGCTGGAACTCGCCGGCCGGGTCGAACGCCACCCCGGCAACCTCGTTTCCTTGCGCTGAATATTTGCGTCGCTTTGATTGCGCACCCACTTAAGCTGTCCCGCAGGGGCGACCTTGCGCCATAGAGCCGATTTATGAAAGTCGTCGTCGTCGAATCGCCCGCCAAGGCGAAGACCATCAACAAGTATCTGGGCAGCGACTACAAGGTCGTCGCCAGCTACGGCCATGTCCGCGATCTTCCGGCGAAGGATGGCTCGGTTCTGCCGGATGCGGATTTTGCGATGTCGTGGGAGGTCGACGGCAAGTCCGAAAAGCATCTGAAGACGATCCTCGAAGCGGTGCGCGGCGCCGACCGCCTGTTCCTCGCAACCGACCCCGACCGCGAGGGCGAGGCAATTTCGTGGCACGTGAGCGAGGTGCTCGGTTCCCGCCGCGGGCTGAAGCATCTCGACATCAAGCGTGTCGTCTTTAACGAGGTGACCAAGAACGCGGTGCTCGACGCGTTCACCCGCCCTCGCGAGATCGACCGCGAGCTGGTCGAGGCCTACCTCGCCCGTCGGGCGCTCGATTACCTCGTCGGCTTCACCCTGTCGCCGGTGCTGTGGCGCAAGCTTCCGGGCAGCCGCTCGGCGGGGCGCGTGCAGTCCGTCGCGCTGCGCCTGATCTGCGAGCGGGAATCCGAGATCGAGGCCTTCAAGTCCCGCGAATACTGGACGATAGAGGTCGAGTTCAAGACAGAAGCCGGCCAAACCTTTACCGCGCGGCTGACCCATCTCGACGGCAAGCGCCTCGAGCAATTCGATCTCGACAGCGAGACCAAGGCGCGGGCCGCGGCCGACGCGATCCTGCGAGCGTCCGGTTTTACGGTCGCCGAGATCGACAGCCGGCAGGTCCGACGCAACCCGTTCCCGCCCTTTACGACCTCGACATTACAGCAGGAGGCGTCCCGCAAGCTCGGCCTGTCCGCCAACCGGACGATGCAGATCGCTCAGCGGCTCTACGAGGGCATCGAGCTCGCCGGCGAGACGGTAGGATTGATAACGTATATGCGGACGGACGGCGTCGCGATCTCGGCCGAGGCGATTGCCGCGGCCCGCCAGCTGATCGGCGGCGAGTTCGGACCACGCTACCTGCCGGACGCGCCGCGGGTTTATCGCAGCCCCGCCAAGAACGCGCAGGAAGCGCACGAAGCGATCCGGCCCACCGATCTGACGCGCAAGCCCGCCGACGTCGCCGCCCACCTCGACCGCGACCAGCTCCGGCTCTATGAGCTGATCTGGAAACGGACGGTGGCGAGCCAGATGGCATCGGCGCTCCTCGAGCAGGTCGCCGTCGACATCGCCGACGCGGCCGGGCGGCTCCGCCTGCGCGCGAATGGCTCTGTCGTCCTGTTCGACGGCTTTCTCACGCTCTACCAGGAGGACCGCGACGACACCCCCGACGAGGAGGGTGAAGGCGGGCGGCTGCCGGCGATGCGCAAGGCCGAGCGCCTGGCGCGCGACAAGGTTACCCCGAGCCAGCACTTCACGCAGCCGCCGCCGCGCTATACCGAAGCCAGTCTCGTCAAGAAACTCGAAGAGCTCGGCATCGGCCGCCCCTCGACCTACGCCTCGATCTTGCAGGTTCTGCAGGACCGCGACTACGTCCGGTTCGAAAAGCGGCGGTTTGTTCCGGAGGACCGGGGGCGCCTGGTCACCGCATTTCTGACGAACTTCTTCGAGCGCTATGTCGAGTACAATTTTACCGCCGACCTCGAAAACCAGCTCGACGAGATTTCCGGCGGACGCATCGATTGGAAGGAGGTGCTGCGGAACTTCTGGCGGGATTTCTCGGCCGCGATCGACGGCACCAAGGAATTGACGATCAGCCAGGTGTTGACGGCTCTCGACGAGGCGCTCGGGCCACACTTTTTCCCCAATGGCGATTCCGGGCACGACCCGCGCCTCTGCCCCGTTTGCGGCGCCGGCAGGCTCAGCCTCAAGCTCGGCAAGTTCGGCGCCTTCATCGGCTGCTCCAATTACCCGAATTGCCGCTTTACGAGGCCGCTCGCGGTGGAGAGCGACGCCGAGGCCGCCACACCTCCCGAAACAGCGCTTGGCACGGATCCCGGGACCGGCCTGGCGGTCACGCTGAAGAAGGGGCCTTATGGCCACTATGTGCAGCTCGGCGAAGGCAACGGCGAGTTCAAGCCCAAGCGGGTCGCCCTGCCCCGCTCCTTAAAGCCGGCCGAAATCGATCTCGAGACCGCGTTGCGGCTGCTCGCGTTGCCGCGCGAGCTCGGCCGCCACCCCGAAACCGGCGATGCGATCGTCGCCGGCATCGGCCGGTTCGGCGCGTACATCAAGCACGGAACGACCTACAAATCGCTCGGCGCCGACGACGACGTCCTGACAATCGGGCTGAACCGCGCCGTCGTGCTGCTGGCCGAACCGTCTTCCACGCAGCGCCGCGGGCCGCAGCTGCTCCGCGAAGTCGGGGCCCACCCCAAAGGCGGCACCGTCGGCCTCTATCGGGGACGCTACGGCCCCTATGTCAGCCATGACGGCGTGATCGCGTCGCTGCCGCGCAATGCCAATCCCGACACCTTCTCCCTCGCCGAGGCATTGCCGCTCCTCGCCGCGCAGCGCGACAAAGGCAAGACACGAGGACGCAAGACCGCTAAATCCGCCTCGGCAAAATCCGCCCCAGCAAAGGCCGCAAAGAATGGCGCTACAACTGCGGTGTCCAAAAAAATGAAAACGCCGAAAAAGCCCGGGGCCGCCAAAAAAAGCACCGCAATACAGACCGGCGCCAGTCGATCGGCTGCGAAGGCACCACGAGCTCGATCCGGGCCGGCGGCCCGATGAGTGGACACGAAGAAATCGCGCTTGAAATGCAATCAGCAAATCTTCCCTCGCTTTCCTGGCGAAAGCCGGGATCCATTCCTCCACCACTCGGAACTTCATGAAGTAATCGCAATGCCTTGCCAGCGGGGGTGGGCTCGTGCGGCGGAACGATGGGCCCCGGCTTTCGCCGGGGAAGCGTATAGACTAGCGATGGATTTTTCTTTCGCACGCTCTGAGTGGTGAAATCTCGCGCGAATAGTTCCGGAGAGGAGCGCGGCCGCCGGGGAGATCTGCCTTCGGCAGCCGAACTTCTCGCTTTCATCCGCGAGAGTCCCTTCCGCGGTGGGCAAGCGCGAGATCGCGCGGGCGTTTGCCGTGGCGCCGGGCAATCGCCCGGAACTGCGCGCCATGCTGCGCAATATCGAGCGATCCGGAGCAGTCACCCGCGCCGCCAATCGGCGCTTTGTCGCCGCCCCGCCGCTGCCCGAGGTGACCGTCATCGAGCGGATCGGCAGTGACGAGGATGGGCTGGCGCTCGCCCGGCCGGTTGCCTGGCCGGGGCCGGGGCCGGAGCCGATCTTGCGCATCATCGAGACTGGGACGAGCGAGACGATAAAGGTCGGCGAGCGCGCCGCGGCACGGCTTGTCCCGCTCGAAACCGGCGACATTGAAGCGCGGATCATCCGCCGGCTCGACAGCGCCGGTGAGCGGATCATCGGGACGTTCCAGAATACCCGCGAGGGCGGGAGGCTGGTGCCGGCTGACCGGCGCAACCGCAACGAGTATCGCGTCGCGGCGCGCGATACGGGCGGCGCCGCCGAAGGAGAATTGGTCGTGGCCGAGCAGCTCGCCGCGGGAAGGCTCGGCGGGCCGCGAGCCCGTGTTCTCGAACGGCTGGGTCCCGCCTCGGACCCCGGAGCGATAAGCCTCCTCGCGATTGCGGCCTACGACATCCCGACCGAATTTCCAGCCGCCGCGCTCGCCGAGGCCGAGGCGGCGCTGCCGGTGAGCCCGGCCGGACGAGCCGATCTGCGGCGTATCCCGCTGGTCACGATCGACGGCAGCGATGCCCGCGATTTCGACGATGCGGTGTGGGCCGAGCCGGACCCCGATCCGGAGAACCGCGGCGGCTGGCATCTCATCGTCGCCATCGCCGATGTCGCCTGGTATGTGCGGCCCGGCAGCGCTCTCGACCGCGAGGCCGAGCGGCGCGGCAATTCGGTCTATTTTCCCGACCGCGTCGTCCCGATGCTGCCCGAGTCGCTGTCGAACGAACTGTGCTCGCTAAAGCCCGGAGTGGACCGCGCCTGCCTCGCCGTCCACCTCTGGATCGACGCCGCGGGCCGCAAGCGGCGGCATCGCTTCCAGCGCGGCATCATGCGTTCGGCCGCGCGCTTGACCTATGAAGAAATCCAAGCGGCCCGAGATGGCGGTGCCGATTGTGCGCTGGCGGCGGAGGCCGTCGCCGCGCTTTATGGCGCCTACGCAGCTCTCGCCGAGGCGCGCGCGGCGCGCGGGGCATTGGAACTGGACCTCGCCGAGGATCGGGTCGTGCTCGATGCCGAGAAGCGGCCGGCGGCAATCGTGCGCGCCGTGCGGCTCGACAGCCATCGGCTGATCGAGGAATTCATGATCCTGGCGAATGTCGCCGCCGCCGAGGAGCTCGAAGTCGCGCCGGCAACTCTGTATATACCGCGTGCACGACGCGCCCGACCCGGACAAGGTGGAGTCGCTGCGCGTCTTTCTGGAGGAGACCGGCCTTCCGGGCCTGGCTCTCGCCAAGGGGCAGGCGATAAAGCCGGAGCTGTTCAATCGCGTGCTGCGCCGCGCCGCCGGCACCGGGGAGGCCATGCTGGTCAATGACCTCGTCCTGCGCTGTCAGGCGCAGGCCGCCTATAGCCCGAACAATATCGGGCATTTCGGCCTGGCGCTGCGCCGCTACGCCCATTTCACCTCGCCGATCCGGCGCTACGCCGACCTCTTGGTGCATCGGGCGCTGCTCGGAGATGTGGAAGCCGACACCGGCTGTGACCAACTTGATGTCGTCGCGGCGCACATCTCGGCGACCGAACGGCGTGCCGCCGAAGCGGAGCGGGCCGCCATCGAGCGCTATCGCGCGACCCTTCTCGCCGGATCGGTCGGCGGCCTCTTCACCGCCGACATCAGCGGGGTCGCGAGTTTCGGGCTGTTCGTCAAGTTGCGGGAAAACGGCGCCGACGGGTTGGTCCCGATATCGACCCTGCCCGGCGACTATTATGTCCGCGACGAGAGAGCGCAGCGATTGGTCGGGCGCAGTTCCGGCCGGGTCTACCGGCTGGGCGCGGAGGTGCTGGTGCGCCTCGTCCAAGCCGACGGGATCGGCGGCCGCCTGGTCTTCCGCATCGAGGAAGCGGAGGAGTCCGGCGCAGCTAGTGCTCGACGTATAAGACGAGGCCCTGGCAGGAATCTGAAAAGACGGCGCAAATGATGTTACTTCCTCCGGCGTCCTGAGAACCGCCGCCTCGCCATCGGATGGGAGCGGTCGAAAATGAAGCCATTTCGGTTCGGGGTGAACGTTCGTCACGGGCAATCTCGCGCCGAATGGGCGGAGAAGGCTCGCAAGATCGAGGATCTCGGCTACAGCACGCTGACCGCCCCCGATCATCTCACAGACCTTATGGCGCCGATGCCGGCACTGGTCAGTGCCGCCGAGGCGACCACACATCTTCGCGTCGGCACGAACGTGCTCAACAACGATTTTCGCCATCCCGTTTTGGTCGCGCGCGAGGCCGCGACAATCGATCTTCTGACTGAGGGGCGGCTGCAACTCGGCTTGGGCGCTGGCAGCATCCGGTCGGAATATGAGCAGGCGGGGTTGCATTTCGATCGGGGACGCACCCGGGTTGAGCGGCTGTCCGAAGCGGTGACGATCATCAAGGGTTTGCTCAGCGGAGAACGAGTCACTTTCTCGGGTCGGCACTATCGGGTAACGGGCCACGCCATCGCCCCCCTTCCCGTCCAGAAACCCCACCCGCCGATCCTCATCGGCGGCAACGGGCCGCATCTCCTCGCCCTTGCGGCGCGGGAAGCTGACATAGTGGGTTTCTCGGGAATAACCTTCAAAAGCGGTGGAGCGGCATCACCAGACCTCTCCGGGTGGAGGCTATCGAGCGTCGACGAGCGGGTTCAGCGCATACGCGGGATTGCAGGCGAGACGCGATACTCTCGGCTGGAGCTGAACGCACTGGTGCAGCGGGTTGTTGTGACGGACGATCGTCACAAGGCGGCGGAGGAGCTGGCGAGCCGCTGGCCGCAGTTGAGCGCCGACGACATTCTCCAAAGCCCGTACGTTCTCATCGGGACGGTGGACCAGATGGTTGAAGATCTAACAGCGCGGCGGGAGCGCTGGGACATCTCCTATTATGTGGTACACGAGCCCTACCTGGACGATTTTGCACCCGTCGTCGCCCGCCTCGCCGGTAAGTGAGCGGAACTTCTCCTCTGCTCGAACCTGCACTTAACGACGGTCGCTCGAAGTAGCCTCGTCCTTCCTAGATGCGGAAGACCAAGCGGCCGCCAATCCCGTCCGCTTGGTAGAACTTCCTCCATTTCGATGGTTTACGTCGATCAGCACCGTCGATTGCCGGCAAGCACGTCCCGCTGCTCGGCAAACAGCGCCTTGATCCAATCGATTACCGCGCGCACGCAGGCGGAGCGGCGCAGATCACGGTGGACGATGATCCAGTATTCGGCGGCGATTTCGGGGATCGGCGGGCACAGCCGCTCGAGCAGGGGATGGCCGTCGCCGACATAGCAGGGCAGCACGCCGCGGCCGGTACCGGCGCGGATCGCTTCCAAATGCATCAGCATCGATGAGGCGCGCAGCGCCACCGGCTTTCCCGTCTCTTCCAGCTGCCGCTGGACCCAGCGCGCGGGCGCATAGTGTGCCTGCTCCTCGGTGTAGGTGACCCACGCAGCGGCATCCGCGCCGCGACGCCGGTAGACCGCACAGGCGAAGGTGCCTGCCTTGGAGATGTAGAAGTCGCCGCCTTCCGGCGGCTCGTGGCGCAGCGCCATATCGGCTTGGCGTCGCACGAGGTTTGCCGTCTGCCGCAACTCGTCGACCAGTTCCAACGTGATGCCGGATGGTAGCGCCGTCGTTGTCGATTCCGACAAGCAGCGGGCCAGAAACCCGGCGGCGCACTCGCCGGTCGATACCCGCACCGTGCCGCTCAACACCGGCGAGGCCGCCGCGCGCCGCCGCTCCAACGTCAGCACCGCATCCTCGACGCTCTCGGCCGCCGGGACCAGCTGCTCGCCGGCGGCGTTGAGGCGCAGCCCCGCGGGCAGGCGGTCGAACAAGGTCGACCCGCCAAACGTGGCCTCGAACGCCGCCAATCGGCGGGCGATGGTCGGTTGGCTCAGCCCGAGCGCCCGCCCGGCGGCACGCATCGAGCCCTCCCGGGCGACGGCGAGGAACACCCGGACATCGTCCCAGTCCATCGCCCCGCGACAGGATCGTGGCGGACGGCGTCGCCGGCTCATGCCGCGTCTCGTGCCCGGCAATCGCCAATCCGTCGAGAGCAGCCATGACATGTTCCTTTATAGCTAGGCTCGGTGTGTCGACTTCAGACGGTAATTCGTACCATCAAATTGAGTGCCACGGAAACGTTCCAGTGGTCTCCAAAAACGGAGATCACCGCAATTGAATTGTGTCGCTACGATTCGTAGGCGCTGCCCGCTGGAGGCAAACAAGACACGGTTATGGAGAGAGATATGGAAAGCAGAACGCCCAGCATCATCGATCTCAGCGCGGAACTCGCGAAGCTGACAATGTTCCGACGGACCCCCCAGTCGACAAGGGAGGAGACAAAGGGAAGCGTCGCACGATTGGCTTCCTACCGCGACGGCCTTCTTTTGGCGATCAAGGCCTCGGGAACAGACCATTGGGAACGCCATCTCACCGGCGACGAGCTGGTCCACATCCTCGACGGCACCGCGACCCTGGAAATCGTATGCGATGACGGGCCGCCCAAGTCTTTTGCGCTTCGCGCCGGAATGATCGCTGTCATTCCGCAGGGCGCATGGCACCGCGCTCTCTCTGCGGAAGGCAAGACGGAAATGACCGCCACACCTTTCCCTGGCGACCACATCGAGCGCGATGTCGACGATCCTCGGTCAATTGACGGCAAGCCGCCAGGCGCGATGGCCGTGACGCCCAGCATCATCGACCTCACCGCCGAACTCGCGAAGCTGACGACATTCCGTGGCCGGACGCCACAGTCGACAATGGCGGATCGCAAGGGAAGCGCCGCACGATTGGCCTCGTACCGCGACGGTGCCCTCACTGCCACGAAGTTCGCGGGCAAAGGTCATTGGGAATCGCATCTCGCGGGCGACGAGCTGATCCACATCCTCGACGGCACCGCCACCTTGGAAATCGTGTGCGACGACGGGCCGCCCAAGTCTTTCGTGCTCCGCGCCGGAATGATTGCTGTCAACCCGCAGGGTGCGTGGCATCGCTTTCACTCCTCGGAGGGTGTGACCTTGATGACCGCGACGCCCTTTCCCGGCGAAACGATCGAGCTCGACGTCGACGACCCCCGGACGGTAGAGCCCAATTCGGCATGAGCAATGGCCATAACTGTCGAATAAGTTCTGATCTCAACAAAAAAGAGGAGAAATTAACGGTGGGCGCGCAGGGCATCGTCGTACAGCCGGGACAAGGTCCCGTGTCGAGCTTCACCCCGGGCCGGTCGATCGTCCTCAAACTGCGGGGTGGAGAGACCGGCGACAGCATAATGATGTTTGAGGAGACCATCCCCGCCGGCACGAAGAGCACGTTCCACCTGCATCGCGACAGCGACGAGGTGGCTTATGTCCTGAGCGGCGAGGTAACCTTCAAGATCGGCGATGACGTCACGGTCGGCGGCCCCGGAAGCTGCGCCTTCATGCCACGCGGCGTGCCGCATGCGTGGAAGAGCACCGGCGCGGAAACCGGGCTCGCGCTGTTTCTCTATACTCCGGCCGCGGCAGGCGGGTTGATCGAAGAGCAGCAACGGACCGGTCGCGGATTCAGATCGATGAATGAGCGCGAGTTGAAGGAGATTTTAGAGCGCCACGGCTGGGAACTCCTCGGACCGTCGCCGTTGTGACGTGAGAGGTCGCGCGACGGGAATAGGCCGGACGACTCTTTCATATCGCCCCGCGCACGGAACCGCGGCTCCGCGGGGCCGATGCCGTTTTCCTTCGTCCCGCGACGGCATCCGGAAATTAGCCGTAATCGTGTAGTATGGTGGCGGTTTATGATGACTCTGGCACGGCTTCTCTGAATGAAAATTTGGTAAATGCTGCTCATAATTGATCTGATGCTTTCCCTTATTCAGAATCTGGGCGGGGCAACCTCCTGTTCTTTCGCGGCCGCCGCTCCACCGGCAAGGGTTTCTGCGGCCAAAGACCGGGCCCTGCTTGTTTTTCTTCTGTTTTTTCAAACAGGGCTTCGCGTTCTCCCGGGAATGCCGTGATCGGTTCAGCCCAACCGACGAGGCCCTCGCCCTGCCCGGTTGATTTGGGAGCGAGCGCCATTGATTGCGCCATGCGGGCGTTCTACGGTATTGGTTCCGGCCGAGGCAGTGTCGCCGAAGCCGGGGACCGGGTTCTGTGCGCTGCTGCGGGGAATTTTGGGGCTTTCGCTAGGGGAGTGAATGCCGTGTCGCTGCGTCCGGCCGCCGCGCCTTTGCGAGCGTGCAGCCTTGTCTTCCTCGCCGTCCTTGCGGCCTGTACCGAGCGTCAGGCGTTGCCCAACGATCCGACGGGGCGGTTGTTCGCGCGGGGTCTCGACGAGATAACCGATCTCTATATTTCGCCGGTTTCCAGCCGGCGGCTCATTCTGGGCGGCGCCGCGCGGCTGTCGCGCCTCGACGACAAGCTCTCGGTTTCGGAAACGCCGGGGCCGGATAAAACATACCTCGTGCTGTCTTATGACGGCAGCGAGGTGGCGACCTATCCGATACCCTCGCATGACGACCCGCATGATTGGGGCGCCTTGATGGGCCAACTGGTGGCCAGCGCAAGGACAGCCTCCCCGAGTGTTGCGGCGCTGCCGGAAGACCAGATCGACAAGGCGCTGTTCGATGGCATCACCGCCGGGCTCGACCGCTTCTCCCGCTACTCCTCGCCCGATGTCGCCCGCGATCAGCGCGCCGTCCGCGACGGGTTCGGCGGCATTGGAGTGACCCTCGATATCTCCAAGGAAGAATTTCGGATCACCGCGATCACGCCGCACAGCCCGGCCGAACTCGCCGGCATAAAGCCCGACGATAGGCTCGTCGCGGTCGACAAGGTGCCAACCGCCAGACGCTCCCACAGCGATGTGGTTCACGCGCTGCGTGGACCGATCCTCAGCACGGTAGAAGTAACCGTCTATCGCCCCAGCCTCGGCCAAAACCGGACCTTTCACTTGCAGCGCGAACTGGTGATCCTTCCCACGGTTACGGTATCGCGCGACGGCGATATCGCGGTCTTTCAGGTGGCGAGCTTCAACCAGAACACGACGCAGCAGATCGTTGAAGCCCTTAGTAACCTGAAGCGCGAAATGGGGCCGCAGCTCCACGGCATCGTCCTCGACCTGCGCGGCGACCCGGGCGGGCTGCTCGACCAGGCGGTGAGCCTGGTAGACGTGTTCATATCGAACGGCCCGATCGTCGCGACGGTCGGCCGCCACCCCGCGAGCCGGCAGTTTTTCGAAGCTTCGGGAGACAGTATCGCGCCGCAGATACCGGTCGTCGTCTTGATCAACGGCGGCTCGGCTTCGTCTTCAGAGATCGTTGCCGCATCCTTGCAGGATGCCGGACGCGCAGTCGTCGTCGGCAGCGCCTCCTACGGGAAAGGCACGGTGCAGACGGTCTTGCGGCTGCCGAACGACGGCGAGCTGACATTGACATGGGCCCAGCTCGTGGCCCCGTCGGGATATCTTCTGCACGAGCACGGCGTCGTCCCAACCATGTGCACGAGCGATCTCGGGGACGACGACCGCTTCGTGCAGATAGCGATTCAACGTGCGGCGGTGTCACCCGCGACCGAGCCGGCGGCAACGCGGGCACGTGCGTCACTCGACGAAAACGCCTGGTCCCAGCTGCGCCGCGCTTGCCCGGCCCGGTCGGGCGACCATGGGATCGACGTCAAGGTGGCGAAGCGCCTCCTTGCCGATCCCGCGCTTTATACTCAGGCGGTGCATGCGATCGGAGCCAGCCCGAGTGTGGCGGCGGTTCCGGTCGCCGCCCCGCCGACGGCTGAACCCGCCTTGACAGCAGTCAGCCCGGCGTTATCTTCCAGTCCACGCAACCCCTGACGCGAGAGTCTGCATGGCCAAGACGAACACAGTCCTCATCAAGCTTGTCAGCAGCGCCGATACCGGGTTTTTCTACGTAACGAAGAAAAATCCCCGCACTAAAACCAATAAACTCGAATTGAAGAAGTTCGACCCGATCGCCCGGAAGCACGTTGTATTCAAGGAAGCCAAGATAAAGTAGCTCACGCTAGCGCGAGCCGGTCTCATCACTGGATCGCGAGGCCGGCATCCTCGATTTGCGATGAGCCTATTCTAGGCGCCGCGGAGGGCGGTCGCACGATGATACAATTCCGCCCCCGGGTTTTGGCAGCGTAAAGGGCATCATCGGCGCGGCTCAGCAGACCGTCACGGTCGTCATTGCCGATCCCGGCAGACGCCACACCGATGCTGATCGTCACCGAGAGCTTCCGACCGTCGGACTTGATCGTGAACGGCTCACGCGCCACCTCCGCGCGCAGGCGCTCGGCTACCCCCGCGGCAATCGTGATATCGGTCTCGGGCATGACAACGACGAACTCGTCACCCGCACCCTCTCCGCGTCGGGCGACGAGGTCGACGCTACGGACGCAGTGGGTCGTTCGCGCCGCGAGCTCGCGCAATACGTCGTCTCCCGCGGCGTGACCGTAAGTATCGTTTACCTGCTTGAAGTTATCGATGTCGAACAACAAGACGGCTGCGTTGATGCCATCCTGGTTGACGCGCTGGATGAGTTCGTCGAGGTGAACGAACAGATATCGCCGGTGGTAGAGACCGGTCAACTCATCGGTCAGGGCAAGCTCCAGGCTGTTCCGATAATTCTCATCCAACCGGTTCTGCAGCCTCTTGCGGCGAACCTGAGTGGCCGTGCGGGCCAGCAACTCGTTCCGATCCACCGGGCGCACCAGATAGTCGTTGGCGCCCAAATCGAGCCCCTTGGCAAGACGAGGCAAATCGGTGCCGTCGGCGATCAACAAGATCGGCAGTTGACGGAAGGTTTCGTTGGCGCGGCACTGGGTAACGAGCCGCAACGCGTCGCCGCCCGGGGTGGACAAGCTTGCAATGATCAGCTCGATGTCGGGAGCGAGCAGCGTCCATGCTTCTGCGCAGGTCGATGCGCGCGCCACCGAATTGGCGATCGGCAACAACGTCTCGGTCATTCGGGCAGCCGCGAATTCATCGTCATCGACGATCATGATGCGGGCAGGACCGGTATCCTCGCAGACGGGACTGTCGCCGCCGAACTTGCTGCAGATCCCCTCGCGAACGCGTAGCTCCTCCATCATCCGCTTCAGCCGCACGAGCGAGCGGACGCGGGCGAACAGAGCGACATCGTTCACCGGCTTGGTCAGGAAATCGTCGGCGCCGGCCTCGAGGCCGCGCAGGCGGTTGGCGGTATCGGAGAGCGCCGTCACCATGACGACCGGGACATCGACGGTTCGCCGATTGGCCTTCAGCTGGCGGCAAACCTCGAACCCGTCCATCCGCGGCATCATGACGTCGAGAAGAATTACGTCCGGAAGCTCGGTCTCGGCGATTTCCAGGGCGCTAGGTCCGTTATAAGCCGTCAAAACGTCGAAGTACTCACTCGACAGTTTTGCTTCGAGCAGTTTTACGTTCGCCTCGAGATCGTCGACAACCAGCACTCGGCCAGACATCAGCCTCTCACAGTCGAAGGATCGAACCGGGCAGCACCCCTCTCAGGAGAGGAAGCGCTCGATGGTTCGCAGAAAGCTCGTCACCGAGATCGGCTTCGCGATATAGGCCTCGCAACCGCCGTTCCGCATCTTCTCCTCGTCGCCTTTCATCGCGAAGGCGGTCACCGCAATGATCGGAATCGAGCGCAAATCATCGTCTCCCTTGATCCACTGCGTGACTTGCAAACCGGATACCTCCGGCAGCTGGATGTCCATCAGAATGAGATCCGGACGGTGTTGGCGAGCGAGCGCAAGCGCCTCGACACCGTCCTTGGTCTGCAGTGTACCATAACCGTGAGCGACGAGAAGATCATTGAAGAGCTTCATATTGAGGTCGTTATCCTCGACGATCAACACCTTCTTCCGGACAGGTCGATCGGTGTCCACCTCCGGTTTTGTAAGGTCCAATGTCATGCTCCCAGCCTCGAAAGCGACAGATTTTGCCCCATGGCCCCTGCGCCTGCCGACAGGGAGCGGGAGGCGCTGCGGCGAGGCGATCTGGCAGCCGCCGTTTCCGCACCGGCTGCACTGGTGCTTTCTAAAGGATCGAGCTTAATTATTCGTAACCGCCCTGCGTGAGGAAATCGCTCCATGTCAGCACGGTTTCGCATCGGCATCGACCTCGGCGGCACCAAGATCGAAGGCGCCGCCATAGACGCCTGCGGATCGGTGTGCTTTCGCCGCCGTGTTGTCACGCCGGCACAGGACTATCGCAGGACAATCGATGCGATCATCGCTTTGATCAGCACGATCGAGCAAGAAATCGGGACAACGGCACCGGTAGGAATTGGGATTCCGGGCGCTGTTTCCCCAGCCACCGGTGTCATCAAGAACGCCAACTCCACTTGGCTGATCGGACGCCCGTTGCAGCGCGATATCGAAGGCGCGCTCGGGCGGCCGACGCGACTCGGCAATGATGCCAACTGTTTCGCCTTGTCCGAGGCGACCGACGGCGCCGGCGCTGCGATGGAGACGGTCTTCGGCGTCATTCTCGGGACGGGCGTGGGAGGCGGGATAGCCATCAGACAGCAGATCCTGGTCGGTGCCAACGCAATCGCCGGTGAGTGGGGGCATAATCCGATGCCGTGGCCCACGTCCGACGAGGTTCCGGGACCGCCTTGCTGGTGTGGCCGATCCGGTTGTTTGGAGACGTTCCTGTCGGGCCCGGCGTTGGCTGCGGATCATCACCGCCACTATCGTCGAACGCTGAGCGCAACGGAAATCGCCGAGGCAGCGGCGGTGGGGGATCCCGAGTGCTGCGCAACCCTCGAGCGTTACATGGACCGGCTCGCCCGAGGACTGGCCTTGGTGGTAAACGTCGTCGATCCGGATGCGATCGTGCTCGGGGGCGGGCTGTCGAGCATCCTTGCGCTTTATGAGCGAGTCCCTCGCTTATGGACCCGGTACATCTTCTCGGATCGCGTGGCCACGCTCCTCCTCCCTCCGGTCCACGGCGCCTCCAGCGGGGTGCGCGGCGCAGCATGGCTGTGGCCGCCGGACGAGGCGACGTGAACACGCTGTGCCGTGATTGCGGCACCCTCGAAACCGCTGCCCAGCGAGGCGAGCGTTGCGCCGCCTGCGGCTCGCCGCGGCTGGTCTGCCATGCCGAACTCGGCTCTCTGGCGGTCGCGCATGTCGATTGCGACGCGTTTTATGCCGCCGTCGAAAAGCGCGACAGACCCGAATTGGCGGATCGCCCGGTCATCATCGGCGGCGGCGCCCGCGGTGTCGTGCTCGCCTGCTGCTATGTGGCGCGGCTCTATGGCGTGCGCTCGGCGATGCCGATGTTCAAGGCATTGGCCGCCTGCCCCGATGCGGTCGTCATCAGGCCGGACATGGCGAAGTACAGTGCTGTCGGACGTGAGGTGCGGGCCGAGATGCGGCGGCTCACGCCATTGGTTGAACCCTTATCGATCGACGAGGCGTTTCTCCACCTCGGTGGCACCGAAGCTCTGCACGAAGCCTGTCCCGCCCAGCTCCTCGCGGGACTGGCCAAGCGTGTCGAAACCGCGCACGGCATCACCGTATCGATCGGATTGAGCGACAACAAATTTCTCGCAAAGATCGCTTCCGACCTCGACAAGCCGCGCGGTTTCGCGGTTCTCAGCCGCAGCGAGGCCCCGGCGTTCCTTGCCGGCAAACCGGTCTCGCTGCTGTGGGGCGTCGGAACTGCAATGCAGCGGCGGCTCGCCGGCGACGGCATCACTCAGATCGGTCAGCTCGCTGAGATCGGCGACCGCGAGCTCGCCGCCCGGTATGGCCGGATGGGGGCGCGGCTTGCTCATCTGGCCCGCGGCGAAGACGACCGCGCGGTTCTCGCACACCTTCCGGCGCACACGATCTCGGCCGAGACCACCTTGGCACAGGACGAGTGCGATGCGGGTGCGCTCACGGGCGCATTGTGGCCGCTCTGCGAGCGCCTGTCGGCTCGGTTGAAGCAAGCCTCGCTGCTCTCTCTCAATTGCCGTGACGACTTTTTGTCTTCGTCGTCGGTCAATGGAATGGGATGCCCGCTGCGACGGCAGCCCTCCCCCTTGAAGGGGGAGGGTTGGGTGGGGGTGCCGGTGCGGTAGCAAAAACAGTCGAAAAGAAGAATATCCGATCGCAGGAAGCTGGCTCCTTCCACTAGGGAGATGTTTCATCCTCGTTTCCGATCTGGTCTATAATCCGAGGCGAACGAGATTTGCCCACCGCGAGCCGCGACGATTGAGCCAACGTCACCCCCACCCAACCCTCCCCCATCAAGGGGGAGGGCTTTACGATATCCCGTAGGTCTGCGATTTGATCTTCTCCTGTACTCAGGCAGGTATGTATCGCCAATTGCAATACTTGACACTAGCTGGTTGGAGGCCAGGCGATCGAGGCTGTTCCGCCCCCCGCCCCTGGCTGGTCTCGCTGCTCTACTTGCAAGGAATCTGAAGCAAACCGCATCCCGCTCCCCTCCCTCGTCGCGGTTGACGTGGTCGCGGTGACCGCGCGGCCGGGCCCGACCTGCCCTTGGGAAGCCGCCCGCGCCCGTCCCACGCCCCTGTTTCCCATGTTTTATCAGGTCGAGATCAGGCATCGGCAACTCCTTCAATCGCATCTCGCACCCGCTCACGGACACCGATGCCGCGAGGGTACAATACGAATTTGTCAATTACATGATTGTCTATTCATCAAACCCCCGCCGAGAGCAATGTGTAGCAGGCGGGCCGCGGTAGTCCACCACTCAGGGTGCTGACGGCTAGGACGAAACAAATCGGTGACCGCAGACGAGAATTCTGCCCGCCCGGAATTTTCAGCGCATAAGAGGAGTCGGCCACAACACAGGAGCCGACACCATGAACAAATACTACAAGCGCCACCTGATCGCCGCAGCGTTGCAAGCGCTTGCGGCCCTGCTTCAGGTGTTCGACCGGCACGGAGACGGCTGCCTATTTTAGTGAGGGATGGCCGCAATCTACAAGATGATGAGAGCCGGTGGGACCGCAAGCTGCTCACCGGCTCTTTTTCTGTCGCGTAAGTTGGTTTCTGGAAAATCAGCTTAGGGATCAAGCCCCTTGCTTACTCGCCACTTCCGGATGCGCGCGACCTGTCTGGTTCCCTTACCAGCCGAAATTTTAAGAGCCCCTAGCACCACGCCGAGCGCGATCACCGGCACGAGGATGTACAGCGCGAGCATCCCCCATTCGCCACCCAACAGGTCGGTTAACCACCACCCTAAAGGGGCGATCGCCAATAAGACTACACTAAACTTATATATCATATACATTAGCCGTATTCTTTATCGGCTTAGGGGATTAACTTCGTAATGGCGCACTTACCAATCTCAACGTGGGGCGTGTTTGCGCCTTCTACTTCTCCCCTATCGAAGGGCCCCACATAGAGCTCCGGCGATATAATCTGAAACCTCAATGTGTTCCGATTCATCAGAAGCTGTGAATATGCCCCAAAATCACATCCGAACGCACCAACTGCATTAAAGTCTTTTTTCTCCCTGCATAGATCTACCGATTCACCGACTTTTTTCCATATCCACTCATCGCCTTCTTTTGCTAAAATGTATTTCTCATCAGTTACATCGAATTGCGCAACCACCCACGCTTTCGTAGACTTGTCGAACCGAAATCCAGTCGCCATGTCTGCAATGCAGAGATACGTCTGGGCTTCCACGCAGCTAGCATAAGTGAGCATGGCAAGTGACAACAACATCAGTCGCTTTGGCAGCTTCACTCGGCAATTAATCCGGGTCGAAATCGGCAGAAGAGATAATCTCGCGCTCGTTGACCAAGATCGGGCTGCCGCTAGCAACACCGCGATCCCGAGTGCAAACAAAATAAAGAGGATAGTCGCGCTGTTTCAGAATGGCGATCACGGTCGCGCCCTCATGACGCTCAGGGTCTCCTACTTGTGCATAGAAAGGCTTGCCCTCGTGCCGATAATCGATTCGAAAGATACGTCTCGCATCGAGTGGGCCGCTCGCCTGACCTTCAACGAACTTGCGAATTGCGGCGTACGCGCTCTTGGCCACTTCCGCATTAGTCGCAGGTGGAACAGAAAATTTAGGCACTACATCCTCCCGTCCAGATTAATTTCCTATATCTTGTGTGCGCGTCGGCTGCTGACAAGGTCGCAACAAGTCGCATAACTGGCGCTTCTGGAAATCACAGTGGAAAATGGCTTAGGATCTACCGGCTTTCGTAACAACCAACTATTCATTATACAATCCAGTACAGGGGCCAATTGTGCAGTTCTGACGCGATAAACCGGGACACGTCGATGCCACACTCTGTGTTCAATTTATGACCGATTTTTTCGTAGCACGCCGTTATTACATCGGTTGATGTCTTTTCAGTCAGCGACAGACGTTTCATGAAATAATTGATTATACTCAATACGTTTGTCGCAAAGAACTCCTCATCTCGTGTTCGTTTTAACGTATCTAGTTTTTTACGTGCATCCTCGATTGGAGTTGGAGAGAAACCACTTACACCACCTCGCCATTGAACACGTGACGACTCGTCAGGTGACACCCAACAGTCGGCGTAGTCGTCCACGTCAACGTACAACTTGGCTTCGCGGAGGAAGAATGTCTCATGAGGCATATCGGGGTCCCCATCCTCGGGGGAACCCGGCCACCACTTTATCTTGGCGAGATCAACATAGTGTTTCAGATCGGCCATAGTAGTAATCCCGGGGTAACAAGTAGACGAATAGTCTAAATAGGTGCGCTTTATCATATTACTATAAAATACTCCACACAATCGTAACAATACCTCATGGCGTGCAAAATTCACCCTGCACATGTCGATAAGAATGTACAGTTTGCCAAATTCTTCTTCGGCCGTTGCGACGAGGAAGGTAGCGCGATCATATCTGTTTGCGCTGGCAAGAATATCTGCCTCATCTAATAGATTAGATGCATTGCCAATGATCTCCTGTATTCCGCTTGATAACCGAATGAGAGCTTCCTCGCGGCCCTGATTAAAGAGGAATTCGAACAGAACCTTCTTACGATCAGGAGGCTGAGCTTGTTTCGTCATCTTTGTGGCCTCTGCCATGATCTTCTCGGCTCACGAATGTTCGCGGCAAGCACCGGACCCGCATCCTACTGATCATGGCGTAGCTCTTGAATCTGCGGCGCGTTGGCTCAGCCAGGTCGTGATGCCTGATGTCAGGCCGCCGACCACTGATCCTGCAGGCGCCGATAATGCTGAGACGTATGCGACATCCATATGTTGATCACGATGCGTCGTGCTGTGTGGTAGGGGCGATGATACTCTCGACAGATTCTCTTGGCTCTTGCACGGACCCAAAACGCACGGGGTGCCATAGTGACCATTCCAGCCGGCTGAATACGAGTGCCGACACGCCATGCTGCTGGCGGCGGCGCCGTAGGGCCATCTATAGACGGTCGGGCGATCTGCGATGAATTTCACACGAATGCCTGTCGACCCTCGGGAGCCGTGAAAATGGATGAAGCCATTCTCAATCGGATCACCGCCGACCCGGAAATCTTCGGAGGCAAACCTATAATCCGGGGTATGCGCATTTCGGTCGAGCTGATCCTGAGCCTGCTTGCCCAAGGCGAGAGCCTAGAGGCTATCCTCGACGATTACCCCGAACTGGAGCCGCCGGACATTCGCGCCTGCCTCGCCTATGCGCATGCGGTGATAGCCAATGACCGCATCGAGGCGGTGAAGGTCCCTTAAGGGGTGAGGTTCTTCATCGACCGCTGCGCCGGGCGACGTCTCGCGGAATGGCTGCACCAGCAAGGTCATGACGTGCGGGAGGCGCGGGAATCATCGCCCGACCCGGGCGACGCGGCCTTGTTGCGGCTGGCGGCCGAAGAGGGACGCATTCTGGTGACGATAGACACGGATTTCGAGACGCTCGTCTACCTTGCAGGCGCTGCACATGCCGGGATCGTTCGCCTCCCAGACGTACCAGCCGCAACGCGAATCGCGCTGATGGAGCAGATTCTCGCGCGCCATGGCGAGGCCGATCTGGCGAGCGCAATCGTGACCGTGAAAGGCAGCCGTATCCGCTTCACCCGCGCTTCTCCTCACTCCTGAACGAGGCGGGCTGTTACGCTGATGATCCCACGAAAACAGCAAGCGCGCGCGCCCCGAGACCCTACCCGGCGTTGACGTGACGGTGACGGAGCATTCCCGCGCCAACCCGGCTCATTCAATCACGTCATCAGCGCGCACCAGGATCGATTTCGGGGATCGTCAGGCCGAGGGCCTTCGCGGTCTCCAAATTGACCGCGAGATCGAAGCGGGTCGGCAGTTCGAGCGGCAGGTCGGCGGGGCTGGCGCCTTTGAGGATTTTGTCGGCGAGCCCGGCGGCGCGATCGAAAATCGCCTCCATATTGGGGCCGTAGGCCATCAGGCCCCCATCATGGGCGAGAAAGGCGTATTCGTAGATCGCCGGCAGGCGGTGCGCGGCCGCAAAATCGATCACCCGCTTGCGGTTGAGCACGGTCAAGATGTCGGTTACCATTAGGATCGCATCGGGTGGCTTCTCCGTCATCGCGGCAAAGGCGGTATCGAAATCGTCGGGCGCATGCACGCCGAGCGGCACGATCTGCATGCCCAACCGCTTGGCCTCGACCTCTGCCGCCCGATAGCGCAGGGTCATGCCGAGATCGTCGGCGTTCCACAGCACCGCGACCGCGCGGACATCTGGCACCGCCTCCTTGAGGAGCGCCAGACGTTTGGCCGAAAGCTCGGCGGCGACGTCCGAGACCCCGGTAACATTGCCGCCGGGATGGGCGAGGCTCGCGGCAAGGCCGGTCGCGACCGGATCGCCGGAACTGGTCACCACGATCGGGATTTTGCCGGCGCGCTCCTTGGCGGCGGCCGCCGCGGGGTAGCTTTGCGTGATGATCACGTCGACATGATCGGCCACCAGCTCGTCGACGAGCCCGGGCAAGCGGTCGGGGTGGCCCTCGGCGGCGCGGCGTTCGAAGATGATGTTGCGATCGACCGCATAGCCGCGCTTGGCGAAATCGCGGACCATTCCGGGACCCGAGATCCCGGTGTCGGGCGCGCCTACCGAGATCAGCCCGACGCGGTACATTTTGCCCGATTGGGCGAGTGCGCCGAATTGCAGCAACCCCACGCCGGCGGCTGCGAAGATGGCGCCTCGGAGAATTATCAGTCGGAGGATCATCCTGAATTCGGTGCGGCGTAGCGATTCGGTGCGGCGTAGCGATTCGGTGCGGCGTAGCGATTCGGTGCGGCGTAGCGATAACGGGAGGTGAGCGAGCATAAAGCTAAAATCCAATATGTTCGACTGCGGGTACTGCACCATGCTTCCCGAATATAGCCGCATTGGCATGCTATGAACGGCTTTGTGCAGGCCACCCGGAGGCGGTCCGATGCTATTGATCCTCATCGCGGTGACACCTTAATGCTGTTCCGATGGCGGCAATGCTGTTCCGATGGCGGCCTCCGGCGGGTTTCGGTCGCATGCCGATTTACCGCCTGTTTTCTGCCTATATTATCAGGCGGCGCGGCCGGCTTTCGACCGGTGGCCGGCTTGACAACCGTTGACAACTGCGGACGGCCGTGCCGTGCTCGCGCCGCCTCGAACGGGATTTGCCCTTATGCACGCTTACCGGACCCACACTTGCGGAGCCCTCCGCTTGACCGATGCCGGCCAGCCGGCGCGGCTGTCCGGGTGGCTGCATCGCAAGCGCGATCATGGGCAGCTCCTTTTTATCGACTTGCGCGATCATTACGGCGTGACGCAATGCGTGATCGACATCTCTTCGCCGCTCTTCCCGGCAGCGGACTCGCTGCGGCTGGAGAGCGTGGCGACGATGACCGGGCGGATCGCCGCCCGCTCGGCCGATACGATCAATCCCAAGCTCGACACCGGTGAGGTGGAGCTTGTCATCGCCAACATCGAGGTTCAGTCGGAGGCCGAGCCGCTGCCGTTCCCGGTCAATGCCGAGGCCGAGTACCCGGAGGACATGCGCCTCACTTACCGGTTTCTCGATTTGCGGCGCGAACGGATGCACGCCAACATATTGCTGCGGTCGAATGTCATCGCCTCGATCCGGCGACGCATGATCGAACAGGGGTTTGTCGAGTTTCAGACGCCGATCCTGACCGCCAGCTCGCCGGAGGGGGCGCGCGACTACCTGGTGCCGAGCCGGTTGCATCCCGGCAAATTCTATGCGCTGCCGCAGGCGCCGCAGCAATTCAAGCAATTGCTGATGGTCGCCGGGTTCGACCGCTATTTCCAGATCGCGCCGTGCTTCCGGGACGAGGCCGGCCGCGCCGACCGCTCTCCCGGCGAGTTCTACCAGCTCGATTTCGAGATGTCGTATGTGACGCAAGAGGATGTCTTTGCGGCGATCGAGCCGGTATTGCATGGCGTATTCGAGGAATTCGCCGGCGACCGGCGGGTCAGCCCGGCACCGTTCCCCCGCATCGCCTATGCCGCCGCAATCCTCAACTACGCCACAGACAAGCCCGATCTGCGCAACCCGATCGTAATCCGGGACGCGACCGAGACGTTCCATGGCTCGGGGTTCCGCATTTTCGCCGGCATGATCGCCGCGGACGCGAATGTGCGGGTCCGGGCGATCCCGGCTCCGGGCGGCGGCAACCGGGCCTTTTGCGACCGGATGAATTCCTGGGCCCAGGACGAGGGCCAGCCGGGTCTGGCCTACATCTTCTTCCGTGATGGCGAGGGGGCCGGGCCTGTCGCGCGCAGCCTCGGGCCCGAGCGGACCGAAGCGCTGCGCGCCGCGCTCGGCCTCGGCGACGGCGACGCGGTGTTTTTCGTCGCCGGCGCACCGGGCGCGTTCAGCCCGTTCGCCAGCGCCGCGCGGCTCAAGATCGGCGAGGAACTCGGTCTCACCGCCAAGGACTGCTTCGAGTTCTGCTGGATCACCGATTTTCCGATGTACGAGCGCGACGAGGAGACTGGCCAGATCATCTTCAGCCACAACCCGTTCTCGATGCCGCAAGGCGGGCTCGCGGCGCTCGAGCAGCAGGATCCGCTGGAGATTACGGCGCACCAGTACGACATCGTCTGCAATGGGGTGGAGCTCTCCTCGGGGGCGATCCGCAACCATCGTGCGGACATCATGTACAAGTCGTTTGCGATTGCCGGCTATTCGGCCGAGGAGGTCGAGGAGCGTTTCGCCGGCATGCTCAACGCCTTTAAATACGGCGCCCCGCCGCATGGTGGCTCAGCCCCCGGCATCGACCGCATCGTCATGCTGCTGGCGGACACCCCGAACCTACGCGAGGTCGTCGCCTTCCCGATGAACCAGCAGGCGCAGGACCTGCTGATGCACGCACCGGCGCCGGTTCCGCTCGAAAGGCTGAAAGAGCTGCACATCAGATTGGATCTGCCGCCGGTGAGAACGGCCAGAAATTGAGCCCGCCAGTCGGGGGCGGGTCGGCGCGATTTCTGCATATAATTGGCGAGCCGGTAATGCGATGATTTTCGGCCGCACGCTGGGGGAGTTTTGGGTAGATGAGAAGGTGGCGCCTGGAGCCTTTCGTTTTCGCGGCGGCCGTCGTCGGCATGGCACAGTTGGCCGAGTTGGCCGAGATCGCGCCACACCGCGCGCTTTATACGATGTCCTTGGGCAACGCCCGGAATGATTTGGGCGTGATCGACGCTCGCGGCACGATGGATTACGAATGGGGCGAGACCTGCGAGGGTTGGACGATCGAGCAGCGTTACCGGCTGAAGATGCGATACGCCGAAACCTCGGACGTCGACATCGCCTCGAGCTTTGTCACTTGGGAGTTGAAGGACGGGTTGCGCTACCGCTTCAATCAGAAGCAGACCCGCAACGGCGAGGTCGATCAGGAGATTCGTGGTGAAGCTAGGCTCGACGGTCCCGGAAAGGGTGGGGTGGCCGAATTCACAAAGCCTCAACCGCAGACCCTGAAGCTCGAGCCGGGCGTCATGTTTCCGAGCGCCCACACGATCCTGTTGATAGATTCAGCCCGTGCCGGAGAGAATTTTGTCTCTCGCCTGATATTCGATGGGGCGACCGACGAGAATGCGGTCCAAGTTTCCGCGGTGATCGGACACAAGCTCACCGCCGACCCTGCGGCTGAGACCCGCAGCCCCTTGCTGGAGCGGCCCGGCTGGCGCGTGCGGCTCGCCTTTTTCCCGGTGGACGCCAATGCCGAGAAACCGGATTACGAGCTCGGCATGCGCCTCCTCGACAATGGCGTGTCGCAGGACATGGTCATAGACTATGGAGAATATTCGATTCGCGCCAAACTGGACGACATCGAGCCGCTCTCCAAGCCAAACTGCTAGCCGCCCCCTTTGTGATGCGGGAGGGTGCGGCCAAATTGGACTGCTTTCTCGCCGAGCCTGCCGCGGATCGCGTCGATCGCATGTTCGAGGCGTTTCGGGCCCTTGATCTCGCGGTCGAACAAGGTCGGGGGATCGGCGGCGCTGCTCTTGAAGAGGTTATCCGCGCCGACTCCGACTAATCTAAATCGGGTGACGCCGTCGGTCTCGGCGGCTAGCAAGCCGGATGCGATGCGAAAAAGTGTGTCGGCCAGCTGCGTCGGATCCGCCACGCGGCGGGAACGCGTTCGCAAGCGAAAATCGGCGGTCTTCAGTTTCAATGTGATCGTGCCGGCCGCGGGCGGCGCGATGCCCCTCGGCATAGCCGGCGCCATATCCCATATACCGTTGATGATCTTGACCGCCATTCCCCGAGAGCAGCTCGAAGAGGTTCTCGATCGCTTCATGGCCAGGCTGGAGGACGCGTTCTCGCGCGTGGTATTTCGCCGGATCCGCGCGACCTCGGCGGATCGCGCGGTCGGGGCGGCGGCGGAGCGGCATCGGCGGGCGGCACTTTCATTCGCTCGCAGCCTCGGAATGGCAGTCTATCCCGAGGGGGTAGAGTGCGCGTTCAATTGGGACGGTCGGGCGCTCAACGGCGCGACCGAGGCGTTTGTCATCCTGCACGAGGCCGCTCATTTCGTGCTGGCCCCGACTGAGCGCCGGCGGCTCGTCGATTTTGGCCTCGGCCCCGGCCCGGATACGCGCGACGGCGATGCGGCCGCGCGCGCCGCGGTCCTCTCCCCGCTGGCGCGCGAGGAGGATGAGGCGGCAGCCTCATTGCTCGGGATAATCTGGGAGGCGAAGCTTGGCCAGCCCGCGCTCACCTCCCTCCTCGATCAGAACTGGCTCGAAGGGCTCGAACGCTCGGCCCACTCCCATTTCGCCGAAGTATTAGGTAAATTGCAGCGCCGCGGTTTGCTCGACGCTACATGGCCCGCCGTATTCGATAAAGCGACGGCGGATCGAAGCGGCCGAGCCGCCGCAGCCAGAAACGCAGAGCCGGGCTGCAAGGCGGGTCCCGTGGCTGAGGCGCAGAGCGAATGCGCGGAGTTGACGTTGTCGCCAGTGATACCTGCCAGCATTCCGCGCTCTTTTGAGACGGCCGATACCCTATCGCAGAGAGGCGGTTCTCCAGATCTTCCATCCGAACCTCCGGGCCGATCGCCGGTACAACACCGGATCGACGCCCGGGTTCCCGGCGGATCGCGCAACAGCACGGGCAGAGAGAAGGCGAGGAGGCGATGAACCGGATCGATCTCGGCGGGCGGGTTGCCATTGTCACCGGTGCGGCGCGCGGCATCGGCCGCGCTATCGCCGAGCGGTTTTCGGCTTCCGGTGCAAAGGTGGCGATATGGGATGTCGATGGCGCGGCAGCGGCGGCCACCTCGCTCGCCGTCGAGAACGCGACCTATGACATCGTCGACGTGACGGACCCGGCCGGCGTCGCTCGGGCCCTTGAAGCGACCGAGGCCCGGCTCGGTACGCCGGACATTCTCGTCAACAATGCCGGAATTTCCGGACCGAACCTGCCGCTCTCCGAGTATCCGCCCGAGGAATGGCGGCGGGTCGTCGAAATCGATCTGATCGGCGTGTTCAACTGTTGCCGAGCGGTGTTGCCGCTGATGCAACGGCGTGATTACGGGCGGATCGTCAACATCGCTTCGATCGCCGGCAAGGAAGGCAACCCGAACGCGTCGGCCTATTCCGCGGCGAAGGCCGGTGTGATCGGGTTGACGAAATCGCTCGGGAAGGAGCTTGCCGGCACCGGCATTCGGGTCAACTGCGTGACCCCGGCCGCCGCCCGAACCGATATTTTTGCCCAGATGACGGAGGCGCAGATCGACTACATGCTGTCGAAGATCCCGATGGGCCGGTTTGTCCGCGTCGAAGAGATCGCGGCGCTCGTCGCCTGGCTCGCCTCGGAAGAATGCTCGTTCTCGACCGGCGGCGTCTTCGACATCTCCGGCGGCCGGGCCACTTACTAAAGATCAGGCGACGTGCTGCCGCCCCGCTTGCGGCGGTGCGTTCGCCAAGGTGGCGCCGCCCACGATTGACAGCCCCGGTCGCGAAGGCTTTGATCCTGGCCGAGAGTAGGGAGGAAGCGATGGAAAGACGCACGCTCGGCCGGACCGGGCTCAAGGTGTCGGTACTCGGGTTCGGATGCGGGGCGGTCGGCGGGTTGATGGTACGCGGCAGCCCGGACGATCAAGAGCGGGCGGTGGCGCGGGCGATCGAGCTCGGCATCAACTATTTCGACACCGCGGCGATGTACGGGAATGGCGAATCCGAGCGCAATCTCGGGCGCGTTATGAAAAGCCTCAGACCCGACGTCCGGGTCGGCACCAAGGTGCGAATTCCGGCCGGCGAGCGCAATCGTATCGCTGCGTCGGTGACGGCGTCATTGGAGGCGAGCCTGCAGCGGCTCCAGCTCGAGCAGGTCGATCTGTTTCAGCTGCACAACCACATCACCGCGGAAGGCCGCGACAGCGATCTGACCCCCGAGATCGTGCTCGGCGAAGTCGTGCCGGCATTCGAACGCTTGCGCGAGCAAGGCAAGACCCGCTTCTACGGCATCACCGCAGTAGGCGAAACCGCCGCCCTTCACCAGGTGGCGGACGCCCGCGTCTTCGATACCGCCCAAGTCAGCTACAATCTGCTCAACCCAAGCGCCGGAACGAAGGTCGCCCCGGGGTACCCGGCGCATGATTTCGGCAATCTGCTGGCGCATACCAAAGCCGCCGACATGGGCGTGATCGCGATCCGCGTGCTCGCCGCCGGCGCATTGAGCGGGACCGAGCAACGGCATCCCCTCGGCTCCCCCAGTGTCGAGCCGATCGGCTCCGGCTCTTCTTATCGGATCGATGTCGAGCGCGCCCGGCGGCTCGAGCCGCTGGTTCACGAGGGTTTTGCCGACAGTCTGATCGAATTGGCCGTGCGCTTCGTCATCTCGCACGAGGCAGTCTCGACGGCGCTGGTCGGCATTTCGACCCTCGAGCACCTGGAATACGCCGCCGCTGCGGCCCACAAGGGACCGCTCCCCCGCGAGGTGATCGAACGCATCGACGAGGCGCAAAACAGTTTCGTCGGGGAGCCCCGGTGAGCAGCGCGAGAGCAGCGCCGATGGGCGCGCGAGTAAAATGGGCAAGGCCAATTACAGGGCCAATACTTGCGGCCCTGGCCATCTTCGCTGCGGCGCCCGCAACCCTGGCGGAAACCCCGAAATCGGGCGGCACGTTGACTTACATGATCCCGGCCGACGCGCCGCCGAGCTTTGACGGCCACCGGGAGGCGACCTACGCGACGGTGCATACGGCCGCGCCGTTTTACAGCCTGCTGATCCGTATCAACCCGGAAAACCCTTCCTCGACCACCGATTTCGTCTGCGATCTGTGCACGGCGATGCCGCAACCCACCGACGGCGGCAAAAGCTACACCTTCAAGATCCGTCAAGGCGTGAAGTTCCATGACGGCTCCCCGCTGACTGCATACGACGTGGCGGCGAGCTGGAACGAGATCATTCACCCGCCCGAAGGCGTCACCAGCGCACGCGAGAGTTTTTACGTCATGGTCGATAAGGTCGAGGCCCCCGACCCAGCGACTGTGGTGTTCCATCTGAAGTTCGCCACCAACGCTTTCCTGCCGGCGCTCGCCGATCCTTACGCCTGGATCTACAAGAAGGAGATCCTCGACAAGGACCCGCATTGGTACGAGAAGAACATTCTGGGCTCCGGCCCGTTCAAGTTTGCCGCTTACGAGACTGGCCAGTCGATAAAGGGGGTGCGCAATCCCGATTACTATATCGAGGGCTTGCCGTATCTCGACGGCTTCACCGGCATCTATGCCGCAAAACAGGCGGTGCGGGTCGAGGCGATCCGCGCCGATCGCGCGGCAATCGAATTCCGCGGCCTGCCGCCCTCTGCCCGCGACCAACTGGTAAAGGATCTCGGCGACAAGCTGGCGGTGCAGGAGAGCGACTGGAACTGCGGCAATCTGGTGACGCCGAACCACAAAAAGAAGCCGTTCGACGATGTGCGCGTGCGCCGCGCCCTGCTGCTTGCGATCGATCAATGGCATGGTGCACCGGCGCTCGCCAAAATCGCCAATGTGCGCACGGTCGGCGGCATCGTCTTCCCCGGCTCGCCACTGGCGGCAACCAAGGAGGAATTGCAGAAGATCACGGGATTCTGGCCCGACATCGAGAAGTCGCGCGCCGAGGCCAAGCGGCTATTGAAGGAGGCGGGGGCCGAGGGCCTCAGCTTTGAAATGCTGAACCGGAATGTCGACCAGCCCTACAAATACGTCGGGACTTGGCTGATCGACGAGTGGAGCAAGATCGGGCTCCATGCGACGCAGCGCGTGGTGCCGACCGGGCCTTGGTTCGATGCGATGCGTAGCGGCAATTTCGATGTCGTACTCGAAGCCAGCTGCCAGAGCGTGGTCAATCCGCTGCTCGACGTCCAAAAGGTTCTGCCGCGCTCAGTGTTTACCGAGAATTACGGCAATTACGACGACCAGAAGGAGATCGATCTGTATCAGGCGATGCTGCACGAGACGGATGCCGCCAAGCAGCGGGCTCTGATGCGCGAATTCGAAAAATATGTGGTCGATACCGAGGCACACGAGTTTCCGATGCTGTGGTGGTATCGGATCGTTCCGTATCGGTCATACGTGAAGGGCTGGAAGATCAGTCCGAGCCATTACCTCAATCAGGACTTGTCGACCATCTGGCTCGATAAATAGGCGGTGCTGCGGGAGCGGAGGCGATGTACCGATACATCATAAAGCGGCTGCTGCTGGTGATCCCGACCTTGGTCGGAGCGGCGGCGCTGGTGTTTCTGCTGATGCGCCTCATTCCCGGCGACATCTGCGTGGTTCGGCTCGGCTCGGGCGGCGGGACCTTTGATGAACGCGCCGTCCAGACGTGCCACGCCCAGCTCGGCCTCGATCGCCCGATGTTTCTGCAGTTCATCGATTTCGTGTGGGGATTTTTCCGCGGCGACTTCGGCATTTCGATGTGGTCTGGAAAGCCCGTCCTCTATGAGATTGCCGCACGCTTCCCGGTCTCGCTGGAAATCGCGATCATGGCAGTCGTCATCGCCAATTTGATTGCGATTCCGCTCGGGACGATCTCCGCCTTGAAGCAGAACAGCCCGATCGATCTGCTGATCCGCGTGATCTCGATCGCCGGTCTCGCGACCCCGTCTTTCTGGCTCGGAATTCTGTTCATCCTCGCGATTCTCAACGTCTCGCAGGCGGCCTTCGGCTCGCCGTGGATGCCGCCGATCGACTATGTGCCGATATGGCAGGATCCGTTGCGCAATCTGTCGATGGTGATCTTTCCGGCGCTGACCGTCGGCTATCGGACGTCGGCGGTGACAATGCGTATGACCCGCTCGGCGATGCTCGAAGTGTTGCGCGAAGACTACATCCGCACTGCACGAGCCAAGGGTCTGGTCGAGCACATCATCATCAACCGGCATGCCTTGAAGAATGCGCTATTGCCGGTGGTGACCCTGATCGGCATCGAGGCGGCGTTTCTGATCGGCGGTCTCGTGGTCACCGAGCAGGTGTTCAATCTGAACGGCATCGGCCGGCTATTCGTCCAATCCGTGCAGAACCAGGACTACACAATGACCCAGGCATTGGTGATGCTGGTTGTCGCCGCCTTCGTTTTGACCAACACCGTCGTCGACCTGGTCTACGCCTGGCTCGACCCGCGCATTCGCTACGGGTGAACTGTCATGACGATCGCCGCCCCAACTTCCCGCGCCATACCCGCCATTGCAGATGATCCGCTGGAGATCCGCCGCTCGGTCTTGCGCAGAGCATGGATCTTCTGCCGCCGTCAGCCGCTCGGCACTTTTGGTATTCTCATCGTCGTGATCACGGCGATAGCCGGGCTGTCGGCCGACTGGATCGCACCTTACAGCCCGACCGCGAACGATTTTGCGGCGATGACCGAGCCGCCGAGCTGGGCTCACTGGCTCGGTACCGATCAATTCGGGCGGGATCAGCTGTCACGCATCATTTTCGGCGCGCGCACGGCCCTGATCGTCGGCTTCTCCTGTGCGATCGTCGGCAGCGTCGCCGGGATGGTCCTGGGTGTCGGCAGCGCCTATTTCGGCGGCCGCCTCGACCTTTACCTCCAGTCGGTCCTCGATGTCGTGATGGCCTTTCCGCTGATTATCATGGCGCTCGCCGTCGTCTCGATCTTCGGCACCGGGGTCCACAATGTCATTGTCGCGATCACGATCCCACTGATCCCGCGCTGCGCCCGAGTTTTACGCTCGAGTGCGCTGGCGATCCGCGAAATCCCTTATATCGACGCTGCCCGCGCCTGTGGCTTTGGCCATAACCGGATCATCCTGCGCCACATGGTCCCCAATGTGATGGCGCCGTTCTTGATCATGCTGACCGCCTTTGTCGGGCAGGCGATCCTCGCCGAGGCCTCGCTCTCCTATCTTGGCCTCGGCGTGCAGGAACCGGTCCCCGCCTGGGGCCTGATGCTGCAAGGCGGCGCCGAGGAATACGCCTCGACGGCGCCGTGGATCGCGATCTTCCCCGGCCTCGCGATCGCGTTGACCGTGTTCGGCTTCAGCCTCTTCGGCGACTCCCTCCGCGACGCCCTCGACCCCAAACTCCGCGACCGCTGACCCGGCTGCCCCTCACCCCAGCCCTCTCCGCGCAAGCGGGGCGATCAAGCGGCTCGGGCGCGCAGGAATTGTCTTGCGCGGACTTGATCTGCGTATCCACGTCTTTGCGTGGGTGGGTCGTGAAGACCGTGGCCATCTCGGACCCGCCGGCGTCGCGGTCTGACACGCGGTAGAGGGGCTTCGCGCCCGTATGCAATCCGGCATGCCGACCAAGCCGCTATTGTGAGGGGACGGGACATGACTGACAAGCCGATTGCCGGGATCGATATTGCCAAGAACCGGCTCGACATTTGTGTGGAGGGCGGCGCTGCGTCCGAGCGCATCGCTGGCCGCCCGCCGCCGTCAGTTGATCGAGGTGCTTCGGGCCGAGCGCTGCCGGTTGGCGCTGGCTGTCCCCCCCTGTCGTGCGTGACAGCCTCGAGCAGGTCATCGCCGCGCTTCGCGAGAGCCTTGAGGCACTCGAAGCATGAGAGCCTTGGGGTCGCTTGGGCGGCGCTTAGTACCCGGGGTCGCGCTCCATCATCTCGATCACCGCTGCCGCGGCGCGGGTTGCTTCATCATCCTCGCCCCACTCACGGAGCCGCGTTTCGACCACCTGCTGCTGCAGCGCGTAGGCCTCGGCTCGCTCTCCCTCTTGCCACAGGACAGCGGCGAGATTGCTCATTGTAGTGAGGCTGTCGGGGTGGTGCTCGCCGAATTCGCGGCAGGTGGTGGCGAGCACCGATGCGAGCAGCTCCCGCGCTCGGGTGAAATCGCCTTGCCCTGCGACCGTTCCGGCAAGATTGTTGACGGCACGCAGAGTTTCGAGATGGGCGTCGCCGAAGAGCGCGCGGCGCCCGCGCACGACTTCTTCCTGTAGCCGCCGCGCCTCGTCCAGATTACCCTGCGCTCCCAAAGTTACGGCCAATTTCCCGATCGCCTTGAGCGTGTCTGCATGCTGCACTCCGAAGAGCCGGCGCCGCCCCTCGACGACTTGTTCCTCGAGCTTCCGGGCCGCGATCAGCCGCCCTTGGGCCCATAGGCAGTCGGCGAGAGCGAGCATCGCCGCGAGCGTGTCGGGGTGATCTTCTCCAAACGCGTTGCGGCTCTCCTCCAATGAGTGCTTCTGCCGCTCGCAGCTGTCCTGGAGGGGCCTCTGCCCGGCGGTGTCGATCATGCGATCAGCGAGATTTCGGGATTACTGACCGTCGCTTCCGCAAAGGACGAAGATCCCTTGCTCGGCGAGCAGATTGGCCAAGCTGCCGCGAGGATCGAGCGAATAGGGCTGCCCGTGGCGGTCGAGCGTGACGCTGCGGTCGACGCGGACGCCGATCTCGTCGCACAGCGCGACAAAGTCGCGGATCGTACAGAGATGAATGTTGGGGGTCTCGTACCAGGGGTGGGCGAGACAATGCGAGACCGGCATCCGGCCGGTCAGCAAAAGCCCGAGCCGGATTCGCCAAAACCCGAAATTGGGAAAGGACACGATCGCCCGCCGGCCGATGCGCACGAGCTCTTCGACGACCCGGCGCGGCCGGTGTGTCGCTTGCAGGGTCTGGCTCAACACGACGACATCGAATGCCCCGGCCGGATAAGCTTCGAGATCGCGGTCAGCGTCGCCTTGAATGACCGACAGACCGTGGCCGACACAGGCGTTGACACCAGACTGGCTCAGCTCGATGCCGCGGCCGTCGGCGCTCTTTTGCCGCGCCAGGTAGGCCAGCAACGCCCCGTCGCCGCAACCGATGTCGAGCACGCGCGATCCGGGTTCGATCATCTCGGCGATGAGCCGCAGATCCTGGCGCAGTTCGCCCGCGGCGTCGGGCGCCGCCATCGGTTTTGCGGCCGGGCCGAAACTTAGCGCGGCGCTTTCGCCGGAGGCGGCCATTACTTGGAACGGCCGAGGCCGCGGTGCTCGGCGCAGCCGTTCAAAAAACCGTGCAAGGTCTCGAACAGCTCCGGCTCGTGCAGCAGAAACGCGTCGTGCCCGTTATCGGTAGCGATCTCGACAAAGCTGACATTGGCTGCCGCCGCGTTCAGCGCATGCACGATCTGCCGGCTTTCCGGGGTCGGAAACAGCCAATCGCTGGTGAATGAGATGATGCAGAAGCGCGAGCGCGTACCCTCGAACGCGCCGGCCAGCGATCCGCCGTGCTCCGCCGCCAGATCGAAATAATCCATCGCGCGGGTGATGTAGAGGTAGGAGTTGGCGTCGAAGCGGTCGACAAAGGTGCTGCCCTGGTGGCGCAGATAGCTCTCGACCTGGAAATCGGCGTCGAAACCGTAGGTGACCGCGAGGCGATCCTGCAAGTTGCGCCCAAATTTGCGGTGCAATGCCGCCTCGGAGAGATAGGTGATGTGGGCCGCCATGCGGGCCACTGCGAGCCCGCGCACCGGCTTGCGGTCGAGGCTCAGATAGCGCCCGCCGCACCAGTCGGGGTCGGCCATGATCGCCTGCCGGCCGACCTCGTGGAACGCGATGTTCTGCGCGGAATGCCGAGCCGCCCCTGCGATCGGCACCGCGGCAAAGACGTCGTCGGGATAGCTGGCCGCCCATTCCAGGACCTGCATCGCGCCCATCGAGCCGCCGATGACGCAGAACAGGCTGCCGATCCCGAGATGGTCGAGCAGGAGCTTTTGCGCGCGCACCATGTCGCGGATCGTGATCACCGGGAACGACAGCGCCCAGGGCTCGCCGCTCGCCGGATCGATGTCCTGCGGGCCGGTCGTGCCCATGCAGCCGCCGAGCACATTCGGGCAAATCAAAAAATAGCGCTCGGTGTCGAGCACCCGTCCCGGCCCGACCATTGTCTCCCACCAGCCGGGCTTGCCGGTCAGCGGATGCGGATCGGCGGCATATTGGTCGCCGGTCAGCGCGTGGCAGACGAGAATCGCGTTCGATCGATCCGGGTTCAGCGTCCCGTAGGTCTGGTAGGCGATCGTGAACGGGCCGAAATCGATCCCGCAATCCAGCCGCAACGGTGCTCGCACGAGCAACGAGTGACCGGGCCAGTCCTGGTCCGAGCTGGCCTGGTCCGAGCGGGAGCGCGGGCGGGGGGAGATCAGGGTCGACACGGCAAAGCTCTGAACCAATGCGGTTGCGCAGCGGCGGCGGCCGCCAGTGCCGCCGATTGCCGATTAGGGGCGCTAGCTAGGGATCTAGGACCAGGCATGTCAACGTTTTCTTTGATTTTGTCGGGTCGGCACCCTACTAGTAGGCCTCCTGGTGCAGCGACCCACATATGCCCGTGACCCCCTCAGATCTCAAAGGCTTGCGCCGGCGTCTTGACGAGATCGACGACCAGCTCCAGGACCTGTTGATTGACCGGGCGCAGATCGTGTCGCTGGTCGCAGCCAGCAAGAAAGACGGCAGTCAGCCGGCGTTTCAACCGGCCCGCGAGGCCGAGATCATCCGCCGGCTCGTCGGCCGTCACCGTGGCGCCTTCCCTGTCGCAACTCTAATTCGCATGTGGCGGGAGATGTTGGGAGCGACGGTCCGGTTGCAATCCCCTTTTTCTGTCGCCGTATTCGCCCCTGCCGATCGGCCCGGGTTCTGGGACCTGGCGCGCGACCATTATGGCAGCAATACGCCGATGTCGGCTTACGACAGCGTGGGCCAGGTGATCCGTGCAGTGGCAGGCGGAACAGGTTCGGTCGGCGTCTTGCCGCTGCCGCAGGCGGGAGAACCCGAGCCGTGGTGGCCGCAATTGCTGTCGACCGACGACGACCCGCCGCGGGTCGTCGCGCGCTTGCCGTTCGGTGCGCGCGGCAATGCCCGCGTCGATACCGATGCCCTGGCGATCGGGCGCGGCGGACAACAGGAGAGCGGTCTCGATCGCACCTTGCTTGGTGCGGAATTTTCCGCGGCGACCGGCGGGCCCCTGATCTCGGAGCTTCTTGGGACCGTCGGGCTGGCATGCACCTTCGTCGCGTGCAGCGGTCGTGGCAAGGCGGTCTATCTGATCGAGGTGGAAGGCTTTGTGCCGATCTCGGACAGACGCCTCAACTCCATTCGCTTGGAACTGGGTGCCGGGCTCGAACGGCTACTGCCGCTCGGCGGCTACGCCGTGCCCCTCTCGTTATCGGCTCTTGCTACAAAAGCTCCGAACCCATGACGCACGAAACGGGGCTGACGCCCCGCCCGGGCATTCTCGACATCAGCCCCTATGTTGGCGGCGAGGCGAAGGTGGCTGGGGTCGAGCGCCCGATCCGCCTCGCCTCGAACGAGAGCGCCCTCGGACCGAGCAGCAAGGCGATCGCGGCCTACCGGGCTCTCGCCGGCGAGATCCATCGCTATCCGGACGGAAACGCCCAGGAGTTGCGCGAGGTGCTCGGGCAATGCCACGGGATCGATCCCGCGCGGATCGTTTGCGGCGCTGGTTCCGACGAGCTGATTACTCTGCTGCTGCGGTGCTACGCCGGCCTTGGCGACGAGGTGCTCTACAGCCGCCACGGTTTCCTGATGTATCCGATCAACGCTATGGCGGTGGGCGCTACACCAATCGCGGCTCCGGAGCGCGAGCAGACGACCGACGTCGATGCCGTGCTGGCCCGGGTGACCGAGCGGACACGCATCGTCTTCATCGCCAACCCGAACAACCCGACGGGCACATATCTCGGCGCACCGGAGATCGCCCGGCTGCATGCCGGCCTGCCGGCTTCGGTATTGCTCGCGATCGACGCGGCCTATGCCGAGTTCGTCAACCGCAACGACTACGAGCCCGGTATTGCGCTGGTGAACCGCGCCGAAAACGTCGTGATGCTGCGGACGTTTTCGAAAATTTATGCACTCGCCGGGCTTCGGCTCGGATGGGCCTATTGTCCGCCCGCAATCGCCGATGTCCTGAACCGCGTGCGAGGTCCCTTCAATGTGAGCGCTGCGGCGCAGGCCGCCGGTGTCGGTGCGGTCGAGGATGTCGAGGCGCTCAACCGCGCCCGAGCCCATAACGAGCGATGGCTGCCGTGGTTTTCCGAGCGGCTCGCCACGCTCGGCCTCCCGCTCACCCCGAGCGTCGCCAATTTCGTGCTCGCGCGCTTCCCCGACGATCCGGGCAGGAGCGCCGACTCGGCGTTCGCCTTCTTGCAGTCGCGCGGCATCCTGACCCGCAAGATGGCCACCTACGGCCTTCCGCAACATCTGAGGATCACGATCGGCACCGGGCCCGAGATGGAGACGGTCTCCGCCGCGCTCGCCGAATTCATGGCCGCGCGATGAGTGAAAAAATATTCGATCGGGTGGCGCTGATCGGGATCGGGTTGATCGGGTCCTCGCTCGCTCGGGCGCTGCGCCGCGATAGTCCCGAGACCGAAATCATTGCCTGCGCTCGGCGAGCCGAGACGCTGGACACAGTGCGGCGGCTGGCGATCGCGGACGCAACGACACACGACCCGGCGCAAGCCGCCGCGGGCGCCGATCTCGTGGTCATCGCGACGCCGCTGTCCGCCTATGCCGAAATCGGCGAGAGGATCGCGCCGGTACTGAAAAGCGATGCGATCTTGAACGACGTCGGTTCGGTCAAGCAAGCCGTGATCCGCGACCTCCAGCCCCACGTTCCGGCGGGCGTCCACTTCGTGCCGGGCCACCCCGTCGCCGGCACCGAGCACTCCGGACCCGAATCCGGGTTTGCCGAGCTGTTCCGCGACCGCTGGTGCATCTTGACCCCTCCGCCCGAAACGGCCCCCGAGCCGGTGGCCGCGGTCGGCAGGATGTGGGGGAGCTTCGGCATGCACGTCGTCACGATGAGCGCCGATCATCACGACAAGGTGCTGGCGATGACCTCGCATCTGCCGCATCTGATCGCCTACACGATCGTCGGCACCGCGACCAATCTCGAGGAGAGCCTCAAATCCGAGGTCATCGAGTTCTCGGCCAGCGGCTTCCGCGACTTCACCCGCATCGCCGCCTCCGACCCGGTGATGTGGCGCGACATCTTTCTGAACAATCGCGAAGCGGTGCTCGAGATCGTGCAACGCTTCACCGAGGATTTGACGGCATTGCAGCGGGCCATCCGGTGGGGCGAAGGCGATAAGCTGCAAGAGCTCTTCACCCGCACCCGCGCGATCAGGCGCTCGATCATCGAAGCGAAGCAGGCGTGAGAGGGCTCGCCACGGCTATTCCCAGGTGATATGGGGCAGCCTGCCGAGCTTTGCCGGCCCGAGGAACATTTGTCCGTTCTGAATCGTGAATGCGGTCCTGATCTCAGGCTTACCATCCGGTCCGGCTTTGGCGAGCATCGTCAGCGCGATTCGCGCGAGCCCGGCATCGGTGGCTCGCATTTGCCCATTTTGTACCAGCGCGGTCAGAATCTGGTCGTATCCCTGGATCGCTCCGGAGAAGCCGCCGGTCGGCTGCAGCTCGTGGTCGAGGGCGATCGACCCGGTCGCAGTCGCATTGAGGGCGCCCCATTTCAGCCGCAGATTGTCGAGTTCGATCGTACCGCCGGCATCTCGCCAGGCAGCTACCGCATCGGCCAGCTTGCCGCTCGGCATGGCGCCCTTTAACGTCGCGCTAAAATCGAGTTCATCGATTGTGTCCCCCAGCGGCCCAACTGCGACCGGTAAATTTACCTGGTTCGCATCGACCGCAAGATCCATTGCCGGTTCACTATGACCGCGCGGCGGCCCCGGAGGGACGCTGACCGTCGCGCGGGCCGAACTGACCCGTATTCGGGCACCCCCCTCGACCGCGATGTCCTTCAAGTCGAGCCATAGTTTCCAGCCGCCGTCGGATTCAATCGAGGTGAGCCCGTCGGCGGTCCGCGCTATGAGTTTGGCCGGGGAGCGTCGCCCAGCAGCGGCGAGTTCGGCCGTGAACCCCTCGGGCGCTGCAATCTGCCAATCGGCAAGATCCCAAGGGCGGGCGGTGCCGGAGAGCAAGGAAATGTGGAACTCCGGAGAAGGCGTAACCGCACCGTCGCGCAACTCCGCGGAATCGAGATCGACCCGAAAACCGACCGGGTAACCGCTGACCCGGATCTTCTGCCAAGAGGCATCGATCTTGTCGGCACGTTGCGACCGCGCCCAGTCAAGAATACCGATCTCTATTCGGCGGGCGACCAGAAACCAAAAAGCAGTATAGCCGCCCCCGACGACCAGCAGCGCGGCAAAGACTACTAGGCCGAAACGCGTCCAGCGGGGCATGCGAGTTTATAGCCCGTCCGTCCTTATCGGCCAGGTGAATAAGGAGCCGTTGTGATCAGCGGAATGCTTTTTGCACGGAAATTTGTCGAAAGGTGGCATGAGCATGGGATCTTTTTTGGGTTCATCTGTTTGCGGTCAAGGTAGTTGGTAAACTCCTGCGACAAGGGAAATACGATGAAGTGGAATTTGATGGCCACGGTTTTAGCTCTAGTGCTGACGGCGGGCATAATGTCCTCGGCGGCAAACGCGGCTGGTTGCCTAAAGGGTGCAGCGGTTGGTGGAGTGGCGGGCCACGTCGCGGGTCACCACGGCGTGTTGGGGGCCGGGGCCGGCTGCGTGATCGGCCATCATGAAGCCAGCAAGCACACACATCAGCAAGCCACGCAGAACCAGGGGTCCGGCAGCAGCGCAGCCGGCACCAGTGGCCAAGGCAATACCGGCCATTAGCGGCTAGAGGCGAAGTGCTGAGGCGTTCCCCGTCCAATGCTCCGGAACCAGGCAAAATTCCGCCGATATCACCCATGATCCGGTGACTCGACACTGGCTCCGAGGGCTGGAAAATCTGGCCCAATCCGCGCTGCCACATTTTCTTCAGCGGCAGCGGTGGTATCCTGCGAAGAATTCGGGCAGGCTTGGTGTTGCAACTCACGGTACTGCTCCCGTTTCCGGCGTGCCCTCTGCCATTGCGGTCTGGCAGGTAACGCCGCCGGGACAGTCGCCGCTGCACCTGTTCGCGCCATTGACGCTTGTTTCCACAGGAGGCAGACCCAGCGCAGGCGAGTGCGGCGGACACCGGCCATGGTAGCGGGAAAATGCGGCTAGTGGAGGCATTCTCGACGACGCGCACGCACCACATGCCGTTCGGCGCCGAGCTGCAGGCTGACGGCAGGGTGCGCTTCCGCCTTTGGGCGCCACCGCACCGGGAGGTTCAGATCGAGCTCGACGGCGAGACGGTTGCCATGCAATCGGTCGGCGAGGGCTGGCACGAACTCGTCACCGATGGTGCTCGCGCCGGCATGCGATATCGCTTCGCGTTGTCGGATGGGCTGCGCGTTCCGGACCCGGCCTCGCGCTATCAGCCGCAGGACGTGCATGGGCCGAGCGAGGTGGTCGATCCGGCGGCCTACGCGTGGCGCGACGCGGGCTGGAGCGGCCGGCGCTGGCAAGAAGCAGTAGTCTACGAGCTGCACATTGGCGCTTTGACGCCGGAGGGCACCTTCCGCGCCGTGATCGGCAAGCTCGACCATCTGGTTGCGCTTGGTGTCACCGCGATCGAGATCATGCCGATCGGCGATTTCCCGGGCCGCCGGAATTGGGGCTATGACGGCGTCCTGCCCTACGCGCCCGACTCTTCCTATGGTCGCCCCGAGGATTTGAAGGCGCTCGTCGACGCCGCCCACGCCCGCGGGCTGATGGTGCTGCTCGATGTCGTCTACAATCATTTCGGTCCTGAGGGTGCCTATATCCACCCTATCGCACCGCAGGTCTTTACCGATCGTCACAAGACACCGTGGGGCGCCGCGATCAATTTCGATGGGCCCGTCAGCGGCCCGGTGCGCGAATTCGTCATCCACAACGCGCTCTACTGGATCGAGGAATTCCACCTTGACGGCCTTCGGCTGGACGCGGTGCATGCGATCCTCGACGACAGCCCGAAGCCTCTGCTCGAGGAGCTTGCCGAGCGCGTGCGCGCGGCGGCGCCCGACTGGCCGATCCACCTGATCCTCGAAAACGAGGAGAACCAGGCAAAACACCTGGTTCGCGGCGAGAACGGCGAACCGTGCTGGTACACGGCGCAATGGAACGACGACGTCCACCACGTGCTGCACGTCGCAGCGAGCGGCGAGACAAAGGGCTATTACGCCGATTACAAAGGTGACACCGAGAAACTGGGCCGTGCTTTGGCAGAAGGCTTCGCGTTCCAGGGTGAGGTGATGCCGTATCGCGGCCGCCCCAGAGGCGCCCCGTGCACCGACCTGCCGCCGACCGCTTTCGTCGCCTTCATTCAGAATCACGATCAGGTCGGCAACCGCGCCTTCGGTGATCGGATCACGGATTTCGCGCCAGCCGAAGCAGCCCGCGCCGTCGCGGCCGTCTATCTGCTCCTGCCGCAGATCCCGATGCTGTTCATGGGCGAAGAGTGGGGAGCAGCGCAGCCTTTTCCGTTTTTCTGCGAATTCGGGCCGGAGCTGGCCGATGCCGTCCGCAGCGGTCGGCGCGAGGAGTTCGCCCGTTTTCCGGAATTTCGGGATCCGAAAATGCGCGAGCGCATCCCCGATCCGATGGCCGAGGAAACCTTCGCATCTGCGAAGCTGGGCTGGGCGGATCTCGGGCGGCCACCGCATAAGGAATGGCTCGACTGGTATCGCCGGGTGCTGACCATGCGGCATGCCGAGATTGTGCCGCGCCTGGCGGCGATCCGCGCCGGCGGGCAATACGAGGTGCTGGGTGATGCCGCCGTTGTTGTCCGGTGGCAGCTTAGTGGAGGCGACAAGCTGGTACTGGCCGCCAACCTCGGACCACGACCGGCAACTGGATTCCCGGTCAAATCCGGCCGCCTGCTTTGGCAAGAGGGCGAGGTTCGCGAAGACGGCAATTTTGGTTCTTGGGCGGTTCGCTGGTCTATCGACGAAGAGGTCCAAGCAAAGGCCGGCAGTAGTGCCCTGGACGAAATCGCCGAACGTATGGGCATCGAGCCCCGGTTTTGCAATGCCAAGGGCGAGATCGTAGAGACCGGTGCCGAGACGAAATGCAGCCTGTTGTCTGCAATGGGCGTGGATGCGGCTGACGAGCTGCAGGCCCGGGGCGCACTCGAGGAGTTGGACCGGGCCGAGTGGCTGCATCCCCTCCCTGCCACGCGGGTATTGCGGGCGGATGCCCAATCTCCCGCTATTGAGGTGGTCCTCCCGGCCGGTACCCGCGAAATCACGTGGCGTCTGAGACTGGAGGCTGGCATCGAGCGAACCGGGCGCATCGTCTTTGGCGACCTCGAGCTGATCAACACCCGCAATTTCGACGGCGTCACGCGGGAGCGGCGGCTGCTGTTGCTCGAAGGCGAGCTGCCTTGGGGCTATCACCATCTGGTGATTGAACCGGACAATGCGTCGACCACCCTCGTCGTGACGCCGGGCAGATGCTGGCTGCCTCCGGGGTTTGACCAGGGTCGGCGCTTGTGGGGCATCGCCGCACAGCTCTACCTGCTGCGCTCGGACACCGACTGGGGCATTGGTGACTTTGGTGACCTGCGCCAATTGGTCGAACTGGCAGCCGACCACGGAGCCGATGTAATCGGCCTCAATCCTTTGCACGCAATGTTCCCCGACGATCCCGAGCACGCCAGCCCGTATTCGCCGGAGAGCCGTCTGTTGCTCAACATCCTCAACATCGGCGCGACTGCGCTCCCCGAGTTGGAGCACTGCCCGGAGATCCGGGACCTGATCGCATCCGAGGGGTTCCGGCATAGGGTCGAAGCCTGCCACACAAAGCATCTGGTGGACTATGCCGAGGTCTCCGCGATCAAGTTTTCCGTCCTGGAGAAGCTGTTCAATGTATGCCGCGGCGTGGATCCTACCCGCTGGGGCGCTTTCGAGGCGTTCCGACGCGAAGGTGGCGAAATGCTGCAGCGAAACTGCCTCTTTCTGGCGCTGCGCGAGCATTTCGCCAACCAGGATGCTTCGCGAGCCGATTGGCATGAGTGGCCGGAGCAGTACCGCGACCCGGCATCGGCTGCCGTCGCGCGCTTTGCGGCGGAGAACCGGCATCGGCTGGATTTCCATGCATGGCTGCAATGGGTCGCAGACGAGCAGCTCGGCGCCGCAGCAACTGCCGCCAAGCGCCGAGGTATGGCAGTCGGCCTTTATCGCGACCTCGCAATAGGCGCCGACCGGTCCGGTGCCGAGACCTGGGCCGATAATGCGGCGGTGGTCTCCGGGGCGGAGGTCGGCGCCCCGCCGGACATCTACAACCCTGCCGGTCAGAACTGGGGGCTGCCGCCGTTTCATCCGCGCGCATTGCGTGAAGAGGGATACCAAAGCTTTATTGAGCTCGTCCGTGCCAATATGCGCCATGCGGGCGGGTTGCGGATCGACCACGCGATGGGGCTCCAGCACCTCTACTGGGTGCCGCAGGGCGAGAAACCCTCTACCGGCGCCTATGTGCGATACCCGATGGAGGACCTGATCGGAATTCTCGCGCTCGAGAGCCATCGGCACGAATGCCTGATCGTTGGCGAGGATCTCGGGACGGTTCCAGAGGGTTTCCGCGAGCGCATGGCGGAGGCAAACATCCTTTCCTACCGCGTGCTGTATTTCGAGCAGGAGCCGCAGACCGGCGCCTTTCTGGCGCCGTCCGCCTATCCGGCCCACGCTCTGGCCGTTGTCGGAAGCCACGATCTGCCGACGCTGCGCGGCTGGTGGGAAGCGCGCGATCTCGATTTGAAAGAAGAGCTCGGCCTCTTTCCCGACCCGGGCGAGGCTGCGCGCCAGCGTCGCATGCGAGAACGCGACCGATTGCAGCTTTTGCAAGCGCTCCGCGACGAAGCTCTGATTCCAATCGACGAAGAACCTGGTATCCCCACCCTGGCACGAGCAGTGCACGCTTTCCTTGCTCGTACCCCTTCAGTTCTGGCAATGGCGCAAATCGACGATCTAACCGATGAGGCCGACCCGGTAAATGTTCCGGCAACTTCCGACGAGCACCCGAATTGGCGACGTCGCCTGTCGATGACCTTGGAGGAACTCGCTGAGCGACCACGCTTCGTCGACATCGCCGCAATCTTCCGGACCGAGCGCGGCGCCAGAAGTCCTGACGAAACAAACGAATATGTCTGAGACGCCGATCCCCATGGCGACTTACCGCCTGCAGTTCCACAAGGGGTTCGGCTTCCGCGACGCCGCCGCGCTGGCGCCCTATCTCGCGCGGCTCGGTATTAGTCATATCTACGCCTCGCCGTACCTGAAGGCGCGGCCGGGAAGCACGCACGGCTATGATATCGTAGACCACAATCAGCTGAACCCGGAGCTCGGCGACGAGTCGGCGTTCCGCGACATGGTATCTGCATTCCGCGACAGCGGTCTCGGGCAGGTGCTCGACTTCGTACCCAACCACATGGGCGTCGGCGGTGCCGACAACCCCTGGTGGCTCGACGTGCTGGAATGGGGGCCGCAGTCCGAATACGCGCGCTGGTTCGATATCGATTGGGACCCGGATAAGCGCTATCTGCATGACAAGCTGCTGGTGCCGCTGCTCGGCGACCAGTACGGGGCGGTGCTCGAATCGGGTCAGCTCGTGCTCCGTTTCGACCCGGAGGCCGGTAGCTTTGCTGTTTGGGCCTACGATACGCACAAGCTGCCGATCAATCCTCTGCACTACTCTCGCGTGCTCGGCGACGAGCACCCGGAACTCGAGCGCCTGGGTGACGCCTTTTCCAGTCTCGCGGACTGGCGCCCGCGCATTGCCCAGCACGCCAGAGATTTGCAAATTGAACTCGGCGCGCTGGCGCGGGAGCGCAGCGACGTGCAGGGAGCGCTGGCGGGAGCGGTAAACCGGCTCAACGGCGAGCCCGGCCGCCTTGCGACCTGGCGCGAGCTGGATGCATTGATACAAGACCAGCACTGGCGTGCGGCGCATTTCCGGGTTGCCGCCGACGACATAAATTACCGGCGCTTTTTCAATATCAACGAGCTCGCCGGCTTGCGCATGGAATTGCAGGAGCTCTTCGAGCACGCTCACCGCCTCGTGTTCGAGCTGTTGCGCGACGGAGTGCTGGACGGTCTGCGCATCGACCACGTCGATGGGCTGCTCGACCCGAAGGGCTATCTGCTCCGCCTTCGAGAAGAGGGACCCACCCCCTTCTACCTCGTGGTCGAGAAGATCCTCGCGCGCCACGAGGCATTGCGGGAGGATTGGCCAGTCGAGGGCACGACCGGTTACGAATTCGCCAATTTGGTGCTCGGCTTGTTGGTCGACCCCTCCGGCGAAGAAGGCTTTACCCAAACCTACGCTGATTTTGCTGGCGAGCACCGCGCCTTCGACGAGATCGTCCGCGACTGCAAGATCCGCATCATGCTCAATGAAATGGCGAGCGAGCTCAACGTACTCGCCCGCGACGCGGGTCGTATTGCGCGGCAGAACCCGCGGACCGCCGACTTCACGCGCAATATCCTGCAGCGCGCATTGCAGGAGATTGTTGCGTGCTTTCCGGTGTACCGCACTTACGTAGACGGTACTGCCGAGCCGAGCGAAGCGGACCGGCGCGATATCGACTGGGCGCTGGCGCACGCGCGGCGCAACGAGCCGGATCTGGATCCGAGCGTCTTCGAGTTTCTGCACCGGCTGTTGACGACAGACCTCGTGGCCGAGCCGCGCAGCGGCTTCAGTCGGCAGTCCGTCGTCCGCTTGGCGATGCGCGTGCAGCAATATAGCGGCCCTGTGATGGCGAAGGGCCTCGAGGACACGGCCTTTTATCGCTACAACCGCTTTGTCGCATTGAATGAGGTCGGCGGGCATCCAGACCGTTTCGGCGTGACGTTGGCGGCTTTTCATCGGGCCAATGCGCAGCGCGCAGAACGCTGGCCGCACGCGATGTTGGGCACCTCCACCCATGATACCAAGCGTGGCGAAGACGCCCGCGCGCGGCTTGCCGTCCTCTCCGAAATGCCCGAGGAATGGGCGCGGCAAGTTCAAGCGTGGAGCCGTATTCTGCGCGCCCGCCGCGGCGACGTCGAGGGCACCGCGCCGCCCGACCGCAACGACGAATATCTTTTGTACCAGCTGCTGCTCGGCGCCTGGCCGGCTGAGCTGACCGGCGTCGAGAACCCCGACCCCGAGCAAGTACGCTTCTTTGCGGAGCGGATCGAAGGGGCAATGGTGAAGTCGATGCGCGAGGCAAAGCTGCGCTCCACCTGGACATCCCCGAATACGGCCTATGAAGAGGCTATGCTGGGCTTTGTGCGCGACGCGCTCGACGCCTCGCGGCCCAATGCATTCCTCAGCGCATTTTTGCCGTTTCAGGACCGCGTCGCCCGACTCGGCGTTCACAACAGCCTCGTGCAGACCGCGTTGAAGCTGACTCTGCCGGGAATGCCGGACATTTACCAAGGCGCGGAGCTCTGGGAACTCAGTCTGGTGGATCCCGACAACCGGCGTCCGGTCGATTACAGGACGCGCATCGAACTGCTCGAACAGGTAGCGGCGTTATTGGAGCGAAACCGTCACGCGGCGATACTCGACATGCTCGAGGATTGGCGTGACGGCCGTATCAAATTGGCGGTCATCGCGACCTTGCTGGCACACCGCCGCGACCGTCCGAAACTGTTCGCAGAGGGGAGATACGAGCCGCTCATCGCCACCGGCTCCAGAGCCGACCAGATCTGCGCCTTTGCCCGTTGCGACGCGGAAGACGCGCTGGTGGTTGCGGCTGCGCGGTTTCCCGTGCGCTGCGAGGCTGAACCAGATTGGACCGGAACCGAGATCCTCTGGCCGCAAGCGCTGAGCGGCGAGACCCATTGGCGCTGTCTTTTCGACGGCCGCGTCCTGGAGCGCCGCGGCGGAGGCGTCAGTGTAGCGGCGGTACTGGGAGGTATGCCGGTGGCGGTTCTCGTTGCGGCCGACTTCGATTATTGCTGACCTTCGGGCCAGTGCCGCGGTGTGAAGTTTATGGGTTGAAAAAGATGCGGCAGCAAGGATCGAGAAATCGTTCGAAGGAACTCGGCTCGATCATGCAATCGGGACTCCCGACGAGCAGTTGAAGACGCACCGCGCCTGAACGTCGGTGACTCCTCCATACCGAGGTCGAGTTGGATAATACTACAGCAGGATCCGATCAGGTTGCACCCCTAGCTTAAATCGTCATTGCGAGTGCAGCGAAGCAATCTCGCGCCCATCGAGGCTGCTCGGCACGAGATTGCTTCGTCGCCTCCCGCTCCTCCACCCTACCTCTCCGCGGCCGGGATCACGCGGGCCAGGCCGATGAACTTTTCGGGATCCTGCGGTTCGTTGTTGACCAGGACCTCATAGTGCACATGGGGCCCGGAACTGCGGCCGGAGCTGCCGAGAAAGCCGATCTGCTCATGCTCGACGACCGTTTGCCCGACCGAAACGATATAGCGGTGAAGGTGGGCATAAAGGGTCGCGATGCCGTTTCCGTGATCGATTTCGACCACCTTGCCGTAGTCGCTGCGATAGCCGGCGTAAGTCACGGTTCCCGCTGCGGTGGCATGAACCGGGGACATGTAGGGCGCCGACAGATCGATCCCGGTATGGAACGACGATCGGTGATTAAACGGATCGTGGCGCGGACCGAACCGGCTCTCGAGCTGGTAAAATTCGAGCGGTACCGATAACGGCAGCGATTTCATCAAGCTGCGGAGCTCCTCCATTTTGTCCGGTGTCAACGCGTTCGGCGGATCGGCTTTCGGCGGCGCCATGAAGGGACCGCCTTGGCCGCCGCGGTCCTGGGCCAATTGCGGGAACAGGCGGTCGACATTCAGACCGGTCGAGGCGAGCAAGCGCCGAACTTCCGCGACGGCTTGGCGAGCGAGCTGCCCCATGCTGGGCGATTGGGCTTCCGGTTCGGGGGGCGCATCGGAAATCGGCATCTCGCGCCGTGCTGGTCCGGCTGCCGATTGAGAGGGTTCCGTCTCGATCGCCTCTGTCAGACGGAAAAGGCCCGTCCATTTCTGCCGGTGCGCGACATCGAGCTGCGAAGGCTTTTGTTCGAGCTCCACGATCCGAGCCCGCAGCCAATCTCTGTCATCTAAGGCCCGGTCCAGATCAGCCGTCGCCTGCCGGCGATCGCGGGCGGCGAGAGCAAGCTTGTCGCGCAGGCTCGCCACTTCCTCCTGCAGATCGGCGTTCGCCGTTTCCGCGCGGACCGTCGCCGCCTTCCTGTCGGCTAGCGCGCGTGCATAGCCGGGCCGGGCGAGTGCGAAAAAACAAACCGCGACAGCAAACGCGACGACGGCCGATGCTGCCGCGACCTGCACAAATGGCGGCAACATCATTTGCGACGACCGGCTACCCGCGCGCAAATTGATGCGAATTTCGGGGAAGCGCCTGCTTCCCCGGCTCGGTGTCTCGGCGACCATTTCCCCTTCCCCCATACGCCGAACCGTGGATGTCCCCGGAGGCACAGGGGACCAGGTCTCGGCTAGATCAAGTCAAATGCGCCGATGGCGACTTTTGACCATGACCACCCTAGGGGGTCGGACATTGCCTTGCAACTATAAATCGTTAATTTCACGCGCTGGACGGATGTGATCGGCGCTGTCGGTATAAATTCCGCATGCGTCGGTTGGTCGGACAGCAGTCAAGCATTGCGCGCGTGTGCCATCGGCTCAAATGGGTCAGTGTATCGGGCAAAGATGAGTGCCGCAGGAGAATGAGATGGCTTTTGGGTTGAGCGCCGAGCAACGGGAATTGCGGGAAGCCGTCGCGCGGCTATGCGCGCGTTTTGGCGACGAATACTGGCTGAAGAAGGACGAGGAGGGGGGTTTCCCGCACGAGTTCCACCAGGCGATGGCCGAGGCCGGATGGCTCGGCATTGCGATGCCGGATGCTTATGGCGGCAGCGGGCTCGGCATTACCGAAGCTGCGATCCTGATGCAGGCGGTCGCCGAATCCGGCGCTGGTTTCAGTGGGGCCTCGGCGATCCACATGAACATTTTCGGACTGCACCCGGTGGTCCTCTTCGGCACCGACGAGCAGAAGCAGCGGTTTCTGCCGCCGTTGATCGCCGGCAAGGAGAAGACCTGTTTTGCGGTGACCGAGCCCGATGCCGGGCTGGACACGACGCGCCTGAAAACGCGGGCGGTGCGCGAGGGCGACCACTATGTCCTCACGGGCCGGAAGATCTGGATCTCGACCGCCCAGGTCGCCGAGAAAATGCTGATCCTTGCGCGCACGACGCCGATCGAGGAGGTCGCGCGCCCGTCGCTGGGGATGACGCTGTTCTATACCGATCTCGACCGCAGCGCCGTCGAGGTGCGCGAGATCCCGAAGATGGGGCGCAAGGCGGTCGACTTCGAACCTCCTTTTCATTGACGGGCTGAAGGTGCCGGTCGCCGACCGCATCGGCGAGGAAGGCCGCGGCTTTCATTGCATCCTGCAGGGCATGAACCCGGAGCGCATCCTGATCGCCGCCGAGGCCGTCGGCCTCGGGCGAGCCGCACTCGACCGCGCCGCCCGTTATGCGAAGGAGCGAATTGTTTTCGGCCGGCCGATCGGCCAAAACCAATCGATCCAGCACCCGCTCGCGGAGCGATGGATCGAGCTCGAAGCGGCCGAGCTGATGGTATTGCGCGCGGCGGCAGCCTACGACCGCGGCGAAGAAGCCGGCGCCTACGCCAATGCCGCCAAATATTGCGCCGCCGAAGTCGGCTTCCGCGCCTGCGAGACCGCAATCATGACACATGGCGGCATGGGCTACGCCCGCGAATACCATGTCGAGCGCTATTTCCGCGAGATCCAGATCGCTCGCATCGCCCCCGTCAGCCCGCAGCTGATCCTCAGCCACATCGCGGAGCGCGTGCTGGGGCTGCCGAAATCTTATTGACCGGCCGGCTGAGTGGCTGCCCTCTTCCGCCTCGCTCTACAACTACCCGGAGAAGAAAAAGAAACTCGGCATTGGGGGGATCGTGAAAAAAGAGATTGTCTTATGGCAGCTGGCACGAAAGTTTTGGCGGGTCTAGTGGCGCTAACCACGGCCACCCCCTCTCCTGCCAAGGAAACAATCTTATGCCAACGCGCTGGGTCACCCGATACGGTGATCACCCTGGGAGCATCGACACAATTTAACCGCATTCTCGATTGTATCGCGGGGGATTTTGTGGCGGACATGACACCCTGCGCGCCGAATGGCGCCTACGGTTTGTCCGCGCCTACCGGGAGCGCGGAGCTCGTCGGAGTGGTCGACCGGTGGCAGGACTACGCGAATCATTCCGGCGGGGTGGTCAGCCACTTCGCGAATGCCGACACGATCTATTTCGCCGGCGGCTTTAATTGGCCGGACAACGGGGGTTTGACCGACAAATGGAGTTTTACGGTCAACCGGCTGACGAGACATGCGGAGTTAAAAGAATTCCCGGGACAGGCGCCCTACGATAAGCAGCAATTGTATGAACTCTCTCACGTGAAACCGACTTCGTACATGTGCCACGAAGTAAAGTCTCGGTTTTGACCGAGACCGCTTCGGGAGTCCGTCACCTGTATTTTGCCAGATTGCGGGTGTAATTGGTCACGAACCGATTGGCGTTCACGCCCTGTTCGATCCCCCCCGGTAGCGATGTCCACGTGCCATGAAGAGCCGGCCCAACTTTGCCGAATATTCCGTTCTCTAGGTCGGACAGAAGATCCCTAGTTTCTTGTGTACGGTACACTGTTTGTGCCAGATGCCACGCGGCCTTATCTTGCGACTGCGGAGAAAAATCCGGCAGATTTAGCTGCCTTTGCTGATCGGTCCAGGTAGAGAATAGGAACTGATACCGGCCGGCGGCCGTACTCGTCCTTCCCCTGTTTGGCCCGCTGGTGATCGGCACGGCTATGTTGGGATGGCGCGAAAAGTCTGTGAACCTTCTTCCCCCATAGAGGACATCGTAGCCGGGTGATTCCGTGCCGGCAATCGTGTCGAGTAGCGCACGACCTTCGGGCGGGATCTCGTTGCCGACGGTCTGGACCCCGCGGAAGCCCGCTCGGTAGGCCGCGACCGGAACGATCTCGCCGGCGATGATGCAAACCCCTCTCGTCACGAACTCGTCCAACCCAGCACGTGGCGACGCTTGACCCACGTCACGCTCGAGCACCACCAGAGTGGCTGGTCTCTCCCTCCCCTGATCAAAACTAAAGAACGTGTCAGTGCCATTATTTTCGATGACGACCAATGGGCCCAGAGTCTCTTCTGCTTCGCCGATCACCGTTTCCAAATCAGCCACCGATGTTAAACCGCTGGGAGCAGTCTGTACGACAACGTCGGAAGAGTTCATGCCGTTCTCCCTTATGCGCTATTTCTTTAGACCGAAGCCTGGCACCACCTGTTCCATCTCCTGTTCCATTTCCTTAAGTTTGTCATCGCTACAGATATGCGAGACATAATAGAAAATATCTCTTTGAATACATCTTCTCGTAGCCACCGGTGTCGAGACCCTCAACTTCTGAGCTACGTCCTGTAATTTTGCCACATCCGTTATCTTTTGCACAGCATCTTCAACCGTCGTTCGGCGCTTGCGGAATTCCGGCGCTAAAGGCGGGCACAAGGTCTCTCGGGGCAGCGGCTGACATGCGGGCTCCGGTGAATGCAGCGCGGACGGCCGCCCTGGTCGCGACACAGGGGGCGAAGGGGTTTGCGGTGGCACCGGTTCGACCGTCGGCGCTAGCGGAGGCGGGACGACGGCCGGAGTGGTCACGACCTTGCCCGGGGTGAAAACAAACCCGCCTTGCGAAGTTGGTTGCACAATCGGCGGAATTGTGGTGGTCGCCATCGCTGGTGTCGCGCCCGACGTTGCACCTGCTGCAGACGGCCCGGCGCCGGTTCCAGTCCGTGGCGGGGGCAGCGGCACAATCGGATTATTGGCTTGCGGGGCTACCGGTCCAATGATATTAAGCGAAGCGCGAATCTCGTTTAGTCCCACGTTCAAGTTGCAAGTTTCGCGATCATATCGTTGTACGTCGACGAGACCTTGCTCCAGTGTGTAATCGGCGTATTCGGCAGTAAATTTTCTCTGCAGTTCGGTACGGGCACGCGTACGAACCGCCTGAATCGCCGTTCCGACGACATCGCCGGCTTGCTGCAAAAAGAGGTCCGATTGGATGTCGCCGCCGACCCCCAACGCGATCGTCGCCGCTCCGGCCAAGGGGCGCGTTACCGCCGGCTGTGCAAAGATGGTTGCCAAGCCCGCCAGTACCGTGGCCAGGAAATCAGTTGCCAGCCGGGTATCACGGATCGATCGCGAGAGCTGCAGCTCATAATCGGCACACAAGTAGTCACTCCTGATGAGCCATTTGCTTAGTACCTCATTCCGTGAAAGTTTGGGGTTGGGATCGCCAGGAGTAAGTATAGTCGGCAGTTGTTGTGGATCGAATCTCGCTGCGAGTCCGAGATCTTCCGGACCAGAAACCCCATAGTGAGTACAGCCTACAGTCGTTGTCGCCAGCATCGCCGATAGGCTAAGAGTGCGGAAGAAGATTGGCATTCCCAAGCCCTCCCCATTTTTGTGGTTCTGTGCAGGAAAGTAACAGAGCTAATCGGCGAACCGCAAGGTTGATAATGGTTGAAGAATTTATCCCTTTTGCAGCAAATCCGGCCTTCACGCGTCCTGAATCCCGGTTCTCCCGTCGGGCGTGGGTTCCCTTTCGCCCCGCTCGCATCTCCCGCTCCGGGCCTACGAAATTATGTTGATGGCGGCTCGGTCTTGCCGAATTACAGTCTGGCTATCTTCGCGCCTCGGAGGCGTAATATGACACTATCCGTTGCCATCGCCGGGTTCGGCGCGATCGGCAAAATCGTTGCCGGGCGGCTCGATCGGGGTATCGAAGGGCTGGCTTTGGCAGCCGTATCGGCGCGCAATGTGGCGCGGGCGGAAGCGGCAATGGCCGGCTTGTTGCGCCCGGCGCCCGTCGTGCCATTGGCCCGGCTTTGGGAATATGCCGATGTCGTTGTCGAATGCGCGCCGGCGGCGGTATTGCGCGAGCTCGCCGAGCCGGCGCTCGGAAACGGGCGCATTGTCATGGTGTTGAGCTGCGGGGCGCTGCTCGACAATTACGATCTGGTCGATTTGGCGCGCCGCAATGGCGGCCGCATTCTCGTGCCGAGCGGAGCACTGCTGGGACTGGATGCAGTAATTGCAGCCGCCGAAGGCGAAATCGCAAGCGTCAATATGATCACCAGAAAGCCGCCGCAAGGCCTATTGGGTGCACCTTATCTTGTCGCCCGCGACGTGGACATCACTGGATTGGCCGAGCCCAGACGCGTCTTCAGCGGCACTGCGCGCGAGGCGGCCCGCGGGTTTCCCGCCAACGTCAATGTCGCGGCGGCACTGGCGCTGGCCGGTATCGGGCCCGATCGCACGACGATCGAAATCTGGGCCGACCCGACTGTCACGCGCAATATTCACCGCATCGAGGTGGAGGCCGCAGCGGCGCGTCTGTCGATGCAGATCGAGAACGTGCCTTCGGACGACAATCCGCGCACTGGCCGATTGACGGCGCTATCCGTCATTGCCGCTTTGAAGAAGCTAGTGAGCCCGCTCGCCATCGGCACCTGACCTCGCGGTCAGGCCGCGTAGCACAAAGTGAGGCGGCCCCAGACGTCGCCGAGTGCCGCCACCAGCGCCTCTATGTCGGCGTCGCTGTGTAGCGGCGTCGGAGTCAGCCGCAGGCGTTCGGTGCCGCGCGGCACCGTCGGGTAATTGATCGGCTGCACGTAGATCCGGTGCCGGTGCAACAGCTCGTCGCAAGCGGCTTTGCAGAGGCTGGGGTCGCCGACAATCACCGGGACGATGTGGCTCGCTGACGGCATCACCGGCAAGCCGGCCTCGGCGAGGCGCCGTTTCAGACTTGCCGCGCGTTCCTGATGGTGCTCGCGTTCTACCTGACTTTGTTTGAGGTGGTGGATCGCGGCCAGAGCACCGGCGGCGAGCGCGGGCGGCAATGAGGTCGTGAAGATAAAACCCGGCGCGTGGCTGCGCATAAAATCGACCAGTGCTGCCGAGGCCGCGACATAGCCGCCGATCGTGCCGAACGCTTTGCCGAGGGTGCCTTGGATCACGGTCGGGCGGTGCATGATCCCGTCGCGCTCGGCAATGCCGCCGCCGCGCGCTCCGTACAGGCCGACGGCGTGCACTTCGTCGAGATAGGTCATTGCCCCGAATTGGTCGGCGACGTCGCATAGCTCGGCGATCGGGGCGATATCGCCATCCATCGAATAGACCGACTCGAAACACACGAGCTTCGGCCGGTCGGGGGCCACGCGATCGAGCAAGCACGCGAGATCGGCCGGGTCGTTGTGGCGAAAGACGTGCTTCTCGGCGCGGCTGTTGCGGATGCCGGCGATCATCGAGGCATGGTTGGAAGCGTCCGAAAATACCGCCATGCCCGGCAATTCACGCGCCAGGGTCGACAGCGCCGCATCGTTGGCGACATAGCCCGATGTGAAGATCAGCGCCGCCTCGCGGCCGTGCAAATCGGCGAGCTCGCGCTCGAGCAGCAGATGGATGTGGCTGTTGCCCGAGATGTTGCGGGTCCCGCCGGCGCCGGCGCCAACCGAGCGCAAATTCTCCTCGATTGCGGCCAGGACCGCCGGATGCTGCCCCATGCCGAGATAGTCGTTCGAGCACCACACGGTGACCTCGGCGCCGATCCGGTGATCGAAGGCGCGCGGAAAGCGGCCGCAGCGCCGCTCGAGATCGGCAAACACGCGATACCGGCCCTCGCCGCGCAGTGCATCGAGCCGCTGCTTGAAATAACCTTCGTAGTCCATCGCCGCCGCACCCAGTCCCCTAATGACTATAGCATATACTCGCAGCGTCAAGCGGCCGACCAGAGGGCGCGACGACGCAGCCGAGGGCGCGGGACCGGTTTATTTCTTGGCTGCGCAGAAGAAAGTGGCGCGTGCCGGCAACAGCAGCGGACAATATTGCAGGTGCCAATCGGTGTCGAACGGCATCGCCGTCGTGTCCGATGGGCATTCCTGCTGGGCTGCAACTTGCACCTCGTCGAGGGTACTGACGAGCGTATTGTAGCAGATCGCCACACGCAGCGCGGTAGCGTTCTCGCCCAAGGCCGCCACGCGAGGAAAAGTCGGATAGGGAGCAAGCGCCGAGCAGCCGGCCAGCACACTGACCGCCGCCGAGACGACGAGCGCGCGGGCGATCATCATGCCGTTCCGGCGAGCGCTTGCTCGAGAAAAGCGGCACAGGCCATCAGTCCCGTATCGCCATGCAGCCGCCCGACGAGCTGAACCGCGGTCGGCAGCCCATTGTCCGCCCAACGCGCCGGCAGAGCTGCACATGGGACACCGAGCAGAGTCCACATCCGGTTGAAGATCGGGTCGCCGGTATTGCCGAGCCCGACCGGAGCTTCTCCGGGCGCTGCCGGAACCAGGATCGCATCGCACCGCCCAAAGAACGCATCGAGCCCGGCCCGCGCCGCGGCTGCGCGGCCGCGCGCCTGGTCGTAAACATCGGCGCCGATCGCCATTCCGGCGTCGATCAGCTGGGCGAGACGTGGCGAGAGCTGGGCGCTGTGCTCGATCCGCTCATAGGCGAGCGCCCTTACGGTCTCGAACCACATGATTGTGTCTTGCGCTTCGGTGAGCCCCTCGTGCTCGGGCGCTATCGCCAGTTCCGTCACCACCGCGCCGGCGTGTTCGAGCGCGGTCCTCGCAGCGTCGAGAGCAGCTGCCGTCGCCGGTTCCGCCTGGTCCCATAGCGGAGTGCGGTAAAGGCCGAAATGCGGAGCTCGCTGCGGAACGGCGGGGTGGCGGAGTGAGGGCCGTTCGGACAGAACGCCGGCGAAGAACGCCGCGTCATCGACCGATCGGGCAAAGACGCCGATTGTGTCGAGGCTGTCGGCCAGAGGTTTGACCCCGGCACGGTTGATCAATCCGAAGCTCGGCTTGTAGGCGACGCAGCCGCAATAGGCTCCCGGACGAATCACCGACCCCGCGGTTTGCGTGCCAAAGGCGAGCGGCGCCATGCCGTCGGCCACCGCCGCTGCCGAGCCGCTCGACGAACCGCCCGGGGTGTGTGCGGGGTTGCGCGGGTTGGCCGTTTTGCCCGGCGTGAACGTCGCGAATTCGGTGGTGACGGTCTTCCCGAGGACGATAGCACCGGCCGCCCGGGCGAGGGCGACGCAAGAGGCATCCGCGTCGGGCCGATGCCCGCGATAGATCGCCGAGCCATAGGCGGTCGGCATGTCGACCGTGTCGATCAAATCTTTGACCGCGATCGGCACCCCGTGCAGCGGCCCTCGCGGCGCTTCCGCGTCGCGCCGGCGCGCCGTCGCCAGCGCCCGCTCGCGATCGAGATATTGCCAGGCGCCAACCACCGCCTCGCGCGCCTCGATGCGGTCGAGATAGGCAGTGACCAATGCCTCGGCAGTAATCTGGCGCTCGGCAATTTGCCGGGCGGCCTCGCGAGCGGATAAGGACCGAAGGTCGGCCACCGCGATCTCCCTTGCCTCGTTCGAAGTGTTTCGAAGCCTAGCAAGCGCCGCTAAACTCGTCGACCGTCAAGCCGAGCGGAGAGGTGCGATGATCGAAATCCCGGCGCGCCAAGGCAAAGGTGTTCGCGTTCGCAAAGGCCAGCGGATCAAAGTGATCAACACGAAGGGCCAACAGGTCGTCGACACCTGGGCCTTCAATGCCGAGGATCTTCGCGAATTCATGTCGATGGAGCACAGCCGCGTGGCGATCGGCCATATCATCCCGGCGATCGGCGACGGGTTCGTCACCAACCGGCGACGGCCGATCCTGACTGTGGTCGAGGACACCTCCGGCGGCATTCACGACACCCTCTTCGCGGCCTGCGACCGCTGGCGCTACGAGCAGCTCGGCTGCAAGGAGCATCACGACAACTGCACAGACAATCTCGCCGCCGGATTGGCGGCGCTGGGCTTGACCCCACCCGAGATTCCGGCGCCGCTCAATCTTTTCATGAACATTCCGGTCGTCGACGGCAACCGTGTCGAGGTCCGCCCGCCGGTCAGCACACCCGGCAGCTATGTCACATTGCGCGCCGAGATGAACTGCATCCTCGCCTTCTCTGCTTGCCCGCAGGACATGCTGCCGGTCAACGGCCTCGCGATGCGTCCCACCGAGGCGCATTTCGAGGTGATGGATTGAGGCGGCTATCATGACGCCGCGGCGGCGGGTCTCTGTTGCTCGGGCAATCCGGCCTTGCACAGACCTTCGATGTAAATTTGTAAAGCCTCCGGCGCGAGGAACTTTGCCGCGTAAACTTTCATTTCGGCAAGCGTGAAGTCGGGCTGAGGCTCAAGTAGCCGACCGACCCAGTGGCGCGCTTCGTCGATGCGACCGAGGCACGCGCACAGCGCAATCTTGATACGAATGCCCGCAGTATAGTGCGGCATTTCTTGCAGAGAGCGGTCGGCCCAATCCATCGCCTCTGCGTATTGTCCTGCCATCATATGAGCGATAGCAAGCCCGCCAGTGAAGCGAATCCCGAGAGGATCAAATGGGCTCAAACGAATGGCACGGCGGAACGCGTCAATACCTTTGTCGCCAGCATTGCTGAATGCTAGGACGTAATCCTTGGCCATCCAGGCGTAGGCAGAATTTGGGTTCAGCGCCAAAGCCCGATCGATGGCATTTGCCGCGTTTGCCGTCTCGCCGGCGAAGGTGAATAAGGCTAGCCCCTCCATCCAGAGTGCATCAGGGTCACCCTTGCCGGTATCGAGCGCCTGCCTAGCCCAACGGGCGGCTTCTTCCGCGTACGCGCCAAAAAGCGGCTTCCATCCCCTCCCGCGTTGGAATTGATAGTTCAGCCCGGGCGCATATCCAGGATCGATCGCCAGCGCCCGTTGCAGCAACCTAATTGCTTGACCCGTTCCCTCTTCGGTGAATTTGTTGAATTCGGCAAGCCCACGCAGATAGAAGTCATAAGCATTGAGGCTTTCGGTGGGCTTTCGGATGGCCGCTCGATTTCGGACTGGCGCAAACTTGGCTCTATTGCGCCGACGACACTGCTTGCGACCTGGTCCTGCAATTCAAAAATATTGTCGAGGGCGCCGTCGAAGCGGTCGGCCCAGATATGCGCGCCGGTCGCCGTGTCGATCAGCTGGCCGGTAATGCGCTCGCGATTGCCGGCTTTGCGCACAGAGCCTTCCAGCACGTAACGCACGCCCAATTCGCGCGCCACCTGCTTCACGTCGACAGCCCGGCCTTTGTACGTGAAGCTCGAATTGCGCGCGATGACAAAGAGCCGCGGCAGGCGCGAGATCGCAGTCGTGATCTCCTCAACCATGCCGTCAGAAGGAGCAAGAAACGAGGAAATCCGCCATTCCTGCGGGATACAAACGGGCGTTTTTGTATCCCCTGACGTATCATTTTTGTATCCCTAAGATGCGGCGTTTTGTCCCATCTCGACCCGTTGGGAACATGGCCGTCCTTCATTGAAAATTTCACATCGAATTGAGACGTGGCAGCCAGAGTTGTGAACGGTGTTCACGAGGAGGACAGCCGTTGTGTATGCTCTGTTTCATTCCTTAATCGAAAAGTGCGAGGTCGCCATTCACAAAGATGCCACGGGATGGCATTTGTCGGCTAAGGGCGCACTTGGTGTAGCCACTATCCTGATTGTAGTTTTTGTGATTGCCCGCGTTTTATGAAGCGGACGGTCCTATATCTTGACGCATGGACATACAGCTTACCGACGAACAAGCCGAATTGCTCGCAAGGGAGCTACGTGAATTAATCGAGGGTGACCGCTACTTTCTGTCGCCACGCGCCCGCACCTTGAGGGAGATTCTCAACAAGATTAAGCCGGAACCGGAGCAGGCGACATTATGAGCCGCCACGGGCGTCAGCTAAGAGAACGACGCTAACCGACACCGCTCATCGTCTCCCCAGAATCGCCAGCAAGCCGATTACGACGCCGATAAGGCCCGTAAGTCCTGTTACAGCAGTCGTGATCCACAAGCGCCACATTTCAAGTCGTTCACGATTGTCGGCACGAATAGCTAAACGCAATCCCCTTCGCGCTTCCGGAATCAGAAACATCTCAAGATCATTATACTTTGAAACCCTCCATTTAGAGTCGCCGTTAGTCTTTCCAAATATATCATGTGAGTCAAATATCGGATATGGAGGGATAGATAATAATTTCGCCCGCGCTACTTTAGTTAGATAAGAAGTCTCCAGAATGCCGATACGCTCTCGGTTTTTACTTCGTTGTTTCATCCAGTGTTGACGTAGTTCGTCAATCTCCGATTCCGTTTTATTTTCTCGTTCTGCTTTCCTTACCGCTTCCACGTATGGTGCTATTACTTTATCGTTTTCTCTTTGAAGCCGGGTTAGATTCCGACGATAGCGGAGCGAGCCGAGCATTGTTTGACCTAAATGCGCAAGACGATCCTAGCCGTCATCTTAACCGCAATCGTTTCCCACATCCTAAGCCCCTCCGACACTTACAACCCGAAATGATAGTTAAAAAAAAGGAGGGGGAAGCGGTGAAGACGGCGGGTTTCCCCGCCGTCAACCTTTAATGAATCTCGTTGGGAAGACACTTTTGATCCCATACCTGCGTCTCGCTGGTATGAGCAAAGGAATTGTTGCTCAGCAACATGTTACCGACCATCAGGTCTTTGCTCTGCTTCCACTTATCCCCCTTCTTCTGGAGTGCATCGCATGGCACATCAAATGGCCAATGCTCCACCTGGATAGGTTTAGTGGGAGCGGAATGACTGACCACCGGCAGCATAGCCAATGAGCAAATCATCAGCACCCCGTTTAGATACTTCATATTAACTCTCTCTTGCACCGCTACGCGATATGTCGGATCGAAAATCCGATGCTGTCCCAATGATAGCCCCCGCGTGTTGGCCCAAGATGTGGTGGGTCGGTGCGGACGCGTCAATAAATGTATGTGTGGCAGACTGACGCAAGAGATGCACGGCTTATCTCGCTCCCGCGTATCTAACCAGTGTGGCAACAGGAAACCATGCCGTATTCCCCTCGGATAAATACGGTATGAGCCAAACACCCTTTCAAACCACCCTCGCACAAGCCAGTTTCAAAGGATTCCCGTTCAATACTCAGGGAGTCGAGTTGAAAGGCGGTAGACGAGCGGCACCGCATCAATACCCGTTTAGAGATCAGGTTTATGCCGAAGATCTCGGTAGAGCGATGCGAACTTATGTTCTATCCGCTTTCCTTATCGGGGATGATTTGAACTTTCAATATCTTAATCAAATCGACGTTCTCGAATCCGATGGGACGAATTCCCCAATTTGCGCACTGCCGCCCGCATCGGAACCTCGTATGTTGAACTTTGTTATAACATCGAGTTCGCGAGGGCCAGTGCCAACGTCGCGATCGCCTGCCTTGCCAGCCTTAGCCTCTCTGTGATCGCCGAAGCGATGCTCGATGCGCTCTCGGGAAGTTATTCTTTACAATTTATCGCAACACGGGCGGAGCTTCAGCTTTATGCTGAGGGCGAAGTGCCGGTTTGAGAAGGAGGGAGAGGATGCGCTGGATACGCTATGAGGCCGACGGGCAGCCGGTTTACGGGATTGTCGAAGGCGACACGGTCACCGAGGTGCGCGGCGACCCGTTTGCCGGCTACGAGAAGACGACGACGCGCCGGCCATTGTCTTCGGCCAAGCTGTTGGTACCGGTCGAGCCGCGCACCTTCTACTGCGCCGGGCTCAATTACGCCGATCATGTCATCGAGGCCGCAAAGAAGCGCGGCCAGGAGCCCAATTTACCCACGGCCGCCGATATCGGTTATCGCGCCAACAATGCGCTGATCGCGCATGGAGAGCCGATCGTGATCCCGTCGGATGCGACCGAGCGCGTGCAGTACGAAGGCGAGCTCGTCGCCGTGATCGGCAAGAAGGCGAAGCACCTGTCCGAGAGCGAGGCACTGTCCTGCGTGCTCGGCTGGACGATCGGCAACGATATGAGCGAGCGCACTTGGCAGACCGGTGACCGGACCCTGTGGCGCGCCAAGAACACCGACACCTTCAAGCCGATGGGGCCGTGGATCGAGACCGATTTCGACCTCGACGCGGCGCAGACGATCATCCGCGTCAATGGCGGCGAGAGGTTCCGTTTCAAGACCGACAGCATGATCTTCGGCCCCGCCACCTTCATCAGCCGGATGTCGCAATACCTGACGCTATACCCCGGAGATGTCGTGTGGATGGGCACCGAAGGTGCGCCCGAGAATCTAAAGCACGGCGACACCGTCGAGATCGAAATCACCGGCATCGGCACGTTAAGCAACCCGGTGGTTCGCGAAGGTCGGTAATCCCGCGGGGCGGACGTGCGATCGGGGAGTTATGTCCCGGTGGCGACGTACGGCTTGACCATCTTGGCCGGGTCCACGACGCGATCGAACTCAGCCTCCGTTACGTAGCCGAGGTCGAGCGCGGCGGCTTTGAGCGTCAGGTCGCGGTCCATTGCGTGGTGCGCGATCTGTGACGACTTGTCATAGCCGATCACCGGAGCGAGCGCGGTCACCAGCATCAGGGAGCGATCGACGTATTCCTTGATCTTCGGCAGGTTCGGCTTGGCGCCCTCGACCAGGAATTCGCGGAAGTTCGTGCACCCGTCGGTCAGGATCGTGATCGAGTGCATGATGTTAAAGATGATCAGCGGCTTGTAGACGTTCATCTCCAGATACCCGCCGGCACCGCCAAAGCCCACCGCCACGTCGTTGCCCATCACCTGCACGGCGATCATCGTCAGCGCTTCGGCCTGCGTCGGGTTGACCTTTCCCGGCATGATCGAGGAACCCGGCTCGTTTTCCGGGATCAGCAATTCCGCAAAGCCCGCGCGCGGGCCGCACGACATCAGCCTGATGTCGTTGGCGATCTTGTAGAGCGATGCGGCCAAGGTCCGCAGCGTGCCGGACAGGTGCACCAGGGCGTCATGCGACCCCTGTACCGTGAATTTGTTCGGAGCGCTGACAAAGGGCAGCTTGGTGAGCCGGGCGATCTCGGCCGCCGCCGCCTCGGCGAAGCCGGGGGCGGCATTGATCCCGGTGCCGACCGCTGTGCCGCCGAGCGCCAGCCGGTAGACGCCCTTCAGCGCGTCGTCGATCCGCTCCAGATCGTCCGCCAGCATGCCCGCATAACCCGACCATTCCTGGCCGAGCGTGATCGGCGTCGCATCCTGCATGTGAGTGCGGCCGATCTTGACGATGTCTTTCCACGCCTCCGCCTTGGCCGCGATTGCGTCGTGCAGCGCGCGGACCGCGGGGACCAGACGCTGCGTCACGCCGAGCGCCGCCGCGATGTACATCGCAGAGGGAAACGTGTCGTTCGAGGATTGCGACATGTTGACGTGATCATTGGGATGCACCGGCGTCTTGCTGCCGAGCGGGGTGCCGGCCAGCTGGCTGGCACGATTGGAGATCACCTCGTTGACGTTCATATTGAACTGCGTGCCGCTGCCGGTCATCCAGACATGCAGCGGAAACATGTCCTGATGCTTCCATGCCAGGATTTCGTCGGCGACCTGGACAATCAGTTCGTGGGTCCTGTCGTCCAGTCTTCCACCGGCATGATTTGCATTGGCCGCCGCCTTCTTCAGGATGGCGTAGGCGCCGATCATCTCGCGCGGCATCAGATCCTTGCCGATGCTGAAATGCTCGAGAGAGCGCTGGGTCTGCGCGCCCCACAGCTTGTCGGCCGGAACCTCGACCTCGCCGAGGCTGTCGGTTTCCTTACGAAAATCGGTCATATTTCGGTTTCCCTGAGCCCGCGCCGGAGATAACGTCGAAGGTGATCTTGTCGATCCCGGCATTCTTGCTGCGGATCGTTCTCGCGATTTCCGAAAGCTTGCGCGTCGTCATGAAAATCAGCAGTCAGGTCGAAGGCACGTCATTCCGAGATTCCCCGAAGGGGCGGGCCCGGAAACCATGAACACCGGCCCGAGAGAGTTGAAAACGGCCCCTGTGCATGGTTTCCGGGTTCTCGGGCTGCGCCCGCGCCCCGGAACGACGCTCGATGGGCACGCTCTGACGAATATCACACCCCGGCTTCGGTGAATGAAGGTCGGGAACAATTCGAGCGGGTCGTCGAGGCGCACCGTGTGGTTGACGGTCCAGCAATAGGCCGGGCTGGCCGGCATCACCTCGTCGAGCAGAAAGGCGACCCCTCCGGCCGTGCCCTTCACCGCCGGCAGTCGGGCGTGGAACATCTGGCGAGTGCCGGTCATGCACGCCTCCTCGGCCATCTCCCTCGACGGCGCGATCGCCTGCACGACGACGCACAATTCGTGACCGGGGGAGCGCTTGAGTGCGCTTGATTGGCATACGCTTGATTGGTCGACGGTGGACAAATGCCGCCACCAAAAATTCTGTCACCGGCGAAGGCCGGTGCCTATGGCCGAAATGCGTCCCGGCCTTCGAGGGTGTAATCCAATCCCGAAGATTTGGGGTCATCGCTAGGGTTTGTCTCACTTCTGTGGTATAAGCCTATTAGTGGGGTATGGGGGGTGGGATGGGCGAGGGTGTGCGGGTGATCGGTCCGGACCGCGCTCAGCTGCGCTGGGAGATGGTCGACTTGGACAGCCAATTGCCGGACGACCACCGGGCGCGGCTGGTTTGGGCGTTTGTCGAAGGTCTGGATCTGAGCGAATTTTACGACCGGATCAAGGCACGTGACGCGGTTGCCGGACGACCGGCAACCGATCCGCGCGTGGTATTGGCGGTGTGGCTTTATGCGACATTGGAGGGGATCGGTTCGGCGCGGGCGATCGACCGCCTGTGCCAGCAGCACGCGGCCTATCGCTGGCTGTGCGGTGGCGCCCCGATCAATCACGATCTGCTGGCGGGGTTTCGACGCGAGAATGCGGCGTTGTTGGATCGCCTGCTGACCCAGAGCGTGACCGGACTGATCGCCGAGAAGCTGGTCACCCTGGAGGAGATGGCAATCGACGGGACCAAGGCGCGCGCCTGGGCGGGCCGGGGTTCGATGTGCAAGCGCAAACGGCTGGAGAGTATCGAGCAAGCGGTGGCCGAACGGGTGGCGGCGCTGAAGCGCGAACTCGATACCGATGCCGCGGAGCCGGAGCGGCGGCGCAAGAGGCGAGCCTTGCAGGCGGCGCAGGAGCGGGCCCAGCGGGTCGAGCGGGCACGGCAGAAACTGGCGGAGTTGGAGCAGGAGAAGGCGGCGCGGGCCAAGACGCACGCCAAAGAGGAAGCCGAGAAAGGCGAACCCAAAGTCTCGGTCAGCGACCCTGAGGCCCGCTCGATGCGGCTGGCCGACGGTGCGATAGCGCCGGCCTGGAACGTGCAAGTGGCGACCGCCAACGGCTTTGTCATGACGATCGATCCGACGGATCGACGCAAGGACAGCGGATTGGCACCGGGATTGGTGGCGAAAATTGCCGAGCGCTGCGGTCGGGTGCCGCAACGCCTGCTGGCCGATACCACGGCGATGACCCAGGAGGACATCATCACACTGGCGGAGCGCTATCCCGATCTGACGGTCTATAGCCCGCCAGCGCCGGAGCGCTCGGATGTCACCGCCGAGACGCTGCGCAAGCGGCGCTGGAAACATCGCCACGAGCCGCCGGCGGTCACGGCGTGGCGAGAGCGAATGGCAAGCGAGGAAGGCCAAGAAGTCTACCGCCGGCGCAAGCTGACCGAACGGGCGCACGGCATTATCAAAAATCGCGGAATGACTCGGTTTCTCGTGCACGGGCGCGACAAAGTCCGCGCGGTCTGTCTGTTGCAGGCACTGGCACTCAATCTGTCCTGGGCCGAGACGCTGCGCCGCCGTATTGCCGCGGCAGCAGCAATGGCGACACCGGCGACCGCATGACCGCAGCCGGACGCCTCAGGAGGACCACCCTTCGCGATGAAATCCATGGCGTCACCGCCCAGTCCGACGAGCAATATCTCAGATCGTATGCATCTCCAGGTTGAGCGTCCCGCGAACGAACACGTGCGGCAGAAAAGCGGGATTGGGTTACACCCTCCTTCGCCGGGAAGACGTAGGAGGAGACGCGGCATTAATCATCCCATTCCAAGACTTTTTCTGCGCGCATACTCACTTTCCACATATCCGGAACTTCGCACAGCCGATGCGCCGCCGCAACGGCTAGGGAACGTGGATAAGTCAAGGATTTCGAGTTTCAAACACTCATCCGTTAGCAGGAGGACTTATTTCGACTGGCTAAAAACTTTCCCAAATCCCCTTATGCAAGTCGCTTTTTAGGTGATCCCGCCCGGTGCAGACGCGATGATTCTGTTGCGAAAGGCCGTTCCTACGTCATACCCGTGAGAGCCGGGTTTACTTCTTCTTGGCTGCCCGCCCCGCGCGCGCTGCAGTGTTGGCCGCCACCGCGGCGCGGATGAGTTGCTTGAAGGCAGCTTCGTCGATCTTCTCCCCTTCGCGGAGGTCGATCGCACGCCGCGTATTCCCTTCCAGGCTCGAATTGAAGAGCTTCTTGGGGTCTTTGATGGAGGCTCCGCGGGCGAAGGTGAGCTTCACGACCTGCTTGTACAATTCCCCCGTGCAGACGATGCCGTCATGGGACCACACCGGGGTTCCTGGGTTCGTTGCCTTTACCCATTTCCACTCCTCTTGGATGTCGGGGTCGGCATCGTGGATGAGCTGACGGAGATGAGCGAGAGTCTCTCCTCTCCAATCCCCCAGCTCTTCAATCCGCTTGGTGATGTTCGCCGAAGCGGCCTCGCCGTTCGGAGGACTTGTCGGCTTCATGTTCTCTCCGATCCTTCGTTTCGCCAGCCGGCCCTAGGGCCCTATGGTATTGGACATTCGGCTCTCCAAAAAGCTCGCTAAAGCGCGGGCTTTGGCGCTTGCCTGTCGTCCGGTCGGAAACACCGCCATTCGGGCAAGACTACCAGAAAATGTCCGGAGGAGCGATCCGAGCATCGCTAGAGGGTCGCCGCCATCGTGCGATTTGCCTCGGTTGAACGGGTACGCATTGGTGTTCTTCGGTGACCAAGAGAGCCTCATTCCGAGCAGGAATAATCGCTAATCCGCCGCGACCACTACCGCGCCCCCTGCCCAATTCGTAGGTGTTGCCATCACATCCAATCCGGAGAATCCGGTTGACCAACTCGAGGCGGAGAAATCAGATGAATCCGTTCACCAGGAATGGCGATGTGATCACCGGCGATAGCGCCGCCCGGCTGGCATCCGCCCCGAGCTTAATGGACCCACTTATAAGAACGTTGATCAAGCTCGGAATTCTCAAAGAAGACCTTGACTATCATTTACTACGCGCAACGATGGTAATTATATTCCTGTTTTTTGGCTACCAGAAATGGTGGGAGTACGAAGCGCAGGTGTTGATTCCGTACATCAGTAACGGTCCGCTGATTTTTTGGATGTACCCGGCTTTCGGCATCCGCGGCGCCAGTTGGTTTTTAGGCATCTCGGAATGGTTGATTTGCGCGCTCTTGTTCTCAGGCTTCTGGAATAAGAAACTAGGCATCCTTGGGGCTCTCGGCTCATGTGCTACCTTCATCAGTACCGTCACTATTATTCCATTTATGCCGAATGGCTGGGCCGCATCGGCCGGCGGATTTCCGGCAATGGCTGGCAACGTTCCTTTCCTAATGAAGGACGTGGTTCTGCTTGCGGCATCATTCTATTTGCTGAAGCAGGATGTGCTGAGAATGTCAGCTTCTGCCAAGTACGAGTGCGAAGTCCGCGCCGGGACACTTTCCCATTACTAAGAACAGCGAAGGAGAAAGCCCATGGCTGCAGAACAAATTGACATCCTGATCCTGGGCAGCGGGCAAGGCGGCAAGCTGCTGGCCTGGCACATGGCACGATCGGGGCGGCGGACTGCCGTCGTCGAGCGCCGCTGGATCGGCGGCTCCTGTCCCAATATCGCCTGCATGCCCAGCAAGAACGAGATTTGGAGCGCCAAGGTGGCGCATCTGGCGCACCACGCCGGACAGTTCGGCACGGTGGCCGGTCCGGTGGAGACCGACATGGCGGCGGTCCGCCAGCGCAAGCGCGACATGGTCAACCGCGAGATCGAACTGCATCTGCAGAACTATAAAGCGACCGGCGCCCAGTTGATCATGGGGAGCGGACGCTTTGTGGCGCCGAAAACGGTCGAGGTGCACCTCAATGACGGTGGCACACGCGTGCTGGCTGGCGACCAGGTTTTCCTCAATCTCGGATCGCACGCGGCAATTCCGCGGGTGCCCGGCCTCGAGGCCGCCCGGCCGCTGACCCACATCGAGGCGCTCGAACTCGACTACCTGCCGTCGCATCTGATCGTGCTCGGCGGCGGTTATGTCGGCCTCGAAATGGCGCAGGCCTATCGCCGTTTCGGCAGCCTCGTGACGGTCGTCGATACCGGGCGGCAGATCATGGCCCGGGAGGATCCCGACGTCGCCGACGAAATGCAGCGGATCCTCAGTGACGAAGGTATTCGGTTTTTAAATGCGGCCGAGACCCTCAGTGTGAACGGCCGATCCGGCGAGGGGGTCAGCCTTACAGTGCGCACATTCTCCGGTGAGCAAAGGATCGAGGGCAGCGACATTCTGGTCGCGGCGGGACGCATTCCGAACACCGCCGGGATCGGGCTCGAGGCAGCCGGCGTCGAACTGGACGATCGCGGCTATATTCGCGTCAATGAGCGACTAGAGACGAGTGCGCCCAAAGTTTGGGCCATGGGCGAATGCGCCGGCAGCCCGCAGTTTACACACGTTTCGGTTGATGACTTTCGAATCATCAGGGACAATCTGGCGGACGGAAGGCGCAGCACCCGTGATCGTCTGGTTCCCTACTGCGTGTTCACGGACCCCCCTCTCGCCCGTGTCGGGCTGAGCGAGGGTGAAGCGCAGCGTCAAGGCATGGCCGTGCGCGTCGCCCGGCTACCGATGAGCTCTGTGCTGCGGACGGAGACGACGGACGAAACACTTGGTTTCATGAAAGTTCTTGTCGGGAGTGACGACCGCATTCTCGGTTTCACGATGATCGGCTCCGAAGCGGGCGAGGTCATGGCCGCGGTGCAGACGGCGATGCTGGCAGAGCTGCCGTATCCGAAGCTTCGCGACGCCGTGATCGCGCATCTGACGATCGCGGAGGGATTGGGCCCGCTCTTGTCGAACGTGCCGGCCCGGTCCACACAATAGCTCAGCCCGACCCTCGCCGCTGGCGCGACCCCATCCGAAAGGAACACCCACCATGACTGGGAAGCTCGCAGGCAAAGTCGCTGTCGTGACCGGCGGCAGTGCCGGCATCGGCCTCGGCATCGCCGAGCATTTTGCCCAAGAAGGCGCCCGGGTATTTATTACCGGCCGCCATCAAACCGAACTGGATAAGGCAGTCACTGCGATCGGCGGCAATGCCGCGGCGCTCCAGGGCGATACGGCGAACCTCGCCGATCTCGGCCGCATCTATTCAACCGTCGAGGCGCAAGCCGGGCATATCGATGTGCTGGCGGCGAATGCCGGCGTCTACGAATTTGCCGCGTTGGGAGAGATCACCGAGGAGCATTTCGACAGGACGTTCAACACGAACGTGCGCGGCCTCTTGTTCGCCGTGCAGAAGGCGCTGCCATTGCTCACCAAAGGTTCCTCGGTGATCCTGACCGGTTCGATGGTGTCGATCAAAGGCTTCCCCGCCTGCTCAGTGTACAATGCGTCAAAGGCGGCAATACGCTCGTTCGCGCGCGGCTGGATCGTCGACCTCAAAGGACGCGACATCCGGGTCAACGTGTTGAGCCCCGGCTACACGGCGACCCCCGGGCTCTCTCATTTCATGACGGATGAGCAAAAGGCCGAGGCCATTGCATCCGTTCCGCTCGGCCGGATCGGCACGCCGGACGATCTCGGCAAGGCGGCGGTGTTCCTCGCTTCCGACGACAGCGCCTACGTCACCGGCATCGAACTCTTCGTCGACGGCGGCGTGGCACAAATTTGATCAAGTGCGTTGAGGCATCTCAATTCGTCAGGAGGCCGTGATGAGCGACGACACTCGAAAGATACGCTTCGGTCTTTGGTATGACTTCCGCAACCCGGCACAGTGGCGCCAACCCGCCGACCGGCTCTACCGGGAAATCCTCGATCAGATCGCGTGGGGCGAAAACAACGGGTTTGATGATGTCTGGCTGTCCGAGCACCACTTCATCGAAGACGGTTATCTTCCCTCGATCTTGCCCGCCGCCGCGGCGATCGGCGCCCGCACCAACCGGATCCGCATCGCCTCCGGCGTGCTGCTGATGCCCCTTCACAATCCGATACGCCTTGCCGAGGATATTGCGACCGTTGATGTCATCTCGGGCGGTCGTTTCGAGCTCGGTGTCGGGATCGGCTTCAAGCGCGAAGAGTTTGCGGGCTTTGGCGTGTCTTCCAAGGAGCGCGGCGCGCGCACCGACCAATCGCTCGAAATCATCCGCCGCGCGCTTGCCGGCGAGACCGTCACCTTCAAAAGCGAGTTTTTCGATTTTCAAAACGTCAGGGTGACGCCCGAGCCGATCCAGAAACCTCGTCCGCCGATTTGGCTGGGCGGTTTCACGCCGGCGGCGCTGCGCCGCGCGGTCCGCTTCGGCGACGGTTTCACCGTGCCAGGCGCGAACCGAGATGTGTATGACCGCTATGTCGCCGAGCTGAAGAAGGAGAACCGGCCGACAGATAATCTGCGTTTCGCAAGCGGCTTTTGGTTTCTAATCGTATCCGAAGATCCCGCGAAAACTTTTGCCGAGGCAGCCGATCACGTCATTTACCAGGTCAACGATTACTCGGCATGGCTTCAGGCTGGCGGCCTTCAGCCTCTCGCCCCACACCTGAATGATCAAGAGGCACTGAAGCAGAGCGGACTGCTGCAGGTGGTCGACCCCGACACCGCGATAGGCATGATCCGCAACTTAGCAGACACTGTGCCGATCACGCATTTCTACTCATGGACGCTGCCACCCGGAATGCCGCCAGGCTGGGCGCAAACCCACCTAGAATTATTCGCCGCGAAGGTCATTCCCGCGTTTCGCTGATCTCGAACGCCCGGGGCAAGGAACGGCCGGTTTCGGCGCGAAAACGTCACCCGACAAGCATGCAGCGCAGGGTCCGCTGTCCACCAACAGCGGAGCGGCATGGCTACTTAGGCGCGCTGTCTACCGTTTGTACTTTTGACCGCCAAACCATCTCCTCGGTCCACCCCAGCTCCGCTAGCTCCTGAGCGCGAAGCGGTGCTTCCCCTGCGGAGAAGAATTCATCGAGCTGCGGCGGCGGGACCGTAGTGCCACTCAGCATCCCGTGTGCCTGCCCCCGGTGATGAATTTGATGCTGAAACAGATGCAGCAGAAGCCTGTCCATCCGCTCACGCTGAATACGCGCACCACGATGCACCTCAACGACGCGCTCCAGACTATGGGCATCCAGGCGTTCCACAACGGCGATCAAGCGCCTATCCACATCTGCTTGCGCCTGCCGGAGAGCATCCATTGTCGCGCATGGCTCTGGGTCTGCCCAAGCTGCTGGCCCGAGCGTACCGCCCTCCATTGCGTCCACATAGAAAAGGTCGACGACCAGAATATGGTTCAGGGTAGCGCGCACGCTCGGGAAGAAGCCGGTGCGTGGGGCGATGAATTCAGATTGTGAAAGCTGAGCGCAGGCGGCGAGCAGACGATGGTTCGCCCATCCATTGTTATAGGCCATCGCACGGTAAGACAGGATAGCATCGGTCATCAGCACTCCTGGAGCGATCACGCAGCTCAGCACGCGCAGGGCGGAAAAGCGCAGCGCCTTCCGCATTTCCCCAACTCCGAGCATACTCCCGTCATGCCGGATTATCGTCGCAATCGGGTTCCGGGTGGGACATTCTTCTTCACTGCGAACCTGCTGGACCGCCGGTCGGATTTGCTGGTGACACAAATCGACGCGTTGCGGGATGCGGTTCGGCAGGTCCGCGCCCGCGCGCCGTTCCACATCGACGCCTGTGGGTCCGTGCTTCCCGACCGCATGCACTGCCTATGGACCCCGGCCTCCGCCGGGGCAGGCTATTGCCGGAAGGCGATGCCGATTTCCCGGGCCGTTGGCGCGCGATCAAGAAAGGGTTTTCGAAATCCGTATGCATCGGTGAACCGATCTCCCGCCGCTCGGCGTCGGCGAAGCAAGCGGCGGTCCGACCGTCGCCGCAATCGGCAAAGCCGTCGCGCACGCCCTCGGCGCCCGCCTCCGCGACCTGCCGCTGACCCGCGACCGCGTGATGGCGGCCTTGCTGAAGGCGTGACTCTATTCGTGGTGCATAGATTGTGACCGGCCGCCGCACGGCCCCCGAGTCTCAGCATGGAGCCGGGCTCGCAAAGCGCGTCACCTTCAGGTTGCCCGCGCGCTGTTTCGCCTGCCACAGATCATATTCGAGCTGCATCTTGAGCCACGTTTCAGCGGTGCTGCCGAATGCCTGTTCCAACCGTATCGCCATTTCCGGCGACACGCCGGAATGACCGTTGAGCAGTTCCGACAGCGCCTTGCGCGTCACACCCAAGCCCTTCGCCGCGTCAGTGACGGAAAGGCCGAGCGGTTCGAGACACAGCTCCTTGATGATCTCGCCGGGATGCGGCGGGTCATGCATTCTCGACATGGTTTTTCATCTCCTCGCGTGCGGTCAGTGGTAATCCACCAGATCAACATCGGTTGCGTGCGGCCCATCGAACTCAAAGACGACGCGCCAATTGCCCGATACCGAAACGGCCCATTGCCCGCGCCGCTCGCCTCGCAACGGGTGAAGCCGCAAACCCGGCAAATTCATTCCTGCCGGATTGGTGGCGTTGTTCAGGGCCAGTAGGATTTGCCGCAGCTTGCGCACATGCTGAGCATTGACCCCGCTGGTATCGCCGGACATGAACAACCGTTCCAACCCCTTGTGACGAAACCGCACAATCATCATGACACTCGTAACGTGTCGGGTTACAAATCTCAAGCGCGGAAAAATCGGATGCGGGAATACGCCACGCCGGTGACTTAAATCTGGCGTAGCGAGCCGGGCACCACCAGAGCCGCATGTGACCCTATAACCTACATAATAAAATTGTTATTGACCGGTTGTATGTTACACTGTGCGCCGAAGGGAAAAGGGCGGCCGTCATGAGCATCGAAATTTCACAGGAAACCGAAGCGCGCCTTGCCGCCGAGGCGCGGAGGCAGGGCATTTCCGTGGACGCATTGCTGGCGCGCTTCATCGACGAACACGCGGCGCTGACCCAACCCGCGCAACCCGCCGCTCTGCCGGTCTGGCATCTCGGTGGCGCCCTCGATCTTCTTCACCGGCGAGACATCTACACTCGAATTCGCCGATGTCGCGGCAGTGAAGCGCTGGTACAATTCGCCGGAATACCGGAAGATCTGCCGAGCCGGCTCCACAACTCGACGATGCCGGCGAGGTGATCGAAGCGGCGGAGGGCGTTGTCATGTCGATCGATCCTGTGCAGTAAGTCCCGCCGAGGGACGGACGAAGGCGGGGCATCGATCCCGGGGATCTGAGCTGGAGCCCTCGAAACGTCCGATTTGTCACTCGCGTGGGCGAGCGTACGGAATAGAAAAACGACTGTTGAGCTGGACCGGCCGAGGGACATGTAAACAGGGTTCTGTCTATGACTGGTATTTGGTGGACATCGGTATCGATCGAGATTTTCCTGTGCTCCCTAACGGCAACGACAACTCATCTGTTGATGTCGCTCGGCCAAACGTTATTTCACCGATATCTCGGTCACCGTGGCATCGGCGGAAGGTTCCGCGAAAATCATATACATATCCACCACAGACATTACTCAGGAGATCACGTCGTTTCTGAATATTATCTAAACGAAGAGGCAAATAACACACCGTTCTTTCTAATCCCCGTCACCTTAGTGATCAGCCTTGGCTACCTAGTCTTACCTTTAGACTTGTTCATCGTTCAATTAACCGCGATATCGATCTCGTTCCTTGTACACCTCTATTTTGATAAACACTACCACGTGGCGGGATCATGGTTGGGACGATTTGCCTGGTTCAGGCGAAAGCAACAGCTCCATTTTCTCCACCACCGGTACGCCGATTGCAATTTTGCGGTGGTCGACAATTTCTGGGATTGGCTTCTCGGTACCTACAGGAGCATCGATGCGGAAAGGGAGATTTAGTTCGCCTTGGTCACCGAGCCCGAGATAGCCACCGGGCATTGCTGTTAACGTTAACTCACAGCTTCTCGGGCAAAAGGCCTTATCTACAGCGATGTCGGTTGAGCCAGGGATCGTCGATACGAACGTACTGGTCAATGCACTCGACGCCGATGCCCCGCAGCACGCCGCCGCGCGGGCCCTGCTCGAAGCCGCGCGCGCCGATACGCCGGTGACGCTTTTTGTGACCCTCAGATACTCTGCGAATTCTATTCCATTGTGACCAGTCCGCGCCGCGTTCCGAAGCCGCGCGACGCCGCCGAGGCTATGGCCGCGATTTCCAGCCTGCTCGCTTTTCTCCATGTGCTGCCCGTCCCGGGGCATGCGGTTGACGGACTGCTGGACTTGCTCCCGCCATCCCGTGACCGGCGGCGACGTGTTCGACTTACAAATCGTCGCCACCGTGCAAGCCGACGGCGTCGAGAGAATCTATACCTTCAACGCTGACGACTTCACGGTTTTCCCGAACTCTCGATTGTGACGCCAACATCTTGTGTCTGCGCGCGCCGAGCAGCGGTGCAGCCGGTCAAGTATTGCGCAGCGCCAGGCCGACCTCGAAAAGCCGGGATAGACTGCGCCCGCCGGTCTTTCTCCTTGGTGGACGCAGCGAGCATTTCCTAGCGACTTTGCCGGGGTTTCCAGAATGCAGCTTATGCGGCATGTGGCGGAATCCGAGACGACCTATCAGGTAGCAGATGTTGATTCTGCGATGACCCCATAAAACGCTCATGATCGATCCGGTAGCATTCGCAGGCGGTCGCTTGGAGGCCGTCGCGATCCCGGATCGTGATTTGGCCGTGATGGTAGCGGATCAGTCCCGAGCGTTGCAGCTCGCCAGCAGTCACGGTCACCCCTGCGCGCCGCACGCCGAGCATCGAGGCGAGGAACTCGTGCGTCATCGGCATGATATCCGATTGAATGCGGTCGTGCGCCATGAGCAGCCAACGGGCGCATCGCTGCTCGATCGAGTGCAGCCGATTGCAGGCCGCGGTCTGGGCGCTGAGGTTCATGAGGGCGGCGGCGAAGCGCAGCACAGCCATGCGTACGGCCGCGCTCTCGTCGAAGGCCGCCTTGCACCGGGCGGCGTCCATCCGCAGTGCGGTGCCGGGAATCTGGACAATGACGTGCTGGCCCGAGGTCGCGCTGCCGAAAACAGCGGACACCCCGACCATGCCCTCAAACCCGATCATCCCGACTTCGATCGCGGAGCCGTCGGCCATGATCGTCAGGATCGAGCCCACTCCCTGTTCGACGAAGTATACGTGCTCGATTGGGCTTGAAACGTCATGGATCACCTGTCTGAGCGACAGGGAAACGGGCTGGAGCACGGGGGAGAGACGATCAAAGTCTTCCGGCGGCAAGGCCGCCAGAATACGGTTTTTGCCCGTGTAGCGACTTGCCTGCGGCATGGCGCGCTCCCTTTCTTTCCATGAAAGCGGGAGCGCGGCTCTCTCTCGGTTGCGCTGGTGCCAGGTCCGTCGGCGCAATTAGCTGTATTTAGCAGGTCACGGGCGATTTGCAAGGCGGCGAGGTCGATGAGCTTCAGGGGGACTATTCGTGTACGGTAATGTACATGTTATCCACAGGTGGGCCTAAAACGGCACTAATCCCAAGGGATTATCCAATTTTAGTTGAGAAGGTTTGATATTTCAATAACTTACAAGAGTTGCCTATATTTTAGGCAAAGCGGTTAAAATGGCAGAACAAGGGCGGCTGGTTTGGGGTCAATCGGCACTTATCCACAGAGTTACCCACTCATTCCGTGGATCATTTGGTGGTTTGGGATTCTCCAAAAAAGGATTCCGCGACTTTTGGCCCCTCGGCCCGGCGTGTTGCATTAATCAACATTTATGCACGCTGCCAAAGGTGCGGTCGATGCGACTTGCCCACTTTGGATACCGGATTAGAGATCAAGATCCACGACCAATTCACGCCTGATCAATGTCACGATTTTCGAAATCTCCGTGACCACTTGCCTGTGTGCGGGATCGTGGGCGAAGCTATCCTGCGCCTTAGCATAGGCCATCCAGTCAGCATACTGCACGACGACCATCCACTCGCCGACATTTTGGCCTGTTTGAAATCGGCTAACCTGATATGCCACGCCGTATTTGAGCAGTACTGCTTTCATCTTTTTGGCCAGGGGCGTCACGTCTTCGACTGTTCCACCTCGATAGAACGATATTGCTGAAACCGGCATTTCGACCCCCAATTTGGACGCGGGAACTGGATCAGATATCCTCAAGCCGTTCAAGGCGAAACAAAGCGGGATTGGCGCACGCTACTGCGGCGATGCGCTTGACGATGCCGAATAGATCGAAGGTGCTGCGGGCGAGGTGGTCAATCCGCGTCACCGTCACCACGTCGCCGGAGGCGAGGGCTTTGAGCATTTTGAGAAGCTTGAGGAGTTGCGCGCGGCAGGCTGTACCAAGATTTACCGCGAGAAGGTGACGGGCGCGCACAGCGACCGGCGCGAGCGTGGACGCCAAGGCGCAATTCCGATCACTGGCGGAGCCGTGGGCCGACACTGGCACCAGCACCGGACGGCTGATGCTGGCGGTATTGGGCGGCCTAGCCGACGTGGAGCGCGATCTCATCCGCACACGCACAGCAGAGGGCAGGAGCCGTGCCAAGGCCCGAGGGCAGCAGATGGGCCGACCCCCTGCCCTCACACCGCAGCAGCAGAAAGAGGCTACCCGACGGCGGGCGCAAGGCGCTACGCTCGATGAACTGGCCCGCAACTACAACGTTGGCATATCCACCATTCGCCGTGCCACGAGAGCCGCATGAGCCGAGAGAGAGAAAACGCCATGATCATATATTTAAAGGGCCGCGCACAGCTCCCCGCAACGGTGCACGCAGCGGACGATTAGCAATGACGCGCAACCTAATTCCAGCCGCTAAAAAGATCACCCGCCAATGTACCTTGGTAGCGTGCTGTCTCCTGGTCGTCGGTTGCAGTTGGCCCGTCCAGATGATGCCCCGCGATACCGGGACGGTCTATCGTGGCACCGCGAACGGAAATGGCATGGGAAGCGGCACGATGTCGGTCGACATTGACGGCCGCCTCTACAGCGGCCCGATGTTCCGGACGGCTTCGGGCGAGTCGTTCGGCTTCATTCAGGCTTACAGCGGCGCAAGGAGCGCCTTCGGGGTATCGCAGACATTCGGCGGCAATGTCGCGGTCAAGGCCATACTATCATCGCCGGACAATCACGGCCTACGCTGTGACATGACAGGCGACGGTCGCGGTCACGGCGGCGGCATTTGTGTAGATGATCAGGGCCGCGTCTTCGACGTTTTGATCGGCGGCTAAGCGTCGAAAATCTCGCTTTTATGCCGCGCCACAGACTCTACAAATACTTTTCCGAGAGAAAGTGGGCTGACGCCTTTCTTGAAGGAAATCTACTGTTCCGCTCATTGGCATATTATCGTGACTACGAAGACGCCGAAATCCGTGGTGACTATAACGAAGGCACCATGCTTTATCGCCCAGTCGAAGGGCTCGTTGTTAACAATCAAACGTAGGGAAATACACTTACCCTTCGGGGGTGGACGTTCGAATCTGAAGTTAAACAAGGGGAGATTTTCGTCTTTTGCCTCAGCAGATCGCTTAACAATGAGCTTCGAGAAAAATTCGGAGCGGTTGCGTGCGTCGAAATTCGAGATATCCAAGGATTTTGCGGAAGGATCGCTAGAGCATTACCATTTCACGCGGCATTTCATGGCCTTCCAAATCAGACACGGATAGGATGGCGAGTAAAGTATTTTCGCGAAGCTGAAGGCGTTAATCCGCGCTGGGCTTTACCGGGTAAGATCGCAGCGAGCAAATCCTATACGTACGCGTGGCAAGCCGAGTTTCGCTTGCTGTTCTCACTTACCGATGCTTTGGGATTCGAGAAGGTAAAGCTGCAATTAGTACAAAAACGTACACGCAAGCCGCCTGACTCCGCTCTGCATCACGCCTACGATGTGCATGCAGGAAGCCTGCGCGACATCTGCCTACTGCACGAATTCTAATTGCGCTTCGCCATGTCGCCGCGAGTAATTGAACACCACCCCGTTCTTCACTCTGCTATGGCGTGAATTCTCCAAAATCCCCCTTCCGCGACTTTTCCCGGACGACCGCCGCCAGTGATTTTCCATAGGCGCGTTATGCCGCTCAGCACCGCGCTCGACACGTGAGTCGGGATAAGATACGGGATCCGGCTCGGCGTTCTGGAAACCAACGAGAAAATGAAACGAGCCGTGATTTACAGCATCTCTTGGACTCAACGGCAACACCACCAGCACCATTCACGGCGACCATGCCGTCGATGAGCGGCCATTGAAAAGGCCCGCTCGCATCCGCCGTTGCCATGCGGTCGGCGAGATTATTGCCGAATTCCAGGCCGTTGCCACTTGGTCAGGAGAACGTAGGAATTCCCTGCGGCGCCGGGGATTGGTAAAAAGACAATCATGTAAATGCCGCAATCGCATCATACACTCGCGGGCCATTCCGGTCCGTGAGCCGGCGCGAGATTGCGATTGAAGGAGTTGCCGACGCCTGATCTCGACCAGATAAAACAGGAGGAACAGGAGCGCGGGACAGGCATGGGCGGTTTCGCAAGGGCCGGCCCTGGGCGACGCCCTGGGACGGACACCACGACGCCGCACGACTGGCTGATGCTGGCCGTGCTGGGGCCAGGGCTTGGTTGGGGCCGGGGGGCCACTGTGGCTTCCGAGCCCGACGTGACCCACCCCGGCCTTCCCTACTCGTGAGAGGCGATAACGACAAGCCTACGGCCAGAGGATGCGCTCTCGGGGCGTCTCCGCAGACTCTGGCAGAGCGGGACTAGCCCCAGGTGGCTTGGCCGCCGACGGCTGTGATCGTGATGTGACCCATCGTCGTATTGGCCTTGGCGCCGTGCCAATGGCGTTCGCCGGCCTTGATGTGCACGACGTCGCCGATATTGATCTCGCGCTGTTCGTGCTCGGTCGCCACCATGCCGGAGCCCGAGGTCACGACCAGTATCTGGTCGCAGCTATGGGTGTGCCAGCCCGTCGTGCAGCCTTGGCTGAAATTCACGACGCTGCAGTTGTAGTTCGCGGAGTCTCCGGGCTCGATGATGGTCTGACGCGAGCGGGAAACCGGCCCGGTCCAGCCTTCGATCCGCTCGGCGCCTTCCACTGGGACGTTCGGAATGTCTTTAAGCGTGACCACCTTCATGACGGCTGTCTCCTGGTGTTGACGGCGTTCAAGGTAACCGAAATCCGCCTCGCCGCAAAATCACCAACTTCCTATCGTATCTTCCGAACGGTGCGGGCGGCGGCAAACAGGACGTGATTGCAACGAATGAGAGAGTTGCCGCTGCAGACTTGCTGCAGGAGCAGCGGAGTGACATAAATCACTCGATTTGAGGTTGTATGTTATCTCGGTGTAATCTGATCGGAAGCAGGGCGTCCCCGGATACGCCGAGTTGGGCAGTTGATTCAGAACTCGTTAAACCGCAAGACCCAGCTCTTCCACAAATTACCGAACGGGCGGCATCCGGGGGGCCCGCCCGCAGCGCGTCACTCCCGGTCGCCCGCCGTCAAGGTCCAACCGTGCTCGACATCCACATAGGCGTCCGGCGGGACGCTTACCTCGCCGCGGAACGGCCAGTCGAGCGCGACGATCAACACGACGACAAGCGACAGCGAGGCGGCGACTGCGCCGGTCATCGTCAGGTGCAGGCGAAAGCTCTCGAAGCCGAAAAGATAGGTGAAGGCTGTGGTCAATGCCCCGCCGATAGCGATGATCCACCAGATTACCACGGGTATGTGGCCGCCGGCGGCAGTAAGGCGCGCTTCCCGCGCCTTGTAGAGCTCGTTGAGGACGCGCAGGAATTCCGCCTCGATGATTGCCTCGCGGCGCGTCTGGGGCTCGAAGCCGATGAGCTGGCCGTGCAGTTCGTAGAGCGGCTTCCAGCCCGAGCCGGGCACTCGGCCTTGCCTCTGCACGGGCCATTCCGACCCGATTACGGTTTCGGTGTAATCCTTGAGCGTGGTGCGCATCTGTTCGCCGATCTGGTCGGGGAAGCCTTTGGTGTCGCGGTACAAATTGCCGATGTAGCCGGCTTCCGCCTGCACGATCGTTTCCGCCGACGAGAACGATTCCCAGGTGGCGACCGCGATGAAGGCCAGCAGCACGGCGTAGACGACGCTGATGATCGCGATCGAAAAACCGGCGAGGTCGTTGTGCGCCCGGCGCACCCTCACATCGACCAGGGGATGGACTAGGGCCAGTCCGAGACAGGCGAGCACGGTCGTGCCGCAAACCAGGATGCTCCCCCACAGCCCGGTCGGGTGATTGTAGATCCAGTCGACGATCATGCCGTTTCCCCGCCGGCTCTCATTTGTGGTTGAAGCGCCACACGCCGCCCCAATCGGGCGGCGGCGGGTCGGCTCGCAACACGCCGACGCGCTTGCTGAAAACGGCGGACGGGCCGTCATCCGGTTTCAACTTCAGGCACTGATCGAACCGGCGCTGCGCCTCGTCCCAGTCGCGGATGCGGTATGCGGTGAGGCCGCCGGAGAATTCTTCGCGCAGTTCGGCATCCCTCGGGTCCAGCTTGCCGAACGGAGAGAGCAGCTCGTGGATGCGGACGGGCTCGGTCTTGCCGGCGACGGTGATCAGGTCGAGTTCACGCACCTCGACCTCGTCCCGCGCCAGGCGCAGCGTGTCTTCGGCGATGATTACGCGCGTTCCGTACACCTTGTTGATGCTTTCGAGCCGGGAGGCGAGGTTGACCGTATCGCCGATAACCGTGAAGGATTTGGAAATCGGCGAGCCGATCGTGCCGACGATCACCTCTCCCGTCGCGATCCCCATGCGGACGAAGAGGTTGGGGGCGTTGCGCCGCAACCCGATGATATTTGGGAGATCGGCCTGCAGGATCTCAATCACCTCCTGCTGGGCGAGCGCGGCGAGGCAGGCGGCGGCGGCATGGCTGTCGCCGAGCGAAAATGGCGGCGACCAGAAGGCCATCACCGCATCGCCGATATACTTATCCACAATGCCGCCGCCGACGCGGATGCAACGCGTCACTGCATCGAAGTAATGGTTCAGCAGGTTGACCATCGCCGCCGCGGTGAGCTGTTCGCTGATCGCCGTGAAACCCATGATGTCGGAGAAGAAGACGGTGACGACCCGACGGTCGGCATGCTCGACCTCTTCCGAGCCGGAGCCGATCAGGCCGGAGACGATGCGCGGATCGACGAATTTGCCGAAGGTGTCCTTGATCCGCTCCTTGGCTTGCAGCTCCACGACCATCGCGTTGAATGCCGTTGCCAGCTGGCCGATCTCGTCGCCGCTGCTGACCGGCACGAGCCTCGAGAGCTCACCCTCTCCCACCGCCTGGGCGGCTTCGACCAGCCGCCGCAATGTCCGGATTACCGCGGTCGCGACACCGATCCCGATGCCGAGCCCGAGCAGGGCGGCAACGGCAAACAGTACGAAGCCCATATATTCGATTGCCGCCTGCCTGCGGTGGACCGAAGTCGTCGCCGAATCGGTCAGCTCGATGACTGCACGCCGCACCGCTGCGGTATCGGGGCCGAACGCTTCCTCATAGGCGCGGAAGCCGAGAGAGAGCCGGCGAGCGTCGTCGAGGCGGCCCTCGGCGAGCGCCTGCATAACTTGCTGCCCCAATTCGACGAAAGACGGCAATTTGCGACGCAGCATCGACACGAGGCCTTGCAGGCGGGCAAAGACCAGCCGGCTTTGCGGCGGCATTTCATCATCGTTCACGGCTTTCGCGGTCACGCCGTCGGCGGTTGCGAAATCCGCTTGCATCTCCTCGGCGATCTTCTGCTCGCGCTGGGCGACGCTCTCGATCTCGCTCTTGTCCAAGTCGGAGCGTCGCAGCAGCCGCAGCGGCAGCAATTCATATTCGAAGCTGGCCACATCGAAATCGGCAATCGCCGCAGTCAGCGGGTCGTGATAGCGAGTGATGCCGCTGACTTCGTACGTCACCTGGCGCTGCAGGATCGCCGAGACACCGACGACGATCCCGAACACAACGAGGAGCGAGACGGCGATCGACAATATCTTGATGCGAATCGTCACGCCTCATGATACCGAAGAGATAGCGAGTTTTTGGTTAACAGCGGGTCGACATCGTCTGCCCTCGACGGTTGGGCCGGACGATTCGCTGACGAGGACTGCGCTAACGCGAGGAAGCCTTGATCCACGAGGATCACGAGGGCCAGCTGTGCCGAAGCAGGTAAGCGAAGACCACGTTAAGTTCTTCGTCCGGACTTAGATTCACTAGAACGTCCCTTGGCTGAAAGAGGAGATCGCTCGATGCGAATCGAGGTGCCGGCGAAGGTGGGGACCGGAGAGACCCGCGTGGTCATCCCCGCCCTGATGTTGTGCGTAGTCTTGGCCGTACCCGGCACCAGCGCCCGGGCTGCCAACGGGCTGCCCACGGCCGCCGATCACCTCGCCGGGAATACGTTGAGTGCGGTGACGTGGGTCCCGCGCCCTCCAACAGTTTCTGGGGGCGGTGCTTTAAGTCGCTTCATGTTGCAGGCTTATTTTCGGCAGGACGGGAGCGCCCTAATCCGTATCTGGGACGCCGCTCACAATGGGTACACGAGACCAGTGGAACGCAGCTGGACGTTATCGGGCAGCAGGCTTTGTCTCGACGTTCCAAATCCCGGTCCCGGCAGGATTTGTGCCGAGGTTCATAGGTGGGGCCAGCGAATAGCCGGCATCGGAACCGCTCCATATGTCATGCTGGACGGCGACCTCAAACCGGGAAACTCGCTTCTCGGGTCGCGCTGACTTGCCGCCCCGGTCGGTACCAGGAGATCGAACGCTGGGACGGATCACAGGAACAAATTCGCGCCGCCTCGGCGTGGCCACTGCCTTTGTCTTGACGCTGGGGACGGCGGGTCAGGCTTGCGCGCAGTTTCAGAGTGACGACGGCATTCACCTCGGCGTCGCCTCCTGCTCCGGAAGCAATTGTCACGGCGCGACAGAGCGCAGCCCGGGCTCGTCGGTGGCGCAAAATGAATATCTGATCTGGTCGAAAAGCGACAAGCATCACCGCGCCTATGCCGTGCTGCTCGATGAGCGGGCGATACGAATCGCGCGGAACCTTGGTCTGCCCAATGCTGCGACTGCGGAAATCTGTCTCGGCTGCCACTCAGACAATGTAACGCCGGCCAAGCGCGGCCCTCGGTTTCAGATTTCGGACGGGGTGGGCTGCGAGGCTTGTCACGGCGGTGCCTCGACATGGCTAGGCGTCCACATCTCCGGCGCTCGTCACAGCGATAATCTTGCAGCCGGGCTCTACCCGACGGAACGGCCGGTCGCACGCGCAGCAAAATGCCTGTCGTGTCATTTTGGGGATCCCGCCGACGACAACCGCTTCGTCACTCACCGAATCATGGGTGCCGGCCATCCGCGCATGGGGTTCGAGCTCGACACCTACACCGCGGTCGAGCCGGCGCATTTCGTCGTCGACCAGCGCTATATCGAGCGCAAGGGACCGGTGGACGACGTGCAAGTCTGGGCGGTCGGCCAAGCAGTCAGCCTTGCCAAACGCATGGACGCGCTACTCGAGCCGAAGCGCGCACCTACGGGCCTCTTCCCTGAACTCGTCCTGTTCGACTGCCAATCCTGTCACCACCCCTATAACTCGCTGAGCGGCGGGCCTTATGGTAACGGCGGTCTCCCTCCGGGCTCGGTCAGGCTCGATGATGCCAATGCCGTCATGTTGCGCGTCGTTGCCGCCCGCCTCGCACCAACCGCAGCGAAGGCCCTGGGACCGCAGGTGCTGGCGTTGCGTCGCGCTACCACTGAGAACTGGGCGGCGGTCAGGCATCAGGCGAATGACTTACGCCTCCTGGCAAATGAGCTGGTGCCGATATTGTCTAGTCATAGCTTCAACCGCGAGGACCTGAGAGCCTTGGCGCAAGGTGTGGTCGCGCTGGGGCTCGTCGGTGAGGGTGCTCGATACTCCGAGGCTGAACAGGCGACAATGGCGCTTGCCTCGATCGCAAGCGCCGAGAAATCGGCCGGGAATTTCAGCGACCAGCAGGCTAATGCAATTACCAGTGCGATGAACCGCCTCTACGGTTCGTTCGCAGCAGATGAGACCTACCGCCCCGAGCCGTTCGTCAAAGCTTTGAGGGAATTCCAAAAGACAGTGCCGCGGTGAGTTCAGCCATAGGGTGCGGCCGGTTGACGAGTTTGCAACGTGCTGCCGAAGCGTCTAGGCCTTATCTTAAGCGGAGGGGGCACGGATAACGGGGGGAGTTGCCCGAAATGGCTTGGCGCGGCCGCACTATGGCGGTTGGTTTTGCTTTGGTGCTATTGGCGGCAGCGGGGGGCCGTGCCCAGTTGCAGGGTGACGACAGTGTTCACCTCGGCGTTGCCTCATGCGCAGGTAACAATTGCCACGGAGCCGTCGAACGGCTTAAGGGTTCATCGGTGGCACAGAACGAGTACCTCATCTGGTCACAAGAAACCGATAAGCACAAAATCGATAAGCATCATGGAGCATACAACGTCCTGCTTGGCGAGCGCGGAGTGCGGATCGCGCGAAATCTCGGCCTGCCGGACGCCGTGAGTGCAGAGATCTGCCTCAACTGCCACACCGACAACGTCCCGCAGGGAGAGGCGCGGCCCGCGGTTCCGGATCTCGGATGGCGTGGGCTGCGAGGCGTGCCACGGCGGCGCATCGAAATGGCTCGGCGTGCATCTCTCGGGGGTCGGTCACAGCGCGAACATCGCCGCCGGGCTCTACCCGACGGAGCGGCCTGTCGCGCGCGCGGATAAATGTTTGACCTGCCATTTCGGGGACCCCACCGACGAGAAACGCTTCGTCACCCATCTCATCATGGGCGCAGGCCATCCGCGCATGGGCTTCGAGCTCGATACTTACACCGCGGCCGAGCCCGCGCATTATACGGTCGACCAGAGCTATATCGAGCGCAAGGGGCCGGTGAACGAGGTTCAAATCTGGGCAGTCGGGCAAGCGGTCAGTCTCGTTCGACGCATGGATGCGCTCCTCGATCCGAAACACGCGCCCAAGGGGCTTCAACCCGAGCTCGTCCTGTTCGACTGCCAATCCTGCCATCACGCAATAAGCCAAATCCGTTGGCGGCCGCGCAGCTCTACGGGGCTCGGCCCAGGAGCCGTCAAGCTGTACGATGCCAACGCAGTGATGCTGCGCGTCGTAGCCGCACGCGTCGCGCCGGCTACGGCGAAGGCCTTGAGCGAACACATGCTGGCCCTGCATCATGCCACCACCGAGAACTGGGAGGCGGTCGTGCGCGAGGCGGCCGAGGTGCGGCGCGCGGCAATTGAGCTCGAGCAGTCGCTGTCGGGCCGTGATTTCACCCGAGACGACATGAAAGGCTTGGCTGAGGGCGTCGTCTCCATTGCGCTGTCCGGCGACGATACCGACTACTCCGGCGCGGAGCAGGCCACGATGGCGCTCGGGTCGATCGCCAGCGCGATGAGGATGTCCGGTTATCTCACGAGCGAGCAGACCAAGGCGATGAATAATGCGCTGAGCGGTCTCTACGAGACGATCGCCGACGACGCGACCTATCACCCCGAAACATTTGTCAGGGCTATGAAGGACTTTCAGAAGACGATCCCGCAATGAGCCGCCATTAGCCGAGTTAAGATCGAGCTAGACGCCGCAGGTATCCCATTCGTCAGCGGTTGGGGGACAGTCGGCCGGAGGGAGGTCAATCGCGGGCGGCGGCGTGTGGCCGAAGCTGCCGGGATAGATCGCGTCGAGGGTTGACCCCGTGACAGCCGGTGAGCAAACTCGCGGAGCACAGGATTGCCAATCCGAGCGGTCTCATCGATTCAGTTCCGGGAGTTCGACCCGCTCGAGCTTCGTTTGAGGTAGTCTCGCGCCGCGATGAAATCCTCGAGCTTGACGCGATCTGTCACGGTGAATGGGCTGCCGTCCGCCCCGAGATAGAACCGTTTCATCTCGTCGAGCGTGAACGGGCGCGAGCCGATGCGGTCGAAGACCGCGATCTGATGGCCGGTTTCGTCGACGCCGCGGTCACGCTCAAGGCCGCGCGACAGCGCCAACGCTGGCGATGCCGTCCGGTGCCAGGCGATCAGTTCGGGTTTCGGCTCCGGCGCGAAACCATAGAAGTTCGGCTGGCTCTCGGGCGACATCAGCTGAATCACCTTGAGGCCGTTGGCACCGTCGGCAACATAGGCGAACAGCGAGGCATTGGTGGCACCGATGACCACGTCGCGCGCGTCGTTGAGCTGCCCGCCAGCGTTGTACATCGTATAAAGCCGCGGCCTTTCCGGGCGCTCGATATCGATGATCGCGAGCCCATCGCGGCCGTCGGCGACATACGCATAAGTGCGCGAAACGAACAGGCGCCGCGCATCGGCGAGCGGCAGGTGGGCGCGATCGACCAGCCTGGGGCGAACGGGCTCGGTGATGTCGACGACGTCGAACCCGGCATCGTCGGCGACAAAGAGGTACCGGAACTGAACCGCTGTGGATCTGGCCCCGGGGATCGGTATGACCGTGACGACCTTGGGGTGGAGCGGGTCGTCCATTTCGAGCTCAACGATGCCAGCGTTGGCACTCACGTAGAAACGTGTCCCGGCGATCGTCAGATACCGCGCTCCCCTCAGGATGCCGCCTTCGTTCCAGGTCAGCGCCCGGGTCAGAAAGTTATTGCGGGGCTCCTGGTCAGCCAGTGTGTTGACATTTGTGAGGATCAGGCCCTCCTCGGCATCGGTGATGTAGGCGTAATTGTAAATGGGGTGCATCACCTGTTCTTCATTCTCGCCACGCATGACCTGGGCGTAGCTGTGCGAAAGGTTCAGGGTCTCATTGATGCCAACATTGCGCAGCGGATTGATCGGCTGATTGGTCGGCAACACGACGCAGGTCGCATTCTTCGACGAGATATGCGTGTCCTGGCCCAAAGGTGAAACGGGCGCGGTTATGATGCGCTGCGAAATGTCCTTATTGGCGACGCTGGCGACATCATAGACGCGCATCCCCCGCTCGCCCTCGGCGACATAGAGGTATTCGCCGCGCAGCTGGAGGCATTGCGCCGAGGACGAGCCGTGACCATAGGCCTCCGGCAGTTGACGGCCTCTGTCGAGATGCGCCTTATAGTAATCGGGATAGGCATATTTGTGCAGATAGCTGCCGATCACCGCCTGCGGCTCGTCCCATTCGGTGACACGCACCGCCTCGATGTCGTTCTCCTCGCCGACCCAGGCGTTATAGCCGACAAAATTGACGAAATTCGTGCCGAGCAGCAGCAGCTGCGCCATGATCGCGTTATTGTCGTTCTGCTCGGAGATGTGGCAGTCGGTGCAGGTTTTGGTCTCGGTGCGCCGCTCGGTATGCGGGTAGTGGGGCGAGAAAGCCTGGCTCGAAAATCCGGCGGACGAGACCGGCGGCTGTTGCACGTAGATGTGTTCGCGGTTGATGTTGGTCGACGACAAAACGAGCGCAGAGCGCGAGGCGATCGGCGCGATGATATTGCCCTTGATTGTTCCGTGGCGACCGAGCTGGAACATGTCCTCGCGCGCGACCTGAGGGTTGTAGGTCGCATAGTTTCGCGTCTCACCGCCTTCATAGTGATGCCGCACCGTCTTCTGGTTGGCGTCAATTGGAAGGTGGCAGCCGCCGCAGCTTGTGGTCCAAGACAAGTGACAGGTGTAGCAAGCCATTGTGTCATTGGAATGGGCGAGCTCATTGGCCGGAACGCCGGGGCCCCATTTCATCGAAGTGCCCCTTGACATCAGCTTCGCGCGCGCCGCCCGGGGATTGTATTTCGGGCTTGCCGGATCGACAGTATCCTTGACGAGCGTCACTTCCCATTCGAGGTCGGGATAGATCGCCGAGCGTTGATAGAGCTTGGGGCCGCGCCATTCGAACCTGGCCCGTCCGTCGGCAGTGCGCAGCAGTGAGAGATCGGTCCCGGTCGGCGGAGCGGCCGGTCCGTGGGTCCGCAAATCGGGCAATGCCGTAGCAGTGCCATGGCAATCTGCGCAGGTGATCTCGATTGCCGCCTGCACCTCGCCATAGATGTGGCCGGTGCCGTGTGCATCGTGGCCGAAATGGCAGTCGACGCATTGCATGCCAAAATCGACATGAATCGAATCGAGGTGCACGGCCTTCTCGAATTTCTCGGGGTCAGTGGACGGAATGATGTTGTTGCCGTCGTCGAGCAGGTTGCCCTTTCGGTCGCGTTTGAAGATTGCCCGGAAATTCCAACCATGCCCGTGATAGTCGGCGAATTGGGTGTCGTGGAGTTGTGGGTTGAGCTCGCTGACCTCGGCGCTGAATTCGGGGTCGGCCCACTTGCCGCGCACCACCGCGCCTTCGGGGTTGCGCTCGAGCGCTGCGCGCACCTCGTTGTCGTTCGGATATTTCTGCTTCTTTGGCCACATCGCCGGCGCAGCCGTCTCGTAATCCCACATCGTGTAGCCGAGCATGCTGTTCAAAAACAGGTTCGGCTGGTGCATGTGGCAGATCATACATTGGCTCGTCGGGATCGCCGTCGTCATCTGGTGCCGCAGCGGATGCCCGGTTTCGTCTTTGCGAATGGTCGGGTCGAGGCTGATGCTGGTCCCGCGGTTGCCGTAAGGGGCGTAGGGACCTGCTGCCGCCACGTCGCGGTTGTTGGCGTACACCACGTGGCAGGACGCGCAGCCCGAATTGCGATAGTCCCCCGGATTGTCGTTGGTGCCGAGAAACCATGTCGTCGGGTCATTGAGGCGAGTCTTGGTGATGTTGAGGATCGGAATGGAAACCCGCAGCCCGGTGCCTGGACCGCGGTTGGACTGGCGGATATCGGGCCTTCCCGGCTCCTCGAGACGCTGCAGCTCTCCCTCCGAGTTGGGGTTGCCGATCTCCGGGAACTGGGTGCCAATGTTGCGGCCACCGCGCTCGAACACGCGGAAGACGTCACCGGGCGGAAATACCTCCCAGGATGGCAGCGGATCGAGTTCGGGCACGATTCCGTGGCGTCGCGTCATCTCCGGGGTTGGCGTCACCGGCGTTACCAGCTTTGCCGGCTGTCCATCGCGCGTGTACGCTTCGCCCACGGACGAATGCTTGAGCGGCAGGATGCCGTTATTGTAGGCGCCGGCAGCCCAGAACATTGCCGTCGTGGCCATCAGGCTGCGCTCGGCCGATACAATGATTCGCAGGTGACACGCACCGCAGGCCTCGCGGGCGACTCGGTAATCGCTCGGGTTGAGAAAGCGGATGAACTCGGGCGATTCGCGGTTCAGCAAAGTATAGGTACGCGGCGGCTTGACGCTCGAGGGATAGTTCCACTCCTCGGGGTAGCGCGGCTGGACATGCGCTGCATCGAGAGCGCGGCGGTATTCGCTGCTTCCCGCCAGCGCGACTGCAGCACGAAACACAGCGGCATTGCCGCCGTGGCAATCGGTGCAGCCGAGGGTGACCCCAGGGCTGGTATGCATGGTCAGCGAATCGGTCGTCGTATGGCAGCTCCTGCAGCCGGTACTCTTGGCGGCGGCCTCGGCTTCGGTCTGTTTTATCGGCGCCGGCGGAGCACTCCCGCCCTCGGCCGGACGGCTTACTGGCGCGCTCGCAATCAAGCCGAGCAGGAGAAAAGCCTTCGCGATCCGGCGCATGGCCATGGTCTCAATAGGTCAAAATCATGTTTATCATCGCGGCGTAGAGAAAATTTGGACCCGAAAACAGTCCTGGATTTGTCTGGTAAATCGCCTTCAATCCGTTTGCTGGGATCAGCGCGGCTCCCGACACACGGAAGATGATATTCTGCGTATCCAGCGGCCGATAGGTGAAGGCCACCGACAGATCGTAACCAAGGTTGTTTGAGATGTGCTGATGGCGGAGAAACTCGAGCGGTTGGGTGTAGGCAGCTCTTAAATAATTGAAGTTCGTCGACATCCGTAATTCCGGCAAAATATCCGTGTCGGTACCGATGCCGGCGAGAATAAGGCCGGAGTTGATGAAATTCGACTGGCCTTCGAGCTTCGACGAGCGTACGTCGGCCAGCACCCCGTTTGGCTGATTGAGGCCGACGATACCGCCCCCGATATAAGGCAGTGACTGTCTGATAAAATAGCTCGCGTCCGATCCGGCAAATTGCGGGTTTTCGAAGATCGAATCGAAGCCGGTCGCATGCCCGCCCTGCGGGTTGCCGTCGCCGCTTTGAAAGAGACCAGAGAGTCGGACCCGTAGATAGTCGAAATCGATCGACGGTTCGGCAGCGGCAAAGAAGGCGTTGATATGGGCTCCATTGTTGTTCGGGACGGGACTAAATTGATTGTGGCTCAGGTGACCGGTCGCCCAATACCCCGAGCCGGTCAGGTTAAGCCGGCCCAAGTGTCCGTCTCCATTTATTCCAAGATAACTCACGTTGTAGTTGTACCCGCGATTGTCGCCGATCTGTGCCGGGATCACCAGGAATCCGTTCTTATCGTAATGAATCGTATTTGCCTCGTTGTCCACGTTAAGGGCGTAAACGATCTGCGAGGTAAAACCAGGAACCGGAAAATCCTGGTGATACAGATTGGCGACAAATACATAATCTTTTCTGAGCCCTCCTCCGAGGTCATTAAGGCCGCTATTGGTGTCTTTGAAGAGCAGGTCGAAAAAAGCGAAGTTGTATTGCCAACGGTTAGCATCGCGGTCGCCGAACAGACGAATGCCCGGCTGACTGTCTTGAAAGACGAAGCCGCGGAAATCGAAGTTGAAGGGCTGAATTCCGACGCGCAGCGAATCAAAATCATAATATTCGGAGACGTTGCGCAGATGATAGTCGACGAAGCCTTCCTGCAAGCTGCCAAACTTCTGGTTCCGTATCGTTCCGGCCTGCGGATTGATGTTAATGACGCCGAGCTCGCCCACACTTGTATGGTTGAAGTTGAAAACCGGGGTGAGGCGAAGCTCGAAGTCGGGTGGCTTGAAGGCGGTGTTGCCCTCGATAAGCGACAAGGTAACGATCTCTTGTTGGCTGAAGAAGGATTGCCCGTAGCGACCGAACGTGTTGTTCGAGCCCGGCCTCGCTGCCGCGATGGCCGAGACGGGCGTGGGGACGCGCGACGGCTCATAGAGCGTGTCGCTAATTGCACCGAAATTGAAGAACCAGTCCTCGCCGAAGATTGGTTTGTCGGCTTTCAGCGTATTGGTATTGTATGGATCGAACACGTTCTCCGGTCGCCCCAACGCATCGAGAATACGCCAGCGGTCCGGGATCGCGACCGACACGCTTGGTGAAACCGCTTGTGGCGGCAGGATGGCAGCCGGATTCTCGATCGGCTCGACCGCCTCGGGAGGCGGCGGTTGCCCGGGGATCCGGCGTTCAGCCTCGTCCAGGTGTTCGAGTCCTTGCAGGTACCGGCTCCAGTAGTCGGCTTCGGCTTTCGCTTGGAGCGCCATTCCCTGCAGTTGTTCATCGGAGAGTTTTCGCTTGAATACGCGCTCTACCTCTCTTCTCACCTCCGGGTCGGCTATCGCACGCTCGAAGGTGTGCGCGTCTGAACTGGTCGCGTTGTAGAGATCCTGGCCCGTTTTGCGATAGCGAGAGAGTTCGTCTTCGCGCGAGGGCTCGTCTTTCGGTTCGGCAGACAGCGTCACGCTCGCTGGCAGCACGAACAAGAGCGCCAGCGCCAGCAAAAGCGCACACTGGCGCAGACTTTCTTGTCGGCAGGCCATCGAGATGCTCCCTCGATCCGATCATCAGCACGCGTTTTGCTGGCTTGAATTCAGGAACGGAGAAGGCGGGCAATTGGTGTATCTCAGAAAAACGCCGCCCGCCGACAATTGATCGGCCCGGATGTTGGCCGGTGCGTTATTGAGCGTGATCGGTCCATCCTCCAATCCGAGGAACCCGACCAAACTATCCTGCTGGATGCCGTCGCCTGACACGCCGATCCCGCCGACGAGAATATCCCCTCGGTAAATCGGTAACCCGCCGGAGAAGATCTGCATTCCATCGGCCAGCTGCGTCTTGCCGCCAGAGACGATAGGCAACTCGCCGCTGCCGCCATTGTTGGCACAGCCTGCCGCCGGCGGCGGGGCCGTGGCATTCACGACGTCTGGGACGATGAGATCGGTCTGGAGACCGGTCGAGAAGATGCTCCAGCGGGTCGGGAACGGAAGGCTCAATGAGCCTGGAGGGTTGCCGTCGATACCGTCAGGATAGAATGGTCTCGCGATCTCGCCGAGAGCGACCTCGGACCAGGCTATGCCGTCGGCGAAGACGGAGGGTTCGACGAGGCTCTGCGATCGGGTGATGTAATCCGCGAAAGTCCCGGTATCGGTGCTGGCCGGGATAGTAATAGCTTTGATCGTGCTCGCCGCGTCGTGCCGCGAGAAGAAGACCGCAGTACGAGCCTTCTGCCGCGAGACGTCGGCGCCAAAGATCGGGGCATCGGGGGTCCGAGTCTGTGCGAGGACATTGCCGTCCAGATCGACGATCGTAACGTTCACCTGGGCAAAGCTGCCGAGCGGGTTGCGGATGGCCGCGCGCGCCGAAAAGGCGACCTTGAGCGCGCTGATCATCAGTAACTGCGCTTCGCCGGCGGTGATCGCTTGGCCGAAACCGGGTACGAGCCCGTTTGTCGGCGCATAGAGCACGTTCCCGTTGCCGTCGGTGAATACATAGGCACTGACGCCGGGATACAGGGTCGGGCCGATGGTTCCATCCGGCACGATGCCCGACGGTGCAGTGCCGTAGGTCAAACCCGCGATCGCCGTGTGACCCTGCGCCGGCCCAGCGAAGTAGCCGGTGACCGGCGTCGGGGTGAAGTTCCCGGCTGCGATGACGGGCGCCGCGAAATTGGCTGCCGTCGCGTCGGTGTATTGCAGGGTGAGCCCGCCTACTGCGATGGTCGATGCCTGGATGTTTTGGGGCGCCTCGTAGCCTGTCACCCCGGCAATCGCGATAACCTCGTCTTTGTCGATCGGGACATTGAGAACGTGAAGATTGAGCGAGTAGGTCGCCTTCGACATCACCCCGATGCCGCCCTGCAACATTCCGTTTTTGTAAATCGGCAGCCCCCCCGAATCGGCCGCGAAGCCAAGCGGCGAGCGATGCGGCCCGGGATTGGTGGCGCCGGGGGTCGCAGCCGCAACCGTATTGAAATCCGAGCACGGCAGCTGGCTGAACTGGACCCCGAACAGCGGCCCGGACGGAGTGTCGGCGACACCCGGATTGAAATGCTGCTGGATGATCTGATTGGCGGTGCGTGTCGAGAAGGCATTGCCTAGTGAGGACAGATAGGCGCCGGTGAGTGCCTTGGAGATCGCCCCTAACGGGGCCCCTCCTGGTACAGTGACATCTTCGAGGCCACCCACGACGCCGCCCCCAGAGGTGACCGTCAAATCTGGCGGAGCCCCCAGCATCTGCGTTACGGCCAGCACATTGCCGACGCGGTCCACGACAGCGATCGTCGCAGGTGCACCCAGCGAACTCGCTTGGTTCATCGCCTGGAGGACCACAGTGTTTACGTCGCTCTCGGTCAAGTTCAAAGATGGAGCGGGCGCAGGGGTGGAAGGCGGCGTCGGAGGCGTCGGTGGGGAGGGCGAAGAGGCCGCCAAAGATTGATCGCCAGTCCCGCTATCTCCGCCACTACAACTGGGTGCCGATACGCCCAGAACGATCAGAACTGCCATCGCTACTTGGCACAACGGGTGAGAAAGAAGGTTTCCCCTGATCATAGAATTCATTTCGTGGACGTTATGGTGAGAACTCCAAATTTCACGCCTGCTGGCGTCCGATAGGCGACCTCCAGCGCAATTGGAAAGCTTCGCGGCCAAAAATTCGCCCCAGTGACAGCGAAGACGAGGTGCCCACCCGATAAGGCAAACCGATTGTCGATCAGGGTTTTCGTCTGCTCGTCCCAGGCCACCCATGCGCCCGCGGCGGTGCGCTGGAGAGCCGGCAATCCCCGAGGCCGAGCCGCCATATAGCTCGCCATCGGGCGATCGCCCGCGAGGTCGACGATGATGCGAATATCGACATGCGCAGGGTCGACCGTTGTCGGTGCGATCTCGGTCCCGGCATAGGATAGGCGCGGGAGCGCCGTGCCCGATGCAGTTTGCGACGTCGCCCACCGGCTCGTTCCCAACATCAGCGCGGAAAGCGGGAACGCGATCACGGTCCGCCGGGGCAATTTCAGGGCCACGCGCGGCCTAGAGCAGGTCTGCAACCCGGTCATTATTTCTCCGTCTCGACGATCTGGCGCATCGGCCCCAGCTCCGGCCGATGGAAGACGTGGCAGGAGGTGCAGGTCGACTGGGCCTTGTAGGCAGCTGATTCGCTGCCGTGACAGGTGATGCACGTGCCAATTCCCGGGACCAAAACGTCGCTGCTCGATTGCGACTGCCGGGCATTGTGGCAATTGCCGCAACCCAGTGGCGCGTGCTTGGCATGGTCGAATCGGGCCGGCGTCAGAAAGCGGGTAAGCATGGCGACTGGCGCGACCCGGAATTGGCCGCGAGCAGGGTCGGGTACGTGGCAATAATAGCAGCCGCGCTTCTCGTCGAAGATGATCCCGAGCGCTTGCGTGGTCTTCTGCCTTACCCAGGCACGCCGACCTGGCGCTTCGCTTGGCGGTTCCGACGAATCGCCCGGCAAACGGCGTTCGATTCCCGGCGCCGGCCGCTCGGGGACACCCTGCCTCAGCGCTATGCTCGCGTAGAAACCCTCGACCTCGGCTTGCGCTCTCGCGTCATCGCCGTGCGGCACTTCCTTCCATGGCAGCTCAGCATCAAACCTCAGCGCGTGGCAGCGTTGGCATTGGCCCTTGTAGGTTATTCCGAGAAATCCTTGGCCGCTCGGTTCGGCCACGTGGCAGTCGGCGCAGACCATTGGCTTGTAGCCCAGCGCGGGAAACCCTTCGGAAATAAGATGGGCGGCATGTGAGAAGACGAGGTTGGGGTGGTCGGCCGGCTTGGGATCGGCGTCCAGATCCACCCTCTCAATGCTCCTCTTCGCGGCGTCGTTGACGAGGGTCACACGAAATTGCGGGTGACCGTTCGGGAAGGAGCGCACGTCGCGGAGCCCAGCATTCGGCATCGTCTCGAGAAGCGAGCCATGGCAGCCGATACAAAGCGCCCCCTCTCGGATCACCAGGCCGCGCAAACCGCGGTGTTCCTGATGGCATTCCGCGCACCGCGTCGCCTGGAGAGGTCGGCGCGCTCGATCTCCTTCGACGGCGGCCGCTGACTCGAAATGATTGCCGACCTTCTTGTGGCAGGCTAGGCAAGCGGCGCTCTGTACCACGGCAAAAACGCCTTGGTGGCAAGTTGCGCAATTCTGTGCGAAGTAGCGGTGCGGGTTTGAGATCTCGCCGGGATTCCACAAGATTCCGAGGAAGCTGGGGGCTCCGGATGCGCCCGGGTTAACGTCGCCTCCGTGTGTGTAGAGGGCGATGGGAACGCCCAAACATAAAATCGTGAAGATCGCAAAGAGTGCCCAAGACGCGCGGCGTTTGCTCAAACCCGTCTGGTCCAGCCCGATGCGGCTTTCGGTGATGAGCCGCTGGAGCGAATCGCCGATCGGTTGGATGAGCTCAACCGAGAGGGCTGCGTCGAGCCCCTCGGGCGGTTCAGTCACGACGATTTTGTAGGGGCCGATCAGTATCTCGTCGCCGGGACTGACCAAGGCGACGTCTGCAGTCTTGCCGTTGAAGCGCAGCGGCGAATCGCCGGTCCGCTCGATGAAAAGACCGTCAGGTCGCTGGCGGAGCGCCGCTGCAGAAAGCTCTACGCGGATATCCGCAAGGGGTACCTCGTTGTCAGTGCCGCGACCAAACCGGATAATCTCGGCAGTTACCGTATGCGCCCTGCGCATCACCGCGGCGCCGCGCCTGGTGAGAAGGGTAACCTCAGCCCGCACGCGTTCGGCCGTATTGGCAATGGCACGCAGTCACGATCCCGCTCACTAAAGGTAGAAGACAGCTATGACATGGGCCAGCAGGGCGGCGAGCAGCGCGAAGGACAACGGCACGTGGAAATAGAGCCAGATGTCCATTATTGCCTTGTACCTAATATCTTGCCGCGCCCGCATGAGGAGTTGGCCCTTCTCGTCGAGCAGGAGCCGAAGTTGGCGCATTGCCGCGGCGAGAGCTGGCGTAGCGTCCGTAGGTATTTCGGCGATGTCGGCCAATGCGGCAGCTGTGGCGCAGTTCGGATAATGAGCGGAAACCTGCCGCCAGAACGAGCCGCCGATCGAGGTCGCCTCGACAGCACGCTCCACCGCCTTTGCTGTCCTGTCGTCAACACTCATTGCCGCGGTGCGGAGCTGGTCGTTTAAGCTGGCGATCCGGCCGAGCATTTGCGGCATTGTGATGCCGTGGCGATTTTCGGTCATCAACCTCGGAAAGTGGGCGTAGCAGAAGACGCCAAACCCGCCGCTGGCAATCACCAAGCACATCAATACGAAAGCGAGGGTGTGGATATTCCAGCCGAAATGGAAGCCGGTATGGAAGGTGGCGATGACCAGAAGACTGAGACCGAGATAAACATGAGCCGACAGCCACGCCACCAGATTTCCCTGGTTTCTGAGATATGACCGCTTGCGGTAGCCGAACCACATCAGCCAGAGGATGAGCAGCGCACCCGCGATGCCGAGCGTATATCCGGCCCAACTGCCGCCATAGCGGGAACCGTAGGGAGAATCGATGAGGTAAAGGAGAAGGGAGACCGCGGCTGTGGCACAGGCAATTTTGAGGTAGCGGAACCGAGCGTAGACCAGGAAAAACTCGTGCCGGACCGGCCGGTCGCGCAAGCCTGCGGCGGGATCCGTGACGGTCATCGGCCACCTTGTTGGATGATGCCGATAAACTGCTCGGGGGCGACCCTAATCGCGGCACCGGTTGGACAGGATCTGACGCATGCCGGGCCGCCATCGATCCCCTTGCACATGTCACATTTTACCGCGTGCTTGCTGCCGGTCCGCTTGGCCATCGCCTCGGGCGTACGATCTTCTCCGGGTCCACCGCCAGCGCCGAATAGCAGCCAATTCAAAAGCCCCGGTTTCTCCGGCGGCAGTGCGGCCATTTGAATCACCCCGTAGGGGCAGTTGCGCTCGCAATTGCCGCAGCCAATACAGTTGTCTCCAATGAAGACCTCTCCGTTGGGCGCCCGGTGGATCGCGTCCGGCGGACAATCCTTCATGCAGTGCGGGTTCTCGCAATGTCGACACGACGTCGGCACATGCAAGGTAGCGTAGGTCGGGCCGGCCTCGCGGTTGAGGCGGCTCACACCTTGATGCGTCTCGGCGCAAGCCTTCTCGCAATTGTCACAGCGTACGCACAATGCTTCGTCGATCAGCAGCACGTCGGTCGCTTCGCCGATCCCCTGCTGCATCAGGAAACTGATCACGCCGCTGTGCTCGAGCCCCAATTGCAGCCGGTGTCGTTTCACTAAGCGGTCATCGAGCTTCTTCTCGACTTGCAGGCGCAATTCCGGGTCGCGATCGATGAGCGCACGGAATGCAGCGCTGTCGATCCGAATTGCTTCCGTGGCGACCGCAGCCCTGACCGTGGCGCATCGCGGCGCATCCATCAACATGGCCATTTCGCCGACGTAATTCCCGGCCGGGATGTAGGCGCTCACAATGTCCTTGCCGGCGACGCGGGCAGAAACCGTCACCGAGCCGCTTTGAATGAGGTACACCGAATCGTCGTTTGCGCCTTCCTCGATCAGCGTGTCATCGGTCTTGAACTGGACGACCTGGGCGGTCCGCACCACCTCGTCGAGAAGCTGATCGTCGACCTCGGGCGCGAGTTGGACCTTGATTTGGCGAATCACCGCCGCGGTATCGATCGCCTTCTTGACCTCGGGCACCGACCGGACGAGACGGATCATGGAGTTCCGGTCGACCTCGAGCACAAGCGAAGATGCGGTCGCCACGGCTGCCCTGGTGCGCCGCCGCCCGGACAGCAGCGCCAACTCGCCGAAGAACTCGCCGGCCCTAAGCCTGGCTAGTTCCTGTGGATCGTCCGGGTCAGTGCGGATCCCGACCTCACCATCGAGTATAAAGTAGACTGAATTCGCAAACTCGCCGAGCGCGAAGACCACTTCGCCCGGCTGCTTCTGGTAGAGATCCGCGCGGATCAGGAATTCGCGGATCTGCAACGGCGTGAGCGTCGCAAAGAGCGGCAATCTCTCGCGCACTGCCGTCACGAGTTCAGCCACCGTCATCGTCACCTTGGCGTGATCCAGTTTGGCTTGGATCAGAGGTTGGTCCGCTGGCGCGATATTGTTGCCAAGGATGTATTCGACGACCTCGTAACCCTGGTTTAGACAATGCTTGATGAGCGGATAGCCGGCGAGAGCGCCGATGATATAGAGGCCGGGAACTTGCAATTCGTAGGTTTCGGAGACCACGGGGTAGGCGGTGGGACTGTCGCTCGGGAAGTTGATGCCGCACGATTCGACGAATCTTCGCGGCGGCAGGGCGCCAATTCGCGCGATGACGCGGTCGCATTTGACACGAGCTTCGCCTTCCCGCGCCTCCAACACCAGATATCCCGGCTCAACCTGCTTGGGCTCGGCATTCGAGAATGACTGAATGTCACCCTTGCCGATAGCCGCCTGGATCAGCGCCGCGTTTGCCGGCTTGGCGTAGGGAAAGTCGGCGCCCCGATTGACGACGGTGACATTGTTGTTGGCGGACAGGCCTAGAGCGTTTTCAAGCCCGGCATCGCCGGTGCCGATAATGACGATTTCCTCCCCTTTATACTCGTCTGGATCGTCGAGCTGGTACTGGACCGCCGGGAGATCGGCGCCGGGGATAGTCAGCTTGCGAATGTTGCCTTGGACGCCGATCGCCAGAACGACATATTCCGCGGTCAGCTTCTCGCCGCCGGCGAGTGCAATCTCGAAATTGCCGCGATGTCCGGTAATCGCAGTGACCTCGGCATTGAGCCGTAAGTTAACGTGCGCCTCCTTTACCCCGCTGGTCCAGCTCTCGATCACCTCCTCCCGCGACTCTTCCTTGAAGGTGAGATCACTGCGCAACGGCAGAACCTCCGGCGTCGCCATTACGTGCTTGCGCTTCTGATACTTGAAGATCGTGTCGTTGAGATGAGGCGAGCGTTCAAGGAGGATGTGCGTCTTCCCCTCTTTAGCAGCGCGCGCAGCCGCACTGGCGCCTGCCGGCCCTGATCCGACGATGGCAATCATGTAATCCACAGCCACTGGCCGTCTCCCACAGCTCGGCTTGTCGACGCCAGCTGTTACTTGCCCCCGGAGCGCCTTGGTACCGGGTGCCGGCTTCTACGCCATCAGCTTAAATTTACCATATCAAGCGGCCAAATTCAACGAAAGCGTTATGCGCTGGGTCCGAACGTCGGGGCTCACTCGGCGATGGTGGGAGCAGGTGGCGCTTCGGGCGACGGCGGGTCGGGGAGAAGGTGTACGAATAGGCTCTGTAAAGCTCGGCTGGGCTCGATCCACCCGTTAGCTTCCGGTAAAATATTCTCGCGTATGTGATCTCCTTCACACGCGATCGAGCAATTTCGTGATGTGGTTCGATATTGAAGTCATCACGGGCGTGCATGGGCGCCTTGACCCGTGGCGATGATGTAGAGCCCTGGGATCCTAGAAATGCTCCAGCACAATATATCCGGGTCGCTCCGCTCGCTGGAATCGGACACCCTGGCTGCCGTCACCGGCTGCAGCAATCCGGCGATGGTGGATCGGTCGAACAGCGCCATCTGGAGGCTTTCGGTGCTTGTCCGGGTTGCGGACATTGTCACCCAAAGGCTCTCGCTCGACCACCAATTGCCGCGCCTTATCGAATTGATCCCCGAGGCACTCGACGCTGAACGGGCAACGCTCTTCTTGCAGGACCCCGAATTCGGGCGAGCTGTTTTCGCGGGCGGCTCGCGGCGAAGACGTGGCGGAGATACGCATACCCCAGACAGTCGGCATAGCTGGGTCGGTGTTCAGCTCGGGTTCGGCCGAAATCATCGATGATGTGTACGAAGATCGACGTTTCAATCCGGAGGTGGATCGGCGGACCGGATTCCGCACGAACAACATGCTGTGTGTGCCACTGCGCAACCTCAATGGCCAAGTGATCGGTGTAACCCAGGTACTAAACAAACGTTCGGGACGCTTCATCGAGGCCGACCTGGCCCTTCTCGAGGCCATCAATCGCCATGCCGCAAGCGCGCTCGAGCAGGCTCATCTGGTGGAGCGGCTCGAACAGGCGCGGCGCGAGGAGGCCGAGCTGCTTGCGATTACCGAAGCACTCTCGACCGAACTGCACCTCGATACCTTGCTCGCCCGCATCGTACGGGCGACGACGCAGCTTCTCGACGCCGAGCGTTCGACACTCTTTATTTACGACCCAAGGAAGGACGAGCTCTGGTCGAAAGTCGCCGAAGGCAGCGAACAAAAGCAGATTCGCATATCGGCGAGTGCTGGGATAGCGGGTGCGGCATTTACGAGCGGAGAGGTCCTCTACATCCCCAACGCCTATGCCGACCCGCGTTTCAATCCGGAAATCGATCGGATTTCCGGGTTCCGGACCCGCAACCTGCTCAATGTGCCGGTGCTCGATGGCAGCGGAGAGCGCCTCGGCTTGGTTCAAGTGCTCAACAAGCGAGGCGGACAATTCACGCAGACCGACATTCGCCGACTAAAAGCCTTCTGTGCCGATATCGCCATTGCGATCCAGAACGCCCGGCTGTTCTCAGACGTGCTTGCGCTGAAGAATTACAATGAGAGCATCCTTAAATCGTTGTCGAATGGCGTCATCACGCTGGATCAGCAGCTCATCATCGGTAAAGTGAACGAAGCAGCGCAGCGGATCCTCGGGCTGTCGTCGGAACTCTTGGTCGATCGCCCCGCCGAGCAGGTGTTCGGCAATCTCAACCCCTGGATCACCCGGAGCCTCGAATTCGTCGCTCGGATGGGGGCCACCGACTATCATGCCGACACCGACCTGGTGCTGTCGAACGGCGCTAGCGCTGCCATCAACCTGACGGCGGCGCCGTTCTTCGATACCGACGGCAAATCGATCGGTTCCATGCTGATACTCGAGGACATTACGCGCGAAAAACGGGTGCGCAATACGATGGCGCGTTACGTGGCGAAGGAGGTCGTCGATCGGCTTCTCATGAGTGCCGAAGACGTTCTGCAAGGGAACGCCCTCGTCGCTACCGTGCTGTTTTCCGACATCCGCCGCTTCTCGACCCTATCCGAGGAGATGACTCCGCGAAATACTGTGACGATGCTGAACGAGTATTTCACGGAGATGGTCGAGGTTATCTTTGCGCATGGCGGCATGCTCGACAAGTATCTGGGCGACGGCTTGATGGCGATCTTCGGAGCGCCTGTCGGTAGTTCCTCCGATGCAGACAACGCGCTCTTTGTCGCGACCGATATGATCGGGGCGCTCGGGCGCTATAACGCCCGTCGGGTTGAGCGTGGAGATACGCCGATCGAGATCGGCATCGGACTGGCCACTGGCGAAGTACTTGCCGGCTCGGTCGGTATGGCCAAGCGCATGGAGTACACCGTCATCGGGGATAACGTGAACCTCGCCGCTCGCCTCGAGAGCGCAAACAAATATTACGGCACGGCGGTGCTTTTGTCGGGTACAACGGTCGCTGCTCTAAAAGCGCCCGCGGTGTTGCGCCGGCTCGATCTGATCCGGGTCAAAGGCAAGTCGCGCCCGACATGGGTCTACGAATCGCTCGGGCATCACACGGCTGAGACTTTCCCCAAGCTCGCCCCCGTGATCACTGCTTACGAGACCGGCCTCGATTGCTACCAGCGACGCGACTGGAAAGGCGGCCTGAGGCAATTTGGCGAGGCGCTCGAGTTCGCACCGCACGATCGGGCGTCCCGCATCTTTCTCGACCGCTGCCGCTACTATCAGACGAACCCGCCGGCCGAAGGGTGGGAGGGGGTTTGGGTAATGGAGCAAAAATAGCGTGCGGGCCGCCGGCGGGACCGAGGCTGGCGGCAAGCTGACTGGCGTCGCCATCACCGACTGAGGCGAAGGCCACCATTGCGCGCGAGAAACTCGGCGTGGGCGAGCTGGCGGTGAAGTGCCAGCCGTTGGGGCACATTGAGCGGGCGCCGCGGACCGAGCATCACCTCACCCCCATTGTCGATCCTCAGATGGCGGCCATCGAGTTCCAGCAGACCATCGAGTCCGCGCTCGTCGAGCGTCCAATTCCGCACCGGCCCGGTATCGATGTGCATAAAGCCCGAATGCGGGTACCAGCCGACGCCGCCGCGCTGCATCGCGCGCGCTGCCGTCATCGCCTCGGGGAGCCGCGAGCCGAGATGGAGGTCAAGGGCTCGGCCGCAGGTATGCTGACTGTTTTCGGCCACGCCAAAGGTCGTGCGGGCCAGCATCGTATTGGTCTCGGCCGTGCGATAGGCAGAAAGGATCGTCGCGCTAGTCTCGCCGACTGCATCGAGGACGCCAGCCAGAAAATCAATCAGCCCGACGTCGATCTGGGTCTTCTCGCCGGAATGATGATCGCGCAGAAAAAAGCAGAGCTCGTCGATTACCCGGTCGATCGGGCCCTTCTCGTCGCGATAGACGCCTTCGAAGGTCTCGCCGGTATGGGCATTGACGAGGCGCAGCCGGCGCAGCACCGGTGGGCGCGCAACCGCACGCGCCGTTCGCGGCCATGCCCCCCACCCCGCGGCCAAAGAAAGAAACAGACGTCGATCCAACGGACTCCCCGAAACGCGCCGCGCAACCAAAAGACGATACCTGGCCTGGGATGTTCGATCCAAGGTCAAAATAGTTTCAGCCACCGGTTAGGTCGCGCAAAGCCTGATTCGAGGTCGCCCGCGTGGCGTCGCTATAGGCCAACGACGGATATGGCGGTCGGGTTCATGATGCCCGGTGGCACGCGCCCAGGTCTGAGATGAGCCCCGGGTGGGCGCGATTCGACGCGAGTTTCCGTATCCACTCTACTGCGGGGGGCGGATTACCGGCGCATCGCTATGAGGCCACCGGGCACCGGATCCCGTGTTTTACCGAATCCCCTGTTTTAATTGGGTGGCTCTCACCGCCGCGCCGTGTCATCCACAGGCCGGTCTGCCGCCCCATTCCGCCTCGCGAGGGCTGGCGGTCGAGTTTCAGCGTCAGGCTCGGCCATGGATGCTGATGGGTCTACTCCCAGCCCGCTTAAGACTAATCGATAAAGCCCGAACGCATGGTCAACGGCGCTTTGTATGACTTCCCTTTCAGCGCGAGTGACCGGGCTGTTTCGGGCTCGTACGCGGCTTTGCGGAACATCGAGGGTCGGCAGCATTCCTGCCGTAAGGATCGCGGCGATCAATTCGCGGTCGGCCATTTCCGATCTCCCTTGCTGGATGAGGGCGTCAACGCCGATCGCATCGCTGCGTACCCAGCGGCAACTCGCGTCAAAATAGTGGCAGAACGCAGACGCTCGGGCGACGGGTGCCGATAGCGATAAGAAAGCGATTAGCGCCGCGGCCTTCTCGGCCTGTTGAAGGATTGAAGACGGCCCCGATCCACCTGCGCCGCTGGGCAAGGTCTTTCCGCAGCTCCACCGATGTGCCGAACTCTGTCGCCTGCACCTTCACCCCGGGCGCCCGACTTGACGAGGTTTTGACGAGGGCTAAACGATGCGTGACCGCGGGCCTCCGGGAATTGCGGCAGATCGTCAGTGATCGTGAACCACGGGCCTTGCCGACGACATAGCGATGACAGGCGGGGCGCACGCCGGGATCGTTGTCCAAGGTCGCGAGCCCTATGCCATAACGCGTATTCCCGGCCTTGACTTCACGCACTCCGCGGCTCAACAGGTCGGAACCGATGGGAAGCCCGGCCCATCGGGCTGTCCATTAGGTTTAGTGGCGGGGCTAACGAGTGCCGCCCATTTGCTGTTACCGGTTCGTACAACCTTTGCGCCCTTTTCTAAGCGCTTTAACGCTGTTTCCGTTCGCTCTGGAATGTAGTCGATGGCCTTGGCGATCTGGGTCGTTGTCATTGCTTCCCCAGAGAACGACAGTTCACGTAGAATCAGCTCGCATATGTCCCGCCGCCGTCGCCGCCCGCCCGATTTCTCAAACTGTGACTCGTAATCGTTTACTGGAATTGCGCCGCAAAAGATAACCATCGCGGCCTGGAACCCCTCCTGTCGCGCCACGATCAATTTGGCTTCCTCAGCTTTCTGTTCACTGATTTCGATGGCCGCCCGTCGATCTGCCTGCAATTTCTCGAGATACGTGCTCGCCTTTTCAATCGGGTTCGGCACCGAACTATCTCCTTGCGTCATCCTGAAGGTCTGCGCATTGCACACAACCGCTCACATTCGCACTTGCGATTATTCGTGCTACATCCGTACGGTTCCCCGATAACCTAGTCCGCTTGATTCAATTCATTCAAAGCGCGGTCGTTTCAAAAAAATTAGCGGTATTGGAGACGTTTGGCTCAAAAATTAGGGTGGTCGGGCCTAGCGGAAAAGGATGGAAGCTTTCCTATCATAAATTACGGGCGCACATATTTGGGGAGACGACCTAGAAAATACCACGATTGATTGTAGTGGGACTTGCCGCCCGCATCACGGTAATTCGCCGAACGGTCAAGATGCTAATATAGCCAGAGGGGGGCTGCTGGTCTCGGGCTGGCCGCTCGCGGATCAACTCGCCGCGTTAGTGGTCGGGTGAGGGGTTGTCGCTGCTATCAATGACAGGGAGCCGTTAGGGCGCTATCGTTCCCGCGACGGCCCTCCACTCAGCAAACGAGAAAAGGATGTTGCGATGCTCGATCTCCACTTTTGGCCGACGCCGAACGGGAAGAAGGTCACGATCCTGCTCGAAGAATTGGGTCTCGACTACAATTTGGTTCCCTGCAATATCGGGCGCGGCGACCAGTTCAAACCCGAGTTCCTCAAGATCAATCCCAACCACCGCATGCCCGTATTGGTCGACCACAACCCCAAGGGCGGCGGTGCGCCAATCAGCATTTTCGAATCAGGCGCGGTCATGATGTATCTCGGGGAAAAGGAAGGCCGCTTCTTCCCACAGGACCTTCGCGGGAAGTACGAAGTCACCCAGTGGGTCATATGGCAGATGGCCAATCAGGGTCCGAAGCTTGGTGAATGCGGACATTTTCGCCGTGCCGGCCCCGACGCTGGCGACCTGACCTATGCGATCCACCGCTTCACCGACGAAGCCAACCGGCTCTACGGCGTGATGAACAATCGGCTCTACGATCGCCCGTACCTCGCCGGCAACGAGTACACGATCGCCGACATGATTTCCTATCCGTGGACCGTCAACGCCGAGGCCCAAGGGCAGGACATCAGCGAGTTCAAACATTTCAAGCGCTGGTTCGACGAGGTCGGCAACCGCCCGGCGGTCAAGCGCGGGATGGAGACCGGCAACAATCTGCGCGTCGACCCCGCCACATTGAGCGACGAGGAGCGCGCCCAGATGCGCAAGATCATGTACAACCAGCGCGCCATCCCCGCCCCGGCGTAACCCCCTCGCCTCCTCCCGCATGCTTCCCGTATACGGGGGAAGGGTTACCCTTGAGGTGCCAATTTCCGCTCCGCCAGCCTGACGAACAGGCTGGCGCCGAAGGGCAATGCCATATCGTTGAAATCGTAGCCGGGGTTGTGGACTTCGCAGCCCCCGGTTCCGTCGCCGTTGCCGATTTGGATGTAGGCGCCAGGCCGGCGGTTCAGCATGTACGAGAAATCTTCCGAGGCCATTACCAGGTTGCCGTCGCGGTTGACGCTGTCGGCGCCGACCAGTTCGGCGGCAATATCGGCGATGAATTCGCTCTCGGCGGCATCATTGACCAGTGGCGGGAACAGTACCCGGAAATCGAGTTCCGCGGTCGCTCCGAACCCGCTCGCGATGCCGCTGGCGATGCGCCGCATATTGTCCTCGATCAGCCGCAGCGTTTCGGCAGCGAAGGCGCGTGCGGTGCCGCGGATGAAGGCCTGCTCCGGATCACGTTGTAGGCGTCGCCGGCGTGGATCTGGGTGACGCTGAGGACTGCCGTGTCGAGCGGCCTCACATTGCGTGAGACGATGGTCTGCAAGGCCGTCGTGATGTGGCTAGCGACAATGACCGGATCGGTCCCGGCCTCGGGGCGGGCGCCGTGCGCGCCGCGGCCGGTCACGGTGATATCGAAGTAGGCACCGCCCGCCATCATCGGGCCGGTGCGGATCTGAAACTTGCCGATTGCGAGCCCCGGCCGGTTGTGCATGCCAAAGATCGCGTCGCACGGAAAGCGCTCGAATAGCCCATCCTTGACCATCGCCTCGCCGCCGCCGAGCCCCTCTTCCGCGGGCTGAAAGATCAGGTTGACGGTCCCGTCGAATTGACGGGTTTCGGCCAGGTATCGCGCGGCGCCGAGCAGCATCGCGGTGTGCCCGTCATGGCCGCAGGCGTGCATACGCCCCCGATGGCGCGAGCGGTAGGCGAGATTGGTCGTCTCCTCGATCGGCAACGCGTCCATGTCGGCCCGCAGCCCGATCGAGCGCGGTGACGTGCCGGCGCATAACCGGCCGACGACACCCGTGCGGCCGACGCCGCGATGCACCTCATAACCGAACTCGGCGAGCTTTTGCGCGACGAAATCGGAGGTCCGGTGCTCCTCGAAGCCGAGTTCCGGGTGCGCATGAATTTCGTGCCGCCAGTTCGTCAGATCCCCGTGAAATTCCGCAATGCGCTTTATGACGCCCATTATCGCTTCTCCGCCTCACTCTCGCCAGAACCTCATAACGCCGACCCCGGCCAGTGTCAGCGGCAAAAGGGGCCTTGCGGGTAGCACAATCGCGTGCTACTTTCCTAAAATGCTGAGGATGAGGACATGGCCAAGACTATAAGCCTACGTGAAGCAAACCAAAGATTTGCCCGCTGCATACGCGAAGTCGAGGCCGGTTCCGAATTCGTCATCACCCGCAACGGCCAGCCGGTTGCGCGGCTCACTCCGATCGGCGGCCGGCGTGTTCTGACGTCGCAACAGGAGGCCGCTCTAGCCCGCACGCGCGCCCGTATGGAAAAGGGATGGCCGATCGGAGCCGGTCCGCTCGACCGCGATGCCCTGCATGAGCGCGGCTAGCGAGCGGTTTACACTCGACACAAACCTGCTCGTCTACGCGGTCGATGCTGCGGCTGGTATTAGGCATCAGCTCTCATGTGAGATTGTGCAGTACGCTGTCCGGCTCGATTGCTGGCTGACCCTACAGGCGGTTTCAGAATTCTACGCCGCCGTTAGCCGAAAAAGGATTGTTCCGCCGGCGGATGCCGCAGCGCAAGCAATCGACTGGCTCGAGCTCTTCCCCTGCGCGGCGGCATCCAATAGCGCGGTCCGCACCGCGCTCGCCGATGCTGCGGCCGGACGCGCCTCCTATTGGGATGCGTTGCTGCTCGCGACCGCGGGCGAAGCGGGATGCGTTGCCGTTCTTACTGAAGATTTGGCGGATGGCGCGCAGTTGAGCGGCGTCCAAATCCATAACCCGTTCGTTGCAGGAGGAAGGCTCACCGGTCAGGCGTGTCGGTTGCTCGGCCTCTGATTCGCATCGGGCGCTCCGATCATCGAGTGCAATCGCCGTAAATAAACCTGCACGCGGGTTTCGCCCCATTCCACACTTTCCGAGCAAAACCGGGATGCCGCGTTTTTAAGGGGTACCGTCCTTGTTTTGTCTGCCCCAAGCAAACAGTTTGTTAACAAGTAAAATCCAGATCTGCTGGAGAATAGGTCTGGTAATTACGAGGTTTCGGCCCTGTGACATGAACATCGCAGTCCGCTTCGAATGTGCAGAAAAAAAAGAGCGACAGGGTTGACACCCGCGTTTTAGCCTGTTTAGCCTCGCATCGTCCTACCTGTCCTACCCGGTTTGTCGGGGACAACCCGGGACGACACCGATCTGCACTCCCTCGTCCAGCCCAATACGATTGGCATGGCGGCCGGATCGTTATTGCCCGCGACAAGGGGTGCCCAGTAATAGGGGGCAACGCAATGCCAATGCGTCAAACGGTCGGTATTTCGCTCGCGTTTTTGATGATGTCTGCCGGCGCGATCGCCAAGACGCCGGATAAAAGTACATCGCACCATCCAGGCCAGCTGCACGGCAAATTCGTGAAAGCCGAAACCAGGCACGGCAAATTTCGGCTCTCTTCTTGCCAGGCTACCCACGCCCGCGCGCATGCTCATCGCAGCGGGCGTCCGCAATCTCGCTATCTAGATGCCAATTCGGCCGGCTCTGCCGGGGGGCCGCCCGACGCGTATCTGGGCCCGGTGCATCCAATCGGTAAGAGCGAGATCGGCACGGCGGCCTGGTACAATTGGGTCGGCGGGCGGACGGCGAGCGGCGAGGTTCTCGACACCGTTACCGCGACCGCAGCGCATCGCTCGCTGCCGCTGGCGTCATACGCCCGAGTAACAAACCTCGACAATGGCCACTCGATCATCGTCAAGATCAACGACCGGGGGCCGTGGCGCCGTCGGTTCATCATCGACCTTTCGCCGCGGGCGGCCGAGGAACTCAGGGTGAGGCAGACCGGGGTGGCGGCGGTTATGGTCGAGCCGGTAGCGCCCGGATCAGCGCCGCCCAACGCTGTAAATCCAACCGTCGCCGTATATCAGAGCTACGATACGCCCGCGATGCAGTAGCACAGATTTGATCCGGTTGGCTTCTGTCTCCAATCGTCATTGCGAGCGGCAGCGAAGCAATCTCGGGCCGCTGAGTGCTCGATGGGATCGAGATTGCTTCGTCGCGCAGGGCGCGCCTGGCAATGACAGTGCCAATCTGATCGGAACGTGCTTTAGCGCCTTTCGAATCTGAACCACAGCGCGTAACCGGATGATCGAGGATCGCGCGGGTCAGCGACCCTGTGTGCCGAAATACTCGACGTCTTCGGGGCGCTGTTTCCAATCCGGGTTACTCGGCCATTCTTTGGTGCGGCCGGACATCTCGTCCCCGTAGCGCACGCGGAATAGCAGGGTGCGCTGCGGACCGTTGGCGTATTCGTGCATTTCGCCTCGCGGATGCACGACGAAAGTCCCCGGTCCGATCTCGATAGTTTCGGTCGGAGTACGCATCCTGCCTCCACCCTCGAAGCAAAAGTAGATCTCGGTCGCATTTGGGTGGCAGTGATAGGGGCTCGTCTGACCCGGCTCCCAGCAGGCGATAGTGACATCGCCTTCGCCGATCCTCCCGAGCACTCTTTCCAGGTGCTTCTTGGGGTCGAACGCCTGCTCGGCCTGCAGATTGAAAACGTGCATTTGCCCCTCCTTGGATCGTACTCTAGCGTTACCTCGGAGGGCATTATGGGAGGCGGCGGTGGCGCAGGCGAGAGGCTTTCGAGATCAGCTGAAGCAGGAGCGGATGGTGGTGGCGCCCGGGGCCTATGATTGCATTACCGCCAAGCTCATCGAGCAGGCTGGGTTCTCTGCGGTTTACATGACCGGAGCCGGCACCGCGGCGACCTTGGGATACCCCGATTTTGGCCTCGTCACGATGTCCGAGATGGTGGCCAATGCCGGGCGTATCGCCGCCGCGGTCGAGCTGCCCGTGATCGCCGATGCCGACACCGGATATGGCAACGAGCTCAATGTCTTTCGCACGGTTCGCGAATTCGAGCACAGCGGCGTTGCCGGGATTCACATCGAAGACCAGGAATTCCCGAAGAAATGCGGCCATCTCGAAGGTAAGCAGGTCATCCCGCGCGAGGACTACATCGCGAAGATCCGAGCCGCGGCCGCCGCTCGCCGCGACAGGGATTTCCTGATTATCGCACGCACCGACTCGCGCGCCGTCGCAGGCTTGGACGAGGCTATTGCCCGCGCCAATGCGGCGCTCGCGGCCGGCGCCGACATGGCGTTTGTCGAGGCGCCGCAGACGCAGGAGGAGGTCGCCGCGGTGCCGCGCCTGGTCAACGGACCCTGCCTCCTCAATGTCGTGTGGGGCGGCAAGACACCCGATCTCGATCTTCGGGAGGCTGAGGCGATGGGCTACAAGCTCGCGATCGTGCCGGGATTGCTGATCAAGAGCGTGGTCGGCATTTGCGACCGGATGCTGGCCGAGTTGAAGACGACCCACCGTCACCCGACACCGATAAAGGAGATGACCGTCCCGGAGATGTTCCGCCGTTTCGGCGCCGACGAATGGGACGCGCTGCGCGACCGCTTCCGGACCGCCCCTGCGGCGCGCGACGCGGCCGAATAATCCGAGGAGCAGATTTTGCCGTTGTCGCGACCACAGCCGAGCCCCCACCCTATCCCTCCCCCGCGCGCGGGGGAGGGAGGGGCCCGCGCAGCCCCCACCCTTCCCTCCCCCGCTTGCGGGGGAGGGTTAGGGTGGGGGCGGGGCGAGGGGCAACTCGCCGCCCGCGTCCTGTACCGTGACGGTCTCATCCTGGTCATCGACAAGCCGGCTGGGATTGCCGTGCACCCTGGTCCCGGCGGCGGGCCCAATCTCGAAAGCAGCTTCGACGAACTGCGTTTCGGCCTGCCGCACCCGCCGGCTCTCGCCCATAGGCTCGATCGCGACACCAGCGGCTGCCTGGTGTTAGGGCGGCACCCGAAGGCGCTGCGGCGGCTGGGGGCGTTGTTCGCCGGCGGGAAGGTGGAGAAAGTCTATTGGGCAGTCGTCGAGGGCCGCCCGCCCGAGACCGAGGGACGGATCGAGACCGGGCTCAGAAAGCTCAATCGAGGCAGCGGCTGGCGCATGATCGTCGATCCCGCGGGACAGAACGCAATCACCGAATACCGTGTGTGCGGCGCCGCGGGTGGACGTGCCTGGCTCGAACTGAGGCCGCGCACCGGCCGGACGCACCAGCTTCGGGTCCATTGCGGCGAACTCGGCTGCCCCGTGGTCGGGGACCCCGTGTATGGAAATGGAGGAAGCGGAGGACCGCTGATGCTGCACGCGCGCTCGATCAGTTTGCCGCTCTACCCGGCGCGGCCTCCGCTCGAAATCACCGCCCCGCTCCCGTCCCATATGGCCGCGGCGTTGCATCGGTTGGGATACGAAGGGGCTCCAACCAGATGATCCCGCGCTACAGCCGCCCCGAGATGACCAGGATCTGGTCGCCGGAGAACCGTTACCGGATCTGGTTCGAGATCGAGGCCTATGCCTGCGACGCTCAGGCGGCGCTCGGGGTCATCCCCGAGAGCGCGGCTCGCGCGGTCTGGGAGCGCGGCGGCTTCGAGGCCGAGCGCATCGACGAGATCGAGCGCGAGACCCGACATGACGTGATCGCCTTTTTGACCAACCTCGCCGAGCATGTCGGCCCCGAGGCGCGCTTCGTGCATCAGGGAATGACATCGAGCGATGTGCTCGACACCTGCTTCGCCGTGCAGTTGGCGCAGGCGGCCGACATTCTGCTGGCCGATCTCGATGGATTGCTTGCGGTGCTGAAGCGCCGCGCCTTCGAGCACAAATTGACGCCAATGGTGGGGCGCAGTCACGGCATCCATGCCGAGCCGACGACCTTTGGATTGAAGCTCGCCGGACACTATGCCGAGTTTGCGCGCAACCGCGCCCGCCTCACTGCGGCGCGCAAGGAGATCGCGACGTGCGCGATCTCGGGGGCCGTCGGGACCTTCGCCAATGTCGATCCGCGGGTCGAGGAATATGTCGCGGCAAAGCTGGGTCTCGAGCCCGAGCCGATCTCGACGCAGGTCATTCCGCGCGACCGTCACGCCGAGTTCTTCATGACCTTGGCGCTCGTCGCCGCGGCGGTCGAGCGCCTCGCCACCGAGATTCGTCACCTGCAACGCACCGAGGTCCGCGAGGCCGAGGAGTATTTCGCGCCGGGGCAGAAGGGCTCCTCGGCGATGCCGCACAAGCGCAATCCGGTCCTCGCCGAGAACCTCACCGGCCTCGCGCGCATCGTCCGCTCCGCCGTCGTGCCGGCGCTCGAAAACGTCGCACTGTGGCACGAACGCGACATTTCCCACTCCTCCGTCGAGCGGGTCATCGCACCGGACACGACCATCGCCCTCGACTTCGCACTAGCCCGGCTGACCGGTCTCGTCGACCGGCTCGTCGTCTATCCCGAGCGCATGCGCCAGAACCTGGACGCCCTCGGAGGGCTCGTCGATTCACAGCGCGTGCTGTTGGCGCTGACCCAGGCCGGCTTGAGCCGCGAAGACGCCTATCGCGCCGTGCAGCGCAACGCGATGGCCGCGTGGGACGGCAAAGGCCGCTTCTCCGATCTCCTGAAAGCGGACCCGAAGATCACCCGCCGTCTCGACCCGCAAACCATCGACGGCCTATTCGATCCCGCCTACCACCTCAAGCACGTCGACACGATCTTCACCCGCGTGTTCGGTCAGCAGGCGTAATAACGCCGATAATACGGGTCCCAACAGCTCCGCTGCGGATAATACGGCGTCGACGGATAATAGGCCGGGGCCGGAGCGTAAGAGTACCCGTACGGATAATAGTACGGGTTGTAGGGGTTGTAGTACGGGTTCGCGGCCGCGCCGAGCGCAGTCCCTGCCGCGAAGGCGCCGAGCCCGATCCCTACGCCGGCAGTGGGGCGGAGAGCGTGCGCGGGTCGCGGTAGGGTGGTCAATCCGACCGCCGCAAGAACTGCTGCCCCAATCGCCACGCCGCGACCCATTCGCGCAAAGTGTTTACCAAGAGGCATTACCCACTCCTGCAGTTGACTGGGGCACTGGCAAATCTACAGCCAGACACCCGGTGTCCTATCGATGGAAACAGTCACGGCCGCGGAGAATTCCAATCCCGATTGCTCAGGGATGCGTTGGCGCCTAGCACGTCGACACTCGAAAACGTCGAAAAACCACCCGGCTTCTCTAGCCCGAATCGATCGACAGCCTGTTCGAGCTTTATGCCGGTTTTCCTCTGAATTTTATGACAAACCGCCCCTTGCCCGGGCTTGGCCCGGGCATCCACGCCTTAACAACATGACAATCGGCCGAGGAAGACGTGGGTGGCCGGGCCAAGCCCGGCCAAGGAGATCCGCTATGGTTTTTTCACCTTTGGACAATCGTGACGTTGCGATGGGTGCGATTACGCGCGAGCCCAGCCGAAAAATCCGTTCAGCCAAATCTCCCAACACGTGACGCCTTCGATTATCGCGCTCGTAAAAACGCCACCTTTGCATTGCATGCTCCTGGTGCTGTGATGAGTGGATTGATGATTACGCTACAACCGTCACGAGAGGCTTTGCTGCTGATTTGCTGCAGGTGCAGCGACGTGTCATTTATGGGTCAATCTGCGATTGTAAGCCGTGACTTGCCATGCGGCTGAGCGATGAAGAAAGGGCGATGCTGGCGGGGGAGTTCGGCGCGGTCCGGCGCTGGGCGATTTCGCACCAGATCGCGGTCGGAGAGTTCTTCGATGCCGCGGATTTCGTGCCGGTTTCGCAGGCCCACATCATGGCCGACACCGAATCCCTGGGCGACAGCCGGGGTGCGCTTTCTCGAAGGCCTCGCCGCCGCACCCGAGGCCGAGCGGCGGGTCCGGGTTCCGACGATCACCGACCCGCGGGGGCTCGATTTCGCGGTCTATCGGCGGCTCGGGCAGACGCCGGAAATGGCTGCGCTCGAGCAGCGGGCGATCGAGGCGTTGCGTGCCTTCGGCGTGCTGATGACGGATACCTGCATCAATTACCAGACGATCATGGCGCCGGTGCGCGGCGAGCACATGGCCTATGGCGATACCGGCGTCGTGATCTATTCCAACAGCGTGCTCGGCGCCCGCAGCAATTTCGAAGGCGGGCCTTCGGCATTGGCTGCCGGGCTGACCGGCCGCACCCCGCGCTACGGCTATCATCTCGACGCGTGCCGGCGCGCCACCAGGCGGTTCCGCCTCACCGCGGCGCCGCGCGATCTCAGCGAATGGGGGGCGCTGGGCGGCATCGTCGGCGAGGCGTGCGGCTCCTATTGGGAAGTCCCGGTTATCGAGGGCATCGAGACGGTCCCCGGTTCCGATGCGCTGAAGCATTTCGGCACCGCGCTGGCGAGCTTCGGCTCGGTAGCGCTGTTCCACATGCCGGGGATCACGGCCGAGGAAGCGGTCTTCGCGGGATCGCCGCCGCCCGCGATCACCATTGCGCGGGACAGGATCGAGGCCTTTCTCACCCGCTACGCTGCGCCGGAGGACAAGCTCGACGTCGTGGTCTTTGGCGCGCCGCAGCTGTCGCTGTTCGAGATCGAGGCGGTGGCGCGCGCCCTCGACGGGCGGCGGGTGCATCACGACACGACGGTGATCGTCGCGACCTCACCCGAGATCAAGCACGCCGCCGACCGGATGGGTCTGACGAGCCGGATCGAAGCCTCGGGCGCGGTCGTCGCGCAGGGGATCTGCTTTTACCAGAGCTATGCGCGAGAGATGGCCGAGGCCAATGGCTGGACGCGGCTGATGACGAACTCCGCCAAGCTCGTCAACATCATCGGCGGCTATGGCTACCGGCCGACCTTGGCGAGCCTCGAACGCTGCATCGACTCGGCGGTCGCGGGGCGGGTTCTCTAATGCCGATCCTCCTGCACTGCCACAAAGGCATCGGGCCGGCGGTCATCGGAACGGCGCTCGTTGCCGCCGATAATTTCAGCGCGCGCTACGATCTCGACCGCGACAAAGGCGTATTCTCGCGCCCCAGCCACAAGCTCGCCGGACAGAGCTATGCCGACCGCATCCTGGTTCTCGACACCGCCAAAGGCGGGGTCGCCACCGCCTGGATGCTGCACGACATGGCCGCGCGCGGCATCGTGCCGAAGGCGCTGATCTTCAATCGGGTCAACCCGATCCTGGCGCAAGGCGCGGCCTTTGGCGGCGTGGCGCTGGTCGACCGCTTCGAGGGCGATGTGACCCAGATCTTCCGCACCGGCGACGAGCTGCGCGTCGATCCCGCCGCCGGGCTCGTCGAGATCCTCAATCGCGACTGCTGATCCCATATAGGGGTGGTGTGAGCCCGGAGGGATGCGATGTCGACGACCTACCGTTATGTGCTCCCGGTCGAGCAGACCGAGTGGAAGTTCGACGGCAACACCGAGACTTGTTTTACCTGGGAGTACGACGAGCCGCGGGAGGCCCTGCTGCAGCTCTATGCCAAGGGCAAGAAGCAGCAATGGGACGCCGCCGAGCGGATCGACTGGTCGCTCGACCTCGATCCGGAAAACCCGATGATGCTCGACGACCGGGTCGTTCACATTTACGGAACCGATCTGTGGAACCGCATGAACGAGAAGGAGCGCCGGCGGGTTCGCCATCACCTGCAGGCCTCGCAGATCTCGCAATTCATGCATGGCGAGCAGGGCGCGCTGATCGCGACCGCCAAGATCGTGCAGACCGTGCCGGACCTCGACTTCGAAGTTCTACGCCGCGACCCAGGTCATGGACGAGGCGCGGCACGTCGAAGCCTATTCGCGGCTATTGCACGAAAAATTCGAGCTCGCCTATCCGATCACCCCGGGTCTCAAGGCCTTGCTGGAGGACGGGCTCACCGACAGCCGCTGGGACATGACCTATCTGACGATGCAGATCCTGATCGAGGGTCTGGCCTTGGCCGCGTTCCAGCGCATCCGCGACCAGGCCCAGAACCCGCTCGCGGCGGCGGTCAACGCCTATGTGATGCAGGACGAGGCGCGGCACGTCGCCTTTGGCCGCCTCGCGCTGCGCGACTTCTATCCGCAGCTCAGCGATGCCGAGCGCAAGGAGCGCGAGGATTTTGTCGTCACCGCCTGCTGGCACATGCGCGACCGGTTCAATCAGCGCGAGGTATGGGAGCGGCTCGGCCTGCCGGTCGAGGAGTGCCTCAGGATCGTCGACGAATCCGAGCCGATGAAGATCTTTCGCAGCCGGATCTTCAGCCGCATCGTCCCGACCGTGAAGGATATCGGCTTGTGGGGGCCGCAGGTCCAGGAGGCCTTCGCGGCGATGGGCGCGATCGAGTTCGCCAAAGTCGACGCCGGCGCCCTGTTGGAGAACGACGCCCGCGTCGCCGAGGACTTCGATGCGCGCACTCGACTGCACGACGCCAGCGCGTAATACCTGATTACTCGCCTTCCCGCCGAAGGCCGGGACCCATGGCCGGGATGGGCACCGGCCAGAGCCTGTCCTCGGGCCGGCCAAAGGCCGGACCCGTGGGCCGGTGTGGGAAGGTCTATTCCGGCAGGCCGAACACTTCTTCGGGTTCGAAGAGGCCGCGGACCGGATGAAAGCCGAGGGAGACGAGCGGGCGCGGGCAGATCCGGGCGAAGGCGCTCGACACCAGGATCGGCCGCAACAGCCGCTTGGTCAGGCCTTCGATCCGCGAGGCGAGGTTCACCGCCGGACCGATGACGGTGAAATCGAGGCGGTCGGCCGAGCCGACATTACCGAAAATGACTTCGCCCAGATGCAGGCCGATACCGATTCTGACCTCGGGCTGGTCGGCTTCGCGCCGCGTCTTATTGATGTGGCCGAGACGCTCGAGCCCCTCGAGAGCCGCTTCCAGCGCCTGCACGCTGGCTTCCGAGAAGTCGTCGTCGTCCGCGGCCGGAAAAATCGCGAGCACGCCATCGCCCATGAATTTCAAGGTTTCGCCTTTGCGCGCTCCGACGGGGGTGACGATCGCCTCGAAATAATCGTCGAGCAGCTCGATCACCTCCGCGGCCGGCAGCCGGTCGGACAAGGCCGTGAAACCGCGCATGTCGGCCATCATGATCACGGCCCGCAGCTGCTCCCCTTGGGCGCGCTGGATCTGCCCCGCGAGCACCCGCCGCCCGGCTTGCGGCCCGAGATAGGTGTCGAGCAGGTTCTCGGTGATCCGCCGGATGGCGCGAGGCTCGACGATCGCGGCGAGCGCCGGATTGAGTTTCTTCGAGCGCGGCAATATCGGCGTCGCTGAACCCGCTCGGCCGGTCGGTGGCCCAAGTCACCACCGGAAAGCGCCGGAAGGTGCGGTTGAGCGCCAGCGCGAAATAATCGGTGACGCCGAAATCCCTGAGCTTGGACAGCAACGGATATTCCGGGGTGTCCTCGGTAAGGCGGCGGCGAAACGGCGTTCCGCGCTCGATCGTGGCGCGGATCGGGCTGCGCAAAAACTCGTCGGTCGCTTCGTTGCCCTGCAGGATCCGGTATTCCTCGACGACCTTCAGCGGGCGCAGCCAACGCACGCCAAGGCCCCGGATCTGCGGATGCAATGTCCCCATGTGGAGGGTCGCGCGGAACAACGGCAAACCGTCGCCGACAAGGCGCCAGCACAGCTCGTCGAACATTTCTACGTCGCTGTCGATGTGGGGGCCTTCGCGCAGGATCCAGCGCCCGACTTGCCCGCCCGGTATCGGTGCGCCCAAGCTGGTATAGGCGCCTTCGGTGCGAAAGAACTCTTCGCCGCTCAACGTCGTGTCGGGCGGGACATCCAAGGGCATGCTCGCATCCATTCGCGCAAACCTGAGATCGGCACGCCTGACGCGTCCGCTACGCGAGAATAAATAGGCGGCCCGGCGGCTTTTACGATGGCGCGGCCATTGCGATGGCGAGAGCTTCGCTTGACGCGCACCACCGCCTGCATGAGCATTGCGGAACCATTTCGGAGAAACGCGATGCGCGCCTTCACTACCCGGCCCGAGATCCGCGGCACCTTTGGGGTCGTCGCCTCGACCCACTGGATTGCTTCCGCGGTCGGCATGAGCATTTTGGAAAAGGGCGGCAATGCATTCGACGCGGCGGCGGCCGCCGGTTTTACGTTGCAGGTGGTCGAGCCGCATCTGAACGGGCCGCTCGGCGAGGCGCCGATCCTCGTCTGGAGCGAGGCGAACCGTCGCTGCGACATGATCTGCGGCCAGGGTGTAGCCCCCGCCGCGGCGACGATCGAGCGGTTTCGCGAGCTCGGCCTCGATCTGATCCCCGGCACCGGGCTGTTGGCCGCCGCAGTTCCCGCGGCGTTCGGCGCCTGGATGCGGCTGCTGCGCGATTACGGGACGATGCCGCTCGCCGAGATTCTCGGCCCGGCGATCGGCTATGCCGAGAACGGCTACCCCGCGGTCCATCAGATCGGCATGACGGTCGCCACCGTCGCCGAGCTGTTCCGCCGGGAATGGCCGAGTTCTGCCGCGATCTACCTGCCGAACGGTGCGCCGCCGGAACCGGGAAGGCTGTTCCGCAATCCCGCTCTCGCCGCGATCTACCGCCGCATCCTTTCCGAAGCCGCCGATGGCGGCCGCGAGGGGCAGATCGAGCGCGCCCGCCAGGCGTGGTACCGCGGCTTTGTCGCCGAGGCGATCGATCGCTTTTGCCGGCGCGAGAAGGTGCTCGACGCCTCCGGACGCCGCCATGGCGGGCTGCTGACCGGCGACGACATGGCGCGCTGGGAGGCCCCGGTCGAAGCGCCGCTCACCTTCGATTATCACGGCTACACCGTGGCCAAGGGCGGGCCGTGGAGCCAGGGGCCGGTTCTGCTGCAGCAATTGGCGCTGCTTCAGGGCTTCGATCTCGACGATCTCGACCCGCTCGGGGCGGATTTCGTCCATATCGTCGTCGAATGCGCCAAGCTCGCCTTTGCCGACCGCGAGGCCTGGTACGGCGATCCCGATTTTGTCGATGTCCCGATGCCCACCTTGCTCGGCGCCGCCTACAACGATGCGCGACGCAAGCTGGTCGCCGAGCACGCCTCGATGGAATTGCGTCCGGGCAGCCCCGACGGCCGCATGCCGCGCGTGCTGGTCGGCGGGTTGGAGGGGGCTGCGGCCGCGGCCGGGATCGGCGAGCCGACGGTCGGCGGCATCGGCGAGCCGACCGTCACCGAGCACGGCCTCGTCGCCGGCGACACCTGCCATGTCGATGTGATCGACCGCTGGGGCAACATGGTCTCGGCAACGCCGAGCGGCGGCTGGCTGCAGAGCTCGCCGGTGATCCCGGAGCTCGGCTGCTGCCTCGGCACGCGGATGCAGATGTTCTGGCTCGAGGAAGGGCTGCCCGCGAGCCTCGCGCCCGGCAAGCGCCCGCGCAGCACCTTGTCGCCGTCGATGGCGTTCAAGGACGGCAAACCCTATCTCGCCTTCGGCACGCCGGGCGGCGACCAGCAGGACCAGTGGTCGGCGCTGATGTTCCTGCACCACGTCCACCACGGCATGAACCTGCAGGAGGCGATCGACTGCCCGGCCTTTCACACCGAGCACATGCCGAGCTCGTTCTACCCGCGCGCCGCGCAGCCCGGCCTTGTGGCGCTCGAGAGCCGATTTCCGCGAAGCAACGCGTGAGTCGCTCGCGCGGCGCGGCCATCGCCTGCGCGTCGGCGACCCGTGGTCGGAAGGCCGTCTCTCCGGCTGCGCCCGCGAGGAAACCCCGGAAGGCCGGATCCTCAAAGCCGCCGCCAACCCCCGCGGCATGCAAGGCTACGCCGTCGGCCGGTGATTGCTGTATCGCGGGCGCTAAGCACCGGCGATGAACGACCGCATCGAGCGCGCCTCAAACTCGACTTCGTCGAGCCGGTTCTTGACGACGTCGCCGATGCTGACGATGCCGCACAGCCGGCCGTCCTGGACCACCGGGAAATGGCGGATGCGGCGGTTCGTCATTTCCGCCATCAGCTGGTCGACGGTATCCGACAGCTCGCAGGTCACCACCCGCCGGGTCATCATCTCGGCGACGTTGAGCGACAGCAGAGCGGCTCCGTGGTCGGCGAGGCCGTGCACGATGTCGCGCTCCGAGATGATCCCGTCGACGGTTTCGCCGTCCTCGCTGACGACGAGGGCGCCGACGTTGCGGGAAATCAGCTCCTTCACAGCGGCGCCGACCGTCTCATCCGGCCGGATCGTCGCCACCGCACTTCCCTTGGCGCGCAGAATGGTCTCGACGTTCATCGCAGGCCTCGCATGATTGGCGCGGTCGCCGGAGCGACCGCCGAAGCGCTCCAGCTTAGGACAAAATGCCGCATCGGGGAATAAGTCTCGGCGAGCACGGGCGGCGCGGATCACGATCACCCGCCGGAGTTTCGGGGGCCGGCGAAGAGGGACGGAGATGGAGCGCATCCAAATCAATGAAGTTTCGCTCGAGCTGCTGACGGCCGGAGACGGTCCGCCGTTGCTGTTTCTCCATGGCGGCGACTATTTCGCGCAACATCGGGAATTCTTCGACAGATTGGCGCGGCACTGGCGGGTAGTCGTCCCGCGGCATCCCGGCTTCGGCAATTCCGAGCGGCCGGACGGATTCCGCACCGTCCACGATCTCGCCTACCTCTACCTCGATCTGCTCGAGCGCCAGGATTTCGGCAAGGTGACATTGGTGGGCGCTTCCTTCGGCGGGTGGATCGCGCTGGAAATGTGCGTCCGCTGCCTCGAGCGGATCGATCGTCTCGTGCTGATCGACTCGGTCGGCGTCAAGTTCGGCGGGCGCGAAGAGCGCGACATCGCCGATATTTACGCGCTTCCGAGCGAGGAACTGCTGCGGCGCAGCTTCTTCGATCCGGCACGCGATGGCGCCGGATTACGCCGCGGCTCGACGATGACGAGCTCGGTGCGATCGCTCGCGATCGGCAAGCGACCGCGCTCTATGCCTGGCGGCCCTATATGCACAATCCCGGCCTTCGCCAATGGCTGCACCGAGTCCGGGTGCCGACCCTGGTGGTCTGGGGCGAAAACGACGGCATCGTCACGCCCGATTACGGCCGAAAGCTCTGCCGGTCGCTGCCCGATGCCCGGTTCGAGGCGATACCGCAGGCCGGGCACTACCCGCAGATCGAGCGTCCCGACGAGGTCGCCGACGCGATCGGCCGTTTCGCGCGCGCGGAGGTGTTGTGATGAAGGTCTGGCATTTCAGCGAGATGGCCTACCACCCGGCCTGGCCGCAGCTCGGCGACTCCTATCGGTGGTCACGATTCCGAGCCGGCTCTTCGACCCGAAGGTCGGCGCCGATCTCTATCACCGCTATCTCGACGAATGGGCGCTGTGCGACGAACTCGGCATCAACATCATGACCAACGAGCACCACGCGACCGCGACCTGCGCCGACTCGGTGTGCACGATCCCGATGGCGATATTGGCGCGCGAGACGAAGAAGGTGCGGCTCCTCGCGCTCGGCATGCCGATCGGCAATCGCAACGACCCGATCCGCGTCGCCGAGGAATATTCGATGCTCGACGTCATTTCACGCGGCCGCATCGAGATGGGCTTCGTCAAGGGCGTGCCGTTCGAAATCTCCCCCGCCAACACCAACCCCGCCGACCTGATGGGGCGTTTCTGGGAAGCGCACGACCTGATCTTGAAGGCGATGACCAGCCATGACGGCCCGTTCAACTGGGAGGGCACGCATTTCCACTACCGTCAGGTCAATGTCTGGCCGCGGCCGTGGCAACAGCCGCACCCGCCGGTATGGATGCCGGTCGGCAGCACCGGCAGCGCGATGGAGGCGGCCGAGCGCGGGATGACGATCGGCGTGCTCAACACCGGCTGGGTGCGCACGCCCCCGATCTTCGAGGCCTATCGCAAGAAGGCGGCCGAGGCCGGCCGCCCACTGACGCCGGAGCGCCTCGCCTATATGGCGCTGATCGGGGTCGGCGATACCCGCGAGGAAGGCTGGCGCCGCGCCGACCAGATCCTCGGGTACAGCCGCACCTCGGGCATCGTCGCGCCGCAATTCATGAACCCGCCCGGCTACGCCTCGCCGGCGCAGAGCGCACAGGCCCTCAAGACGAGCGGCGCCGGGTTCCGCGCCGGCCGCATCCAGTCGCGCGACGGCCGCAATATCGATCCGCGCACGATGACTGTGGAAGACGCGATCGACGCCGGACTCGTGTTTGCCGGCACGCCCGACGACGTCTTCGACCAGTTGCACGCCTTCTACGACCACGTCGGCGGCTTCGGGCATCTGCTCATGATGGGCCAAGGCGGCCTCTTGGACCACGACGAGACCGTCGCCAATCTCTCGCTCTTCAGCAAGGAGGTGCTGCCCCGGGTCGCAGATCTCGCAGCCACGTAAGGGCCGTGAAAACTCGGCCAAATCCCTGACTAATCGGCACCTAGAAATCGCCGAAATCGGGGACAAATTTTTCGCATGGCAAACCGAGTATCGGAGGAGAAATGCCCATGTGGCAACGGCAGTGACACGTCCGGCCGCGATCGCCGAACCCGCGTCAAATTACGCTCCGGCTCCGCGCGTCTACGCCGTCGGCCCGGCATTGCCGGCTGCGGTTCTGGTGTTGTGGCCGGGCGACGATACCCTGGCGCGTGATCCCGGGCTGTGGACCGCCCAAGGGTTTGACGTCGTGATGCCGCAGCCGGCGGACATCTACCGGCTGATCGCCGACCAGCAGGCTGCGTTGGCGCAGCTCGTCGCTTCCGCCCACGCGCTGGCAAATGCGCCGATCTGGGTCGTGGGTCCAGGGCCGGTGTTGAGGTCAATCGGTCCGGGGATTGCGGGACCGGCACGCCCGCGATCAGCGGGCGACAACCGTCGGTGCTTCCGGCGCCGCCGACGCCGCGGCCAAACCAGCCGCGCCTTATCGAGGCGGCGGCGGTCGGGAAGACTTTGCCGCCGGCCGAAACGGTGCGGCACCTCGCCGAGCTGATAAAATCAACACCGCCCGGCTGAGCCAGACGCCCAGAACGCTAGTACGAGGGGTAAGCGGGTGGCGGGGCCGACGGGTAGCCATAGCCGCTCGGAGGGGCCGACGGGTAGCCATAGCCGCTCGGAGGGGCGGGTGGATAGCCATAGCCACTCTGTGCGGGCGGATAGCCATAGCCACTCTGTGCGGGCGGATAGCCGTAGCCCTCGCCATAAGCGCCCGGAGGCGGTGGCGGAGGTGGTGTCGTAGCAGCGCCGGTCACGGCTCCGGTCGCGCCGCCGATCGCGGCGCCGAGAGCGGCTCCATGCCCGCCGCCAACCGCACCGCCGATCGCCGCCCCCGCACCGGCGCCGAGGAGGCCGCCGCCGACCGCGCGCTGGCCGGGGTCATACGGGTTCGTGCACCCGGCCAGCCCCAAGACTGCCGCAACAATGCCGGGGGCGATCAGTCGCTTCATCGTGACTTCCTTTCCACAAAGCTCGGCGCGATAACGAGTTGAACGCAAGAATAGTTCCAGTTAACCTTGTCACTCTTATACGATAGCATCTTTCGTTTGAATGGCTAATTTTTCGTTAGCGGGGACTCTTTCATGGAGCAACGCATCGCAATCGTTACCGGCGGCTTGCGCGGGCTCGGCCGCGCCATGGCGCTCGGCCTCGCTCGAGCGGGGCACAATGTCGTCGCGATCGGCCATATCGACGCCGATGTCGCTGCGATCGAGGCGGAGACTGCCGGCGCCAAGCCAAAGGGGGAGATCCTGCCCCTGGTCGCGGATCTGCGCCGGCCCGCCGATTGCGACCGCGTGGTTGCGATGGCGCTATCTCGATTTGGCGGCGTGCACATTCTCGTCAACAATGCCGGCCTGACCTTCACGACGATCGACCCCGCCCGCTTTCGGCGGCCCGAGCCGCAAAAATTCTGGCAGGTGCCGGACGACATTGTGCGCGCGGTCATCGAGACCAACTACATTGCCGCCGACCAGATGGCCCGGCGGGTGACGCCACTCATGGTCGAGCAGCGCTGGGGCCGCATCGTCAATGTGACGACCAAGCTCGACACGATGAACCGGCCGCACACCTCGCCCTACGGCGCCTCCAAGGCGGCGCTCGAAATGGCGACCGAAGTGTGGGCCAAGGAGGTCGAGGGAACCGGCCTGACGATCAACATCGTCAACCCCGGCGCCGGCGCGAACACGCCGGGCATGGCCTAGGAGATGCGCGCAATGAGCCGCGAAGGCCGTGCCCCGCGCCTCGTTGAGCCTGACGAGATGGTCCCGCCGCTCCTCTATGTCGTGTCGCCCGAGGCCGACGGCGTCAACGGCTGGCGCTTCGACGCGAACCTGTGGGATACGTCCTTGGCTCCCGCCGCTGCCGCGCGCCGCGCCGGTCGGCCGGCCGGCTTCGAAATGCACCCGCAGCCGGGCTGATCGTGCGGGGCCGTCACTCCTCCGGGAAACCGGCTCGGCGCAAGCCGGTGTAGAGCGTCTTCTCGGCGAGGGCCACGAATGGAGGATTGGTGTACCAAGGGCTTTCTGCCCGCCACTGTGCCAGCGAACTGATCTCCGGTTTCAGCTTGACCGCCTCCGCCAATGCAGACCTCGCCTCCTCGAGATCGCCCTTGAGTGCAAGCGATCCCGCAAGCCAAAAATGTACAAAGAACAGTCGAGGATTTGCCACCCGTGCCTTGCTGAGGAACGTCACCGCATCGTCCAAGCGGCCGGAGACGAGGTCCGACGAACCGAGCGCCCAGTAGTAGCTGGCGATATTCGGATCATGCGAGTTTAGTCGGATCGCCTTCTCAATTGGCGGGATCCCCGCCTCCGGTTGGCCCAGCCACATCAGCGTCAGGCCAAGCTGCTGAAAGGCTCGGGCGTTATTGCGGTCGACGGCGATCGCGGCTTGAAGCTCGATCTCGGAGTCGTTCAATCGGACCTGAATTCGCCGCAGTATGCCCATCGCCAAATGCGCCATCGAGGAGTTCATTTCGCGGGCGAGAGCTTCGCGGAGCAACTCGTCGGCGCGCGCAGTATCCCGTTCCCGGGAGCTGCTGAACCTGAGCACCACATCGTCGACCAGGACGGCTCCGATGCCGATCCTCGCTTCCACCGACTGCGGGTCGATCTCGAGCGCACGTTCGAAATCCCGCAGGGCCTCTTGGCGACGCGTGGTCGAGGCGGGCCGGTAGTACAAGGCCCACCCACGCATCAAAAAATCCTGCGCGTCGGGATTCGCTACACCGTCGCGCTCGGCCCGACGGCCGGCTGCTTCTGCCAATTCGAGGTTCAGCGACCGCGCAATGCGGCCGGTGATCTCGTTCTGGGCTTTCACGAGGTTGGTTCGATCGCTCGCGAACCGGTCGGCCCAAAGCTGTGCGCCACTTTCCGTATCGATCAATTGAACATTGACCTGAACGTGGTCGCCGGAGCGTTGCACGCTGCCATCGAGCACGTAACCGACCCCGAGTTCATGCCCGATTTGCATCGCGCCCAGCCTTTTGCCTTTGTACGTGAACGCGGTGGTGGGCGCGATCACGAAGCTCCCTGAAATCCGCGAAAGGTCGGTGGTTAGGTCGTCGGTGATTGCATCAGCGAAATATTCCTGGTCTGGATTGTTGGACAGGTCTGCGAAAGGCAGGACGACAATGGACAGCCGCCGTACCGGGGCGCCGGCGGCGACAGCCGGACTGCGCAGACTCGCCGCCGCAGGCGCCTCGGCCGACACCGTCGGCGAATTTCGATTAGGCATTGCCCAGCAGGTTCTTCAGCGATTGTTGGAGGAGCGCCGCCCCGAAGGATGACCGCGATCGCGACCCCCTTACCAGGCCCGGCCGCGTTGACCGTCGAGAGAGAGCAACTGCTGGCATCCGAAATGGCTGATCGGGAACTACGATCGATGATGGGATTGGCGACGGCCATACACGGCGAAAGCCCGGTAGGTGAAGAGCATGGCAGGAGATGTGGGCACGGCTATTCGCTGGACGGTCCGTCAGAATGCCTGAGCAACCGGTCTAGGTGTGTGAAGCAGTTCACACTTGGAAAGAAGTTAAATTTAGGGCGCCGGGCACAAGCGGCTGAAACCCAACGTGGCTGCTGCTCAAAAATGACCGAGTTATCGGGTGAACGTGGGCGTGCCTGATTAACGACCTTGGGCAGGGTACTCAACACCGAGCTTGACGTAGCGCGAACCCTCGCAGTGGCAGTCGCCGCCTCGAGTTCGAAGGGCGAGTCCTCCCTGGTGCGCAGCCGAAGAAATATCGCTGTCGTTCCCGCGACGAGCGGCCAGCCTATCTTTTCGTCGCGATGAGCCATCGAATTTGACCTCCGTCATCGAATGTTTCGGCGGCCGGGCGAGAGCGGAAAGAGCCGCCGGCTGACCCGAAGCAGAGCCGGTGATTGCCAAGTTGGTTTCGTGCTATGGTAGCGCCTCGACAAGAAGGAAAGATCATGCCGGGTATCGCATATGCGCTCGCATTGACGAGCGCGATTTTTTTGCTCGCAGCGCCGCAGGCATTCGCGCAGAAGAGCGGGGGCGTCCTCAAATTCTTTCACCGCGATAGTCCGGCGAGCGGGTCGATCCACGAAGAGGCGACGATCTCGGCAGTGGCGCCGTTTATGGGCGTCTTCAACAATCTCGTGCTCTTCAATCAGCACGAAAAACAGAACCGGCTCGATCTGATCGAGCCGGAGCTCGCCGATAGTTGGAAATGGAATAATGACTTTACGCGGGTCAGCTTTCAGCTGCGCCAAGGCGTCAAATGGCATGACAGCCAGCCGTTTACCGCGAAAGACGTCAAATGCACCTGGGACATGCTGCTCGGCAAGTCCACCGAAAAGCTTCGCCTCAATCCGCGCAAGGCCTGGTATCGCAACCTCGACGAGGTCACGGTCGATGGCGATTACGGGGTAACTTTCGTGTTGAAGCGGCCGCAGCCGGCGTTCCTGATGCTGCTGGCGACAGGCATGTCGCCGGTTTACCCTTGCCACGTGCCGGCGCGCGACATGCGCAGTCATCCGATCGGCACCGGCCCGTTCAAGTTCGTCGAGTTCAAGCCGAACGATTACATGCGATTTGCGAAGAACCCGGATTACTGGAAGCCTGGCCGGCCCTATCTCGACGGTATCGAATGGACGGTCGTCCCGAACCGCTCGACGCAGACGCTCGCTTTTATCGCAGGCAAGTTCGACATGACCTTCCCCTACGAGGTCACGGTGCAATCGATGCGCGACATCAAGAGCCAAGCGCCCGACGCAATTTGCGAGCTGACGCAGACGCCTGTCGCGATAAACCTGCTCGTCAACCGCGAAACGCCGCCGTTCGACGACCCGGACATCCGCCGCGCAATGCAGCTGACGATCGATCGGAAAAGCTTCATCGACATTATCGCCGAAGGCCAGGGAGATATCAGCGGTGCGATGCTGCCGCCGCCTGGCGGCCTGTGGGGTCTGCCGCCAGAAATTCTCCGGACTTTGCCCGGCTACGGTCCCGATGTGCAGGCCAACCGCGCAGTGGCACGCAAGTTGATGGAAAAGCACGGCTACGGCCCGGACAAGCGGCTGACCGTCAAGGTCGCGACGCGCAACATCGCTCAATACCGTGACCCGGCGGTGATCCTGATCGACCAAATGAAAGAGATCTACATCGACGGCGAGCTCGACACCGTCGAGACCGCCAACTGGTTCCCCCAGATCGCCCGCAAGGATTTCATGGTCGGCGCCAATCTGTCGGGCTCGGGGGTCGACGACCCGGACGCCTATTTCTACGAGCACTATGCCTGCGGTTCCGAGCGCAATTACACGAACTACTGCAACCCGGAGCTCGAAAAGATGTACGAGCAGCAGTCAATCGAGCCCGACCAGGAAAAGCGCAAGAAACTGGTGTGGGAGATCGACCGGCAGCTGCAGGAAGACGCAGCCCGCCCGATCATTTATCAATACCGCCTCGGGACCTGCCATTACCCGCGGGTGCATGGGATCACTATGATGGTCAACAGTATCTTCAACGGCTGGCGCTTCGAGGACGCCTGGCTCGAGCAATAGGCCTTGCCGGCTGCGCCGCGGAGCTAGCTGAACGCCACTCCCGGACGCGAGGGGCAGTTCGAAGTGAACTGAAATCTCGCTACTGCAAGGCCTCCGGATCTTACAAATCGGCGAGGGCCTCGCCGCCGCCGTTTGCGCACGCCTGCTCGCGGATTTCACCTGCGTCAGCTCCGAAAGCTCGACGCCTCCTTGCGGCGTATCTCAACCATCGCAAGTCCGTGGTCGCTGATGATAATGCGGCGCGACGCAGTGCAATCGCGGCCGCTAACCTGATCGTCTGCGAGGGCCGGCCCCGGGATCTTCGCATCCTGCAATACGACGTCGACAGCCTCCGCCGGCTCAATGCGACCGCAGCACTCGATACACTTCGCCCTTTGGGCAGACCGGACCAAAGGCCAACGACCCGGCGACCGACCTGACACTGTTCTTCGCCAGCGGCCTTGCTCGTTTGGTGACAGGACAAGTCGACGATGTTTCGGAAGCGCCGATCCGCCCGGTTGGCGAACAATCCGCCTTATTGGCGGCCTTGCCGCCGCCTGCGCCGGCATTCACGCTCCACTGGCCGCTCGGCGAAATAGTCGATGTATCGATAGCGGAAACGCTGGCGGCTATGGGTACGACTGGCCTCTTCGTATGCCGCGCCTGTTATTTCAACGTCGCAGGAATCCCCCAAGCCCTCGCTCCGCTCGGAATATCGCGATTTACTAACGACATTGCGCCGATTACGACTCTATCGCCGATCGTCACACCCTTCTCAATCACGCATTGCGGCCCGATATAGACGCACGAGCCGATTTTCACAGGAGCCTTTTCAACGGGAGCTGTACCACCGGTGAGACACCGCGCGACGGTATGGTGCGTGTAAATGTGAGCACCGGCGCTGATATCGCAATCGTCCCCGATCGTAAGACCGCCTTGCCCGTCGAGGATAACGTTGGGGCCGATCCAGCAATGCTTCCCGACTTTGACGTCGCCAAGGATCAAGACATTGTCGTAACAGGACGTGCCCTCACCAAATCCATAGTCCCGCGCGATTTCCCATCGATCGGTCAGCAGATCGCCGACAGAAACGTGGCGATGAAATTTTTCCCGCATCTCGCGACGTCGATCTGCAATAAGATCTCGCACGGATTTACGAAAATCCATGTTCTTTTCTACCCTCAAAAGCCGTTTCTGAGCTGGCGACCGCCAAGGAGCGCCCGCCCAGGAATTATGCCTGCGAATAGAGGTCCGTCACGCGTGCAGCGCGCTGCGTAACGCATTCGCAACGGTGACCTGATCCTCGTCCGTCATTTGCGCATAGAGCGGCAACAGAATTGCGTGATCCTGCGCCAGCTCGGATTGGCGCAGGTCATGACGCGGCTTCTCGTTCCGCATAACACGGCTCGCGATGCGAGCACATGATGCCGCGTCGGGTGGCAATTCCCTGGTCGAGCAGCTCTTGCATGACCGCCTTCTGGTCGACCCGGTCCGGCAAGCGCACGCAATAGCTCTGCCAATTGGAACGCGCCCATTCGGGCTCCAGCGGCAGAAGGAGCCCTTCGATATTTCCCAGCAGCTCGTCATAGCGGGCGGCCAGAACCCGACGACGCGACACGAGCTCCGGCAAACGCCCGAGCTGCTTGCGTCCGATCGCCGCCTGAATGTCCGTCATGCGGTAATTGTAGCCGATGGCGAGATAGTCCTCGAACACGACCTGCGGCGAGCCGTGCCGCACCGTGTCGGGTACACTCATGCCGTGCTGACGAAGGAGCCTGAAGGCGCTGTCGAACTCTGCATTTGCGGTTGTCAGCATGCCGCCGTCGCCTGTCGTGATCACCTTGCGCGGGTGGAACGAGAAACAGGCGATGTCACCGAGCGGCCGCCCGACTGGCTGCCATTGCCCGTCGATGCGGATCTCGCTTCCAGCGGCGCAGGCGGCATCTTCGATCAGTGCGATGCCATGACGCCTCGCCACGCCGAGCATCGCCGGGAGATCGCACGGCATTCCCATCTGATGGATCGCGAGGATTGCGCGGGTCCGCGGCGTGACGGCGTCGGCCACATGCTGCGGTTCGAGATTATAGGTCCGCGGGTCGATATCGACAAAGATTGGGATGGCACCGCAATAGCGAATGCTGTTGGCCGTCGCGATGTATGAATGGCTTGCCGTGATCACCTCGTCGCCCGCCCCGACGCCGGCGGCAAGCAGAGCCAGGTGCAGCGCGGTTGTGCAGCTCGAGACGGCACAGGCATGAGGCGCTCCGACATAGGCGGCGAACTCGCGTTCGAAGGCGGCGACTTGCGGGCCCTGAGTTACCCAGCCGGAGAGCACGACTTCGCGCGCCGCCTCGGCTTCCGCTTCCTCGAGGACCGGCTTGGCGATCGGGATCACTATGCGACCGCTTCCAGCGCGGCCGGTACCGGAAACCGCCGCCGCTCGATCCGCCACCAATCCACAAGCTCGCGCAATCCCTCTTCGAGCGGTATTGCAGCTCGGAAGCCGAGCATCCGTTCGGCCTTCACGGTCGAGGCCAGGCGTCGTGGCACGGGATTGACCGATCTTTCCGGGGCAAACACTGGATCTATTTCCTTGTGGCCCATTGCACCGGCAAGGGCTCGCGCCAATTGCAAGAGGCTAGTCTCAGTGCCACTCGCGACATTGAAGACCTCGTCGCTGGCGTTTGCCTTCGCACCTAGAATATTTGCGCGCGCGACATCGCGCACATGGACGAAATCCATCGTCTGTTGGCCATCGCCAAAGATTAAAGGTGCCTGACCGGCTTCGAGCCGCTCCATCCAGCGGATCAGCACCTCGGTGTACCGGCCATGAATGTCCATGCGCGGCCCGTACACATTAAAATACCGGAACGCGACGTAGTCGAGCCCGTGCTTATCGTTGAAGGTGCGCATCAGGGCTTCGTTGAAGGCTTTAGCGGCACCGTAAAGAGTGCGGTTATCATAAGGATGGTGCTTCTCTGTGGTTGGAAAGTCCTCGGCCATGCCATAGACCGAGGCCGAGGAAGCGGCGATGACCTTTTCGACCCGATGCTCGGCGCAGAGCTCGAGCAGGTCGAATGTCGACTGGACCATCACCTCCATGGCGACTCGGGGCTCCGCGGCGCACTGGGTGATCCGCAACGCTGCCTGATGAAAAACGACGTCAGCGGTCTCGACCAAAGACGCCATCAGATTTCGGTCGCGGATATCGCCATCGACCAGTCGAACGGGTCCGCCTTGCGGCATCGCCGCTTCGAGATTCTCCGGCCGGCCACGGACCATATTGTCAAGGGCGATGATCTCGCGGCAACCTTCCTGCGCGAGGAGGTCCACAATATGCGAGCCGATAAACCCCGCTCCACCCGTCACCAGTACGCGCTTGCCCTTCAGATCAGCCACGGTTCTCTCCAATCTCGTTCAAATCACTACGTCATGGGATCGACGCAAGAACCAGCCGCCTGAGCGGGATCAAACAAGGCGGACTCTATTCAATTGCGCCACAACTTCCAACACTTGATCCGGCTGCAGTTCGGCATAAATTGGCAGCGACAAAAATTGATCAGCCGTGCCTTCCGTGACCGGCAAGTCGCCGCGCCGATAGCCGAGCTCTGCATACGCTTTCTGCAGGTGGACCGGGACAGGATAATGGATGCCTGTTCCGATACCCGCAGCATGGAGCGTTTCCTGTACCTGATCGCGATCCGCTACCCTGAGAGCGTATACGTGATAAACATGTCGGGTGTGCGGCGGCGGTGCCGGCAGTTGGAAGCGACTACCCGCCAGAAGCCGGTCATAGCGCGCCGCAACAGTCCGGCGTCCTTCGGTCCAATTTTCAATATAATCCATCTTGACCTTCAGAACGGCGCCTTGGATCGCGTCCATTCGATAATTATAGCCCGGGACGATGTGTCGGTATTTCGAATCTTGCCCCCAATCCCGCAGCAAGCTCATCTTGCGCGCCAGTTCGGGATCGTTTGTGACAGCCGCCCCGGCCTCGCCATATGCACCGAGGTTTTTTCCGGGGTAGAAGCTAAAACAACCGATGTCCCCGATGGACCCGGCCCTGTGCCCCTTGTAAATGGCGCCGTGCGACTGCGCCGCGTCTTCGATGACCACGAGCCCGTGGCGGCGCGCAACCTCAATGACTGGGGCCATTTCCGTCATGAGTCCGTGTAAATGGACGGGCAGGATCGCTCTGGTTCGGGGGGTGATGGCCGCTTCGATCAAATTGTGATCCATCGTCCACGTGCCGGGATCAATATCGACAAAAACCGGCTTCGCTCCGCAGTAAAGGATCGCCGCCGTCGTCGCGACAAAAGTCATCGAGACCGTGATCACCTCGTCGCCCGGACCGATCCCGGCGGCAAGCAACGCCAGGTGCAAGGCCGAGGTGCCACTATTGAGTCCAATGCAATATTTGACGCCGCAATGTTTGGCAAACCGTTCCTCGAACGCGGCTACTTCAGGCCCAAGTACAAATATGGCACTGTCCACGACAGCGGCGATTGCGGCGTCGATCTCCTGTTTGATTTGCCGGTACTGGGCTCGTAAATCAAGAAAAGGTGTCACTGGCCAGCACCTTCCATTTCCTTTTCTCGCGTTGACCGTTTGCTACATCGCAACTCAAGCAATCAGTGAGGCTGCGGCGCGGTGCGTAAGGCCCGCCATCGGGTGCGCATCCGATCCGCGTTGTTTTACCTCGCAGCAGGCGCCAGACGTCGTGCGGCATCTATGGTTAATTTTCCTATGAGGACGAATTCTAGAGATTTTGACGCGATCGCGAATGGAGGTCAAGACGGAGCTCCTGTTGGCGCCTTCACTGCTGTTTCTGGCAGTGTTCTTCGCCCTGCCGGCGCTTACGCTGATCCTCTACAGCGTATTGACGCAGGCGGCTGACGGCGCCGTCGGGCTGCCGCTGACCCCGGCCCATTACCAGCACTTTTTCACGATCCCGGTCTATTCGCGGGTCTTGCTGACGACATTGCAGATCAGCCTGTGGACGACCGCTGCGGCGGCGCTGCTTGCCTATCCGGTCGCCCGCGGCATGGTGCGCAGCACGCGCTTCCTGCGGCAGGCGATCACGATGATCGTCATCGCCCCCGCTGATCGTCAGCGTCGTCGTGCGGAGCTATGGCTGGCAATTGATCCTCGGCAACGGTCCGACCGGCATCCTCAACTGGCTGCTGCTCAGAATCGGGTTGACGAAAAAGCGCGTCGCGCTGCTGTACTCCGAGGCCACCGTCGTCATCGGCTCGCTGCACATCTTCTTTCCGATGATGGTCTTGCCGGTCGCCTCGGCGCTCGGACGCATCGACCCGAGGCTTGAAGATGCCGCGCACACGCTCAGGGCCACTGCGTGGCGCAGCTTTCGCCTCCTGGCCAGCCGAAAGCGGCCAGATTGTCCGCGACGAGGCTGCCGAGCCTGCATCCGCCTGACCAGAGGACCGGTTTCTGATCATATTGGTTCGTCATTCCCGTGAAAGCGGGAACCCAGGGGCAAGCGACCTCACGGTTACCCTGGCCCCCCCTTTCGCGGGGGCGACGAGGGCCGACGCAACCTGATCGGGTGATGCCATAAGTCGACATGCCCGGGCCGTCCGGCATTTCCTCAGGTGAATTTCGCGGCAAGTGGCGGCGGACCGAGCACGGCCGGGTCGAGGCGACGGAGCAGCATCAGCAGCGTGTTCGCCAGCGCGGCCAAATCCTTGCGCGCCGATACCGATGTCAGCGCCCCGTCGTGGAAATCCGCACCGGTAAGGTAGACGCCGGTAGGCGCGACCAGCGCCCCAAACCAACCAAGAACCTGGCGCAATTGCGTGTCGACCGCGAGATAGTGATGGGCGGAACTGCCCATCGCGACGATGCCCACCGGTTTTCCCTGCAGCGCCTCGACCGGCAGGATGTCGAGCAAGTTCTTCAGCACCCCGGGGAAGCTCGCCCGGTAGACCGGCGCGGCGATCAGCACCGCCGCTGCAGCGGCGACCCGGTCGACTGCGCGGCGGGTTTCCGCTCCGTATCCGTCGAGCGGCCGCCCGTCGCAGGTATCGATAGGCGTCTCGGCGAGGTTCATGACATCAACATTGATATCCTCAGCGTTGCTGCGGACCGCCTCCGCCGCCACGGCGATCGCCGCGGCAAGCCGGCCGGGCGGTGTAGCGGCGCCGACCACCATCAAAAGCCGTGGAACTTCAGCCATTGCCGAGCCTCCTGTTCGGGTAACAGAGCAAAACGTCTATTCCGTGAGTATACCGTCTCAGATGCAGTTCACGCGCGCGCTCGCTCGAAACTGCACGTACCGCGCCAGCCGCTCCCCTGAGCAACGGCGGGTTGGCCTGAAGGGCATCATTGACCGAGAAGGTAGCTCAAGATGTAGACACACTGGCTCACAATGGAGATGGTTGCGATCAAATCTCGTTGCTGCGCATCTAGCTCAGATGAAATCATGCCCGATGGTCCGGGTTACTCGGGAAATGCGGGCTAACGGCGGGAGGGAACATGAGCCACGGACGGCTGGCACGGCGGCGCCTATTGGCACTTGGGCTCGGCGGGATCGCCGGGCTCGGAGCCCAAACTCTAGTTGAAGGACGCAAGGCGATGGCTCAAAGTACACCGGAGACGGTCGTCTATGTATCGAACGCCGGCAGCAAGGAGGTGTTCGTCCTGGCGATGAACCGGGCGACGGGCGCGCTCGAGCTGATCGAGAAAACCCCGGTTCCCGGGACCGACAAGCCCTCGCCGGCCAGCCTGCCGATGGCGACCAGCCCGGATAAGCATTTTCTATACGCGCAGCTGCGCAGCGAGCCGTATCCGGTCTCGACATTTGCCATTGATCCGACTACCGGCCGGCTCAGGCACGTGGCGACAACCTCGCTTGTCGACCAGATGGCGTACATCAACACCGACCGCAACGGAAAATTTCTGCTTGCCGCCTCGTATGTCGGCGCCAAGCTGGCGATCTACCCGATCAACGCGCAGCGCATCGTCGAGGCAAAAGCGACCCAGATCCTCGACACCAAGCCCAAGGCGCATTGCGTCGTCATCGATGCCGGCAACAAGTACGTTTACGTTCCGGTGCTCGGCGGCGACATCGTGATGGAGCTGAAGTTCGACCCGGCCACCGGCACAGTATCGCCAAACGGGTCGGGCGAGATCGCCACCAAAGCGGGTGCCGGGCCGCGCCACCTTACCCTGCACCCCAATGGGAAATTCGCCTATCTGATCACCGAGACGACAGCGACGATCGGCACCTTTGCGGTCGACCCGGCTTCGGGGGCCCTAAAGGAGTTGCAATTCGTCGATACCAACGAATACAACGAGCAGCCTGCGGCCTCGGACATCCATGTGACGCCGGACGGCAAGTTTCTCTATGGCGCCGAGCGCAAGACCAGCATGCTGATCGGCTACAAGATCGACCCCGACAAGGGCACCCTGACCCAGATCGGCCGCTTCCCGACCGAGAAGACGCCGCGCGGCTTCGCAATCGACCCGCGCGGCAAGTTCCTGCTGTCAGTCGGCATGGACTCGGCCGGGATGACGATCTATTCGATCGACCAGGCGAGCGGCGAACTGAAGCCGATCGGTCACTATCCGATGGGGACGCAGCCGAACTGGGTCGAGATCGTCGATCTGACCGGCTAGGCACTGGGCTCTCAATGCGGGATAGGGAACAGGCTAGACCACAAGCCGACCAACTCGATGAAGATCAGGTAACTTGCGACGACGTAGTTGAGAACACGCGGTATGAGAAGGATCAGTATACCTGCGATGAGCACGAGCAACGGCTGGATCACAAACGAGCGGCCCAGGGCGGTTTCGTAATCGCGTCGGGTCCCGATTTCGCCCAGGCGACGGCCGTTGGGGATCGTGGCGCGGCAACGATAGTATCATTATTGATGCCGTTCTTCCCCCGGGACCCTTCCATCGGCGCCAGCGACTGAGGTCATGACGGATCAGGATACGACAATCCGCCTACGCGAGGTGGCTCGAGCGCGGTCACAGCCGGCCGAGGCTAGTCCCGCAGAGCCCGCCTCGCCGCATGAAAAGACCGCCGAGCGGCCGCCTGAAGCGACGGCAAAGCCGCAGGACGCGGGTGTTGGTGGTTATCGGCGGCGCGTCCTTCTTGTGCTCTCCTCGATCGCGCTGGCGCTCGCGCTGTACTGGGCGTCGGGCTATTTCGTCGCCTATACCGACGATGCCTATGTCACCTCCGATTTCGTCGACGTCGCTCCTTACATCAGCGGCCGAATCGCCAGCGTAAATGTCATCGACAATCAGACGGTGAAAAAAGGCGAATTGCTGGCGACAATCGATCCGACGCCTTTCCAGCTTGCGTTGAATGAGAAGCAGGCAAAAAAGACCGAAGCCGAGGCGCAGCTTGCGGTCGACCGAGACGTCATTGTCGCGGCACAGGCCCAGCGCGACGACGCCGCGGCGAAGGAGCGGCTGGCGAGCGACAATGTGCGCCGGGCCACGCCGATCACAGCCGCGGGTTTTTACTCCCGTCAGGGGCTCGACACCTTGACCGCCAAAGAACAAGAGGCAAAGGCAGCTTTGGCCGATGCCGAGGCCGCTATCGCGAAGGCGCAGCAGACGCTGGCTCTGCACCAGGCAACCGTCGCAGCGATCAGCGCCGAAATCGCCTATTTGCAGTGGCAGATCGAGCAGACAAAGCTGCTTGCCCCGACGGACGGCGCGATTACCCAACTGACCTTGCGGGTCGGCGACCAAGCCGTGGAAAACAAGTCGCTGATTGGTTTGGTCGACGCGCATGCCTGGCGGATTTATGCGAATTACAAGGAAACTGTGATCCGCCATATGAAAGTCGGCCATACCGCCTGGGTCTGGCTCGATACTTACCCATGGCGTTTTCATCGCGCCACAATCCAGGGCATCGCGCGCGGAATCAGCCGCCAGTCGACCGAGCGCAAACTCTTGCCCTATGTCGCGCCGACCACCGACTGGATCCGGTTGGAGCGGCGCTTCCCGGTGACACTGGTATTGCAGGATCTGAGCCCGGATATAACGCTCCATATGGGTGCCGACGCGCGCACGATCATCTTTTACTGAAGCTGACGATGTTGCGCGAACTGACCGGCGCGCTGAACACTGAATTCCACTCGTTCGAGCTTCGTGGAACCCGTGGCATTGCGGCTCTCGCGGCAGTGCTGTCGGTGACGCTGGCGGTGTTGGCGGCGTTCCTGCTCCACTCCGACGAGCCATGGTGGGCGGCGATTTCCGCCTGGATGGTGGGCCGCTCCTCCTTGGCGGCGGCGCTGTCGCGGGGCGTAATGCGGATCATTGGGAGCGCTGTGGGTGCGGCAATCGCCGTGGTTGTCATCGGGTTGTTCGTCTACGACCCGCTGCCATTCTGTCTGTGCCTGTTTGCGTTGGCGTGCGCTGGCCTCGTCGGGTTCGCAATCTCGCGTCACGGCTATGCCTGGCTGATCGGAGCTATCACCGGCAATCTGGTGATGCTGATCGCACTCGAACGGCCGGAAATCACGTTTAGTATCGCCGTGAACCGCGTTCTCGATGTGACAATAGGCACGACAGCCGCGCTGCTCGTAACCTTCTTGCTTCCTGAGGACAGCGGTGTCCCCAGTCCGGCCTCGACCTCGCCAACCCCGCCTCCTTTGCTGTTCTGGACGCGTCGACATGCCAAGGAATTCGAACGCTGGTTGCGCGAGATTTGGCCGCTGGTGTTTCACGCCTGCCGCGGCGGCCTCACCGTAATGCTGTTGCCGCTGCTGATAACCGCGCTGGCTCCACTCGGTCCCAGCACGATGGCAGTGACCTCGGTCGCCGTGATGGCCGTCCCGACGACCGCGGTCATCGAGCCGAATGCACGGACCATCATCCAGCGCGCCATATATCGCCTTGCCGGCTGCGGGCTCGGTGCATTGATGGGCCTCTTCTGCCTCTACTGGGTCGGCTCCAGTCTCCTTGCCTGGCTGCTGCTGCTGATGGCCGGAACCTGGCTCAGCTCGCAAATCCAATCGGGCGCCACCGGGATCGGCTATGTCGGGACCCAGGCTGGGTTCGCGTTTCTGCTGAGCATGATCCAGGGCCAGGGCCCGCCGCTCTCTCCCACCCCAGGCCTCGATCGCTTCGCCGGGATCATGGCGGGACTGTCGCTGCTGCTGGTCATTACTATGGCGATCTCCTTGTTCCGCTTGACCCCACAAACAGCAGAGCCAGCGCGCGGTGATTGACAAGCCGCGCCGGCGACGTTGTGATCCAGACAGCACCGATCTCGCACCATGGAGGGACACTTGGCCAAGTACAGGATCGCGACGCCAACCGGCGCCAGCTTTACGACCGCCGGCGATTACGGGTACGAAATGGAGGCGCTGACGCCGATCGACGCCGAGATCTTCGAGGTGCGCCCGGGGTCCGAGGAAGAGTTTGTCAGCGCCGTGCGCGAGGCCGACGCGCTTTACGCGAAGGGGCGGCGGATCACCAAGCGGATGATCGACGGTCTTGATCGCTGCAAGATCATCGCGCTCGGCAGCGTCGGCGTCAACTCGGTGGATGTCGAGGCGGCGACAGCAAAGGGCATTCCGGTCACCAACTGCCCCGACACCTTTATCGACGAAGTCGCCGACCATGCGATGACGTTGATCCTCGCCAGCTTCCGGCGGCTCATCGTGCAAGATAGGCTGGTGCGGGAAGGGCGCTGGGCCGAGGGCCGGCCGATGCTGTCGAAGATCCCGCGCCTCATGGGCATGACTTTGGGCCTCGTTTCGTTTGGCCATGTGGCACGGGCAGTGGCGGCGCGGGCAAAGCCTTTCGGCCTGCACGTCATCGCTTATGACCCGTTCATCGAGGAGCTGGTCATGATCAGCCACGGCGTCGAGCCAGTCAGCCTGCCCGAACTCCTGACGCGCTCCGACATCATCTCGATGCATGCGCCGGCAACCGAAAGCGCCAACCGGCTGCTGCGCGAGGAGCATTTCCGCCAGATGAAGAAGACGGCGCTCTACGTCAGCACCGGACGCGGGCCGACGACCGACGAGGCCGCGCTGATCAAGGCGCTCGACGAGGGCTGGATCGCCGGCGCCGGGCTCGATGTGCTCGAACAGGAGCCGCCGGGCAACAACAACCCGCTCCTCAAGATGGACAACGTGATCCTGACCGCGCATGTCGCCTCGGCCTCCGCCCGGTTCGACCCGGCTCGGCGGCGCCGCGTCGGTCTCGAATTGTCGCTGGTGCTCGGCGGCAAATGGCCGATGTCCTGCGTCAACCCGTCGGTGCTCGCCAAGACCAACCTGCGGCGCTGGCAGCCGGTGTCGATGGAGCGCGGCCCGAACTCCTGATCCGGGAGGATTGGAGGTGATGCTCGGAAGACGCTCGTTGATGATCGCCGGTGCCGCTACAGCGGCCGAATTAACGATGGGGGCCAATTTGTTGCACGCCGATGCCGCGGCGCCGATCCGCTATCCGGACCCGAGCTTCAAGGTACTCGATCCGCGCTTTCAGAGCCTGATACTCGGCAATGCCGCGGTCGAGCGCATCGCCGGGGGCTGCCGCTTCAACGAGGGGCCGGTGTGGTTCGGCGACGGGCGCTTTCTATTGTGGAGCGACATCCCCAACGACCGGATCATGAAATGGGAGGAGGAGACCGGCGCGATCAGCGTGTTCCGCAAGCCGTCGAATTACGCCAACGGCAACACGCGCGACCGCCAGGGGCGCCTGATCACCTGCGAACACGACACCCAGCACCTCACCCGCACCGAATATGACGGCACCATCACCGTGCTGGCCCACAGCTTCGACGGGAAGCGGCTGACTGGCCCCAACGACGTGGTCGTCAAATCCGACAACTCGATCTGGTTCAGCGACAACGGCGCCGGCACGCGCGGCAACTATCTGGGCCACACGCTGCCGCAGGCGTTGCCGTTCCGCGTGTACCGGCTCGACCCGGCGACCGGACAGATGACGATCGCGGTCGGCGACATGAAGCGGCCCAACGGGTTGGCCTTCTCGCCCGACGAGAAACTGCTCTACGTTGTCGACACGCCGGGCCCCGGGCAGCGCACGGTGCAGGTCTACGATGTCGTCGAAGACGGCACCAACACCGCCAACCGGCGGGAGTTCTGCGCCGCCGAGCCGGGCGGCACCGACGGCATCCGCGTCGACGTGCACGGCAATCTGTGGTGCGGATGGTCGGGCGGCGAGACAGAAGACGGCGTCGCGGTATTCGCGCCCGACGGCAAAATGATCGGCCGCATCATGCTGCCCGAGCGCTGCGCCAATGTGTGTTTCGGCGGCCGCAAACGCAACCGGCTGTTCATGGCGGCGAGCCAGTCGGTCTATTCGGTCTATGTCGAGACGCAGGGCGCCGTCGGCGGGTAGCCCTTCCCTCCCCCGCACGCGGGGGAGGGTTAGGGTGGGGGCAAAGCCGCCATTACAGAGGCGATGATCGGCATGCCGATTTCATCGCGCAATGTCATCACCGATTCCGGGTGAAACTGCACGGCGGCGATCGGCAGGCTTTGGTGCTCGACCGCCATCACGATGCCGTCCTCGGTTTCGGCGGTCACCGAAAGCCCCGGCGGCAATGTGCTGCGCCGGGCATGCAATGAATGATACCGCCCGACGATGAACTCGCTCGGCAGGCCGCATAACAGCCGGCCGCCGCGCACGCGGACCAGCGACGGCTTGCCGTGCATCGGCGGGTCGAGCACCGCCAGCGAGCCGCCAAAATACTCGACGATCCCCTGCAGGCCGAGGCATACCCCGAACACGGGCAAATGGCGCCGAAGCGCGAGATCGAGGGTTTTGGCCATTGCGAAATCGGCGGGCCGGCCCGGTCCCGGCGACAGCACGACGAGATCGTGTCGGCCGCCTGCCCGCAGCTCGGCGCGGGCCAGATCGGGGCGCATCGTCACGACCTCGGCGCCGGTGGTGCGGATGTAATTGGCCAAGGTGTGAACAAAAGAGTCTTCGTGATCGATCAACAGTACCCGACGACCCTTGCCGATTTCGGCTGCCGTCCCCGCGGGGGTGGCGGGCGTTGCCGTCGTCCCGCGGATCGCGGTGAACATCGCCGCCGCCTTCAAACGGGTCTCGGCTTCTTCTGCCTCCGGATCGCTGTCGTAAAGCAACGTCGCCCCGGCGCGGACTTCGGCAACGCCGTCCTTCATGCGGATCGTGCGCAGTGTGAGGCCGGTGTTCATGTTGCCGTCAAACGTCACTCGCCCGATAGCCCCGCCATACCAACGGCGCGACGACCGCTCCTCCTCTTCGATAAAGCGGATCGCCCAGCGCTTTGGCGCCCCCGTCACCGTCACTGCCCAGGCGTGGCTAAGGAAACCATCCAGCGCGTCGAAATCCTCGCGCAGCACGCCATCGACGTGATCGACAGTGTGGATCAGCCGCGAATAGAGCTCGATCTGGCGGCGCCCGATGACCCGCACGGTGCCCGGCACGCAGACCCGCGACTTGTCGTTGCGGTCGACGTCCGTGCACATGGTGAGCTCGCTCTCGTCCTTAGCGGAATTGAGCAATTCCCGGATGCGCTCGGCATCTTCGACCGGATCGCGGCCGCGCGCGATCGTGCCGCTGATCGGGCAGGTCTCGATCCTCCTGCCCTCGACCCGGACATACATTTCGGGCGAGGCGGCGACCAGAAACTCGCCCTCGCCGAGATTGATCAATGCGCCGTAGGGTGCGGGATTGGCCTGTCGCAGGCGATGAAAGACCACGCTCGGCGAGTCGGCGCAAAGATCGGCGAAGAGCTGCCCGGGCACGACCTCGAACAAATCCCCGCGCATAAAGGCCGCTCGGGCGCGTTCGACCAGCGCGGCGTATTCGCCGGGACCATGGTCGCTCTCGTTTGGCCGGCGGGCCGGCAGATGCTGAAGGCCATAGGGAGCCGGTGGAGTCGAGCGCGGCAGATCGCGCGTCGAGACGCTCCCCACATCGAATTCGTAGCGGTGCGTCTCCGAGATCTGCCGCATATGGTCGACCACGAGGATCTCGTCGGGCAGATAGAGGACGAGATCGCGCTGGTCCTCGGGCCGCGGCAGGCGCAGCTGCATCGGTTCGAATTGGAACACCAGGTCGTAGCCGAACGCGCCGTAGAGCCCGAGGTGCTGGTCCTCGGCACTACCGAACAGATCGACCAGGACGCGCAGAACCGAGAATACCGACGGCTGCCGGCTGCGACTCTCTTCCGGGAAGCGCTGCTCAGTCTGCTCGATCTCGCCCGATATCCGATCTCGCCCGACCAGCTCGGCGCGAATTGCGGCAAGGCCTGCGAGGCTCTCCGCAACCGGGTCCAGCAGAACGAAGCCGCGCTCGTTCAGCACATCGATCGAGAACCGGCGCCCGCGCGCGGTGAAAATCAGCGGCGGGTCGACAAAGCCCATATCCCACCGCGTGTAACGGCCGGGAAACTCGAAGCTCGAGGAAAATAAGACCCCGCGCCGCTCGTCGAGCGCTTGCGCCAACGCGGTATCGGCCGGCTGATACTCGTGATTGCGGATCTCCCGCGTGACGCGGATGCCGCCTTTCGTAATGTAGCTCGTGGGCTTCATGGGGATCCCTCTGGTTGGGATCGCCTGGGGGTCCGGGTAGGTTCGTCCTGAATCGCGAAGGCCGCCCGGTGCTCCCTGGGCGGCCTTAGTTGGAATAGAAATGCGGCCGCCTTGTTTAGACGGGCCACCACCAAGTCGATGATGTTGCGAAACGGACCATGCCGTTCCATACCAGCTGGCTACCGCCAATGCAATTGCCAAGTTGAGGGTCATGCGATCGGGTGTTCCTGTCGGGTGATGTCGCCCAACGGAATTCCCGATCAGGCCTAACATAGAGGCACAGCTTGCAGCTTTTCGACGCCGCGCATTTCTCGGACTGGCTGGGGCGGCTGCGTGATCTCGCCGCCTCGCCGGCAGTCCTCGAACCTGTCGTTCTACAGCTCGCCTGCATCATCGCATCGTTTTTGTCGGCATGGGCGATCCGAGCTGCGACCCGGCCGTGGACCGACCGGTTCGTCGAGCGCCTCACAATGCGGTATCGCGTGCCTCGCCTTCCGGCCGGGCTGCGCGGGCTGGCGATATTTTGTTACGCCTGGCTCATCCTCGTTTTCACGGAACAGGCCATCGCGCAGCTCGGTGCCGACTACCGGCTGATCGGCATTGCCGCCAGCCTGAGCGGGCTGTGGATCGTGATCAGGGCGTCGGCGCTGCTGCTGCGAGACCCGTTGCTGGCACGGGCCGTGGCGGCGATCGCCTGGATCGTCGCCGCGTTGGACATCATGGGGCTGCTGCCGGCGACGTCGGCGGCGCTCGACAATCTGGCGATAACGATCGGCACCTTGCGGATTTCCGTGCTACTCGTCATCAAGGCGGTGCTCGTCGTCGCGATCCTGCTGTGGATCGCCCTCGGTCTCTCTCGGGTGATCGACACCAGGCTTCAGAACTCGGCGGCACTGAGCCCTTCAGTGCGGGTGCTGACGTGCAATCTCGTCCGGATTGCGCTGATTTCGGTAGCGCTGCTGATCGGCCTCAATGCCGTCGGCATCGACCTCACCGCCTTCGCGGTCTTCAGCGGCGCCGTCGGTGTCGGCATCGGCTTTGGCCTGCAAAAGATCGTCTCGAATTTCGTCAGCGGCATCATCCTGCTGCTCGAGCGCTCGATAAAGCCCGGGGATGTGATCGAGGTCGGCAGCACCTTCGGTTCCGTCACCTATCTCGGGGCGCGCTATGCCTCGGTGCGCGGCCGAGACGGCAAGGAATACCTGATCCCGAACGAAAACCTGATCACCAATCAGGTCGTCAACTGGTCCTATTCGAGCTTGCTGGTCCGGCTCGACGTGCCGTTCGGCGTCGCGTATGACAGCGATCTGCACGCGGTGCGCGAACTTGCCGTCGAGGTGGCGAAGCGGACCGAACGCGTGCTCGCCTCGCCAACCCCCGTCTGTCACTTGACCGCGTTCGGCGATAGCGCGGTCCATTTGCTGCTCCGCTTCTGGATCGAGGATCCGGCGAACGGCGTGACGAACATCAAGGGCGCGGTGCTGCTCGGTCTATGGGACGCATTCAGGGAGCACCGGATCGAGATGCCGTTCCCGCAGCGGGATGTGCGCATTCGTGAACTGCCGCCGGCGGCCGCACATTATTGCGGCGCCGAATCGGAGATAGACGGTGAGGGAGTCCGCTGAGCGGGCCGCGGCGGTTGGGCCAGGGCTGGCGCCTCATTGTCGCCAGGCGTAACCTCTCGTCGTGCCGGGCCGTCGGCGGATTCCGAGCGTTGGCGCTGCTGCGCCTGGAGAAAGGCGACCAGCTTTTCCCGCACCTCGCAGCGCAGGTCCCAGGTCTGGCTGGCATTGCGTGCGCTGACCAGCGCGCGCAATTCCACCGCGTCTATTGCGACGTCCGTAACCTCCAACCTCGAAACCTTGCCGTCCCACGACGGGCTTTGGCGAACGATTTCCTCGAGCTTTTGCCGCAGGCTGTCCACCGATACCGTATAGCCGACCCGGAGGAGGACCGCGCCGATCTGCGCGGCGGCCTCATAGGTCCAGTTCTGGAACGGCTTTTCGATAAAATAGCTCAACGGCACGACCATCCGCCGCAGATCCCACAACCGAACAACGACGTAGGTGCTGGTGATCGTTTCGATCCAACCGGTTTCGCCCTCGACCACCACCTGGTCCTCGACCCGGATCGGCTGGGTCATCGCGATCTGGATCCCGGCGAGCAGGTTGCTCAGCACCGGGCGGGCGGCGAGACCGAGGATCAGGCCCGCCGCCCCGGCCGAAGCGAACAGGCTGACGCCATACTGTCGGACCGAATCGAAGGTCATCAACGCGGCGGCGGCTGTAACGATTGCCAAGAGGGTTTTTGCGACCCTCTGCAGGATCCGCATCTGCGTGACGTGCTTGCGGGCGAGCAGGTTGTCCTCGCTGTCGATGCGAAATCGGCGCAGATAAATCTCCACGCCGATGTCGAGCGCGATCGCGGCGGCCCAGCCGGCGGCGAGCACAAACCCAACCAGCAGCGCGCGCCCGATCGCCGCCGTGACATTCCATGGGAAGTGGGCGCCGGCCAGAGCGGCACCCGAGACGACGATCACAAGAATCAGACTTGCCGGGCCCTGGCCACGCGAAAGCAGCTTCTGGAGGAACGGGCTGTACCGCCCCGCTAGCCGGATCAGGCGGCGGACAAACCATCGGTAAATCACGAGAGCGATGATCACGGGCACAATCATCGTAATGACGCCGATGAGCCAAGGCGGGACCCAGGACGAGATCGAATGGATGAAAGTCATTCGCACCTGCACAAATGTTGAGTCGACGGGGGTCTTTGCCGATGATTGCCGGAAGCGTCCGCGTTGATCCCAATCGGAGCGACAAAATGAGCATCGAAGCGAAGACCGCCATTGTCGAGCATCTCGGGCGGCAGCATCAGGCGATGGTCGCCCTGCTGGCCGACCTCGTGAACATCAATTCCGGCAGCTACAACAAACGCGGCGTCGATGCCGTCGGCGATCGGTTGCGCGCCTGGCTCGAGGCGACGGGCATTCCTTGCGAGACCTTTCCTAACGACATTTTTGGCGATTGCATGGCGGCGCGCGTCCCCGGCACCGGCGGAGCCAACCGGCCTATTCTGCTGATGGGTCACCGCGACACCGTGTTCCCCGACGGCACCGCCGCCCAGCGCCCGTTCCGCATCGATGGCGACCAGGCGTTCGGGCCGGGCGTCGCCGATATGAAAGCGGGTCTCGTCATAAACACCTTTGTGCTCGAAGCGTTGCGCCGCTTCGGCGCGCCCTGCCCGCTGACCGGGCTCTACACTTCGGACGAAGAGATCGCCTCGCCCTCCTCGCGCCCGGTCATCGAGGCCGAGGCCAAGGACGCGCGCGCCGTCTTCAACTCCGAACCGGGACGGCCGAGCGGCAATCTCGTGTCGCGGCGCAAGGGCGCGGCCTTCATCGAATTGGAGGTGACCGGCCGCGCCGCCCATTCCGGCGCCGCACATGCCCAAGGCGTCAGCGCGATCGAGGCGCTTGCGCGCAAGGTCCAGCGCTTGCACCGGCTGACCGATTACGATCTCGGCACGACGGTCAATGTCGGGCTCGTGCAGGGCGGCACCGCGGTCAACACCGTCGCGGCGCGCGCCACCGCGGCGATCGACGTGCGCTTTCCGACGATGAACATCATGGAGAAGATCCTCGGCGAGGTGCGTGAGATCTGCCGGTGCTGCGAATTGCCCGGCAGCGAAGCCCGCATCCTGCGCGAGGGCAATTTCCTGCCGCTGGAGCAGGACGAGAGGAGCCGCGAATTGCTGGAGGCCTATGGCCGCTCGGCGGCGGGCCTCGGCTTCCAAGTTGGCGCCGAGGCGACCGGCGGTTCCGCCGACAGCGGGTTCACCGCGGCCCTCGGCACCCCGACCCTGTGCGGCACCGGCCCGGTCGGCGGCAACGCCCACCGCGACGACGAATGGTGCCGCATCGACACATTAGTCCCGCGCGCGCAGGCCCTGGCACTAACGATCCTGGAAGTCGCGGCCGGATGAAGACTGGAAAAGGCCCGGCCTTCTTCGGCCCCCACGCTAAGCCTCCCCGGCGAGCGGGGGAGGCTTAGGGTGGGGACGACGGGGAGGGTGAAGGCAGCCAGGAGATATCAAGCGATGACGAATCGGGTGGCATTGTCGATTTCCGAGCGGTTCCCGTTTGTGGCTGGCCACGAGTTCGGCGCTGTCGGGACGTATGAACGTCTCGTCGGTAGGGCGCATTTTGCGGTCGATCCGGGCGCACCGGCGCAACAGGGCATTACCGATATCGACAGGGCGCCGACGGATGCCGAGGGACTCGTGCGCTTTGCCGGCGATTTCTCGATCCTGAAGCCGGTCGATCCCGGGCGCGGCAACCGGCGGATCTTTTTCGATTACGGCAACCGCGGCAACAAGCGGATGCTGCAATTCTTCAACGATGCGCCGGCGTCCAACGACCCGCGGAGCTTGGCGCATGCCGGAAACGGCTTTCTGATGCGCCGCGGCTACACCGTCGTATGGCTCGCCTGGCAGGGTGACCTGCTGCCGGGGAACGGACGGATGGTGCTCGATCTCCCGACCGTGCCGGCGGTAACCGGGCTGGTCCGGGTCGAGTTCATCGCCGACCGCCGCGGGATCACGACATTTCCGCTGAGCGGCCATGCTTCGACGCGCAGTCATCCGACTGTATCGCTCGACTCCCGCGAGGCGCGCCTGACGCGCCGCCGCTATCCCGACGATCCGCGGATCCCAATACCACCAGAGAGCTGGTGCTTTGCGCGCGTCGAAGGCGGGGTTGGCCTCGACAACCAGGGCGCCGAGCAGGCGCTGATCCCGTCGGACACGCATATCCACATCCCCGGCGGCTTCGAGCCCGGCTGGATCTATGAGGTGGTTTATACCGGCCGCGACCCGCTGGTGCTCGGGCTCGGCCATGCCGCTGTGCGCGATTTTGTGAGCTTTTTGAGATATGCGGGTGAGGATGGCGCCGGCCTCGGGACGATCGAAAAAACCTACCTGATTACGCATGATCCTCAGCCAGCTTGAGGAGACGGTATGGCATCGGCGGGGTTCGGACTGCGACATAGCCGAGGCGTGGCATCATGGCGGCGAGATCGTATCGGCGATTGAAGCGGTACTCGAATTCGGCGAGGTAGCGGGGTACATGCTTGTCGCGGATGGCGCGGTAAGTGCCGGTGATGGCGCTCTTGATGTTGCCGAGGGTGGTGTTGACCCACTTGAAGGCAGGGTTCAGGGCGGCCTTGCGACCGGATCCAGCGATGATCGGCTGGTGGACGCAGCCGGCGTTGCCGACCCCAGTGAAGCAGTGCAGGCCGTCACTGACAACGGTGCTGGCGGGATGGAAGTTGCGCTGCGCCAAGGTCGTGATTTCGGCACGGCGGAAACCCTTCACGCGGCGCAACTTCAAGCGGATTGGCTTGCCCTCTGGGGTGGTTTCGACCGCCGCCACGATCGGCGTCTTGCCAGGCGAACCGCGGCCCCGCTTGCCGCCGTTGTGCTCCCCGCCGAGATAGGCATCGTCGATTTCGATCCGTCCCGTCAGGCGCTTTGTGGCGTCCCGCTCCATCATCGCCTGCATCAGCTTGTGCTTGATCTTCCAGGCGGTGGTCTGGGTGACGCCAAGCCGGCGGCCCAACTCAATGCTGGAGATGCCGCCCTTGCTCTGAGTGAGGTGGTAGATGGCGCGAAACCAACTGCACAGCGGCACCTTGGTTGCTGCGAAAATCGTTCCGGCGATCACCGATGTCTGCCGTCGACAGGCGGTACACTGGTACAGCGCCCGGGTCTTGACGAAGCTGTGATGCTGCCCGGCGCAAACCGGGCAGACAAAGCCGGATGGCCAGCGCCAGCGCATCACCGCCTCGCGGCACTGATCCTCGGTTCCGTAAAGAACAGCAAACTGGGCCTCGCTGAGCCCCTTTGAAATTGCACCTTGTTGCGCGCCATCGTTCGAACCCGCAGAAACAGCCGCATGTTCCTGTTTTGTACCATGACTTGATGGCTGAGGATAGTGCGTAATCAGGAAAACCTATGCCTGGGGCCGGTCGCAGACCGGGCGCTGCATCCGCGATTTTGTCTACCGCGGCTTCAACGCCGACGCCGCCGGACGCAAGGTGTTCGACGGCGTTCTGCCGCATGTTGCGGGGGCAGGGCGCAAATGGCTGAACCATCGCTTTGCGAATGCGGTCGTTTCGGGCGGCCAGCAATACGAGGATCACTTCAACCCGGCCGACACCTTCCCGTTCTCATATGCCGAGACGACCGACCACCTGACCGGGCGGCGCGACGCGATCCTGAAGCGGCCCGAGACCGACCCCCTCGTCATTCATACACAGACCGCAACCGAGTATTGGCAGCGGCGCGGCTCCCTCGTTCATACTGACACGCGTGGCAAGGATCTGCCGCAGCCGCCGACCGTGCGGGTTTATTTCTGGGCCAGTTCACAGCATTTTGCCGACCCGATCCCGAAACCGTTGGAGCGCGGCATCCGCCAGTATTTTCTCAACACGGTCGCGACCTCGATGCTGTTCCGCGCGATGATCGACACAATGGACCGGTGGGCGACTGACGGCATTCCGCCGCCCGACAGCCGTATCCCCGCGCGCGCCGACGGCACCCTGGTGCGGTTTGAGGAATGGCGCCGGCAGTTTCCGGCGATTCCCGGTGTGGCCATTCCGCACGAGCCCAATTCGCTGCCGCCATTGGATTTCGGCCCCGAGGCTGAGCGCGGGATTCTGAAGGAGCCCCCGGATGTGGCGCCGGGTGAAGGCTACACGGTGCTGGTGCCGGCGGTCGACGCGGACGGCAACGACGTGGCCGGCGTCAGGGCGCCGATGGTAAAGGCCCCGCTCGGCACCTATTGCGGCTGGAACCTGCGGGCGCGCGGATTTGGCCACGGCGCGATGCACGAATTCTCGGGCAGCTACTTTCCGCTGCCCGAAACTCCTGAAGAGCGGCGGGTGACCGGCGATCCGCGGCGATCTATCCTCGAACGCTATCCGAATTCCAAAGCCTACGTCGCGGCCATCACGGCGGCGGCGCGGCAGCTGGTCGAGCAAGGACTGTTGTTGGAGGAAGATGTCGAACGCAGCGTAGCAGCGGCCGCGGATTGGTGCCGGCCACGCCATGACATCAAGCTGAAGTAAGGGACTTCGATGCCGGACGGACCACGCTACGAGGATGATTTCTACGCTTGGACACAGCACCAGGCGGCGGTGCTGCGCTCGATGCCGGTCTCCGACAATCGGTTCGATCGCGGGCATGTGGCCGAGGAGATCGAAGATTTGGGCAAGAGCGAGCGCGACGCGGTCCGCAGCCAGATCCGGCGGATAATCGAATATCTTCTCAAGCTTGCTTATTCGCCCGCGGAGCAGCCGCGTTTCGATTGGATGGGGACGATCGTCGATGCGCGACAGGAGTTGTCCGACAAGCTCACACCTACCCTGCGGCGAGAGGTCGAGGGCGTGCTCCAGAAACTTTACGATGACGGACGCCGACGCGCGACGCTCGGGCTGCGGCGATACGGCGAGGCTGACGCGGCCGAGCGATTGCCCACCGCGTGCCCATACTCCTGGGACGAGATCTGCGAGCAGGACTGGTATCCGGGTTCTACCACGGATGATCCGCAAACGGAGGCAAGATGACCCGCGATTTCGTCGGCTACGGCGCCGACCCGCCGCATGCCCAATGGCCCGGGAATGCCCGCATCGCCGTCAATTTCGTGATCAATTTCGAGGAAGGCTCGGAGCTCTCCTATCCCGCCGGGGATGGGGTTTCGGAAGGCGGATTGACCGAGATGCTGGGCGCGGATCTGGGCGTGACCGGCCGCGATCTCGCCGCGGAAAGCATGTTCGAGTACGGCGCCCGGGTCGGTTTCTGGCGATTGCACCGGATCTTCACCCGTTTTGCGGTGCCGGTGACGATTTTCGGCTGCGCCCGAGCCTTCGAGGCCAACCCGCCCGCCGCCGCGGCAATCGCCGCGAGCGACTGGGACATCTGCAGCCACGGATATCGCTGGATCAATCACCCTGGGCTCTCGGAGGCCGAAGAACGGAGGCAGATCGCCGAGGCCGTCGAGTTGATCCGGCGGACGACCGGCAAGACCCCGGCCGGCTGGTACTGCCGCTACGCACCCTCCGAAAACACCCGCCGGCTGTTGGTCGAGCATGGCGGGTTCCTTTACGACAGCGACACCTACAATGACGAGCTACCTTATTGGCTGCGGGTGAACGACCACCCGCACCTCGTGGTGCCCTATTCGCTGACCACCAACGATTCAAAATTCGGCCGCGGCGTCTTCGGGTCCGGGGAGGATTTCTTCGCCTTTCTGCGCGACAGCTTCGATGTCCTCTACGAAGAGGGCGCGGAGCGCCCGCGCATGATGTCGGTGGGGCTGCATATGCGGCTGACGGGCCATCCCGGCAGGGCGAAGGCGCTGATCCGCTTCATCCAGTACATCCGCGGGCACCCCCAGGTGTGGATATGCCGCCGCGAGGACATCGCCCGACATTGGATCGATCGCTTTCCGCCGCCGGACTAAGGGGTCCTTACTGAGCGTTCACTGCTCCGGCAAAAAACCGTCGGTCAGGGTCCGCATGAAAGCGATGACATCGCCAATCTCGTCATCGGACAATGCCGGCCGGTCGCCGGGGTGCCCGCCGAAGGGCGGGTCAACATCGACATTGGCATGGTAGGCTGCGGGCAGGTCGTCAAATTTGCGCACGCTCCCACTCGCATCGCGCGGATACCATTTCCCGGGGTTGGTGTCGCGCTGCACATAGAACTCCATTACCTGCCGGAGCGTGTGAAAGATCCCGTTGTGAAAAAATACGCGCCGCGCGGCGACATTGCGCAGCGAGGGAGTCTTGAATCGGCCGCAATATTCGGCTCTATCGCGCAAGTCGCTGCGCAACGGTCCGCACAGGCCAAGGTCGAAAAAACTCGGATCCTTATTGGCCGGAATCGCGGTGTTGCGCGGCGCGCCGATCGCGACGAGCCCGTAATCGGTGAATTGCGGCGGCGTTCCGTCTTTCCCCGGCGCGCTCAAATGACATCTGGCGCAATTGCCTTTGGCGGGATCCTCGAACAACGACAACCCGCGCCGTTCCTGGTCCGTAAGCTGGGCTTTGCCGGCAAGATAGGCATCGTATTTGCTGCTGTAGGGATAGAATTCGGCATGGCTTTGCTGGTACACCTCGAGTGCTTCGAGGGCTGCCTCAAACGCCTTGTCCGGCTCGGCGAGCGCTGTGTCGCCGAAAATCTGGCGGAACTCGCCGGCGTAGGCGGTACAGCGCAGGCGGGCGAGGAATTCCGCCGGATCTCGATTGGCCATTTCAAAAGGCGACAGCAGCGGGATGCGCGCCTGGTCGCGACCCCGGTCGACCCTGCCGTCCCAGGTGAGCCCGCCCGTCGGACCGTTGTCGACGCTGTCGTCGGCCGCGTCGTCGGAATCGAAAAAATGCTCGGTGAATTGCGGCGTCACCTGCAGGTATTTGAGCGACGGTACGGCTCGTATTCCGGACTGCTGGAGGTCCTTCCCGCCCAGTTGCACCGACAGCGAATTTGGCGGGCCGAACGCGTCGAGCGGGCGGTGGCAAGACGCGCAGGACATCTTGCCCGAGGCCGAGAGCGAAGGATCGGCGAACATCCTGCGGCCGAGTGCGGCCAGCGCCTCGACCCGGCCATACACCTGAGCGCGGGACAGGGCTGCGGGCTTTTGTGCACCAGCGGTCCCGGCCGCCAGGACGGAGCAGACAACGAGAATGGTACTCCATAAAAGACGCGCGGGTTCACAAAACGGCAACATCGAACGATTCGAATTCGGGCCGAGCACCCTTCGCCCCGGCGCGCAGCCCGACCCTGAGCAGAGCCTCTGACGCCAGCAACGCGACAGGATTACCGCCGCGCCATCCACCTTCACGAAGTCGCCCCGCCCAGGGTTCGAAATGTGTTGTGACCGCGGCCAAAATTGCGGACTATCGCGCTTACAATTCGGGAATGCGGGGGATGTCGGCTAATATCAAAAACCGCGCCTCGGTACCGTATCTACAGGAATAGCTTCGGGTTTCATCGAAAATCGAGGCCATGCCATGTTTTCATTTTGCCCTGGTCGAGAGCGGACGTCTATTCCGCGACGCGCGCTCCTGATGGGCGGATTTGCCGGGGCCGTCAGGTGCGTTTTTCCTCCGGTCGCTCGTGCCGCAACAGCAATCGTCTTGCCGACCCCAGCCGGCGATCGACGATTCTCGGTCCGGTACAAGGGTATCAAGATCGGCGCCCACACGGTCTCATATTCGTCGGCAACGGGCGAGACGCGGGTCGCCACCGACATCGATCTCTCGGTCAAGGTAGCCTTCCTTTCCGTCTTTGCGTTCAGTCACCGCTCCCAAGAGACCTGGCGTGCCGGCCGGCTGATGTCACTGAACAGCGAAACGGTGGAGCATGGCGATACACTACACGTCGAGGGCGCGGCTACGCCTCAGGGATTTCGCGTGGTGAGCAAGGCCGGTCCCGTCCTCGCGTCCGCCGCTACCTTGACATCAAACAGCCTGTGGACCCCAGCGATGCTGGAGCAGGCGACGGTGGTCGACGCGCAGCGTGGCGGCATCATCGGTGTCAGCGCGCGCAAGGTCGGGGACGAGCAAATCGCGACCGCCGGAGGCCAGGTTCGCGCGACGCGCTATACGCTCATCACGCCCTACTTCGCCGGCAGCACCTGGTACGACAAGTCAAACCTTTGGGTGCGCGGCGAGTTCGAGCGTGACGGCTCCACGGTCCAGTATGAGCTCGAGGCGTGAGGTCCGCTCACCCGGCGACAAAGAGGATATTCGGCCATGCCGTTTAGACGACCGCTATGCGTTGCTGCGGCGCTCATGGCGAGCGTCGTTGCAGGCTGCGTGGCGGTCTCCGATGCCCTCGCTCCGACCTCGGTTACCCTCGCCACCGGGACCCCCGGCGGCGTTTATCATCCCGTCGGAAACGCAATCTGCCGCATGTTTAATCTGGGGGGCGAGCATCAGGCGATGCCATGCGTCGCGGTGAGTTCTGACGGCTCGGTGGCGAACATCCGGCGCATCGAGAGCGGCGACTCAAATTTTGGCCTCTCGCAGACCGACGTCGCCTATGCCGCTTTCCATGGTGAGGGCCCCTTTGCTGCCGCCGGCCCCGATCCGAAGCTGCGCATCCTGATCGCATTCTATCCGGAAGCATTTACCGTTGTCGCTCGGGCCGATACCGGCATACGCGACTTCCAGGATTTGCGTGGCAAGCGCGTCGGCATCGGCACGAGCGGTGTCGGATATAACTTCACCCGCGATGTCGTCCTCGGATTTTATGGCTCGACGACATCCGATCCGGAGCATGAGCTGGAACTCGCGCCCGCCGAACAGAACCAGGCGCTTTGCAGCAACAAAGTCGACGCGATTATCTTTGAAGCGGGACATCCCAATGGGCTGACCCAGGACGCTACGACGGACTGCCCTGCGCGGCTGGTGCGCGTCGCTGGCCCGCCGATCGATCGCCTACTGGCAACGCATTCCTATTACATCGTCTCCGTCATCCCAGGCGGCATGTACGCCGGCAACCCCAGCGATGTCCCGACAATCGGCACGCGGGCCGTGCTCGTCTCATCGAGTAATCAGCCGGATGAGCTGATCTATGCCGTGGTCAAAGCGGTGTTTGAGAACTTCGCCGTTTTCCGGCTGTTGCACCCCGCGCTGTCGACCTTGGAGATCAAGGACATGGTGCCCAGCGGGGCAGTCATGCCAATCCATCCAGGAGCACTGAAATATTATCGTGAGGCCGGCCTTCTCGAGTAGTAACCGCTAAAATTGCGCTCCTCTGACCAAATCTTGGTTGAGGGGCGTATGGGTCTCTTCATCGTCAAGGCCAAGTTGTATGCCCCGAGGTTGCGCTCGGAGAGAGGGAATTTTTGATATGATAGAACGTGCCCTGCTGCTGGCCACGCTGGCTGCGACGGCGATTGTCGGCCCGGCCAGCGAGGCCAACGGCGCGGGCATCGAGGATATCGCTACAATCGTAGTGATCTACGCCGAGAACCGGTCCTTCGACAACCTCTATGGCTCATTCCCTGGCGCCAACGGCCTGTCCCAAGCAGCGCCGGCGGGCTACACGCAGATCGACCGCGACGGCTCGGTTCTCAAGGAACTGCCGCCGGTGTGGGATGGGTTGACGGCAAAAGGCGTCGTTCCGCCGGTGACGCAGGCGCAGACCGAGCACCTGCCGAACGCGCCTTTCGCAATCGACGACCCGAAGGGTTTCAATACCCCGCTCAGCGTCACGACCCATGACCTGTGGCACCGCTTCTATCAGAGTCAGATGCAGATCGATGGGGGAAAGAACGACCGTTTCGTTGCCTACGCCGATTCGGGCGCGCTCGTAATGGGCCACTACGATGGCAGCAAATTGCCGCTATGGCCTGTCGCGAAACAATACGCGCTGGCAGACAATTTCTTTATGGGGGCGTTTGGCGGTTCCTTCTTGAACCACTTTTGGCTGATTTGCGCCTGCACGCCCAGCTACCCGAATGCCGACCGCAGCCCAGCCAAGGACTCGGTCTCGGCCGTTGATGCCGACGGCAGGGCGCTGACTATCGCGGCCAACTCGCCCAAATCGGCGATCGACGGAATCCCGAAGTTTGTCAAAGACGGCAACCTGACCCCGGATTTCTCCGCGGTCAACACGATGCAGCCGCCCTACCAACCGAGCGCCAACAAACCCGCGCCGGAAGGCAACCCTGCCCTCGCGGACCCGACGAAGCCGACTACATTGCCGCCGCAGACGGAACAGACGATCGGCGATCTGCTGAGCGCCAAGGGCGTCGACTGGGCCTGGTATGCCGGCGCCTGGCAGGCGACCCTCGACGGCAATAACGCTGTCCCGGTACCCAATTTTCAGTACCACCATCACCCGTTCAACTATTTCCTCGACATGGCCCCCGGCACCGCGGCGCGCGCCGAGCACCTGAAGGACGGCGGGCTCGGAGGTAGCGAATTCATCAAGGCAATCGACGGCGGAGTACTGCCGCCGGTTACGTTCTACAAGCCGCAGGGCAATCTGAACGAGCATGCCGGCTACACGGACGTGCTCGATGGCGACCGGCATATCGCCGATGTTATCGAGCATCTCCAGAAGAGCCCGCAATGGGCGCATATGGTCGTCATCGTCACCTACGACGAAAATGGCGGGTTCTGGGATCATGTCGCGCCGCCCAAGGGCGATCGCTGGGGCCCGGGGTCGCGCATCCCGGCGCTGATCGTGTCGCCATTTGCAAAACAGGGGCTCGTCGATCACACTCTCTACGACACGACCTCGATCCTCTCGCTGATCACCAAGCGCTTTGCCTTGCCGACGTTGCCGGGCTTGCAACGCCGCAATACAGCGGTCGCCGCCAATGGCAATCCGCCACTCGGCGATCTAACCAACGCTCTCGACCTGACACGGCCTTGAGTTGGCGTCAGCCGGCCAGGCGATGGCGGGCAGCAGCGCCGCTGCGAGCAGCTCACCGATCAGCGAGCCCAGGAACAAGCCGACCAGGCCGTACACTGCGGCGGCGAAGGACAGATCGAGCTGCGGCGCAAAGCTGTGGAAGACCGTCTCGGCAATCTGACGGCGAGGACCTGCTCCATCGTCGGCGACATCCTTGGCGGCCACGATCGGACGCAACAGATCCGGACTGCCTTCGATCCGGTCATACGACGCGCGCAGGCTGCGCCGGCGATCGAGCGCGGCCGCGAGGGTTTCCGCATTCGACGGCTCGACCGCGCGCAGCTGGGCGAGAAAGCGGCCCTCATCCTCGGCCGGCGCAATGCCGTAGAACCGCTCGGCGGAAGCCTCGCGCTGCGCGATCTCCTGGTCGGAGCTGCGCACCAGCTGCAGCAGCGCTGCCTGGTACTCGCGGGTAACCGCCGGCGCCTGCATCGCCAGCAGACCCAATCCCAGCGCCGCCGCGAGCCGGATCGAGTGGAGAAGCCAGCCGGCGAGCAGCATCATGGCCACCACGCCGCGATGCGGTTCGAGCTTTCAGCGGAGCCCTTATTGGCAGTCACAATCGACTGTTCCCCACGGCTGTCCCTCTTCGGCCCAAGGGTAGAAAATCAGCCACAAGATCAAATCAATTGGCGCGGCGCGGGCCTGCTGCGACGGCATTCCCCGATGACGCGGGTCAGAAACGGAAGGTGCCGGCGAATATCGGCCCCCTCATATGGACGTTGAAGCCCAAATTGCTGTCGCTTGCCGAGTAGTTAAAGTTGAGGCTGCGATAGCCCACGTGAAGGTTGATCCATGAGTTGAGGGCGTAGTCGGCCGCGCCGATCACCTGCCAATCGGTATGCGCGCCGAGGTCGAAACCGCCGATATCGCCATAGGCGCTCAGGCCGAACCCGTTGCCGAAATCGAAGTGATATCGTCCGCCGATCAGCGGGTCGCCCCAGCCTGCTCTTCGGTTGACGCTCTGACCGGCAAGCAGGCCCGGGTTCAGCTCCAAATTCGCTCCAAATCCCCAAGCACGGAGGCCGGCACCCAAATCCGCGAACTGGTTTGACGATTCGAGGAGGCGGTACAACACTAATGCGGTCCCCGAATTGGCCTGCAGCTCCGCCTTGCCGCCCTGGAAGAACACATTGCGGGTGGTGATGTTGGTGCTGACCGGGATATGAAACACGTCGCCCAGCAGGCTGATGGGCCCGTCGTGGATCTCGGCCGACCCCATGAACGGCGCCCCGTCGAGGTGCCCCAACAGCTCAAAGGGGCCGACGCTCGAATTGACCTCGGGTATTCGCGCCAGCGGCGTCGCGGTGGTAGCATAGACGCCGCCGAGCCAGAGGTAGGGCGTGATAAAGATCTGGGGGTGCCCAAGGCCGCCCGAATCTTGCGCTCCGGCCGGCGGCGTTGTCGCGCCGGTCACGGCCAAGCCGAGGGCAAGGGACGCCAGTGCTGCTCGGGCCAGCTTACAGAGCCGCCACGTTATTTCGCGACGTGCCCCCGCCGGCAGCGGAGTATCCACTGACATAGATTTCTCCCTCTTTGTTGGTTCAAGAAGCGCTGCGTCGGGCCGTAGCGGCGCCGGATGACAAAGCAGTCCGCCCCCGATCGACGAAAAACATCCGCGCCAGCCTCCCTTCGCCAAGCGCCTCGTCGAGGACGCCCCAAGCGATATACGGAATGAGCACCAGCAGCATTATGATGTAGCCGGCGAGGGTCTCGTAGAGCTTGGCGCCGGTGAGTTCGCCAAGCGAGGCGGCGACCGACTGAAGGTGGAACAGGCCGACGACGACTTCCTCGATGACGGTCAGGACGACCAGCAACACGAGGAAAGCGAACGATTTGTGCAGCGTCGGCCAGATCAGCGGGCGGTCGTTGAAGCGCTCGCCGATCATGGCACGGCCGATCAGCACGAATTTCGCCAGCACAAGGGCTTTGACGATAGCAATGCCCCACGGGACGAAGCTGATCCCCGCGCCGTGCAGCACCGCGGCCTTCATCAGGATCACTGCCCCGAGGGTGACATAGAGGTAGGCGGTGAGGATCGCGATTTCCTTGAATTCGTGCACGGCCCGTTGGCCCAGCGTCGCTTTCGCAGTTGCTTCAGTTGCCATTGCGCTCTCCTTCCGTGTCGTGCGCGCGCAGTTGGGTGAGCCCGGCGGGGTTACTTGTGTGTCCCCTCCTGCAGTCTGCGGAGCACGTCGTCGAGGTTGAAGCTGGCGGCCTTCTGGCGCTGCGGGTACTCTCTGAAGGTTGTCAGGAATTCCCCGATATAAGCCTGCGCCGGCACCAGCAAGTAGACGTGATCGATCAGCCAATCGTAATAGGTGTTCGAGGTGATATCCGCTCGCTCAAAGGGATCCGTGCGAAGATTAAAAATCTTCGGCACGCGTAGGGTGGTGAACGGCTCGGCCCAGATCCGCAACGTGCCGGGAGTCCGCTGTTCCTCGAACACTATCTTCCAATTATCGTACCGCAGTGCCACGACCTGCTGGTCGTCGTTGCAGTGGATGAACGAGACCCGCGGGCTCTTTATCCGTATCGCCGGTCAAGTACGGCACCAAATTATACCCGTCGAGGTGGACCTTATAGGTCATGTCCCCGATCGTGTAGCCCTTCAGCAGCTTGTCTTTGACCTCCGCATCGCCCGCCATCGCCAGGATCGTCGGCAGCCAGTCGTGATGGGCGACGATCTCGTTCGACACGATGCCCGGCTTGATCTTGCCGGGCCAGCGGACGAGGCACGGCACCCGATAGGCGCCCTCCCAGTTGGAGTTCTTTTCGTTCCGGAAGGGCGTCATGGCTCCATCGGGCCATGAGTTCATATGCGGGCCGTTATCGGTGCTGTACATGACAAAGGTGTTCCCGGCGATGCCGGCATCGTCGAGCGCCTGGAGCACGGCGCCGACGTTCTTGTCGTGATCGATCATCACGTCGTGGTATTCGCTCTGCCAGCGGCCCGCCTGGCCCCTGCTCTCCGGCTTCACATGCGTGCGCAGATGCATGTGCGTGAAGTTCACCCAGAGAAAGAAAGGTTTGCCGGCCTGGGCCTGCCGCTTGATGTAGTCCGCGGCCCGGCCGGCAATGTCGTCGTCGATCGTTTCCATCCGCTTCTTCGTCAGCGGGCCGGTGTCGTGGATCGTCTGCTTGCCGACCCGGCCGAAGCGCGGGTCGACTGTCGCGTCGTCGCTGTCGGCGGCCTTGCAATCCAACACGCCGCGCGGACCAAATCTCTCGTGAAAGTGCGGAAAATCCGACCCCTTCGGGTAATCGGGCAGTTCCGGCTCTTCCTCCGCGTTCAGGTGGTATAGATTGCCGTAGAACTCGTCGAAGCCATGCACGGTCGGCAGATATTCGTTACGATCGCCGAGATGGTTCTTGCCGATCTGCGCGGTGGCATACCCCAATGGCTTGAGCAATTCGGCGATGGTCGGGTCTTCCTTGCTTAAACCAACAGTGGCGGCCGGCAAACCGACTTTGGTCAACCCAGTGCGCAACCCATGCTGACCGGTGATGAACGACGCCCGTCCAGCGGTGCAGCTCTGCTCGGCGTAGAGATCGGTGAAACGCATTCCCTCCTGGGCGATGCGATCGATGTTGGGCGTCTGGTAACCCATCAACCCGTGCGTGTAGGAACTCAGGTTGGCCATGCCGATATCATCGCCCCAGATGACGACGATGTTAGGCTTGGCTGCTGCTCTAGATCTAGCCATTCCGATCTCCTTTCGTTGGTCGGGTGGTTTCGAAAGTGCTCGTTGGTCTCCGTTGCTCGGCCTGACCGGCTACGTGAGGCGCAACAGGACCGCAAGGAAGGCGAACAGGCCGACAAATATGAGGAGGATGGCGACCGCCATGACCGGCGATTGCATTCCCTCATTGGTGACGCCGGCGATTGGTACGAAGGGTTCACCCCACAGATAGCGAATGGACCACCGGTACTGCCAAATCGAAATCACCAGCGCCACGATGCCGCACAAAATCAGCGCGAGCCCCAAATATTCCGGCGCGGTTGGAAGGTAAGCGGGGCGAGCTCCGCGGAGCTGTTGCAAGTGGTTGATGTATTGGACGATCGCGAACCCGAAGCCGATCAGCGCCACCGCGGTGCGCTGCCACGACATCATCGTGCGTTCGAGGCTGAGGCGGGTGCGCAGCCAGGCGAAATGGCTGTCTGCGGTGACCCGTACTTCGAACCTGCTTGCGCTTGGGCCGGTGTGGGAATCTGCCATGCCCGGCGTCTCTTTCGATTACTGCCGTGCCATGGCGATGCGAATGGCATCCTCCGGCGAGACGAGGTGATCCGAGCTTTCGGCCGCGTCGCCGATGGCGAGCTGCACCCCCTTGACCGTCCCATTGAAAGCATTGCCGCGCGAGCCGTAGTCTTGGGAGACGGGGGCGCCGCTGTCCTCGCCGACATCGCAGCCGTCGTCGGCGGAGAAGACCATCGCCTGTGTCATGGGGATGGCTCCTTCGCCGACCTTCTCACCGTCGACGTAAAGCGTGACCTGGCCGCCCTTGCCGAGGCCGCCGCCCGCGTAGGCAAACTCCATGCGCACCTGGTGCTCGCCCGCCGGCAATGCCCGCGCGGCTTCAACATAGAAGTAATTCACCCCCGCTACATTGTAGCAGTATTTGAGCTTGCCGTTCTTCGCGTAGAGGCTCCAGCCGCCAATATTCGCGCCCTGGGCGATGATCACGCCCTCGGCCCCCGCCTCCGGAACCTCGATCTCGGCGGTGACCGAGTGGGATTTGTTTTTGATGTTCAGGACGCAGTTCTCCGACAGGCGCCCCATGCCGCCGAACAGCAGCTGGGTCGTTCCTTTGATCAGCACCGGCCGGCCGGCGGTGTCCGGATTCATCTTCTCGACAACCCGGTCGTCGATCGGCAACACGTTGTAGCGCGTCGCCTCGATCAGCCACAGTCGCTGCAGCTCGTGGAGCTTCTCTGGCATTTGCTTGGCGAGGTTGTTGGCTTGGCTCCAATCTTTGCTGGTGTCGTAGAGCTCCCAGACGTCATCGTCGAGGGCGACGGTCTTGCGGCCCACGAGCACCCAGGGGGTGCCGTGCTTCGTCACCGCGGTCCAGCCCTTGTGGTAGATGCCGCGGTTGCCGAACATTTCGAAATATTGCGTCTCATGGCGCTCCGAGGCCTTGGCGTCGTCGAACGAATACAGCATGCTGACGCCCTCGATCGGCCGCTGCTGTACGCCGTTGACCGAGACCGGCTCGGGCAACCCCGCCGCCTCGAGGATTGTGGGTGCGATGTCGATGACGTGGTGGAACTGCGAGCGGATTTCGCCTTTGGCCTTAATGCCGTTGGGCCAGTGCACGATCGTGCCGTTGCGGGTCCCGCCCCAGTGGGAGGCGACCTGCTTGGTCCACTGGTAAGGGGCGTTCATTGCATGCGCCCACCCGACGGCGTAGTGGTTGTACAACTCGGGCCCGCCGAGCTTTTCGTGCCGCTCCATCAGGAATTCCGGGGTCTCGAGAGCCGCCAGGCCGTTGAAGTTGGCCATCTCGTTGTACGCGCCGTTCAACGTACCCTCGGCCGAGGCACCGTTGTCGCCGATGATGTAGTAGACCAGCGTGTCGTCGAGAATGTTGATCTTCTTCAAACCGTCGAGTAGTCGGCCGACATGGTGGTCGGTGTACTCCATGAAGCCCGCGTAGACCTCCATCTGGCGGCGCAGGATGGGCTTTAGCGCCTCCGGCATGTCGTCCCATGCCGGAATCTCGGCGTGGCGCGCGGTGAGCTGGCAGTCCTTCGGGATGACACCCAGCTTCTTCTGCCGGGCGATGGTCTCTTCGCGCAATTTGTCCCAGCCCTGGTCGAACTTGCCCTTGTACTTGTCGGCCCATTCCTTGGGCACATGATGAGGCGCGTGGGTCGCGCCGGGCGTGAAGTAGACGAAGAACGGTTTATCCGGTGCCAGCGCCTTCTGCTGCGACACCCAGGCCATCGCCTTGTCGGTCATGTCCGCCATGAAGTGGTAGCCCTCTTCCGGCGTCTTCTTCGGCTCGACCGGCGTGGTGCCCTCGTACAGGGTCGGGTACCACTGGTTCGCCTCGCCGCCGATGAAGCCGTAGAAGTACTCGAACCCGCCGCCGCCGGTGGGCCATGCGTCGAACGGCCCGACCGGGCTCGTCTCCCACACCGGCACTTCGTGGCATTTGCCGAACTGCGCGGTCGAATAGCCGTTGAGCTTCAGGGTCCGGGCTAGCGGCGAGATGGTATTGGGCAATACCGAGCTGTAGCCCGGCGCGCCGGTGGCGATCTCGGTGATGCCGCCCATGCCTGCGGAGTGGTGGTTGCGCCCGGTCAGCAGCGCCGCCCGCGTCGGGGAGCAGAGGGCGGTGGTGTGGAAACGGTTGTACTTCAGCCCAGCCGCCGCCAGCTTTTCAGCGTTCGGCGTCTGGCACGGGCCGCCGAAGGCGCTCGACGAGCCGAACCCGGCGTCGTCGATCAGGATGAGCAGCACGTTCGGCGCGCCCTTGGGCGGGCGCAACTGCTCGATTGGCGGGAATTTGGTGTCCGGGTCCTTCGCGTCATATGTGATCAGCCCGGTTCGCTCAGGCGTGGGGATCGGGAGATGTGAACGATGCTTCTTGTCTTCGCTCCTCATGGTCTGATCGTCCCCTTACAAAGTGCGTGCGTCGGTTATCGCGAAAGTCTCGCCTGACGAACGACGCAACGGAAACCGACATGGCTCGTCGAGGTGTCCACCGGCTCGGCATGACGCGCGGCCGGGCGGTAACGGCGGCAGTAATTCGGCGCACACAGGTGCGAGCCGCCTTTCAGCACCTTACGAGGAATCTTGATTTCGGGCTGACAGGGGTCGTAGCTGGCGGTCTCACGACCGCCCCGCGGATTGATCGGGATGCAGCAGGCTTTACCGGAATCGGCCTCGTGCCCGGGTGAGTACCAATCGCTAGTCCATTCCCACACGTTGCCGATCAGGTCGTAAACGCCGTAGCCGTTCGGTGGGAACGCGGTCACCGGCGAGGTGCCCTCGTATCCGTCGAGCTTGAGATTCTCGTGCGGAAACGCGCCCTGCCAGGTGTTTGCCATCTGCTTGCCGCCGGGCGAAAATTCGTCGCTCCAGGCGAACTCGGCGCCGTCGAGCCCGCCGCGGGCGGCAAACTCCCACTCCGCTTCGGTCGGCAAGTCCTTGCCCGCCCATTTCGCGTAAGCCGAGGCGTCGCGGTAGGCGACGTGAACGACGGGATGGTCATTGAGCCCACTGAGCGAGCTGCGTGGTCCGTAGGGTCGCTTCCAGTTGGCGCCAAACTTGAAGGTCCACCATTGGCTCCAGTCGCGCATGTCATCGACCGGGTGCTTCGGCGGATTAAAAACCAGGGAACCGGCCTTGAGCATGTTTGAGAGGGCGCCCGGATAGTCCTTCGGATCTGGCGCGATCTCGGCGAAGGTGACATGGCCGGTCGCCCTGACAAATTCGCGGAATTCGCGGTTTGTCACCGGAGTGCGATCGATCCAGAAGGCGTCGACTGTCACGCGATGGACTGGCGTCTCTTCCACATAATGCTTGTCCGACCCCATCCGGAAGATGCCGCCGGGAATCCAGACCATATCGCCGTGGCGCGAGCTCGGGCGACCGACGTCAGGATTTACTGGAACACCTGTCGCCACACTGGTCATAGAAGAATCCCGACGAGGCCGAATGCGCCGATCATAAGCAGCATGAGGCGGCGGGCCCACTCGTCGGTACCCGCCGGTGCTATCACCCCACGGCGCTAGTACGGCCTGCGGACAACCGCGGCCCCATTCGGTCCCGCGCATCCCGCCCGGTAGACCCCCTTGGCGCAGGAGACCGCAGGTTTGGCGGGGGTCGACTTGTGGACGACCGCCGCCCCATTGGGTCCAGCGCATCCCGCTCGGTAGACACCATTGGCGCAGGCGGCGGCGTGGCTCTGATGAGCGAGAGCGAGGGTGCCAAGCCCGACCATGACGGCGAGTGCAACGTGTTTCATTTCGAATGACCTCGGGATCTAAGGTTCGGCCGCCCAGCAGTTGCCGAGACAGCCCTCTGGCAGCAGACGTCCAGGTTTTTTTTGCAGCGATTCCAACGAAGCTGACTGCTGGGAAGCCAGCCTCTAATTCGCCACCCCCGGGCGCAGCGTCATTGGTTTAGCTCAACTCGCGTGGGAGCGCCAGCGAGGTTGGCGAGTTCCTCCCAATGAGCATTTCGGCTCTACAATTCAGTGCCGCGATCAGCCCTTCGACGCCCTCCTTCTTCAGGATGACGGCGAACTCGGAGCGGCGGGTCGTGGAGCGGGACCGGCGCGCGCGGCAGCACGGCTTCGGGCGGCGGCGGGTCGTGGAACGCGAGCGGCTTTCGCGGCGGCTCCGCGTCGGGGGGCGGCGGCGCCTGGTCGGGGCATGGGGCCTATGGCGGTACCGCCTCGGGTGGTGGTGGGTCCTGGTCGACGCACGGCGCCAATGGCGGCACGGCCTATGGCGGCTATGGCGGGTATCACGGCGGGGCCGCCGTCGCGACCCCGGCCTATGCGGGAGTTGGCGCGGCAGCCGCAGGTGCGGTGGTCGGCGCCGCAGCCACGTCGGCGGCCTATGCGGCAGCGAGCACCAACTACTATCCGGCGCCCTACTACCGACCCTATGCGTGGTAGCCGCCGTCGCTCTTGTTAGAGGCGTCAGGCTGGGTCATGCGCGGCACGCCTCGCTCGATGGGTGCGATCTCGGCGAAGGTGACATGGCCGGTCGCACTGACAAAATCGCGGAATTCGCGGTTTGTCACCGGAGTGTGAACAATCCAGAAGGCGTCGACTGTCACGCGATGGACTGGCGCCTCTTCCACATAATGCTTGTCCGACCCCATCCGGAAAGATGCCGCCGGGAATCCAGACCATATCGGTGCGGGGCGGGCGCGGGCGACCGACGTCTGGGTTTCCTGGAACATCTGTTGCGACAGCGGTCATAGAGAAATCCCGACAAGGCAGAATGCGCCGCTCGTCAATCGCCGGTCGCGAGTTCGGGATCGACCGGCATTCCTGCGCCCCCGCGCTCCGCAGCTGCGTCCCACATCAGCCGCGGATCGAAGGTCTCGGCCGCGAACATGGTCAGGATCACGACGGCGCAGAAGGCGAGGGCGCCGGCGCCGGGCTCGATCGTGATCACCGAGCCGAACGCCACCAGCGCGCCGAGCAGCAATTCCATGAAGATGTCGATCATCGACCAGCGCCCGACGAAACGCACGATGTGGTAGAGCCGGGTGCGGTCGCGCAACCATCCCATGCGGCCTGCCTGGATCGTGATCAGCATGATCGAGAGCCCGAAGAGCTTCAGCATCGGTACCGCGATGCTGGCGAAGAACACCAGCGCAGCGAGTGGGTACTGGCGGGCCGTCAGCAGCTCCTCGACGCCGCCGAGGATCGTGCTGGGCTGCCCCGCGCCGAGCTGTACTACCGACAGCACCGGATAGTAATTCGCCGGGATGTAGAGAACGGCGGCGGCGATGACCAAGGCCCAGGTCCGCGCCACGCTGTTTGGCTTGCGCTCGTGCAATGTGCTTTCGCAGCGCGGGCAGCGCGGGTCGTCCGACCGGGGCACGCTGACCAGGCCGCAGGTCTCGCAGCCGATCGCGCCTGCCAGGCCGGGCGAGCCGCCGCGCAGGTTACCGCGGTAGAGCCTCTCCCACACCGCTTCGCGGTCGAGCGCGGAGTCCATCCAGATGAGGACGAAGGTCAGGGCCAGCAGCGCATAGACGCCGGTCGCGAGCCGGATCGTCACCAGATCGCCGAGTTTCACATAGGCGACGAACACACCGAATACGAAGACCTCCAGCATCGACCACGGGCGCAAGCGCTCGGCCCAGGCGAAGATGCGGCGGAGATGGCGGGGCGGCGTCCTTTCGCGCAATCGGATCAGCACATAAAGCATGCCGACGAGCCTGATGAGCGGCGCCAGGACGGTCACGAATATGATCACCACGGCGAGCTCGCCCATGTTCTGTCGACCCAGCTCCTCGGGTCCTGAGAACAGATCCGCCGTGCGGCTGATGCCGGATGTTTCGACGCTCATCAACGTCGTCGAGCACATGACGACGAGCAAGACGAACGCAGATATCGTGAGCGCGATGATGTGGTGGAAGCTATGGCCGCTGGTCCGCCGCAAAATCGTCGGACAGCGCACGCACTGAGCCGTCACCCCTAGCGCCAAGGCGGGAACGGTCTGGAACAGCCCGCAGCCAGGGCACTCCCGCAGCTGCGGCTCGGTCTCGGGCGGGCTCGGCGAGGACCGCTTCACCGACCCACCAGCATTGACGCGACGCCGTCGGCGAGCTGACCCAGCGCCGTGCTGATCGCTGTAACCTCGCCCTGGATGTCCGCTGCCGGAGGTGTCACGACAAGACGGAAACTGCGCAGCACCGGCCCGGGCCGCCCCTTGAAGCTGACGCTGGCCTGGGCTTGCAAGATGACGTTGCCTGACACGTCCTCATCGAGCCGCTGCACGTTCAGCTCAACGGTAGCATCCGGTGAAGCCGAGACGGCGCCGGTTTCGCCGATCACGGTGCTCTGCGGCAGGCGCTGACCCAGTTCCTCGGTCAGCACTCGGCTCAGCATTGCCGACAGCGGCTCGCCCCACCAGTCGTTCGACATGACGTCGAGCCGGTAGTTCTCCGACGAGCGAACGATCTGCGAGCGCTCCAGGTAGTGGGCGATGGAAATTTGCTGCAATACGATCACTTTGGGCCCGCCGGGCTGAACCGGACCCTGAACCGGCGCGATCGTGTAGAGCACGGGATTGGGCGAAGAGCAGGCCGTGAGCACTGCGGCGAGCATCAAAGCGGCAAGCCTCGGCGCGTTCACTCCAGCGCCCCTTCGGGGCGGCCCTTGATCAATGCCTCGGGATGGCGCGCCAACAGATCGGACAGAGCGCGGATCGAGCGAAGCGCATCGTTGGCCTGCACCAGCAGTCGCTCCATATCCCGGTTGAACTTGGTGTTGTCGCCATAACCGCTGTCGAGGGACAGCACCAGCTTGTTGGCATTCCCCAATGTCTTCTGCAGCCCGGCGGTCAGCTCCGGCAGCTGCTTCGCTGCGGGGCTGAGGCCGCTGTTGAGGTTCTGCACCATATTCTGGGCCGACGCGATCATCCCGGAGAGCTCCGTCAGAGCCTTCTTCATCTGCGGAGTTTGGGTGACGTCGTTTACCGATTTGAGGATGCCGTCGAGGTTCTTGCCGATCTGCTCGAAGGGCATTGTATTGACCTTGTTGAGAAGCTCGGTCGCGGAGGCTGTGAGACCGGCAAACCCGCTGCCTTCGGTCGCCGGCACGACAAAGTCCGGCCCGTCCATCGACACCTCGGTCGTGGGCGCATCGGTGACGAAGTCGAGCGCCACATTCTGCTGCCCGGTTATCAGGCTGGCGCTCTGCAAGCTCGCCCGCAATCCTCCCTTGAGGAGCGCTTGCACCGACTCGGCGTCGGTATTGAACACGCGTTGCCCGACGCCGACGACGCGTTCCGGCTCTATCTCGTACCGCACCGGCGCCAAGACGGTGTCCTTGGCGGCATCGTACGTGAGTCGCACATCGGTCACCTCTCCGACCTTGAGCCCGTGCACCGTGACTGCGGCGCCTGGCGCAAGCCCGCTGACCGAGCTTGAGAAATAAGAGATCGCCGGGATTTTCCGAGTATAGGAGGCGGCATTGGCCGTATCGCGATCGGCGAACAACGGAAAGACGTGGTCTTCGGGTGTCTCCACCGTATGGATATCCCCAACTGGCGTCTCGAATGCGACGCCGCCGAGCAGCAGCGCCTTCAGCGACTCCATTTGCACGTCAACCCCGGTTCCACCGAGCTTTATCGAGACTCCGGACGCGTTCCAAAACCGCGTCTGGTCGTGCACATAGCTGTCATAGGGCGCCCGGACAAAGGCGTGGATCGTCACATATTCCGCCATATCGGCGATGTCCCAGCCGAGCACCTCACCGACGCTGAGGTCGCGGAAGAAAATCGGCGAGCCGACCGAAACCGCGCCGATCCGCTTGGATTTCAACAGAAACGTGCGACCCGGGACATGCGCCCCGAGGACGGGGGGATCCTCGCGCCCGACGAACTTCGTCTGGCTCTTGCCGGCCGTCGCCGCCGGCAACATGCCGATATAGGAGCCCGAGAGCAGGGTCTCGATGCCGGAAATATTGCCGGCGAAGAGCCGCGGCTTGACGACCCAAAAGAGCGTCCCGTCGGTCAGCAGTGGGCCGGCCTGGTGGGTCGTGGCGACGGTCACGACAACATGCGTCTGGTCCGGCGAGAGAGTGAGGCTCTTCACCGTGCCGAAGACGATGTCCTTGTATTTGAGCTGCGACTGGCCGGCCTGCAGCCCTTCGCCGCTATCGAACGAGATCTTGATTGTCGGCCCTTCCTTGGACAGCGTGTCCCAGGCGAGCCACGCTCCGATCGCGACGGCAACGAGCGGGACGATCCAAATGATCGACAACCGGCGCGAACGGCGCGTCGCGGCCTGCGGAAGCGTCCGCGACTCGGCAAGGTTGGTCATGGCCAGTCTCCCATTGGACCGGTGCGGGGTTCTTAACGGCGGCTGCTTCCGGGTCTCGGAATGTCGCGCGGCTTACCCCGCGGGGTCAAGCCATCCGCGGAAACAGACGGATCTTGCCGCCTCTGCCTATGCAAAAATGGCAAATGCGGGGCATTACGCCGCGGGTCCCGGCGAGTTGCCCACGGTGTTGGCCTAAACCAAACGGAGCGGCGCTTCGGGGAAGGTCAGAGGTGAAAGTCACTGCCGCAACCCGTGCAGCCGCGGCTCATCGCGCCAGGGGGATTCTTCCGCATCGAAGCCGAAGCGCTGCGCCACGGCGACGATGTCTGCGAGGAAGGCTTCGTACCCGGATCGCGGATCGGGGTCGGCCGAAACCGTCGTCGGACTGTCGCGTCCCGCGTCTTGGGTCCTTTCCTCCCGGCGTTGCGGGGCAAGAAAGCTGGCCGAGATCGCCTCTCCGATCTGCTGGGTTGCCCGCTCGAAATCGAAGTCGCCGGCGGCGTCGGGGGCCGACAGGATACGAACGCCGCTCAGCACTGTGTTCGGCACGCGGCCGTTCTGCGCCGCGTCGCTCGCGAAAGCATCCGGCGGATAGATCTCTTCGAGCGTGGTGCGGCGATGGATGTTGGCTCTGGCCATGGCATCCCGCCAACACGCCGCCGCTTCGGCTGTTCCCTAGGGCCACGCCGCCAAGGGCGGCAACGACGTCAATATCGCCTCGGGGTTGCCGCCGGTCTTCAAGCCGAAGACGGTGCCCCGGTCGTAGAGCAGGTTGAACTCGACATAACGGCCGCGGCGGACCAGCTGATGGCGGCGTTGTTCCTCGGTCCAGGCGAGCCGCATCCGCGCCCGCACGATGGCCGCAAACACAGTGAGGAACGCCTCCCCGACCGAGCGGAGGAACGCGAAGTCGCGCTCCTGGTCGCCGCTGTCAAGATAATCGAAAAAGATCCCGCCGACGCCGCGCGGCTCCCCCCGATGCTTGAGAAAGAAGTATTCGTCGCACCAGGTCTTGAAGCGTTCGTAGCAGTCGGCGTCGTAGGATGCGCAGGCGGCCGCCAGCGCGGCATGGAATTCCTGTGCCGCGGCCTCGTCGGGGTAGATCGGGGTCAGATCGGCGCCGCCGCCGAACCAGGCTTTGCTGGTGACGATATGGCGGGTGTTCATGTGCGCCGCAGGGACGAGCGGCGAGCACAGATGGGCGACGAGCGAAATGCCGCTCGCCCAAAAGCGCGGATCCTGCGAGGCGCCCGGGATCTCGTTGCGGAACTCGGGGGAGAATTCGCCCGACACGGTCGAGATGTTGACCCCGACCTTTTCGAAAACCTGCCCGCGCATGACCGAAATCGTCCCGCCGCCGCCTCCCGGCCGCTGCCAATCGCTGCGCTCGAAACGGCCCGGCAGCCGCGCCTCGGGGCATGCGCCGGCGAATTCGTCCTCGATTGCCTCGAACTCGCCGCAGATACGGTCGCGGAGCTCGGTAAACCACGCCTCGGCCATTGCGCAGCGGCCGGCATCGAGTGAAAAGGAAGGCTGTTCGGTCATGGCTCAGGAAACAATCCGGTTTGGCGCAATCCCTCGGCGAGCGCAATCGCGCCCGCGAGTGCGACATTGAGCGAGCGCGCTCCAGGGCGCAACGGGATGACAACGCGGGCCGCCGCGGCGCGATGCACCTCCTCGGGCACCCCGGCGCTCTCCCGGCCGAGGAGGATCGTGTCGTCTGGCGCAAATGCGAAACGATGCAGCGGGGTGGTCCCGGTCGTCGTCATCAGGACCAGCCGCGATTGCGATGCGCGGTGTGCGAGGAAAACCGGCCACGAAACATGACGGCGGATAACGAGATCAGTCGTATAGTCAAGGACGGCGCGTTTGAACCGTCGGTCATCGAGCAGGAAACCGCACGGCTCGATCAGATCGACAGCTACTCCCAAACAGGCTGCGAGCCGCAGCAATGCCCCGGTGTTCTGCGGAATGTCCGGTTCGAACAAAGCGAGGCGCACACCACCTCCACAAAATGTGATGGTCTATACTCGGATTGCTGCACATTTATGCGGCAGTCTGTCGCATAGTTCGCTGTCATCAACAGTATAGCTTGCGAATAGCGGCGGCGCCTGACCGGCGGTCGTGAAATAACGAGGGTTGGATGGCCGATCTGGCGCAGCACAATGTCAGCGGAGCACATGCCGGCGAGACCCGGCGCGATTTTCTGATTTTGACGGCGACGGCGATTGGCGCTGTCGGCGTCGCCGCCACGATTTGGCCGTTCATCGACAGCCTGAACCCGGCACGCGACACCTTGGCTCTGTCCACCACGGAGGTCGATCTCGCGCCTGTGCAGGTCGGCCAGCGCCTGACTGTCGCGTGGCGCGGAAAGCCGGTCTTCATCGACCACCGCACCCCCGAGGAGATCAAGGCCGCCCAAGACGTGAACGTTGGCGACTTGCGCGATCCGCAGCCGGATTCGGCGCGCGTCAAGAAACCGGAATGGCTCGTCGTAATCGGCGTTTGTACCCATCTCGGCTGCATCCCGCTCGGTCAGAAGGCCGGCGATCCCCGCGGCCCCTATGGGGGTTGGTTTTGCCCCTGCCACGGCTCGATCTATGATACCTCAGGCCGAATTCGCCAAGGGCCCGCTCCGCTGAACCTGGTTCTGCCCCCTTACGAATTCACCCACGACACGACAATCAAGATCGGGTAGGAACCCGCCATGGCCCAGACCCGCCTCAGCGCCACGAGCCGCGTCATCCGCTGGATCGATTACCGCTTGCCGTTCGTCGCGATGCTGCAGCACGAGCTGTACGAGTATCCGACGCCGCGCAACCTCAGCTACTGGTGGAATTTCGGCTCGCTGTCCGGGATCATGCTGGTGGTGATGATCGTTACCGGCATCTTTCTGGCGATGCAGTACACCCCACATGCCGACCTTGCCTTCGACTCGGTCGAGCGGATCATGCGCGACGTCGATTACGGCTGGATGTTGCGCTACGCCCATATGAACGGGGCGTCGATGTTTTTCGCGCTACTCTACATCCACATGTTCCGCGGGCTCTACTATGGCTCCTATAAGCAGCCTCGCGAATTGCTGTGGATACTCGGTGTCATCATTCTGATACTGGCGATCATGACGGCATTTATGGGTTATGTGTTGCCCTGGGGCCAGATGAGCTACTGGGCGGCGACCGTGATCACCAACCTGTTCTCGGCGATACCGCTGATCGGCCAGAGCATCGTCACGTTTCTGTGGGGCGGCTTTACCGTCGGCAATCCGACCCTGAACCGCTTCTACGCGCTGCATTACCTGCTGCCCTTTGTGATCCTGGCCGTGGTGCTGCTCCATCTGATCGCATTGCACCGCTTCGGCTCCAACAACCCCTTGGGGATCGAAATGAAGGGGCCGCAGGATACGCTGCCGTTCCACCCCTATTTCACGATCAAGGATCTGTTCGGGCTGGCTGTATTCTTGCTGATCTATTCGTTCTTCGTATTCTATGCCCCGAATTTTCTGGGCAGCTCGGACAATTACATTCCGGCGAATCCGATGCAGACGCCGAACCACATCGTGCCGGAATGGTACCTGTTGCCGTATTACGCGATCTTGCGCTCGGTGCCGAACAAGCTGCTCGGCGTCATCATGGCGTTCGGGTCAATTTTCCTGCTGTTCCTCGTGCCGTGGCTCGACAGCTCACCGGTGCGCAGCGCACGGTTCCGCCCGGTCTACAAATGGGTTTTCTGGCTGCTGGTCATCGACGTGATCGCGCTCGGTTGGGTCGGCGCCAACCCGCCCGAAGGCCTGGTGGTAATGGTCGGACAGATTGCGACATTCTACTACTTCGTCCATTTCCTGATCTTGTTCCCGGTCATCGGCCGGCTCGAGCGGCCCAAACCGCTGCCCGCCAGCATCGCGACGGCGGTGCTGCAAAGCGGCGGTGGCGCCCGGCTTGGCGGCGCCGGAGCGCCGCTGGCGAAATCCTGAGATGCCGAAGCCCGTCTTTGCCGCACTGGCGCTGCTGGTCTTGGCGCTGACACCGCTCTGCGCGAATGCCCAAGAGACCCCTCCGCTGCCGCACCAGCAATGGTCGTTCGACGGCATCTTCGGCACCTACGACCGGGCGGCGCAGCAGCGCGGCTTTCAGGTCTATAAGGAAGTCTGCTCCACTTGCCACCCAGTCAAGCATCTTTATTTCCGTGACCTGACCGATATCGGCTATACCGAAGACGAGGTGAAGGCGATCGCCTCGACCTACCAAGTTACGAACGAACAGCCGAACGACGAGGGCCAGATGTTCCAGCGTCCAGCCCGGCCCTCCGACCCGATCCCCGGCCCGTTTCCCAACGACCAGGCGGCTCGTGCGGCGAATAACGGCGGATTGCCGCCGGATCTGTCGATGATCGTCAAGGCGCGCGAGGGGGGGCCGAATTACGTCTACGGCATCCTGACCGGCTACAAGGACCCGCCGCCCGGGTTCAACCTATTGTCGGGGATGAACTACAACGAATATTTCCCCGGTCATCAGATCGCGATGCCGCCGCCGCTCAGCGACAACGCCGTGACTTTTGCCGACGGCACTTCCGCCACGGTGCCGCAGATGGCGCATGACGTGGTGACCTTCCTGACTTGGGCGGCCGAGCCTAATCTCGAGCCTCGCCACCGCGCCGGGTTCAAGGTCATGCTGTTTCTGATTATCATGGCGGGCATATTCTACGCCGCCAAGCGCAAGATCTGGGCCACCGCACACTAGGCCAGTTGGATGACCGGGCCCGTCATCGGCATCATCGGGGGAAGTGGGCTCTACCAAATAGACGGACTTGCGGATGTCAAATGGCGGCGGGTCGAAAGCCCGTTCGGCGCGACCTCCGACGAATTCTGTTTCGGGACGCTCGACGGCCAGCCCGTCGTGTTTGTTCCGCGCCACGGCCGCGGCCACGTATTGCCGCCTTCGGAGATCAATTATCGAGCGAATATCGACGCCCTCAAACGCAGCGGCGTCACCGACATTGTCTCGTTATCGGCCGTCGGAAGCCTGCGCGAGGAACTGGTTCCCGGCGACTTTGTCGTAATCGACCAGTTCATCGACCGGACCTTTGCCCGGGCCAAAACTTTCTTTGGCAAGGGCTGTGTCGCGCATGTCTCGATGGCCCACCCGGTCTGCGGCAGGATCGGCGACGCGCTGGCCGCAGCCGGACCCGAAGCGGGCATGGCACTGAAGCACGGCGGCACCTACATGGTCATGGAAGGACCGCAATTCTCGAGCCTTGCCGAAAGCGAGCTCTATCGGTCGTGGAACTGCGATGTTATCGGCATGACCAACATGCCCGAGGCGAAGCTCGCCCGCGAGGCGGAGATCTGCTACGCGACCGTTGCGATGGTCACCGACTATGATTGCTGGCATCCCGGCCACGACGCCGTCACGGTCGACATGATCGTCGGGGTGCTGCACGACAACGCGGAACGGGCAAAGGCGCTCGTCAGGCGCGTGGTGCCGGCGCTGTCGACCCATGCCGGGCCGTGCCGGCAGGGGTGCCAGCAGGCCCTCGACCACGCGCTGATCACCGCGCCCGAGCGGCGCGATCCCGAGGTGCTCGCGCGTCTCGACGCCGTCGCCGGGCGAGTGCTCCGGCGGCGGGAGAGCCACGAGAGGCCGTGAGTCCCCCCGGGTCGGCCTAATGGCGGCGGGGTTCGCGGAAACCCCGCCCGGCACCCGTCTGCTGGATTGATGGACATGGGACCGATCCGTAGGAGCAGAACACGCAACAATCTCCGGGTTTCGGCCGCAGCAGCTTGCCGCAAGCGGCGCATTCGTAAAAGAACTGGCAGGTGTCGGTCGGCATCGTCTCGATCTTAGCCGCGTGACAGTTCGGACACGTGACGACTGATTGCTCGACCACGGTAGTGGCACCCTTTATCGCCACCGCATTGAGCGCTCGGTCACGAGCGGATCAGCCCTTGAGGTCCGAGGGATAGCCCGCATTAGTTGTCGCAGCGATCAGCGCCGGCACGGCAGCCTCAGTGTCGTCGAAGGTCACCACCGCTGTCTTGCTCGCATAGGAAACGACAACCTTGGCGACGCCCGGCACTGCTTCGAGGCTCGACTTCACTGTGATCGGGCACGCCGAGCAGTACATGTTCTGCTACCGCGAGCGTGATGGTCTTCTCGCCGGCGAAAGCCCCCGATGAAGCCAAGAGGCCGAGGCCGACAAGAGCAGCGGTAAGGAATTTGGTCATCCGACGTTCTCCTTCAGGGGTCAGAGGAAAAGCGGTGCGAGCAAGTCGAGCGCCAGCGCACCGACGACAAGCACCGTCGCAAGTATAAGGCCAATCGTAACGCCGCGGTTGGACAGCGGCCGTGCGCAGGCCTCTCCTTCCGCGCAGGCTCTCTTCCGTGCGCGGTAACGCAGCCAATAACCAAAGCCAAGGCAGCCCACGGTTCCGGCGATGAAATAGGGCTGATAGGGCGCAAGCCGCGTCAGGTGGCTGATCCAAGCTCCGCCGACCCCGAGACCGAACAGTGCGAGCGGCAGCACACAACAGGACGAAGCGGCGAGCGCCCCCAATATGCCACCTGCGGTCAGCAGCTTCTGGGTGCGCTGCAGATCCGTCCGCTCAATTTCAAGGCGCGTGGGTTTCGTCGCGTTTTGGGCTTGGCCGATCATGGTCGCGATGCTACATCCTGTAGTGACTACAGGATCAAGAGGAAATTATCGAGTGCCCGCCTTCGCCCTTCAGCCATCGGCAGCCCTGTCGATAGGTGAGCTTTCCCGGCGTACGGGCGTCAATATCGAGACCATCCGCTATTACGAGCGGATCAAGATGCTGCCCGCGCCGCCTCGCACCGCGAGTGGACGGCGCGTCTACGGGCCAGCCGAAACCCGCAGCCTCGCCTTCATCCGCCGCTCCCGAGAGCTCGGGTTCACTCTCGACGAAATTCGCGCCTTGCTGGCCCTTTCGGGCGATGACGGCCCAGAGGCATGCGCCGAAGCACGCGAGCTCGCTGCCGGTCATCTCGCGGACGTTCGGGCGAAGATTGCCGACCTGCGCGCGATGGAGCGCGCGCTGGCGGACGCCGTGCGGCGCTGCACTGCCGGTGAAGCGGCCGGGTGCCCTCTCATCGACACCTTGTCGCACAGCGGCAAAGATCGGGGCTCAGATCTCGAGGAGGCGCCATGAATGTTCGCGGCCGGGCGATGCGCACGATCTGGCCCGCTACCGACGGGCGCACGGTCGAGATCATCGATCAGACGCGCTTGCCGCACGAGCTGGTGATTGTCGGTCTGCAGACGCTCGATGATGCGGCGCGGGCGATAGCCACGATGCAGGTTCGCGGCGCACCGCTGATCGGCGCCGCCGCCGCCTACGGCATCGCTCTCGCGGCCGCGGAGGACCCGTCGGATCGCGGGCTCGAGGCGGCGGCGTCAAAGCTCGCCGCGACCCGCCCGACCGCGGTCAATCTGCGCTGGGCCCTCGCCGAGATGAAGCGGGCGCTGTCGCGAGGTGCCGGAAAGCGGCCGGTTTGCCGCGGCCATGGCGCGGGCCGGCGAGATCGCCGATGCCGACGTCGCGATCAATCGCGCGATTGGGGAGCACGGCGCCGGACTGATCGCCGAGGCGCGGCGGCGCAAGGATGGCGCCGGTCGCGTCGAGGTGCTGACGCATTGCAATGCCGGCTGGCTCGCTACGGTCGATTGGGGCACCGCACTCGCCCCGGTCTACCGTGCCCACAATGAGGGCATCCCGATCCATGTCTGGGTCGACGAGACCCGCCCGCGCAACCAGGGCGCCAGCCTCACCGCCTGGGAGCTCGGCGAGCACGGCGTCCCGCACACGGTCATCGTCGACAATGCCGGCGGTCACCTGATGCGCGAGGGCCTGGTCGACCTCTGCATCGTCGGCACCGACCGCACGACGGCGGGTGGCGATGTCGCAAACAAGATCGGCACCTACCTGAAAGCGCTGGCGGCGCGCGACAACGGCATCCCGTTCTACGTCGCGCTGCCCTCGCCGACGATCGACTGGGAGATCGAGAGCGGCGCGGCGATCCCAATCGAGCGCCGCGACCCGCGCGAGGTCACCCACATCGAAGGCTGGACCGATGAAGGCCGGCGCGTAGCCGTCCGCCTGACCCCGGCCGACAGCCCCGCCGCCAATTACGCCTTCGACGTAACCCCGGCCCGCCTCGTCACCGCACTCATTACCGAGCGCGGCCTCTCCGCGGCATCACGAGCGGGGTTGCTTGAACTGTTTCCCGAACGAGGGCGCTGACGGGCAACATCGAACGCGCGCCAGTTCGGGACGTGGGCCGTCATCAGGGCCTTGAACAGGCGGCCGTGTGTCGGAACCCGGAGATGCAGTAATTCATGAGCGATGACGAAGTCCTGGAACCCGGGCTCTTGTTCGTAGAGATCCGCCGCCAGCGTGATCGTTCCGGTCGTCGAGCAGGAACCCCATTTCCGCGTCATCCGCTGCACGCGGATGATCCGGGCCTCGACCTTCAAACGCTGTGACCAATATCGAACCCGATTGCAGAAGCTGCGCGCGTCCGTTGTCACGCGATCGCATCATCAGATCCGCCGTCGAGAAGAATGGCCAGCACCGCCTCGACAATCCGTCCTCTGTCCTGCTTGTCGAGCGCCAAGCAGCGGACGATAAAGCGCGGCGCGGAGGCGCCGCTGCTCGTCGTCGTTGACCTGCGCGTTCGGGAAACGCGTGAGCAGTGTTTCGGACTCCTTCGCCAGTTCGACGGCCGGATATGCCCGCCTTCGCGAGCGCCTCATCGTCCTTCAATGACCAATAGACCCCGAAGGCACGGGTCGACAGGCCGCTGTCTTGGCGCGCCTTGACTGCCTCCTCCTTCTCCTTGGCCAAGGCAGCGAGGTAATCCATTGCCGCGAGCCCGGTCGTGTTGCGGTTCTCCAAGCTCCTGGAGAATGCGTTCGGCCCGCTCGGCGATCGGTCGCAGCACCGGCGCGGCGGCCGGCTCCTCTTCGAGTTCCTGGTGCAAGCCTGCGCACCAGGTTGAAGACCTTGCCTTCGTCGGAGCCGGGTTCCGCTGCGAAGCCCTTCCAGGGTCTTCACGTCGAAGGTCACGGTCTTGGTCAGGCGGCCGAGCCCTTCCTGGCTCGCGCCTTCCTCGACGAGCCGCCGCGTCTTGTAGGCAAGATCGGCGACAAAGCCGACCTGCTCGGCATAGGCATTTCGCACGGCCGCATAGAGCTTCGCGAGGCGCTTGTAGGTCTCGATGTGGTCGCGCAGCTCCGGCGAGGGCGACAGGATTTCCCACAGCGCCTCGATGTCCTTGTAGGCCTCGAAGAACGCCTTGCGCGGCGTCGGGATCGAGAAATCGGCCGTAGATCACTCTTTCGAGTGTTCGTCGGCGCTGCCCTCGCCGGCGGCTTCGAGATACTCGGCCTTGGCCTTCTCGATCTTCTCGAGGAAGTCCTTCAGCAGCAGATCGAGGTCCTCGATCACGCCGCTCACGTCGGCGCTGTCGAACTGGAGCGCCTTCTTCAGTTCGCGCAGCACGCCGACAAAATCGATGACGAGCCCGACCCGCTTCTGCACGCCGTTCGGCATCGACATAGGGCCGGTTCACGCGCGCGATCGCCTGGAGCAGCACGTGGTCGCGCATCGGCTTGTCGAGATACATGCAGTAGAGCAGCGGCGCGTCGTAGCCGGTCAGCAGTTTGTCGGTGACGATCAGGATTTTCGGGTTCTCGTTCGCCTTCTTGAACAGCAGCCGCACATCGCGTCTCGCGCTCGTCCGACAATCTGCAGTTCAGCCACCAGCGGCCGGTCGATCACGTCGGCCGCGTTCTCGGTGTAGACGGCTTCCGACCATTCGGGCGGCAGCAGCTTGTCGAGCGCGCGCTTGTACTTGGCGCAGGCCTCGCGGTTGACGCCGACCAGAAAGGCCTTGTAGCCGAGCGGCAGCACGCTTTCCTTGAAATGCTCGGCGACGAAGGCGGCGACCTTCTCGACCCGATCGTCGGCGGTCAGGAAGGTGCGCAGGCCGACGGCGCGGTCGAGCACCCGGTTCAGTTCGTCGATGTCGGTGACGCCCTCGGCCTCGGCCAGGTCGAAGAATTCCTTGTCGAGCCGCTCGGCCGGAACGGTCATGTCGCTCGGCGCCATCGTGTGGCGGAGCGGCAAGGTCGTCTCGTCCTCGATCGACTCGCGGATCGAGTACTTGTCGAGATAGCCCTGCGCGTCGTCGGTGCCGAAGATCTTGAACGTGCCTTCGCCCTGCGCGGTCTTGGCGATCGGCGTGCCGGTGAAGCCGATGATCGTGGCGTTGGGCACCGCCGCCATCAGGTAGGTGCCGAGGTCCTTGGCGACGGAGCGGTGCGCCTCGTCGATGAAGACGTAGATGTTGCTCGCGCGTGTTCGCGTCCTTATCGATGCCCTCGAACTTGTGGATCATCGAGATGATCAGACCGCGCTTGTCGGTCTTCAGCAGATCCTGCACCTCGGCCTTCGAGTTCGGCCCGCCAGACCGGGATGTCCTGCTGCTGCATCTCGCCGAGCAGCTTCTCGACCCAGCCCTTCAGCTGTCCTTCGAGCTCGATGCGATCGACGACGAGGATCACGGTCGCGTTGTGGAACCGCTCCTTCTCCTCGAGGATCAGCCGCGCCGCGGTCAGCAGGGTGAAGGTCTTGCCCGAGCCCTGGGTGTGCCAGACGAGGCCGCGCTTTTTGGCGGTGTCCTCGCAGCGCGCGACGATCTTGTCGATCGCGATGCGCTGGTGCTGGCGCAGTACCGATTTCCGCGTCTCGCCGTCCTCGACATAGAACAGAATCCAGTGCTGAAGCGTGCGCAGGAAGTCGGTCGGCTCGAAGAACGCCTGCACCGCGAATTTGTAGGTTTCCTCGCGCTCCTGCTTCCAGCGCGCCATGAAGCGCCGGTTGGCGTTCCAGGTCACGCCGTACCAGTAATCGAGCAGATGGGTGACGTTGAAGAGCTGCGGCGCGCCGAGCAGCTCGGGCGTTTCCTTTTCGTAGCGCCGCAGCTGCGTGATGCCGCGCTCGATGGCGCCGCCGTCCTTCGGGTTCTTGTGCTCGACGACGCAGACCGGCACGCCGTTGACGACAAACATCACATCGGCCCGGTTGCCCTTGCGGGCCGGCGGCTTCAGCTTCCATTCCCAGGTGACGTGAAAGGCGTTGTCGGCCGGCGCGTCGAAATCGACGAGCTGGACGTGGCGGTGACGCTTTTCGGCTTCGTCGTACCATTGCCGCTCGCCGCGCAGCCACGACAGCATCTCGCGGTTGCCCTCGACGGTCGGCGGGATCGCCTCCAGTTTCTCGATGAGCTGGCGGATCGCGTCGGTCGACAGCCACGGATTGAACCGCGCGAGCACGGCCTCCAGCTCGTCGCGGAACAGCATGCCGGCCTCGCCGCCGCGCTTCTGCTTGGCGACTTCGGGCGGGATCGGCGTCCAGCCGATCGCGGCGGCATGCGCGACCATCGGGAACTGGACCGACCCCGCCTCGCTGATCTTCAATTCGCTCATGGCGAAGTTTCCAGCGCCGCGGCGGGCTGCACCACTTCGATCCCGTAACGGGTGAAATCGCCGGCGTTGAAGGTGAGGAGCCGGTGCACGCCATGCACTTGCATCGCGGCGACCAGCCGCGCGTCATGCACTTTGGCGCCGATGACGCCGTGGCGTAGAACCAAATCGCGCCACACCGCGTAGATTGATGGCGTATCCGGAAGGAGGTCGAACGCCGCCTCGACCTTTTCGACCTCGACTAGCGCCACCGGAGCCGGAAAACCGAGCCCGTTATGCTCCGCCGGGCGCGTCGCGACGTTCCAGAACTCGGCGATGTTCTGCAACGTGAAATGAACCGCCTCCCCGGCGGCAAGGAGGCGGGCGACGCTGTCGACGGCAAAGGCGTGGCTGGGATGCGACGGCTGTACCCGCCGCAGCAGCACGTTGGTATCCAGCAGAATGCTCACCCGCGCTCGGCATAGATGCTCTCGCGGCTGATCGCCTCATCCGAGAGCGGTTTCGTCTCGGGCAACCCCGACACGTCGCGCCAGAGCTTCGCCCGTTCCTCAGGCGTCTTCCGGGTGCCCTTGGCCTTGGTTGCGCCGGCCTGTTCGGCGAGAAGATGGCGCAAGTGTTCGGCAAGCGACACCCCTCGCACCGCGGCCTGCGCCGCGAGGTTCGCCTCGATGTCCGGAGGCAGATCGATCGTCACGGACATGATAGTTCTCCCGCAACCTGTCTGCTGTCAGTGATGTAAGAGGCCATGATTCCCACGCGAGATGGGGTGTGAGCGATCGTGCTGCCATGACGCTTTGACCCCGCCTCACTGATCTTCAACTGGCTCATTGGGCGGCCTCCGCTGAGGGAGCGGCGCTATCTTGGCCGTCATGGCCGGGCCTGACCCGGGCATCCACGCGGATGCCCGGAACAAGTCCGCGCATGACGGATGGACGGATGTCGAGCGCCGACAGGTCGAGGTCGCCAAGACGTATGTCCCCGGTCATTAGTTTGTGCAGCAGCGCCTTGAACAGCTCGTCGAGCACCGCGCGCTTTTTGCGGTGCAGGTCGATCTTGCGGTCGATCGCGTCGAGAACAATGATAATCTCGCGCTGCTCCTCGAAGGTGGGGGGAACCGGAATAATCAGCGGTTCGAGATTTTTCTTATTGAGCTGCGGTGTTGGGCCTGGTTCAGTGATCGTGCGCAGATCAAAAGTCTGAAACCACTGGAACAGGAAATCTTGTTCAAGCATGGCTCCCGCGACGACGCCAATCACATTGGGGTCGAATACGGTCCACTCTGTTGATAGCCGCTTTTTATTGGTTGCTATAGCGGCTCCTCGTTTTGGAAATATAACGGTGCGTGGCGGGGCGCAGCGATATTCAGCAGCTGCCTTATCCATCATCTTTTCAACCAGTGCTGTTTGAAGCTTCACCTCGTTTCCCGGCAGGTTCATATCGGCGACCTTTATCCCGAGCACCCGGACCGCCTGACCGCCCTCAGACAGACTCTAACTCCTCCAGTTGCGAATAGGTCATTCTAGTCGAGATAACATCCGCGTATCGGTCGAGGCGTCCTGTTTCCCAACTCTCGGGCACCGGACCGATTTCGGTATCTTTTTGCGCCTCGTCCCTCAGCCCGCGCCTGAACAGCTCTCGCATCACCGCGCGCTTGAGATCTCCGGCGGCGAGTTCACATTCAGTTTCCGCAGCGGACGCATGCCGAATGGCTTCAAGTGCATTCGCCATCGCCGTTTGGTCGCCACTCTCGAAGGCAGGGATCGGCAGGTCGAGAAGCACGGTCTCCGGGACCCGCTGGCGCCCAGTCGTGCCCTCCATCCGCTCGGCGACATGATGCCGAACGTCTGGGTGCAGCAAATAGAAGAAGAGGAGCCTCGGATCGTGCTGAGGTTCCCAAGGATGCAGCGGGATGACCTCAGTCGTCGCGTATCCAAACGGCGCCGGCAAGTCGAGTGTCAGGGCCTGCTTTCCGTTCTCAAAAGATGGGGTGATCTTCGCGACGAGTATGTCTCCGCGTTCAAAATAGGTGCCGCTGGCGATCGCGTTGGGAGCCTTCAGCGTGAAGGTCGGCGTGTAGGTGCCATCCTGAGGGATTGCCTCCATTGCCGCGAACGGAATCTCAGAAACCGCGAAACGGTTGAGGTTGCGCGGTTTTTTGGTGACCTCGTAGCAGTCACCGACGCGAGTCCATCGTCGCCCGCTACCGAGATCAGCTTCAAGCAGGCTCATCGACGACCCCGGCCAAGAGTTTCGAGATCGTCGCCGAAAGGCGATGCGCTTCGCTGTCGAGCCCCACCAATTCGCGGACCAGCGCGCTAACGGAGCCAACTTCCGCCGAACTGGACTGCCCCACCCACATCGCCGGGCCGAGGTTGTAGTCCTTTTCCTCAATTTGTTGCCGCGTAATGACCGCGATCTCCCCTTCGACCGATTCGCCCTTCAGAAAGGCGGCGGCGAGCGGGCGGATGTCGTCTTCCGGGATGAAGTTTTTCGGCCGGCCCTTCGCCACCCGCCGGCTGGCGTTGAGCAATACGATGCGGTCCTTGCGCGCGGCAGGTTTACGCTTCGACAGCACGACGATCACGCCGGCGGCGGTGGTGTTGTAGAACAGATTGTCGGGCAGCAGGATCACGCCGTCGATCAGGTCGCGATCGACGAACCATTTGCGGATGTTGCGCTCCCGATCCTCGTTTTTCGAGCCCGAGCCGCGCGTTACGGCGCCGGTGTCGAGCACGACCGCCGCCCGGCCGCGCTCGCCGAGGGACGCCAGCGTGTGCTGCAGCCACGCCCAATCGCCCTTGCCGGTGGTGACGCCGCCCTGGGTGCGGAAACGGTCGAACGGATCGTCGGCGAAGATGTCGGGGTTGAACGGCTGGTTCCACATCGGGTTGGCGACGACGATGTCATAGGTGCGGATCCTGCTGTCCGCCGTCTTGAATTTCGGATTGATCATCGTGTCGCCACGCGCGATCTCGACGCTCATGTCGTGAATGATCGCGTTCATCTGCGCGACGGCGTAGCTCTCGGCGGTCAATTCCTGGCCGTAGAGCTTCAGCGGCACCTTGCTGGTCGGATCGAGTTCTCGGGCGACGAGCTGGAGCTTGACCAGCAGCCCGGCCGAGCCGCAGGCGTAGTCGTGGCATTCCTCGCCTGGTTTCGGGCGCATGATGTGCGCCATCAGGAAGCCGACCTCGGTCGGCGTGAAGAACTCGCCGGCACTCTGGCCCGAGCCCTCGGCGAATTTCCGCAACAGGTATTCGTAGGCGCGGCCGAGAAAATCGGGCTGCACGTCGGCCAGGCCGAGCCGGTACCGCGGATCGGAGAAGGTCTCGACGACCTCGCGCAGCTTGGCCGGGTTGATGTCGCGCTCGCCGTTGCGCTCGGCGGCGAAATCGACGACGTCGATGACGCCCGACAGTGACGGGTTGTGCCGCACGACGGCGCGCACCGCCTTGGTCAGGTGCTCGCCGATGTCGCGTGGACGCGTGCCGCGGCCCTGATCGTCAGCGGGCCAGTCGAATTGCTGTCGTCCGCTGATAACCGCCCACCGCGCCTCGGGCGGCAGATAGAAGCGCAACAGGTCGTGATCGCTCTCGGCGATCTCCAGCGCCGTGTCACGATCGCCGTATTCCTCGGCCAGCCGCTCGATCTCGTCATCGAACACATCCGACAGCCGCTTCAGGAACAACAGTGGCAGCAGGTAATCCTTGAATTTCGCCGCATCCTTCTCGCCGCGGATCGAGCAGGCGGCGTCCCACAGCATCTGCTCCATCGTCTTTGTGCTCGGCACTGATGCGGGACCACGCCGCCGACGCGGCACACGCTCGCCGAGCGGCAGAGATGCTTGCGGATCGCCGGCATCGAGGCCCGCCTCTTCGGCCAATGCCGCAATCGCGGCCTGCGCCGCGCGCTGCGGTGCATTCATCCCCCCCTCCCAACGATTGACGGTGGCAAACGAAACCCCAAGTCTCTCCGCGAGTTGCTCTTGGGTGAGCTCGAGCTTCGCACGAATCGTGCGGAGCAAGTGGGGAGCATTCGCTGATTCTATCATGTTTGTTATGTTTGCATATATGGATAACAAAGTCAAGCTCGATTCCCGTTTTGTTGCCTCAATCACACGGATGTTTATTGACATTTTAGCACAAACATGCTAGCGTCGACCGTTTCACTGGTTGGGAGGTGGTGAGCGTTGCCGGACTGTTCCCCAGTACCGTCTCAATTCATCCTTTTGGAGGCCAGAGACGAGGGATTTCGGCGTCGCCGACGGAAAGCCTCCTGTTTTTTCTCTGTATTATTAGGAGGCTCGGCGCTCGGCCTTGACCTTACATTCAGCGGCCATGCACCTCGGTGCAATCCGCTTTGGCTGTTCACTGGCTGTAAAAACAGCGAGGACAGCCTTGGGAGCGCAGGGTTCGCGTGATCGGCGCGGCTCGGCGGCGCAAGGACGGGGCTGGCCGAGGAGGGGGAGGGTCGGCGCAATGCGGGTGCATTATCTCTGCTTCGGCCGCCATTCGGGCGGCAGCCCAAGCACTGCGGCCCCGACGATCGCCGAGAGGCCGGAGCCGACGAGGACGCCCAGGCGCATGACGGCTTCAACATCGGATTCTCCGAAAGCGAGCGCGCCGATGAAAAGGCTCATCGTGAAGCCGATACCGGTCAGGATGCTCGTGCCCCAGAGCGTCACCCAGCCGGCGTTCGCGGGCAGCTCGGCCCAGCCGGCGCGGATCACCAGCGCCGCCGCGCCAAAGACGCCGATTTGCTTGCCGAGAAACAGACCTGCGGCAATACCGAGCGGGACCGGCTCGACAATGGACGACAATGATAGATCGGCAAAAGACAGTCCGGCATTGGCGAAGCCGAACAGCGGCATGATGCCAAACCCTACCCAGGGGGCGAGCCCGTGTTCTGTGCGAATAAGTGGCGAATCTTGGCCCGACTCCCCCTTGACCGACTCCCCTTTGAACGGAATCGCCAAGGCCAGCGCGACCCCGGCGAGTGTCGCATGAACGCCGGATTTCAGCACGAACACCCACAGCACGATGCCGACGAGGACGTACCAGATAATCCGCTGCACTCCGGCGAGGTTGAGCGCCGCGAGGATGGCGAGCGCCGCCAGTGCGACGTCCAACGAGACACAGGAAAGTTCCTCGGTATAAAAGATTGCAATGATCACGATTGCGCCGAGATCGTCGATGATCGCGAGCGCGGTCAGAAACAGCTTGAGGGACGGCGCGACACGGCCGCCGAACAGGGCCATTACCCCCAGCGAGAACGCAATATCGGTTTCGCAGGGGATTGCCCAGCCGGTTACTGCCCCCGGCTCGTTCCGTGTAATGGCGAGGTAGATCAGAGCCGGCACGGTCATTCCGCCAATCGCCGCTACGACCGGGAGGATCGCGCGCCTGCGTTCGGACAGCTCGCCCTCCAGCACCTCGCGCTTTATTTCGAGACCAACGAGAAGAAAAAATATCGCCATCAGCCCATCGTTGACCCACAGCAGCATGGGCTTGTCGATGCCGAACCCGTCGATCCGCACTGAGCCGTGCACGCTCAGCAGCAAGTTATAAAATTCGGCCAAGGGCGAGTTGGCGAGCGCGAGGGCCAAAGCCGAAGCCAGCATCAGCACGATCCCGCTCGCCGCCTCATGGCGGAACAGACGTTGCAGCAAGTCAACGCGCATCGATCTCTCCCCTATCGCTCCCCTGGCCCGCAAGGCACGGAGCCGTTAAGCTTACCGACGACGGCACCCAGAGGCGACCATAGACAAGGCGATCATGGACAACGGCATTGCGGGCATCGACCACGTCATTGTCGGGGTTCGCGATCTCGAACGGGCGCGGCTGGGATGGAGCCGGCTCGGCTTTACGTTGTCACCCCGCGGCAGGCATATCGGACAAGGAACGGCGAATTATTGCATCATGTTTGCGTCCGAGTATGTCGAACTCCTCGGCATCGTCGATCCGAACGATTTTGTTCAGCGGCTCGACGCCTTTTTGGCGCAACGCGAGGGGTTGATGGCGGCAGCGTTTGCGCCGGCCGGCGCCCCCGAGGATGTTCGCGCGGCGCTGCTCGGCCGCGAGCTTCACCCCTCCGAGCCGCGGCCGCTCGGCCGCCAGCTCGAGCTCGCGGAGGGCACCGTCGTGCCGCGCTTCAGCTTGATGTCCCTGCCGGCGGAAGAGACGCCGGGGCTCGATTGTTTTATCTGCACCCATCTGACGCCGGAGCTGATGCGGCGTCCCGAATGGTTGGACCATCCGAACGGCGCCCTCGGTTTGAAGAGCATCCATGTGCTGGTCGAGAGTACGGCTGCGCTATTGGAGCCTTATGATCGGCTGTTCGGCATACAGCAGGTGACCACCACCGATGCGGTCGCATGCGTTCATGTCGGGCCGCACCGGATCGTGTTCAGCACACCGGACGATTTTTCGACCATGTATCCCGCGCTCGATGTCGCGTCGGACTTCCCGTTGCCCGGCATCGTCTCGATCGAATTTGGGGTCGCACGGCGCGAAGATACCGCCGATTACCTGGCCCGGCGGCAGGTCCCGTTTGCAGAACTGCCGGGCGGCGGCCTCGTCGTGCCGGCACGCGAAGCGAGCGGCGCGATGCTCTTCTTTTCCTAGAGGCACCGATTATCCGCACGCTACCTAGCTACAAGCCGACCTGGCACCGCCTAACCGACCTCGTTTTGTGCGGTCTGTTGATCGTGGCCTGGGGGAAAGCCGCGGCCGCCGAGCAGCCTCTGCAATCAGCCGCGCCGCGCGATGCGGCGGCCGAGGCCGCGGCCTATGAGCGCTGCATGAAGCTGGCCCGGCAAAACCCTGATGAGGCCCGCAGTCTGGCGCAGAGCTGGCACGAACGCGGCGGGGCGCATCCGGCAGATCATTGCGCCGCCGTCGCTCTGATCGGGCTGAAGCAATATAAGGAGGCGGCGCTTCGCCTCGAAGCGCTGGCGCAGGCGATGACGACGGCGCCGGCCGGGCTGCGCGCCGAGGTGCTCGATCAGGCTGGGCAAGCCTGGGGCTTGGCCGGCGATCCGGTGCGTGCTTACGCGGCGGCCGGAGCGGCCCTTGCCCTGGAGCCGAAAGATCCCGACTTGCTGATCGACCGGGCGCAAGCGGCCGCGGGGATCGGATATTACGACAAAGCGGTGGCCGATCTCGACCATGTCCTGAAGGCCGACCCGTCGCGCGTCGACGCGCTGATCTACCGCGCCTCGGCAAACCGCGCCCTGGATCGGCTCGACCCCGCGCTCGCCGATGTCGAGAAGGCAATAGCGCGAGCGCCGAATTCCGCGCCGGCGTTGCTGGAACGCGGCAATATCCGCCGCCTGAAGGGCGACGACGAGGGAGCTCGTCAAGATTGGGAACGAGTCGGCCAATTGGCCCCGGGCAGCCAAGCAGACATGGCTGCCAAGGCCAACATCGAACACGTTCAATCGAACGGGGAGGTCGAGACGGAGAAATCACGTTGATGCCTATCAACTTCCCTTCACTTGTTGCTAAGCGTCTTTCGCTAGTGTCGCGGCGTGGTGACATACAACCGCCTGCAGAGGGGACGTTTTCGCGCCAGCCGACGCCTGTCGTTCGCTGGGATTGCTCTGCTCGCCATCGCCATTATGGCCGGCTTGGCCGTTTGGGATCTACGCGAAGAAGGGGTCCGCGGCTACGTCGACGGACTGGCGCACAGCGTCTCGTTGCCTCCGCTGCGCGATTTCCCCTTTGTCGCTACGGTCTCGGCGGCGGAAGAGACAGTGCTCGCGAACTGGGGGCGCCTCATTGCCTTCGGCACGCTTTGCGCGGCGATCGGTTTTGCGCTGTTGTGTCGGGCACTGGTGGCGCGCTCCCGCTTGCTCAAGCGCTCCGAGGCGACTTTGCGCGAGAGCGAAGCTAGGTGTCGCGATTTCGCTCTGACCTCATCCGACTGGTTCTGGGAAACCGACGAGAAGCATCGGTTCACGTTTCTGTCCGATCACATACGCGCGTTTGGTCAGGACCCCCAGACCCGCATTGGCCGGACGCGCACCGATTTGGCAATCGATATCGTCACCGAACCGGCCAAATGGCAGGAACATCTGGCGGTTCTGGACCGGCACGAGCCATTCCGTGACTTCGTCTATAAACGCCAGATCGGCGACGACCCTGAACGCGTGATTTCCGTCGGCGGCAACCCGCTCTTTGATGAAGCGCGGCGGTTTCTCGGCTATCGGGGAACAGCTCGCGACATCACCGAGAAGGTTCTGGCCGAACAAGCCGTGCACGAAGCAAAGGCCGCCGCTGAGGCCGCCAATGTCGCCAAATCGCAGTTCCTCGCCAATATGAGCCATGAACTGCGCACGCCCCTCAACGCGATCCTCGGCTTCTCCGAGGTGTTGGAGAACGGGATTGCCGGGCCGCTCCAGTCGCGGCAGGCCGAATATGTCGGTCTCATTCGCCAGAGCGGCGAGCATCTTCTGCACCTGATCAACGAGATTCTCGATCTGGCGCGGATCGACGCCGGCAAGCTGGATCTGCACGAAGAAGTGCTCGAGCCGGGCAGGTTGATCGACAGCGCTATCGCCCTCGTCAAGGATCGTGCTGCCGCCAGCTTGCTCAAATTGGCTGTCCATATTGAGGAAGACCTGCCCCCGCTGACGGCCGACCGGACGCGTCTGACGGAGATCCTGCTCAACCTGCTGTCGAACGCGATCAAATTCACCGAGCTGGGCGGGGCGATCAACGTCCTCGTGCGGCGCACAGAAGAGGGCGGCGTAGCATTCATCGTGCAGGACAACGGCCGCGGGATGACTGAGGCCGAGGTCGAAATAGCCCTCGAGCGGTTTGGCCAAGTCGATGGGGGACTTGCCCGTCGACATGAAGGCTCTGGTCTGGGACTGCCGCTCGCTCGAAAGCTTGCCGAGCTCCACGGCGGCTCGTTGACGCTAAAGAGCGAGACCGGGCGCGGCACGACCGCAACAGTGATTCTGCCGCCGTCGAGAGTTCTTTCAGAGGAGCCAGCAGCGGCGGGGCCCGATGACCGATCTGGCGAGCTCCGGGAAATTCATCCCAGATACCGACTGGATTCTGGTTTAAAGGACGATCAGCGGATCGGGTTTGGAGAGGGGCCGAGGGTACCCTTTGACGAGTGCTGTGCGTCGCCGTGGCGCAGGCCGAGCACCGAATCCCCTCGTGCAACAGCCGATGGCAATGGCAATATCGGACCGGCGGGGGCAGACCCCGCCGACACACTGAGGATACGAACGGTCGACTCGGTTCAATAATTCATGAGTTGCTGCAAATTTGAGCACCCGAATAGGCGGCGTTTTATTGCCGCAGGCCTTGCAACCCTAGGGAGCGGCACTGGGTTAGCCGTACCGGTATCTGGACATGCCGAAGAGACCTTGGCGTTGCGCAAGCTGGCGGCCGAAAAGGGGCTGCTCTACGGGACCACGATTTCGGCCAGACAGATTTCCGGAGATCCCCGCTTTGTCGATCTCGTACTGCAGCAAACGGGGCTGGTCGTCGCCGAGAACGACATGAAATGGCAGGTCATGAACCGCGGCATGCGCGGCGATGACGATTACGGCCCTGCCGACGCGGTTGCCGCTTTCGCACACGAAAACGACCTCGCGCTGCGCGGGCACAATCTGCTTTGGTACCACCGCACACCGAACTGGTTCTTCGACTTGGATAGCCGGCACGAGATCGAGAGCGCGATCGTCGAGCGCATCCGCAGCCTGGCCGGCCGCTACCGCGGAATGGTGCACAGTTGGGACGTCGTCAACGAACCGATCGAGCCGAAGGACGGGAGGCCGGACGGTTTGCGCACCGGGGTTTTTCTCGAGATGTTCGGGCCGGACTATCTCGACCTCGCCTATCGGACGGCGCGGGAGACCGATCCTGCCGCCCGCCTCGTCGTCAATGAATACGACGTCGAGCTCGACACCGCGGAACAGGAAACACGCCGCACGGCGCTGCTCAACCTGCTCGAGCGGATGCGGCGATCCGGCACCCCAGTCGACGCCGTCGGGGTCCAAGCCCATCTTTCCTGCGCCGGCGGACCGCCCTTTTCCGCCGCTCGGTTGCGCCGGTTTCTCGCGGATGTGGCGGGTCTCGGTCTGACGATCCAGATCACCGAACTCGACGTCACCGACGAAAACGCCCCGGCAGATGAAGTGGTTCGGGACCGATTGGTAGCCGATACCTACAACCGCTTCCTCGACACTGCGCTCGACGAACCGGCGGTTAAAGTAGTGGTGACCTGGGGACTGTCGGATCGTCACAGCTGGATCGTTCGGAAAGAGACCCATGAATCAAAATGGCGTACCGATGGAACGCCGTCGCGGCCGTTGCCTTTTGATGCCGACTTAAAACCCAAGCCCGCCTTCGAGGCGATTGCGCGAGCCTTCGCGCGTGCGCCGCAACGGGCGGCCTGATAGGACCTGCCGCCCTCAGCGAGCGCGGGAGCTAATCGACAGCGAACACCCAGACCGAGCCGCCTTGCGGCACATCGGGGAATTCCCACTGCCGTACGAGATTAAGGCGCGCCTGCATGCGTGCTGCATCGACGCCCCAGCCCGACTGCACGGCGATGTATTGCTTGCCGTCGATTTGGAACGAGACCGGCACCCCATTCACCCCCGAGCTGGTACGGAATTCCCACAAGGTCTTGCCGTTCGAGGCGTCGAAGGCGCGGAAATACCGGTCGTTAGTCCCGCCCGCAAACACAACCCCGCCGGCCGTCGCGAGCACCGGCCCCCACAGCTGCGAACTGGCAAAGGGATGGCTCCAGGCCTTCTGTCCGGTATCGAGGTTCCAGGCTTGCAGTTCGCCGATGTGATCGGCGCCCGGGGCGATATAGAGGGTCGTCGTTGCCCCTACATAACGTTGCCCGGGCGTGTAAGTGACCGCTTCGCCAATCGACGTGCCGCACAGATTGTCGTTGGCGGGGACATACAATAGCCGTGTCTTCGGGCTATAGGCCACCGGCGGCCAATCCTTGCCACCCCACAGCGAGGGGCAGAAGTCGGCTTTCTTTCCGGTCGCAGGCTGACGCACCGGATCGACGTTCGGCCGCCCGGTCTCGGGGTCGAGGCTCGCGAACACGTTTTGCTTCACAAACGGCTTGGCATCTATGAAGTTGATCTTGTCAGGGGTGCGCTCGAGCATCCACAAATAGCCGTCGCGCGCGACGTCGACGAGACCTTTGATAGTTTTACCGTTGTGCTGGTAATCGACGACGATCGGCGGCGACACCTCGTCCCAATCCCATGAGTCGTTGGGATGGTACTGGTGATAGCCTTTGATTGCGCCGGTCGCAGTATCGAGCGCCAGCACGGATGAGGTGTATAAGTTGTCGCCCGGGCGCTGATCGCCCATCCATGGCCCACCATTGCCGGTGCCCCAAAAAGTGAGGCTCGTCTCGGGATCGTAGGCGCCGGTGATCCACACAGAGCCGCCGCCGGTCTTCCACTGATCGCCTTTGGGCCAGGTCTCACTGCCCGGTTCGCCCGGCGCCGGTACGGTGTAGGTTTTCCAGAGCGGTTTGCCGGTCTCGGCGTCGAACGCGGCGACAAAGCCGCGAACCCCGAGTTCGCCGCCCGAGACGCCGACCATCACCTTGCCGTCGGCGACGAGCGGCGCCAACGACATATAATATCCGTGCGTGTAGTCCTCAACCGGAGCCTTCCAAACCTCCTTGCCGGTCTTGGCATCGAGCGCAACGAGCACGGCATCGGCCGCGGCGAAGTAGACTTTGTCCCCGAGCAGCCCGACCCCGCGGCTCGTCGGGTGCAGCAAGAGCATGTCGTCCGGGATTGGCCGTTTGAAACGCCACAGGAGGTCACCCTTTTTGGCGTCAATCGCCAGCACCTGATTGCCCGGGGTCGCGACGAACATAACCCCGTTGTTGACGATTGGCGGCGCCTGGTGGCCTTCGATCTGCCCGGTCGCCAAGGTCCACACCGGTTTCAGCTTGCCGACGTTTTGTGCCGTGATCTGCGACAGCGGACTGTAGCCCCAGCCATTGTAGGTGCGGCGGTACATCAGCCAGTCGCCGTCCTGCGGTTCTTTGAGCTCCTCCTGCGTCACCGGCTTGTAGCTCTGCAATATCGGCGGTACTGGCGGCGGGGTGTCCGGCGTCGGCAACGGCGGCGGCGGCTGTTGCGCCGAGGCTGCTGCGGCGGCCAACACGAGTGCCAACCCGCTCGCGGCGAGCGTGAAATGGCGATGATCTTTGTTCTGCATGGCGTCCCTCCTTGATGTTCTTGGGGTCACATCTGTTGGAAACCGGCCCGACCGATAAATGGCTTGGCCACGGCGAGCCGGCCATCAACGATTTTCAGCGGCAATGCCGGCAACGAACGCGGGGCTGGTCCGCTGACCACCTTTGCACCCTCCTTCGGATCATAAATCGAGTAATGGCAAGGGCATTCGAGCAGCTGACGATGGGGATCCCAGTTGGTGACGTCGCAACCGGTGTGCACACATACAGCCGAGTACGCGACAGCACCCTCCGCGGCCCGCTCCTTGGTCGCGGTATCGAGCCCCTCAGGGTCGAGGCGCAGCAACAGCACCTTATTCAGCCGCGAGCCGTTGCGCAGCGTCTTGCTCTCCGGATCCATTGGCCAAGCAAAGGTTTGCTTGCCATCGAGCGGCAAGTCGTCCGGTTTCAACGGGTCCGGGCTTTTAGCGCTTACCGCAACCAACAGATCGCCTTCGCGCGGTCGCTCGCGCACCGGATCCGCTTGCGCCAAAGCGAAGCGTGGCGCCAATGCAAGGCACAAGCCCAGCTCAAGCGCCATTCGCCGCCCGATCCAGTGGGCACCCCAGTTACAGAGTGACTGCATTGCGGTCGTGCGTGCTTCGAGACGCCCTTTAAGGGCGCTCCTCAGCATGAGGGAAGCCCTTAATGGCATTGAGAAAAATCCTCATTCTGAGGAGGGCGCCCCCGGGTCCGAGGGCAGGCTCCGCGGCCGTCTCGAAGGACGCACTGCAGCCGTCCAGCCCTAAGCAGCCAGCTGATCGCCGATCGGCAGGCGGCGGATGCGTTTGCCGGTGGCGGCAAAGATTGCGTTGCACAAGGCCGGCGCGAAGGGCGGCAGCCCCGGCTCGCCGACCCCGCTCGACGGCACGTCGATGCCGTTGGGCACGATCCAAACATGCGTGATCGGCGGGGATTCGTCGATGCGGGCGACCTGGAAGCCATCAAAGTTGTTCTGCTCGGCCCGCCCGTTCTTGAAACTGATCTCGCCGTATTTGGCTAGGCTCAACCCCATCACGGCCGCGCCCTCGACCTGCGAGTAGATCCGCTCCGGATTGGCGGCGAAGCCGCAATCGATTGCCGTGTCGACGCGCGGCACCGAGAGGCGTCCCTTGTCGTCCACCGCGACCTCGATGACGGTGGCGACGTAGCTCAAGAAGCTGCGGTGCACAGCGATCCCTTGGCCGTGGCGCGGCGGCAATTTCTTGCCCCATTCTGCCTTGTCGGAGACGAGTTCGACAACCCGCCGCAGCCGCGCCGTGTCGATCGGGTAGGTTTCGAGCGGGTCGCCGTAATTGGTGTATTCGGCGGGTGGTTTGACAAGCCGCGGCGGCCCGAGAAGCTCGGTCAACATGTCCTTGGGGTCGCGCCCCGCCGCGTGGGCAAGCTCGGCGACAAACGACTGTATCGCAAAGGCATGCGGGATGTTCGACACCGAGCGGAACCAGCCGATCCGCGTGTGCGCTTCGGCTTCGCCGACCTCGCAGCGCAGGTTGGCGATATTGAACGGCACATCCAGGACACCCTGGCTGAGCTCCCCCGGCTGCTCCAATTTCGGATCCGGCACGAAGGTAGCCCTGATCGTCGGCGCGACGGTGCGGTGGCGCCACGCAACCACGCGGCCTTGTGCATCGAGCCCGGCGTCGATGCGCTCCGCCGAGACCGTGTGCAGATAATCGTTATGGAGGTCGTCCTCGCGCGTCCACGTGACCTTGACCGGCGCACCGCCCATCTCGCGCGACAGCAACGCCGCCTCAAGTACAAAGTCTGGCTTCGACTTGCGGCCGAAACCGCCGCCGAGCAAGGTGACGTTGACCGTCACATCCTCCGGTTTGAGGCCGAGCTTCTCCACCAGCTCGTTTTGCGTGCCGCCCGGGCTCTGCACGGCCGCCCAAACCTCGCATTTGCCGCCGGCGACGCGCGCCGTTGCGCAAGCCGGCTCCATCGGGGCATGAGCGAGATGCGGCGCGTAGTATTCCGCGAACACCGTCTTCGCGGCCGACCCGAGCGCCTTGTCGGCATCGCCTTCGTCGCGCACGACCTTCCCCGGCTTACGCGCGGTTTCTTCCAGCTGCGCCTTGTAGGCGGCGGAATCGTAGCTGGCGTGCACCCCGTCATCCCACTTGATGACCAGCGCGTCACGCCCCTTGATCGCCGCCCAGGTATTGCGCGCAATGACCGCGACGCCGCCGATCGGCTGGAACTTCGATGGCGGCGGCGTGCCCTCGATGACGACGATCTTCTCGACACCCGGCACCTTCATCGCCGCGCTGCCGTCATAGGAGGCGAGCTTGCCGCCCATGACCGGCGGCCGGGCAATGACCGCGTATTTCAGCCCGGCGAGCTTGGTGTCGATGCCGTAGACCGCACGGCCGGTCGTGATATCGAATAGATCGACAATCTGGACATTGCCTTTGCCGAGATAGCGGAAGGCGGATTCGTCCTTGAGCTTGATCTGGTCGGCGGCCGGCGTCGGCAATGCGCTCGCAGCGGCCGCGAGGTCGCCATAACCGAGCTTGCGGCCCGAGGGCTTGTGGATGACCTCATGGTTCTGCGCCTGTACCTCGCCAACGGGCACGTTCCAGCGCTGCGCGGCGGCGATTTCGAGCATGTGCCGCGCCGCGGCGCCGCATTCGCGCATCGGCTGGATGAAATGGCGCAGACTGCGCGAACCGTCGGTGTTCTGGTTGCCGTATTTCTTCTCATCCCCCGGCGATTGCACGACTTTGACGCGCGACCAGTCGGCCTCAAGCTCATCGGCGACCGCCATCGGCAGGCTGGTGCGCGAGCCGGTGCCCATTTCCGCGCGGTGCGCGACAATCGTCACGAGACCGCTAGGGTCGATCGAGACGAAGACATGCGGATCGCTGACCACCCCTCCGGGCATTTTGGCCGCGCCGGTGGCATAGGCGGCGAAGGCGGCACCGGACGGTATGAATTCGGCGGCGACGACGAGCCCGCCAGTGGCGATCAAGCCCCGCAGGAAGCCGCGGCGGCTCACATTCTCGACGGTGGCGTGGACGGATGTCATGTCACGCTCCTGTGGCGGCCGCCTTGATGGCGGCGGTGATGCGCTGATAGCAGCCGCAACGGCAGATGTTGCCGCTCATCTCGCTGTTGATCCGGTCCTCGGACGGGTTCTTGTTGGTCGCGAGCAGCGCGGCGGCCTGCATGATCTGGCCGGACTGGCAGTACCCGCATTGCGGGACATTGAAGGCGCGCCAGGCCTTCTGTACCGGGTGGTTGCCTTGCGGGTCGAGCCCCTCGATCGTCGTCACCGAGCGGCCCGAAACATCGTTGACGGCGGTGATGCAGGCGCGGGTGGCCTGGCCGTCGACGTGCACGGTGCACGCCCCGCACAGCGCCACGCCGCAGCCGTATTTCGTTCCGGTGAGCCCCAATTCGTCCCGCAAGTACCAGAGCAGCGGCATCGACGGATCGCCGTCGAACGACTGCTCCTGGCCGTTGACGCGCAACTTCACCATGGCGTGCCTCCCGGTGTGGTGCCGATTTCGGGATTCTATCTCCGAAGGATCGGAACCGGCAACATCGTTAAGCAGCGGGCGAGTTCGGAGAGGCACGTCAAAATGTCATACGGACGCCCACGGTGCCGGCGATCGGAGCGCCGGGGCTGTAGCTGCGCGGGTTGCCAGCACCGGGGGCCTGGGCGATGAACACCGAGGAAGTCGGCGAGAAGGTGCCGAACGTATAGTAGGTCGTGTTGAACGCGTTCTGCAGCAGGCCGAAGACCTGCAGATTGGGAGTAAGCTGATAGCTCGTGTGCAAGTTCAACACGAAATAGGCGGGTGTCTTCGCGGTCAGATTGGCTTCGTCGCCGAACAGATACCGCCCGCTCGCCGCAATCCCTGTCCCGCCGACCGTCCAGGCGTCGGTCAGCCGGTAATCGGCGCCGAGCTTGATCAGGTTGGTCGGGATGCCGGGCAAGTGATTGCCCGGCCGGACCTGGATATTGCCGTTGGCGTCGGCCGCGGGATTGTTCGGGCTCGACACCGTGAAGCCGCTCTGGAACGTCGCATCGATAAAGGAATAGCCGAGCCAAACGAGCAGCCGGTCGCTCTTGAGCCGCAGATTGATGTCGACGCCCTGGCGAACGGTCGTGCCGACATTCTCGAAGAAGCCGCGGCCCTGGATCGGGCTGTTTACAAACGCGATATCGTTGTCGAGGGTGCTGCGGAAGAGAGCGATGTCTGCGGACAGGGTCGTTCCGTCGGAAGGCCGGATCTGGCTGCGCAGACCTGTCTCGATCGTGTGCGATACGACCTGCTGCAGGTTCGGATCGCCGGCGAAGAATTGCGCCAGGCTGCACGGGGCTGCTGGGTTGGCGCAAGTAAGTTCCGCCGGGGTCGGCGCCCGGTTGGCGTCGGCATAGCTGGCGTAGGCCGTCAGTGCCGGACGGATCTTGTAAGTCAGTCCACCGGCAGGATTGAACCGGTTGTAGGTGTGGTTGCCGCTGAGAGCGTTACCCAGCTGGTCGCTCAGATCGATTTGCGCAAGGTTGAAGCGGCCCGCTAGGTTGGCCGACAGCTGGGATGTGACGTCGAAAGTGTCGGTAAAGAAGAGGCCGTAGTAAGCATTGGAGATGCCGACTCGCACCGGCGCGATCGATCCGTCGGCTTGGTCGATGGTTATGCCGGGGCCGGCGAACACCCGGTCTCCCAGAGACAAGCCGCCGATTTGCGTGCTGCCGCTGAAAAGCGTCTCAGCGCCGTCAAAGCTGAAGCCGGCGACGAGCTGGTTGGGACGCCCGAACCGCTCGTCGCGATTGGTGACCTGAAGTGAGGCGCCGTAGCCGTTGGTGTTCGTCGATTGCTGGTCGAGGTCCGAATAGGGGCCGCCATTGAGAAAATCCGGGATCGGGTTCCCGGCGCGGTTGGTGGCGAACACGCCGGAGGCGACGCAAAGAAAGCCGGCCTGATCATCATCGGTGCAGGGCGAGGCCACCGGAACGTTGCCGTTGACAACCTTCTGCAGGAAATACTCGTAATAGGCCACCCCCTGCAGCGCGGTGGTATCCGTGATGTCGTAGGAGCCGGATGCGGTCACCAGCGCATATTTGTTCTTGATCAGATTGGGCGCGGTGAATTGCGCCCTGGGATTGACTGCCAATAACTCGATGGGCGAGGTTCCCGGGCCGTTCAGGGTGTTGTCCGCCGCCGTCACATTGACATGAGCCTCGCCGCGGCTGCCGTGCCACCCGATATCGCCGTAGAAGTTGCGAATATTTGAGGATTGGAGATCGCGCCAGCCGCCTTCGTGCAGCCCGGTGGCTGCCACATACGCTGCGGTGTTGCCACTCTGGATCCCGTATTGCAGCTCTCCCTGGTAGTGTGAGAACGAGCCGCCGAGGAGGTCGATCTCGCCGCCGTGATAGGTGAACCCGTTCTTCGTCCGTGCCGACAAGGCGCCGCCCAGGGCGTTGAGACCAAAGACCGGATTGGAGCCGACCAGGTCCATCCGATCGATCGCGATGTCCGGGATCAGGTCCCAGTTTACCGTGTCTCCGAACGGCTGGTTGAACCGAACGCCGTTGAGATAGATCGCGAGCCCTTGCGGGTTGCCCTGCAGTGGCGACGCGAGGAAACCGTGGTAGAGGAGATTGGTCTGAAATGGATTGCCGGCGGCATTGTCGAGCGTGACGCCCGGGACGTTTTCTTCGAGCGCCGGCAGAATTTGCGGGTAGCCGTTCCGGCTGATGTCCTGGTCGGTGAGCACCTGGGTCTCGGCCGGCACTTTGTCGCGATCTACCCCGGACCCGAGTACCGGCGTGGCGCCGACCACCTCGATGGTGGGCAGGCTCAACGGCGGCACCTCGGAAGGTTGTTGCGCCGCCGCATCGGCTGACAGCAGGACCGTAGTCAAGCCCAGCGCTCGCAAGACGCGCCTGAGTTCGGGCATTTTCTCAGCTCATCGGCTCCGTCCCCCACCGCAACCATTAAGCCAGACAACTCATCGCCGCGCCTTCCCGATTTGGCCGGAAATTCTTCGATTCACACGGAAATTCTTCCGATTACACCGGAAATTCTTCCCGATTCACACCGGAAATTCTTCCCGATTCACATAGGAAGAATTACCGGATTGGCCCTTCGCTAACGGTCGTCTTCGGTCCCTCCTGGCTGTTTCTGCAGCGAAATAACAGCCATCGCTCCACCTCGGTCCGTCCCCGGGGCGGCGCCGATCGGTGCCTTATAAAGCGACATCAAACGCGAACATTATGGCAATTTTAGTGTTGCTCGTATAGCAATAAGCCGCCACAAAAGCCGCGAAACATAATCTGGCGTGCTCCCGTCCGTAACGGAACTCGTATGCATTGCGATAGGGTGATGGCATCCTCTAGCGTTTGGATACCACCTCTGGCAGAAGCCCTGGTGCCCCTTCGGTTCCGTCTGATCGGCCTGGTCTGCGTCGTGCTGCTGATCAGCCTGGCGCTGGCCGGCATGACGGCATATTCCAACGCCTCGCGCTCGGTTCGTACCGAGATGCGCGCGGCATTTCTGGTCGGGCGGCAGACGATCGAGAGCGCGATTGACCGTCTTCGGAACGCCCCGGAACCGTCTCGCGACGTCGACGATTTGGTAGCGTCCTTCCAGGGCAATCGTCACCTGCGGGTACGGCACGCCGGGGAGACCCCGGCCTTCGCCGCACCCGCCATGGAGAAGTCGAAATTCGGCCGCCCGCCGGGATGGTTTGTGCGCCTCATCGGAGTTTCGCGCGAGGCTGAGCAGATCCCTATTGCCGTCGCCGGCCGCGATTACGGCACGGTCGTGATCGAGACCGATCCGTATAACGAGACCCTCGAAGTCTGGAACGAGTTTGCCGAGAGCCTTGCGACACTCACCGTGTTCGGCGGTCTCACGATCCTGCTCATTTATTTTTTTATCGGCCGTACCTTGCGGCCGCTAGACCGACTGGCCGCTGCGCTGGAGGAGGTCGGCGACGGTCATTACCGAATCCGGATCGGCGGCCGCCTAACGCCTGACCTGTCGCGGTTGCGCGACAGTTTCAATCGGATGGCGGCGCGGCTGGCGGAAGCCGCCGCCGAGAACCGCCATCTGAACGAGCGGCTGCTGACGCTACAGGAGGAGGAGCGTGGCGAGCTCGCCCGCGACTTGCACGACGAAGTAAGCCCGTACCTGTTCGCGATCAACGCCGACGCGGCCACTGCCTCCCGGCTGATTGAGAATGGCCGCCCGGGCGACGCCGCCCTGCATGTCGGGTCGATCGTCGAGGCCGTTCGCCACATGCAAAGGCAGGTCAGACGCATGCTCGGCCGGTTGCGCCCGATCGGGCTCGCCGAATTCGGCTTGCGCGAGGCGATCGAGAATTTGGTCGCGTTCTGGCGCCGCCGCCGTCCCGAGATCCGTTACGAGGTGGCGATCTCGGCGGAATGCGAGGATCTCGTGGATGTCGTCGGCACGGCGATCTGCCGTATCGTCCAGGAGGCTCTGAGCAACGCCGTGCGCCATGCCGAGCCGAAGCGCGTTGTGGTCTCTATCAATCGCGATCGCGACCTCGAGCAGGGACGCGACGAGATCAGGCTCTCGGTCGTGGATGACGGCCAGGGAATGCGCGACCCGGACAAATTGGGTTACGGCCTCATTGGCATAAGCGAGCGCGTCAGCGCGATCGGCGGGCGCTTGAGCTTTTCGAGCAAATCCGAGGAAGGCTTCGCGGTGGTCGCGGTGTTGCCCTATTCGCAGGCGTCGGACCCGCTATCCTCCTCGGTGCAGTCGGCCGAGCCGTGAAGATTCTGATCGTCGATGATCATCCGATAGTCCGCGCCGGATTGCGCCGATTGCTCGCCGCCGAGCCGGCAGCGGAGGTTGGGGAGGCGGCGAGCGGAAAAGAGGCGCTGAGCGCGTTCCGTAGAGGTCGCCCCGACCTCGTCATCCTCGATCTGAACTTGCCCGATCTCGGCGGTCTCGAGATCATCGCGCGCCTGAAGATCATTGATCCCGAGGCGCGTATTCTGGTCCTGAGCATGCACGACGACCACATCCATGTAACGCGCGCGCTGCAGGCTGGGGCAGCGGGCTATGTCAGCAAAACGATCCCTCCGGACGAGCTTCTCGACGCGATCAGACGCGTCGCCGGCGGTCGCACCTATGTCGAACACGAGATTGCCGAAGAGCTCGTGTTCTCGAGCATCCGAACCCCGCCGCACTCGCTCGAAGACCTTTCCTCGCGCGATCTCGAAATCCTGCGTCTGCTGACGCAAGGCCGCAACCTCGCCCAAATCGCCGACGCACTCGGCATCGGCTACAAGACCGCTGCGAACAATTGCAGCCAAATCAAAGCCAAGCTGCGGGCGGCGAGCACCGCCGATCTGATCCGCATCGCCATTCAGCACGGCCTGGCCGATCGCGATGCCGGCCGCCACTAAAGGACGAAATCCTCCTATCGGCGAGCGCTGGCGGAGCGCCGTCGGCAGCGCTCGTTCACTCGTCATCTACTACGGCAACCCGATCCGTCAGTGGCGCATGGACCGGCTCTATTCCAATTTTGTGCGGGAGGGTGACCTCGTCTTCGACATCGGAAGCCATGTCGGCGACCGGATCGGGTCGTTTCGCCGCCTCGGCTGCCGGGTCGTCGCGGTCGAGCCGCAACCAAGGCTGGTCAGAATATTGCGGCGTCTCTACGGCCGTGATCCGAACGTCGCAATCGAACCCATGGCGATTGCCGCGGCCCCCGGGAACATCGAGCTCTTCGTCAACCTCGACAATGCGAGCTTGACCACCGCGTCTTCGTGCTTTGTCGCTGCGGCGTCCACGGCACCGGGCTGGCGTGGCGAGCGGTGGCCGGGCCGACTCGTCGCTCCGGCAATCACCTTGGACCAGCTGATCGAACGTCACGGCGAACCGATTTTTGTCAAAATCGATGTCGAAGGTTTCGAGGCCGAGGCGCTCGCGGGACTTTCGCGGCCGTTGCAGGCCTTCTCCTTCGAATTCACAACGATCCTGCGCCCGATCGCGATCGACTGCGTAACCCGCTGTCGAGCGCTCGGCGCGTATCTTTACAATGCCGCTCTGGGCGAGACCCAACGCCTGGCCTTCACACAATGGGTCGATGCCGAGGCAATAGAGCGATGGCTCGAGGCATTGCCAGAGAGCGCCAATTCGGGCGACATTTACGCGCGCCTGGGCGTATTCCGCAATCCGCCGCGTGGCAGTACTCCGAGTTGACAGGTCTCCGGAAAGGAAATAGGGTAAACAAGTAAAATTCAAATTGGGGAAACGGCCATGAAGTGGAAAACTCCTGTCATCGTTGAGATCGCGGTAGGGCTGGAAATCAACGCCTACGCGTGCGCTGAAGTCGAATAGGCTCGGCGTCCGCTCGCCGGGCGTTCCTGCGCTAGTCTAGCTGGTCGCGGCGGCCACCGCTGAAAGGCGGTGCCGCCGCAATGCCGCCCATTCGAAGGCGGGATAGATCCCTCAGATCATCAATCATCGAGGGGAGGATGTTATGCCAAAAGCCGCGATCGCTTTCCTGTCGGTTCTAGTCCTCGCGTTATGGGTTGGCCCAGCCAGGCCGGCTATGACCGACCCGGCTATGACCGACAAGGACAAGGCCGAGCTCGCAACGGCAGTCTCCGGCGCCAAAGTGACGCTGGAGCAGGGGTTGATGGTGAGCAAGAAGAACGGCAAGCCGGTTTCCGCCAAGTTTGAAATCGCGAACGGGAAGCCGCAGCTATCCGTCTATATTGTCAAAGACGGCAGTAAATACAGTGAGGTGATTGTAGACCACACCTCCGGCGAAATCGCGAAAGCCGAGCCGATCACCGGCGGCGATGATCTGGCCGACGCGAAAAAACAGAGCGACGGTTTATTCCGCGCGACCCGTGAGATCAGAGAAGCTGTCAGGGAAGCCAAGCACGACAACCCTGGCTACCTGGCCGTAAGCGTATGGCCCGAGATGAAGGATGGCCATTCCATGGCCAATGTGCTGCTGGTCAAGGACAATGATTGGAAGACGGCGGTGGTCGACCTCACAGTATACAGAGCCCTGATCAAAGACTAGCTCAGCGGGCACGAGGAGATACATGATGCGATTTACCGCGGCTGTCGTGGCGCTCGCCGCGGGATTGGCACTCGCCTCATCGGCCGCAGCGCAGACCCCGGCCGCCGGCGATATCGGTCTGGGCAAGCGGCTCTACCAGGATAAGGCGACATGCGGTTTCTGCCACGGCTGGTCCGGCGATGGCGCCGGCGACCCGCAATCGCCGGGCAAGGCCGCCAATCTGCGCGAGAGCAAGCTCGACCACGACCAGCTGGTCGAGATCATCCGTTGCGGCGTGCCCGGGGGCACCGCCATGCCGCATTTCGACAAGTTTGCCTGGACCAAGGGCGAGGAGTGCTTCGGCATGACCGAAGCCGACGTCGGCGACAAGAAGCCGCCGAACCCGACCGCGGGCCTGCAGAAGCGCGAGATCGAAGCAATCGTCGCCTACCTCGAGGCCAAGATCGTCGGCAAAGGCCCACCGACAGTCGCCGATTGCGAGGAATATTTCGGTCAGGGCAGTGCGCGCTGCCGAGAGATGGCCGCGGGCAGGAAAGAGTAGACTGTTCATCTGGAAGGTATGGGAGGGGCAATTGTCATCGAAACGCGCGACACGTGGTCTCCTTTTAGCCGCCGCGAGCGGAGTGGTTGCGACGCTTTTGTCGTCTCCGCTGACTGCTGCGGAAGTGACGTTTGACCGCCTGAAGAACGCGGAGAGCGAGCCCGGCAACTGGCTGACCAATCACAAGACCTACGACGCCGAGCGGTTCTCGCCGCTCGACCAGATCAACCAGTCCAACATCAAGAACCTGCATGTCGCTTTCGTCGTACAGCTTGGCGGCAGCGAGCCCGGCGGCGACAAGCTGCACGCCCGAGAGCAGTCGACCCCGCTGGTCGAGGACGGCTTCTTGTACATGACCGACGGCTGGGACGACGTCTACAAGATCGACGCGCGCGACGGAAAAAAGGGCCGCATCGTCTGGAAGATGGATCCCGGTGTCGACAAGTCGACCGTGTGGCTGCCGTCCAACCGAGGGGTTGCGCTTTACGGCAATGAGGTCATCGTCCTCACTACCGACGGCCGTGTGAATCGCGATAGACAAGGACACCGGCAAGGTCCTATGGGACAAGAATTACCAGATTGCGGACACTGACCTGTTCACCAGCGCACCGCTGGTCGTCAAGGACATGATCATCGTCCCCGGATCCGGTGCTGATATCGGTGGGCGGTGCTGGCTGATGGCAATCGACGCCAAGACCGGCAAAGTGCTGTGGCGGACCTACTCGGTTCCGGGGCCGGGCGAGCCCGGCCACGAGACCTGGGCTGACGACCACGACGCCTGGAAGACCGGCGGTGGCGCGTTCTGGTATGTCGGAGCTTATGATCCAGCGACGAACTTGATGTATTGGGGCACGGGCCAGCCGACACCGATGTTCGACGCCGAGTACCGGCCGGGCGACAATCTCTACACCAACTCGACGCTCGCCATCGATGCCGATACCGGCAAGATCGTCTGGTATTTCCAATATACGCCGAACGACAAATACGATTATGACGAGGTCGGCTCGCAGATGATCTACGACGTGACGATCAATGGCGAGCCGCGCAAGGTGCTGGGCCATTTTGGCCGCAACGGCTTCTTCTACACGCTCGACCGCACCAACGGCTCGTTCATCAGCGCCGCGCAATACGTCAAGAACCTGAATTGGACCAAGGGCATCGATCCGAAGACCGGCAAGCCGGTCGAATACGATCCGTCGAAGAAGCTGCAGCAATATGCCGTGGTGAGCGACCGGACGAGCGGCGCAGGTCGATGTCTGCCCGGACGTTCAGGGCGGGGTGAACTTCTTCCCGACCGCGTGGAACCCCTCCAAGCACCTGGCCTATGGCGCCGGCATCGACGGCTGCGCCCAACTCAAGGTCGATGAGACCCGTATGGGCGGCCCGTTCTGGAATGGCGGCGTCCCGACTCGCGGCAAGCGGATGGGAGGTCAGATCGCGGCAATCGATATGACGACCGGCAAAGTGAAGGCGGCGACCCAGCTCGATTATCCGAACTATGCCGGCGTGCTGGCGACGGCCGGAGGCCTCGTCTTTACCGGCACGATCGACGGCACTTTCACCGCCTTTGACGACGAGCAGCTGAAGCCGTTGTGGAATTTCAATGTCGGCTCAGCGATGACCGCTCCACCGATCAGCTACTCTGTCGGCGGCAAGCAGTACATCGCGATCCATGTCGGCGGCGGTGTTCCGTGGAACCTCGGTCTGCTCAAGGCGGCGCCGGAGCTCGAAAATCTCGAGGGCGGCTCGTCGCTCTTCGTGTTTGCGTTGGACTGATTAGCGGTGCAGGCGGATGGACCCGCAAACGGGTCCACCGCCCTCGGCGTCCATGCGCACGGTCGTCGTCGCTGCTGCACTCGTCCTTCTGGGCGCGGTTGCCGGTCGCGCCGAGGATCGGCCCCCTCGCGCCGACATTTGGAGCCTGAAGCTCGGGACCCCGGCATCGGCGCTGCCGCGCGATGCCTTCGTCGACTATGCCTGCGGCAGCAATGGCGGCCCGCCGCAGCAGGCTCTCACGGGCTGGTCCGATTACGACAAGTGTCCGCCCGAGCCGAACGGCCTGCGCGAAGTCTATTTCCGCTATGACGACGAGCTCGAATATTGGGCAAAGGCGCATCGCGCGCGGACATTGATCGCCCAGTATGCCGGCACAAAAGTGTTGGATTTCCCGGTGATCTTATCGGGGCTGTTCGACGCGGGCGGCACGCTCGCCGGCCTGCGTATCGTCACCGATCCGCAGGCGAGCCCGCAGGACCGCAAGCAGGCCTACACGTTGACCAACTTTTTCAAGGCCCGCTACGGGAGTGACGGATGGGACTGCGCCGATATCCCTCCGGCGCCCGGCGAGAACCCGGTCGGCACCCTCTACATCAACCGGCGCTGCACCAAGCTCGTGAAGGGCGATATGCGCGCGGTGCTCGAGACCCGGTTTCTGCGCAAACCCGGTCAGGCCGAGTTCAGCGGCTCCGGCAAGCTCACGGTCGGGCAATTCGAGAGCTCGACGCGCCTTGAATTGTTGCGGCCCGATGTCCCTGTCGAATGAGCCTCGATTACTCGTGCGCTGTCCCGTCCGGCATGATGGTCCCTGCGAGATCGGCGCCGTCGAGCTTCGCGTCGGTCAGCTTTGCGAGCAGCAGGCGGGCGCCTTTGAGGTCGGCTCCCGACAAATCGGCGCCGGTCAGATCGGCCCGCATCAGGTCTGCGTAGCGCAGATCGGCGCGCTTGAGATCGGCCCCCCTGAGGTCGGCACGGGCGAGGCTGACCGCCTCGATATGAGCCCCCATAAGCTCGGCGCGGCGCAACGTCGTCTGGCTGAGATCGGAGCGGGACAGATCGGCGCCCTTCAGCTTGGCGCCGTGCATTTGCGCATCGGCGAGGTCGGCGTCGGCGATGTTGGCAGCATCGAGCTGGGCGAAGGTGAGATGGCTCGACCCCATCATCGCACCGGCGAGGTCAGCCCGGGTCAAATCCGCCTCACTCAAATCGGCCTCGTAGAGCATTGCTTCGCCGAGCCGGGCGCCGGCGAGATTGGCGTGCTTCAAGTCGGTCTTGTTGAGATTGGCGCCCGTGAGATTGGCGCCGGTGAGGTTGGCGCCGGCGAGCTTGGCGCGATGCAGGTTGGCGCCGGTGAGATTGGCTCCGGCAAGGTCCGCTCCCGTCAAGTCGAAGCGTTTGAGATTGGCGCCCGAGAGATTGCAACCCCGGCAATCTTTGCTGCGGGCCGACAGGAAATCAGCCAGATCCCCGGCGCGAGCGGGATCGACCAATCCCGGCAAAGGCCCAAGGCTGAGGACCAGAAGGGCCGAGAAGATGAAGGACCTCATGGCGGCCCTCCGCTATCATTTTCGACCGTGATGGGGAAGGCTCTGCTTGCGGTGGCCGGTATTGCGCTGGCGGGCTTCGGGTCGCAAGCAGCTGCCGACGAAGCCCCGGTCTATCGGGGCTCGGCGGAGGTCGTCGGACCGGCGATGCTGAGCATCGACGGCAAGCGCATCGTGCTGTATGGCGTCGATGCGCCGGTGAAAGGCCAGCCCTGTTACGCCGGCGCCAAGATTTGGGACTGCGCGACGGCATCGGCAAAGACCCTCCTCAACCTCGTCGGGACACAAGAGATCGCATGCGAGCAGCGCCGGGTCGACCGGTTCGGCCGTGTCTTCGCGGTCTGCAGGGCGGGCGAGGTCGATCTCAACCGGGCGCTTGTCGAGGCCGGCATGGCGGTGGCGCTCCCCAAAGAAACGGCCGATTACGTCGCATCGGAAGCGGCAGCTAAATCGAAAGGTATCGGCGTCTGGCGAGGGCCGTTCACGGCGCCGGCCGATTATCGCGAGATGCTTGCGGGCCATCCGCAGGAAAGGTGAGCGCGCGCGAATGACATTCCGCCTGTTCGCCAGTGCGCTCGCGGCCCGCGATTACTTCCCTCTGCTGCGGTGGATGATCTTTACCGGCGTGAGCGGGTTCGGCTTCGCGATGGCGTGGCGTTACGGTTTGTTTCAGCTGATGATGGCACAGGACCAGACCCGCATCTCGGCGTTCATCTGTATTCTTTATGCGGTGATCTCGGTTCATTGCCTCGTCGCCGTCCTCGCCATTTCGCGCGAGATCAACACCGCGCACCGGGTCCGCGAGCGCGTCGCCAACGGGGTGAATAGTTACCGAATAGAGGGACGCCGGGTCTTCACTGACGATGGGAACCCGTTGCCTGCCGGCCGCATCACCGATTACATCGGCAATCTCGTCGTGAAGGCCGAGAAGCAAGGGCGGGAGCGGCGGCTCGATCAGACCTTGCTGCTGCGGGGCCTCGCCGACAAATTGAGGTCGCCGATGCAGTTCGGCGCCTTCGCCGGGGACGCCCTCCTAAAGCTCGGCCTGCTCGGCACGATCGTCGGCTTCATCCTGATGCTGTTCCCGATCGCCACGCTCGACAATTTTGACCCGACATCGATGAAGTCGTCGATGAGGGTCATGAGCGGCGGCATGGCGGTGGCGATGTACACGACGCTTGCCGGGCTCGTCGGTTCGATCCTGGTGAAGGCGCAATATTATATTCTGGATAACGCATCGGCGTATCTGTTCGACGTGACTACCGACCTGACCGAGGTTTTTGTCGTGTCGGCGCTCGAGCGGCAGATAGATGGGCGGCAGGCCGATGGAAGGGTTTAGCAACTGGGACCGCGAGGAGCCGTTCGACCCCTTCACAGTCATGCTGTTCAAGGGGCTGCAGGTCGTGGCCTTCATGTTCTTCCTGGCGTATCTCGCGATCAACACCGACGCCAAGCAGGGCAAGGTCGACACCAAGGCCGAAATGCTGGTGACGGTGAGCTGGCCCGACAACCATCCCGACGATATCGATACTTATGTCGAGGACCCGCAGGGCAACATCGTCTGGTACCACGTGATGGAGGCCGGGTTGATGCACCTCGAGCGCGACGACCGCGGCGACTACAAGAATACGATCGTGGTCAACGGCACGACGATCCGCAATCCGATCCGCGAGGAAATCGTGGCGCTGCGCGGCCTGATCCCCGGCGAGTACGTCGTCAATGTGAACCATTACCTGGCGACCACACCCGACCCGGTCCCGGTTTCCGTCAAAGTCGAGAAGATCAATCCCAAGGTCGAGGTCATTTATTATGACCGGTTGACCCTCGATCATACCGGGGATGAAAAGACCGCCGTCCGTTTCACCATTGGTGCGGACGGCAGGGTCACCGACATCAATACTCGCCCGAAATCTCTGATCCGGGAGACCCGCAAAGTCCGGTCGAACATCATCCCGGCAACCGATGCTGTTCAGCGCCAATAACGCCATGACGTTGCCGCTGGCCGGTATCGTCGCGTCCTATGTCATCATTGCCGTGCTGCTGTTGAGCCTCAATCTGGCCTCGCGTTGGCATTGGGGGATGAAGGCCGCGGCGATCGTGGTCACCACCTGCTTCTTCGGTGTGTCTTATCTCTCGATTGGCGAGCTGGTCGGTTGGCCCGCTGAAGCGCGCATCCCGGAGCATTTCCAGCTTCACTGGGCGAGCGTGGTCGAGCCCGATAAGTTGAACGGCCTGCCCGGCTCGATCTACCTTTGGATTGAAGGGCTGGACGAGAACAACATGCTCGCCGGTACGCCGCGTGCCTACCGGCTACCCTATAGCCGCGAGCTCGCGGACCGCATCGGGCATGCTAAAGAACGCATCGAGCAGGGCGCCGATCAGCTCGGCACCGCGCGCGATCTCGATGTGCCGGAGGGCGAACCCGACGAGGACCGCCGCCTCGCCGGTGCGCCCCGGCGGCAGGACGAGCCGGGCAGCACGGGGGACCCCACTGCGTTTATCCAGCACAAGCCTTCGATCCAATTCGAGGACATCCCGCCGCCGGCATTGCCGCCGAAGCGACCGCTGTGAGCGGGGCCGCGCCGCAGATCCAGATCCCGTGCTACGCAGCTAATCTTCGGCGGAGCACCGGGTCCAAGCACCGGCACGGTTGAGAGGTGACGACCGTTTAGGATTTTCCTCCTCCGCTCTTGCAGTCGCCGGCGATACCCGCTGCGCTTTCGATCCCGCCAAGTAGGTGAAGGCGAAACAGCGGCTCGGCGTAGGATTTCTTAGTGTGGCCCATCGCGGTATACCAGCTGTGGCCGCCGTCTATTTCTTGGCACCATACGATCGGATGGTCGGCGCCCATTGTGCCGCCGGAATAGGTCGCCTCGTCGAGGGTCGCCAGGACCTGCACCGGACCGCGTGGATTGCTGCGGAAGTTGTACCACTCGTCGGTGCGCTCCCAGAGCGTGGGCAAGCCCTTCATGGAGGGATGGTCCGGGTTTGCGACATGGACTGTCGCCGATTGAATCTGAGGATGGCTGGCGAACCAGGTGCCGACGAGCCGGCCGTACCACGGCCACCCATACTCCGTATCGCTCGCCGAGTGGATCCCGACAAAGCCGCCGCCGGAACGGACGTATCGCTCAAAAGCGGCCTTCTCGCCCGTATCGAGGACATCGCCAGTCGTGCTGAGGAAAATGACGACCTTGTATCGAGCCAGGACCACGTCGCTAAACCGCGCGGCGTCTTCCGTGCTATCCACCGCAAACCCGTGCTCGGTACCCAGAGCCTCGATCGCCGCAATCCCTTGCGGGATCGAATCGTGGCGAAAGCCGGTGGTCTTCGAGAAGACGAGCACGGTGAACCGAGGATCGGCGCTCTCCGCTGCGACAGCGAGATGGGGTGCCACGCCCAGGAATGCGGCCAGGGTGAACAGGATCGCATAGCCGCGGGGCAGGCTCTGTCGGCACTCTTGGTTGACAGCACTCGGCGGTGAACCTAACTTGCGTTCGGCAAGAATCAGACCGAAGGAGATGGCCATGAAGTGGAAGACGCCGATCATCATCGAAATCGCAGTGGGGCTGGAGATCAACGCCTACGCCTGCGCCGAGGTCAAGTAGGCCGATCGTTTTCTGACGCCGGTCGGATCCGGCGAGACGACCGATGCTCGAAGGGGTTGTCCTCGGATCCGCTGCCGGCGGCGGTTTCCCGCAGTGGAATTCCAACGCGCCGGCGTGCCGTCGGGCGCGTGCTAAAGACAAGGCTGCGGTCCCGAGAACGCAGGCCTCGATCGCGGTCTCGTCGAACCAGCACGATTGGTTCGTTCTGAACGCCTCACCGGATCTGCGACTGCAAATCGAGGCAGCGGGTGCTTTACACCCGCGTGAAGGACTCCGGTCGTCGCCGATAGCCGGAGTGCTGGTCCCAGGCGGCGATGTCGACGCCGTCGCCGGATTGCTCCATTTGCGCGAGCGGCATCGTTTTTCCGTTTATGCACCGGCGCCGGTTCTTGCGGTCATCGCCGCGAACCCGATTTTTCATGTTCTCGCTCCGGATTGTGTGCAGCGAATTGAATTGCCTCTCGATAGGCAGATTGAGCTTGCGGGGACCGCGGGTCCTTCGGGAATAGCGGTCGTCGCGTTTGCCGTGCCGGCAAAAGTCCCGCTCTATCTCGAAACGGCCGGGAAAGATCCGGGAATCGCAGAAGCGGGAGATGCGGTGGGGCTCCAGATCATCGACAGCGGTACCGGGAAATCCTTCTTTTTCATCCCCGGTTGTGCGGCAATGACAGACCGGCTGCGCCGGCGCCTCAGTGGGAGCGAACTGGTGTTTTTCGACGGGACTTTGTGGCGCGACGACGAGATGATCCGGCTCGGCGTCGGAGACAAGACCGGCCGGCGAATGGGGCATATCAGCATGAGCGGCGACGACGGAGCGATTGCCGCCTTCCGCGATCTGGGCGTGAAGCGCCGGATCTTTATCCACATCAACAACTCGAACCCGGTGCTGCTCGACGACTCGCCGGAACGACGACTCGCCGAAGCCGCTGGCTGGGAGATCGCCTATGACGGGATGGAGGTGAGGCTGTGAGCGCGGCCCTGCTTTCCGGCGCCGAACTCGAAGATGCCCTGCGGCAGATCGGCGAGGAGCGCTACCATCATCGCCATCCGTTTCATCATCGGATGCGCGACGGCAAGCTCAATCGCGGTCAGGTCCAGGCTTGGGCGCTCAACCGCTATTATTATCAGGCCCGCATTCCGGCGAAGGACGCCTATCTGATCGCCAGGCTGCCGACGCCGGCGCTGCGCCGGGAATGGCGGCGGCGCATCATCGATCATGACGGCGAGAGCGAGGACACCGGCGGGATCGCGCGCTGGCTCAGGCTTACCGACGGGCTCGGGCTCGATCGCGAATATGTGATCTCGACCAAGGGACTGTTGCCGGCCACCCGCTTCGCGGTCGACGCTTATGTCAACCTTGTCCGCGACCGGTCGCTGCTCGAAGCTGTCGCCTCGTGCTTGACCGAGATGTTCTCGCCCGAGATCATCGCCGAGCGGGTGGAGGGTCTGCTGAAGAACTACGATTTCATCAGCCGCGAGACGCTCGCCTATTTCACGCCGCGGCTGACCCAGGCCCCGACCGACGTCGCCTTCGCCCTCGCCTACGTCAAAGAACACGCCGACATCCCCGAGAAGCAGGCCCTCGTTCTCGACACTCTGCGGTTCAAGTGCGACGTGCTGTGGGCACAGCTCGATGCGCTCTACTTTGCCTATGTCGAGCCGGGACTGACCCCGCCGGGTGCGTTTGTCCCCGGCCGGACGGCCTCATGACGGGGGAGACGCGCCTGTCCGTCGAGGGCGATACCGTCCTGCACTTTGCCCCGCATACAAGGTTCCGCTTCGACGAGGTTCGGCAGGCATGGATCGTGCTCGCGCCCGAGCGGCTCATGTTGCCCGACGAGCAGGCTGTCGAAATCCTGCAGCTCATCGACGGGAAGCGCGCCGTCGACGGCGTCATCGAAGAACTCGCCGGTCGCTACGACGCGCCGCGCGACATCATCGCCGGCGACGTCATCAAGATGCTGCAGGACCTCGTCGAAAAAAAGGTGCTGCGTTTATGACGGCAATCGAGCCGCCGCTGGCCATGCTCGCCGAGCTGACGCATCGCTGCCCGCTGCGTTGCCCCTATTGTTCGAACCCCCTCGAACTCTCGCGTGCCAGCGCGGAACTGGACACCGCAAGCTGGAAGCGGGTGCTCGGTGAAGCCGCGGCGCTCGGCGTTCTGCAGGTGCATTTCTCCGGGGGTGAGCCGCTCGTCCGGCGCGATCTCGTCGATCTCGTGCGCCATGCCGCCGAGATCGGGCTCTACGGCAATCTGATCACCTCCGGGATTAATCTCGATGCCGGTCGGCTGGCGGAGCTGGTCGAGGCCGGGCTCGAGCACGTCCAGCTGAGTTTTCAGAATGCCGACATGGTGTCCGGCGACCGCATTGCCGGGCTCGCCGGTGCCCAGGAGGCGAAACGGCGGGCAGCACGCCTCGTCCGCGACGCCGGGCTGCCCTTGACCGTCAACGCGGTCATGCACCGGCAAAACCTCGGCCGGCTCGGCGAGATCATCGAACTGGCCGTGGCGCTCGGCGCCGATCGGCTCGAAGTCGCTCACGTGCAATATTACGGCTGGGCCTTGCGCAATCGGGCGGCGTTGCTGCCGAGCCGCGACCAGCTGGACACCGCCACCGCCGTGGTTGAGGCCGCCCGCAAGCGCCTCGCCGGGGTCATGGTGATCGATTACGTGCTCCCTGACTATTACGCCCATCGCCCAAAGGCCTGTATGGGCGGTTGGGGCCGGCGCTTCCTGAACGTGACCCCGGCGGGCAAGGTGCTGCCGTGCCACGCGGCAGAGACTTTGCCCGGGCTCGATTTTCCGAGCGTACACGAAGCGAGCCTCTCCGAGATCTGGCACCATTCCTCCGGTTTCGAGCGGTTTCGCGGGACGGATTGGATGCCGGAGCCCTGCCGCTCCTGCGAGCGACGCGAGATTGACTGGGGCGGCTGCCGCTGCCAGGCTTTTGCGCTGACAGGCGATGCCGCGCGTACTGACCCCGCCTGCGCATTGTCCGCGGACCACGCACTGCTCGTCGGGGCTCGCGCGGATGCGGACGAAACCGCGCCCGAATTTGTCTATCGCCAGCATTCCGCCGGGTCGCGCCGATTGCCCGAGCTCGTCTTATTGCCGGGGTGATGCCGGGCTAAGCCATGCGTGCTCGTCGCTCGGGCGAATGAACCCGTTTGTCGCGGTGATCCTGATCTGCCTCAATACGGTTTCGCCGGAGGCCTGCGACGAGACGACCGCCGCTGATGTCTTGTCGACCGGCGTCGAAAACGAGCTCTCCTGCGTAATGGGTTGGCAGGACGTCGTCGCCCGCTCGGCGCTCGCAGCCGAGATTGGTCGCACTGCTTACGTGAAGACGCTATGCCGGCGCACGGATGCTCCGCCCGGGAAACCCGGCGCGCAGCGGTAGGTCCGCAACCGGCTCAAGGGGCTTCTGTTTGCGTGAGTGTCCGCGAAGAAACTCGTAGGAGAAAACCCATGATTAGAAGGACGCTCGCGGTAGCGGTGGCCGTTCTCCTCTCAACTCAGGTCCAGGCGCAAACCAACCAGAACGGCCCAGGCCCCGCTCAGGGCGTCGTATCGGGCCCGGCGGCAGGCTCGCCGACGAGTATGAGATCGCCGCAGGCCGGCCCGCTCGAGACGAAGCACCAGCGGAAAGCGGTAGGGCTGCAGAGCCAATCGGTCCGCAATAAAACCCACCAGGCGGCCGGCAAAAACAATGATGAAACCGGAGCAACCGGGTCCAGCTCGCCGCGCTACGCTCCAGCCCCGAGATAGGAAAGTCGGAAGATCAGCGCTCGATAGATGGCGGACCGGGCATTGGAATGGCGCGTCGAGGAAACCTGCCTCAACGCCTGGCCGGCACTTCGAGAAGTGCTGCTCGATGGCTGGGTGCTGCGCTTCAGCGAAGGCCTGACGCGCCGCGCCAATTCAGCAAATCCACTACGGCCGGTCGCGCACGCCGATCTGCGGGCTTGCGAGACGCTGTATCGAAGATTGGGCCTGCCGACGATCTTTCGCGTGGTGTCGCTGATCGATCCTGCTATCGACGAGCGCCTCGCGGAAACCGGCTACACCGGAGAGGGTGAAAGTTGCGTGCTCTATGCTCCGATAGAGGACATCGGGGCGAGCCGAGACCCGGATGTGAGGCTGCTGGACCAACCGACCGCTGAGTGGTTCAGTGCGATGGCAACGCTGCAGAACCATTCGAGCGGGCAGGCCTCGACTTATCGTAGGATTGTCGGTCAGCTCGCCATACCGGCTGCCTTCGCGGCGCTGTCCGATGAGGAAGGCACCGTGGCCCTCGCGTATGGCGCGTTGCACAACGGCTTGCTTTGCTATGAGTCGGTGATCACCGACCGTCGTCGGCGCAGGCAGGGTTGGGGCCGTCGGATCGTCTACACACTGACGGCCTGGGCCAGGGACCAGGGCGTAGTTGGCGCGTGCCTAGAAGTGGAAGCCCACAACGCGCCCGCGCGGGCCCTATACGATGCCATCGGATTGAAGACGGAACTCTACCGCTATCATTACTGGCGCGAACCGGCCTCGACCTCAGTTGTGACAAAACTGTGAGATTGAGGCGGGCAATCCGTCCGAGCCTGCGCGTCATGGTAATCTAGGCGCTCGTATCAACAACCGAGCTATTGGATATGAGCGCCGTAGAACTCTGCCTCAGCGCGAGCGAGCTGTCACGGGAGATGGGAGCGATGCGGGTCTGGCTGGACGAGCACCGCTTTGAGCTATCGAGCTTTTCGTGCCGCGACGTTGATGATGGGGTGCTCGTTTCCGTCGAGTTCAAGATCGCCGGTCAGGCCCAGGCCTTCGCCGAACGCTTCGGCGGCCGAGCCGACAGCCCGATGGATGCCGCTCCAGAGACCATCTATGCGGGGGTGTCGACCTCCGGCGTCATCGGCTGAATTCCCTCCCGCGTCCGGGTTGCGAGGGAGGGAACCGAAGGGGCGCGCTTAGAGAACCCCTTGCTCGCGCAGCGCCTCGACCTCCGCGGCGTCCAATCCGAGCCACTCGTCAAACACTTCGGCGGTGTGCGCGCCCAGCAATGGCGCGGGTTTGATCGGCGGCGGGGCGCCGTCGAAGCGCACTGGCCAGGTCGGCATGGTCATCTGCCAATCGCCGTGCTGCACGGTTTGTAGAATACCGCGCTCGACGAAGCTCGGGTCTTCCGTCAACTCCATCGAATCGAAGACGGCTCCGGCAGGCACACCCGCACCGCTGATCTGCGCCATCGCCTCCTGCTTGGTGCGGCCGCGCGTCCAGGTGGCGATGATCTCGTCGACCTCCGCCTCGTGCTCGACACGGGCAGCGGCGGTGTCATAACGCGGATCGCCGATCAGGTCTTCGCGGCCGATCAGCTTCAACAGGCGCGGCCAGTGCTCCGGATTGGCCCGGCTGGTGAGCAGATAAACGTAATCGTTAGGGCCACCCGGCTTGCAAGGATAGATGCCGTGAGGGGGGTTGCCGCCTGCGGGCTGCCGTTGTGCCGGCTTCCCGGTCTGTGCCTGCCTGATGAACATGCCGCGGCTGTAATGCATGACCGAATCCTGCATCGCCGCCTGCAACCGCCGGCCCTTGCCCGTTTGCACGCGCTGATAGAGAGCGCTAACGATGCTGAATGCGAGCAGCATGCCGGTGCCGGTGTCGCCGATCGTCGGCCCCGGCTTGATAGGCTTGCCGTCGCGCTCGCCGGTGATGCTCATCGCGCCGCCGCACGCCTGCGCGATCGGGTCGAAGCACAGCCCTTTTTCGTATGGGCTGCCGGCACCGAAGCCTTTGACCTGTGCGTAGATGATGCGCGGATTGAGTTCGCTGACGACATCATAGCCGAGGCCCAGCCGCTCGACCGCGCCCGGCGCAAAGTTCTCGGTGAAGACATCGGCTTTGCGAGCCATGTCCTTAACCAGCGCCAGGCCGCGCTCGGATTTGAGATTGACGGTGATCGACTTCTTGTTGGCGTTGTACGCCATGAAATAATACGGGTCCGCGACGCCGCGGCGGCCGGCTTCACCGCCGTTCGGGGGCTCCACCTTGACGACTTCGGCGCCCATCCAGGCGAGCGCCTCGGTGCAGCTCGTCCCGGCCTCGAATTGGGTCAGATCAAGGACCTTGATGCCGGCCAGGCAATTCGGTGATACGGCGGTTCCATCCATAACCTGTTACTCCCTAACGACCAGTGCCCAGGAGACCCTCACCCACCAAGCCCTTCGGGCTTGGTCCCCCCTCTCCCGCACTGCGGGAGAGGGTGCCGAGCGTAGCGAGGCGGGTGAGGGTAATCCCTCAGACTTTGTCAGTTCATCCCTTCCTGCTGTAGGGCGCGTTGCACTGCTGGACGCGACATCATGCGGTCGAAATGAGCGGCGCAATTTTTCGGCAATTGAATGCCCGCCCGCTTGCTCGCCCAATATTCCACATAAAACAACGCGGCGTCGGCGATCGAAAACTCGCCCGCGAGATATTGCTTCCCTTCGAGCTGCTTGTCGATCAATGCGAACCCCTTCTCGGCGTTCTCCCGACCGGTCGCCTTCACCGCCTCATGATCCGATTGAGATGGGGCGAAGCGGTCGGTGCGGAAGATGCGCGTAAAGCCCTGGGAATGGATGTTACCGACGATGTATTCCATCGCCTCCATCGCCCGCGTGTCGGCTTCTTCGTCTTTCGGAATCAAATTCGCTTGTGGATTTTGGCGAGCGAGCCAGCGGGCGATAACCGGGAACTCGGTGAGGATCGAGCCATCATCGCGCTCGAGAGTCGGAACCTTTGCTTTGGCATTGATTCCCGCGAAAGGCGGTTTGAATTGTGCGCCGTCGCGCAGGTTCACAGGCTCGGCCTGGTAGGGCTTGCCGATTTCTTCGAGTAATACGTGGATGCCGATAGAGCAGGCGCCTGGCGCGTAGTAAAGCTTCATCGTAGTTCCTCGTTTTGGTTTGAAACAGTGCGATGGTAGAAGCAAATTTACCACGTCGCATGTGCTTGGCGAAGCGTATGACGCTGCGGATCTGGATTGTAGGCCTGTTGATCGGCGCAGGCTATCTCGGCCCGGCCGCCACTCGGCAGCCCGATAGCGTCGAGGCTGTCGAGCCGGGAGGCCCGGGTGTTTTGACCAAGTGCCGCGACTGGCTCGTTGCCAGCTCCTGCAATAGGTATCACCACATCGCCTTGCCGCCGCGGATCGCGGTCGGCGACACGATTACCGTCACATTCGGCAGCAGCCCCAAGGAATACGCGTTCCCTGTTGCTCGGATCGCCCAACAAGGACGCCATTGCGTGATTTTCAGCGACACCGAGGGCGATCGGCATCACGTGGACAAGATCAACATCGCCCCGTGTCACAGGGCCAGCAAGGGACGCTGAGCGGGGACTCGTCAAACGATCCCTTCGGCTCGCAGCGCCTCGACTTCCCCGGTACCGATGCCGAGCCAGCCGCCGAGGACCTCGGCATTGTGCTGCCCGAGCAGCGGCGACGGCTTGACGCGCGGCGGGGCGCCGTCGAAGCGCACCGGCCACGCCGGCATCTTGACCGATCCGGTCGTCGGGTGCTCGATTTTCTGCATGATCCCGCGTTCGGCGAGTGAAGGATCGCTCATCAATTCGAGCGTGTCGAACACCGCACCGGCCGGCACGCCGGCCTCGCCGATGATCTTCATCGCCTCTTCCTTGCTGTGCCGGCGCGTCCATTGAGCGATGATTTCGTCGACCTCGGCCGCGCGTTGGCTGCGGGCCTGATTGGTGTCATAGCGGGCGTCGCCGACCAGGTCCTCGCGGCCGATCGCCTTGAGGAGCCGGGTCCAATGCTCCGGATTGGCGCGGCTGGTAAAGACATAGACGTAGTCGTTGGGCCCGCCGGGCTTGCACGGGTACAAGGCCGAAGGCACGAGCCCACCGGGCTGGGACCGGTCGCTGCCGCCACGCAATTGGGCCTGGCCGCTCAGCTGGGTGCGCGAGAACGGCACTCGCATGTAATGGATCATCGCGTCCTGCATCGCGACCTGAAGCCGCTGTCCCTTGCCGGTGCGGTCCCGCTTGCGCAGCGCGGCGAGGATGCTGATCGCCATCAGCATGCCAGTGCCGGTGTCGCCGAAGGACGGGCCCGGCTTGACCGGCGGCCGGTCGCCATAGCCGGTGACGCTGGTCGGTCCGCCCGCCGCCTGCGCGATCATGTCGAAGGCGAGGTTTTTCTCGTACGGGCTGCCGGTGCCGAAGCCCTTGACCTGGCAATAGATGATCCCCGGGTTCAGCTCCTGCACGGCATCATAGCCGAGCCCCAGCCGCTCGATGGTGCCGGGCGCCATGTTCTCGATCGTGACATCGGCCTTCTTCAACAGCTCCTTGACGATCTCGAGGCCGCGTGGGGACTTGAGGTTGAGGGTGACCGACTTCTTGTTGGCATTGAACTGGTGGAAATACCAGGGGTCGTCGTCGGGTTGCCCGGGCCGCAACCGGCGGCCGGGATCGCCGGTTTTCGGGTTCTCGATCTTGACCACCTCGGCGCCGAGCCAGGCGAGCGCCTCGGTGCAGGAAGGCCCTGCCTCGAACTGCGTAAAATCGACGACCCGAACGCCTTCGAGACAATCCAGCTCCACGCCAGTGCCATCCATCTCGTTCCTCCTCCCGTCTTTAAGGTTGGTAGAGCGCAGCGAAACCCACCGTTACCTCCCAAAGAGGATGGGTTTCGCTACGCTCAACCCATCCTACCCTCTAATCGCCACCGCGTTCGAGCGCTTCTTCGATGCGTTTCGGGTCGACACGGATCTCGACCCCCGCTCGTTCTTGCTGCAGAACCATCGGCGAGCGCGAGTCGCGGTCACCCCAGCCGCGGTTGAGCGCCTCGCTGAGCTCAGCTAGCGCCAAATTGGCGGCCCGCATCGGTACGTTGAAATCGCGGCCGAGCTGAGTGGCGAGCGACATGTCCTTGTGCGCGAGCCGCAGCGCGAAGGCGGCGGGCTCGTATTTCCCGGGCAGGAACTGGTCGATCAGCCCATCGAAGCTACGCCGCCGGCCGCCGGCGCCGTCGCGTACCGCTTCCCACAACGCTAGCGGCTCAACGCCGGCCTTGACCCCGACCGTGAACATCTCGGCAAGCGCGGTCTGGATGCAATACCCAGCGCCATTGTGCACGAGCTTGGCGACCGAGCCGGCGCCGATCGGTCCGACGTAGCGCGCCTTGTCGCCCATCGCGTCGAGCACTGGCTTATAGCGGTTGAAGATCTGCTCGTCGCCGCCGACCCACAATGCGAGCTTACCGGTCCGAGCGCCGCGCGGCCCGCCGCTGACCGGTGAATCGAGCATGTAGACGTCGCGCTCGGCGAAGGCGGCATTGATCTTGCGCACCATGGTCGGCGAATTTGTCGACAGGTCAAAATAGGCCTTGCCGCGGCTCATCCCCGAGAGCAGACCGTTATCGCCGAGCGCCACGGCCTCGACCTCCGGCGGTCCAGGGAGCGAGGTGAACACAACCTCCGACGCCTCGGCGACCGCGCGCGGACTGTCCGCCCAAACGGCGCCGGCAGAGAGATAGGGTTCGGCCGCCGATCGACGCAGATCGTGAACCACCAGATCATGCCCGGCCTTTTGCAGGTTGGCGGCCATGCCCGACCCCATCATTCCCAACCCGATGAACCCTATCTTCATCTCGCCCTCCCGCATTCGGTTGCTGGATCTACCGGCGCTATTTCTCGAACACGTCCTTCGCGACGAGGGCCGCGGTCATCGCCGCCGGCCAACCGGCATAGAAGGCGAGGTGGGTGATCACTTCGCTGAGCTCGTTCTTCGTCAAGCCATTGTCGAGCGCCCGCTGCAGATGACCAACGAGCTGCTTTTCGCGGCCGAGCGCGATCAAGGTCGCGCAGGTAATCAGGCTCCGGTCGCGCTTCGAAAGACCGGGACGCTCCCAGACTTCACCGAATAGCACCCGTTCGCTGAGGTCGATCAGCCCCGGCACGATGTTGCGAACCTGGTCGCGGGCAGCTGATGGTTGCGATTGCGCCATGGTTTCCTCCTTTTTGATAGGCAACTTGCCGAGCCTAACACGGGCCTACATGCCGGCGGCTATTATTTCCTGGCATCTCACCCCTGCATCAGCCCAGAAACGTCCGCCACTCGGACGTCGACCGTGCGCGACTGCCCGTCCCTCGCAACCACAAGGTGCACAGTGCTGCCGACCCAGCCTGCTCGAAAATCGTAGTTTGGCGCAGTTCCTACGATCTGCGCGGCGACCCAGGCAGTAGCTAACAGCAACAGCAAAACGGTCGTGATCCGAATCAATCGATTGGTCATGGCGACGCCCTTGGGCCAAGCCCTCATTCCGTTCTCTCTGGCTGAATTCAGGCGATTGGCGAGGTCCTTCGCCATCCAAGGAGCAAACACGCAAGGGACGAGAATGGTGCAGCCCTAACCCGGCGCTCCGTCTGCCGAGCACTGGGCGAGCCAAACCTCGTCTCGAGACGACGGCCGGCGATTGAGCCTGGCCCGCAACAACTGCGTGGCCTCCGCTGATCGTCCGGAGCGCAGATAGGCGACGATCAGAGAAGTCTTCGAAAATTTCGCGCTGGGCGTGACTGCCGCCGATCCGCGGCAAGTCGGTCAGCGCGGCTTCGAGCACCGTCGCGGCCCGGGCGTTGTCGCCGCGTGCGAGGGCGAGGGCACCGGCGCACAGCGCGGGCGCCGCCTTTCCCGGCGGCAGGCGCCCCTCCTCGGCGAGGCTGTGCAGGCCGGCAATGCGCGTCTCGGCGGCGTCACGGTCACTGGTCGCGGCTTCGGCAAAACCGGCATGGAGGTCGGCAAAAGCAAGACTGGCACGAGGAAAGTGCCGACCCGCGTGCGCGGCAACCTCGTCCCATTCGTGCTCGAGCGGTGGGGTTGCACCATAGAGCCACCAGCGCCACAGGAACGACGCCGAGTTGGCAAGCGACAGCATCGGCGCCGACTGGGCGACGGATGGGCGGATGGCGTCGAGGTAGATCGCTCGGGCGCGGCCCGAATTGCCGCGCGCCAGCTCGAACAGCGCCAGATGCCAGGAGAGATGGCAGTGCAACTGCCCGGCCCGGTCATAATCCGGCAACCAGGCTTCGAGAAAGGCGGCGCCGCCCGCCGCGTCACCGGATTCGAAAAACCCATGGACGCGCTGGTGCGCCGCATGGGCATTTCGAGGATTGGCGACCAGCGAACGCTCGACCAGCCGGGTCCCGACCTCGACTGCACCGGTTTCGATATAGGCCCAGCCGAGATAGCCGAGAAACCACCAATCCTCGCCCCAAAATGGCGCCAATTCCTGGAGCAGCGCCAATTGGGCCTCGTGATGATCAAGCCGCCCGCTGAAGCCGAGAAGGCCGAATACGCCGAGTGCGAGGGACAGCGGCAGTGCGTCCCGCGGATACGTCGCTGCATGCGAGCGGACCACAGCCAGAGCTTCCGTCGCGAAGCCTCGGATCGCGAGCGTGATTGCATCGATGTGCCCTTTTTCGCGGGGCGAGACGCGCTCGCGAAGCGCCTCGGCCCGCGCCGCTGCCGCCCTCGCCTCTGACATTCGCGCCTGCAGCTGCAGCAGCCGGGCCTTCGCGATGTGCGCGAGTGCAAAATCGGGGTCATTCGCGATGGCGCGCGCCAGACCCTGCTCGGCGCCGGGGCTCGCCGACAGCAGCAGATCGACCGCGGCCACATAATCGTCGACAGCCTCGGCGGAGGCTGAAGTGATCGGAAGATCGAAGCGGTCCCGCGCTTCCATCGACGCCCTACCTAGTTTTGGCCGCTGCAGTAGCATTGCCCATAGTCCGAGGGGGCGACGTTTCCCGACGCGCAACGGAACGCCCGGACCGCCTGCGCCAGTTGCTCGCTTCCGCCGGAGAACGGTGCCCAATAAACCGGGCTCGATACCGGGAAGATCATGTGCCATTGCTCGCGCTCCGCCGGAGCGTCCGTGATGACCGAGTAAAGGTGGTCGAGGCTCGGCAGATCGACCCGCGGCAGGCTCCATTGCCGGGTGAAGGTGTATTCGGCCCGCCACTCCGGCGATACGCCCCCGGTGGCGTCGGTCGCTTGCTGCAAATTCGTCAGATCATAGGTTGTCTGATCGACAATACCGCCAGCGGCGTCGTACGCGAGCGTCCGAAAAGCCGGATTTTGCCCAAAGATCGGGCTCACCGCCGGCGTGATCAGCGCAAACCCATAGCGGCCTTCGGCGTCGCGCATCAGGCGGAAATCGTCCATGTGAGTGTGGCCGGCGAAGCTGGCGGTGACCGTATCGGCATAACGCTTCATGAGAGCGAAAAAAGCCCCGGCATAGGCCTGATCCCACATCGGGATCATTGTGCCCGGGCAACCGCCTTGCCGCAGCGTCGCATAGCCGTCGATACCCGGTGGGATGTGATAAAGGAGCCAGACCCGCTCTTGGGCCTCCTTTGCCGCCGCGAGCTCGGCTTCCAGCCATGCGAGCGTCGCCCGCCCGGGATCGCCGTCGGTCGCTGACCCGCAGGCGTTGCGATAATGGATCGACAGGAAATTGGTATTGGTCGACAGCACCCTGATGCCGCCGGCACGAGCGCTGTAATTGCCATAACCCTGCCAATCACGGTCGAAACCTGGCCCGCCGGCGCTGCCGACGAGCCGGCGCAGAATGGGAAGGGTGTCGGCGAGAAACGGCCCGCCGGGCTGCAGCTGATAATCGCCGCACTCCTCGTCGTTGTTGCCGAGCGCCGGCAGGATCGGGGTGGCCGGAAAAGTCTGCTCCAGTTGTAACCCAAGGAATTGCATCGTCTTTCGTACAAAGACGCGATAGGCGGCATCCGAATGGTCCCTCGCCGTGGCGTCGAATCCCTGGCGGAAGCGGTGTGCTAGGAAATCTCCGGATATCAGCACGAAGGCCGGCTTCGGCAGTGTCTCCGCCATGTGCTGCAGGGCAGAGCGGAGCAGCATCCAATTGGCGTCTCGCCCGTATCGACCGAGGCTGCGGTCGTCGGAGCTATCGAGCACTGCGCTCCATTGCTCGGGCTCCGCGGCGGCCAACTGGTCGACCAACCCCGGATCCGCCATCGGGTCGAAATGCAGATCCGACATAATCAGGGCTTGTCCAGCAATCGCCGGGGCCGGGGCCGCCTGCTGGCCGCTTGCCGGTCCGGAGAGTTGCAGTGCGAGCGTTACTGCCGCTCCGCAACGGCAGGCCACCGAGAGGCGGGCGCGAAATTCGGGAAACATGGCGTCGGTTTTTGGGGCGCTGGAACGGGCTATTTGATCGTGTCCGCTCCTGCCTTGGCGACTTGGCCGTCCTGTTGAGCGGTGCCGCCGCTGGCCCCGATGGCGCCAACGATTTTGCCGCCCAAGACGAGCGGAAGCCCGCCCTCCACTGGCATTGCGCCGCGCAGCGCCAGGATGGCCGTGCGGCCGCCGGCGAGCGCATCCTCGAAGATCTTGCTGGGCCGCCGGAACAGGGCGGCGGAGCGGGCCTTGTCTACGGCGATCTCGACCGAACCCAGCTGGGTGTTGTCCATTCGCTCGAAGTAGATCAGAAACCCGCCATGGTCGACGATCGCAATCGCATTGGGCGCGGCGCCGATCCTTTTGACCTCTTCGACGGCTGCCGCCGCGGCCTTCTTGGCGTCGTCGAGACCGATCGGCGCGCCATAGGGCAGAGGCGGCGGAGCCGGGGTTGGAGGCGGAGCCTGAGCTCCGGCCTGACTGGCGCAGGACAGCGCCACCAATACTAGCAGCAGATGCAGGTTTTTCGACATGAGGTCCTCCGGCTTCACAGCGGGTCCCAGGAGAAGAGATCACCTGAGCGGTCGAGCGGCATGAACGAGGATTGCAGTGCCGGCAAGGCGTGCTCTGCAATGGCCTCCGGGGTCCAGCCATCGCCTCGATGCAAGCTGCGGATCGGCCGCGGCGAGCTGAAGAGGTAGATTTCGTTCATCCGCGTGCCGAACACCTGACCGGTCACGTCCCGCGCCGCGTCGGAGGCGAGAAAAACCGCCATTGGCGCGTTCTTGTCAGGCGTCAACTGTTGAATTTTGGCGACGCGCGCCCGCTCTTCTTCGGTGCGCGCCGGAATCGACTGGGTCATGCGGCTCCATGCCCAAGGCGACAGGCAATTCGAGCGCACATTGAACCGTTTCATGTCGATCGCGATCGCTTTGGACAGGGCGGTGATGCCGAGCTTTGCCGAGGCGTAATTCGCCTGGCCCATATTGCCGATCAGCCCCGAAGTGCTGGTGATGTGGACATAGGCGCCGCTCTCCTGCTTGCGGTACTGGTCGGCCGCCGCTCGGCTGACAAAGAAGCTGCCGTTGAGGTGGACCGAGATCACTGCGAGCCAGTCGTCGGGCGTCATGCGGTGGAAGATCTGATCGCGCAGCACGCCGGCGTTGTTGACGACGACATCGAGCCCGCCAAAATGGTCGAGTGCAGCCTGAACGATCTTTTGCGCCGAACTCCAGTCGGCGACGGAATTGGTGCTGATGGCGGCTGCGCCGCCGCCTCGCTCGATCAGCTGCTTGGTCTCCTCGGCCGGCGTTGCAGACTGGCCCTCGCCGGACAGCGAAGCTCCGACATCATTGATCAGGACCTTGGCGCCGGCGCGCGCCATCGCGATCGCGATCTCCCGCCCGATGCCGCCGCCGGCACCGGTAACGACGGCGATTTTGCCTGCCAACATGCCGGCCATGCGTGTTCCTCCCCACGATTAACCTCGGCGACCCGCGCTCGATCAAACGACTAACACCGGGGTCGGTCAACTCGGACGTCATCCCGCTTGACTTGGCCGCAGGGCGAGGTGCGACTCACGGCGACGCTCGATGAGAGGCCTGCATGATCGCTATTCGCGCGCTCGATGGAACCGAGGTCGTCGTCAACGAGAATGCCGTCACCCTGGTCGCCGGCCCCTACCCGCACGATCTCGGCCCTCATACATATGTGCATGGCGTCGACCGCGGGGTGCTGGTGACGACCGAGGATCCGGCGGCGTTGATAGCCCGGCTGGGAGTCGATCCGCCATTCGTGAAGCTGACGCGACCCGATGCATCGCCGGTATGGGTCAAAAGATCCGCCGTGAATGAGATCCAGCCGCCACTAACGACGGAACAGCAGGCCGCAGGAGCGGTCAAGGCGGTGGTCGTCATTGGCGATCTTCACCAGGCAGTGCGCGAGGATGTGCAGACCGCCATGAGCATTCTTAACCCACCGGCCGCCAATGCCTGAGCGCGCAGCGGGCCATCGATCCTGCTGAACGATCCGGCCGCCGAGACGATTTTCGCGCCGGCGACCGCGGTGGGACACGCTGCGGTTGCGGTACTGCGCATCTCCGGGCCGGATGCGTGCAGGGCGGTGACGCTGCTCGCGGGCGGCTTGCCGCCCCCGCGGGTCGCGCAGCGGCGGCGCCTTGTCGATCCCCAGAGCGGAGACACGCTCGATGACGGGCTCGTTCTGTGGTTCCCCGCGCCGCGGAGCGCGACCGGCGAGGATGTGGCGGAACTCCACCTGCACGGCAGCCGCGCCGTGCTCGCGGCGGTCATGCAGGTGCTGGCGCGCCTCGGACCGCGGCTCGCCGAGCCTGGCGAATTCACCCGTCGCGCCTTCCTCAACGGCAAACTCGATCTGCTGCAGGCCGAGGCAATTGCGGATCTCGCCGCGGCCGAGACCGACGCGCAGCGCCGCCAGGCGTTGCGTCAGCTCGGCGGCGAACTGGGTGACCTCTATCGTGGGTGGCGCGATCGTCTCACCCGCATTCTCGCCCACCTCGAGGCGGCAATCGATTTTCCGGACGAGGACCTTCCCCTGGAAATCGAGGATCGCATCGCGGGCGAGACCGAGCTGCTGGTCGCCGAAGTCGAGTGTCATCTGGCCGATGGGCATCGCGGCGAAAGACTGCGCGACGGCATCGACATCGCGATCGTCGGCCCCCCCAACGCGGGAAAATCGAGCCTTCTCAACCGGATTGCGCGTCGCGACGTGGCCATCACCTCGCCCGTCCCCGGCACCACGCGGGATGTAATCGAAGTCGCGATCGATCTCGGCGGTTACCCGGTCGTGCTCGCCGACACCGCCGGGCTGCGCGACAGTGCGGATGTGATCGAGCGGGAAGGCAAGCGCCGAGCGGTGCAGCGAGCCGAGCAAGCCGAAATCCGGCTCTTCGTTTTCGATATTGCGCATCCCGCAGACGCCGCCGGCGCCTCGGCCTGGCCCGGAGCCGACACGATCCTCATCGCCAACAAAATCGATCTCGTCCCGGCGGAGGGTCCCGATTTCCCACCCGCGGCATTGCCGGTCTCGGCACTGACCGGCGAAGGTATCGACGGATTGCTGACGGTGCTCGGCGATCGGGTCGCGCAAACCTACCGCATCGAAGCTCCGGTGCTGACCCGGGCGCGTCACCGCCAGGCGCTCGAAGAAGCCGCGGCATCGTTGCGGCGATCGTTCTCCGCCCTGCTGCCTGAGTTGCGCGCGGAAGACCTCCGTCTCGCGCTGCGCAGCCTCGGCCGCATCACCGGCGCGGTCGATGTCGAAGACCTGCTCGACGTGATCTTCCGCGATTTCTGCATCGGCAAGTAACCCACCCCACCCGGTTCCAACTGCCGGAATTTCGTGGCCAACCGCCGCTGTCGCTCACAACGACGGTTGGAGATGGAAAGAGCGTCAGGAGCGCCGGTCCCGCACTCCCTGTTCCCCCTGCTTTATCTGGTCGAGATCAGGCATCGCCAACTCCTTGCTTGGCTTGGTGTTGCGCGAGCGGGCGTTGCTGGATGGCTGGGACGCCGCTATCGGCGGCCCGGTGAGCCGCGCCGAAGCGCAGCAAAGGCGGGCGAGTGGAGGCGGCAGACTGTCCCGTAGCGGAGGAATGTTCCGCTACTCGGGAGAAACTGTGATTGCAATTTATTCCGCCTAAAGCAAAAAATTTTCCAAAAAAATTATTCGGACTCTAAAGGAAGAACTCTTTTATCTCGCCGTTTTGGAGCTCGACGGCGTAGTTGCCGCCAATATTGGAGATAAAGATGCTAAAGTTCTCGCGACTGCCCATGGGGCTGTTGGCCTTGTCGATTGCTGCGCCCGTGATGGCTCAGCCAGCGACGACAACTACTCCCAGCGCCACCTCGCCCTCATCGACTATGGCGCCGGCGGTCATCGCGACGCCAAAGGCGCCGACCGCCGATGCACGGAGCACGGCGGCTGCGCCGAAAATGGACACGGTCGACATCAACAGTGCGACTGCGGCCGAGCTCAAGATGCTGCCCGGTGTCAGCGACAGCGACGCCACCAAAATCATCCAGGGCCGCCCCTACAGCGACAAGAGCCAGCTCGTCTCGAAGAAGGTCGTCTCCGAGCCGACTTACGAGAAAATCAAGGACCACGTCCTAGCCAGGCAAACGAAGTCGTAAGGCGCCAGCAATCTGCAGCGGTTCGGCAGAGTCACGGGCATTGCCGCGACTCTGCCGGCCGTTCAACCGGATCGCCGCCGCCAGGCCGCGCTGCTGCAACAGCGCACCAATTGCCGGCTCGCGTCCGCGAAACTCGCAATAAAGCTCCATCGGGTCGCGCGTGTCGCCGGCGCTGTAAATCGCCTTGAGCCGCGCGGCGAGCTCGGGATCGAAGGCGTTGCCGGCCTCGGTAAAGGCGGCGAAACCGTCGGCGTCCAGCACTTCAGCCCAGAGATACGCATAATAGCCGGCGGCATAACCACCTCCGGCGAACAGGTGCTGAAAGTGCGGCAGGCGGTGGCGCAGCCCGATTTCCTTCGGTACCTCCATCCGGTCCAGGAAATCCCGCTCGAAGCGAGCCGGGTCGAGGGGCTCGGTCGCCGCAACGCGGTGCAGATCGAGGTCTATCAGCGCGGAGGCCGTATACTCCACCGTGCCGAAGCCCTGGTTGAAGTTCCGCGCCGCGAGAAGCCGGCGCAGCAGATCCTCGGGTAGCGGCTCTCCGGTCCGGTAATGGCGGGCATAGGTCCGCAGTGTTTCCGGCACCGACATCCAATGCTCGAAGATCTGGGACGGAAACTCGACGAAATCGCGGCGCACCGCAGTGCCGGATTGCGAGCGGTAGCGCACCCGGCTCAGCAATGCATGCAGACCGTGGCCGAACTCGTGAAACAATGTCTTGGCGTCGTCAAAGCTCAACAGGGTCGGTTCGCCCCCAGCCACGCTCGGCATTCCCGCGAGCGAAATTGTTGTTGTTGACGACGATCGGCGCCACCGGCTCGTCCATGTTTTCCTGATCGCGGTAGCGGCTCGACCAAGCGCCCGACTGCTTGCCGGGCCGGGCAAAATTGTCGTGCAGAAAAAGGCCGACATGGCTGCCGAATTCGTCGCGAACCTCCCAGGCCCGGACATCGGGATGATAGATCGGGAGCTCGTCGCGCTCGGTGAAGGTCAGGCCGAAAAGGCGACCGGCGGTGTCGAACGCCGCCTGCACCATATTGTCGAGCACGAAATACGGCTTTATCTCCGCCTCGTCGAGGTCGTACCGGGCTTTCCGGACCTTCTCCGCGTAGTACCTCCAATCCCAGGGCTCGATGCCCTCGTTGAGACCCTCGCCTCGGGCCACTGCCTCGATCTCCGCGCGCTCGTCCAGTGCCTTGGCTTTGGCCGGCTCCCAGACCTGCAACAGCAACCTCTCGGCCGCCGCGCTGGTTTTGGCCATCGTGTCGTCGAGCCGGTAGTCGGCAAAGTTTTCATAACCGAGCAGCCGCGCCTGCTCGGCGCGCAGGGCCAAAATCTCGCGGATGATCGGCGCGTTGTCGCTGGCGCCAGCGCGGGCACCGCGCGCGGTCCATGCCTCCCATAGCGCGCGCCGGAGATCGCGGCGGGACGAAAAAGTGAGAAACGGCTCGACCGCGGAGCGCGACAATGTCACGGCATAGCGGCCCGCGAGTCCGCGCTCCTCTGCGGCCTGCGCCGCCGCGGCTGTGGCAAATCCCGGGAGTCCGTCCAGATCCGTCTCGTCGAGGACGAGTTGCCAATCCTGCTCGTCGTGCAGCACGTTTTGTCCAAAAAGGGTGTGCAGGCTTGCGAGGCGCTCGGAAATCGCCGCCATGCGCCCTTTATGCTCGGGGTTCAAGAGGGCCCCGCTGCGCACGAAACGAAGGTAACAGCGCTCGATCAGGCGCAGCTGGTCGGGATCCAGCCCGAGGCTCGCGCGGCGTGCGTGGAGGTCTGCAATGCGCGCGAACAAGGCAGGGTGGTGGGCAATGCGGATCTGGTGCTGGGCCAGCCGCGGCGCGTAATCCCGAGCGATTGCCTCGATCGCGTCGTTCGTGTTGCTTGCATCGAGGTTGAAGAACACCCGGCTGACCCGCTCGAGCAAACGGCCGCTGCGCTCCAATGCCTCGATAGTGTCGGCAAAACTCGGCGCCGCGCCGGAATTTGCGATCGCGGCGATTTCGGCGATCTGCTCCTGCATACCGCGATCGAAAGCTGGCGCGAAGTGCTCCGGCCGAATGCGATCGAACGGCGGCATGCCGAACGGCGTGGTCCAGCTTTCGAAGAACGGGTTGTCGGTCATTCCACTCTCTGCGGCAATTCCGCTCGCCGTCATGTTAGGCGCGCAGTTGCCTTGGTCCAGAGAGGAGCGGCTAAAAACACGGCCGAAGGAAGCGCGTTCGGATCAAAGAGGAGCGCGCGCGCGCTCGGTACCGGCGTCTTTCGCTAGCATCGATGAGAATTCATCGACCGTGGTGCAGGCCACCATCGGGGCGGCGAAACTTCGGGCGCGAGATCTGATTTCGACTTTGCGAGCGTAATGGGCGTCTTCGATGCGACGATAGGAGTAACCGCGGCTCAATCCCTTTTCGGGAGTCCACGAATCGAACGCAAAGCCTCCATCCCTCGTTACGATGGGTCCAAGAACAACGTGCATCGCGGCCTCCTTTCCGCAACTGCCGAATCAGCTTCGAACATCAGGGGATTGCGACGAAGGGGATTGCACCCCAGCGCCTGCCGGACCGTCCGCGCTGGCTGCAGCCGGCGGCCGCGGCAGCGGCGGCAGACATTTGGCAATCAGAACGGTCATATCGAGCATGCCCAGGCCGATCGCTATCGCGAGCAGCCAGGCGTTCAACTCCCCGGCGATCCGATCGAGGCGGACCAGGTGGTGCTTCATCCCGCAACCTCGTGCTTTCCCTCGGCTGCGGACAACATAAGCCAGCCATGCTGCGACGCAACATCAAAACTCGTAAACATTTGTTAAATTATGCTTAAAAATAAGTTTGCGCCGCCGGAGTTGGAAGGCGGTCGAGGATGATTACGATCCACCATAAACCGGGATCACGGCTCCCCGCGTTGCGCGATTGTCCGGCGAGGCGAGAAAGGTAATGAAGGCGGCCAGATCGGCGGGCGAGACCCAACGCGAATAGTCGGCATCCGGCATCGCCGCCCGATTGGTAGGCGTGTCGAGAATCGAAGGGGCGACCGCATTGACCCAGATCTGCTCGTCCATCAGCTCTTGCGCCAGCGCCTCAGTCAACGCCGCCACGGCGGATTTCGATGCGGTATAAGCGGTCATTCCCGCGCCGAGCCGCGGTTCGATCGCCGGACGCGCCGACACGTTGACGATTCGTCCGCCAGGTGCACCGCCGCTCGCCGCGCCGCGCGCGCGAAACGCCGTCACCGCCGCGGCCGAGCATAAGAAAGTGGTCAGCGCGTTCATCTGAAACTGAGCGGTGAAATCCGCCGCGGAGATCTCCCCGATCGGCGCCATCGCAAACCCTCCGGCGAGGTGGACCGAGGCCCACAGCGGCGGCAGGGCGCGATAAAAGCGCTGGACTGCGGCCTCGTCCGCGACGTCGACGCCGCGAGTGATGTGCACTCGCGCATCCCCGGCAAAAGGGAAGCCGTCGAGTTCGGCGTCCACCAGATTGGGAACATGACAAACCGCGTTTGCGGCGCGCAACGCACCGACGACCGCGCGTCCGAGGGCGCCCGTGCCACCGGTTACGACAACATGGCGGTCTGCGAAATCAACCATGGCGACTTCCCTGGGTTGCGACCTATGGCTCAAAGCACGCGGCGGCTGATTACTCGATGTGGATGCCCGCCTCTTTGGCGACGCGCCGCCAGCGCGCAATTTCGTCATGGATCAGCGAAGCGAGCGTCGATGGCGGACCGCCAATCGCCTCGCCACCGATGTCGGCAAAGCGTTTCTCAATCTGGGGCTCGTGGACGATGCGATCGATCTCGGTGTTGAGCCGAGTGATCACTGCCGAGGGGGTGCCCGCCGGCGCCAAGATCCCGTACCACGACAATGCGGAAAATCCGGGCAGCGTCTCAGATATCGTCGGCAATTCCGGCACAGCCGGATCCGGGTGCCGACCGGTGACCGCGAGCGCGCGCAGCCGCCCGTCTTGCACCATCGGCATCGCCGCGAGGATCGGCGCCATCATGACCTGCGCCTCGCCGGTGGCAACTGCCAGCAACGCGGCAGCCCCGCCATCGTAAGCGGTCTGCTCGACTTTGATGCCGGCAGTCAGCCGGAACAGCGCGAAGGCCATTTGGGTCGGGCCGCCGAGCCCACCCGAGGCATAGGTGAGCCCGCCGGGGTGACTCTTGCCGTAAGCGATCAGCTCTTCGACGGATTCGATCGGCAGCGACGGGTTGACCACGAGGACGTATTGCGAGGCCACCAGCAGCGACACCGGGGCGAATGCCTTCTCGGTATCGTACGGCAGCACGGCATAGGTAGCGGGATGGATGACGTGTGAGTTGGTGGTCAGCAGCAGTGTATAGCCGTCGGGTGGCGCTTGGGCGACAGACTCGCTGCCGACAATCCCGTCGGCCCCGCTGCGGTTGTCGATGATGACCTTCTGTTCAAGCCGCTCGCCGAGTTTCGGGGCCACGATATCCGCCACAACGGTCGCAGGACCTCCCGGCGGAAACGGCACGACAAGGGTGATTGGCCGGTTTGGGTAGCTCGCGCCCAACGCGCCGGTGTAAACCCCGAACCCGACCAGGAACACAGATAGCCAGATCGCCGGCTTCATGAGGTTTCTTGCAATGGTCATCGACAATCCAGGGCCCACGGCGGCTGTTAAAAGGCAAAGGCGTAGATGCGGCCGTCGGCCCCGACAAAGAGCCGGTCGCCGGCCGCCAGTAAAGTCTGGAAGTGTCGCAGACCGGTCATCGCATTACCAGGGCCCCCGCCGGTGAACAGCGGCTCCCCGGTGTCGCCTCGGTAGCCGTGCAGCAGCCCCTCGCCCTCGGCGCCGACGATCCAGACGATCGGGTTGGCGCGGCCGTCGGTCGTCGTCACGATCGGGGATCCCGCTCCCCTGAATGCGCCACACCAAGCGGTGGTTAAGGAGGGCGGGGACCCGGCGCGGATTTGGAGCACTGTCAGGTTGTTGTCGGAGCGAGCGGTCGGGCAATGCGCGCCCTGGCCTTCGAACGTGACAAACACGCCATCGACGGACAGGTAGTCGGCTGGCGCGGTGCGGATCGGCCGAGTCGACACGGTTTCGGATGCCAGGCTGCCCCCTAGGCCACCGAGATTGTTGCGGTCGAGAACATAAGCGCGGGCGTCCTTTCCGAGCGCCAGGACAAAAGGCTTCGGACCAGTCGGTGACGGCACTTCGAATGGGATCGGGCCACTGCCGCCGAGATCGGCGTCGCGTTCATCGAGCGCCTTCCAATCGGCCGGTGCGAAAAAATCCTGTGGCCGCTCCTCATGGCGCAGATCCGGCATCAGCCGGAACACCGCCTCGCCGTCGCTCCATGTGCTCGCGGCAAAAGTGTTGCCGGTGGCGACGAAGAGGTCGCGCCCGTCACTGCTGATCCCGCCTGGCGCCCAGATGCCGCCACCCCGCCCGCGGGTGCTCCAGCTGACGACGTCTCGCGGGTCCCGCAGGCTGATGCCGAGGACCCAGCCATGATAATCGCCGCAATCGCCGTAATGCCCGCCGTAAGGCACGTAGACCCTGCCGTCGAGAACGGCGAGCGCGCCGCGCTGGTTCTGAAACCGGGTATTGAAATGCTGTGCGCGGGCGGCGAGCGCCTCGGCGACATCGATCGGCCAGCCCGGCAATGGCGCGCCGTCCTTCAGCGACAAGGCGAAAACCCGGTGATGCGCTCCGGACGCGTCGCCGATCATCGCGGCGAGATAGACCGCCTGCGTCGCCTCGTCGATGACCGGCGTGCCGGTGATCCCCAGCGGGTCGATGTTGCCGCAAGGCTGCGTCGTCAACCCGACCGGCCGGCCCAGGGTCCGCGTCCAGACCTGGTTTCCCGACCGTGTTTCGATCGCGTGGACCTCGTCATTTTCGGTGGCGACAATCAGCACCCCGGAGGCCGAGCCCGGCGGCTGCCAGTAGAGCGGCTGGGCATAGAGATGACCGGCAAATTGCGGGTGAAAGCTTGGGTCGAGATGCAGTGAGCGAGCGCGCTCCCAGGTCAGCGCCGGGATGATGAAGTTGCCGCTACGGTCGGGACTGCCGTGATAACCGAGAACGGATTGCGCGTGACAATGGCCGGCGATCGCCAGCACCGGCAAGAGTGCACCGAGCCGGCCGATCAATCGCCTTGTCATGGGGCGCAAGACCAGCATGGCCTAGCGGCGCGACATCAAGGCGGCAGTTGCCGGCAGAGTGAGCGAGTGAGGCGCGTATCGGCCACCGAGCGCGAGAATTCGGTTCAGCATTCCCGTGATCACGACCCGCTGGCCGGCCGTCAATGCCCGATAGCCGATGCGGGCCACTTCCGCAGCACTCATCGACGGCTGCAGAGCGATCTCGTTCGCGCCGGCCGCTTTGAAGAAATTTGTCGCGGTGGCGCCGGGACACAATGTTGTCACCGTGACGCCGGTGCCGCGCAGCTCGTAGGTGAGCGCCTCACCCAGGCTCAGCACATACGCCTTCGTCGCAAAGTAGACCGCCATCCGGGGGCCTGGCTGAAAGCTCGCCGTCGAGGCCACCAGCAATACTTTGCCGCGGCGCCGAGCGACCATCCCCGGCACCAGCAACCGGGTCAGCTCGGTCAATGCCACGACATTGATCATCAGCATGTCGCTGACCCGCTGCGGGTCCATCTCATCGAACCGGCCTACGCCTCCCAGGCCCGCATTGTTCACGAGCACGTCGATCTGCAAGCCGCGGGCTTCGAGTGCGCCGGCCAGCTCTGCGGCAGCTCCGGGCTTGGCGAGATCGGCGGCAATCACTACGGAGGTCGCGCCGTATGCCTCCAGTTCGGCGGCAAGCGCCTGCAATGCCGGCACGGTGCGCGCGCTGAGCACCAGATCGTGACCGTCTTTCGCCAGCTCTCGGGCGAGATCGGCGCCGATGCCGCTCGAAGCTCCGGTGACCAGCGCCAGCGGGCGGGTTGTGCCGGACATGCTCGATGCCTCCTTTACCGCGCTCCAGCGTTGGGTATCCGGTTGGCGGCGACCTGGCCGCCTTTCAGCACCAGCGCGATGCGGTCGGGGTTCTGCAGGATCGTCAGGTCCGCGAGCGGATCCCCGGCGACGACGACCAGATCGGCGAGCTTGCCCTTTTCGACTGTCCCAAACTCGTGCTCGCGGCCGAGGCACTCGGCGGCCCACCCAGTCGCCGCCTGCAATGCCTGAAGCGGGGTCAGCCCGGCTTTGACGAGGCACTCGATCTCGAGCGCGTTTTTCGGGTGACCGTGCCCACCGGCATCGGTTCCGGCCGCGATCTTGACCCCTGCGGCGAACGCCCGGCGCAGGCTTTCGACATGGTGCTCCCGCAGGTGGCGCGCCCGTTCGCGGATATGCGGCAGCGGCGATTTGCGGTGAAAATCGTACACCGCAAAGGTCGGCACGAAGAAGATGCCGCGCTCCGCCATCGCGTCGAGTAGTTCGGGCTCCTCGTCGAGGTAGCAGCCATGCTCGATCGAATCGACGCCGGCCTCGATCGCGATGCGCAAGCCCCGGCCGCCGAGCGCGTGGCACATGACGCGGCGGTCGAGCGCGTGCGCCTCGTCAATCAGCGCCTGCATCTCGTCGAGGTTGAAGGCGCCGTCCCGCGGTCCGTGCTCGGGACGCGAGCTCGCGCCACCAGTCGTGGCGCATTTGATGACATCCGCCCCGGCCCGCACCACCCGGCGAACCGTCGGCCGGACATCGGCGAGACTGGTGACGACGCCGTCGGGCAGCAACGGGTCATGCGGCACGCAGCAGGAAAACCCGGACGGGCTGACGCGGTCGCCGATCCCGCCGATCGGCGAGATGATGCACAATGAGACGACGAGCCGCGGCCCCGAGATCAACCCCTCGTCGATCGCCCGCTTGAACCCGGCGTCGAGACCGGCGGCGTCGCGGACCGCGGTGTACCCCATCGCCAAGGTCTCTTCCAGGACCTTGGCGGTGCGCAACGTCCGGGTGCTCTGCGGCTCGTCAATGCCCCAGCGCCGCGCCAGATCGTAACCGTGCATCGCCATATGGTCATGGCAGTCGATGAGGCCGGGCAAGATCGTCATGCCGGAGACATCGATGATCTCGGCATCCTGCGGCCACTCACCGGCGGGTTTGGTGGTGACCGCCTCGATCCGCTGCTCGCGGATCACGACCGTCGCGCCCGGCTGCGGCCCGGCGCCGGTTCCATCGATCAGCCTTCCGCCCTTCAGCACCTTCATCTCGGCGCTCCTCCCTCACGCTGTGGACGATCCCAAATCGCGAGCCGATCTACAATCGAGAACATAACGGAAATATGGGGAAGCGTGGCAGCGGACTCTCCGGCGTGGTGATCCGTCTGCGCGGTCCAACATCCAGCGCATCGAACTTGAAATTGCAAAAACGGAGAGGGCCATGAGGACAAACCGGACAGTTTCCAGCCGCTTTGGGCAGATCGGAAAAGGCGTGGCGCTGGCCGGTGCAATCGCCGCCCTGTCTTTGACGGCCCCGACATCGGCATATGCCGGAGGCAACGGCGCCGGTGCGGCGATCGGACTGGGCATCCTCGGCGGTGTGATCGCCGGTGCGGCGATCGCCAACTCGACCCAACCGGCCTATGGTTATGGCTACGGCCCAGCTCCGGCCTATGACTACCCGCCGCAACCTTACCAGGGCTACTACCCCCCGGCGCCGACCTACTACGACGCCTCGCAGCCCTATTACGGCTGGTCGCCCTACTACCGATAAAGATCCGCAAATACCGCGACAGGGTTGAATTTGCTGAAGCGGCCCTCACCCGCCTCCATTCCCTCCCCCGCAAGCGGGGGAGGGTTAGGGTGGGGACTTCGTGGGCGAGGGGCGCTCACCACTTGTTTCTGAGCTCGCGTAGTCTGAGGAATACCGTCTTCGGCTCTGGATTGTCGGGCAGGTCGGGGAAGACTTCGCGCAGCCGCTTGATCACCGACGGGCTGGTCAGCCGGAAGAAGGTGTTGATCTCCCGCTCCAATGCCAGAGTAGTGACCAGCGCCTTCGACGGATCCTGCTTTTCCATTGCCGGCACCATCGACTTGGCCTTGGCATTATCCGGCTCGCGGTCCAATGTGAAGGCGAGGTTGCGCGCGATATAGTCATGCCCCGGGTAGATCAGAGTATCTTCCGGCAATTTGGCGAGATGGCTGACAAAGCTATTGTAGAGCTCGTTCGGATGCCCGCCATTGTGGCAATTGCCGGCGCCGGCATTGAACAACGTGTCGCCGCAGAACAATGCCGGCGTGTCGGTGTGCGACCTCACACAAATATGGCTCATCGTGTGTCCCGGCGTGTCCAGGCATTCGAGCTCGACGGTCTTGCCGACTTTGATCACATCGCCGGCGCGCAATCCGCGGCTCATCTCCGGGATCTTGTCCTTGGCATTGGCGTGCGCCAATACCGGCGCCTTGGTGGCCGCGATCACCTGTTGGTTGCCACCGGTATGATCGCGGTGCTCGTGGGTGTTGAGAATCTGGGTGATGTTCCAGCCCTTCGCCTTGGCGGCGGCGAGGCATTTCTCGTGGTCCAGCGGATCGACCGCCAGCGCCTCACCGGTCTCGGCACAGGCGATCAGATAATTGAAATTGCGGCCGGAATTCGCGGTCCAGATCTGTTCGACGATCATTGCTCGCAGCTCCTTCCAACTCTTCGGGAGGGAACAACTAGTCTCGGCGGGAGGGCGAGTCAAACCGCCCAGCCCAATTGTAGCGGCGCGCCTCCGTATCTTCGCGGCGCGCCGCCTGGTCTTCCTCCAATTGCCGCAATCGGCCTTCGAAATCGCTCGCCTCGATCGCCCGCAGAAAGGTTTCGATCATCTGGGACAGCGTGAACCCCTCGCCGGGGGTAATGGCGCCGCGCCCAACCGCGCCGCTGACCACTTTTATCGCGGCCAAGATGTCGTCTGCGCTGCGGATCGGCGGCAGGGCGAGCTCGACCGCCCGATCGCGGCGCGGCGCAACGGTGCGGTCGAGACAAAGCCGCAACGCCGCCTGATCGCCGGCAAGCGCCAGCTCGACCGCCTTGCGGGTCAGCGCCGTGGCTTCCCCATCGAGCAACATCTCGGCAGCCCGGGTCGCCCGGTTCGAGGAGCCGCGCGGCCGGCCGGCTGGGTTGCCGGACTGGCCCTTTGGAAACGGCCGCCCACGACTCCTCCTAGCTGTTTCTGCTGTTTTTTGCAGCGAAATATCAGTCATCGTCCCATCTCGTTCGCTCACCCGGCACCGGCCATCGGCGCTTCCTGAGCGACATGAAACACGAACATTATGGCAATTTTAGTGTTGCTGATATTGCAACCAAACGTGGTGGCCTCAAGCTACATCTTGTGTCGGGGGCAGCCGAATAGAAACGCCGCAGGCAAAGTTTTCGTGGCGGAGAAGGCGGTCGCAAAACCAAGCAACGACCACCGCCTGTGGTTCGAGCGCATTCAAGCTTAACGGTAGAACTTAAATTTGATTGCGACGGATTTTACATAATGGGCAATTATGCGACTTTGATCGAGTTAACTGACGACGGCATAGACACAACATCTAGGGAAGCGCAAATTTGAACCACCGACAGCGGATCACGCCGCTGTACGACGACGGCTCCGGAGGCAATATGATGACATATACCCTCCTAATCATCCGTACATTGGTGGTGTCGCTTGCGCTCGCTGGTTGTAGCAATGACACGCGGCGCGACGCGACAAATCCATCGGAAACACGCCTTTCTGCGGCGACCGAGGAAAACTTCCAGCCGATAACTAATACAACAAGGGTTTTCGTTTTCCCCGTATATAGCAGTGTCGGCAACAGCGCATATTTTCAGACAGGCGCCCATAATATCTCACGCGAGGCCCGCGAGAGACCAAGCTACAAGCTGAACGTTGACGGTCACCAAGTCACGACATTTTCGGAAAATCAATTTATAGAAATCGATCTCCCACCCGGTAAATATTTACTAGAGGTGGAGGAAATTGGATGGTTGGGCACCTCTTTAAGAAAAGTCACAACTCCGGTAAGTATTAACGGGACAGGTCAGGTTGTTTTCATGGCGATACCCACTTCCGCATCGGATATCGCATTGAAGATGGTTGATGTTGACTATGGAATGAAAAGTGTAGCCAACCGCGAAAAAGCGCCCACGAATCAAAATTAGGACCGTTACCGGTAAGCCGATGCGCGACGCACGGCAACGGCGAAAAAATTTTCCAGAAGCGCCCTTTGACGGAATGCATTTGATATTGTGGAGGCTAATTTCCTCGGCGGGAGGTGATCGACATGCGTTCGCACTTCTTTTTCGTGGCAGCATTAGCTGTGTTGTCGGCTCAGCCGGCGAGAGCTGAAGGAGCAACGGTAACCTTGACCAACCAAGAGCTGCAAAGCCTGATCCCGGATAATGAGTTGACGGCCGCGAGCCAGTATGGAGGAACCTACACCGACGCCTTTCGGCCGGACGGCCATTTGTCCCGCACCAACATCGTGACCGGACAATTAGGAATCGACCATGCTCCAAGGGATCCAATGCATACGATATACAAGACGAACGACGGGACGTGGTCAATTCAGGGAAATAAGCTGTGTCGCCAAATTTTTGTTGTGAATGACGGACAAAAATATTGTGTAGACGTGGTCAGGACCCGGCGAGCTTATCAGGTGATTAATCCACGCGGTCGCGTCGAAGATGTGACGTTCAAAAACCTACCAAGAGTATATCGGCCTTCATAACCGTGCGACGCGCCGCCCTGCCCCTATTCGGCACAGCTATGCCGGACTAGCCGGCGTCGGATGGTGGGAAAGCGCAGGAAGGATTCCCGCAACCGCAAAGCGTGATTTTTCCATAATCGCGATTCTGCGTCTTTTGACTGTAGCCGCCCGATCAAAATGTCACCCCTCTGCCAATTAGAGATGACACTGCCCTGGGGTCTTCCGGGGGGTGTTTGGGGTGACGGTTCGGCTGATGAGCGATGGAGAGCTGACGCGGCTCGAGGTGCTGCGGGATTTGGATCAATGTCGGCTGACGACCGCCGCGGCGGCGCAGCTTCTGGGGTTGGAGCGCCGTCAGGTGTTGCGGCTGTTAAAGGCTTACCGTAGCGAGGGTCCGGTTGGTCTGATTTCGAAGCGCCGCGGTCGCGCCAGCAATCGGCGCAAGCCTGAGGCGGTTCGCACCGAGGCGCTGTCGATCATTCGCGAACGCTATTGGGATTTCGGCCCGACTTTGGCGGCCGAGAAGCTGCGCGAAGTGCATGAGATCATGCTCGGCCGCGAGACGCTACGATTATGGATGATCGGGGCTGGGATTTGGGCTGACCGCAAGCAGCGGCGCAAGCAGGTTCATCAACCTCGCCACCGGCGCGACTGTGTCGGCGAACTGGTGCAGATCGATGGCTGCGAGCATTGGTGGTTCGAAGATCGCGGGCCGCAATGCACCTTGCTGGTGTTCGTCGATGACGCGACTAGCCGACTGATGCACCTCCAGTTTGTCGAGAGCGAGTCGACCCCTGTTCAAGCCAGGGGCAGGCTCTTCGCTTATTTCAATGCGGCGCGCGCCTACCTGGAGGCCTGGGGCAAGCCGGTGGCGTTCTACAGCGACAAGCATGGCGTCTTCCGCGTCAACCATCCGGGGGCGCTTGGTGGCGACGGGATGACCCAGTTTGGCCGGGCATTACACGCGTTGAACATCGACATCATCTGCGCCAATTCGAGCTCCGCCAAAGGGCGGGTCGAGCGCGCGCACAAGACCCTGCAAGACCGGCTGGTCAAGGAATTGCGGCTGGCCGGGGCGCGCACCCTGGCCGAAGGCAATGCCCTGCTCCCGGTTTTCATCGCGAGTTACAACGCGCGCTTTGCCAAGCCGCCGGCGAGCGCCAAAGACTTACATCGGCCGCTGCGCGCTGGTGATGATCTGGAGGATGCGTTTGCCTGGAAAGAGGAGCGCACCCTCTCCCGCGCGCTAACGCTGCAGTACGACAAGGTGATCTTCATTCTGGAGCCGAGCGAGCAAGCCAAGGCAGCGATCGGCAAGCGGGTCACGGTCGTAGATTATCCCGACGGGCGGCTGTCGATCCGATATCGCGGGATCCAGCTGGCCTACCGGACCTTCGACAAGCTACGCCAGGTCGACCAAGGCGCCATCGCCGACAACAAGCGGCTGGGGCCAATATTGGAGATGATCCGTGACGAGCAACTGCGTCGTGAGCCCGAACGTCGCAGTGGTCCGCGCCGGCGCGATCAGCGCGATGCCCGCCTCTTCAAAGTCGGCTGAGCTGCTCTACGAGCCGAGCGAGCTGACGCCCGCTCGGTAGAAAACCGGTGCGGTTGCGGGCTCCGGTAAATCGGTCGCCGGTCGAGCGCTGCGCTACGCTGGGGCTCCGCGCCCGCCCGACGCCCGACCCCGTCCACCGAGGAGTGACATTTGTAAATGGCAGACACGGTGACATCTCTATTTGGTGGACACATTTCCCCCGACCGACACAAAAGAGCCGGTGAGGCGGAACCATGAACCGCCGACCCCGGTCACAATCAAAGCGAGAGTCTGGGCGATATGAACAATTGTGAAAAACGTGTGTTGACATTTTAGAACGAAGGCCCATCTGCGGCTTAGAGGCAAACTGCGTCCCAAATTTTCCCTAACCTGATTAACGATTCCACGGATGGAAATGACGAAAGTTCAATTTAATATCCAGATGGTTGCTGTCCTGAACATTGCACAAATGTTAATCGCCGCAAGCTTTTGCATAGCTCAGTGGAGCAACCAACCTCCAAGTTTTCTTCCGTATTACTGCGATAGCAAGAGAGAGCCGGTGACTGGATCACAGATCACCGGCCCTCATCACCTTGGACGGTCATCGGCTCTCCAGCTTGTACCGTACTGCAACTATAACCCTGAAATCATCTTGGCCACAGACCTACAACGTGGGGCGGGCGACGATTTCTCGGCTAGGCTAAAATGACACCATCTACCACAGCTGAAGTCCAGACTATTGCCGCCGTCATTCAAGCGGCAGCAGCGCTGGTCTTCTTGGGAAGCGTCGTGTGGGACGCGAAACGCCGAGCGCGATTGCGCGAGCAACAACGGCGAGATGCCGTCATCCGTGCACTGCATTACGAGTGGTCAAACATCGCCATCGAGGGTGGCCCAAAGACACCCGCCGAGATTGGCGGGCTTTTTAGCCCGCGACAGATCGATTTCTTCAACAATCGACTTAAACAGATACGCGAACCGTGGTCTTACCCATTCCACCGGCTGTGATTTTCCATAAAGCATGCTATGCGACAAAAACCGAAATTGTAATGGAGCGGCGGCCTACGAGATGTAGATTGCCCTCGTGTGCTATTCCAACGCACATGAAAACCGAGACACAACAACCGGAAGACCTCGTGAGTCTCTACCGCCGCGCCTTCGCCGAGTACGGCGCGCGGGCGCTATGGAACAAGCGCGAGCTTGAGACGCCGACCCCAGCGGATGCTCTGGTCGTGGCGCGCGCCTTGCGCGTGGAGGGCAATCGTGGAGCCAGGCGGCTGGCGGAACAGATCGAGCGGGCCTGCCGTGCCGCTCTCTAGGATTCAAACCGACATTCTCCGCCTGCTCGCCGCGCACCGCGACCCGGAAAGCTATATCGCCGGGGCTACGCCGCTGAACCGTAACGCGCCGCGCATCTCCGGCGACATCGACGTCTTTCACGACCGCGAGGAGCGGGTTGCGGCGGCGGCATTAGACGACGCGCAAACGCTCGCGGCAGCGGGGTATGGCGTTGCGTGGCTTCGGCAACTGCCGCTGATGTATACCGCCGAGGTGACGCAGGCTGACGCCAGCACCCGGCTGGAATGGGTGGCTGACAGCGATTACCGGTTTTTCCCAACCATCCCGGATAAGACGTTCGGCTATGTCCTGCATCCGGTCGACCTTGCCATGAACAAGGTCATGGCTGCCGCCGGACGCCGCGAGCTGCGCGACATCGTCGACCTCGTAACCATTCATCGAACCATCCTGCCGCTTGGTGCCGTCATTTGGGCGGCGGTCGAAAAATCGCCCGGCTTCACGCCCGAGGGATTGATTGCCGAGATCCGGCGTAACGCCAACTATCCCGCCGCCGAGTGGCGCGCTTTGCAAAGCAGCGACCCGCTCGACCCGAAAGACATCACCGCGCGGCTCCGCGCTGCCCTCGCCGAAGCCGAAGCCTTTATCGCGCGGATGCCCACGGACAAAATGGGCCTGCTGTTTTTGCAAGCCGGTCAAGTCGTGCAACCCGATCCCGACCGACTGGCCGAGTATCAAACCCACGCCGGACAGCGGCGGGGCCAATGGCCAGGCGGTCCTGAAATAAGTGCGGCCATGTTCGAGGGTTACAACAAGGAACGAGCCCCATAGCCGCAAGCATAATTCCTCTCATTGCGGACATTTCGATTATTTTTGCCACACGAAATCGTAATTGCAGGAATTGCTGGTTTGGCGTGCGCGTACCGTGCCGGCGCCGTCTATCTGGCCGCTGACCCTTATCTCGATTGGCTGGGATTGGCCGGGCCCGGAAGCTCGCATCGCCAGCTCGCCCTGCGGCCCGACCGCTCCTCGGAGTGGGTAGCCTGTGGCGCTCTTATACCGCGCCTGACCGTGCGTCACGGTCAGCGGCCCCGGTCTGCGGTCCGGACATTGCCCCACCTGCGCTTTCCTCGTCATGAAAGTTTGATTGACCCTCGCCGAAGAGACCAAACGGTACGTCCCGTCGAATGCGGCTCCGGCGGGCGAAGGCGGTGGAGCTTGCGCATCCGCGGCTGCCAGCGAGGCGAAGAGCCCGATGATCGAAAGTAAGCCAATGTACCTCTGCATGAATTTGCCCTTCCATCATGTTGTTCCCGACGCCTTAACGCTGCCCTCACCGACCAGCCCCAGTCTAACCCTTCCTGCTCGCTCGCGGGGGAGGGAATGGGAGGGGGCTGGTCCCCCTCTCCCGCGGTGCCCTGCGGGAGGGGGTTGCCGAGCGCAGCGAGGCGGGTGAAGGTGTTGCCGCGGCTCAAATTTTTTCCCAGCATGTGCGGGGTAGGGTGCGGAGTGACGGGAGGAGGTCGGCATGCGGTATGAGTTCTACTATTGGGCCGGGATAGAGGGGCGCGGCGAGTTCGTCCGATTGGCGCTGGAGCAGGCGGACGCCGATTATGTCGACGTTGCGAGGCAGGCCGGCGGCGAGGCCGCGATGATGCGCCTGCTCGGCGGCGCGGGCGCCGGGCATCTGCCGTTTGCGCCGCCGTTCCTGAAGGCGGGGGAACTGACCATCGCCCAGACCGCCAACATTCTGCTCTATCTCGGCGCTCATCATGGCCTGGCGCCGGCGGACGAGGCGGGCCGGTTGTGGGTCCATCAGCTGCAGCTGACGATCGCCGACTTTGTGGACGAGGCGCACGATACCCATCACCCGATAGCCAGCAGCCTCTATTACGAAGACCAACGCCAGGAAGCGCGGGCCCGCGCCGCTGATTTTCTGAAATCGCGAGCGCCCAAATATCTCGGCTATTTCGAACGGGTGCTGGAGCGCAATCCGGCCGGACCGGCCCATCTGGCCGGTGAGCAGCTCACCTATCCGGACCTGTCGCTCTTTCAACTGGTGGCCGGTATGCGCTACGCCTTTCCGCGAGCCATGGCGCGGCTCGAGCCGAAATACCCCCGGGTCGTTGCATTGCACGAACGGGTTGCAGCCCTGCCCCGTATCGCCGCCTATCTCGCGTCGGACCGCCGGATCCCCTTCAACGAGCACGGCATCTTTCGGCACTACCCCGAGCTCGACGGCGCGGCATAGCCGAACGGAAACCGGGATGGGCATTCGTACGGGCGAGCAGCTTCTGCAATCGCTGCGGGACGGCCGCCAGCTGTTCATCGACGGCGACCGGGTAGAGGACGTCACGACTGATCCACGGTTTGCCGCTGCGGCGCGGAGCCTCGCTCAGCTCTATGACATGCAGCACGAGCCGGCGCTCATCGACCGGATGACCTTTCTCTCGCCGACCAGCGGCGAACGCGTCGGACTCTCGTTTATCGAGCCGCACTCGGTCGACGATCTGATCCGTCGTCGCGATATGGTGAAGATCTGGGCGGAGGCGACCTGCGGAATGTTTGGCCGCAGCCCCGATTACATGAACATATTCATCACCGCCTTCGCGTCGGCGGCCGAAGAATTCGGGAAGAAAGACAAGGCCTTCGCCGAGAACATTCGCGGTTATTACGAGTATATCCGCGAGAACGACATCTGCATGACCCACACCTTGATCAACCCGCAGGTCGACCGCTCGCGGCCGGTCGAGAAACAGGACAAAGATTTGGCGGCGAAGATCGTCAACGAGACCGACGCCGGGATCGTCATCCGCGGCGCGCGCATGGTGTCGACCCTGTGCGCCTATTCCGACGACCTTCTCGTGCTGCCGTCGACCTACATCGCCAACAGCAAGGAAGCCGAGCCTTACGCCTTCGGCTTCAGCGTCAAGGTCAACGCACCCGGGCTGCGCTTCATCTGCCGCCCCTCGGTGATCCACCAGAATGCCGCCTCGCCGATGGACTATCCGCTCTCGTCCCGGTTCGACGAGACCGACGCGATGGTCGTCTTTGATGATGTACGTGTGCCGTGGGAGCGGGTTTTCATCCACCGCGATCCCGAGCTGTGCAACGGCCTCTACAACCGCACCGGCATCATGCCGCAGATCATGCATCAGTTTTCGACCAAGAACCTGGCGAAGGCCGAGTTCATGATGGGACTCGCCTTTGCCATCGCCAAATCGACCAACATCGACCAGCATCTGCACGTCCAGGGCATGTTGGCCGAGCTGATCCAGTACACCGAGTTCTGCCGCGCCTGCCTCCGGGCGAGCGAGGCCGATGCGGCGCCGGGACCTGCCGGCGTCATGACCCCGGCGGCGATGCCGCTGTGGACCGTGCGGATGATGTTCCCGAAGATGTTCGTGCGGATGTGCGAGATCATTCAGATCATGGGCGCCGGCGGTCTCGTCGCGGTCCCCTCTTATGCCGAGCTGGACGGCCCGGCGGCCGCCGACGTTGACACCTATTTTCAGGCGGCGAACGCCGATGCCGCGACGCGGATCAAACTGTTTCGCCTCGCCTTCGATGCCGCAGTGTCGTCCTTTTCCGGGCGCCAACAGCTCTATGAACGGTATTATTCGGGCGACCCGGTGCGGCTCGCCGGCACGCTCTACGGCCTCTACGACAAGGACACCCACATCGACCGCATCGTCGCGATGCTCGAGGCGCATCACCCTCCCCGGGACGCGGGGGAGGGTTAGGCGGGGGCACTATCCCCCTGCCAGAGCGTCGATCTCCGCGTCTTCCGGAAACCGGCCCAGCTGTTTCTTTGAAAAGACGAGCTTTCCGTCGATGGTGATTTCGAACACACCCGCCACGCCTTTGACGAGCTCGACTTCTTCTGCACCGCGTTCCATCAGTCTGGCCTTCGCACGGAGGGCCCTCGGTTCATAGTTTCAAGGCACGCAGTATTCGATCCTGACCTTCATTGCGAACCACCTCGTTCAGCGACCAACCGATCGGAATCTACCACGGTCCGAGTGGTCGGGGCCATGGTCCTGTCTCACCCGTTCGACGTTTTCCGAGCTATACAGCGAGTCCCTGTGACCTCGGGTGAGCCCGATGTTCGATTTAAGCGCAGCCGACCTCGAGGCGGTGCGGTTGAGCCTGCGCATCGCGTTCTGGGCGATGGTCGGCAGCCTGCCGTTTGGGCTGGCGACGGCAATCGTTCTGGCGCGCGGCCGATTTTACGGCAAGAGCCTGCTCGACGGGGTGGTTCATCTGCCGCTCGTGATGCCGCCTGTCGTGACCGGTTACTTGCTGTTGCTGCTGTTCGGTCCTCACGGACCGCTCGGGCGAATTCTCGACGAATCCTTTGGTATCGTCCTCGCGTTTCGCTGGACCGGGGCGGCGCTCGCCTGCGCAGTGATGGGGTTTCCGCTCCTGGTCCGCGCAATTCGGCTGTCTTTGGAAGCGGTCGATCGGCGACTCGAAGAGGCTGCAAGCACCCTCGGCGCCAAGAAGATATTTGTATTTGTGCTCGTGACGTTGCCGTTGATGGCCCCGGGGATCATCGCCGGCATGGTGTTGTCCTTCGCCCGCAGTCTCGGCGAATTTGGTGCTACGATTACGTTCGTTTCGAACATCCCCGGCGAGACTCGGACCATCGCCTCGGCGATATACACCCTGACCCAAACTCCAGGCGGCGATATCGGCGCGCTGAGGCTCACTCTCGTCTCGATAGCGCTGTCATTTGTCGCCCTGCTCGCCGCCGATCTCTTGGCAAGGCGCATGGGCCGGCGCCTTTCCGGCGACTGAACCCCATGCTCGAAGTCGATATCGAGCACCGGCTCGCCGATTTCGCGCTCGACATCCACTTTCACGCCGGGCGCGGCCTGACCGCGCTATTCGGCCGTTCCGGAGCCGGCAAGACCTCTGTCGTCAACGCGATCGCCGGCCTGCTCCGCCCGCGCCGGGGACGCATCGTCATAGACGGCTCGGTTCTGCTCGATACCGAGCGCGGCATCTGCATCCCGACGCATCTGCGGCGGATCGGCTACGTCTTCCAGGAGGGCCGACTCTTTCCGCACCTTACCGTCAGGCAGAACCTGTTGTTCGGACGCTGGTTCGCCTCGGCTCGGGAAAGGCGCGCCACCAACCTCGACGATGTCGTCGATCTGCTCGACATCGCTGCGCTGCTCGACCGCCGGCCGGGCCGGCTCTCGGGCGGCGAGAAGCAGCGCGTCGCGATCGGCCGGGCGCTGTTGGCGAGCCCGCGGCTGTTGCTGATGGATGAGCCGCTGGCGTCCCTCGATGCCCGGCGAAAAGATGAGATCCTGCCTTACCTCGAACGGCTGCGCGACGAGGCAAGAGTACCGATCGTCTATGTCAGCCATTCCATCGCGGAGGTCACGCGCCTCGCCACGACGATCGTGCTGATTTCGGCTGGCCGGGTTCACGCCGTCGGTCCGGTGCGGGAGGTCATGGGCCGCGCCGAGCTCTATCCGCTGGCGGGCCGTTTCGAAGCTGGGGCGGTCCTCGGGGTGCGCATTGCGGCGCACGACCAGCGCTGGAATTTGACCGAGCTCACCGGCGATTTCGGCAGGCTCACGGTGCCTCGTCTGGATGCGCCCGTCGGCACCGCCTTGCGGGTGCGCATCCGCGCCCGCGACGTGATCCTCGCGCTCACCCGCCCCACTGGCATCAGTGCGCTAAACGTGTTGGCGGCCGAGGTCGAGCGGCTGGTTCCGATCGAGGAGGGGGCGCTCGAAGTTCAGCTCCGCCTCGGCGGCGAACGCCTGCTGGCGCGAGTGACCAGACGTTCGGGTGAGGCGCTGGGCCTCGCCATAGGACGCGAGGTTTTCGCCGTCATAAAAACGGTCGCAATCGATCGGCGCAGTCTTTCGCGGGAGGGCGAGACCGCCGAGCTCGATGACGAAATGGAAACCTTCGATAGCTGAAATAGAGATTGATGGGCGAAGACGACTGCGGAAAACCGCTAAGCATTGGATAGGACTTCGAGCATGGACAACACTATCGGACGTGTCGTGGCGGTGGCGGGCTCGCAAATGACCGCGACCCTCGAAGTCGACGCTCTCACCGAGGACCCCGTCCGCATCGGCGCGATGGTCAAGGTGCGAAGCGCTCACCTCGACGTGATCGGCACGATCGGCACGATAAATGCCGAAGCGGGCGGTTCGCCGCCGCGCAGCCTCATCGTCGTCGATCTGCTGGGCGAGATCGTTCCCAACGCCGAAGGCCGGCCGCAGTTCAGCCGGGGTGTCACGCACTACCCGGTTGCCGGAATGCCGGTTCGAGCAGCCGCGGAGATCGACCTGACAGTGGTCTACACCCGGCCGTCGGTCACCAATGTCAGTATCGGCACCCTCTACCATGACCCGAGGCGCTCGGCCTTTGTCGTGGTCGACGAGCTATTGGCGAAGAATTTCGCGGTGCTCGGAGCCACCGGCTCAGGGAAGTCATGCGCAGTGACATTGTTGCTGTTGGCGATACTGACCGAGCACAAACATGCGCATATCGTCTTGTTGGATCCGCACAACGAATATGGAAAGGCGCTCGGGGACCTCGCCGAAATGGTCAATGTCGACAACCTCCAGCTGCCCTTCTGGCTGCTCGACTTCGAGGAGGCGGTGGGAGTTCTGGTCCGCGGCGGAACCGTGCAAGAGCAGGAAGCGCAGGCGATAATTCTGAAAGACGCGATCACCAGCGCGCGCCGCCGCTTCGCGGCCGGGGACCTCACCGCGGGATCGATCACGGTCGATACACCGGTGCCGTTCAAGGCGTCCGATCTTCTCCGCTTGATCGATGGAGCGATGGGAAAGCTGGACAACCCGGACAGCTCGGCCCCGTACCTGCGCCTCCTGACACGCCTCGAGTCTCTGCGCCACGACCGGCGTTTTGCCTTCATGTTCTCCGACTGGCTCGTCACTCGAGACACGCTGGCGCAGATCGTCGGCCGATTGCTGCGCATCCCGGTGGACAATAAACCGCTGACGATTATCGATTTGTCCGGCATCCCGAGAGAGGTCGCCGATATCGTGGTTTCTATGCTGTGCCGGCTGACCTTTGATCTCGCCTTGTGGGCCGAGCGAGAGCAGATGCCGCCGGTCCTGCTGGTATGCGAGGAGGCCCACCGCTACGTCCCGGCATCCCCCGGCGTCGGGTTCGCGGCGGCCAGCCGGGCGATCACCCGGCTCGCTCGGGAAGGGCGTAAATACGGCATCTCTCTTGCCCTGATCACCCAGCTGCCTTCGGAGCTGTCGTCTCAGGCGCTGTCGCAATGCGGCACAATATTCGCCTTGCGCCTGGGGCATTACCTCGATCAGCGCCTCATGGAGACGGCTTTGCCGGATGCGGCGCGCGGGATGATCGCCTCGCTGCCGAGCATGCGAACCCAAGAGGCGATCGCATTCGGAGAAGGCGTGTCACTGCCGATGCACATTCGCTTTGACGATCTGCCGCCGGATCGTCGACCCCGCAGCGAAAGCGCCGATTTCTCGAAAGCCTGGCGGACGGATGTCGCCGGGGTGGATTTTCTGAAAGAAGGAATCCGCCGCTGGCGCGAGCAGAGCCGGGGTCCGAGCAAAAAATAGATCTTTCTCGGTCAAGCGCCGCGCAACGGGATCTCCTTCAATCCGAACGAAGCGATCAGGGTTAGCGCCGAAATAGCCGCGGCTGATAAATAGACCCGAGAAAACGCGTTTCGGACCGCGTGCTTCAGCCCGGTCAGCAGCGCCGGATTGACCAAGTCCTGCTGATCGAGATGGAGGAGCGCTATACCGGGGTTGGGGCCCAGGACATCGTGGCCCGGGAGCGATAGGGCGCCGGCGTTCAGATCGCCGACCAGCAGCGCCGTTAACAGAGCAACACCAAACGCGCCGCCGATGAGCCGAAAGAACATGACCACGGAAAGGCCGACACCGGTGTCCGGCAGATCGAGCGCGTTCTGCACCGGCACCATCACCGATGGGAGTTGAGCGCCGAACGAGAAGCCGAGCAGTGCGGTCAGTAAGGTGTCGAGTGGCCATGAGCGGCCGAGCCCCACCGCGGCGATCGCGCCGCAGAGGATCGTCATCGCACCGGCCCCGACGATCGGAAAAATACGGTAATGTCCGGTGCGGCTGACCAAACGTCCGACAATGAAGGAGCCCAAAACCGTGCCGCCGGTCATCGGGATGAGACGGACCCCGGCCTCGTTCGGCGCCATCCCTCTACCGAGCTCGAAATCGAGCGGCACCAGAATGATCATCGCGATCATCACCATCGACATCGAAAGGCTGATTAGGCTGGCGACCGCGAAGATCCGGTTGGCGAACAGCCGGAGTGGAATGATCGGCTCGGGCGCCTCGCTCTCGCGGTAAATCAACGCTGCCAAGAAAGCGATGCCGATGGCGAGCGGGGCGAGAACCTCGATCCTTCCCCAGCCGGCTGCCGCTTCGGCTTGCCCGAGCCGCGGCTTGGGAAGCCGCCGAAGATTCCGGTAGCACAACAAGAGGGCGAGCGACCCGAACGGCAAGTTGATCCAGAAGATCCAATGCCACGTCAGATATTCGGAGAAGAAGCCGCCAAGCACCGGGCCGAGCACGTTCGAGATCGCCATGACGCTGGAAAAATAGCCCTGATAACGGCCGCGCTCGCGCGGCGGGATGATGTCAGCGACGGCGGCCAGCGCCACCGAGCGCAAACCCCCGCCGCCGATGCCCTGCAAAACGCGCGCGCCGATCAATTGCGGCATGTTCTGCGACAGCGCGCATAGCACCGAGGCGCCGAGGAAGAAGGTGATCGCCACCGACAAGGTCGGCCGCCGGCCATAGAGATCGCTGAGCCTGCCGTAGATCGGGGTCGTCACCGTCGAGGCGACCAGATAGGCCGAGACGACCCAGGATATCAGCGTCCAGCCGTTCAGATCGCGCGCCATTGTCGACAACGACGTCGCAACGATCGTCTGGTCGAGACTGGCAAGGAACATCGCGAGAATGAGGCCGAACAGGATCGAGACGATCTCGGCTCGGGAGAAATGCATCACATTCGATTGGGTCAAGTCGGCCATTCAGCGTGCGGCTCGCGGTGATCGTTGCGCTTCGCGTCACCCGTCCGTCACAGTAATCCCTAACCGAGCTTTACGGGAGCATCCCACATGGACGAAGGCGTCGGGCCGGGCCGGTTGCGGGACGATCTTTGTGCTCTGTTGCGCCGCAACAATGTCACTCAGTTCGCCTATGTGCCCGATGCCGGCCACCGGCAATTGCGCCAACATGCTGTCGCTGATCAACAACGGCGGCCGGTTTCCGTTTTTGACATTGGCCAGAATGCGATTTCGGCGAACGCAACCCGTGGCAGTTCCCGATGGGCCAGGCGGTGCAGCCGGTACTCGAGGCGATGGGCGTCATTTGTCTGCGGATCGAGCAGCCGGAGGAGGTTGTGCCGACCGCCGACGCCGCCTTGACGATGATTTTTCAGAGCGGTGAGGCGGTAGCGGTGCTGCTGACCCAGAAACTGCTCGGCGCCAACCAATTCTGACCGTTTTCGGATGGGCCAGAGCCGCGACATCCTCCCTCGCCCCGCTTGCGGCAAGGCAGATGGCCGGGACAAGCCCAGCCAAGACGACACCAGGGGGCCGATTTCATCCCTTCTCTGGCCGCTACAAAGGCATTAAGGGAGCGGGGCGCCGGTGAAAGGCTTAGGCGTCCGGTAGTTGAACGCCGCTGGCCGCGAGTTCGGCGGCGAGTTCCAGTTTGAGCCGGGCGAGGCCGTCTGATGTTGCGGATTCGGCGCGGGCGACGAGGACGGCCTGGGTGTTCGAGGCGCGCAATAACCACCAGCCGTCGGAAGTGCGCACGCGCACGCCATCGATGTCGGTCATCTCGGCCCCGATCCGGCGCAAGCGTTCGCGGACCTCGCACACGACTTCGAACTTGCGGCTCTCCGAGCACGGAAAGCGCAATTCGGGCGTGTTGACGACCGAAGGCAGCCGGTCGCGCATGTCAGCAAGACCGAACCGCGTATTCGACAGGATGGCGAGCAGCCGCACCGCGACATAGACCGCGTCGTCGAACCCGTAATAGCCGTCCGCAAAGAAGATGTGGCCGCTCATTTCGCCGGCGAGCGGCGCGCCCGTCTCGGCGAGCTTCGCCTTGATCAGCGAGTGCCCGGTGGCCGCCATGACCGGGCGTCCTCCCAGGCGCGCGATCTCGTCGAACAGCACCTGGCTCGCCTTTACATCGGCAAGGATGGGCGCGCCCGGATGTCGGCGGAGCACATCGCGCGCCAGCACCACCATCAATTGATCGCCCCACAGGATCCGGCCTTGCGAGTCGACGACACCGATGCGGTCGCCGTCGCCGTCGAAGCCAATGCCGAGATCGCAGTGCTCGCGCGCCACCGCCTCCTGCAGTTGAACTAGATTCTCCGGGATCGTCGGATCGGGATGATGGGCCGGAAAGGTGCCGTCGATCGTCTCGTTCAGCAGGACGTGCCTGCCGGGCAGGCGCGCGGTGAGCTGCTGAACGACCTCGCCGGCCGCGCCGTTTCCGGGATCCCAGGCGACGGTGAGCGGCCGGTCGCCGTGATAGTCGCGCGCCAGTCGCGTGACGTACTCGTCGCGGATCGCGCGCTCTTCGACCCTTCCGCGCTCGCCGCTCGGAACCTCGAGGCGCCCGGCCGTCTCGCCGAGCTTCTGGATCGCCGCCCCGTAAAACGACTTACCCTGGAAGACGAACTTGAAACCGTTGTGGTCGGGTGGGTTGTGCGAGCCGGTGACCATGACGCCGCCGTCGACCCCGAGCGTCGCCGCCGCGTAATACAGCATCGGGGTCGGCCCCCGGCCGATCCGCACGACATCGGCGCCCTCCATAGAGAGGCCGTCGACCAGTGCCGCTTCGAGTTCGGGCGAGGTGAGCCGGCCGTCATAACCGACGGCGACGCGTCGTCCCCCAGCCTCGCCGAGGGTAACCGCGTAGGCGCGTCCGATGGCGCGCGCGTCGGCGGCCGACAGAAGTCTGCCCGACGATCCCGCGAATGTCGTATTCGCGCAGGATCGTCGGGTCGAAATGATGGGCCATCAGTCGTTCCGATCAGAGGTAGGCGGAGAGGATCTTGCGCAGCCCGGCCCCCAGCTCGGGGTGCTGCAGCCCGAGCGCGACCGTCGCTTCGAGAAAGCCGAGCTTGTCGCCGCAATCGAAACGCCGACCGTCGAAGCGGAATCCGTGAAAGGCCTGTCCCTCGTCGATCAGCTTGCCGAGCGCGTCGGTCAACTGGATCTCACCTCCGCTGCCCGGCTCCGCATTGGAGAGGTGGCCAAAAACTTCGGGCTGGATGATGTAGCGGCCGATAATCGTCGAGGTCGAAGGCGCCTCGGCGGGATCGGGTTTTTCGACCACCCCTCTGGCCCGTACCAGCCGGCCGTGGTCGGAGACGATGTCGAGCACGCCGTAGCGCGCGGTGTGCGCCCGCGGCACCTCTATGATTGCCGCGAGATTGCCGCCAGTGCACGCGTAGGCCTCGACCATCTGTGCGAGACAGGGCTGATCACAGACCATCAAATCATCGGCAAGGAGCACCGCGAAAGGCTCGTCGCCGACGAGCGAACGCGCGCACCACACCGCGTGGCCGAGGCCGAGCGGGGTCTGCTGCCGCGTATAGGCGATTTGCCCGGGTTCGGGCAGCCGTGCTTCGAGCTCCTCCAGCACGTCCTCCTTGCCCCGCTCGCGCAGCGTCGCCTCTAGCTCGAAGGCGCGGTCGAAATGATCGTCAATCGCGCTCTTGCCCCGGCTCGTGACAAAGAAGAATTCTTCGATGCCCGCCGCCTTGGCTTCCTCGACGGCGTAATGAATGAGCGGCTTGTCGACGATCGGCAGCATCTCTTTGGGCATCGCCTTGGTCGCCGGCAGAAACCGGGTGCCCAACCCGGCGACTGGGAAAACGGCCTTGCGGACAGATTTGTGCATGAACTCCTCGATCGGGTGCCCCGGGAGATCCGGGCAATTCATCTGCCACGAGACCTCACCTACCGGCAAGCCGAGCAGAGCATATAGTGGTGGCGCGGGATTAACGCCGGATTGACCGGGACATTCCACAACGGGCGAAAAAGGCGATGCTTGAAAACGAAATGCGCGGGACGGCCGAGGTCGAGCCGATCGACAACCGGCTCTTTGTGCTGGTCCTGCAGCATCCGCAGGAGAAGCGGGAGGTGCTGGCGACCGCAGCGGCAACCTGCGCCGCGCTGCGGCGGGCCGCGCTCGTCGTCGGGCTGTCATGGCCTAACCTGGCGAGGGCGCTCGGCCGTCCGGCCGATGCCGGGCAATGGGCGGCGCTCTATCTCGGCTCGGCTCGGCCCGCGGCCTTCGGCCTGGCGCGGGAAATCGTGGTGCTCGACCGAGCGGGAATGCCGGCTGCCGATCAGGACGCGATGCTGCGCGGCCTCGAAGGCGTCGTGCTGCTCGACGGCAGCTGGAGCGAGGCCAAGACCCTGTGGTGGCGCAACCCGTGGCTCCTCCGGCTCCGCCGCCTCGTGCTCAACCCGCGGCACCGGTCGCGTTTTGGCCAGGTGCGCCGCGAGCCGCGCCGCGAGGCGCTCTCGACCCTCGAAGCCGCCGCGCTGCTATTGGGGCAGCTCGACGGAGCCCCCGAAACCGAAGCCGCGCTCCTCGATCAACTCGATCGCCTGATTGCCGAAGCCCGGACCGACCGCCCAGCCCAGGCTCGCAAAGCGGCTCGATCGAACCTATAGTCGGCGGTCCTGTGCGATAGGAACTTTGAATTTTTCGCTGATTTTTTCCCCATGAACGATGTTGTGCAAGTGCCGGCGTGCACGCGTAAACCGGTGGTGCGGCCGCGCGATGCCGCTTCCCTGATTTTGCTGCGCGGCGAGGGCCAGGATCTCGATGTCCTCGCTGGCCGCCGCCCCATGCATGTCAAATTCATGCCAGGGGTGCACGTCTTTCCGGGCGGTGCGATCGATCCGCCGGACCGGATCGCCTGGAGCGTCGAAGCGGGTAGCGATGCGTTGGGGCTCCGTCTCGCCCGCTCTGCTCGTGCGGCGCTGCGCGAGACCTGGGAAGAAGTCGGGGTGCTGGTAGGCCGACCGGCTGGTTCGCACTCCGCGCCGCCGAGCACCAGGCAGATTGAACGAGCCTATCGTGAACACCGTCTCGTCGCAGCATTGGACCTCCTGACCTATGTCGGGCGGGCGATCACCCCGTCTCACTCGAACCGGCGGTTCAATACCCGGTTCTTCCTCAGCAACGGCGCCAATGTGTTCGGCGAACCGGCGTCGAGCGAAGAACTGGAGGACGTCCGATGGTACCGGGTCGGACAACATCCGCTCGAATCGTTTCGCGATGTGACGCGGTTCATGCTGGCTCGGGCGATCGCCTTGCACGGCGGCACCGCCAAGGGCGAGGCGCCGCTGTTCTACTGGGCCAAGAACGCGCGCCGCATCGGCGTCTGCCGCGAAGCGGTCAGCACGCCTTAGACGTGGCTCAGCGCGCCTCGGTACCGAGCGCCATGGCGCCCGGCTGGGACGCGGGCTCCTCGTCACCGATCCCCATCGCCTTGCCGTGCGTCTCAACGCCGAGAAACGCGAAGGACAGCCCCACCAGCAGCATGCAGAAGGCGAGGAACAGATATGCCGGCAGCACCGCATCCGAGGTCGCCTGCGGCGATACGACGTTGCTGCTGCCGGCGATCAGCGCCAGGCTCAGCGGGCCGACAATCTTGCCGACGCCGTTGGCGGCTTGCCCGAGGCCGGACGCGCGGGCACCGAGACGCACGCCGTAGCGCTCGACCGTGTAGGGCGCGAGATTGGCGAAGCCGCCCTCGATAAAGAAGGTAGAGGCGCACAGCAGGATCACCATCGCCGGCAACCCCCCGACAACGACATTGCTGTAATAGCCGGCTGCGGCGAGCGCGACGACGCCGCCCACCCCCCAAACCACGCCCAGCCAGCGCCGGCCGGTCAACGGCGCCAGCAAAGTGACGACGATTTTGCCCGCGACGCCGCCGAGGGTGACAAAAACAAAAAATTTGGCGGCCTGCGGCACCGGAACACTGAGCACCATCGCGACGATCGTCGGCCCCCATAGATACACGCCATAGGCCGCCATCGACGAGCCGCCCCAAATAATGACAGTCTCCCAGAACAAGCTCGGCTGACGATAGAGCTCCGAAAGACGCCCACGAGGCGGGGCGGCGGGCGCTTGCGTCGGCAGCGGGACCGACGCGAGCGGCAAGCCGAGATGCTTGGCAACCTCGGCGCGCGCCTCGGTGAAGCGGCCCTTTGCGACGAGCCAGCGCACCAATTCGGGCACATAGATCCAAATCAGCACGCCGACGATCGCCGGCGCCATACCGAGCATTGCAACGCCGCGCCAGCCGAGCGGCTCGAGCAGCGCCGCGGAGGCGCCGGAAGCGAGAAAGCCGCCGGCGGAGGCGAAAACCAGATAAAAGCTCGTTAGCAGGGTGCGGTGCCGCGTCGGCGTCAGTTCGACTTGGATCGCCAGAGACGGCGTGACCCCGGCGGTCAGCCCGACCCCGATGAAGAAGCGCAGCACCGCGAAAATCTCCCACGAGCCCGCCGGAACGATGCCCATCAACCCCGAGCTCGCGGCGCAAATGAAGGTGCCGAGGATCATCGTGATCTTGCGTCCCCAGGCATCGGACAGCCCGCCAAAGACGAGCGCGCCGAGGATCGCGCCGACGCCGCCGCTGTAGAGGATCACCGCCGATTGGCCGTAGGTGAGGTGCCACTGCGGCGCCAGCACCGCCAGCAGGTAGCCGACGATGAGAAAATCGAAGAATTCGAGGACGAACAGCGCCGAGAGCAGGACGAACGTTAGCCAATAGCGCCGATTGAGCGGCGCAGCGTCGAACAGCGCCAAGAGATTGTCGGAACTCTGTCCCGGCATCGCTTTTCTCCCGCAGCGCCGTGTCCAGCGCCTACGATATTACGGCTTTAACGAATAGGTCCGCGCAGACGGGCGGTCAACCATCGCGGTATCGTCGCCCGCAACGCGATCTAGCTCCGGCTGAAACCTTCGAGCTCGCCGGCGGCCCAATCCATCGCCTGGTCCATGGTTTTTCCTTGTTGGGTGTACTGGGCGATCATCTTGGTCGTCGTTGCCTGCGCGAAGATCTGGTTGCCGATCCGCATCGGCGCCGGCGAGCCGGACACCAACTCGATCACATCGCCGCGCGGCGGGTAGTTCCAGATCCCGCCCTTTGGCGGGCCTTCATCGGCCCAGGTCTTGAAGTCCCGCAAAGTTCCGAACGCCGGGATGTCATAGCCCTTGCTGCCGGCGACCAACTTCTCGACCAAGTCCTTCTCCCACAGATGCAGCAGCAGGCTCTTTCCGGCCGATTTGTTGGGCGAGAAATTCCAGATCCCCCAATAGGAAGGCTGTGCGGGATCGAACCGACCCTTCGGTCCCTTCGGCGACGGGAAGTGCCAGCACTGCTCGGCGACCTTCGGCGCATCCCGCACAGCGACGGCCCAGGCGGATGGCGGAATTCATGATCAGCGCGCTCTGGCCTGAGATCAGCGCCTTGTTGTTGCTCGAATTCATCCCAGGCGAAGACGCCGTCCGGCAAAAGCGGCACCAGCTTCTTGAAAAAGTCGAGCATGTGCTTGGTCGCGTCGGATTTCACCGTGATGTTGCCCTCCTTGTCGACCATTTCGGCGCCATGAGCCGCGAAGATCGCCCCGACCCAGTTCATCGAGTCGCCGGTCTGGCCCAGCGGCATGCCAAATGGGAAGCCCGCCTTGTGACATTTCCCGGCGGCCTGCAGCCAAAAATCCCAGGTCCAATTATCGGTGAGCTCTTTGTCGGGCGGTGCGCCGGCCGGGTACATCTTTGTCAGATCGAGCCCGACATATTGCTTGAACAGGTCGATGCGTCCGACCGAAGGCAGGGTCAGGGTATTCGGGATCGACGGCACGGCAATCCAATGGCCGTTCTGCTTGCCGAGATATTCGACCGCGGCGCTGGGCTTGCCGTATTTGCCGATCAACGTCGCCATCATATCGTCGGCCGGCTCCCACATATCCGCCTTTGCCGCGGCGTACCAGCTCGGCTGGCCGACGACGTCGTGCCCAGAGCGGGCCTGACCCTCCGCGGCGCCCATCAGCATCAGCTTGTCGCCCTGGCTGGTGACGAAATCGATGGTGATTTCGACCTTCTCTTTTGCAGCCCATTCGTGGCACAGCTTTTCGAGCACATCGTTGGCGCCTGGTACCCAATGGTCCCAGACCGCAACGCTCAGCTTCCCGGCGGCATGGGCGCCGCGCACAAACGGCGCGCCGGCCAAAGGCACACCAGCCAGGGTCGCGGCCGCCGCCGCGCTTTGCATGAGGGTTCGCCGCGTCACCCAAGTCGTTTTCATTCGCGCTCCTCCTTGAGGCGTCAAATTGTCTACCGATGATTGTAGCGCAATCGCGACCGGTTGCCATCTCGGTTGATATCGGTCGGATTGCGCTGATTGGACTACTCGATGACGCCGTTGCAGCCGGGTTTTTGACAGGCAACCATGTATTAAGATCACGTTTTAGTAAGTATTTACAAGAACCCGAATTTGAGATGCTCTCGCACGCGGAGCTGTTTTCAGCTTACTATTTCCTGCGTGCGAGAGCGATAATTCTTGTCCAGAGTTAGGCTTCGACAGCTCAACCATTTACCAGTAGAGCCACTATAGCTTCGAGGTGGTCGTCGGCGAGTTTCTTTAGTTCGTCGTCGGTGCGGTCCTGCACCGGGTGGGGAACGAATACCAGAGCCGGGTCGATACCGAGTGACTTGGCTTGCGCGGCGGCGCCTTCGATGAATTCGGTGGTGGCGACGCCGACGGTTGGAATGCCGCGTGCTTCGAGATCCGCCATATCATGCGTACAGCACGAAATGCAGGACCCTCAGTCGGACAATCCTTCGACGACGAGGTTGACTTCGGCGGCGATCTGTTGCCGCAACGGCAAGGGCGCGACCCGTGTATTGGTCGGCTTGGCGTAGTGCCTGACAGCGATGCCGCGCTCGGTGAGCCGCTCGCCGAGCCGGTGCAGAAACACATCGCCGCGGGGCTTGGCGATGTCGAGAATTCCGACCGTCAGCCCGTCGAGACGATCCGGCCGCGGCAGGCGCGGCCGGATCGTCGGACTTCGCTCCGAGGTCGGGTCGAGAAGTACGGTCATCTATGCCTCCTTACACCCTCAGCCGTCATTCCCGCGAAAGCGCACGGCTGTCCGGGATCACACCGCTGCGATGCCGAGCCGTCGCTCGGCTTGAGCAAGCAGCGAACTCGTCTTTGTATTCCGTCACTCGGCCTGGGCTTCAGATGTGTGCCAATCGGGGCGCAGCGCGGCTTGCGCGTTTCCGTCCGACGAGACGACATCTTGGCCCGTTCGCGCCGGGTTGGCAACGCCAAAAAATGACCCGAGCCTGATCGAACGGGTCGTTTGCTGCGCGCTAGGCACACCGGAAGAGGGTCGGCCTCTTTCCTGGAGTTTACCGCGTTGCGAGAGGGACCGAGAGAGTTCGAAATCCTTTTCCCTCCAGCGGAAAGAGTCTGCGAACTCTCGGTCCCCCTCGAGATGAAAGTCCTGAATGGTATCGATGCTCGGCGAGTTCGCCGCCGTCAACCGAGTGATCCTGCAGAGCGAGGCTTGGGCGATACCGTCAGTGGTTGCGGAGAGCGCGCGCCTGCCTCACTCCACCGGAGCGGCCCCGTGATCCTCGATGGTGACCGGCCTCGAGGGGAAGACAAGCCAGCGTATTCGTGAGACGATCTTTGCGACATCCGCAGGACCATGCGACGAGTTAATCTTGCAAATGGAAATCACCATGCTCAAAAACCTGGCGATAGTTTTTGGCTTAATGGCGGGCCTGTCAGCTTGCGCGGTTCCATACGGCACCACCGGGTACGGGTCCAACGGACCTGCCTACTACGGGCCTGTCTACTATGGACCCGGCTACTACCCGCCACACACTAGCGAACATGGCACGGTGCAATACTAGAAAGCGACTCAGCGCGTTCTTAACTGTTTACCAGCTACGAAACGCGCGGAGACCAGACCACTTTATCGCAGCCCAACGGCGATACTTGGTCGGATGGCCAACCGTGGCCAGCGGGCCGTCCGCCGGGGCGACTGGAAATATTTGAAGGTAAGGGACAAGGAGTACCTGTTCGATATCGGCTACGACCCGCGCGAGCGCGGCAACATGGCCCGCAAGCGCCCGATTTTTCTGCCTGAGTGTACTCGCCCTCAACGCGAGTTTAAATCGCACCAAAGATAGAAAAAAGTACTTCCTTGTAAGTATTTTGGGCCAAGACGAGACCGTTATAGTTACCAATCATGCGCAGTCGCCGTGAAAAATTGCCGTGATAAAAGGGAAGTGGATCGTGCAGCGATCCTCAGCGCTTATTATGAAGAGTACGATGAGTAGGAAGCTTCTTGGTTTTATCGCCCCGCGGCTGCGCTGTTGGCTTCAATCGGCACGAACGATCAATCAATTCGCCGTATTCACCACGATGCTGTGTGCTGCCGTCCTGTCGAGCACACCAAACTTACAAGCACGGGAGTCCGAAGTGGAAAATATCGTCCTCGTCCATGGTGCCTGGGCGGACGGTTCGGGCCGGACGGGCGTTGACGACATCCTTGTCAGGGATGGCTTCAACGTCACCATCGTCCAAGAGCCGGAGACGGCCTTCGAGGATGATGTGACCGCCGTGAAGCGTATCCTCGCCCTGCAAGACGGACCGAGCATCCTTGTCGCACACAGCTATGGGGGATCCGTTGTTACCGAAGCGGGAACCGATCCCTCCGTTGTCGGATTGGTGTACGTCGCTGCTCACATGCCTGATGCGGGCGAAAGTGAATCTGGGGACGGAAGGCTCTTCCCAAGTGATCTCAGCAAATCTAACGCGATGGAGACGACGGCAGATGGGTTCACTTTTCTCGACCCCGCGCGGTTTCCCTTTTTCTTTGCAGCCGATCTGCCTGGTGAGTTGGCTGCCTTTATGGCCCAGTCCCAGGTATTCAACGCAGCTGTGAATTTCCAGTTTGTCATCACCAGGCCTGCATGGAGAGAAAAGCCGAGTTGGATGGTCGTCGCCGGGGCGGATAGAATTATCAACCCCCGCCTCGAACGGTTTTATGCCGCGCGAGCCGGCAGCCGGACAATCGAAGTTGCTGGTGCGAGTCATTGCGTCTATATATCGCACCCCGAGGCAGTTGCAGATGTAATTGAGAGTGCAGCACGTGCGGTCTCAGCAGTTTCGTCTTCCCGGCGATCCCCAATGTGACCAGCCCGCAGGAGGTCTTCAACACGTGGCTCCTTTATTACCGGGGCCAGCAGTACGATAACGACGATGTGTCCGGAATCATCTCTGTCGAGCCGCCAACGCCGGTCGCCGAATACCCGGCACTCGTACCGCAGGTGGACGCGGACGGGAATGATATCGACGGCCTGCGCTCGATCACGCTACAGGTTCCGCTCGGCACCTTATACGGGCTGGAATGTGCGCGCCGCTGGGTTCAGCGAAGGGGACGCCTGTGACCTGACCGGAAGCTACATCCCGTTCGCTCTGGCCAAATCTCAACGAGGCAGCGACCCGAGGTCCTCTCTGCAGGAGCGATACCGCACGCTCGCCAATTACACGGCTCTCGCCACTGCTGCCGCAGACAAGCTCGTCGGTGCCCGGTTGTTGCTTCCTACAGACGAGGCCGCTGCCATCCAGAGCGCGACGAACCACCAGGCCAAGCAAGCAGGCCTGCAATAGACGCGAAGGCGGGCCAACCAAGTCCCCGGGGGAAACGATGCAGCAGGTTTCGGCACTAATCCGTGCTTATCAAGGCATATTGGCATTGACCGCAACTGCTGCCGCGTTCACCGGGACGGCGGAGAGGGCCGAAGCACGGATCACACAAATAAACATAACGGCGGTGGAATCGCCAACTTTCGGCGGCGCTAGCTAAAGCGGGAACCCAGGGCCTCAAGGGTAGAGCGGCAGGCCTGGCCCCCGCTTGCGCGGGGGCGACGATAGATTTGTCAGAGCCTAACCTCACGTGTTACCGGAAGGCTGCCGCGGGGACCGCCCGCGGACCAGCCGCCGATGATGCCGGAGAACATCCCGGCATCGCCGCCGGCGCGGACGATCATCAACCCGCCCGGACGGAACTTGTTGACGGACTTGCCGGCGAGCGAGAGCGGCCCGTCTTCGGCAATGCCCTTGGCCCCGGCGACGAGCTCGTCCCCGGGAATCTCGCACAGCCGATAGAGCTCTTCGTAAAGCCTCGCCTTTGACCACCCGGCATTCTTGAAGGTGCGATGGTGCTCGGGGCAGACCACCAAGAGCGCGTCGCAAGAGGGCGCGTGCTTGACGTTGCTGAGCGCCTTCAGCGATCCGGCAAAGCTCTTCGCCAGGCTCTCGGGGTCGCGCGACTTCTGGTCGACGACGCCCTGCAGACCGTAACCGGCGAACACCGTCACCGCAGACTGGCCCGGCTTCAGGCCACGCTCGACCGACAGCGGCTCCCAGCTCGACCCCTCCTCGTCCTCGGCAAAGCAATAGGTGTATTTGCCGGGATTGCCGAGGGTGGCGCGGTCGACCTCTTGCGGCCGTCCCTCGCCGATGTTGCGAATGACGAGCTGCAGCGCGCGGCCGATCGCGGCATTGGCGCGGTTGCCCTGGCCGAGCGCGTTGCCCTTGGCGTTCATGCCGATCCGGCGGCGGACCGGGCCGCTCACAATCAGTACCGGCCCGACGAACATCGTGGTCGCCAATACGCCGTGCATCGCAAAGCTCTCCTCGAGCACGGCCTCGACCGCAGCCAGCACGACCGGCAAATATTCCGGCTTGCAGCCCGCCATCACCGCATTGATCGCGATCTTCTCGACAGTCGCTGCGGCGAGCGCCGGCGGCACCAGCCCGACCACCTCCTGCGGGTCCCGCGGTGTGCCGTCGAGCATGCGCAACACTCGCTCCTCGGTCGGCGCCACCAAGGGCAGCCCATCCGACCAGCCGCGCGCGAACATCGCTTCCTGCTCGTCCTCGTCGCTCCCGATCTCGATGCGGCGTGATTTGAGCCCGGTCTCGTTGAAGCGGATCTTGAGGCGCTCGATGACCCCCGGCTCGATATTCCTAGCGCCGCAGCCGGGCCGCGCCTCCGGCAGATCCGGGCCGAGCCCGGCGATGCCGCTGACCCGCTCCCATTCGCCGCGATCCCAGCCATAGGTGCGCCCGACCTCGCGGCCGCCCTCGAAGCGGATCAGCGTCGGTACCACCTCGATCTTGAGCCGGTGAGAGACTTCGAGCGCCCTGTCGTCGATCCGCTCCGGCAATATTTCGGGAAAGGAGGGGTCATCCTGGGTGTAAACGGTCAACCCGCCCTGCCGCGCCATGTCTCCGAGCACCGGGGCTGCCATGACACAGGTCGGACAGTCGCGCTTGACGACCGCCACCAGCCCGTCCCGCGGAAGCTCCTCCGGCATCGCCCACCCGCTGTTTCCACCTGACGCGGCCAGAATGAACCGAGCTGCCGGTCGCGACAACCCCGCTTGCATGCGGCCCCGCTCCGGACGCACCTTAAACAAGATGGCGACTGCCGGGAGGATGATCATGCGGGTTGGGATTCATCTGCCGCATATCGGGCGCAAGGCCGGGCCGGAGGCGATCCGGCGGGCGGCGATCCAAGCCGAGGAGCTCGGCTTTGCCGATGTCTGGTCGAGCGAGCATATTATCATTCCCAAGGGCGCGCCCTACCCGCCTTCGGCAATCTTCTACGACCCAGTGCTGACCCTGACCTGGGCGGCGGCCTTCACAAAAACGGTCGGGCTCGGCACCAGCGTGCTGGTGTTGCCGATGCGCCATCCGCTGCCGCTCGCCAAGGAGCTGACGACGTTACAGAACCTGTCCGAGGGCCGGCTGATCCTCGGCGCCGGGGTGGGCTGGATGGAGGCCGAGTTCGCCGCGCTCGGCGCGTCGTTCCGCGTGCGCGGGCGGCGGATGGACGAGGGCATCGCGATGATGCGGGCGGTATGGAGCGAGGACCCGGTTACTTTCGCGGCTCGCCACATCCCGGCGGTGGTCGAGGATATGCGCATGCTGCCGCAGCCGGTCAAACCGATCCCGATCTGGATCGGCGGCAGCTCCGAGGCGGCACTCGCCCGCGCCGTAAGACTCGCCGAGGGCTGGCACGGCTCGCGGCTCTCGCCAGAAGAGGCCGCGCCGATCGTGCGCCGATTGCGCGAGCGGCGGCCCGAAGCGGGATTCGCGATCTCGCTGCGCTACGGCTGGGATGGCACGGATGACAGCGCACTCCGCGCCCGTCTCGCCGCATATGGCGCAGTGGGCGTCGAGCATGTTCTGGTCGAGCCCGCCGAGCGCGCGCTGGAGGAGTGGCTGCGCGCCGTCGAACTGGTCGCCCGCGCGGCCGAGGGGATTTAAGTGAATACCGGGAAAATCGTCGTTCCGGGGCGCAGGCAAAGCCCGCGAGACCGGAAACCATGCACATTGGCCTCTCCAGACTAGTTAGCATCGGTGTTCATGGATTCCGGGCCTACCCCTGCGGGGCATCCCGGAATGACGGTAATCTCGTGGGATCGGAGCTAAAAATGAAACTGGCCATCACCATTCGCGTCTCGCCCGAGACCGGCATCGATATGGAGACGGTTTGGGAGGCGGAGCGGCTCGGCTACGAGGCGGTGTGGTGCGGCGAGGCCTACGGCACCGATGCGGTGACGCCGGTCGCCTGGGTTTTAGCGCAGACCAAGAAGATCAAAGCCGGCACCAGCATTATGCAGATGCCGGCGCGCACGCCGGCCTGCGCCGCAATGACTGCGATGACATTGCAGGCGCTTTCCGGCAATCGGTTTCTCTGCGGCATCGGCCCGTCGGGTCCGCAGGTCGTCGAAGGCTGGCACGGCGTGCCGTTCGGCAAACCGCTGCTGCGCACCCGCGAATACATCGCGATCATCCGCCAGATTTTGGGGCGCGAGGCGCCGCTCGAGTTTCACGGCGAGCATTATCAAATCCCCTATACCGGGCCGGGCGCCACCGGGCTTGGCAAGCCGCTGCGCAGCATCATTCACGGCGATCCAAGCCTGAAGATCTATACCGCCTCGTTTGCGCCGGCCGGGCTGCGCACCGCCGGTGAAGTGGCGGACGGCGTATTGCCGTTCTTTATGGCGCCGGAGAAGGCCGAGGCGATCAGCGCTCCGGTGCTGGAGGGGATCGCCAAGGCTGCCGACGGCAAGACGCTAGCAGAGTTCGATATCGCGCCCTACGTTCGGGTGGCGATGGGCGAAGATCTCGCGGCCTGCCGCGATAAGATCAGGCCACAGCTCGCGCTCTATATCGGCGGCATGGGAGCGCGATCGAAGAATTACTATAACGACTTGGCCAAGCGGCTCGGTTACGAAGCCGCGGCGGTCGAGATCCAGGACCACTTCCTCGCCGGCCGGCGCAAGGAGGCCGAGGCGGCAGTGCCCGACGCCTTGATCGACGAGACTTCGCTTGTCGGGCCGAAGGACCGGATCAATGATCGCCTCGAAGCCTGGAAGGAGATCGCCAAGGATCACCGGGTCGGCACATTGCTCTTGGTCGGCGCGCCGCCGGAAGCGCTGCGGGTCGTCGCCGAAGCCGTCTTGTGACCCCGGCTCGAGGATCTCCTGATGACAGATTTGCTCGCTCCTCTCGCTGACGCTATCGAGCGCGACGGCTTTTCCCTCGTGCGCGCGCCGGAAATGGGCCGGCTGCTGAAGGAGGCTGGCCTTGCCGATTGGGAAGGTTTTGCCGCGACTTGGGGCGATCTCGGCGTCGACGCCTACATGGCCGACGGCGGACGCTATCGCCGCCGCCGGTTCGGGGTCTTTCGCGCCGCGCCGGCCGGGATCACCAGGAAGCCGCACCAGCCGCACTATCAAAGTCGCGACTACAACCGGCTCAATGGCGGCGTCGAGCGCTGGTTCGAACCGGTCACCGACGCGGTCGCGCGCCACCCGGCGCTGACTGCGATCCTGCGCACATGCCACTCGCTGTTCGACCGGCTGACCCCGGCCGGGCTGCGGCCCGAGGCTTGGCACGCGGAAATCCACCAGTTCCGCATCGAGACGCGGCCCGGCCAAGAGGGGCGGCCGACCCCGGAAGGCATGCACCGCGACGGGGTCGACTGGGTGCTGGTGCTGATGGTTCGCCGGGAGAACGTCGCGAGCGGCGAAACCACGATCTACGACCTCGTCAAGCGCCCGCTCGGAAGCTTCACCCTGACCGCTCCGCTCGACTCGGCGCTGGTCGACGACAGCCGCGTCTATCACGGCGTGACCCCCGTCGTGCCGCTCGATCCGGGGCGCCCGGCCCACCGCGACGTCCTGGTGGCGACGTTCCGCCGGGAATAGCGGTGCTCGCGCCGATAACGACGAACCGCATCGGCTTGGGGTCGGCGGGGCGCCCGAACTTGCGGTTCCGATTGCGCCCATGAAGGTCACCTGATGGGAGTGGACCTGGTCTGCGAGCCGGCTCACTTGGAGTTTCCGGACCCGCCAATCAAAGAGCGCGGTCTCCGCCCGTGCTGGGCGCCCGAGCCTCCACATAGTGCTGACCACGCGATCCGCGAGAAGTTCGTCGATCGGCCCCACCGGCGTGAGCTCTGCTCCGGTTCAGGAGGTCGGCTAAAGCCCGCCTACAGCAAGAGCCACCAGGGGAAGCAAGCGGGACACGCGGGACGACTACTGTATCGCTCCACTATCCGCGCAAGTTTTTCTCCGGCGTGGTGCGCCCCGTCGTCACTGTCGGTGCGTTCGGTGCGGAGGATCGCTTCGTCAGCGCGTTCCAGCTCGATAAGACAACTTCCTTGCGTCGTCTGCGGCAAAGCAGCCCCTCAGGCCGTTCGGAGCGAGCCACAAAAAGCAAGCCTCTCGGCAAGCGCCTGCGCGTCTTATTCAGCGATATCGGGCTAAAAGAGGACATTCTTGAATGGCGCGGTCAACCGGCAACGCCGGCCAGATTTTAATGATGCTGGTCGATACCATGTCCTGTCGGCGATGATGCGTATTGCGGTCGAACCTGCCGTCGAGCGGTGGTTCGACGCACAGTCGCCGGAATCAGTCTGGACGACAACGATCACAGTTTTCGAAATTCGATTTCGGCCTGGCGCTTCTGTTGTGCCTTCGGGCTAGGTTACTTTGACGCGGGCGGCGGGATTGTTATCCGGCGGAATGGCAGGTAAATGACGGGTACATCTCCGCGGATAAGGGCGGATCATGGCTTTGGGGAGCCCGCGACCCGATGCCTGTACCGGCCTGCGCAGAAACCTATCCACCCCGCTCCTGCTGACGATCATCGGCGCAGGTGCCGGCCGTGAATGGATCGGCGATATGACGGCTTGGCTCATCGCGTTAACCGACTTTGGCGATCTGGCCGTGCTGATCCCGGTGTCGGCGGTGATCCTGATCTGGCTCGTGCGCAATTCTTCTCGTGCAGCACCGCGATGGATCTTCGCGCTCAGCCTCTGCATTGGCCTCACCGCATTGTTGAAGATCGCCTTCCATGCGTGCCCGCCTGCAGATAACATTCACAGCCCGAGCGGTCACACGAGCTTGAGCACTCTAGTCTATGGCGCTTTAACATTGGTGTCCGCGACTGCCTGGCCAGGGCTGCACCGCGTCCTGGTGATCGCCGTTGGCGCCGGGCTGATTTTGGCGATCGGGGTTTCACGTCTGTTGCTCGACGCCCACAGCGTGGCCGAAGTCGGCCTGGGGTTGGTCATAGGCGCCGTTTCTCTGGCAATGTTCAGTCGGCAATATCTACAAGCCCCGACTACGAAGAGGTGGCCGCTGCTAGTCGCTGCCGGCGTATTAGCCTTGGTACTCCACGGCCGCGAGTTGCATGCAGAACAATTCCTTCACCGGATTACCGGGTATCTCCCGGTCCACTGCGGCTGATACCGATAAGGCATGTTTTATCGGCCCGCAGCGCACGGATCCGGATCGGAGGCGCTTGCCTTGCCTATAATGAAACCGAAAAGCGTACGATCGAGATGGTCGAACCGGGCGAGAGCCTCGCGCAGTGCCTCGACACAGACCCCCGCCACTAGTGCTGTGTATAGGCTTCCGGTACGAGGCCGCGGCGCTGCAATGCCGGGATCAGCCCTTCGCAAACCTCGTTGATGAAACGTCGGCTGACGCGGGGGTCACGCTCTGCTCGGCAAGCCAGCCACGGACTGCGTCCACCATGGGCGGCGGGCCGCACACATAGACGTCGAGGTCGCCGCCATTCAGGTGGCCGGACTCGACATGGGCCGTGACATAGCCCTTGCGCGGATGGGCGCTGTCCCCGGCCGCTACGCAAGTAACGAAAGTGAAGCCGGGGATTTTGGTCGCGAATTCCTCCAACCGCTCGACGCCCACAAGGTCGACGTCGTTGGTGACGCCGTAACCAAGGTGAATTGGGTACGCACTCCCGGTCTCGGCGATTTTCCCGAGCATGGACAGGAACGGCGCAAGACCGGTGCCGCCCGCCAGGAGCAACAGCGGGCGTTTGATCTCGCGCAGATAGAACCTACCGGCCGGACCGCTGAACTCGACTGGTGTGCCGGACACAGCCTTCTCGCGCAGATAGGTGCTCATCGCCCCGGGCGGAATATTGCGCGCCAGGAAGCTCAAGGTCTCGGCGCCTGGCGATGAGCTGAAGGAATAGGACCGTCGCTGGTCGGTGCCCGGCACCAGAAGGTTCGCGTACTGGCCGGGCAGGAAGGAGACCATCGGCCCTGTCGAGCGAGAATGCAATCGTAGTCTCGGAGAGCCTGTCCACCGAATGAAGGCGTGTGCGATACGTCTGAGCCCGGGTCTTGCAGGCTTCCGGCGACGCGGCAATCGCAACAACGAGGTCGGTCTTCGGCCGCGTCCGGCAAGCGAGCGCCAACCGCGACGCGGCTTCGTCCTCGGTCAGCACGTCCTCCAGGTAATTACCGCGGTCGTACTCGCCGGATTCGACGCGGCATTTGCAGGTGCCGCAGACGCCGTCGCGACAGTCGAGCGGAATGTTGATCCCGAGACGGTAGCAGGCGTCGGCAATGGTCTCGCAAGCCGCGGCTTCTCGCTTCGGCGTCACCAATGACCAAGCGCGCGCCCGCCTTGGTGGTCTCAAAACACCGACGCGTCCCTGGCACTGCTGCAGAGGGATCTACCGGGATGGGGAGTAACGCTCGGTGTCCATCGATAGCTGCGTCACCAGAACGGGTGCGCGGCCCGTCAGTCCGTGGCGAAACACGAGCGCCAGTTTGCGCCAGGAGGGGATCTGTACCGGCTCGTCAAGGTTTCGCCAGCCGCGCGCGAGCAATTCGTGGAGCACCGCGCGATAAATGCCGAGCATCACGGCGGCAGGACGCATTTTATGGCGCGGACAGACGGCGATGGCCTCGACTGCACGCGCGTAATGTGCTTCGGCGAGCCTTGCGACATCGCGGCAGACATCCGGAAGCGCCGGCTGCGCCAGAACCCAGCTCGGTATAGTGGCGAAAATGCCCTGCGCATGCAGCAGCTCGCGAGGCAAATACAATCGATGGCGCCGGGCGTCTTCTGCGATATCGTGCAAGATATTAGTGAGTTGCAGCGCGCGACCGAGTTCCGCTGCAACGCGTTCACCCGCCGGCGTCTTCTCCCCAAAGATTCGTACCGAGAGCCGTGCGACGGCGACCGCCACGCACTCGCAATAACGATCGAGCTCTGCTAGGCTAGTGCCCGTCCATAAACTCTAAGTTTTTGAATTCGTGTAGAGATTTGGAACTTTAGAGCGGACAAGGCCCGGCGGGTTCGAGTAGGCTGCGGATGCAAGCCATTGAATCCAAAGCACCACCCTCGCCGCCGGAGCCGATAATGCGTCAGGAACGCACCGTCCAGGCCACTATATTCGAGGTCTTTGCCGGGCACGAGATCGGCTGCGAGTTGAAGGCGATCTCACAGTGGCTGGATCAACAGCGCGCGTTGGCAAGCCTGGTGGCCAGCGATTTGCGTCGTCACGGGTTGCGCGAGACCGGACGTTGTGGCCTGCCGGCCGAGACAGTGCTGCGCTGCGCGCTACTCAAGCAACAGCGGCAGTTGAGTTACGAAGAGCTGGCCTTTCACCTCGAGGATTCGGCATCGTTTCGGGCTTTTGCCCGCTTGCCGCTGGCCTGGTCGCCGAAGAAATCAGTGCTGCACCAGACGATCAGTGCGATCCGACCGGCGAGCTGGGAGGCGGTCAATCGGGCGGTGTTGGCCAGCGCCAAGCGGGATAAGCTGGAAAGCGGCGCCACGGTGCGAATCGACAGCACGGTGACCGCGGCGCTGATGCACGAGCCGAGCGACAGTACGTTGTTGTGGGATGCGGTGCGCGTCATGACACGGCTATTGCGGCAAGTTGCGGCGTTGCCGGGAGCGCCGGCACTGCAGTGGCGCGATCGCCGGCGGCTGGCCAGGAAACGCGCGCGAGCGATCGAATACAGCCGCGGCAAAGCCAACCGGCGCCGGCTCTATTGTGAGCTGATAGCCGCCACTCGCGCCACCCTGGCGACGCTGCAAGAGGCCGGTAAGCGGGTGGCCAACCTCGCCGGCATCGCGGCCGAGCGCTGGCGCGCCCAACTCGGCCACTATCTCCCGCTGATCGAGCGCATCCTCACCCAGAGCCAGCGCCGCGTCCTGGATGGCCAAGCGGTGAAGGCCAGCGAGAAGCTGGTCAGCTTGTTCGAACCGCATGCCGACATCATCGTCAAGGGCGCTCGCGACGTGCAGTACGGACACAAGCTCAATTTGGTCACCGGCCGCAGTGGCTTGATCCTCGACGTCGTCGTCGAGACCGGCAACCCCGCCGATGCCGAGCGCTTCCTGCCGATGCTCGAGCGGCAGATCGCCCATTGCGGCGTGCCGCCGCGGCAGGTCGCTGCCGATGGCGGCTATGCCAGCCAGGATAATCTCACCGCAGCCAAAGCGCGCGGCGTCACCGATGTCGCCTTCCACAAGAAGCGCGGCCTGGCGGTCGAAGACATGGTCAAGAGCCGCTGGGTTTATCGCAAGCTGCGCAACTTCCGCGCCGGGATCGAGGCCGGGATTTCCTGCCTCAAGCGAGCCTACGGTTTGGCACGCTGTACCTGGCGCGGGCTCGATCACTTCAAGACCTACATCTGGTCCGCGGTGGTAGCGCACAACCTGGTATTGCTCGCCCGCCTCAAACCGGCATAGCCCCTGGCCCGGCCTGCAGCTTCGATGACGCCGGCCAAATCAAATCAACTTGTCCACCCTCGCTCGTCAAACGATTCCTTCGACCTTCGCCACTACTTAAAAGCGAAGACGGTGAACCACCCCAATAACCACAAAATGCCCCGCCCCTCTAAACCGGCAAAAAAGTGCGTTTATGGACGGGCACTAGCTAGGCGCGCGAATGTGCCTCCGCGCGTCCATTTCCATGCCGTCGATGACGGCTAGGAAATCGTCAGAATGCAGACCATAGAGGTGTACGGCTTCGCTTAGACCCCGGGTTACGGCGTGCCGTGGTCGTCCGGTATAGAGCAGAGCGATTTCGCTGCGCCAGTTCGACAGCAGGGTTAGCTTCAGCTCGCGCGATGCATCGCCGTCAGCGATGTCATCGACTTCGCGGCAGAAGGCGTAAAGCGCGTACATGGCCTTACGACGCTGATGTGGCAGGAGCTGCATTCCCCAGAAAAACGAGCTTCCAGCGGTGCGAAGCCGCAAGCTGATCGCGTTGCTCTCATGGTCGATTGTGTCCGTGGCAGCGCCCCGACTTGGGTGCTGTGAAATCGGCGAAGTCAAGATGTTCAACGCTGCTCATTGTGATCCTCATCGCAAAAGCGAGGTTAAGCTACTACCCCCAGAATGGCTTCCTCTGCCTCGCAGCGGAGTTCAGATCGAGTCAGGCCAATGTCTTGGAGGATGTGGTCATCGAGGTCGAACAGCCTGGCTAGCTGACGGCCGCCCGGGTTCGCTCCCGCCAGCGTCTTGGCAAGCCAATGAGCTGTTGTAGCGCGGTGTTGTGCCAGATGTTGGTACCACCGCGCCGAGGGCCTCGCCGCAGCACGCCCTGGGCTGAGTGTGGTTTACAGCTGCATCGTAAAGCCCTTCTTTGTCTGACACGCTCAGCATCTGCCGGCCATTGAGGCATCCCTCGAAGCCGGCGCGCAGGGCGGCGTCCAGCGCATCAGCTCCTCGTAGAGCTGGTCGACCATCCGGGCGTGTGCGACGAAGTCGTCCAAGTTGGTGTCGGTCGGGGCACTCGGCAAAGCGCTCATCGCCCGATGCTGAGCGCGCGGTACCTGCGATGGGCCGGTTATTGACCGGGAAGACCCAGTCGCCAGATCGGCGCCGAACGTGCTGATGGAAATGGCGCCAAAACTAACGCCGATCGCTGCCAACGCGCATCGCCCGAGTATCCCGCGCGCGGTTCTGCCTGTGCGCCCGCGGCGTGCCACGACAATCTGTCTGGTCATCTCGAACCTCTTCGCTTGTCGATGCGAAGAGGATGGTGGGCTTGCGCTACGGCATGATTTCAGTAGGGGAGAAACGTGTTACCGCTGTAGTCCGCTGACTGAATTCTCGGAAACCATCAGGCAGCGTGCCAGAGCAGACGCGGGTTTGGCGGAAATGAGAGGCCGCTGCACAACCTCGAAGATGCCAGGGGCAGCGCCGACACCCGATCTGCAGCGCCCTCGATCCGCGGATGGCGGCATGACGACTGGCGGTGTGATGTAGATCCCCTCTCAGATGCAACCCCGGGGCTCAGCTGGCCGGAACTGTCTGCCAGCCGGTGCTGCACTGGGTTACGTAAGGGTAATAGCCTGCCGGATCGGAGCAGTAATACCAGATCTGGGAGGAGTAGGGTTGGCTATAGTCGTAATAGCCGTAGTCTGGATAATAACCCCACCAGGGATTTGCGATAAATCCGCCGTGGAAACCCTGGGTCGCGAAACCCTCGCGCCGCTCGCCGAAACCCTCGCGCCGCTCGCCGAAACTCTCGCGCCGCTCGCCGAAACCCTGGTGGCGCGCGCCGAAACCCTCGCGCCGCCCGCCGAAACCATTGTGGATACCGACGAAGCCACCGTGAAGTCCACCAAATCCACCGCCGTGGAAACCACCGCCGCCACTGTGGAAACCGCCGCCTCCGCCCCCGCCATGCGGCCCGGCATAGGCGGGATTTGGCTGGCCGAGCGCGGTAGCGCACAAGAGAGCAGCGGCGGTTGCCAGAACCCTAGCCATCCTGGGCCGGGCTCTAGGTTCGTTTAATTGTCGCATCGAAGACTCCATTTGCGCCGGCCCCATATCACGCGTGTGTGACTGCCGGACGCGGCTTTGGAGCTTTCAATGTGTGGACCAGCGGCCCAAATCAGGTGCGATATTTGTTGCATTGGGTGCTGAGAGGAATTCAGCAATGCGCCGCGCTGATCTTGCCGATCTGACCGCGTTCGTTGCCGTGGCCGACAATCTCAGCTTCCGGGCGGCGGCGTCGCATATCGGCGTCACGCCCTCGGCGCTGAGCCACACGATGCGGCAGCTCGAGGAGCGTCTCGGGGTCCGATTGCTGAACCGCACGACCCGCAGCGTCGCGCTCACCGATGCGGGTCTGCGCCTGCTCGGCCGAGCTCGGCCGGCGGTCGAGCAGATCTCTCGGGCGCTGGACGACCTCAAGAGCGAGCAGGGGCATCCGTTCGGGCGCCTGCGCCTCCATGTGAGCCATTTCGCCGGTATGGCGGTCATCGCCCCCGTCTGGGCACGCTTTTTATCGACCTTTCCCGACGTCCAGCTGGAAGTCCACGCCGACGAGGCGCTGGTCGATATCGTGGCGAAGGGGTTCGACGCCGGGATCAGTTCAAAAGACCTGGCGGCCGCGGATATGATCGCCGTTCGCGTGATGGGGCCGATGCGAGTGACCGTGGTTGGCGCGCCGGCCTACTTCGCGCGGCGACGCCCGCCGCGCATCCCCGACGATCTCGCCCGCCACAGCTGCGTTCAATACCGCCTGGCGGCGGACGGCGCCGTGTTCGAGTGGGCGTTCGAGCGGGACGGCAAGTCACGGCGGCTTGCGGTGGATGGACGGGTCACCGTCAACGATCCCGATCTGGCAATGCGCGCGGCCGTCGACGGGTTGGGAATCGTGTACACGGTCGAAGCTCTCGCCGACCCGTTCCTGCGCTCAGGGCAGCTGGTTCGCGTGCTGGAGGACTGGTCGCCCTCCTTCGAGGGGCTCTTCCTCTACTATCCTGGCCACCGCCAAGTGCCGGTCGCGCTGCGCGCTCTCATACACATGCTCCGCACGGCCCACGGGCCGGTACCGGCCAAAAGCTCGCTCGAAAACCCCTTCGCGGCCGAGTGAATGCGCGCAGCGCCGCCGTAGCAGCGGGTGTCCCAGGTGCCTTCGCCTCCCGGCGCGCGGGCTACTCATGAATGTCTCTCATCTCCAAATCAAATTCGCAGCGATTGTGAAACGCCGGTTCCGCCCGCATCTCCCGCTCGCGAACTCGACGAACGGGCCACCGAAGCCATCGGTGGGCGACCCGGACCCCCCCTGAATCCGGAGCATTCAAACATGTCGGAATACGACAATGACCACCTTTGTAGGCTTCGTGCAGCACTGCTGGACCATCCTATTTACACGCACGTCGCTTCCGTCACCGATCTCAGGCGCTTCATGGAGGATCACGTTTTTGCCGTCTGGGATTTCATGTCGCTGCTGAAGCGACTTCAGCAGGACATGACGTGCATAACGGTGCCGTGGTTCCCGGCGGACGATGCAAAGGCCGCGCGCCTGATCAATGACATCGTGATCGGCGAGGAGACGGATGTCGGTCCCGACGGCTCCTATATGAGCCACCTCGCTCTGTACCTCCGCGCCATGCGGGACATCGGCGCCAGCACGCGCCAGTTCGAGAAGTTCCGTTCGCTTGTGTTGGTCGGCGTTCCGGTCGAAGTAGCCCTGACGCGCATCGGTGCACCGCCCCATGTGCAAGCCTTTGTCGCGCATACGATGACGCTAGCCAATTCCGGCTCGACAGAAGAGGTCTTGGCGGCATTCTTTTACGGTCGCGAAGACATCATTCCGGAGATGTTCCGCAGGCTTCTCGACACGCTCTACGGCGCGAAGCACGAAAGCGATCGCTTGCGTCATTTCATCTACTACATCGATCGGCACATCGAACTCGATGGCGACAGTCACGGACCCAAGGGGCGTGAGTTGATCGAGGGTCTGGTAGCGAACTCGCCGCACACGGGCGAGCGGGCTCTGCGAGCCGCGTGCAATAGCATCAAGGCCCGGATCGGGCTTTGGAACGGCACATTGAACAAACTCCGCGACTGCCGTGGCGCGGAGCGCTCAGTCGAAGTGTTCGCCGTCGGATGACCGATGGGCCGAGCTGCTATAGTCGGCCGGATTGCACGGTAGCCTGCCGTTCCAACCGTAACACCTTTCCGCCTTACTAAAATCTATCTCGCAGCGCGCGTCCTCCACGCTCCCGGCATCGCAACATGGCGGACAGTGTGGAGGGTGGGGGCGCTCGTCGAGGGCGGCCCACCTGCGGCAAATCGGCCTCGCGCCGCAGATAAAAGCGCCCAGAGCAGCAGGCGCCCGGAAAGTTCGCGGTATGAGATATAGCACGGCCAACTGAAATCCCTGATCGGGGGTCGGGAAACGTGAACCCACCTCCGATAGTGCCGATGCATTGGTGCTGCAGCGGGGCTTTTGTCGCTGACGTCGATCCCGCTTTCGACGCAGCTCCGTTTGTGGGGACCGAGGGTTCATACCCCTGCGCTACGACCGTAAATTATGGGCAGGCTACCGGCGTTGACCAACCGAGAGACGCAAAAGATGAACGTTGGCATCCGCAAAACGCTCGCTTCGTTCGCCCTCATGCTCCTTGCGCGCAGCGCTGGCGCCGAGGGTAGCGGCGCGCCGCCTTGGCATGACAGCTTCGCCGCGCGCCTGGAAGCGTTCGCCCTTCTCCAGACCTTGAACGCCCAGCTTCTGAGCCACGACAGCGCTACGCTGACCCTCGATCGCTGGTGTGCCGCCCACCGGTTGGCCTCGCCGGCGCACATCGTTGCCGAGCGCGTCGACGGCGCCTACCAGGCGCCGACGGACGAGCAGCGTCAGCTACTCGGCGTCAACGCGACGGAGCCTATCCGCTACCGCAGAGTGCGCCTCATCTGCGGTGACCGAGTTCTCTCGGAAGCGGATAACTGGTACGTACCCGCCCGGCTGACGCCGGAGATGAACCGCGTGCTCGAGATGACCGACACCGCCTTCGGGCGAGCAGTGCAAAGGCTCAATTTCCATCGCCGGACGCTGTCGGCGAAGCTCCTCTGGTCGCCCCTGCCGCAGGACTGGGAAATGGGCGCGCCGCTGTCCGAGCGGCGAGGAGCGACACTCACCATCCCCCACGACGTGCTGAAGCACCGCGCGGTGCTAACCCTGCCGGACGGCACGCCGTTCAGCGAGGTGGTCGAGACCTACACCGGCGAGGTGCTTGCCTTCCCAGAGCCGAAATAGCCCCGCGCGAGTCGCAAACGAAAGGTGCGGTGAATCTACCAAACAAGCCTAGGCGCCTCGAAGCGTCCGCCTCACGCTCAGTCGCGTCATTAGGGTTTTTGCAGCTTTTCCACATAGCGATGACGTGCTCTGAGCACAATCCACCGGTACGGACCCGGTTTGCGTTGGGAGGAAGCAGGGTACGCCAAGCATAGCACATGGCGTCCCGCGCACTGCGCACCTCGTGAAATGGACTACTGAGCGGCTCGCGCCCTTACTCCAGCTGAACGCGGTCCGGCAAACGGATCGCGTTTGGCTCGGCGCGGCAACGGTAAAGGGCTTTCGTGTCGAGGAACAGATCGATGACTGATCTTAAAAGAGGACTGGCTGTCTTTTGTTTGTCGGTGTTGCTCGCCGGTTGCGCATCGGTGGTCGGGAGCAACGTCTTTGGGATCAAACTCTTGTCCCGCAGGACGCGGCCATCGGGGTGAAGCCCGGGATAGATGCCGTCGTGCGGATATCCCAACTGCCGGGCCGTACTTTCCCGCGCAAGGTCACGCGGATTTCCGATGCATTGGATCTGGCGACCCCACCTTGTTGACCGAAATCGACCTCCCAATCCCAACGGGGAATTGAGCCCGGGATGTATTGCACAGTGGAGTTCAAGGGTGCCACGCAAGACGCCGTCACTAATCGTGCCGGCCGGGGCAACCGATAAGCCTCAGGAGAGGAAACCGCGGGCCGGGGTGGGTACAACGGTGCCGCGCGCTGGAGCTATGGGGATTTGAGGGCGACGGGCAGTGGGCTGAGGCGTGGGCGTGGTGACTGCCGGTGGGGCGCCGCTGCATGAGATTGCAATGGCGACAAGCGGCAACTGTATCAGCATTGGGGCGTCGTGACCGGGCGATGGCGATCATGAGCTGTCGATCCGGCTTCTAACGGTCGGGTGATGTCGCGGCGAGCACCCGCGCTCGAAGATCTCGATGATGATCATCCGGCCGCCGCAGCAAGGATAGGGATGCGAGAGTGCCTGCGGCTTGTCGCCGGTGCTGTCGGCGTCACTGGGCGCATTCAGTGGCGCCGGTACGTTGAGCAGCTGACGCGCTCGCGCGATGTTCTCGGCGCGCCCGCCGTTGGCGAAGAGACCGTAGTGTCGGATGCGGTGGAACCCGTCGGGCAGGATGTGGATCAGGAAGCGGCGGATGAACTCGTCGGCGTCGAGCGTCATGAGCTTGTAGCGAGCGTCGCGCTTGGCCCGGTAATCCTTCCATTTGAACGTCACGCGCTCGCCGTCGAAGGCGACGAGCCGGCTGTCGGCAATAGCAATACGGTGAGTGTAGCGGGACAGGTAGGCAAGCACAGCGTCGGGTCCGCCAAAAGGCCGCTTGGCATAGACGACCCATTCGAGCTTCCGCAGTGCGGCAAGGTAGGCTTTGACCGACAAGGCCACCGCGGAGGAGTCCGTCGCTACCAGCTGCGGCTGGCGTCGATCGGAACGACGGTACCGACCGTCAACGCCAGAGCCGGTGCTCTGCGGTTCTTCTTCAACGTCACGCTGAAGCGCAGCGATCTTGCCGAAGAGGTCGTGTCGGTCCGCGAGCCTTGCCGTCTGCCCGTTGTTCTCAGTCCCGAAGAGGTCGGTCGGCTTCTCGCGTCCCGTGCCCTATTTCCATGTCGTCTTCACCCTGCCGGGACCGGTCGCCGACATCGCCTATCAGAACAAGGCGGTCGTCTACGACCTGTTGCGCAAAACCGCCGCCGAGACCCTGATCACCATCGCGGCCGACCCCAAGCACCTCGGCGCCCACATCGGGCTCACCGCCGTGCTGCACATCTGGGGATCAGCACTGGCCCACCATCCGCATGCCCATATCGTCGTACCCGGCGGCGGCTTCTCGCCCGACGGCCAACACTGGATTGCCTGCCGACCCGACTTCTTCCTGTCCGTCCGGGTGCTCTCACGCCTCTTCCGCCGTCTGTTCCTGGATAGGTTGACCGCCGCGTACCAGGCCGGGCGCCTTGCATTCTTCGCCGACCACGCCGCCCTGGCCGAGCCAGCACGCTTCATTGGGGGCTCCTGTCTTGGGTAAGGTTCTAAGCCCCTCAATCTCAAGACAGGATGCCTGCTTCCCGCTACTCCCCAAACTCCTTCTCTCGCCACCAATTACCCCGAGAGCGGTTTAGTCCTCTGGTAGAGTTCGGAGTGTGACGCGGGTGGCTTTAGGTCGACCATATCTGTTGCCGCCCCTTTCGTCTGGCGGTGCCTCACTAGGTCGCCCGTTGTTCCCGTTTCCACACCCCGCTCATCGAACCGGACATGCAGATCTCCCGCATCCGGCTCTCGGACAAGACATCACGCCTTCACCCACGACGGGCCGCGACCAAGCTGTGTTAGGCGTACGAGCCGGAAGTACCCGTAAAGGTGCGGGAGTGGATAGCTCCCGCCCTTACGTCGCCTGACCTTGTGCTTGTATCGGAGCCACCGGCGCAACCGCACAGCCGTGTAGTTGTCGAGCGCGCGATACGCTTTGCGGGTGGTACCAACACTGAAGTAATTGGCCCATCCGCGAAGTGCGCGGTTCAACATGTCGACGAGCTCTGTGGTCTGTTGCCAGCTACCCGCTCGGTCGGTCAGCGCGTAGACTCTTTCGACCATGCGCTTGATACTCTTCTTTGACGGCCGGTAGCCCAGCCGGGCCTTACCGGTCGTTGGAGAGTACATCCGCCCGAACGTATAGCCCAAGAAGTCAAACTCCCCGTCCGGAACCTTGCAGATCCGCGTCTTCTCCTCGTTCACTGTCAGCTTCAGCTTTCCCATGATCTCGCGCAGGTGGTGCAGTGCATTCTCCGCGCTGCCTCTTCGGCACAGGATCACAAGATCGTCCGCATAATTGACGAGGCGAGTGCCGAGGCTTTGCTCAAGGCCGAGCTTCTTCCACCCCAGCACAAACCGGCGCATGTAAAGGTTCGCCAGCAGTGGTGAGAGGGGTGAGCCCTGCGGGATGCCGCGCCGGTTGTCCCGGGCCTCGGTCGTGCGTGTCGTCCGGCCCCGTTGGTCGGTTTCTTCCACGGGGCATTCCAGCCACATCTTGATCAGATGCAGCACGCGCCGATCAACGATACGGCGCGCCACCGACTTTAGGAGATCGGTATGCGGAATGCTCCCGAAGTAGTCCGCGAGGTCGGCGTCGACGACGTCCGGGTGGCCACGGAACACTAGTTCTTCCACCTCGACGACTGCCTGTTGGGCGTTTCGCCCAGCGCGGTAGGCGTAGATTTCCGACGGAAGATCGGCTTCGAAGATCGGCTCCAGCACCAGCATTGTTGCTGTCATGCAGACCCGATCCCGCACGGTCGAGATGCCCAGCGGCCTGAGTTTGCCGTTGGCCTTCGGTATAAACACGCGTCTGATCGGCTCCGGGCGGTATGTCTCCTTCCTGAGCGCAAGCGCCAGTTCGGCCAGCCACCGCTCGACCCCATACGCTTCGATGTCCACAAAGTCCTGGCCGTCCACTCCCGGTGCGCCCTTGTTGGAGCGGCATTGGGCATAGGCATGGGCCAAGATGTCTTCACGGCTGATCTTGTCGTACAGGGCGTAGAAGCGATAACCGGCTTCTGCCTTCGCTTTCGCGTGTAACGCCATCTGCAGTTTCTGAACACGTTTCGGAGTTGTTAGGTTGCCCAATCTCCAGGTCCCTCACCGCTTATTGCGTTTATCTTGAACTGAGGCCCCTTCCCTCCACCGGCGTTACCCAGCTTCATCGGTACTACGGGCCTCTCCGCCACCCCAGCGCGCCCGGCCTGTCCCTCGCGGGCGTCCGGTTGATCATCCCTGATCACGCATTGGGGCTTCCCGTGTTGCGTGCGCTTTCCTTGTGTACATGCTGCCGCCACTACCCCGGTGCAGCGGCTGGGTGTATTCCTCGCTCATCTCACCCAACCGTGTCAGCCTTCCCCGGAAGGGGTCGCCGGGTCGGCCTGCACATCGACCTTTTCGAGGCTTGCTCGGCGTTCACTCGCGTTGCGGCCTGCACACTCGCGCGGTCACCGTAATTCGTGACCCGCTATCCGAAGGCTTCAGACATTTCGTCTCCTCCATGCCTGCTCCGGTTGCTTCCGGCTGGAGCGAATCGCCGGGTGGGGCTTGCACCCACTGGAAAGCGCCGCCTTAACCCATTCCGGACATTAGTGGTGGGCGTCACCAGCGCTGCGGTGTACGATCCGTCCTAGCGAGGGATAGGAACACAAATACCGAATGCCTCCGAGCAGCCAATTCCAAGTGTCACAACAAGTGCCAACGAAATCGCCAGTGATCCAGAAAACCAGCGCGAGAAGCGATTGTCTCTTGGACCTAGAAATAGCCCTTCGATCGGGTTGAGTCCGGGCAATAGCGCGGCAAGAAAACGAGGCTGAGGTTTTCAATCACACCAGGCCCCTCCACCAGCGCAAGCCCCCGATGGACATCGCTCATCTGTCCAGCTATAAAGCGGCGTACATGCCGTCTCACCCACTGCTGAGCGACCGAACTGCTATCGGATTTTCCCGAGTCAGCTGAATTTCTTCCGTTTCATGGCGGATCACCAGGGATTCGCCCTCGCGCAGCGTATATTCCACCTTCTCCAGGCCGATTTCGACTTCCAGCATGTGGCCGCGGTAGGTCAGGGGAAACCGAAGTACGGCGTTGTCCTCGGGAGCGCGGCGGGGCCAGAACGACAATATCCCGTCATCGTCCCGCATGCCGCCAAGCCCGTAGGTCAGCATCATCCACGTACCACCCATTGAGGCGATATGGCAGCCGTCCTTCACGTTGCCGCCTACGTCGGCAAGGTCCATCAGCAGTGCCGCCATCCCGTACCGAATAGCTTTCTCAGTATCGCCGACTTGCGCGGCAATGATCGCCTCGACGCAGGACGACAACGATGAGTCGCCTGTGGTCAAGGGGTCGTAGAATTCAAAGTTACGTTTCTTCGCCTCCACGGAAAACGCATTGCCCAGCAGGAACATGGCCAGCACCACGTCCGCCTGTTTGATCACCTGCTTCCGATAAATGTTGAGCGGATGGTAAAACAGCAGCAGCGGGTAGTGCTCGCCCGGTGTGTTCCGAAAATCCCAGGGCTCTCGATCCAGAAAGCTGTCATCCTGCGGGATGATGTTTAGCTTCTCATCATAGGGCACATACATGCTCTCTGCCGCCCGTATCCATCCCTCCAACTCAGACGGCTCGAGCGATGTTCTGTCCACGAGCGCGTCATACGCATCTGGGTCTGTCGCCCGTAGAGACTCTACCGTCTGGGCCGCATAGCGTAAATTTTCCCGGGCCATCAAGTTGGTATACGCGTTGTTGTTCACGACCGTGTTGTATTCATCGGGTCCGGTGACGGAGTTGATGCAGAATTTCCCGCCTTTTGTGTCTGAGTAGAAGCCTAGGTCTAGCCATAGCCGTGCCGTTTCCACGAGCATCTCGGCACCGTAGTCGCGCAGGAACGGCTCGTCGCCAGTTGCTTGCACGTACTTGCGCAGCGCGTACATGATGTCGGCATTGATGTGGTACTGCGCGGTGCCGGCGGCGTAGTAGGCCGATGCTTCTTCCCCGCTGATGGTGCGCCACGGGAACATGGCGCCGCGATGGCCCAATTGTCTGGCGCGTGCGCGTGCCTGCGGCAGCATCTTGTAGCGAAAGGTGAGCAAATTTTTGGCGATCCGAGGGGAGGTGTAGATCAGAAACGGCAGCACGTAGATTTCGGTGTCCCAGAAGTAATGCCCCTCATACGCTTGCCCGGTGAGGCCCTTCGCCGGCACACCCGCGTCTTCCGCGCGCGCCGAGGCCTGCAGGATATGAAAAAGGTTGAAGCGGATCGCTTGCTGGATCTCGACGGTACTGCGCTTCGTGCGGTCTTCCCTGATATCTCTGACCCGGACATCGCTGCGTCGCCAGAAATCGTCCATGTACTGCTCTTGGGATGTGAGCAGCTGCTGGAACCCATGGGTCATAACGCGATCCATAGTCCACTCGGCGCGGCCGCAGAGTTCTTCGGCCGAAGCCGTCTGCGACGTGTGATAAACCATGTATTTGGTGAGATCGATCGGAGCAGCCGGGCCTGGCGTCGATTGTGAAGGCGACCTGGCCGAAATCCTCGGTGCAGGCAACCTTGTGGGCGTGTGAGCACGAGGTCTCTAACGAATGATCAGTCGCACACGTCAGGGTCAAGCGGCTCTTTTCGGTCGCATGGCACAGCACGATGCGGCGGTCTTTGGCATAACTGGTTCGGCAATGGAGTACTCGACCTGAAAAGACCCTCGTCTGTCGCGGATCATTCGGGTCGACGTGGGCGCCCGGTTCATGCGCTGCCATCTCCGAAGAGATCACGAGGGACGCTGCCGCATTGAGTAGCGTTACACGATAGGAGATGGCGGCCACGTGCCTGTTGGCGAAAGAGACCAAACGCCGGGACGTGATCAACACCTGTTTGCCGGCCGGCGTCTCCCAGAGGATCTCCCGGTCGAGCGTTCCGGACTTCATGTTGAGCCGCCGGTCGTAGCTCAGGAGGTTTGCATCCGGCAGCCAGAAGGGCTCGTCGTCGACAAAGAGCTTGATGATCTTGCTGTCGGTTACGTTGCAGATGGTCTGGCCGGTTTTTGCGAAACCATAGGCGTCTTCGTCGTACACGATCGGGCTGGTTTCATAGAACCCATTGATCAAAGTGCTGTTTTCGGCGTTGGGGCCGCCTTCTTCCGGGCACCCGCGCATACCGAGATATCCGTTGCCGAGCGCCAGCATCGTTTCCGACTGAGCCATGAATTCGGGATGGAACGCTTTTTCGATGACGTTCCACTCGTCGGCCGGGTAATCGTGGGATGGCGGCCGGAGGCGTTCGTGATGAATCATCGGGCTGTTCCTCCCAAGACAGCGGAGCGATGGTCAGTCGACCAGTTCGCCTAGATCGTTCACCACCAGATGCGCGCCATGCTGCCGAAGTTCCTCGGCATTGCCCTTGCGCGCGACGCCGATCACAAGCCCGAACTTTCCGTTTGATCCGGCCTCGACTCCGAGATTGCGTCCTCGATGACAACCGACCGCGCCGGCTCAACGCCCAGCAGCTTGGCCGCTGCCAAATAGGTGTCCGGAGCGGGTTTCCCCGCCAGGTTTTGCGCATGCATCATGTTGCCATCGACTCGTAGCCTCGAAGAAAGCATCTAATTTCGCGGCCTTTAAGACGACCGCGCAATTCTGACTCGAGGTGACGACGGCGATTTTGAATCCATCCTGACGGAGCTGTCGGATCAGCTTTACGCTTCCGTCGTAAGGCTCCACCCCTTTGTGGGCGATGACCGGTTGACCAGGTCATTTTTTCGGTTCCCAAGCCCGCCCACGGTGTCGAGTTGCGGCGGGTCATCTGGGCTCCCTCAGGCAGTCGGATACCGCGTGATGTGAGAAAGTCGCGAACGCCATCGAAACGGGGCTTCCCGTCCACATAGAGCCGATAGTCATTTGCGAGATCGAAAGGGCGAAAAGCTTCACCTCTCTGTGTTGCTCGCTTCTGCAGGTACTCGTCGAACATCTGTTTCCAACACGCAGCGTGCAATCTGGCGGTGTCGGTTATCACACCGTCGAGGTCAAAAAGGACCGCGTCGTATCGGTCGCGCGTGATGATATTTGCTGGCTGCGTCGCGCTCCATTTGTTTCGCCCACCGCGTCTCCTCCTGAACTATGGGCCTTAATCCGTCAGAGGCCCGTTCCAGATTCTCACAGCCGGTACATCACCGTAGTAGCTGAGGACGCACAGCGTGCCTGTATCCAAGAGAAAGTGCTGGCCGCCACCCGCGGGCAGCCCAATCCAGCGCGCTGCCAGCACGCGCAGCACGTGTCCGTGCGCGAACAGCAAAATATCGCGGCCGAGGGCGCGCGTGCGTGCGATAACCCGATCGACCCTTGCGCCAACCTGCTCAGGCGTTTCGCCACCCGGGCAGCCGTCTTGGAAGATCAGCCAGCCCGGCCTTACCTTGTGGATCTCTTCGGGGGTCTTGCTCTCGTACTCGCCGTAATTCCACTCGGCGAGGTCGGGGTCGACCGTCATATTCTGGCCGAAACCCGCCAGTTCGCACGTCTCGCGCGCCCGCTGCATCGGGCTGCAGAGCGCGCGCCCAGAGACATTTCTCGCAAGGACTGGCCGCAACCGTTCAGCGACCCGGCGGCCATTGTCGGTCAAAGGAATGTCAGTCGTCCCCGTGTGCTTGCCACTGAGGCTCCATGCCGTCTCACCGTGCCTGATCGCGAAGACGTTCACGTTCATCTACCCGAAGTCAGACGTTATCGGACTCTGTGGACCGCACCGCCGCGGAAGCGGCTTCTTGTCCCCAACGCCAGCCCGTGATCTCGGGCATGTCGTCGCCGTACCGGCAAATGAACTGCTTATGATCGAAAAGCTTGTCGCGTATTGCTTGCTTGGCATAGGCCGCGCGCGGTCCGAGCGTCGGTACGCGATCAATCACGTCGCTCACCAGATGGAAGCGATCGAGATCATTGCGCACGCACATGTCGAACGGCGTGGTCGTGGTGCCTTCTTCTTTGTAACCGCGCACATGGATGTTGTCGTGGCCGTTGCGCCGGTAAGTCAGCCGGTGAATCAGCCAGGGGTAACCATGGAAGGCGAAGATGATCGGTTTGTCCGTCGTAAACAGAACATCGAACTCGCGGTCTGAGAGGCCATGCGGGTGCTCGCTCGGAGGCTGAAGCGTCATCAGATCGACGACATTGATGACGCGTATCTTGAGCTCCGGCGCGTGACGCCGCAGCAGGTCGACGGCGGCGAGCGTTTCCAATGTCGGCACGTCGCCACAGCAAGCCATGACGACGTCGGGTTCTGCCGCCCTGTCGTTGCTGGCCCATTCCCAGATGCCGAGGCCGGCCTCGCAATGCTTGATCGCCTCGTCCATCGACAGCCATTGCGGCGCGGGCTGCTTGCCGGCAACGACCACATTCACGTAGTTCCGGCTGCGCAGGCAATGATCGGTGACGGAAAGCAGGCAGTTAGCGTCAGGGGGTAGATAGACGCGAACGACCTCGGCTTTCTTGTTGATGACGTGGTCGATGAAACCGGGATCCTGGTGGCTGAAGCCATTGTGATCCTGCCGCCAGACGTGGCTCGACAGCAGATAATTCAACGAGGCGATCGGCCGCCGCCAAGGAATGTGGTTGGTGACCTTCAGCCATTTGGCGTGCTGGTTAAACATCGAATCGATGATGTGAATGAAAGCTTCATAGCAGGAAAAGAAACCGTGGCGGCCGGTGAGCAGATAGCCCTCGAGCCAACCTTGGCACTGGTGTTCGCTCAGCATCTCCATGACCCGCCCGTCCGGTGCGAGATGGTCGTCCCACTGATAGCGCTCCGCGACCCAGGCGCGATTGGTCACTTCGAGCACGTCCTGCCAGCGGTTCGAGTTGCTCTCGTCTGGACTAAAAAGGCGGAAGTTCCGCGCGTCCATGTTCATCTTCATGACGTCGCGCAGGAATTTGCCCATGACCCGCGTAGATTCAGCGAACACAGCGCCCGGTGCCGTCACCTCTACGGCGTAGTCCCGGAAATCCGGTAGCCGCAGGTCGCGCAGAAGCAGGCCGCCATTGGCGTGCGGATTGGCGCTCATGCGACGCTGCCCCTGGGGCGCGATTTCGGCAAGTTCGGGCCTTAGGCGGCCGCTTTCGTCGAAGAGCTCCGTAGGTCGGTAGCTTTTCATCCACTCTTCGAGGATGCGCACATGGTCGGGGTTTTCATGCATCTCCCCCATCGGCACTTGGTGCGAGCGCCAGTAATCTTCGGTGCGCTTGCCATCGATCTCTTTGGGGCAGGTCCAGCCTTTAGGCGTGCGCAGCACTATCATCGGCCAGCGCGGTCGCTTCGCGGAACCATTCTGCCGAGCTTCGGTTTTGATGCGTTGAATTTCACCGATGACGGTATCGAGGGTTTCCGCCATCAGGTCATGCATCTTTTGCGGCTCATGGCCCTCGACAAAGTATGGCGTGTAGCCGTAGCCGCGGAACAGCTGCTCAAGCTCGTCGTGGCTGATCCGGGCCAGGACGGTGGGATTGGCGATCTTGTAGCCGTTGAGATGAAGGATCGGCAGGACCGCCCCGTCCGTTGCCGGATTGAGAAACTTGTTAGAATGCCAGCTCGTTGCGAGTGGTCCGGTTTCGGCCTCGCCATCGCCGACAACACAAGCAACGATCAGATCGGGATTGTCGAAGGCTGCTCCATAAGCATGAGAGACCGCGTAGCCGAGTTCGCCGCCCTCGTGGATCGAACCGGGCGTCTCGGGCGCCACGTGGCTTGGGATGCCGCCGGGGAATGAGAATTGCTTGAATAGCCGCTTCATCCCGGCTTCGTCGCGCGTGATGTTTGGATAGACCTCGCTGTATGTTCCCTCAAGGTACGCATTTGCAACGATGCCCGGACCGCCATGTCCAGGACCGATGACGTAGATCATGTTGAGGTCGTGCTTTTTTATCATCCGGTTGAGGTGGACGTAGATGAAATTCAAGCCCGGCGTGTGTTCCCCAATGCCCTAGGAGTCGCGGCTTGATGTGGTCCTTTGTGAGGGACTGCTTGAGCAGCGGATTATCGTAGAGATAGATCTGGCCGACCGAGAGGTAGTTGGCGGCGCGCCAGTAGGCATCTATTAATGCCCGCTCGTGTCGGACAGCGCGTTTACCATCGCTTCCTCCTGATCTCGCCAGCGTCGATTGCAGAGAATGGCCAACCATACCAGCTCCCGGACGTCCGCCACCAGTCCTTCCGGCCTCTCGCGGAAGGGCGCGGAACCGGGGTTGCCTCTACCAGGCTGGCGGCTGGTAGTATGGGGGCGGATAACAGTAGTAGGGTGGATAATAGCAGGAGGACGAATAGGCCGATGCTGCCGCGGTGCCAGCCGCAACACCGACCGCGGCGCCGGCGGCGACCCCGTAACCCACACCGGGCCTGACCACGGTCGTGCCGCCGTAGACCGGTCCGCGCACGGCCGTTCCGCCATAGGGGCCGCGAGCGGCGGCTCCACCATAAGGCCCGCGCACCGCCGCGGCGCCGGAGGGAGTGCGAACCGCCGCTCCGCCCATGGGACCGCGATACGCAGCTCCGCCGCGCGGACCGGAGACTGCCCCCCAGCCGAAGGCGTTAGCGGTCATCGATAAAGCCAGGATCGCACTAAGCCAGGTGATGGTCAGGCGGTTCATTGCTCGTGGCCTCACGATCTAGAACTCCGATCATTATTAGAGGGCAACGGCCGGGGCCGATCCTTTAACTGGCGCCCGCTGTTCTTTTGCTGGCTCCTTGATCCGGAACCACGCGACATAGAGGGCCGGCAGGAAGAGTAGCGTCAGCAGCGTTGCGACAAAGAGGCCGCCGATGATCGCGTAGGCCATCGGTCCCCAGAAGACCTCGGACGCGATCGGGATCATGCCGAGCGAGGCTGCGGCGGCGGTCAGGACGATCGGCCGCATGCGATGCGTCGTCGCGTCGACCACGGCATCCCACGGGTGCAGGCCTTTCGCCATGTCCATGTCGATCTGGTCGATCAGGATCACCGAATTGCGGATGATCATGCCGCTCAAAGCGATGATCCCGAGGATCGCGACAAAGCCCATCGGCGTGCCGGTCGGCAGCAGAGCCGCAACAACGCCAATAAGACCCAAGGGCGCGACGCTGATCACCAGGAACATCTTCTGGAAGCTCTGCAGCTGAACCATCAAGATGATCAGCATCAACATGATCATCAGCGGAAAGACGGCGACGATCGGAGTTGAGCCCCTTGGCGCTTTCTTCGATCGTGCCACCTGCCTCGATCGTATAGCCTTCCGGCAATTTCTCCGCCAGTTGGGCGATCGCCGGCGCCAGCTGCTTGTTGACGGTCTTGGCCTCGATGCCGGGCACGACATCCGCCTGCACGGTTATCGTCGGCAGCAGGTTGCGCCGCCAGATCACCGGCGGTTCCAACTCGTATTGAACACTCGCCACCTGGCTCAGCGGGATCGTTTGCCCGCTGTCGAGCGCAACTTGCAGATTTCTCAAGGTCTGCACCGAAGCGCGTTGCTGTTCGGTTGCGCGCGCCATGAGATCGGTCAGGTAGATCGAGTCGCGGACCTCGGTGACAACCATTCCGCTGGTGACCGCGTTGAGGGCTTCGGCGAGCGACTTGGAGCTGACCCCGAGCTGGCGGACGCGGTCCTGATCGACCTGCAGGCGCAGGCTCTTCATCGGCTCGTTCCAGTCGAAATTGATGAGCCGCGTATTCGGGTTCTGCTCGATGGTTTGGGCAACCAAGAACGCCGCGTTGCGGGTGCCATCCGGCGTCTGGCCGCTGACGCGGTATTGCAGCGGCCAACCTACCGGCGGCCCCAGCTCGAGCGGGTAGATCCTGGTATTGAGACTGGCGAATTCCGTGTCGAGCGCCTTTTGCAGACGCGCCCGCACGATCTCGCGCTCCGCGATGCCCTTCGTGACGATAACGGCCTGGGCGAAATAGTCGTTCGACAGCTGTACGTTCAGGGGCAGGTAGAAGCGAACGGCGCCTTGTCCGACGTCGAGACTGTAGCGGTCGATGTTGGGATCGCCCTTCAGCAGCGCCTCGAACCGTTCGACCTCGTGCTCGGTCGCGTGAATTGACGAGTCCTGCGGGAAGGTTGAGGTCGACGACCAGCTCCGGACGGTCCGAGGCCGGGAAGAATTGCTGCTGGATGAACCCGTAGCCGTACAATGAGGCGGCAAAAAGTCCCACCGTGACGGCAATGACGAGCCAACGGGCACGCATGCAGAAAAGGAGGGCGGCGCGGAACAGCCGCATGAACCGGCCTGGTCCGGCGTGGCCGCCGCCATGCGGCTTCATCGTCTTAGGCAGGATCGTGACGCCGATCACCGGAGCGAAAACCACTGCGACGATCCATGAGGCCAACAGCGCGACGGCGATGACTGCAAACAGCGAATAGCAGTATTCGCCGGCGCCGCTTTTCGCGAAGCCTATAGGCACAAATCCGGCGACCGTGACGAGCGTTCCGGTCAGCATTGGAAAGGCCGTCGTGACCCAAGCATGGGTCGCCGAGTGCTCGCGGTCGACACCCGCCTCGAGCTGACTGACCATCATCTCGATCGTGATCATCGCGTCGTCAACGAGAAGACCGAGCGCGATGATCAGCGCGCCGAGCGAGATGCGCTGCAGGCTGATGCCGGAATACTCCATGTAGACAAACACCATGCCGAGCACGAGCGGGATCGAGCAGGCGACCACGACGCCGGCGCGCAGGCCGAGGCTCAGGAAGCTGACGGCGAGCACGATCGCGATCGCTTCCCACAGCGCCTTGCTGAAACCGCCGACGGCTTCCTCGACCACAACCGGTTGGTCGGCGACGAGATGCGCCTCGATGCCAATCGGCAATTTGCCGATAATCTGCTCCATCTTGTGGGCCACGGCCTCGCCGAATACGAGGTTGTTGCCGCCCTGCGCCATCGAGATCGCGAGCCCGATCGCCGGCTCGCCATTGAACCGGAACATCGGCTGCGGCGGATCCGAATAGCCTTTGCTTATCGAGGCGACATCGGCGAGGCGAAAAAATTTGCCGTTGGCGTAGAGATTGATGCGCTTCAGATCATCGACCGAATTGAACGCTCCAGACACGCGGATCGCGTATTTCTCGAGACCGGTCTGGACGACGCCGGACGGCGTGACCGCGTTTTGCTCCTGTAAGCTCGAAATGACCTCATCACGACTGACACCGAGTCCGGCCAATTGATGAGTGTCGAATTCGAGGTAGAATTTCTGGTCCTGAGCACCGATCAGCTGCGCCTTCGCCGCATTCTTGATGGTCAGCACTTGTGTACGAATTCGTTCGACATAATCGCGCAGCTCGCGGTGCGTGAACCCGTCGGCGGTGAATGCGTAGATGATGCCGAAAACATCGCCAAACTCGTCGTTGAAACTCGGCCCTAGGATGCCCTGCGGCAATGTTGACTTTACGTCGGCGACCTTCTTGCGAACTTGATACCAGATGTCCGGGATCGCCTCCTTCGGCGTGCTGTCGAGGACGTTGACGTAGATTGTCGAAACGCCGGGCTTGGTTTCGCTCTTCAGGTAATAGAACGACGGCGTTTCCTGCAGTTTCTTCTCGATCCGGTCGGTGACCTGCAGCATCGTGTCGTCGATCGTCGCGCCCGGCCAATAGGTCCGCACGATCATCGTCTTGATCGAAAAAGAGGGATCCTCCTCGCGCCCGAGCTGCTTGTAGGAAAGGACGCCCGCGGCGACAAACAGGATCATCAGAAACCACACGAAGGGGCGATGGTTGATCGCCCATTCGGAGAGATTGAAGCCCTTCATTGCGCGGTACTCGCGTCCATGAGGGCGACTTTCTGACCGGGCAGCAGTTTCTGCACTCCGGCGGTCACTACGACATCCCCTTGCGTGAGCCCGCCACCGACGACAACCAAATCACCCTGATAGCGCTGCACGGTGATCGGTTTCAACTGCACAGTTCTGTCCTTTTCGACGAGCCAGACGGCCGGCTTTCCGTCCTTCTGAAAGAGCGCGCTCCCGGGTATCGAGACAGTCTGGCCCTGGTCCAACGTCACGGTGCCGACGACGTTGGCGCCGAGCCGCATTTGCGGCGGCGCTTCGGGAAGCGAGACCCGCACCGTATAGGTGCGGGTTTCCGGGTCTGCCTGCGGCGAGATGTAGCGGACCTTGCCCGCTATTTCTATTTCGGGATTGCTGACGAGGTGCACCCTCACGGTCGGGTCCGTCGGCGGTTTCTTGAACGCGCCCTCGGCGATGTTGAACACCGCCTCGCGCTCGCCGGGCTGCGCCAAGCGAACGACCATTTGTCCGGCGCTGACGACTTGCCCGGGATCGGCGCCGATGGCGCTGATGACCCCGTTATTGTCGGCCCTCAATTCGGCGTAGCCGAGATTTTCAATGGCTTGGATCTGCCGGGCGCGTGTCGCGTCAGCCTCAGCTTGCGCGGTTTTGAAGGTCTTCACCGCTTGATCATACGCGACTTGAGTGGTGTGGCCATTTTTCAGCAGCTCGCGCTGGCGGTATTCCTGAGCCTGGCTCCGCGCCACCTCGGCCTCCGCTTTCGCAACTTCGGCCTTCGCGACCTCGAAGTCCTGCCGGTATTGCTGCGGATCGAGGCGCGCGAGAAGATCGTCCTTCTTGACCTCGGTCCCGACGTCGACGGGCCGTTCGAGGATCTTGCCGTTGACCCGAAAGCCGAGATCGGCCTGATACCGGGGTTGGATCTCGCCGGTTAGCGACACCTGCTCCCCCCCTTCGTGCAATTCCACGGTGACGGTGCGCACCGGCCGGATAGGTGTCGCGGCGGCTTTTTCTTCTTTCTGACAGGCCGCCAAAACCAGCAACAGAACGAGGGCACCGATCTTGCCCAACGTAAACGGGACGCATCGGGACAATCGCTGCTTTATTAAGTCTGTTTCGCTCACCATCGGCACGTCACCCGGTCCAGGTCAGTTCTGAAATAATGGGGCCGCGCGAAGCCTTGGCGTTGATCTAAATCATCAATGCGGTTTATGTCGAAGGACCAAAGCTTGCCCACCGGGCCGAGCCTAAATCCCCGATTGCTCCACCGACTATGCAGAAATTGGAAAAATTCAGAAGGCGCTGAAACGCGTTCCCAGCGGACGTTGGAGCGTGGTCGATGGGGTCTCGCCAAATATCGCGCGGTAGGTTCCGGCGAAGCGTCCGAGTTGCGCAAAACCGAAACGGTGGGCGACCTCCGCAACGTTCACCGTATCGGGACCTCCAGCCCGTAGCGCGCTGCGTACTTCTCTCAAACGGCGCAACAGGACATACCGGATCGGGCTCATACCGAGAAACTCGGCACAGCACGACCGGAGGGTTGGTCGCTCACCCCGACCAGCTCGCAGAGTTCTGTTATAGTCGGGGGATGGCTGAGATGTTCCGCCAAGATCTCCTCGAACCTGAGCATTATACTGGCATGATGGCGTGCCGCGAAGCCGTTCGGCCGAGCGCCGACGGTAGTCAAACAGGTGACGAGCGCGTGGATCAAATCCTGCTCGATGGCCCGCGCAACCTCAGGATGCGACAACATTTTGGAGTTCGTCTCGGCGAGGCGACAGACTTGCGCGTGGAGGCGCTGCAGGCGCGCCATATCACGCCGGGGCGGCTGCAGTAACTGCCCCTCCAGCGGTGGAGCGACGCTCTTTCCGGTGAGAGCACAGGCATCGTGTTCGGAGCTGCGCTGGGTCGATTGCTATCACGCTCCAGACAAAGGATCCGGGCGTCAACTGATGCGATCGCTCGCCGCGGCTGTGGAACACGATATTCCCCGTCTGCAATTCCATGCCACGCCACATCGGCGACAGCGCGGAATTGGTAGGAAATGTTACAAACGCGAGCCCTGGCACCAGACACACATACGCCACGCGCGGGGAATCCTCCTCGCACCGCAACATCTGCAAATGGTGCAGCTCTGCCCAGGTGAGCCGAGCTCTGAACTGGCCACGAGAGACAATGACGGCTTCGATTTGTGCCTCGCGCAGGCTCGCCTCGTAGTGATCGGTCTCTAGGAACGTGCGCGTGCCGCCTCCCGGCATCTATTTCCCTGCAATAAAGGAACACGATCCAACCTCAAGTTATTAAAGTGTAGCCTCGGCGAATTGAGGAGGGCTATGCAGATTTTGTGATTTTTCGAACCTGGCCCGTAGCTTTCCGGGTGGAGTTAGGGTATCAGGGCGGGCGGCGCAGCGCAGCGGAGGGCGGCTCTCCGAACAGCGAGCGGTAGCCAACCGAGAAGCGACCCAATTCCCAGAACCCGTAATTGGTGGCGATTTCGGTCACGGTGGTCTTTTCCGGATCGGCGCTCCAGAGCGCCAACCGCGCTAGGTTCATCCGCCGCATCCACAGATACCGCTTCGGGCTCATGCCAAGGTATTCCATGCAACAGTCACGCAGTGTCCAATAGGTAGCGCCGACTGCGGCGCAGAGTTCCGCCATATATAGAGTTTCGCCGGATTTCGCCGCTAGTGTATCTTCGAGACGGCGCATCACCCTCGCGCGATTGCGATGGACATTGCGCACCTCCTGTGAATAATCGGCGGCCAGGCATAAAACCATCGCTTCCACTAAAGCCTCTTCGATCGCCCGCGCTACTTCATGCTTGGCAAGGATGTCCGGGGCATTTTTCGCGAGATGGCCGGTTGCTTCGTGTAGCTGTAACAGCCGCGATAACGACGGTATGGGGGGCCTGATCGGAAGCATGAAGCTCGGCGGGATCAACTCGCGTCCGATGATCGCTCTGCCCGCTGTGCCGAGATCTTCTGGCATCAGCGACATTGTGCCCCATCCGCTGCCTGCCGAGGACCGAAGGTAGTACGGCCAATGCAACCCAAACATGGCAATTTGATCTCGCGATGTATCGATGCCATTGGCCAGCATGGCTGGGCGGCTTGGGTCGGTCTGGAGAAGGATTAAGGATCGGGATCCGCTTGGCGTAACCCTCATGATCCGAGGCAGGTCTTCGTCAAAGCGGCCCATCTGCAACCGGTGCAGGTCGATAAGCGTCGTCACGGCACGGAACTTCCCCCGCTCGGTGACGAAACCGTCGATCGACAGATTTCGTATGCCGGCAAAATACACATCGGGGTCAGTAAATGTGCGGACAGCGGCAGAGGGCATCCCCACCTCGGTGAGCCAAGCTCGTCTGCGACAAGTAAGCGCGCCCGCGCAGCGAACGATTGATCAGCGAACGAGTGATCCGTATGAAAACGGTTGATCCGATCAATGTCAAATGACACTCACAGGCCTGGGCGGTCACGAAAGCGCGAGCTGCAAATTCTTAAAAAATGCATAGGCGGGCCGGCCCGTGGGTGATCTTCTTTCGAACGACACACTCGCCATGGGGCCGTGCGCTTTTGCGCCGCCGCTCGTGATGCCCGCCGTTGATGCAGATCAACGCCGGGTGTGCGGACGCGCCGCGATTTGATCTCTCCTGAGTCAGGAGGCAATTATGCCAGAGCGATCTGTACAAGTGGGATCGAACAAATCTGCGGCCACGTTTTCGCCGTGGCCGTTTTTCGGGGCCAACAGCGCGGTCGAATACTGGGTCGATGCGTGGCAGCGTTCGATCTTGTTGCTCGATGTACTACGCCAGCGCGGCAACAACTATCTCGAGCATAACGCGCGCAAGGCGCCGCACGTGCTCAGCTTCGACGTCGAACTCGTGCTCGATGGGCGCTCGCTGCCACGCCCGGTGAACTACGCACTGGTGCGCATTGTTCCACCCAAAGGGACCGCGGTCGAACGACACAAACGACCGTTTATTGTTTTCGACCCGCGCGCCGGCCATGGTCCCGGGATTGGCGGCATGAAGCACGACAGCGAGATCGGCGTCGCGCTTGCGGCAGGTCATCCCTGCTATTTCGTCGGCTTTCTGCCCGATCCGGTGCCGGGTCAGATAATCGAGGACGTTTGCGAGGCAGAAGCCCAGTTTGTTAAAGAGGTCGTGGCGCGACACCCGGACGCCGAGGGCAAGCCTTGCCTGATCGGTAATTGCCAGGCCGGCTGGCAAATTATGATGATGAGCGCGGCTCACCCCGACCTCGTCGGACCGATCATGCTCGCGGGATCGCCGCTCTCCTATTGGGCCGGCGTACACGGCAAAAACCCGATGCGCTATCTCGGCGGTCTGCTGGGCGGGACCTGGCTGACCTCGCTGGCGGGCGATCTCGGCAACGGCATCTTCGACGGCGCCAACCTGGTCGCGAATTTCGAAGCGCTGCACCCCGACAACACCTATTGGAAGAAGATCTACAGCGTCTATTCAAAGGTCGACACCGAGGCGCCGCGGTTTCTCGAATTCGAGAAATGGTGGGGCAGTCCCGTGCTGCTCAATGCCGAGGAGATGCAGGCGATCGCCGACCAGCTGTTTGTCGGCAACAAGCTCGCCTGCGGCGAGTTGCGCAGCTCCGACCGCCTTCGTATCGATCTGCGCAATATCAAATCGCCGATCATCGTATTCTGCTCCTGGGGCGACGACATCACGCCGCCGCAGCAGGCTTTGGACTGGGTTCTCGACCTCTACGACCATGAGGACGAGATCGTGGCAACCGGTCAGACCATCGTCTATTGCCTACACCAGAGCATTGGCCATCTCGGCATCTTCGTGTCCGGCAAGGTCGCGACCAAAGAGCATGGCGAATTTGCCCAATCAATGGACATGATCGATTTGATGCCACCAGGTCTTTACGAGGCGGTGATTAGCGGAATGGACGGCACTATCGAAAACCCAGAGCTGGTGCAGGGAAATTATCTGTTCAGCCTCGAGACCCGGACGCTCGACGACATTCGTGCCCTTGGAGGCAACAGCCCCGAAGACGATTTGCGGTTTGCCACTGCGGCGAGAGTGTCGGAGATCAACCAGGGTCTCTACCGTACCCTCCTGAGCCCCGCAGTGCGATCGGCGGTCACCGAGCGAAATGCCGAATTTCTCCGTCGCATGCACCCCAACCGTTTGCGCTTTCAGATGTTCGCAGACGAGAACCCGCTCATGCTGCCGGTCGCAGCCTGGGCGGAGGCAGTCCGCGCCGAACGCCGTCCCGTGAGCCCAGACAACCCGTTCTTGGCTTTCGAGCGAATGGTATCGGGCAGCATTGCCAATGGTCTCGAAGCGTGGGGCAAAGCACGCGATATCATGCAGGAAGAAATCTTCCTGAACACCTATGCTTCCCCTTGGTTGCAGGCATTGGTCGGGCTGCGCGCCGACGGGTCATCGCCGACACGGCGGGTCGAGCGCGACCTAGCGCGAGAGGCAATCGCAAAGCAGACCGCGGCATACCTGGAGCAGCGCATCGATGAGGGCGGCCTGCTCGAAGCGGCAGTGCGCGCGCTGATCTATGTGCGCCTTCCGGAGGGCAAAGTCGACGAGCGCGGATTTGCCGCGCTCAAGCAAATCGGCGCCGAATTGCCACCGGCCAAACGCATCGGCCTTGCGAGATTCAAGGATGTGGTGAAGGAGCAATACCTGATCTTGCTCTTGGATACGGAGAGGGCGATTGCAGCGCTTCCGAAGCTGCTGCCGGACGATCGCCGGCAATGCGAGGAAGCGCTTGCGCTCGTGCGTCGGGTACTCGCGTCGCGCGGGGCCTTGCCGGAGGAGGGCAGCCGGCGCCTCGAACGCGTCGAGACCCTGTTCGCGGGGCCGCCGCCAGCTCGGGGCAGGGACAAGGCAGCCTGATCGACCGAACAAGAGAGGGTAGCCATGAACACAACAAAGCCAACCGAGCCGCGCGAACGGTACGACCGGCTTGTGCGCGCAGCCCAAACCCTGCCGCCGGTGACGACGGCCGTTGTGCACCCGTGCGACCAGATCTCGATCGAGGGAGTGGTTGAGGCGGCGCGGCTGGGGCTTATCGCCCCGATTCTGGTCGGACCACCGGCGCGCATCCGCGATGCGGCCGAGCGCGCGGAAGCTGCGATATCGAACTTTCCGATTGAAGAATTCGGCGCACAGCCACGATTCGGCCGCAAAGGCGGTCGAACTCGTCCGCCAAGGAAAAGCCGAAGCGCTGATGAAGGGCAGTCTCCATACCGACGAGTTGATGGGTGCGGTTGTCGCCCGGGAGACCGGAATCCGCACAGCGCGGCGGATCAGCCATTGCTTTGTGATGGATGTCCCCGGCCACAAGGACCCGCTGATCATCACCGACGCCGCAGTAAATATCTCACCCAGCCTCGCCGACAAGGTCGATATCGTGCAGAACGCTATCGATCTCGGCCATGCATTGGGATTTCAAGAGGTGCGGGTCGCGATCATGTCGGCGATGGAAACCGTCAATCCCGCCGTCCCATCGACTATCGAAGCCGCGGCGCTGTGCAAAATGGCAGAACGCGGTCAGATCACGGGCGGGATTCTCGACGGCCCGCTGGCGCTCGACAATGCGATCAACGAAGAGGCGGCAGCGATCAAGCACATCGTTTCGCCGGTGGCCGGCCGCGCCAACGTATTGGTCGTACCGGATCTCGAAGCCGGCAATATGCTCGCCAAAAGCCTTTCTTTCCTCGCCGGTGCGGCTGCCGCCGGCATCGTGCTCGGCGCCCGCGTGCCGATCATCCTGACCAGCCGCGCCGACAGCGTCATCACCCGCCTTGCGTCCTGCGCCGTCGCCAGCCTGGTGGCGGACGCGCGGCGCCAGAGCGCTCGCGGCGGCAATCCGATGAGCGAGGTGGGCAAGCGATGCCTCACGAACTCCCCCGCACCCCGATCCTGCAGCGGACAGAAGGCGCTGATTGTCGGCGTCGCGAATGACCGTTCGATCGCGTGGGGATGCGCCGAGGCGATGCATCGCTCCGGCGCTGAGATCGCGATGACCTATCTGAACGACAAGGCGCGGCCCTATGTCGAGCCATTGGCGTCGGCGGTCGACGCCTCGCTGCTCTTGCCGTTGGAGGTCCGCGACCGGGCGCAGGTCGATGCTTTGTTCGAGGCGATCGCGTCGAAATGGGGACGGCTCGACATTCTCGTGCACTCGATCGCTTTCGCGCCGCGTCGGGCGCTCGAGGGGCGCGTCACCGACTGTCCGCGTGACGGCTTCCTGACCGCAATGGATGTCTCGTGCTGGTCATTGCTCGATCTGACGCGGCGCGCCGAAAAGCTGATGACATCGGGCGGCACGATCTTCGCGATGAGCTATCACGGCGCCAACGAAGTCATCGAGAATTACGGGATCATGGGGCCGGTCAAGGCGGCGCTCGAATCGGCGGTGCGCTATCTCGCAGCCGAGCTCGGACCCAAGGGCATTCGCGTGCACGCGATCAGCCCCGGCCCATTGGCCACCCGAGCCGCCTCAGGCATTCCCGATTTCGATGCGCTGATGGAACGCGTGGCGGAGCGTGCACCGGCGCGACGGCTGGTGACGATCGAGGAAGTAGGCGCCGCTTGCGCATTCCTCGCGAGCAACTACGCCGGGGCAATGACCGGCGACACGATCTATATCGACGGCGGCTATCACATCCTCGGCTGAGGGATTCTCTCGCATGAGCACAGCCTCGCCAGAGCCGCTGATCGGCGTGATCAATGCCGGTTCCTCTTCCGTCAAATTCAGCTTCTACGAGGGCGACCGGCGAATTCTAACTGGGCAGGTCGAAGGGATCGGCGCACATCCTTCGGCGATCGCCGCGGGCCCCAATGGTGAAAAGCTCGCGCCTCCGGATCTCGGTACCAAGCCGCCCACGGTGCCGAGCGAGGTCCTCCCAGCAATATTGCCGTGGGCCAGAGAGAAGCTCGGCCACCGGCGGCTTGCGGCGCTCGGCCACCGTGTCGTCCATGGCGGTCTGCACCATTCTCGACCGGCCCGCGTGACCGCTGAGCTGCTGGCCGAGCTCGAGGCACTGGTGCCGCTCGCGCCGCTGCATGAGCCGCATAATCTCGCGCCGATCAAGATGGCGATGAGTCTCAATCCCGAATTACCGCAGGTGGCGTGTTTCGATACCGCCTTTCACCGCACCGCGCCGGAGGTAGAGCAGGCATTCGCCTTACCTTACTCGCTCTATGAAGAAGGAATACGGCGTTACGGCTTTCACGGTCTGTCCTACGAATACATAGCTTCGGTATTGCCGGAACGGGCCCCGGAGATCGCCGGTGGACGGGTTATTGTAGCTCATCTCGGCAATGGCTGCTCGGCTTGCGCAATGCGCAACCGGGTTTCGATCGCGACAACGATGGGGTTCACGGCGCTCGACGGCCTACCGATGGGTACTCGTTGCGGCGAGCTCGATGCCGGCGTCGTGCTGCATCTCATTCAGCAGAAGGGGATGTCGGCGCAACAATTGGTCGACCTGCTGTATCGCCGCTCGGGCATGCTCGGGCTCTCCGGCATCTCGTCGGATTTCCGCGAACTCCTAGCCAGCGACGACCCGCGCGCTCGTTTTGCAATCGAAGTGTTCTGCTACCGCGTCGCTGGCCACATCGGCTCGCTCACCGCGGCGCTGGGCGGGCTCGATGGCATCGTGTTCACCGCCGGGGTCGGCGAGAATGCAGCGCCGGTACGAAGCGCGATATGCCGAGCCTGCGCGTGGCTGGGCCTCGAACTGGACGAAGCAACCAACCGTGAAAACAAAGAACGCATCAGCGCGCCCGATAGTCGTGTCGCAGCCTACGTAATAAAGACTGACGAGAACCTGATGATTGCTCGCCACGCCCGCGCGCTGGTGGGAAACTGAAGTACGGGAAGGAGGGGAGATCATGTCCGACAATCGCGGCACAGAGAAGCCGGCAGCCGCCGGGGTTTTTTCCGCTACCGATATCAAGCGCCGAATGGCCGAGCGCGAGGCGCAGAAGGCCGCCGAAGAACTGCGCCGCATGAAAGAGCAGGAGGAAAAGCAAAAGGCGGTAATGGCGGAATTCCATGCGCCGCCCGCGCGGACGCCGGAACAGCTGATGCAACTCATTATGCAGCTCGTCAATCAGGCCGGCGAACGCGGGCAGACCGAAGTTCAAGTCTATCGCTTTCCAAACGGCCTGTGTACCGATGGCGGCCGAAGGATAAACAACTCGCTGCCAGACTGGGAAGAGACGCTGGAGGGCCGACCCAAGCTCGGCTACGAATTTTGGCACGAACACCTGAGGCCGCTCGGCTTTGGTCTCAAGGCGGAAGTGCTCGAATATCCGGGCGGAATGCCGGGCGACATCGGCCTCTTTCTCACCTGGAAATAAAATCCCAACTGGGCCGACGGCGTGAAAAGGGGCAAGTAGAGGAAGATAGGAGGTATAGCGCTCGGCGCGGCGCTGACCGCCGGCGCTACGATCGCGTCGGCGGCGGTGACGCAATCTCAGTTTCCGCCGAGGATAGGCCGCGACCTGATCGAGATCTGCGCGTCGGCCAATGAAGATCCGATGATGACCGCTGCAATAAACTATTGTCATGGCTTTGCCCAAGGCGCGATCCTCGTCGAGGAGGCGCACGAAGCGCAGCCATCGGGACGCAAGCTGTTCTGTCTGCCCTCGCCGCCGCCCGCCGAAAGCTCCGAGAATGCGACTGCGGAGCCGAGCAGGCGGAGGCGAGCACTTGCGGGGGACGCACACCTCGCCTCCGCCAGCTTTTGCCAATTTCTGCATAGTAAGCGGCGGATTGAGCGGTCTAACATTGGGCGGGTAATGTTTCGGGCCTGGAGAAATGGCGCGAAATCTTGTGTGCTGCGTAATTATCATTACCGCGATTGCGGTGGCCCTGCCGCCACCGTCCTTTGCCCAAGCGAAGCCGGTGCCGACAGCGCAAACCGGGGCCACGGAGTTCAATGTCGAGCAGCTCGATGCGATGCTGGCGCCGATCGCGCTTTACCCCGACGAGTTGCTGACTCAGGTCTTGATGGCGTCGACCTATCCGCTGCAAGTCGTCGCCGCCTCGCGCTGGCTTGAAAAAGGCGACAACAAGAATTTGAAGGGGGACGCTCTAGACAAGGCCCTAGAAAACGAGAGCTGGGACCCGAGCGTAAAATCGCTGGTTCCGTTCCCACAAGTGATCGCGATGTTGAACGACAATCTGGAGTGGACGCAGCAGCTCGGCTATGCAGTCGCTAAGCAGCAGGCCGCCGTTTTGGACTCGATTCAGCGGCTGCGGCGGCGGGCGCAAAAGGCCGGCAGCCTCAAAACCACAGAGCAGCAACGCGTCGTCGTGCAGGATGATAATGTCGTCATCCAGCCAGCGGATCCCCAAACCGTCTATGTGCCGGCATACAACCCCACCGAAGTCTACGGCCAATGGCCCTACCGGTCCTATCAGCCCGTCTACATCCCGCCGGCTCCGGCCTATCAGGACGCCATCGTGTTCCAAAAGGATCTGGGCCCAAACACCGCGACAACCGCAGCGGCCACAAAGTTATTCGACCCGGATCTCAGTTGGGCAAGGGTCGACGTGGTGGACTGAGTGAACCGCCAATCGGCGCAGGATGGCCAACAATGGCAGATGATTTCGATCAACCAGCCTATGGCGGAACGCCCGAAGTTGCCGCGAGGGTGGCCTTAATTGAGCGCAGCATTCTTGTCGCGATCGTTGTGGGCCTCTCCATTGGCGTTTTGATGATTGTGAAGCCGTTCACAACCGCAATTTTGTTCGGCGCGACCCTCGCCACTGCGGCTTGGCCGGTGCGTCAGGCTCTGGTTCGCCATGGACTCCGGCGCGGGTCAGCAGCGGCGCTCCTCCTACTGCTTTCGCTCGTGCTCGTCGTGCTGCCCACGCTTGTGGTCGCGCCTCACCTTGCCGATCGGCTGAGCCGGGGGATACAGCGCGTCCAGTCATATTTCGCGGCAACTCCGGAACAGCCCGCCTGGATCAAAGGCACGCCGCTGGTCGGTCGCCGCCTTGCAGCAGCCTGGGACCGCGTCGTCCAGGTTCAGGGCAACCTGCGCGCGTTGGCAGAACCCTACACCGCGAACCTGGAGTTGGCGATGATCGCTGCCGCACGAGGTCTGGCCGACAGCCTGGTCCAGGTGATTCTTTCACTAGCGGTGGCGACGATGTTTTGGACCAATGGCGATGGGCTCGTTACGATGTTGCACGATGCGCTCCGGCGGCTTGGTGGGCCGATCGCCGAGCGAGCGCTGGACGTTGCGGCGGGGGCAATCCGCGGTGTCGCCTACGGTGTCGTCGGCACCGCCGCCATCCAAGCCGTCCTGCTGACTCTGGGCTTGGCGGTCGCCGGTGTCCCAGGAGCTGCAATGCTCGGCTTTGTTGGCTTTCTACTCGCGATCAGCCAGATCGGCGGCCCGCTGCTCGTGCTGATCTGGGGCGCAGCGGCTTGGTGGCTGTTCGGGCAAGATTATCCGGCCTGGGGCGCATCTATTATCGTCTGGGGGGTGCTCGTGAGCACGGTAGACAATTTCATCAAGCCGTGGCTCATTGGCTTCGGCATGGAGATGCCGATGTCGCTGACCATCCTCGGCGTCTTCGGCGGTTTTATCGCGTTCGGTTTCTTGGGTCTTTTCATCGGGCCGACCCTCATCGCCATTATGTTTACTTTGTTGCAGGCGTGGCGAGCCGCCGTCTCAAGTCCTCCCGCCGCAGAGGTTATCAAGCCCGCGCCATATCGTGTGAGTAACGCCGATGTCCGACGAGAAGAAGAGTGAACTTGCCGCCAACGGTAAGCTGAAGCGGAAGGAATACTAGCGGGAGCTCGCGCGCCTTCACGTCGAGTTTGCTAAGCTCCAGCAGTGGGGGGTGCACAAGGGCCTCAAGGTCTGGGTCCTGTTTGAAGGGCGCGACGGTGCCGGCAAGGGCGGCACGATCAAAGCTATATGCTGGGCGCACCGGCCGGTGAAAATCAAAATGCGGCGTGTGTGCGGAGAATTTCCAGGAGTGCCGAAACCGCTCGAGAGCGATAGCGGTCAGCATGCTGCAGCCCGTAAAAGGCCCGCGGCGCAAGCGAGATCGGCAGGTGCTTCAGGGTCCCCGCCCTGATTGCACCGGCACAGACGCGCTCGGACAAAATGGTGGCGCCAGCGCCCGCGAGGACCGCGGCGAGAACCGCCTCATTGGACGGGAGTTCGATGACGATGTTTAGCTTTCCGTAAGGGACGCCGAGCGCGTCGAGAGCCTTGATGAAGGCGGCCCGGGTGCCGGAGCCATCCTCTCGCAGAACCCATTTGGCCGCGGTCAGATCGTCGACCGCGAGTTTCGTGCAACTCGCCCAAGGGTGATTGGCGCTCGCGACCATGACGAGGTCATCCCGGGCGATCATTTCGACGGCGAGGCGAGGATCCCTGAATTCTTCTTCGGGACCCTCGACAAAGCCGAGTTCGATTTCGCCGCGGATTATGGCCTCGACGACCTCGGCCGAGTTGCCGACGGAAACGACCAACGCCACGCCGGGATAGGCTTGGTGGAAATCGACCAGTCTCGGTGGCAGGAAATGACTCGCTATCGTTTGGCTGGCCTTGATCGCGAGACGCCCGCGAGCAAGGCCCGTGAACTCGCGCATTGCAAGTTTCACGGCCTCGGCGCGGTTGACCAGGTCGCGCGCTTCATCAAGCAGCAACTTGCCTCCTTCGGTTACAACGATGCCCCGCCCAACACGATGAAACAGTTTTGTGCCGAACTCCCGCTCGAGGGACGCCACTGCCGCCGATACTGAGGGAGGGGCAAGTCCGAGGGCGTCGGCGGCCCGCGTTACGTGTTCACGTTCGGCAACCGCGATGAAGATCTGCAACTGGTCAAGTGTCATCCCGCCGTCCTTGGGCGATGTGGGGCCTTGGATTTCAATGACCTGACGATCGCACGAACTCCAGCTACCCGGGATCATAGCCTGCTTTTTCGGACCATTCATTGTAAACTAACGATATGTACGGATTCAATAGTCTAATTCGACCAATCAACCAGGACTATATCGGCGCTGCGGGATCAATCGGACCCATTCGGCCCGCAATAGGAAAGGAGATCACCACATGTTTTCGCTAACCTCGTCCAATGTCACTCGGGCGCAATTGCGCAATTCATCCGCGCGTCTCAACCGTCGCGCTTCGCATTCGGTCAAAATCATCGGCGCTGCCGCTATCGCGCTGCTCGCCGCGGGCAACAACCTTGCCAATGCGGCAGAAAACCCGGTGCGAACGGCACAGGAGCAGCATGCCTGTGCCGCCGTCCTGAGCCTCGATCCATCGGGGCGCCGCTATGACGCCTGCATGAGAGTTCTCGATAGAAACTTATCCGAATGGGATTACGCGCAACTCGTTTCGACGGGCCGCGACACATGTGCCCGGGAGGACCTCCAGCCCGGTACGCCAGCTTTCGCGGTCTGCGTCGTAAAAGCAGAACAATCCCAGTGAATGCCGCCGGTTATAGGGCATCGGGGCCCCATCCGGTGAACCGACCACAACTGAGCCTGATACACCTCTTAGATCGGAGATTGCAATGTCACGCTTCATCCTAATTTGCTCCTTTGCCGCCACGCTCGCGGCATCTGCTACCCAGAGCGCCGATGCTGCCGAGAGCGCCAACGAGAGTGCCAAGAAGAGCGCCTGGGTGCAGGACAGTCTGGCCTGTGCCGATGTTGGTATCGACCCGGGCAGTCCGATTTTCAGCCAGTGTGTCGCCGATCTCCACCATTCCCTATGGGCGGCCCACAATCAGAACCTTGCTAACTGATCATGCCGTCCCGGCCTCAGATGATCTCAAGATCAGCCAACGGGAGAAATGCAATGACACTCGCCATCGAGGGAATCAGTATTCCTGACAGTAAGTTGACCAGAGAGACAACAGAACTCGTCAGAGATACTGAATCTCCACTGTTATTTCATCATTCGAGCCGCGTCTATTACTGGGGTGCACTCACCGGTAAGCGCCGCGGCGTCCGCTTCGATCCCGAGCTCCTTTACGCCGGCGCTATGTTCCACGACATGGGCCTCACCCCGGCGCACGCGAGCGCGCATGAGCGCTTCGAGGTGGACGGCGCCAATGTCGCCCGTGATTTCCTCCGGAGCCATGGCATCGCCGAGCAGGACGTCGAGACGGTCTGGACCGCGATCGCGCTGCACACGACCCCAGGTATCCCTCAACATATGCATCCCGTCATAGCGCTCGTCACCGCCGGTGTAGAGATGGACGTGCTCGGCGTTGCTTTTTCCGAGTTCGCGGAGGCCGAGCGCGAAGCGGTGGTCCGCGCGCACCCGCGCCCCGGCCGGTTCAAGGAAGAGATCCTCCAGGCCTTCTACGACGGCATCAATCACAAGCCCGAGACGACCTTCGGCAACGTCAAGGCCGACGTTCTCGCCGACAAGGATCCGTCGTTCCAGCCTGAGAATTTCTGCCGCGTGATCCGCGCCTCCGCTTGGCCCGGCTGAGCGTCGCTCGGCCCGTCCTCCCCGCCACCGACCCGTCATGTCCACAACAAAGCGTTTCACCGATGCGAGCGCCGCACCGGTCGCCGACAACACCAACATCATGACCGCCGGCATGCGCAAAGCGCTCAGCGCGGCGCCGCGATGCACCAACGGGCTCTCGGAGGACCTCGCCGGAAAAGTCGAGACATTTGCGCAACGGTGGTCTACCTTCGGCGCAAGGCTCACCCAAGGAGCCGAGATGCGGAGGAGCTTCATGGGTTCGCTTTTCAACGGCCGCGGCGTACCAATCAGCGGCTCCGGCAAAGGAGGCCTTTCGCGTCGGGAGGTTTTGGCCCTGAGTGCCCTCGGGCTGGTCGTCGGGGCTCCACGCATGAGCTTTGCGGCCGCGCCGAGCGGCCAGCTGACCTGGGCCATTCACGTCTCTTTGGCGCCGACATGGTTCGACCCGGCCGAGACGCAAGGGATCATCACCCCCTACATGGTGCTGTACGCGCTGCACGACGCGATGGTGAAGCCGATGCCGGGAAAGACCCAGACGCCGTGCCTCGCCGAGTCGTGGTCGGCGTCGCCCGACGGGCTCAGCTATGACTTTGTGTTGCGCAAAGGGGTCAAGTTTCACAATGGCGAGCCGGTAACCCCCGAAGACGTGAAATTCTCGTTCGAGCGCTACCACGGGGCAGCACATCAGCTGATGAAGGACAATGTGGCGGCGATCGAGATCGGCGACCCGCAGCATGTCCGCTTCAAGCTGAAGAAGCCGTGGCCCGACTTCATTACGTTCTATTCCACCGCCACGGGCTCCGGCTGGATCGTGCCGAAGAAATATGTCGAGCAGGTCGGCGACGAGGGCTTCAAGAAGGCGCCGATCGGCGCCGGCCCGTACAAGTTTGTCTCGTTCACGCCCGGGGTCGAGCTGGTGCTCGAAGCCTTCGACGGGTATTGGCGCAAAACCCCGAGCGTCAAGCGCCTGGTTATGAAGGTTATCCCGGACGAGGCGACGCGGCTCGCGGCGCTGAAACGCGGCGAAATCGACATTGCCTACTCGATCCGCAGCGAACTCGCCGAGGAACTCCGCCGCACGCCTGGCCTCACGCTAAAGCCGGTGGTACTTCAGGCGCCGAACTGGCTCTACTTCCCCGAACAGTGGGACCCGAAATCGCCGTGGAACAAATTGCAGGTTCGGCAGGTCGCCAATCTCGCGATTGACCGGGAAGGGATGAGTCAGGCCTTGTTTCTCGGCTACTGCAAAACCACCAACAGCATCATTCCTTATACCTTCAATTATTATTGGCAGCCGCCGGCTGCGGTTTACGATCCGGCGAAGGCAAAAAAATTGTTGGCGGATGCAGGGTTTCCCAATGGCTTCGACGCCGGGATGATGTATTGCGACAGTTCATACGCCAACATGGCCGAGGTGTCGGTCGACAACTTCCAACAGATCGGCATTCGGGTGCAGCTACAGCCGATCGAGCGCGCCGCCTTCTTCGCCGGTTATGCCGACAAGAAATACACGCGCGGCATCGTTCAAGGCGCGAGCGGCGCCTTTGGCAATGCGGCGACGCGGCTGGCCTCGTTCGTCGTCAAGGGCGGCGCTTACGCCTATGGCAGTTATCCCGACATCGACGAGCTCTTTTCGAAGCAAGCCGACGAACTCGATCATGAGAAGCGCGCAGCGATCCTCGACAAGATGCAGCAGCTCGTCCATGAGAAGGCGATCTACGCCCCGATCTGGCAATTGGGCTTCCTCAACGGCGTCGGCCCCCGTGTCGGCGAGTTCGGCCTTCGGCCTGATCGCGGGCTTCGCCTATACCGCTCCCTTCGAGGACATCACGCTCAAGAGCGCGTAGCGGCGAGTTGCAAGGCGGAGGCCAGCTCAGATGAATACAGCTTTCCCGTCATTGCCCGGCTCGACCCGGCAATCCACGACAAACGTCCGCGTTTCGAAGTGCTGCGTGGATGCCCGGGTCAAGCCCAGGCATGACGAACCAGATGCTAGCCGACGCGGTCGAGGATCGAGAAGACTATGAAGCAGTTTATCGGCAGGCGGGTTGGTTATTCGCTGCTCTCGCTGTTTCTGTTGTCATTGACGATCTTTTTCTTTGTCCGCGTGACCGGCGATCCGGCGGCGCTTCTCGTCGAGCCCGGCGCCAGCCAAGCGGATATTGCCGCCATTCACCATCAGTTCGGTCTCGACCGGCCGCTCTGGGTGCAATACGGCATTTTCATGTCGAGCTTGTTTCACGGCGATCTCGGCCAGTCCTTCTATTACCGAACCCCGGTAATGGATCTTTATTTGTCGAGACTGCCCAATTCGCTGATGCTCGCGGTCGTGGCAATGGGTTTGTCATTATTGATCGGGATCCCGAGCGGGATATTGGCGGCAGTGCGTGTCGGACGCTTTTGGGATAGCGCGGGTAAGGTATTTGCGCTGCTCGGGCTGTCGTTGCCATCCTTCTGGGTCGGATTGATAATGATCCTGGTCTTCTCGGTTTATCTGGGCTGGCTGCCTTCCTCGGGAGCCGGGACGCCGCTGCACCTGATCATGCCCGCCTTTGCGCTCGGTTGGTATTTCGCTGCAGCTCATATGCGGCTGACGCGTTCCTCGATGCTCGAAGTCTTGGGCTCGGAATATGTCAAGCTCGCCCGGATAAAGGGTCTGCCCCAGTCGTTGGTCATCGTCAAGCACGCGTTCAAGAATGCTCTGATCCCGGTTTTGACACTGGCCGGCGTCAATCTCGTGATCATGGTCAATGTCGCCGTTGTCGTCGAAACCGTCTTTGCCTGGCCGGGCATCGGCCGGCTACTCTACGAAGGGATTGCGTTTCGTGACTTCCCGGTCGTGCAGGGTGTCGTCATCATGGGCGGCGCAATGATCGTGATGGTCAATTTGATGGTGGACGTCCTCTATGCGGTGATCGACCCGCGCATCCGCCTCGGGAGTTAGCTGGGGAGCTAGCAGGTTATGAGCACGCAAGCAGAAACCATCCTCCTGCCGCGGCGGATCCGCCGACGGCCAGTCGCGATCCGGCTTGGCGATTTCCCGGTGATCCCTACGGCGATCCTCGTCATGATCGGTTTGGTCGCGATCTTCGCCAATGTGCTGGCGCCGCATAATCCCGAGGTCGGCAGCCTCGTCGCGCGATTCAAACCGCCGTTTTGGCAGACCGGCGGCAGCACGAAATATCTGCTCGGAACCGACCAACTCGGTCGCGACGTGCTCTCCCGGCTGATCTTCGGCGCCCGCGTGTCGGTCGTGGTCGGCTTTACCGCGGTGATCTTCGCCGGGGTCGTGGGGACGATGCTCGGCATTCTGTCAGGCTATCTGGGTGGCTGGGTGGATCAGGTGATCATGCGCCTGACCGATACCTGGCTCGCCTTGCCGGCACTGACCTTTGCCATTTTCCTCGCTGCCATTGTCGGGCCGAGCATGTGGAACATCGTCTTCATTCTTGGGGTCACCTATTGGACCCGTTATGCGCGGGTCATTCGCGGTGAGGTGCTGTCGCTGAAGGAGCGGGAGTTCGTCCGTCTCGCGATTGTCGCGGGCTGCTCCAAATGGACGATCATGTGGCGGCACATTTTGCCCAACATCATGAACACCGCGATTGTGCTCGGCACGCTGATGCTGGGCGTCGTGATTATCGCCGAGGCATCCTTGTCGTTTCTCGGGGTCGGCGTGCCGCCGCCGCAGCCCGCCTGGGGACTGATGCTGTCGGACGGCAAGCAAGGGCTGATGGTGGGCTATTGGTGGCTGACCGTTTTTCCCGGCTGCTGCATCATGCTGATGGTGCTTTCGGCAAACCTTCTCGGTGATTGGCTCCGTGTCAAATTCGACCCCCAGCTCCGTCAGCTATGAGCCCACTCGGCGGAGCGAGCCGGTATCGGCCGCCCCGCTGCTCGAGCTGCAGAACCTCTCGACCCACTACGTCTCGGCGCAGGGCACTCGGGTGGTCCGCGCCGTCGACGATGTGTCGCTGCGCATCCATGCCGGTGAGACATTGGGGATCGTCGGCGAGTCGGGCTCCGGCAAGAGCACATTGGCGCTGACGATCCTGCGCATCCTGCCGCCGGCGGCCCGCATCGTCAGCGGCAAAATGCTGTTCGAGGGCGAGGATCTGATCGAAAAATCCGACGCCGAAATGCGCCATATCCGCGGTAAGCGGATCGCGATGATCTTGCAGGACCCGATGGCCTCGCTGAACCCGCTGTTCACGATCGGCGATCAGGTCGGTGAGCCGATCCGGGTGCATGACGGGGCCTCGCGCGCAACCGCATGGAATCGTGCGAAGGAGTTGCTGAAAGCGGTTCGTATCCCGTCACCGGAAACCCGCGTCACGCAATACCCGCATGAGATGTCGGGGGGCATGCGCCAGCGCATCGTCGGCGCGATCGGCATCTCCTGCGAGCCGCGGCTGTTGATCGCCGACGAGCCGACCACGAGCCTCGACCTGACGATCCAGGCGCAATACCTCAAGCTGCTTCGCGACCTGCAGCGCGAACATCATCTCGCCCTCATCTTCATCACCCACAATCTCGGCATCGTCGCCAAAATGTGCGACCAACTCGCGGTGATGTATGCCGGACGCGTCGTCGAGTCGGGACCGGTCTCCCAGATCTTCAACGCGCCGACGCATCCCTATACCGAGGCGCTTCTGAACTCGATCCCGCGCATGACCGACAACGTCCACCGGCTGACCGCGATCGACGGTCAGCCGCCCGATCTGGCAGCGCCGCCGCCGGGCTGCGCCTTTGCGCCGCGCTGTCCGCGCGCCTTCGACCGGTGCCGCGAGGCCGCCCCGCCCGAGTCTAGGCCCGCCAAAGGCAGGACCGCGCGCTGCTGGCTCGCGGAGCGCACCCACCCATTCCCTCCCCCGCGAGCGGGGGAGGGCATGGGTGGGGGCATACCCGTCGGAGCGGCCTGATGCTGATTTTGGAAGCGGCGGGGCTCAGCAAGCATTTCCAAGCGAAGCGCGGGATCTTCGGGGGTAGTCGCGGGGTAGTGCACGCGGTCGACGGGATCTCGTTCACGATCGAGCGCGGCCAGACGCTCGGCGTGGTCGGCGAAAGCGGCTGCGGCAAGACGACAACGGCCAAGCTCGTACTCGGCCTGGAGGAGCCGACCAGCGGCGCGATCCTCTTCGAGGGCAAGGACCTGAAGCGGCTCGATGCGGCGGGTCGCCGGAACTACCGCAAATCGGTGCAGGCGGTCTTTCAAGATCCCTACGCCTCCCTCAATCCGCGGATGCGCATCAGCGCGATCATAGCCGAGCCGCTTACTACGAACGAAGCGCTGCCGGCAGCCGAGGTTCGACGGCGCGTGCTGGGTTTGCTCGATCTCGTGGGACTACCGGACCGGGCCGCGGACCTCTTCCCACACGAATTCTCCGGCGGACAACGCCAGCGTATCGCGATTGCGCGGGCTCTGTCGCTGTCGCCAAAGCTCGTCGTGCTCGATGAACCGGTCTCGGCGCTCGACGTTTCGATACGGGCACAAATCCTCAATCTGTTGCGCGACTTGCAGGCCGAGCTCGGGCTCTCCTACCTCTTCATTGCGCACGACCTCGCCGCCGTAGCGCATATGAGCCACACGATCGCTGTGATGTATCTCGGCAAGATCGTCGAGAGCGGTGAGGCGCGCACCCTCGCCCGCGCCCCGAAGCATCCTTACACCGAGGCATTGTTTTCAGCGGCGCTGCCGAGCCATCCCGACGAGCGTCGCGAGGAGATTATCCTATCCGGCGAGGTGCCGAGCCCGCTCAATCCGCCGTCGGGCTGCCGCTTCCATCCGCGTTGCCCACAAGCGATGCCGAGCTGCAGCCAAGACGAACCGATGCTCGCCGATATCGACGGCCGGCTCATCGCCTGCCACCTCTATGATGGCGATGTAGTCAGCCGGCCACTTGCAGTCGGAGCCAGCGCGTGAATAAGCGCCGGGCTCCGTTCGGCCTTCTAGCAGCGGCGTGCGTGCTCACGCTGGTCATGAGCCGGCCGTCATCCGCAGAGCCCTATCATCTCCGCCTCGGTTGGGTGGTAACGCCGGCCGATCTCGTTACATTGATGTTCGTCAAACCAGGCCTCGCGCCGCATGCCGGCAAAACTTACATTCCCGAGCTCACTCACTTCGCCGGCACGCCGGCCGAGATGACCGCGCTCGCGACTGGCGAGCTCGATTGCGCGGCGCTCGCCTATTCGACCTTTGCGCTCGGGATCGAGAATGCCGGGATGGCGGATCTGCGGATCATCGCCGACGAATTCCAGGATGGAGTTCCCGGGTACCACACGAATGACTTCGTCGTCCGCAAGGACAGTCCGATCAAGACCATCGAGGACCTCAAGGGCAAGATCCTCGCTTCGAACCAGACCGGCAGCGCGGTCGACATGGCATTGCGTGCGATGCTCGCGAAGCATCATCTTCAAGACAAGCGCGACCTGACGATCATCGAAGTGCGCTTCCCGGACCAGAAAGCGATGCTGAAGGAGGGCAAAGTGGATCTGATCACCGCCGTACTGCCCTTCGGCCAAGATCCCGAGCTGCTCTCGGTCTCCCGCAGCCTGTTCACGCAAGAAGAGGCGATGGGCCGCTCGCAAATGATCATCCGCGTGGCGCGCGACGGCTTCCTGCAGAAACACCGCGCTGAAATGGTCGATTTTATCGAAGATTATCTGCACACGCTCCATTACGTGAGCGACCCCGCCCATCGCCAGGAAGCGCTGGAGATCATCGCCGAAGCGACCAAGCAAAAGCCCTCGCTCTACGAGGGCTGGGTCTTCACAAAACAGGATTACTATCGCGACCCCGACGGGCTGCCGGACCTGGAGGCGCTGCAAGCGAACGTCGATCTGCAGCAAAAGCTCGGCTTCTTGCGCTCGCCGCTCGAGGTCAAAAAATACACCGAGCTCAGCATCGCGAAGGAAGCCGCCCAGCGCCTCGAAGCGGCGGCCAGTCACTAAGGGGGGCACAACTGGGCGATCGCGATAGTTCCGGCTTTGACACGGGCTAATAACGTTGATATCAACGTGACCTGACGCAAGCCTCGCACCTTGAGTTCGACAACCCCCGACCGGAGATAGACATGGCTGATCAACAGGGTCGTTTCGTGTGGTACGAATTGATGGCGCGCGATACGGAGGCCGCAAAGGCTTTCTACACCAAGGTAGTAGGCTGGAGCACCCAGGACGCGTCAGTGCCCGGCATGGCCTACACGATGTTCACCAACGGCCAGATGCCGTTGGGCGGATTAATGACCCAGCCGGAGGACGCCCGGAAAATGGGCGCGCCGCCGAGCTGGATCGGATACGTCGCGGTGAATGACGTAGATGCCACCGCCGAACGGATCAAACGCCTCGGCGGCACCGTGCACGTTCCGCCGACGGACATTCCAAATGTCGGCCGCTTCTCGGTCGTTGCCGATCCGCAGAACGCGGTGTTCGCATTGTTCAACTCCCCGAACACCTGCGACGCGCCGCTTCCCGAGCCCGGCACGCCGGGCCGCGTCGGCTGGCACGAGCTGTCGGCCGCCGACTGGCAGAAAGCATTCGCCTTCTATAGCGAGCTGTTCGGCTGGCAAAAGGGCGACGCAATGGATATGGGTGCAATGGGCACCTACCAGATCTTCTCGGTCGGCGGACAAGCGGTCGGCGGGATGATGAACAAGCCGCCGATGGTGCCGGTCCCCAACTGGCTCTACTACATCAATGTCGCCGATTTCGATGCGGGCGTCGACCGCGTGAAGACAGGTGGTGGCCAAATTCTGAACGGCCCGATGCAGGTGCCGGGAGGCGACTGGATCATCCAGGGCAAGGACCCGCAGGGCGCGATGTTCGCGCTGGTCGGACAGAAGGCTTAACGGCAGTCTGGGGCGCCCGCGTCGATTGCCGACGCGGGCCCCCAAACTACGGTCCAGCCTACACCGTAGTCGGCTCTTGTGCCTCCTGGTGCCAGATCAGGAGACGCCTGCGCAGCAGGGCGATACCCTTGACGAGGCACAGCCCGGCGATCGCGATCTCGACGATGCCGGCGAAGACGCCGGGTGAATCGGCAAAGCGCGATGCGGCGATCATGGCGCCGCCCAGCCCCTGGCCGCCCATCAGCATCTCGGTGACGATTGTTACGATCATCGAAACCGGAAGCGCGACCTGCAGCCCCGTCATGATCTGCGGCAGCGCCGCCGGCAGGATGATCTCGCGCAGCAGCTGACGTTCGCTGGCGCCCAGGCTGCGCGCCGACCACAGCAGCTGCCGGTCGACTCCCTCGGCTGCGGCAATCGTCGCGACGATCACCGGAAAGATCGCGTTGAACGTCGCCATCGAGATCTTCGAGACGTCGTAAAGTCCGAGCCAGAGCATGAAGATCGGCAGGAAAGCGATCTTCGGCATCGGAAAGCCGACCGAGACGATCGGATCGAAAAACCAGCGAACGAGCTTGTTGCGCGTCATCAGGATGCCGAGCGCCACGCCGCCGATGCCGGCAATCGCGAACCCAACCAGGGCACGATAGAGCGTCATTCCGAGATTGATCGTCAGGTCGCCCGAAAGCGCATCGTCCCAAACACGCTGCAGGACGGCGGACAATGGCGGCAGCAGAAACGAACTGACCGCGCCGCTGCGCGACAGAGCTTCCCAGCCGAGGACGAGCACGATCAGCGGCAATAGGCTGCCGATATGGCGCCCAATTGCGGCGAGGAGGTCGAGCCGCAATCCGGCTTCCGCCGGACGGGGCAGTACCAGGCTTTCCCCGCTGTCTATTCGCGCCATGCCAGGACCCGCCGCATCAGCATCAAAAAGCCACGATCCGCCACAAATCCCAGCAGCGCCACCGTCAACACCACCGCGAACATCGCATCGTAAACGCCGCCGTCACCGAGCCAGCCGATCATGTAGCCAAACCCGCTTCGGGCGACGATCAGCTCCGAGGCGACAAGCAGCACAAAGGCGAAAGCGAGCGCCGTGCGAATGCCGCTCAAGAGCTCCGGCAATGCGCTCGGGACGACCACTTCCCACAGCACCCGTAAGCGGCTCGCACCGAGGCTGCGGGCCGACCAGATCAGCACCTGCTCAGTGCTGCGTGCGCCGTTGAAGGAGCTCAAAGTGACCGGCAGCATGCAGCCGACAAAAATCAGCACGATCTTCGAAGCGTCGCCAAAGCCGAGCCATAGCACCATTACCGGGATCAGCGCCGATTTCGGCATCGGGTAGAAGAATTGGACGATCGGGTTGACCACGACGCGGACCGGCAGGTACCAGGCCATCAGCACGCCGATGGCGCTGCCGCAGACGATCGCCAAGCCGAGCCCGGCAGCAGCTCGCGAGATCGATGCGACGCCGTTGGTCCACAAATCGCCGCTCTCGGCGAGGTTCAGCCACGCGCTCGCGATCTTGTCGAGCGGCGGCAACGCCCCCGGGGACACGATACCCAGGCGTGACGTCGCCTCCCATGCCAGGGCAAGCAGCAGCAACGGGGCGTAGCGGCCTAAAACACCGACCAACGGACCAAAAGCCTCTCTCCGCGCTTCAGGGGCTTCAGGGGGGAGAGGGAGGGACCCGTCGCGCAGCGGCGGGACGGTGAGGTGGGCAGCGCTGCGAACCGGCAAATCGGCCCCCCTCACCCTACCCTCTCCCCCCGGCCAGCGGGGGGCGAGGATGAAACTGGTGCCGCTCAATGAAACGGGCCGGGAGAAGGCAAGTCATGCGGTACCGCCTCGCTCGGCGAGGATCGCTTCGCCGCGCACCAGGTTCCAGACGTGATCGACCATTTCGACAAAGGCGGGCGTGCGGGCGAGCCCCGGATCACCCTTCTCGAAACGGGTCTCGACGATCTCTTTGATGTGCCCCGGGCGGGCTGACATCACCGCAACGCGCTCGGCGAGGAATACCGCTTCGTGGACATCGTGCGTAACGAAGATGACGGTTTTTCGCGAGCGCTGCCAAATGCTGAGAAGTTCTCCCTGCATCAGGCTGCGGGTCTGCGCGTCGAGCGCACCAAAAGGCTCGTCCATCAAGAGGATGTGCGGGTCGATCGCCAAGGTTCTGGCGATCGCGGCGCGCTGCTTCATGCCTCCGGAGAGTTGCGAGGGGTAGTTGTCCTCGAACCCTGTGAGCCCGACGAGATCGATGAACTCGCGTGCGCGGCGCAGCCGCTCCTCGCGCGCCATGCCCTGCTTTTCGAGCCCATAGAGCACGTTTTTGAGCACCGTTTTCCACGGAAACAATGCGAAATGCTGAAAGACGATGCCGCGGTCGGGGCCGGGACCGGCGATCGGCTTTCCCTCGACAGAGATCGCGCCTCGCTCCACGGGCAAGAACCCGCCGATCAGGTAAAGGAGCGTGCTCTTGCCGCAGCCGCTGGGACCGAGCAATGCAACGAACTCGCGGTCGCGCACTTCGAGGGAGACGTTGTCGAGCGCAGTCACCGGGCGGCCGCGCGGCGGTCGGTACACATGGCTTACCCGGTCGATGACGATCTGCGCCGCGTTCATCTTCCTATTCGCCGTCGACGTCGAGGTCCTCTCGGAGCGCAGCTTGCCTCGCCATTCTTAGCGTCGCGCTGCGTCGCCATTCTTAGCGTCGCGCTGCCTCGCGGAGAAGGGGCGGAATGCCCATGTCTTACGATGGCGCGGTCCGGACGGGATCGCACCGATTTCTTCTTGCGGCGGCGTCGTGGTGTATAGTGCGTCGCCATCGGAAAGGAGGCGCCGATGGAAATTCGGCAAGCTCTAACCTTCGACGACGTGATGCTCGTCCCGGCGGCATCCGAGATCATGCCCGGGGAGACGGACACTCGGACTCGCCTCACCCGCGAGGTCGAGCTCGGCATCCCGCTGATCTCGGCGGCGATGGACACGGTGACCGAGAGCGCGCTAGCAATCGCAATGGCGCAGACCGGCGGAATCGGGGTCATCCACCGCAATATGACGGTCGAACAGCAGGCCGACGAGGTCCGCAAGGTCAAGAAATTCGAGGCCGGCATGGTCGTCAACCCGGTCACGATCCACCCGGATGAGACCTTGGCCGACGCGCTGCGGCTGATGGCCGACCACAAGATCTCCGGCATCCCGGTCGTCGAGCGCGGCTCCGGTCGGCTCGCCGGCATTCTTACCAACCGGGACGTACGATTCGCCGACGATCCGCGCGAGCCGGTCGCCGAACTGATGACCCGGGAGAAGCTCGTCACCGTGCGCGAGAATGTCGCGCGCGAGGAAGCAAAGCGCCTGCTGCACCAGCATCGCATCGAGAAACTGCTAGTCGTCGATGAGGCTTATCGCTGCGTCGGCCTGATTACCGTCAAGGACATCGAGAAAGCGCAGCGTTTTCCGACCGCCTGCAAGGACGAGCATGGCCGTCTCCGAGTGGCTGCGGCGACCGGCACCGGCAGCGAGGGCATCGAGCGTGCCGAAGCGCTGTTCGCCGCCGGTCTCGACGTTTTGGTCGTCGACACCGCGCACGGTCATTCGGACCGGGTATTGCGCACGTTGCGTGAAGTTCGGCGGCTGTCGAACTACACTCAGGTCATCGCCGGCAATGTCGCGACAGCGGAAGGCGCACGGGCCCTGGTCGAGGCGGGCGCCGATGCGATCAAGGTCGGCATCGGTCCGGGCTCGGTCTGCACGACCCGCATGGTGGCGGGGGTCGGCGTCCCGCAATTCACCGCGGTCGTCGATACGGTCGCCGAATGCCGAAAGAGCGGAGTGCCGGTTATCTCCGATGGCGGCATCAAGTTTTCCGGCGATCTCGCCAAGGCGATCGCCGCCGGGGCCGACTGCGCGATGCTCGGCTCGTTGTTCGCCGGCACCGACGAGAGCCCGGGCGAGGTGTTTCTCTATCAGGGCCGCAGCTACAAATACTACCGGGGCATGGGCTCGATCGGAGCAATGGCGCGCGGCTCGGCCGACCGCTATTTCCAGCAGGAGGTGACCAGCACATTGAAGCTCGTGCCCGAGGGTGTCGAGGGGCGGGTGCCGCATAAGGGCCCGGTCGGCAATATCGTCCACCAGCTGATCGGCGGATTGCGGGCGGCGATGGGCTACACCGGCAACCGCTCGATCCGGGAGATGCAAAAGAACTGCACATTCGTGCGGATCACCGGGGCGGGATTGCGCGAGAGCCATGTCCACGATGTCGCCGTCACCCGCGAAGCCCCCAATTATCCGCAGGACCGTTGATCGATCTTGATGGCGTCGTCTCTTGCATCCCTGCCTTCCTCGTCATGCCCGGGCTCGACCCGGGCATCCACGCCGCGCCCCGTGGATTGCCGGGTCAAGCCCGGTAATGACGAATTTGGAAGCGCGGATATCCGCTCTTCGACTTCTTGACCCCCGGTGCGCAGGTCGCCGCCGCGATCGATATCCTCACTGCGATCGACGCCGGAGATCGTCCGGCCGACGACATCGCTGCCGACTATTTCCGCCGCCGGCGCTACATCGGTGCCAAGGACCGGGCGCACATTGCCGGCCATGTCTATGCCGTGCTGCGGCACAGAGCTGCGCTCGACTGGTGGATCGCCATGCATGGTGCCGCGACCGAAGCCCGCAACCGCGTCTTGGCCGGCTTGGTCTTGGTCGAGGGTTGGCGCCCTGAGACGATCCTGGCGTGCTGTGATGGCGATCGCTTTCGTCCGGCCCGCCTAAGCCCGACCGAAGAACGGTTTGTTCGCGATCTTTCGACCCACAGCCTGCGCCACCCGGAAATGCCGCGGGCGGTCGCGAACGATCTGCCGCAATGGCTCGAGCCGTATTTTGAGCGGGTCCTTGGTAAAGGGCTGGAACGCGAGATGACGGCCCTCAATGGTCCTGCCCCGACCGATTTGCGGGTCAATCTGCTCAAAGCCGATCGCGAAACAGCGCGCCGGGCCCTTGCCGCAGAAGGCATAGCCGCCGAGCCAACATCATTGTCGCGGCTCGGCCTGCGTTTGCGCGAACGGGTGCCGCTCGGCAACCTCGCCGCTTTCAAGCAGGGCCTCGTCGAGGTGCAGGACGAAAGCTCACAGATTGCCGCTCTTCTCGCCGATGCGAGACCAGGCATGCGGGTCGTCGATTTCTGCGCCGGCGCGGGCGGCAAGACCTTGGCGCTGGCGGCCGGCATGGAAAACCGCGGCAAGCTCGTCGCCTGCGAGGTGTCGCAGCGCCGCCTCGATCGCGCAGCGCGCCGCCTGCGCCGAGCCGGCGTCACCAATGTAGAGCGCCGCGCATTGAGCGGCGAACGCGACAAATGGGTGAAGCATCACAAAGTTGGCTTCGACCAAGTCTTCGCTGACGTCCCCTGCCTCGGCACCGGCACTTGGCGCCGCAACCCCGACGCCAAATGGCGCATGCGCCCCGAGGATCTCGCCCAGCTCGTCGAGCGTCAGCTGCTGATCCTCCGCAGCGCCGCGCGCCTCGTCCGGCCCGGCGGGCGCTTGATTTACGCAACCTGTTCGCTGCTGCGCGAGGAAGATGAAGCGCAAGCCGAAGCCTTTCTCGCCGCGACGCCCGATTTCTCTCTGCTGCCGGTGGCTCGCGTTTGGGGAGAGACGATCGGCGGCGCCTCGCCGGGCGGCGAGGATTATCTCCGTCTGACGCCGGCAAGGCACGGCACCGACGGCTTTTTTGTCGCGATCTTCGAGCGCCATCCATGTCCGACCGCATCCTGATCCTCGATTTCGGGAGCCAAGTCACGCAGCTGATCGCGCGCCGCGTGCGCGAGAGCGGTGTCTACTGCGAGATCCACCCGTTCACGATCTCCGAAGATCGGGTTCGCGATTTCGCGCCGCGCGCAATCATCCTATCCGGCGGCCCGGCGTCGCTGACCGAGGCCGCCTCGCCGCGCGCCCCCGAAATCGTCTTCCGGCTCGGCGTGCCGGTCCTCGGTATTTGCTACGGCATGCAGACAATGTGCGCCCAGCTCGGCGGCCGGGTCACGTTGAGCGATCATCAGGAATTTGGCCGAGCCTTTATCGACATTCTCGGCGAATGCCGGCTGTTTAACAGCTTGTGGCCAAGAGGCGGGCGCGAGCAGGTGTGGATGAGCCACGGCGACCGGGTCGATGCGCTGCCATCGGGTTTCCGGGCGGTGGCATCCAGCGAAGGAGCGCCCTACGCCGCGATTGCCGACGACAGCCGGCTGTTTTACGGCGTGCTGTTCCATCCCGAGGTCGTCCACACGCCGCAGGGCGCCCAGCTGCTGCGCAACTTCACGCACCAAGTGGCAGGCTGCCGTGGCGACTGGACGATGGCGCTGTTCCGCAGCCAAGCAGTCGATAAAATCCGCCGCCAGGTGGGCAGGGGACACGTCGTGTGCGGCCTCTCCGGCGGCGTCGATTCCGCGGTCACGGCGGTGCTGCTGCATGAGGCGATCGGCGATCGGCTGACCTGTATCTTTGTGGATACAGGCTTGCTGCGGGCAAGGGAGGTGGAGGAGGTCGTCAGCCTCTTTCGCGGTCATTATAACATCCCGCTGATCCATCGCGACGCGAGCGGGTTGTTTCTCGAAAAGCTCGCCGGGGTCACCGACCCCGAAGACAAGCGCAAGACGATCGGCGCCGCCTTTATCGACGTCTTCGACGAAGAGGCGCACAAGATCGGCAATGTCGAGTTCCTGGCGCAAGGCACCCTCTACCCCGATGTGATCGAGTTCGTGAGCCCGCTCGGCGGCCCGTCGGTTACGATCAAATCGCATCACAATGTCGGGGGCCTGCCGGCCCGCATGAAATTGCGGCTGGTCGAGCCCTTGCGCGAGCTGTTCAAGGACGAGGTGCGCGAATTGGGCCGCGAGCTGGGACTGCCCGACGGGTTCGTCGAGCGCCACCCGTTCCCCGGCCCGGGTCTGGCGATCCGCATCCCCGGCGAGGTCACCCGGCCGAAGCTTGACATCCTCCGCAAGGCCGATGCGGTCTTTTTGGAGGAGATCCGCAATGCCGGCCTCTACAACGCCATCTGGCAGGCCTTTGCGGTACTGCTGCCAGTGCGTAGCGTCGGCGTCATGGGCGACGGCCGGTCCTACGACTTCGTCTGCGCCTTGCGCGCGGTAACCTCGACCGACGGCATGACCGCCGACTACTTCCCGTTCCCGCACGAATTCCTCGGCCGCACCGCGACCCGCATCATCAACGAAGTCCGCGGCATCAACCGCGTCGTCTACGACGTCACCTCGAAACCGCCGGGCACGATCGAGTGGGAGTGAGGGGGAGTACTGCGGAGTAGGACGGGATAGAGCAGCGCTCAAACGGGATCTCTCTCCCTGTCGAAAGCAGTCGATAGTCAATGGCGGAAAGGCTCGTTGCGTGCTCCCGGTTCCAACTCGCCACCCCTTTCCGGAAGCCGTCGGTCCAGGTCAGATCACGGTCCCGCACGGGTATTGGATGCTCGACATGCCTGGTGGGCTCTGAGTTTGGCGACGAAGAAGAGAAACGCAAGATGCGGATGAGATACAGAAAGCCATCTCATTTCGACCGCTTTGGTTTGCTGAAGAAACCGAAGTAAGGCAGAGCAAAAATAAAACGAAGTGGGCGACGATCGAAATCCGGCGAGCAAGAGCCCCATGAGCACGGCGAAGCCTAGTCCGCCGAAGGCGAATTGCAGATAGTAGAAGGCTTGCACAAGCAGTAAGTCGTGCGCGACATCCCGCCGTGCCATTACCCACAGAACCAGCGCTGAAACCGAACGCGGCCTTGGCGATGGTGGAAATGGCTTCAGCGCGCTTATCGATCGGACGGAATCGTCCGATCGATAAGAATTCGCGCAAAATCAAAATATTGGAGCGTGTTCTTATCGGAAAAGTCGTTCAACTTTTCCGATAACACGCGCTAGCCATCGGATTTTTCCTCCCTGCCAAGAACGATATGTGTCGCGAGTTCTGTCGCGATATGCTCGGTCGCGCGAAAGCCGAGGCCTGGCAGGTCAATGCCCTCGAACATCGGCTCGCCACGCCCGAACACGACCGGCGTGACCACAAAATGCAGTTCGTCCACCAGTCCGGCGCGGAGATATTGTCGCACCGTGCTCACGCCGCCGCCGATCTTCACGTCGTGCTCGCCGGCTGCAGCCTTGGCCCTTTCAAGCGCCGCTTCAATGCCCTCGGTGACGAAGTGGAAGGTTGTTCCGCCTTCCATGACAATGGGATCGCGAGCGTAGTGGGTGAGGATGAAGGTCGGCGCATGATAGGGTGGATTGTCGCCCCACCAGCCTTTCCAGGTGTTGTCCGGCCAGTCTCCGCGAATGGGGCCGAACATGTTGCGCCCAAGAATGAAGGCGCCAAACCCGCTCATGCTGCGCGCCGCGTAGCCGTCGTCGATGCCGGTCGTGCCGCCTTCCTTACCGAACATGGCGTGGAAGGTCCGCGTGCCGAACGCCCATTGATGCAGCTCCATCCCTCGTTTGCCCAGCGGATCATTAATGCTCTGCTCCGGCCCAGCGCCGAAACCGTCGACCGAAAGCGAAAATCCTCCCACGCGCACCTTTGCCATAACGGCCCTCCAACTGATTGCAAATTGAAACTTGTTGCCCCACTCTCACAACCGGTCCTACATTGCAAGCAGTTTTTGCGACGGAGCAAAGCGCTTGGATATCGAGCGGCGGTCGGGATGCCCGATCAATCTTACGATGGAGGTCCTGGGCGACCGGTGGAGCCTTGTCGTTATCCGCGACATGATGTTCGGCAACCGCCGACATTTCCGCGATCTGCTGACTTATTCGGAGGAGAAGATCGCCTCCAATATTCTGGCTGCAAGGCTGAAGCGCCTCGTGGCGCTCGGGCTGATCAGCAAACAAGACGACCCCAGCCACAGCCAGAAGGCCATCTACAGCCTTACCGAACCGGCCATCCAGCTGGTGCCCCTATTTGCGACGATCGGCACCTGGGGGCGGCGGCACTTACCTGTCAGCAAGGAACTCAGCATTCGGGCACAACTTCTCGAGGAGGGCGGTGCGCAGATGTGGGAAGACTTCATGAACGATTTGAGGGCGATCCATATCAAGGACCCTATCGGCGGCGCGAACGGCACGCGGTTGTCACCGGTGCTCGCGCGGCTAACGGCAGCTTATGAAGATGTGCGAAAGCGAAGTGTGCGCCGTCTTCGTCTGCAAGCGGCGAATTGCGGTTCCCGCAATCGCCATCTTATGGGCGCCTCTTGATGCGGGCGGGAGTGGCGTGGGTCTAGTTTGGCGAGCGCTTCATCTATCATGGCTGACGGTCTTTTTTTGGCCAAGCCGATAATGCCGCTCTCGCCGCAGAATTTGAAATTCGATCGATCGGTGCCGATAGTCGCTGAAACCGAGCAGATACCGAAGCGGCGAAATTCCCCTTTGAATTCAAGAGCGCAATTTTCTGACGGATCAGCGAGACGGTTTTTCGTCGTGCGCGAAAACAATTCTTGTTGTTAGATCAATGCGTTACCATGCCTCAAAATAATCGAGTGGGAGTGAGGGCAGTAATGAGGAGATCATTACTTTCCGTGTTCCAGATCGGCGATTGATCTCCCATGCTCGGCATGACTCACCAACCCATCGCTCATTCCCTATCTCTTTCTTCTCCTATCTGAACCGGGACAGAACCAAAGGAAAGCACAATATCTTTCCGAGAGGGCCGTAGCGTAGCCCAGCGTAGAAATCGGCGGGTTTGTTATCCGTCAGCCGGGCAATCTCTCTCCGAATATCGGCAGTGCTACCAGTCATGGCTGAAAGCGATGTGGATCACACCATCCGCTTCGAACACGCCCTCGCGCTAGCTGGGCTAGCTAGGCGATCAATCCGCTGATCCAGGCTGGAAATCGTCGATGCCTGCTCCGACGCATGGGTCTGGTTCACCGCCCAGCCCGACCGCATAACCCCAATTGGCACCCGCGAATGGGCGTGTGTCGGTCAATGAAGCCGCGCGTATAAGTCATTCCGAGCTGGAAAGCCGCTTCCGCCAGGCGATCCAGCCGACGAGTATCGATAGTGCCGCCACGACAAGCGGCGCCACCCCGTGCCCGTATTCGCCGTGGAGTGTCACGGTCGCGAGCGCCGCCAACATCACGGTGCAGCCGAGCACCGAGCCCCACAGCCGCGTCTGTGCCCGCGCCAGCAAAACGGCGGTCGTGAGTTCCAGCGATCCGGTCACGAAATGAAACCAGCGCGGATATCCCCACCGCAGATATTCCTCGTAGATCGATGGCGGGGCGAAGATGTTGCTGAGCGATCCCACGACGAAGAAAGCGGCAAGTGCCAAGGCCAAGACCTGGCGCCAGGAAATCTTAGACATTTGTCCAACCTTGTCTGATGAGGGCGCCGCGGAGGACCAGTATGGCGGCCTGGTCGGGCAGCCGGCCGATCTCCGCTGATTGCTGCGGCTCGAAAAGGTGATCTACGGGACCAAGCTTCACCACAGGATGACCGGTGTCCGCCTCAACCAAGTGTCGGTCGTCAGTTGGTCGACAACGAACCGAGCGACATCGGCGCGAGCTATCTTGCCGCCGTTGATGCCTGGGAGGTCGATGACGGCCCTGACGCTGCCTTGAGCTGGGTCATCGGTGAGCATGCCGGGCCGGACGATGACCCAATCGAGTGAGCTGGCGCGGATCGCGGCTTCCTGACGGTCCTTGTCCTTGTAAGCTTGGCTGAGCAGCAAAGGCTGGAAGAGCCGGTCGAACACGAAGCCGCCGTGGCCGCGGCTGTCCCCGACCCCCAGAGCGGAGATGCAGACCAGGCGGCGCACGCCGCTGCGCGTCATCGCCGGGACCAGCGCGCGTGTCGCTTCGGTCAGCAGGCTGACCTTGCGGAAGCCCATGCCGGTGCCCAACGCGCTGACGACGGCATCACAGCCGTCCAGGGCGCGCCCGAGGGTGCATCTCATTGCGGGCATCGCCCTCGATCAATTCTGCTCCCGGCAGATCGGCGCCTGCCGTCGAGCGAACCAGCGCCACGACGGAATGGCCTTTCGCCACGGCGTCGCTGACGATCAGCCGTCCCGTTCCGCCCGTTGCACCCAAAACAAGAATCTTCATGTTTAACCTCGATCTTTCTTAGTGTTAGCGCCGCAGTTCACATCGACCGGGCAATTTCAACTCTCTGCCAGGATCGCGATGTACATCGGGTGCCGGTTGCGCCACTCCGGACGGCCGGCCGCGACGCATTCATTCCGAAGGAGACGCGGATTTCCGGAGCAGGTCCCGGAAGTCGCATCCCATCGCTGATCCGCGGACCTACGCCGTGGCGGCTTTCCGGGCCGCCGAGAAAACATCGCGGGGGGACGTCGTGCCCACGACGTGCTGCGTACCCTCGACCCCGAGGTCCATCCATCCCGCGTTGATGGCCTCAAACATCGCTTCGGCCGGTCCGGTCTGGCCCTTCGGAATGCCGAACTGCTCGAATGCTGCCGGCCACTCGGCCCGCGGGACGGCAAAGGCTTTAACGTCGAGCTTCATGACTTCACCCAATTGCGCAGCGACTTCATCCGCGCTCACCATCGAACCGAGTTCGATGACCCGATGCCCCGACCACGCCCGCCCGCTCAGAAGCGTTGCGACCTCGGCGCCGATGTCGTTGGTCGCGACCATGGTCGATTTCCGATTTGTCGGGTTGTAGTAGACGGGCAGCGCGCCGCCCTGGGCGACGTGCAAGCCGTAAAGGAAGTTTTCGAAAAACCCGCCGGCTCGCACATATGCGATCGGCAATGTCAGGTCGCAAAAGCCCTGCTCCAGAAGCGACAGGGCCGTGATCATCCCCAGCCCGCTGGTTCTGTTCGCGCCCATCGACGAGAGCGCGACGACCCGCGGCGCCGGCGCTTTGGTGAGCGCCTCGACATAGTTCGCGATGACGCCCTTGGCTTCCTTGAAATCCGGCGAGGGGGCCCAGACGGCCGGCAACATGACAAACGCGCCGTCGACGCCCTCGAGCGCCCGCTCGATGGCGGCCGCATCGTTCCAGTCGCCGTCGACCAGTTCGACGCCCTGGTCCGTCCAGCTTGCCGCCTTCGCGCGGTCGCGGACCAGCGCGCGTACCTTCTTGCCTTGCGCCAGCAAATGCGTTGCCGTCGCGCCGCCAACTTTTCCCGTAATTCCCATCACTAAAAACATGCGTTTTCTCCTGGCCCCATAGGGTCTATGTTTGGGGGCAGGTCTCATATAAAGACCTTTGTCCTGCGCCGTAAGGAGGCAGTTTTTTGTTACCAGGAGAGACCAGGGGAACCCGCATGAGCACCGCATTGAGCGCGATCGAGCGATTCAGCCGATATCAATCGGACGACGCCCAGTCAGTAGAACCCGTACACTGCCCGGTGCGCGACGTGCTCGACCGCATCGGCGACAAATGGAGCATACTCATGATCATGACCCTCGCGACGCGACCGCAGCGCTTCAGCGAGCTTCACCGCGCAATCCGCGACATCTCCAAGCGCATGCTCACCCAGACCCTGCGCGATTTGGAGCGCGACGGACTGATCACCCGCCATGTCTTTCCAACCAAGCCGCCGAGCGTCGAATATCGTCTGGCCCCGCTAGGCCAATCCCTGCTGGAGCCGATGGCGAACCTCATCGATTGGGCCGACCGTCGTTATTCCGATATCCATGCCGCGCGCGCCTGCTTTGACGGCGCACCCGGTGATGTTCCGCGCTAATTCTCTGCCACGCGGTCGGAAGCGCCGCCTCTCCGCGAGAAAATGGCGCGCGGCCTGGTTAAGCGACCTCTACGCCGATCAGCAGCACCGAGCGGATTGATCGCAACTTATACCAAAGCCCTGTGAGCTTGACTCTTGGTCTTCCGCGACGCGGTTCGGGTCTGATTCAGTGTGGCGAAGCCGGGAGTTTTGCCATGCCGATTGCCTTAAGGTCGGATTTGAACGCAGCGGGTCTGCGTGCTGCGGCGCGCGAGAGCCACTCGCAGGAAATTCCGCTCAGCCAAGTCGCCGACTATGTGCAGGAGCACTTCAGGCCGTGACGCCTGACAAGGCTCAAGGTAGGACAGGGATAAATCATGACCGAGGAACGCCAAAAGCGAATTGAGAACTTATCTATGCGCACGCCGGAAGCCGACGAAATCATCAGGCTTTCTGCCGGTGACTTCTCAGGCGTTGGTTCTGGCCCTCTCGGAGCCGACGCCGGTGAACGAGCGCTTGCGTGAGACGATCAAGCGCTATCGCGAGGCGACTGGCGTTAAGTCTTCATAGGGGGCCTCTTGGAAGTCCACTGTGACGCTGACGGTAGTTTTTGGTCACTTCGCTAGCCCGATCCTAAATTCTTCTTTGAAATCAAGAGCCATATCTATCTGACGGGCTGAGCGACGGAAGTTTTCGAAGCGAGGAACATTTTTGTCATATAAATCAATCGGTTATATCCGATAAAAACAATAGAGTGGGAGTAAATCTTACCTTTTCTTACCCCAAAGCATCTTTCTTACGCCACAGCCTGCTCGGCCAATGACCACAGTCGTACGCCAGCTCACACTCGCGGCAATGGCAATCGCAACTCGTTCATCGCCTCGCTGGGCGCCGCCACCACTTTATCCCGCATCGGATCCCATCTGGCAGTCACGACGGCCACACCGCAACCCATTGCCCGCGGCTCTCAAATACCCATAGCTCCACCGCGCGGCACCGTTGTACCCACCCCGGCCCGCGGTTTCCTCCCCTGAGGCTTATCAGACGCCTGCCCTCGGAGCGCGCCGCACTGTCAGGTGACGGGCAAGCATCTGATAACCCTTAACAGGACGCGACATGGGCCGGCGTCGCGAAGTTTTGTGAACAGCAATCTTTCGAGTTCTGGACTTGGACCATGCTGCGGCAACAGCACTCGTTCGTTCGCGAGTTCCTTCCAGCGGACCATTCTATGGGTAACGAGAGGGTGGCTTTCCGGAAGCGCGAGGATCACGCGCTCACCCCATAGCGGGAGCGCACGATCGTCCCATCCGCTTGCACGGCGGTAAGTATAGCCACGTCTACCGCGTTACCGCTGAGAGCGCACAGCAGGCGGTCATTACCGCCGTCGACGGTATGGACATCTACCTCGGGAAATCGACGATGATGTTCAACGATTGTGGCGCGCAGATTGCCGGCTGAAAGCGAGGCATAGACCCCGATAGTCAGCCGTCCATTCTCGCCGCGGCTTCTGGTTCTCAGCTTCCGGAAGGCAGCCTCGGTCTCGTCCAAGATGCGGCGGGCAGCTTCTAGTCGAGTTTAGGAATTCGAGACCCGCGACGGTGGGGCGTGGCGACACTATCGTGTTGGTCAGCACTCCATGGCCTGCCGACACTCGTCGTCTACGCAAAGGTGGAAGCGGCCCGTCCGTTGCCCGAACTCGTAGACGGGCTGATGCGCTTTCTGCTGGACGGTCTACACCGACGCTGAGGTGAGCGCTCCGACTTCCGCCTTGATCAGGCCGGTGAGGCCGTTGCTCTAGGCATAACTTGCGAGCAAGAGGCAAAGCAGCGCCGCAGCCAGCACCAGAAGACGAGGCAGGTGACGCGCGGACCACCGCTTGTAGTCGAGCAGTGATTGTTGCGGTAAGGAAGTCGAGTCGGCGCGTGCCAAACGACTGTTCGACGGCAGCATGAGCGTCAGGGTAAACGCGGCAGCCGCGACCCACAGGGCGGACGCCGCAACGAGTAGAGAGAAGCCAGGCTCATTACGGTGCACGACCGCCTCGACGATGAGCAGCACAAGGCCGAGTACGTTCCAGAGGGGCATAATCGTGAGGCGCGCTGTCAAAAGGTGCGCTGCTTTGAGCTGGGCCGGCTCGTCGAGCTCGCGCAAGACCGGGTTGGTAAAAGCAGTCAAGCATATCTCAGAGCCGACCAGCAGCCCGATACAAGCCGTCGTTGCAATATTCAGTAACGGGACCGTCTCAAGGAAGGACATCGTTCGCTCCAAAGCGTTGAAATTGGCGGGTATCCGCAAGTTGACCCCAACCTCTGCGGTTGTGTACCGCACCGAAGACCCGAAGCGGACGTCCGGGCAATCAGTCGACCCACGAACAGCCGAACCTCGACCGACTGTTCGTGGGGTTGAAGCCGGGGCGGCCACACCATGACCGGTCCAATACGGCCCGTCTTCGTTCAGGCTACGACCGGCGCGGTATCCACATCCGGGGCCCAGGCGCCGTGGAACCCGAAGGGCACGCGAACCGGAAGGCGGATCCGCGCCACCGGCTCACCGTCGAAATCCTGAGCGTCCAGGATCACGACGTCGCTCAGGTTGCGCTCAGGATCGTAGACATAGGACATGATCCAGCCCTCGTCCTCGGCGACCGCGCCCGCCTTTTTGACGAAGACCGGCTCCGAGGTCATTTGACCGGGACCGAAGTCTTGGACCTCGGTCGTCCCGCGCTCGAGGTCGTGCTTCATCGCCGGACCCCAGCGGACGTCGTCGCCCCAATGCGCCGTGTAGAGATAGCGATAGGGAAGCCCGCCATGGCGGCCGTTTATCCGCGGGAAGTCGTTGCCGCGGTCGTCCAGCACCGTCTCGGTGAGCCGGCCGGACGGCCGATGGAGCGTCCACCGAACCAGAATCGGCTTGCCTTCGTTGGGTCCGTTCTGGTCGGTCGCGAACATTTTGGGATGGCGCGGCAGATCGATGATCGTCAGGTCGCCATCGTCGTAGGCGTTGGCGAAGTGAAAGGCGAAGCACCGCGGCGCCGCGAACCACTGGATGCGCGACACGTCGTCGTCCCGCGGCAACAGACCGATGCGAGCCTCGCGGCGCTCGTCCCAAAGCCACGGGAAGGTCGTGTGCGAATGCTTCGGCTGGAACGTCACGGGAAAGTCCGGAACGATGATGAACGACTGCGTGAAGGCCGTGTCGTGGATCAGCGGGATGTGCGGTAGGTCGATCCGCGCCTTGGTGGTGGCGCGGCCATCGCGCCCGACCGAGATATAGCGGATGGGCTGGAACGGCTCGTACGCCAGCGCGTGCTGCTCGCCCGTGATCGGATCGAATTTCGCATGTCCGCTGAACCCCGCCTCCAAGGTGCCGTCGAAACCCGTCCGGCGGACGCTTTCCAGCTCGTAGTTCAGCTCGACCGGAATACTCCCCGCTTCAACGATGGCGCAGAGCTTCCCGCCAGCGTTCATGAAGCTGGTGTTCACGTTGCCGTCGCGCGTTCCTTGGCCTGGTCCACCGATCGGTTCGCGTCCGCGCGCCACCGCCGCGTCCCGGTCGACGACGAACCGGCTGCGGAACCATTCCGCCTTGCCCTCGCCAAGCCGCAGGCCGTGCGCCATGCCGGTTCCGGCGAACCAGTGATAGCTGACTAGGTCCGGATCGGCGGCCGGATTGGGCAGGCGGCAAGCCGCCTGAGACCACCATTTCCAAGGCCGGCGTCAGGCTCCTGCTCTAACAGCCCGAGCCAGTCGAGGTCTCTTTGCTGGACGGCTCGTTGAACAAAGGGGTTGAGCAGCAGGTTGGTTACGTTATTGCCGAGAGAGCGTCCGATCAGGAATTCCATCGACAAATAATAAGTGCGCTTCGGGTTCTCTCGATCGTAGACGCGTTCGGTCTGCACCTAGCGTTGCGACAGTACACTGAGCGGGCAGCCGCCTCAAAACGCTCGCGTGCTCCTGCATCAACCGGATCGATGACGTCGTCGAAGAGCAGATGCCGCTCGTAGAGCGCGTCCTGGTGCCCCGAGAATCGGATAGGGCCGCAGCCTTATTGCTCGAGCAGGTTCGGGCCAGCAATGTCAGTTGCTTCATTTATTATGACTATCCTTCTTAAAGTCCGGGGCGGAGCATTCGGCCGACGGGTCTCCCGATTCGAGCGGACTGCTGGCAACACCGATCAAAGCGCGGCAGTACGCGCCGATTCTTCGATTGCTGCCTGTTGCTCTTTTGTCTCTTGCCAGGCGTGCACGCCGTCCGTCACACGTTCGTGAAAGTTGGGTGACCCGACGATAGCCTCTATGCCTGCCAGCCGCATTCGCTCGCGTACCTCGTCGCGCACGCGGGCGAAGGCGAATGTGATACCTTGGCTCTGCAATTCTTTTACCGAGTTCAGCAGCGCGTCACAGGCGCTAGTGTCGATGAAGTTCACCGATTCTGCGTCCACAAGTACATGCCTCGCCGACGGGCGGCTCGCCGCCAGCGCAGTCTTCAGTCCTTCATCGACGTGGCCGATACTCGCAAAGAACAGCTCACCACCCGCGCGCCAAATCAGCAACTCCGGGAAGGTAAGAGCCCCGGGGTGGAGCCGGACGTCGCGATAGGCCTCAGTACCCGGCAGCTGGCCGAGCACCGCGCTGTGCGGGTGGCTGGTTCGATAGATCAACATCAGCAGTGAGAGTACAACGCCGAGAGCGATGCCGTGCGGGACACCCAATGTCAGCTCTGTAGCGATGACGATCGCGGCGAGGGCAAGCTCCCAGCGGCCGCGTGCGAACAGATCGCGCAAATACTCGGGCCTTGAGAGGTGAAGCATTGCTGCGATCACGATGGCGGCAAGCGCCGGATGCGGCATGCCCCGAAATAACGGCGTCAACAAAACCAGTGTCAGGAAGCAAAAAACTGCTGCAACGAGGTTGGCGAGCTGGCTGCGGGCGCCAGCGGCCATCGCGACGGAGGTTTTGGACAGGCTGCCGACAACGAGGAAGCCGCCGAACAGGCCGCTCAAGATGTTGGCGGGGCCGTGCGCGATCAGCTCCTGATTCGGATCGATGTCGCCGCCGCCCTGCATTGCCGCGGCCTTTGCCCCGCCGAGCGCCTCGGCATAGCCGACTAGCACGATGGCGAGCGCGCCAGGCGCGAGTTCCTGCAGTACCGCAAGGTCGAGCTTGGGCAGCGTGAGATGAGGAAGGCCTGATGGCAGCTCGCCGACCACGCTTACACTCGCCGCCTCGCCGCCTAGCAGCGCGACAAGGATCGTGGCCACGACCGTGACGATCAGGGCCGCAGGTACGCGCGGTGCCAAGCGGCGCAGCAACAGCATTGCTGTAAGGCTGAGCAAGCCAGTCAGCACCGGGGCAAGCGCGGCGTCCCCCAGATGTCGCACTACGAACCAGAGTTTGGCAAAGAAGTTGCCGGACGCCCCTTCGATGCCCAAGAGATGCGGCACTTGGCCGATGATGGTGACGCATACAAGACCTTCAATGAACCCTCGCATCACCGGTGTGGGAACAAAGGCGGCTACCCAGCCCATGCGCAGCGCGCCGAACAGCAGAAAGAAGACCCCGATCAAGATCGCAAGGGTCGAGGTAAGCTCGTTGAACTGCGCAGTTCCCTGTGCCGCAATGGCACCCACCGTCAGCGCGGAGATCAGACCGGTCGCGGTGTCCGGGCCGACGACAAGAAGGCGCGAAGTGCCGAGCAGTGCGTAGGCAATCAATGGCGGGACGATCGTGTAGAGGCCCATGATCGGCGGCACCCCGACAATGCCAGCATAGGCCATGCCCTCCGGCACCATGACCGCCCAGACCGCGAGGCCAGCCAAGACATCCGGCAACAGCCAGTCGCGCCGGTAGCGAGGAAGCCAGCCGAGGACGGGCAACAGACGCTGTGCGATGGATGCAGGACGAGGCGAGAGATCGTGGTGAAACGCAACGGCCCCGTCACGTCCCTTGGTTTTCATTTCCTTACTGGCCAAGCTGGGCCAAGGTCGTGCGGAGCGGGGCGCTGGAGACTTGAAGCAACCCTTCGAAGGATTGGTCGAGCTCCAGGATCAGAAATATCGCACCGGAGACCGACAGTGCGCAGACGTCCTCGGGCAAGACGGTACGAAAGCAGCCCGATTAGCGCGCCTCCGAAGACGCACGCAAAGGTGATGCAGCCAGCCGCTAGCGAGTTCAAAATCTACCTCCCCTGGGCCGCACCTATTCCCTTCGGCTCGTCATTCAGGCCTCGGCTTCATTTCGATCCGTCGCATACGGGGTCTTAGTTAACCTCAGAAGAAACCTCAATCTCAACCGGAAAAGGACAATCGCGACCAACACGAAGACCGCCGCTATCAGTCCGCCGACCACCCAAAAGCCGTTCGGGCTACCACTGAACGGAATGCCGCCGACGTTCATACCCCAAATGCTCGCCATCAGCGTTGCCGGCAGGAATATCACCGAGCACATCGTGAGTATGTAAAGATTTCGATTGGTTTCCTCCTCAACCTGCGCCCGTAGCTCTTCGAGCAAGAACTGACAGTGCTCCGCATAGTCCTGGGCATCCTCGACCAATGCCGCATAACGATGGATCTGGCGGTCAAAACGGTCGAATTCCTCGGCGGGGATCAATGCCGGCCGCTCATGCGCCAATTCGAGCATGGCAGTGCGCTTGTAGGTCATGTCGCGGGCGACCTGAATTGACTTGCGACGCATCTCCAGTATGTCGTCGCGGTGCCCGGCGCCGTGACGTCTCAGCACCATCGATCCCATTGCAGTGAGGCGTTCACTGGCGTCCTGAAGTAGACCCTCGCCGATGTCGTTCAGGGCTTTGAAGAATTCTGTGATCAGTCCGAACGGGCTTGCCGGCAGGACCGTCTGGGCTTCCACCCGACGTCGTAGCTCATTGACTGACAGAAGCGGGATGCGCCGACCGGTCACGATCAGCGTGCGCGAGGCGACAACGCAGAGCGAGCCGGCTTGCAAGGTGACGGCACCGGGCTCGTCGCGGAAGTCGCGCAGATGGCCGTAGACCAGATCTTGAGTCGTGAAGAGCCGGCCGCGCTGGATCGGAGCGACAACTATCTCGCCGATCTCGGGCGGCCAGGGGCGGCGGCGAAGCCAAGCCTGCGCTGCAACATCGCGAAGGTCGAGATGCACCCAGACGAAATCCGCGTCGCCCGCTGCGACTTCGGCCTCAGCAAAATCAGGCAGCGCCTGCACCAGCCCACCGCGGAATGCGAATGCGAACAGCGGACGACCGTTACTGAGACTTGGCACCTCGATCGTGGTCGAACTCATCGGCGTCGGTCTGCAAGTTCCATCGTCACGAGGCGGGCAACGGTGATCGCGATAAAGAACTGCCCGAGGACCGACTCAAAATTGGCCAGACTGCGGGCGAATGGATCGACCGCAACGATGTCCCCGTAACCCGTGGTCGTCAGCGTGGTGAAGCTGAAATACAGCATGCTCCCGATTTCCTCCGGGCCACCTCCTTGGACAACGAGATTGGCGAAGGCGCCGGGGCTCAGATCCCAGATTAGGCCGTAAGCCGCGGCAAAAATTGTCGCGAAATTCAGATACATCACGATGGCGCCTTGAAGACGACGAATCGTGATCCGTCCAGGCGCATAGACCGCATGCGCCACCACCCAAGTCAGGGCCGAGAAGGTCAGGATATTGCCGCCGCCGCGGAGCATAATTACTGAGATTGGGGACGCTTCCGCGCTAATAACGAAGCTCGCGACGATGGCCGATAGGCCCAGCAAGATCAAGATGATGGCGTTCCATCTGAGCGACAGCATCACGACGATCGATATCACCGCGAGAACCAGCGTATCAGCGACCGTCTCCGCTACTGAGAGGCCCTTCGCCGCGAGCGGCACTGCGAGAAAGATAGTGCAGAGCTCAAGGATAAGCAGGACCGTCAGAGCCGGGTCTCTAAAGCGCTCCTGCCAGGTCTGGGTCGATCGCGGCGCGCTATCAACGACGACTGAGTTGGATCGAAAGCCGCGCACGTTGACCGGCCTTGTCAGCACCCAAGCTCAAAACACCTCGGGGATGAGCCTGAATGGGTAGTTAGGGTCCTTGTAGTCGCCGCGATGCTGCCGCTTTGGCAGCTCGACCTTCTCGCGCGGCATCGCCTCGTAAGGGATTTTGCTCAGAATGTGGGTCAGGATGTTGAGCCGCGCCCGCCGTTTGTCGTCGGAATGCGCAACATACCAAGGCGCCCATGCGGTGTCGCTCGCGAGGAACATTTCATCGCGCGCCCGCGAGTAGTCGTACCATCGGGAATACGATTTGAGATCCATGTCGGACAGCTTCCAGATCTTGCGCCCGTCATCGATCCGACCCTCGAGGCGTCTGGTCTGCTCGTCAGGACTGACCTCCAGCCAATATTTCAGCAGGATCACACCGTCGTCGACGATGGCCTTCTCGACCCCGGGGATCATCTGCAAAAAGTGTTTCGCTTGCTCCTCGGTGCAGAAACCCAACACGCGCTCGACCCCGGCCCGGTTGTACCAGCTGCGGTCGAAGATCACGATCTCCCCGGCCGCCGGCAGGTGTGGAATGTAGCGCTGGGCGTACATCTGCGACTTCTCGCGCTCGGTCGGCGCGGGAAGCGCGACGACCCGGAAGATGCGCGGGCTCACCCGTTCCGTTATGGCCTTGATCGTGCCGCCCTTGCCGGCCCCATCGCGCCCCTCGAAGACGATGCAAACCCTTAACCCCTTGTGCACCACCCACTGCTGGAGCTTAACGAACTCGACGTGCAGGCGCGCCAACTCCCGCTCGTATTCCTTCCCTTTCAGCTTGCCGTTAGCTTCCGGCTCGTCTTTGTCGGCCTCGGTCATCGAATCCTCCTTCGCACCGCCTACTATTCGCCCTAATGTGCTCTACTTCCAGGTGAGAATGAAGCCGATATCGCCGGGCATGCCTCCCGGATACTCGAGCACTTCAGCCTTGAGGTGGAAGCCGAGCGGCCTGAGCTGATCACGCCAGAATTCGTAGGCGAATTTGGGGCGGCCCTCCAGCGTCGTTTCCCAGTCGGGCTCCGAGTTGTTGATCCTGCGGCCGCGATCGCTGCACAGCTCATTTGGAAAACGATAAACCTGCACCTCGCTTTGTCCGCGATCCGCCGCATGGCTTACCAGTTGAGTCACGACTTGCATCAGCTGCTCGGGCGTCCTTTCCAGCGGCTTGTGAAATTCCTCCATCACTGCCTTTTGCTTTTCTTCCTGCTCCTTCATATGCCGCAGGTCTTCGGCGGCCTTCGCTGCCTGGCGCTCGGCCATTCGGCGCTTGATATCAGCAGCGGAAATAACACCAGCTCCTGCGTCCTGCGTCGTGCCGTGGTCTTGGGACATGGTTTTTCTCGCTAATCGAACAGGTTCTCACCAAGCGCCGGGGGTATGGCGTTGTCCGCTTCGGAGCGGCGGCCTCTGAGTATGGGTTTGGCAGCCGCGACAACATCTGATCCCTAAGAGGCTCTTGCCATGGTCCCAGTAAGGATGTCGGCCTTGCGGTTGAGGGCCGCAATCAGACCGTCGATGCCGTCCTTCTTCAGGATCGCAGCGAACTCGGAGCGGCGGGTCGCCACTTCACTGATCGCGCTGTCGAGATAGATATCGGAGATCAGCCAGATGTCGCCATTGCGCCGCATCATGTAATCGACTTTGACCGGCTCGCCATTCGCTTTGATGATCTGGCTCTTCACCATGACGCCGGATGGCGCGAACTGCTCGCCAGTTACCTCCAGCTTCTGTCCGGCGTAACTGTCAAAGCGATCAGCGTATATCGCCGAGATGTAACGTCCGTAGCTCTCGGTCATCTGCTGACGCTGCCCCTCGGTCAGACTGGCCCAGCAGGGGCCGACCGACAACCGCGCCATCGAGGCGATGTCGAAGCTCCGGCGAATGACTGGCTCTAGCTGCGTGAAACGGCCGCTTTGACCCAGTATCCGCCCGTTCTTCATCGTATTGAGCAGCGCGTCATAGAGACCTTGCACCGTATCGCCGCCGCTCGACGGCGCGGCATGAAGCGGATAAGAAAGCATGCTGAGGCCGAGCCCAGCGGCAAACGCCACGGCTTTGTGCAATGGCATTTTTCGTGCACTGGGTTGGTCGACGGTTTGACCGAAGATCGCCGCAAAAGAGCGTATCGTCATGTTCCTCTCCGTTTCCTGCAGCTGAGTTATTCCAGTATCGGCAGGGCACGCCACGCACCCTTTAAGGTACTAACGTATCGCGCGACTTGAGTATGTTTGTCCCTTGCACACACTTCGCGTGCTCTACAGACGGAATCTGAGCCGATCTCGTGCACTGCACACGTTAATCGTTGTAAAATCTTGTCATGAGGTGTTTTGCGCCCTCTTACACAGGCGCACAGCACGGCTTACGTAGCGGTTCGGGCGGGCTTCCTCTCGCAGAAGGCGGACGGGGGGAAGCAGAAGATGTTCGACGTGTCGATTGTGACCGACAGCCCACGACCCGTTGGTTATATACTTGGGCTCTTCATCCTCGGCGGTCGAGTCCCGTACAATGTCGAATGAGCCAGCTCTCACCTGACCTCGAACGAGGCTCCGCTCGATCCGACATCTCCGCGCGGCAGCCGAGGGCGCATCTAAATCAGCGCGCCGTAATCGCAGGCCTGCTCTTTATTGCCATCATCGGGTTGGCAATCTGGTACCTCGCGCGCCCCGAACCGCTGCTCGCGCAAGGAGAAAGGGAACGCACCCGGATCGACATCGCCGCGCGCGTCTCCGGCCGGCTGGCGAAGATCGCCGTGGCCCGCGGGAGGCGACGGACGACATGCTACTGTTTAACATCAGGACCGCCTACATCTTCACGGCAATGCAAGCTCACTGGGCGCTCATGATCAGCCCCTCTTGAGTGAAGATTTGGCGTTCCTGCGGGCTGATGGCGTGACTGCGAGACGATTAGCGCACTTGGAAAAAAATTTTCAGGCTTGCCGACACGCTAGGCTAATTTCGAGACTGATCATGTCGGGTGATGGCGGCGTGTCGGTAGGTCGTGTCTCGGGTCTCTCGAATGGGAGCTTGCCCGCTGCCGGGAGCGGCACGTCGATCCGGCGCGATCGACGCCGCTGCGCTCCGCTCGCCTTGCGGCGCGTCGCGATCGCGCTACCGGTGGCCGCATGCAGTTACTCGCCGACACAGGACCTGTTCGGCTCCTATTTCCCGGCTTGGATGCTGTGCGCGGCGGTCGGCGTCGTCGCCGCGGTCATCATCCGGCAGATCCTCGCGCTGGCCGGCATCAGCGACTACGTCGTCGCGCCACTGCTGACCTACACCGGCCTCGCGGTGTCCGCCACCTTGCTCGCCTGGCTCTTCTGGTTCGGTCACTGAGCGATGTTGACGGTTCGCAAGGCGCTCGGCGTCCTGGTGAGCCTCCTCGCGCTTGCCGGCGTCCTCGTGACGGGGGTGCTCGCAACGCGCCGGATCGACCAGCGTCCGCGCACCGACGACGCCTATCTGCAGGCCGACCTCGTCCACATGGCGCCCGACGTCAGCGGCCGCATCGTTGAGCTCGACGTCCGCGACAACCAGGCAGTGCACAAGGGCGACGTGCTGTTCCGGGTCGACCCGGACCCTTACCGAATGCGCGCGGACCAGGCCCGCGCCGCGGTGCGCGGCCTGGAGGCGAAGCTCGCGCTCACCGCCGACGAGGTCGCGGCGCAGACCTCCAAGGCCGATGCCGCCGCGAGCGGCATCGACACCGCCGAGGCGCAACGGGCTCTCGCTACGAGCACGCTAGCGCGGATGGAGCCGCTGCTCGGGCACGGCTTTGTCACCGCCCAGCAGGTCGACCAAGCCCGTACGGCGAGACGGACCGCGCAGCTTGGCCTGCAGCAGGCGCGGCTGCAGGCGGACGAGGCGCGCCAGGCCATCACCAACACCAAGCCGACCGAGGCGGAATTGGAAGGCGCGCGCGCGACGCTTGCGCTCGCGGAACGCGACCTGAACAAGACGGTCGTGCGCGCGCCCTGCGACGGCCGGATCACCGCGCTCGACATCGCTGCCGGGGAGTTCGCCGCGGCCGGCCACCCTCTGTTCACGATCATCGACACCGAGCACTGGTATGCGATCGGCAATTTCCGCGAGACCGACCTCGCGGGAATCGAGCCGGGGCAGCGCGCGACGGTCTACGTGATGGCGCAGCCACGCCGCCCCGTGCCCGGCAAGGTCGACAGCCTCGGCTGGGGTGTAGCGTCGGATGTGAGCGCCACGTTTGGTGGCCTCCCGCATGTCGAGCGCACCCTCAACTGGGTGCGGATCGCGGCCCGCTTCCCGGTACGCATCCTGCTAGACGCGCCACCCGACGACCTGATGCGCTATGGCGCCACGGCGGTAATTGTGATCGAAAAATGAAGGCGCATGCCGCGCATCGCGGCCCGCCGCCGGATGTGGACGAGGGCGACGCGCGCGACCTAGCTGCACTGCTGCGCCGCGAGCTGCGTCCAACCCCCGGCCGGCTCGGCGATTCGGTGCGCATCGTCGTCGTGGTGCTGGCCGTCGTCGCCATCTTGGAGACGTTCCGCATCCCTGAGATCGCCGTCTCGGCCTATATTGTTCTGTTCCTGTCGGGTCGCGAGGCGGCCTCCACCGTGCGGACGGCGCTGGCAGCGGGTATGGCCGTAGTGTTGGCGATATTGACGGCGATCGCAGTCTTCATGCTCAGCCTCTCGGAGCCGGCTCTGCGTATCCCGCTAGTGGCAGTAACGACCTTCGGCGCGATGTTTTTGGCGCGCGCCGCGACGCTGGGGCCGGTGTTCTTCGTCGCCGGCTTCGTCATCGCCTACGGGCTGACCTTGGGCGACGAGGTTCTCGGTCTTGCGCTGCAGCCCGCGACCGTCGGCAATGCGCCACAGTTCGAGGTGCCGGAGATCTTCTTCGTGCCGCCGGAGGACGCGTTGGTGCGCTTCCTGCTGTGGTTCAGCCTGACTATCGTGGTGCCCGTGGTATTGCTGATCGCCGCCAACCTGCTGACGGGGCGAGACCCTGCGGTTCTGCTCCGCCGCGCGCTGACCGAGCGGTTGGCGACGGCGACGCGCTTTTGCGCGGGCGAGAGGGGAGCGGAACGCCAGCTCGAAGCCCAGGGCTTCGAGGGCACAGCGCAGCTACACAAATTGCACGATCTCGCCGGTTTCCTGCGGCGCGGCAAGCGCCGCGTGCCCTGGGGCGTTTCGCTGATCGACCATATCGGTCGGCTTGGCCTGCTGCTGCTCACCTGGCTGCGCGTCGAGGGCGACAATCGCCAACCGTTGGTCCCTGCGGCAGGCGCCTGCCGTCGGGCGAAACAGGCGCTCCAAGACGGCAAAGCCCCGAGCATCGAACCGGTCGCGATCACCGCGACCGGCGCCGCCCGACCGCTGGCAGACGCGATCACGGGCACACTGCGAGCGATCTACGAGACGGTGGCGGCAAAACCGGGGACGGCTTCCCCAAAAGATAGGGAGGCCGCAGAGCGCGGAGCGCATGACGCGACGGAGGCGCCGCGACGGCTGCTGGCGGCGGATGCGTTCAGCAATCCGGAGCACGTTCGCTTCGCGCTCAAGGTCACGCTGGCGGTGATGATCTGCTATTTCGTCATGAGCATGACCGACTGGCCGGGCATCCACACCTGTGTGATTACAGCCTTTTTTGTCGCCCTCGGCACCGTTGGCGACACGCTGCACAAGGCGACATTGCGTTTCGTCGGCTGCCTGATCGGCGCTGGACTCGGCCTCGGCGCGATCCTGCTGCTGATGCCGCTGATGACCGAACTCGGCGACCTGCTCCTGCTGCTCGCACCGGTGACTCTGCTCGCCGCCTGGGTCGCCTGCGGCAGCGAGCGCGTCGCCTACGCCGGCCTGCAGATCGGGCTCGCCTTCTATCTCGTCGTGCTGCAGGGCTATGGCCCGACGATCTCCATGTATACGGCTAGGGACCGCACCATCGGCATCCTGTTCGGCAATATCGTGATCTCCGTGATATTCACCACCATTTGGCCGGTGAGTGTGGCCAATGTTGTGCGCACGAACCTCGCCAGAGCCCTGGAGCAGCTGGCGGTGCTGGTGGGTTTGGGTGCCCGCGCCGATGTTGAGATTTCGCAGACCGCTCGGTCCGCGGGCGAAACGGCGTTCGGGCAGGCGATCGCGCAGGCACGCGCGGTCCTGGTCAACGACCCGTTCGAGACAAGCGAGGTGCGGCGCGCCGTCCGGAGGCGGCCGATCGACGTGGCTTTGGTGGAGGAGGTCGGTCGCCTGTTCATTCCGATCTTGGCGATCCTCGACCTTTACGCGGACCCGGACTGGCGCGAGCTGTCGGAGCCAATGCGCGACGCGATTCGCGCGCATCGCCAGGCGCAGGCAGCGTGGTTCCGGCAAGCAGCAGCATGGGTGCGCAGCGGCGAGGGAGCGGATGCGGTGGCAGTCGGTCTACCGGAACCGCCGGCCATATCCGGTCCGGGTGATCACCTCACGGCGCTCACGACGTGGTACCGCCTGCTGCACCAGGATATCCGCAAAATTCTCGACGAGGTTGGTCCGCAACCGCAGCCGGTGACCGCGCGGTCGGTCGGAGATGCATTGCATGCCGCCGGCTAGGTTCCGACGCATTGCTCTGGCCGGATGCACGTTGCTCGGCGCCTGCAACGATACGCGCGATTTGGCACCGGCTTCGCCCGACACCCCGTGGCAATTCGAGCCCTCCAAAGAAGCGCCGACAGCCCCTGCACCCGCCGCCGTCGGGGCCCGGCGATTCGCGGTGCCGGAGAACACGGCGGTCCAGTTGCCGTCGCCCGCCGACATCGACCCCAATCATGTTTATTCGCTCGTCGAACTGATCGATATCGCCCAGCGCCGGAACCCGGCAACGCGCGTCGCCTGGGAACAGGCGCGGCAGGCGGCAATCAATGTCGGCATCGCGCGCGCCGCCTATCTTCCGGCGCTGACGGCGAGCGCGGTCGCCGGCTGGGAGCACTTCGTATTGCCGTTCCCCAGCAACATCGTCCCCCAAGGCTTCATCGTTTTCAACGCTCAGGAAGCAATCCCGCAACTCACCGTAAACTATCTGCTGCTCGATTTCGGCGGCCGCGCAGCCGCGGTCGAAGCCGTGGGCCAGCTTTCGATCGCCGGGAATGTGGCATTCACGGCGGCGCATCAGCAACTGATCTTCAATGTGGCCCGCGCATACCTCACGCTGGACGGCGCCGATGCCGCATTGCGCGCAGCGCGGCAAGGCTTGGCCGATGCGCAAGTGGTGCAGCAATCCGCCGAGGCGCTGTTCGGCCGCGGGCTCGACACCATCGTTGACGTCCAGCTCGCCCGCCGCGCGACAGCGCAGGCGCGGTACGATCTCGCGCAAGCCGACACGGCGCAGCACGATGCGATGTACACCCTTCTTGCGGCGATGGACTTGCCGCCGACCACAAAGCTGCGCGTGGCAAACGCGGCCGACCGCCCACTACCGCCGCGTACCGCGCGCGCGGTCGACGACGTGCTCAGCGCCGCGCTGCGTCAGCGGCCCGACCTGCTCGCCAACGTGGCGAAGCTGCGTGCGTCGGATGCGGAAATCGCGGCCGCACGCTCCGCGCTGTTCCCGAAAGCTTCGCTGAGCGCAAACGTGCAGGGCAATCTCGGCCGGCTCAATGTGAATAATTCGCCCTATTTCTCGGTCAACAAACCGCAGGGCGCAGCGTTGCTGAAGTTCGAATGGCCGCTCTACGAAGGCGGACTGCTGCAGAACAAGTTGAGCCTCGCCCAATCGAAGCGCGAAGAATCGGTGGCCGCACTGAAGGAACGCGCCGACCAGGCTTTGCGCGAGGTGGCGCTCGCCTATGACCAGGTCGATACGGGGCTGCAGCAATACGATGCCGCCATTGCGCTGCAGACCGCATCCGAGGCCGCATTCCACAGCGCCAGCGATTCCTATGCGCACGGCGTCGGTACGTTGACTGACGCAACCTCCGCGCAGACGGGGCTCGCCACGGCGCGAGCTGCAGTAGCCCGAGCACACGCGCAGTCGCTGATCAACGCTGCGGCCCTTGCCTTTGCGACGGGCGAGCTGACGTCAAGCAGTGATTTCGCCGCCGCCGGGCCGCGGTGATGCTTTTTGGCATTCGATCGCACGGCACCAGCGACCTAGAACACCAATCTTGCTCAATGTGGGCGGCTCCGGGTCAAGAGTGGCCAGTAGGCATGCATCACCGGGAAGATATAGGCCGTGCTGATGCCGAACAACAGCATGCCGTCCGTCGCCTCCAATGCGTCCATCATCCGCCAGTTGTGCTCTAGCGGCGCGCCGCGTAGTATCGGCTTGCAGCATCGATTTCCTCTACTGTCATTCCGCGCGCGACGTTGCGCATCTGCTCGCCGATATCATTGTGCCGGGCACTCGTCGCGAACGCCTCCAGCTGGGTGCGCAAATAGACCGCGGGCTGGCCAGCGAGCCATGCCGCGCCGGCCTTGCTGGCGACGTCGCCGTGACAGGCGCCGCACGGCGCGATCCCGCGCATGGGCGCGCCGTTGGCGACGATGCGGGGCGGCACTTCCCTCGTGGCGCGGAAGTCGGAGGGCCGGGGCAAATACGCGTAATACGCGGCGAGCTCGCGCATATCCGCGTCGCTGAGATCGGCCACGAGCGGCGCCATCACCGCGCTGGCGCGCGCGCCCGTTTTGAAATCGACAAGCTCCTTGTAGATCGAGACCGGGTATTCTCCGGCGAGATTGGGAGTATCGGCTTGGCTCAGGCCGCGGGCACCGTGACACATGGTGCAACGGAGAGCCAGCGTCGCGCCACGCCCGATCGATTCCGCGCTCGCGCCCTGCAGCATTTGCGGGAAGACCTCGACGCGCGTCGTCGGGTAATCGGCGCGGACAATTTGGGCGGCCGAAGGCGCGTTCCGAACGAGTCCGGCGGCACTGCAGATCGCATCCCAGACCCCGCGGAACCGCTCGCCAGGCTGTGCGAGGGGCAACCAGGCAAAGCCGGTAATGGCTGCAACAATCGCGATTGCCGCGGTGATCCCGACGCTCGCAGTAAACCACGGATTGTGCAGCGACGCGATCCATTCCCGGCTCACTTACCGCACTCCGACATTGACGGCCGGAACCGCAGTGCCGGGCGTTACCAAAAGATGCGCGATCGGAAAGCCGTAATTGACGACGGTCAGACCCACCATCAAGCCGAGCCAGAGCCCAAAACCGTTGAGCGCGGCCGGCAACGTGCGCGGCGGGTGCACGGCGACGCTGAACCGGTAGGCCGCAGGCTCGGTCCGCTGTGCCGTCTGCCCCCGGGCCAGCACGATGAGGAACAACACGCCCGACAAGACGAGGATCGCGCCGCCGATGACGGACATCGTCACCCAGATGGCCTGCGCGGCGATCGCTGGGTCGGAATAGTCGTAGAACGCCATCCGCCGGGGCATGCCGAGAATGCCGACCCAATGCCACGGGAAGGTCAGCACGATCATGCCGATGAACCACGTCCAGAGCTGGGCGCGCATAAGGCGCAAGCTGTCCAGCGTGCGTCCGGTCAAGTGCGGCCAGATGTCGTAGGCGATCACGAAATACATGATCACGATCGCGCCGCCGAAGATCAGGTGGAAATGGCCCGTGATCCACTGGGTATTATGAACCGTGGCATTGAGCTGATAGCTCATATTGATCAGCCCGCCCGCTCCCCCGAAGCCGAGCATCACGAAGGACAGCGCGGCTCCGAGCATGATGGGATTGTGCCACGGCAGTGCCGTCAACCATCCCAGCACGCCTTTGCCGCCGTGCAAACGCCCGGCGATCTCGACGGACGCGCAGATCGTGAACACGGTAAGCAAGGTCGGCAACGCGACGAAGGCGGTGAACACCGAGTGCAGATATTTGAAGCCGGCACCAACCTGCGGGTCCTCGAACGCATGATGGATGCCGATCGGCATCGCGACGATGAGGAATAGAATGAAGGCGATCCGCCCCATCGTATCGCTGAACAGCCGGCCACCAATCGCCCGCGGCACGATCGTGTAGTAGGCGATGTAGGTTGGCATCAGCCAGAAATAGACGATGGCATGCAGCGTCCAGGAAAAGAAGACGCGCGCCAGCCCGGCGTCGATCGTGCTACGCCAGCCGAGCGCCACCGGGATGATCTGAAACAGTAACTCGAGCGCCGCGCCGACTGCGGTCCAGCCCCAGAGGTAGGAGCCGGCGACGGTGGCGAACATTGCGAACGGAACAGGCGCACCCGGATGGTCTCGCTTCCAGCGGTACAGGTTCACTGACATCAGCGCGACCCATACCCACGACCCGACGACCACCAGGACGACCCCGATGTAGTAGAACGGATTGCCGATCAGCGGCGGGTAGAAGGTGTAGAGCACCGAGGCGAGGCCCAAGGCGACCGGGATGATCGCCGCGAACGTGCCGAGGACGACAAGCGCAAATCCGATCCAGGCCCAGTGGAGGCCGACCATTGGGCGCTTGAGTGCTTCTTCGGTCACGAAATAGCCGAACCCCATGGCGACGAGCGTTGGAAATACATAGGCCATCGTGGTGCCGTGCGCCGTGACCGAGCGGTAGTACCATTCCGGATCGCTGATCCAGGCGTGACAGCGGGCTGCGGACGAACATCTGCCATTCGCCCAGCAGCAGCGCCACGCCGAAGCCCGCGAAGGCAAACCAGAGATGGGCGAGCACCAGCCGCTTGCTATTCCACACAGGTCAGCCTCCGCCGATCCGCCGCCAAGCGCGCGAACGCGGCCTTGTCGATGACTTTGATCCTGCCCCACATGCCCTCATGGCCCATGCCGCAGAATTCGTGGCAGGGCATCAGGCGTTCGCCTGGCGTCTCGAAACGCGCCCTGAGGCTGGAGACGTAGCCCGGCACCAGCATCAGATTGATGTTGGTTCCGGTCGATCAGGAAGCCGTGCACGACGTCGGCGCTGGTTGCGCGGAACGTGACCGGCGTATCCGTCGGGCACGAGCATGCAGGACGGCGTGAAGGAGTATTGCTGGCCGATGCTCGCGCACGGTGACGGAGCCATCGGCCTCGACGCGCGCTGCCCAGGTTGCTTTCGATGAATTCACCGTCGAGATGCAAGGTTCGTGGATCGACGGTCTCGACGCGGACTCTGCGGCATGGCCGCCAGATGCAGCGCGGCGAAGGTCGCCATGACCACGAGCAGCACCAGGACAACGACCGACAACGCGGCCCAGCGGTGTTCGACCCGCGCGGCGGGATCGGCCCCATCGTCAGAGGGCGAGGGCTGCGTCATGGCGTGATCGCACGCGGCACGAAGACGAGCAGATAGAAGGCGAACCAGATTGCCACGACGATGACGGTCGCGAGACCGGCGAGCACGACCGCGCCCTTGGCACCCGATCGCATGATCGCGTTCACGTCCCGATCTTGCTGCGCGCTGGCTGCATCGTCGTCGCTGTCGAGGTCCGAGTTGATCATCGCAGCATCAATCCAAAGGCGCGGTGCGCAATTCATTCGCCTGGCGCGACGAGACCGCGCGACCCCCGGTTGCCCCAGGCGGCGCGGATATAGGTCACGACGGCGGCAATCTCGTCGTCGGAAAGCGTCTGCGCGAAGGGCGGCATGCCGTAGGGCATCGGGTTGCCGGCCGTGCCGGGCGGGAACCCGCCGTTGAGGACCATGCGGATCGGGTTCACGGCCGATTGCATCTGGATAGACGGATTGCTCGCCAGCGGCGGGTAGTCAGGCGGCATGCCGCGACCGTCCGCCGCATGACAGCTTGCGCAATGCGTCGCGTAGACGGTCTCGCCGAAGCTCATCAGCAGACTGCTCTCAGGTGCCGGAATCGCCGGAGACCTCGGCCGCAGGCGGGCTGCCCTGGCCAAGGCTCTTCAGATAGACGGCCATCGCGCGCACATCGGCGTCGTTCAGGTATTGCAGGCTGTTGAACGTGACTTCCGCCATCGGGCCATAGACGGCGCCGCGCTGTGACACCCCGTTGCGTAGCAGATCGACAATCTCCTCGATGCTCCACTCGCCGAGCCCGGCCTCCTTGTTCGAGGTGAGCGAGGGCGCGTACCAGTTCTGCATCGGGATCAGCCCGCCCTCGAACGCGTTCGACTCCGAGCTGCCGCCGAGGGCGTTGATCGGCGAGTGGCACATCGCGCAGTGACCCAGCCCCTCGACGAGATAGGCGCCGCGGTTCCATTCGACCGATTTGGTCGGGTCGGCTGGTATTCGCCTTCCTGGAAGAACAGCGTGCGCCAGCCGAGGATCAGCTGGCGGTTGTTGAATGGAAAGCGCAGGTCGTGCGGCCGGTTCGGCTGGCTTACCGGCGGGACCGAGCGCAGGTAGGCGAAGATCGCGTCGCAATCCTCGCGCGTCACCTTGGTGTAGGAGCCGAACGGCATGGCGGGATAGATCAGGCCGCCATCGGGAAAGCGTCCGCGTGTGCATGGTCCCGTAGAACTGGTCCGCGGTCCACGACCCGATGCCGGCTCTGGATCCGGCGTGATGTTGGACGAATAGATCGTGCCGAACGGGGTAGCCATCGGTCGGCCGCCCGCGAACAGAGCGCCGCCGGGATTCGTGTGGCAGGCGATGCAATCGCCGGCGCGGGCCAGATATTCGCCCTTGGTGATGAGGGTATGGTCCTCGGCCTGCGCCGCGGCGATGCCGGTCAAGGACACAAGTGCCGCGAGGGCATATAGAGACAAGAGTCGGTGGTTCCGCACAGCGCCTTTTGCCTCAGTTTGGTTCGCTGCCGCAGGCGAGCGGCATCGGCAAGCGTACCCTTCGGCACGGGCGATGGGTCAGGCGGGATCGGCAGCGAGGCGAGCCAAGCAGCGACTGCGGTCACGTCGTTTTCGGTGAGGCTGGCTGCGACGAGCTGCATGCAGTCTGGTTCGGCCGCCGTCCGTGTCCCGTAACGAAAGGCGCCGAGCTGCGCGCTGATGTAGCGCGCGTGCAGGCCCACAAGGCCGGGAATGGCGGGTTCCATCCCCGTTAGTTTGGGGCCGTGACATCCGGAGCATGGCGGCACGCCATGGGCTTGGTCGCCTTCGCTCACCAGTGACCGTCCGCGCACCAGCACCGCCGCGCTGGCATCGGTAGATGCCTGCTGCAGCGGCGGCGGGCGCAAGACAGCGAAGTAGTCCGCTATCTTCTGCAGATACGCGTCGGGAAGGTACTCCAGGAGATAGTTCATCGGCGGGTAGCGGCGGCGACCGTCGCGGAATGCGACCAGCTGGTTCATCAGATAGCCGGCCGGCTTGCCGGCAAGGCGCGGGAAATAGCCGTTGTTGGTCCCCTCGCCTTGCCGGCCGTGGCAAGGCGCACAGGCAAGCAGGCGCGCCTCAATCGTATCGGGCGCGCGTTGCGCCGGCTGTGCTAGCGCCGGGGCGGACCAACCGAGCAGGACGGCCGGGCCAACCCACCGTGCCCAGCGGGAGCGCGCGCGGCTTAACCTGGCCCGCCTCTTCAGGTGATAGCGCATTCGCAACGGCAGGGCGCCCCTTCACCATGTCGCGGTTCCTCGCCCCGATCGTGACGCTGTAGTCCCCGGTTGGCGAGTTAAGGATCGTTAAAAGATGCAATGGATGGCCCTGCGTCTGGACGACGGCAGTCAGCAGAGAGGGCATCTCCCGATGCGCACCATGCCGGCACGACGATTCCGACTTTCGGCATGGCGAGCGCACCGAGCACGGAATGATGCGGATCAGCGAGGCGCGCCAACTCCTCGACGGTGTTTACCGGATGTTTACCGAAGACTTCGGGACCGCTGATCTTCTCGCAGCCAGGGATCTGTTGGGGCAGCTGGCGTAGGTTTGCAGGACTTGGGTCGACGGCGGTTTATCTATCGAAGCGCGCCGGCTCGACAACCTCACCGGTGACGAGAGGGCGAGCAGATGATGTCGGATCGGCTCTGTCACTGATCCTTCCGATAAGCGCCGGCTCAGTGTGAAATTCATCCGCCAAGAAGTCCGACACCGCACGAACCTTTGCCGAGACAAGGCGGCGCGACGGATAGACGAGATGTATGGGCAACCGTTCCAGCTCGTAATCGCGCAGCACGGTCGTGACCAAGCCCGCCGCCATCTCGTTGTGAAACATCCAAATCGGTGCGACCGCGACGCCAATGCCGGACGATACCGCCTCGCGAATGGCCTCGGCGTTGTTTGCAAGGAAATTTCCGCGGACGCGAATGCTGAGGCGCCGGCCGGCCGGACCGATGAAACGCCATTCGTTCCCCCGGTGGGCGCCGCGCAAGTGCGTATATACGATGCAGTTGTGATCCCGGAGGTCATTGGGGGTGTTCGGGCGGCCGCGCTGGGCGAAATATGACGGCGAGCCGAAGACCGCGCGAACAGTGTTGCCGACCGTACGCGCGATTAAAGTTTCGTCGGCGAGTACACCGATTCGGACGGCAAGATCGAGCCCTCTCTCGATGAGATCGACGAACGCGTCGTCCATGACAAGTTCGATCCGAAGCTCGGGAAAGCGGGCGAATAGTCGGGTCAGCCGCGGCGCAATCAGAAGCCTACCAAACATGGCGGGACAGCCAACTCGCACTAGACCGGATGGCGATGCTATGCCGGCGCCGATCGCGGTCTCCGCTTCGGCGAGCGCCTCGAGGATCTCGCGGCTGCGTTCGTAGAATTGGCGCCCCTCATCGGTGAGGCTCAGGGTGCGGGTCGTCCGATTTACCAGTCGCGCGCCCAAATGCTCTTCGAGAGCAAAGATTTGTTTGCTGACGGTCGACTGAGCGACCTTCAATTCCCTTGCGACGCCCGAAAAGCTATGTACCTCGGCGACACGGATGAAAGCTCGCATCGCCGCATATAGATCCACGCTCCATTCCCCCAGGGAATAACTGTAATCACTTTAATCGAGCTTCTGCGAATCCCAAAATGATCGATAATCGAATCGGCTGCTTTCTAGGTCCGCACCGATGTCAGAGTGCCCTTTGCGCGGCGGAATGAGGAGACCGGTTGATCGCGTTCGGACCCGTCTTCGGGGATAATGCGCGCGTGGATGAAGCGGTCTTTGCATTCGGGCCGTTTCAGCTGAATCCGGAAGAACGCCTCCTGCTTCAGGACGGAAAGCCGCTACGACTGGGTAGTCGCGCGCTCGAAATCCTGGTTACTTTGGTCGAACGCGCCGGCGAAACGATCCTCAGGGACGAACTGATCGGTCGCGTCTGGCCCGACACGGTGGTCGACGAGGGTGCCCTGCGTGTCCATATCGCCGCGCTGCGCAAGGCGCTGGGCGATGGACACGACGGCAACCGCTTCATCGCCAACATCCCTGGCCGCGGGTACAGCTTCGTCGCCCCGGTAACGCAGGAGCCGCGGCAGCAACTCGTTGCGCCACCGAACCGGCCTGCGCTTGGCGGCAATCTCCCCGCACAGTTGACGCGCATCATCGGTCGCACCGAAATCATCGCCGCGGTGGCAGCGCGTATTGCTCAGCAGCGCTTCCTGACCATTGTCGGTCCGGGCGGGATAGGAAAAACAACCGTCGCGGTCGCCGCCGCGGAGGGGTTAAGCGGCTCCTATCCTGACGGCGTTTGGTTTGTCGGTCTAGGATCGCAGCAAAATCCTGCGCTGATACCGAGCGCGATCAGTTCAGTTCTGGGGAGCACGCCCGGCGTCGGAGATCCGTTGAGTAGTCTTCTCGCCTGGCTGCGCGATAAACGCGCATTAATAATCCTCGATAACTGCGAACACCTAATCGCCGCTGCAGCGCCAACCGTCGAGGCGATGCTGAGGGCGGCACCGCAAGTCGCCATTCTGGCGACCAGTCGGGAGCCGTTGCGGGCCGAGGGCGAATGGTTGTTGCGCCTACCATCTCTAGAGATTCCCGCAGAACGGGGCGGTCTCACAGCGGCCGAGGCACTCAAGTTTGCCGCGGTTGAGTTGTTTAACGAACGAGCGATAGCAACGCTCGACAGTTTTGCCTTTACCGATGCGGACGTCCCCATCGTATTTGAGATATGCCGCAGGCTCGATGGCGTCCCGCTGGCAATCGAGCTGGCGGCGGCGCAGGTCGATGTACTCGGTCTCTCGGGTCTTGCCGCGCAACTCGACGACCGGCTCGCGGTGCTGACGAGGGGGCGCCGTACGGCGCTGCCTCGCCAGCAAACCCTGCGCGCGACCATCGATTGGAGCTATGAACTACTGCCCGAACCGGAAAGGCGCTTATTGCGCCGGTTGGCCGTATTCTCTGCCGGCTTCACGTTGGAGGCGTCGACCGCTGTAATGAGCGAAAGCGGCGGGGCTGCGGTGGCAATAGGCGAAGGCATCGCAAGTCTCGTCGCGAAATCGCTTGTGAGCCGGGACGGATCGAGCCCAGTCGGTCGATGGCGTCTTCTCGAGACGATCCGGGCGTATGCGCTCGAAAAGCTCGCCGACCGCGGCGAGGCCAACGCAGCCGCGCAGCGCCACGCGGAGTTCCTCCGAGACCTAATCGTGCCCCCCGCGACCGCTTCGGTGTTGCGGTTGTCCGTCGACGATGTGGCCCGCTTCGCACGGGAAATCGACAATGTTCGCGCGGCGCTCGATTGGGCATTCTCCCCGGGCGGAGATGCATCAATCGGCATCGGGCTGACCGCCGCGTTTGCACCCGTGTGGGTACATTTATCGTTGTTGAGCGAATGCTGTGCGCGCGCGGAGCATGCGCTAGCCGTTCTCGCACAAGGCTTTGATTTGAGTGCGCCCCTCGAACGTCGTCTGCACATCGCGCTAGGAATTGCGCTGAGCCTCACTATGGGACCGGTGGAAAGGACCAGGGCGGTTTTGAAGAAGGCCCGGGAAAAAGCCGAGAGCGTGGATGACGTCGAAGCTCAACTGCGGACGCTCTGGGCGCAGTGGTCCATGGAAAACATTATCGGAGAATACCTCTCGGCCCAATCCACGGCCCGGCGTTTCTCCGAGGTCGCGCGGAGCACTGGCGACCAATCCCTTATTCATGTTGCTGAAGTTTTTGTAGGCACCGCGCTATTATTTGAAGGTAAACTACGCGAAGCGATGGACTGCTTCGAACGCGTCCTCGAACATTACGTGCCACCTCCGAACCGGCGGCACACGATTCTGTTTCACTACGATCAGCGGGTGCTCGCCCGCGCGAGATTAGCACGTGTGCTCTTGTTGCAAGGCCATGTGGCGCAGGCCAAGGAGCAGGCCCGGATAAGTCTCGAAGAGGCGCAGGCACGCGATGCCGGGTTTACGATGTGCTGGGTCCTGCACCATGCCGTGTGTCCCATCGCCATGATGACGGGCGATTTGGCTGTCGCCAAAGGGGGTACCGCGACGATGAGGGATCTCGCAACAAGATTCGATGCGGCTCTATGGAAGATCCTCGGGGATTGTTGGGAAGGGAAGGCGCTCGTCGAGCGCCGCGAATTCGCCCGGGGATCCGCCCTACTGCGAAACGCGCTCGGTGCGTGCGATCAGACCGGCTGGCATATTTGCAATGCCGAGTTCCTGGGCGTCCTGGCGGAAGGATTAGCTGGGGTTGGACAATTCGATACGGCGCTCGTCGCAGTCGATAAGGCGCTCGCGAGGGCCAAAGATAGCGGGGAGTTTTACTCTATTCCTGAGCTCCTGCGCATCAAGGGCGAGGTGCTGCTTGATCAAGCTGCAAACGACTCGTTGTCGGCGGCCGAAGGTTGTTTCTTCGGCGCGATCGCTATGGCTCGAGAGCAGGATGCCCTGTTTTGGGAATTACGGGCGGCGCTGAGCCTCGCGCGTATGCGGACGAGGCAGGATCGGCGAGAGGAGGGAAAACGAATTCTCGCTTCGGCTTACGACAGGTTCACCGAGGGTTTCGAGACCGCTGACCTTCTCTCGGCGAGGAACCTGCTGGAGGAGTTGGCTTAGGCGTCGAAATTCGCTCGTCGCCGACGGCGATGTAAAACCCGCCTGGAGATCCGGCTTCCCCCGATCAGTGCCTGCTTTGAACAGGTGTAACAGAGATTCACAACTCTTAATTCGAGTGCCAGCGAGGTCCGCCACATTATCCCGGCATCATGAGCGTCATTATCGCACCGCACGCAAACCTATTTCGAACACGGGGTCCGGCAGGCGGTGGTCTTCAGCCGAGAACCACGGGCGAGTTTTGGCCTCTATCTGATATGACCTTGGGAGAAAGTTTTGGCGCTGTACGACTATGCCTCGAACCGGACCGGACTGCTCCTCGTCGACCCCTACAACGACCTCTTGAGCGATGGAGGCAAGCTATGGCCCCAAGCCAGGGCAGTCGCCGAAGCCGTCAACTTGCTGACCCATCTACGCGCGCTCGTCGAGGCGGCACGCCGCGCGGGTATCGTGGTGTTCCATGTTCCGCACCGGCGGTGGCGTGAGGGTGACTATGACGGATGGCGTCATCCTGGCCCTTGGCAGACCTTGACCGATCGCGAAACCATCTTCGGAGAGGGCATGTGGGGCGGCGATTGGCATCCCGAACTCGCACCCCAGCCAGGCGACGTTGTGATCCATGAGCACTGGGGCCAGAACGGGTTTGCTAATACCGACCTCGACCTCCAGCTAAAGCAACGCAGCATCGAAAAGATAATCTTAGCGGGAATGATGGCCAACACATGCATCGAGGCGACCGCCCGTTATGGCGCCGAACTCGGTTATCATGTGACATTAGTGCGGGATGCGACAGCAGCATTCAGCTCCGAGGCAATGCATGCGGCGCACGAAATCAACGGACCAGCGTTCGCCCACGCAATTCTGACGACCGATGCGGTTATTGCAGCGCTGGTCAAGACGTAGCCTCCAGCTGCCCAAGAACCTTCGAGCGCAGACTGGATTTTAGTACCGCGCCGAGCGCCTCGACATAGGCCGCAAATCGCGCTTCACTCCCCTCACTCGCGCTGCCGTCCATTCCGGTCCCCCGATCCGGAAACGATAGACCTAAATACCACATCTTGCGGATTGTTAATACGCAAATACACAATGTCGAATTTTGTGACTCAGTAAGACTAGTGCACCCGGGCAATGTTCGAATACGATTTCATGCGCAATGCCTTCGCGGCAGCATCTGTGGTCGCGATCGTCGCGGGGATCGTCGGCTACTTCTTGGTGCTGCGCGGCCAGGCATTTGCCGGACATGCCCTGGCGCATGTCGGATTTACCGGCGCCACCGGGGCCGTCCTCGTCGGCGTTGCCCCGCTCTGGGGCTTGGTGCTGATGACATTGGCAGCGGGGGTCGGCATGGGAGCCTTGAGCGAGCGGCTGGCGCAGCGAGACGTGGCAATCGGTATGGTGCTCGCCTTGTCGCTGGGTCTCGGCCTGCTGTTCCTGCATTTTTATACAGCCTTTGCGACGCAAGCGACGACACTGCTGTTCGGGAACGTATTGGCCGTCGATCTCAGTACGGTCTGGACATTGCTTGCGCTCGGTGCGGTGAGCCTCGGAAGCCTCGCAATCATCTCCCGCCCCCTGCTCTTCGCGACCTTGCAACCTGAGCTCGCCGAAGCAAAGGGCGTCTCGCTACGCCTCTATTCCGTATTGTTTCTGGCGATCGTCGCGTTGACAACGGCCGAATGCGCGCAAATCGTCGGAGTGCTGCTGGTGTTCGCGCTAATGGTCGGCCCTGCCGCGGCAGCTCAGCGATTGACCAGCGGTGTGGCAGCCGGCGTCCTGCTCTCGGGAATTCTGGCGCTCTTCGAGGCTTGGCTCGGCATCACCCTCTCCTTCTATACCGACTGGCCGACCAGCTTCTGGATCACCGCGCTGAGTGCAGCCGTCTACCTCCTCACCACTCTTCCGCGGTAGCGACCGAGCCTCAGTCGGCGAGCCTTGGCTGCGCCGCGGCGGGTGCCCGGACCTCGCCGATCGGGGTGCGGGCGAGAGACAGGGTCACGACCGCACCAATCAGCGCCAAAGCGCCCGCCAGAATGAAGGCGGAGTTGAAGCTGCCGGTCGCCTTGACCAGATAGCCGGTCACGATCGGCGCGAGCAGCCCGAAGGTGTTGCCGCCGAGCACCAGAAACGCAAAGGCCCGGCCAGCATCGGCAGGCGAGCGCAAGAGATCGCCGACCAATGCGCCATTGGCGGCCGGGCCGACATTGCCGAACGACGCCGCGATCGAGACCAGAATGACGACAGCAGTAAGCGACTGCGCGATAGGGATCAGCAAGCCGGCCGCCGTCAAAAGTAGGCACAGTGCAACCAGAAAGCGGCGCTTGCCGGCGCGCACGGCCTCGGCGGACAGCAATCTGTCGCCGCACCAATTGGCGACGATGTTGACGACCGAGGCTACGAAGAAGGGAATCGACGTAAAGATGCCTGACCCGACCAGCGACAGTCCGCGTGCGGTCTGCAGGTAGTTGGGCAGCCACGTCATGTAGAGATAGACCGAGTAGACGAGGCAGCCCTGCGAAACGAAGAGGCCCCACATCGCGGGGCAGCGAATTAGCCCCCGATAGCCGACCCCGTCATGGCTCGGCGGAGCAACACCGGCGTCACGCTCGGCGAAGATTCGCTGCCGCTCCGCTTGCGGCAGCCACCGCGTCTTTTCCGGGGTCGACACGACGGCCGACCAGAGCGCGACCCAGCCGAACCCGATCGCGCCGGTGATTATGAACGACCAGCGCCACGACGCCACCTCGATCAGCCACGCCACCAACGGCGCGCCGAGCGCCAGCCCCAGGCTCGATCCGGCCGAGATCGCGCCGATTGCGGTCCCGCGCTCGGTGTAGGGGGCCCACGCGCGCACGCTGCGGTAGGTGATCGGCGCGAACGGGGCCTCGCCGACCCCGAGGCCGAGCCGCGTCAGCAACATCGCCGTAAAGCTCGCGGCCACGCCGGTCGCCATTTGCGCCGCCGACCAAACCGCCGTCGCGAGCGAGGCGACGACATGCGCGCCCCAGCGGTCGATCAGCCGGCCGCCCGGCAGCATCATCAGCACATAGGCCCACAGGAAGGAGGAGAACAGGTAACCGAGCGCCACCGGCGACAAGCCGAATTCCTGAGCGATCGGCTTGCCGGCGACCGACATATTGACCCGATCGACATAAGCTATGAGGTTGAACAGAAACAGCAGGAGAAAGACCCAGTAGCGGCGCCGCGTCGTCTTCATCTATGCGCTCCTCACTTCATGGCGGCGGCCTTCGCGACGGGCTGCCGGACATCATACTGAACCGGCGATTTGCCGGCCGCCAGTGATCTGGAAAAAGCGAGAATCATTGCTTGACAGCGCGACTGGGGACGTGCGGTGATTTTTCCGTGTGCGCATCCTCGTCGCCACGAGCACGTAAAACGTCGGGGCGACTATGCGCAGGGAGGAAGCGATATGGCGGATAAGATTCGGCTCGGCCTCATTGGCGCCAGCGTCAGGGGCACTTGGTCGGCGCGGTCCCATTTGCCGGCGCTGCAGGCCAGTTCCGACGTCGAATTGACGGCGGTCTGCACCACCAGAGCCGACAGTGCCGAGGCGGCGCGCCGGGCTTGGGGCGCCCGGCTGGCCTTCGACGACTGGCGCAAGATGGTCGCCTCGCCGGACATCGACGCGGTCGCGGTCGTCGTGCGCGTACCGTCGCACTACGCGCCGGCCAAGGCGGCGCTGGAGGCGGGCAAGCACGTCTATTGCGAATGGCCGCTCGGGCGGACGACGGCCGAGGCGGTGGAATTGGCAGCCCTGGCCAAAGCTAAAGGCCTCGTCACCGCGGTCGGCCTGCAGGCCCGCGTCAATCCCGCCTTGATGCATATGCAGGAACTGGTGGAGGGCGGCTTTGTCGGCGAGGTGATAGCCGTCCATGTCAGCCTGATGCGCGAGGGCGTCCTGTCTCGCCCATCGCACCGCACCTGGCAGCGCGATGCCGAACTCGGCGCCAACACATTGACCATCGCCAACGGCCATACGGTCGACGCGATGCGCTTCGTCGCTGGCGACTTCGGCCGGCTGTCCGCCGTGGTGGCGACCCAGGCCAAGCAGTGGCTCGACACCGGCACCAACACATGGCTCGACGTCACCTCACCCGACAACGTGCTGATCAGCGGTCGCCTGGCGAACGGCGCCGTCGCATCGGTCCATATCGGCGCCATCCCGTTCGCCGGCAGCGGCTATCGCATGGAAATCTACGGCCGCGACGGGACCTTGGCCGCAACCGGCGAGGATTCGCCGCAACTGAGCGAGGTTTTCCTACACGGGGGGAAGGGCGGCAACACACTGGCGCAAATGCCTGTGCCGGAGCGTTTTACGTTCGCGGCGTCCGGTACGCCTTCAGGTGAAGCCCTCAACGTCGGTCAAATGTACACGCAGTTCGCCAGGGCTATTCGAGAGCAGGCGGTTAGCGGCGACGAACGCCGTCAGCCGACCTTCGCGACCGCGGTCGACCTGCACCGTCTGGTCGATGTCATCAAGCAGGCGTCAGATAACCGTCGCGAGGTGGCGATCGCGTAGCGCTCTGGCGCCACGCACCAGGTGACCGACCGAGGGCAATTGATCGGGGGCAATTGATCGGGGGCAATTGATCGGGGCGACCGTTTGCGAAAGGAGACGTGTTGGGGCTCGCGAGCGGAGCTTATTTTTGGCTCCCATATTCCCGATGGAGCTAGCCGACTACGTCGAGAACGGTGCGACCGTCGTTGACGGTGATCGCGCAGGTTCCGCCGACGCCTTGGCTCACGGTCCGCGCCCAGCCGGCCGGCAGTTCGCTGAGCCCGGAACGGCCGGCATAGTACCCGTCCAGCCACAAAATCGCGGCGCCGGCGGTCCGTTTGTCACCGGCCTTGAATAAAGCATTGAGCTCTGCACAAGTAATGGTCAACGCGACGGGCTGATTGGGTGTCGAGGTATCGCCGGGCTGCGGCGTCGGTTCCTGCGTGGCCGTCGGCGCCTGCGCCATGCACCCGCCAGCGGCCAACCCGCAAACCACCGCCGCGCGCCAAGCCCCGGATAGAACCGCCCTCATCGAACCTCCTCCCAACGCGCATTGGTGCGCCCTCAGCTGGGGCGGGAGGGCTCAGTAGCCCTCGCGCTCGAGGCGTTTGCGCAGCAGTTTGCGGTAGCGGCGCACTGCTTCGGCCTTTTCGCGCGCGCGCCGCTCCGAGGGTTTCTCGTAATTGCGGCGGAGCTTCATTTCTCGAAAAACCCCTTCGCGTTGCATTTTTTTCTTCAGGGCGCGGAGCGCCTGGTCGACGTTATTGTCGCGAACGAGGACTTGCACGGGTGCTCTTCTCCTAGAGTTATAAGGCGCTTCCGGGTCGCGGCGGCGGTCCAGCTGCGGCAATATTTAGCACCTTGGCGGGCAGCTGTGAAGCGAGGACGCCGATGCTTTACCCCACATCCTTGCCATCACATATTAGAACCATGGCTCTATTGAAAATCGCCCGGATGGGGCATCCCGTTTTGCGCGGCCTCGCCAGCGCGGTCGACGACCCGACCGCACCCTGGGTGCGCCGCCTCGTCGAGGACATGGTCGAGACGATGGAGGATGCCGGAGGCGCCGGCATTGCCGCTCCGCAGGTGCATCAGCCCTATCGGATCGTGGTATTTCAGGTACTGGGCGATCGTCTCAGCGACATGCCGGGCGACGTCGCGCAGGACCTGACGGTGCTGATCAACCCGGTGGTCGAGACCATCGGAGGCGAGCGCGCATTCGGCTGGGAGGGCTGCCTGTCGGTTCCTGGGTTGCGCGGTGTCGTGCCGCGTCATCTGCGCGTCCGTTATCGTGGAACCGGCCTCGACGGCGAGGTCATCGAGCGCGAGGTCGAAGGGTTCCACGCCCGCGTCGTGCAGCACGAATGCGACCACCTCGAGGGCATCCTTTATCCGCAACGCATGACCGACCATCGGTTGCTGGTCTTTGTCGAGGAGCTGCAGCGCCACCCGATCGACCTCGCCGCCTTTCTCGCCGAAAAACGCGCGTTATGAAGAGCCCGCTCGCCGAGAACCAACGCGATCAGCTGATCGAGGCGATGCTGCCGGACGTACCGTTCGACGGCTGGTCACGCGCGGCATTGCGCGCGGCGGCGCGACGCACCGGTGTGCCGGCGGCGGAAGCACTTGCCCTCTTCCCGGGCGGTCCGGCCGATTTCGCTGCCTGTTTCAGCCGCTGGGCGGATCGCCGAATGCTCGACCGGCTCGAGAACTTGCCGTTCGACCAGCTGCCGGTGCCCGAGCGCGTCGCGCTCGCGGTCAATATCCGGCTGGAGATTGTCGAGCCGTGGCGCGAAGCGGTGCGCCGCGCGCTGACCATTCTTTCATTGCCGCAAAACGCGCCATTGGCGATGCGTCTGCCGTACGAGACCGTCGACGGCATCTGGTACGCCGCCGGAGACAGCGCGACCGATTTCAGCTTTTACACAAAGCGCGCCACCCTTGCGGGGATCTACGCTGCAACATTGCTCTACTGGCTGGAGGACCGGTCGCCGGGATTTGCCGACACCCGCGCTTTTCTCGATCGTCGCCTGGCCGAAGTGGCGCGCATTGGCCGAGCGCGCCACCGGTTCCAGACGGCCCTCGACCGCCTGCCCAACCCGTTACGGCTGCTGCGGGCTTCGGGCTGAGCCGGCGCACATCTCCCTTTCGCCCTCTTTCTTCGGCTGTTAGCATCCTCCCATAAGCCATAACCGGCGTCTTGCTCGCCCCCGCCCTGGGAGGGAACCAATGACCGCAACCGACATCGGCAGCGCCCGCCTTTCAGACGTCGAGCATCATACGCAATTGCGCCGCGCACTGGTCGCCAGCACGGTCGGCACTACGATCGAATGGTATGATTTCCTGCTCTACGGCCAAGTGAGCGCGCTGGTCTTCGGACCGATCTTCTTCCCCCAATCCACTCCCTTGGTCGGCGTTCTCCAGGCGTTCGGCATTTTCTTTATCGGGTTTGTCGGGCGGCCGATCGGCGCGGCTATTTTCGGCCATTGGGGCGATCGGATCGGACGCAAGGCAACCTTGATTGCGACCTTGCTGGTGTCCGGCATCGCGACGGTTGCCGTGGGTCTCGTCCCGACCTACGCGAGCATCGGCATCTGGGGCCCGGTTCTGCTGACGGTCATTCGCTTGATCCAGGGGATCGGCGTCGGCGGCGAATGGGGCGGCTCGGTATTGCTGGCCATGGAATGGGCGCGAACCACGAAGCATCGCGGCTTCATCTCGTCCTGGCCGCAATTCGGCGCGCCGGCCGGGTTCTTCCTGGCCAATCTGGCGGTGCTGGTGTTCAGCTGGGTTTCGGGCGACCAGTTTCTAGTGTGGGGCTGGCGCATCCCGTTTCTCATCAGCATCGTCATGGTCGGGGTCGGGTTGTGGATCCGGCTCGGCATTCTGGAAACTCCGGTTTTCCAGAGGGTGATCGCTGAAGACCGCGTCGAACGCGTGCCGGTGCTGGAGGTGCTCAAGCGCCAGCCGAAGCAGGTCGCGTTGACTGCGCTGTTGCGGCTGCCGGAGCAGGCGCCAGGCTATATCTTTGGCGCTTTCGTCTTCACCTACGGCACGACCGTCCTGGGTGCCTCGCGCAATTTCCTGTTGATCGGCGTTCTCATGCAAGCCGTCCTGGGGTTTCTCTGGGTCACGGTTGCCGGGCATCTGTCCGACCGCATCGGCCGCAAGCGCATGTATATGATCGGCTGCGTGGTCATGGCGGTATTCGGGTTCATTTATTTCGCGTTGCTCGATACCAAGGTGCCGGGATTGATCTTCCTCGCCGTCGCTCTGTCGGGGCTGCCGGTGATGACATTGTACGGCCCCGAAGCGGCGCTGATCGCGGAGAGCTTCTCCCCGCGGTTACGCTACAGCGGCTGCTCGCTCGGCTATCAGCTGGCCTCGATCATTGCCGGCGGACCCGCGCCGTTTATCGCGACTGCGCTGTTTGCCGCCTTCGCTTCAAGCTTGCCGATTGCGTTTTACATCCTCGGCTGTGCCGTCATCGGCATCGTCGCGACAGCGCTGCTCACCGATTACACCAATAAGGACATCTCGGAGGAATACGACAAAGTCGGGACTGTTCGGGCAAGAGCCGTTTAAGCGTCCACGGTAATCGCCAGGGGAGGAAATTTGATGACGGCAACCGGAACCGCCGCGAACGCCCTTTCCGAAACCGAGCACGGCAGGCAACTCCGGCGCGCCGTGGTCGCGAGCACGGTGGGAACCGCGATCGAGGCTTACGATTTCCTCTTTTACGTGCAGGTGGCCCCGCTCGTCTTTCGCGAGTTTGTATTTCCCGGGATCCGACCCGCTGGTCGGGACACTGCAGGCGTTCGGCATCTACGCGGTCGGGTTTATCGCGCGTCCGGTCGGCGCTGCGCTCTTCGGTCACTATGGGGACCGCATCGGGCGCAAGGCGACGCTCATTGCGACGTTGCTGCTGACCGGGCTGTCGACCTTTGCCGTGGGCTTTGTCCCCAGCTATGCGGCGATCGGCATCTGGGGCGCGGTGATCCTCACCATCGTGCGCTTCATTCAGGGTATGGGGATCGGCGGCGAATGGGGCGGCGCCACCTTGATGTCGATGGAGTGGGCGCGCACCAATGCCCATCGCGGTTTCATCACTTCGTGGCCGCAATGGGGCGGGCCGGCCGGGCTGTTCTTGGCAAACCTGGCGGTGCTGGCGTTCAGCTCGATTTCCGGCGATCAGTTCCTGACCTGGGGATGGCGCGTCCCGTTCTGGCTCAGCATCGTCATGGTCGGGATCGGCCTCTACATCCGGCTCGGCATCCTCGAAACCCCGACCTTTGCGCGACTTGTGGCGGAAAAGCGCATCGAGCGCGCCCCGGTCCTCGAAGTGATCAAACGGCAGCCCCAGCTGATTGCGCTGACCGCGCTGGCGCGGATGGCCGAGCAGGGTCCGTTCTATATCTTCGCCGCCTTTATTTTCACTTACGGGACAACGGTGCTGCACAGCTCGCGCAACATGCTGCTGACCGCGGTCCTGATCGCCACCATGCTGTCGGCCATTACGACCCCCCTCTCCGGGCACATATCCGACCTTATCGGCCGCAAGCGGATGCATCTGATCGACGCAGTAACAGTGGGGGTGTTCGGATTTGTTTATTTCGCGCTCCTGAACACGGCAATTCCGGCCTTGATCTTTCTTGCCGTCATCCTGTCGTTCGTGCCGCACGATATGATGTACGGCCCGCAGGCGGCGCTGATCGCCGAATGCTTTCCTCCACGGCTGCGCTACAGCGGCTCCTCGATCGGCTATCACCTCTCGTCGGTGATTGCTGGCGGCCCCGCGCCGATCATTGCGACGGCGCTGCTCGCCTGGACCGGCTCAGGCTACGCGATCGCGCTCTACATACTGTTCTGCGCGATCGTCAGCATCACCGCTACTTCCTTTCTGCCGGACTACACCAACCGTGACATCTCGCAGGAACACGACATCGCCTCTGCAGCATCAACAGCCGCATAGATGCTGCTATTTTGTCTCGCAAGGGGCGAGATATCGGCCGGTTATATGGCCTGGGGTATCGACCGGCTGACCGTTAGGGCCCGGAACGCGCGCCGTCAATGTCGCCTCCATCGTATCGCCGGCGTAACGCCCCGAGCCGGCGGAGAGGATAGGGCCCCGGGGGGTGTTGCAGGTCATTGCCCAGGTGATGACGCCGCCGTGGCGATCCACCCGGTCGAGCTTGCATTGTCCTTCGGCAGGGATCGGGTTGGCGGCGTCGATGCAGGCGGTGCGTGTCATCGGGGCATTGCCGCCCGCTGACGCCTGAACGCCGGGCGGCGACTGGGCGGCACCGGGCAACTGCATCTGAGTCGTGAATTCCCACTTGCCGGCCTTGATTTCGTCAGCCGCTCGCGACGGGACGAAACTGGCGGTGGCGAGGACTATGCCCAGGAGAATACCTGCCGCGGCTCTGGTCATCATTTCGCACTCCTTGGTTCCCCTTGGGCGAACAAGCACCGCGCCATCGCATTCCAGGGGACGCAAAGACGCTCTGGCAAATGATGTCGCGGAACCGTAGCCTAACGGAATGTTCACCGGCATCATCACCGACCTCGGCCGGGTAAAACGGTTCCGCGGCGGCGATCTCGTCGATTTGACGATCGCCACGGCGTTCGACACTTCGGCTATCGAGATCGGAGCGTCGATCGCCTGTTCCGGGGCCTGTCTGACGGTGGTCGCGACCAAGGCCGGGGAATTTTCGGTTCAGGCATCGGCCGAAACCCTGGCGCGCACGACAATCGGCGAGTGGGTAGAGGGTACACCGGTGAACCTCGAGAAATCGTTGCGGTTCGGCGACGAACTGGGCGGGCACCTCGTCGCCGGCCATGTGGACGGCATCGCGCGCATCGTCGAGCGGCGACCCGAGGCCGCGTCGGTGCGGTTCGTTTTCGAGGTGCCCGACGGTCTGGAACGAGTTTATCGCTTCGAAAGGCTCGGTCACCCTCGACGGGGTCAGTCTGACCGTCAACGAAGTGTCGGGAATTCGGTTCGGTGTGAATATCATTCCTCATACGCTGGCACGCACCAACTTTGATGAGGCGGAGCCTGGGCAGCGAATGAACCTCGAAATCGATCTGATCGCGCGTTATGTCGCCCGGCTTCTCGGCGCACGCGCCGAGGGGGCGCTATGAATCGACCGCCGCATCTTCTCCTCGTCGAGGCCCCCTATTACACCCATATTGCCGATCATCTGCGCAAAGGTGCCGAGCGTGCGATGGCGGCGGCCGGTGCCACCCACGAGGTTATCTCAGTGCCCGGAGCTTTCGAAATACCGGCGGCCATCGGAATCGTTGCCCGGTCCACCGATCGCTTCGACGGCTTTGTCGCGCTCGGCTGTGTGATCAGGGGCGAGACGACGCATTACGATCACATCTGCGCCGAGAGCGCGCGGGGTTTGCAGGATCTGGCGGTGCGTGAGGGTCTCGCCATCGGGTACGGCATTCTGACCGTGGAGAACGAGGTGCAGGCACTGGCCCGCGCTTCGGCTGGGCCCAGGGACAAGGGTGGCGAAGCGGTGCGCGCCTGCCTAGCGTTAGTGCATTTGAAGCGCCGCCTCGCCGGGGAGGAAAATGGACAGCACCGATAGAGCGGCCGTCCGGCGGTCTTCAGTCGGAAGGGCCTGAAGCTGGGGCTGCCGGCTCGCGGCCCGGCGGTCGGCGGCGCAGCGTTGCCCGGCTGGCGGCGGTGCAGGCGCTGTACCAACTGGAGCTGAACCGCGAGACCGACCCGGAAGGGGTCGTGCGCGAGTTTGCGCGGCATCGTCTCGGCCATGAGATCGACGGCGATCGGTACGGCGAGGCCGACCCCGCGCTGTTCTCCGACATCGTCCGCGGCGTTACGGCTGATCTGGACCGGCTTGACGCGACGATTTCCGAGGTCCTCACCGAGGAATGGCCGTTGGCGCGGTTCGACGCGGTGTTGCGCGCGATCCTACGAGCCGGCGCCTACGAACTGGTGCATCGGCGCGATGTTCCGCCACGCGTTTCGATCAACGAATACACGACCATCGCTCACGCCTTCTTTCTCCGGCAAGGAACCGGGGCTCGCGAACGGTGTTCTGGACAAGTTGGGTCGCAGCTTGCGCGCTGCCGAGATGTAGCGCCGATGGCTGCAGACGAACTCGGAGAATTCGAGCGCATCCGGCGCTTCTTCGCGCCGCTCGCAGGGCCGGGCGGCCTCGGGCTGGTCGACGATGCCGCGCTTATCGATTGCGCGCCCGGGAAGCGTCTCGTCGTGACAGCGGACGCGATCGTCGCCGGAGTGCATTATCTCCCGGACGACCCGCCGGACCTGGTCGCGCGCAAGCTGTTGCGCGTCAATCTGTCGGATCTCGCGGCGATGGGTGCGCGGCCGCTTTATTACATCCTGACGACAGCCCTTCCCGCCCAGCTCGGGCCGGAATGGCTCGCCGGATTTGCCGAAGGGCTTGCCGAAGACCAACGTCGCTACGGCATCGATCTTCTGGGCGGCGACTCGGTCGGCACGACGGGCCCAGCGGTGCTGTCATTGACCGCGATCGGCGAGGTCGCGGCGGGGGAGGAAATCCGCCGCAGCGGCGCTCGGCTGGGCGATCTCGTGTGGGCGTCGGGGAGCATCGGGGACGCGTTTCTCGGGCTCGGCGTGTTGCGCGGGGCCCATCCCGACCTCTCTCGGCAGCATCGGGAGTATCTGGTCGGCCGTTTCCGCCTCCCCGAGCCGCGCACCGAACTCGGTCCCCGCCTGTGCGGCACAGCGCATGCCATGATCGACGTGTCGGACGGCCTACTCGCCGATCTCGGCCACATCTGCGAAACCTCGGGAACAGCCGCCGTCGTCGAGATCGCGCGGCTGCCCTTGTCGCCTGCGGCTCGACTCAGTCGTCGAGCGCAGCCGCGACGTCCTTCCGCGCCTGGCTGCTGCAGGAGACGATTACGAGCTGCTGTTCGCGGCGCCGGCCGGCGCAACCGAAGCCATCGTCGCCTTGTCGCGCCTCCTCCAAACCCCGGTTACGCGAGATCGGCAGGATAGAGGCCGGCGACGGGTGTCCGGCTTGTCGATGACAACGGGCGGACGATCCCGGTGGAGGCGGCGGGCTACCGCCATTTCTGACCGGCTGCAGCGCTCGGCTGGTTCGAGTGGCAAGCAGAGCACAGATGGTTGCCTGTCCGCCATTGTTCTGGCATGTTCCGGCTGTCACCTGCTTCCGCGGCGCCGGGCATGTTGAGAGCAGGCGTTTTTATTTCTGGGGACCTTCCGGATGACTTCCGTATACTTTCTGGTAATCGCGTGCGGCGTGCTGGCCTTGGCCTATGGTTGGTTTACCAGCCGCCAAGTATTGGCGGCCAATGCCGGGTCTGCCCGGATGCAGGAGATATCGGGTGCGGTGCAAGTCGGTGCCCGAGCCTATCTGAACCGACAATATCGCGCGATTGCAGCCGTCGGGGTCGTCGTGCTGATCGTGCTCGGACTTACTCTCGGGCTGCGCGTTGCGATCGGGTTTCTGATCGGGGCGGTGTTGTCGGCGAGCGGCCGGCTATCATCGGGATGAACGTGTCGGTGCGCGCCAATGTGAGGACCGCGCAGGCCGCACGTAGCGGCCTCAAGGCCGGTCTCGCATATCGCCTTCAAGGCCGGGGCCGTCACCGGCTTGCTGGTGGTCGGACTCGGCCTGCTCGGGGTCGGCATCTACTACTTCATCCTGCGCGCGACATTATCCGGCGATGATCTTCGCCCGGTGCTCGAAGCGATGGTCGGGCTGAGCTTCGGCGCGTCGCTGATCTCGATTTTCGCGCGTCTCGGCGGCGGCATCTTCACGAAGGGCGCCGATGTCGGCGCCGATCTCGTCGGCAAGGTCGAAGCCGGGAATCCCGGAAGACGATCCGCGCAACCCGGCCGTCATCGCCGACAATGTCGGCGACAATGTCGGCGATTGCGCCGGGATGGCCGCCGATCTGTTCGAGACCTATGCCGTGACGATTGTCGCGACGATGCTGCTCGCCGCGATCTTTTTTGCGCCGCACAGGGCGCTGCGTGACAAGATGCTGATGCTGCCGCTCGCATCGGCGCGGTGTGCATCGCGACTTCGGTGGTCGGCACGTTCTTTGTCCGGCTCGGCGCCGACAACGGCATCATGAAGGCGCTCTATAAAGGGTTGCTTGCCACCGGGGTCTTGTCGATCGCGGCGATTGCGCTGGTGATTTACTTGCTCCTCGGCTTTTCGGATGCGCTGCCGATGACCACCGGCGCCTCGGTGACCGGGTTCGGTTTGTGGCTGTGCGCGATCGTCGGTCTGGCGTGTCACCGGGTTTATTGTGTGGATTACCGAATACTACACCGGGACCGATTATCGGCCGGTACGCAGCATTGCGCGCAGCTCGACCACCGGCCACGGCACCAATGTGATCCAGGGCCTCGCCGTTTCGATGGAAGCGACGGCGCTGCCGGTGATCGTGATCTGTGTCGGGATCGTCGCGTCGTTCCTGATCGCCGGGTCTGTTCGGCATCGCGATCGCTGCGACGACGATGCTGGCGCTGGCCGGGATGATCGTCGCGCTCGACGCCTATGGACCGGTCACCGACAATGCCGGTGGCATCGCCGAGATGGCCGACTTGCCGCGCGATGTGCGCCGGACGACCGACGCGCTCGACGCGGTCGGCAACACGACGAAGGCGGTGACGAAGGGGTACGCGATCGGCTCTGCCGGGCTCGCTTCGCTGCGTGCTGTTCGCCGCCTACACCGAGGATCTGAAGCATTACTTCCCGAATCTCGATGTCCACTTCATCTCTTCAGGATCCGTATGTCGTGATCGGGCTGTTCATCGGCGGGTTGATGCCCTACCTGTTCGGGTCGATGGGCATGACCGCGGTCGGCCGGGCGGCGGCGGCGGTTGTCATCGAGGTGCGCCGGCAGTTCCGCGAGATCCCCGGCATCATGCAGGGCAGCGCCAAACCCGATTACGGGCTCGCCGTCGATATGCTGACCCGCGCGGCGATCCGCGAGATGATCGTGCCCTCGTTGCTCCCGGTCTTGGCGCCGATCGCGCTCTGGATCGTCATCGCGTCCATAGCCGGCCGGGCGGCGGCGTTCAGCTCGCTCGGTGCGATGTTGCTTGGAACGATCTTGACCGGGATTTTCGTCGCGATCTCGATGACTTCGGGCGGCGGCGCTTGGGATAACGCCAAGAAATACATCGAGGAAGGCCACCACGGCGGCAAGGGATCCGAGCCGCACAAGGCAGCGGTTACCGGAGACACGGTCGGCGATCCCTACAAGGACACCGCCGGTCCGGCGGTCAACCCGATGATCAAGATCACCAATATTGTCGCGCTGCTGCTGCTGGCGATTCTTGCGAAGTGGGCGAGCTGACCCAGACGGCAGTAATTAATGCGTCCCGTTGTCGTTCGGCTTGGGACCCTGGGTACCGCCGCCCCCGCTACTCCCGCCGCCGCCACCGCCGCTGCCGTTAAATTTTCCGAGATTGCCGATCAGCTGCTCGAGAAAGGACAATTCCCGGCCGGGCGCCGGGGTTGCCCGGGCAACCGGCGTGACTTCCTTGCCGTCTTCCAAAGCCTTATGGTCGACGGCCCTAACCACCCCTTGGTCGTCGAAATTGACGACATACACCTGCTGGTCGAGGACATCCGGGTCAAAAAACGCGGTCTGCGCGGTTCGCCGGCTAATGTAAAACCATGACTTGTCGTTGTTGAAGACACTGACGCTCGACGGCGTACCGAGGATCTTCGCAACCTCGTCCTTGGTCGTACTGCCGGCGTGAATCTCGGCAAGTTTGTCCGGGTTGGGCAGATTGCCGCGCTGGTCCACGGCTGGCGCGCAGCTCACAAATGCAACGGCACCAGAAACGGTGGCGAGAAGAACAAACAATCGCCGTATCGAGGTGGCTTGGGGAGCGCACATGGGATCACGCAACCGGCATTCTGTTGAAACCGACCAGGGACACGCCCATTTCTCAGGCAAGCAGGTTTAACCGCGAGTCGTTGGTTGTCAACGTCCGCGGGGTTTGCGAGCGGCTGCAGTGTTTTCTTTCTCAGGACGCAATTCGGCCCGAGAGGCTGCAGAGATCGCATACCGGCGGGTCGTCGAGCAGGCCCGCCAAACGGTTTTTTTCGCCGACTATGGCGTACCGGACACGCTCGACGGGCGCTTTGAACTGATTTGCCTTCACGCGTTTCTTTATCTTCATCGCCTCAAGGCGGATCGGCCGCAAGCGAGCCCGTTGTGCCAAAGCTTTTTCGACCGAATGTTCGCCGATTTCGACCGCTCGCTGCGCGAGATGGGGGTCGGTGACCTAAGCGTCGGCAAGCAAGTGAAGCGCATGGCTCGAGCCTTCTACGGCCGCATACTTTCTTACGAAGCTGGTCTCGCCGGCGATGATGCGGCGCTTGCTGCAGCCCTCGCTCGAAATGTCTTCGGCAGTGTTTCAGCGCCGGAACGCGCTGCGGACGGCATGGCGGCCTACGTTCGGCGCGCGGTTCGAGCACTGCGCAGCCAGTCCGCGGCCGACCTTCTCTGCGGTGATATATCATTTGAGGTTCCGTCGGGTCCTTGTCGAAAACCACTCTCCTACCTGAGTGGCGAGGCACGATGAGCCCTACGGCGCCCGAATTCTCCCGGCTCGTGCCGCTCGCCCAACTGAGCACACGAGCGTTCCGGCAGCGAATCGAAGCGACCGCGGAGGAACGGGAAAGGCTTTCGCAGCGGTTCGACCTCATATCCCTCGACCGGCTCGTCGCCGAAGTAGAACTCCGGCGGCAGAGCTCCGAGGTGATCCTTCTGGAAGCCGAATTTGCGGCAGAGTTCGAGCAGTGCTGCGCGGTTACCCTCGAGCCGGTTCGCGGGGCGGTTTCCGACCGCTTCTCGCTGGTTTACGGCCCGGCTCCGGAAGAGGAACAGGAAATCGCGCTGACCACCGACGAACCGGCGTTCGAGCCCCTTCATGGCAATTCGATCGATATCGGGGAGGCGGTGGCCCAGGAACTCTCCCTCGCGATCCCAATCTTTCCGCGCGATCCCGAGGCGAGGATCGATGAGGCGGCGATGGCGGAACCGTTGGAGGGGCCTTTCGCGATGCTGGCGCGGGTGCGCAAGGATGCGGAATGTTGAGATCCTCGTTGAATGGCTCGCAGGGACAGAACCGCGCCTTTTCGATCGGTTGCATCATAGTTGCCGCCGCGTCTGTTTTTGGCTAATTACGGCTCAGCCCCACCCCCAAATCACCGAGCTTCCCATGGCCGTTCCCAAAAAGAAAACTTCGCCATCGCGGCGCAATATGCGGCGATCGCATCATGCGCTTAAGCCGGGCGCTTATGGCGAGTGCCCGAATTGCGGCGAGCTGAAGCGTCCGCATCACCTGTGTCAATCCTGCGGCTACTATGACGGGCGGGAGGTCACCAAGGCAGCTTCGGAGACTGGCTGACAGCAAGACCGGGGGTCAGAGGCACGAAGGTGAGCGACGGCGTCACGATCGCCCTCGATGCAATGGGCGGCGACCACGCTCCCCGTGTGGTCGTCAAGGGGGCTGATATCGCGCTGCAGCGGCATCCCGACATTCGTTTCTTGCTGTTCGGAGTGGAAGAGAAGGTTCGACCGCTTCTCGCGAAATTTCCCCGTCTCGCCAGCGCGGTGACATTGCACCACACCGGCGAGGTGGTGGCCGATGATTTGAGACCCTCCCTGGCATTGCGGACAGGGCGGCAATCGAGCATGTGGTTGGCGATCGACGCGGTTGCCGACGGACGGGCCGACGGCGTGGTTTCCGCCGGCAACACGGGCGCCTTGATGGCGATCGCCAAATTTGTGCTGAAGATGCTGCCGGGCATCGACCGGCCGGCGATCGCGTCGTTCTTTCCGACCCGCCGCGGCGAAAGCGTTATGCTGGACCTCGGCGCCAATGTCGAATGCGACGAGGAGAATCTCGTACAATTCGCTCTGATGGGCGATGTTTTCGCCCGGACGGTTCTCGGATTGATAGAGCCGACAGTCGGGCTGCTCAACGTCGGTTCGGAAGATATGAAGGGAAACGACGCTGTCCGCGGCGCGAGCGCGCGGTTGCGGGACACCGTCACGCCCATCCACTTTTACGGATTCATCGAAGGAGACGACATCGCTGCGGGTACTGTCGATGTCGTCGTCACCGACGGGTTCACGGGCAATGTCGCCGTCAAGACGGCGGAAGGGATGGCCAAACTTTTCGGGGAATTTCTCGAGGCCTCTTTCCGCCATTCCGTGTCGGCGCGAATCGGTTATTTGTTTGCCCGCCAAGCCCTCCGCAAGCTTCGCATGCGCAGCGACCCGCGACGGTATAATGGCGCCATTTTTCTCGGGTTGGGCGGGATTGCGGTCAAAAGCCACGGCTCGACCGACGCGTTCGGTTTCGCCAATGCCATCGGCGTCGCCGTCGACATGAAGGTGAACGGTGTTCTCGACAAGATCCGGGTCGAGCTGGCGCGCCTCAGTCAGGCGCCCTCCGCCCCGGAACCCGCGCTATAAGCATTTCTTGAATGATCCTGCGATCCCAGGTGGCCGGCTGCGGCGCTTATCTCCCCGAGCGCATAATCGGCAATCGCGAGCTGGCCGACCGTCTCGACACTTCGGACGAATGGATCCGCCAGCGCACCGGGATCGGGGAACGCCGGGTCGCTGCCCCCGGCGAGCTTACATCCGATCTGGCCTTTCGCGCGGCGCAGCGGGCGCTGGCGAGTGCGGGGATGAGCGGCAGCGATCTCGATTTGCTCGTGCTCGCGACCGCGACGCCGGACAACACCTTTCCGGCGACGGCAGCCAAGGTCCAAGCCCGGCTCGGGATGATGCGAGGCGCCGCCTTTGACGTTCAGGCAGTGTGCGCGGGTTTCATCTTTGCCCTCTCGGTCGCCGACAACGCGCTGCGGCTCGGTCAAGCCCGGACCGCCCTCGTGATCGGGGCGGAGACGTTTTCACGCATTCTCGATTGGGAAGATCGCGGCACCTGCGTGCTGTTTGGCGACGGGGCCGGCGCCCTGGTGCTGAAGTCGGTGTCCGACCCGTCGCCCAGCGGGCGGTTCATCCTCTCGAACCATCTGCACTCGGACGGCCGGCACTACGATATTCTCTATGTCGACGGCGGCCCCTCGTCGACACGCGCCACGGGTTTCCTGCGGATGCAGGGCCGTGAGGTCTTCCGTCAGGCTGTTCAACGCTTGAGCGAAGTCATCGACGAGAGTTTGCACGCCAACAATCTTACCGGGGCGGATATCGACTGGCTGGTTCCGCATCAGGCCAACAGCCGCATCATCGATGCCATGGGACGAAAACTCGGATTGCCCCCGGACAAGATCGTCATGACCATTGAACGGCACGCCAACACTTCTGCTGCCTCGATCCCGCTCGCCCTCGAGGCCGCGGTCGATGATGGGCGGATCAAGCCTGGGCATCTCGTGTTGATGGAGGCGCTCGGCGGCGGGCTCAGCTGGGGAGCCAGCCTGGTGCGCTGGTAGTGACCGAGGCAGGTCAAAGCTTTGGAATTTGACGTTATTTTTTCGCGGGTTTAACCTTCCACAAAAGAATGGGAGGACTGCATGGCCGGAGAAACCATCACTCGCGCCAGGCTCAGCGAAGCGGTTTATCAAGAGGTCGGCTTATCGCGCAACGAGTCGGCGGAACTTGTCGAATCGGTGATCGCCGAGATTTCCGGCGCGCTCGAGCGTGGAGAAATGGTCAAGATCTCCTCGTTCGGGAGCTTTGCGGTCCGGCAGAAGGGACAGCGCGTCGGCCGCAATCCCAAAACCGGCCAGGAAGTGCCGATCAGCCCGCGCCGCGTTCTCGTCTTCCGCGCCTCGCACGCCCTGAAGGATCAGATCAACCACGGTCTGGCAGACCCCATCGGCAGCAAGCGCAGGAGGGGGGCAGCCTAAGGACATGGGCGCCCATTGCGCGGCTTCGAGCGGGGGGTTATGATCGGTCTCGTCGGCAAAGCCGCCCGGTCGGAGCGTAGCGCAGCCTGGTAGCGCATCAGCATGGGGTGCTGAGGGTCGTGAGTTCGAATCTCACCGCTCCGACCAATCCCTCGCCCTCTCCGCCGGCGAAAGACCGACGTGGAGGAAAAAGCGATGAACGCTCCCGAGCGGGACCTCGAACGACGCGATCTCGAGCCCTGGCAATGGCCCGAGGATCACTGGCGCAAGCTCGTCAACCGTGTCCGCGCCGGGCGCAAGCTGCGGCCCGCCGAATGGCCGGGCGGCGCGCAGTGCGCCGTCGCGCTGTCCTTTGACAGCGACCACGAGACGAGCGATCTGCGCGATGGCGGCAAGTCGATCGGCCGCTTGGCGTGGGGCCAATACGGCAATCGCGTGGGCGTCCCGCGGATTTTGAAAGTCTTGGAAAAGCACGGGGTCAAGGCGAGCTTCTATGTCCCCGCCGTCACGGCGCTGCTCCACCCCGACGAACAGCGTCGTGTCGTCGCGGAAGGACATGAAATCGGCATTCACGGATGGATCCACGAGCTGAATTCCGTCCTGCCTCGGGAGGCAGAGCGCGATCTGATGAAGCGGTCGGCCGATACTCTGGAACAGATCGCCGGCATCCGGCCAGTGGGTCTGCGAACGCCTTCTTGGGATTTCAGCCAGCACACGCTGGAGCTCGAGAAGGAGATGGGGTTGCTCTACGATTCGTCGCTGATGAGCGACGAAGATTGCTACGAACTGTTGCTCGACGGCGAGCCGACCGGGGTCGTCGAATTTCCGGTCGAATGGGTTCGCGACGACGCTGTCTATTTCATGATGAACCGGTTTCAGTCGCTCCGCCCCTATACGCCGCCGAACGATGTCTTCGATATTTTCCGGCGCGAGTTCGACGCAGCTTACGACGAGGGCGGGGTTTTCCAGCTCACCATGCACCCGCACATCATCGGCTATCGTTCGCGCATCTGGATCCTCGACGAGATGATCCGGCACGCCAAATCACGCCCAGGCGTCTGGTTCGGGACTCATGCCGAGGTCGTCGACTGGGCCAAACACCACGCCGCCTGACGCGGTGGCCGAAACCGAGCCGGCGCCGACGCGGTGCGGCTACGTCGCGCTCATCGGGGCGCCGAATTCCGGCAAGTCGACCCTGCTCAACCGGCTCGTCGGCCGTAAACTGGCAATCGTCACACCGAAGGCGCAGACGACGCGCAACCGGCTGCTCGGCATCGCGATCGAGGGCGCGACGCAGATCGTCTATGTGGATACGCCCGGGATCTTTACGCCGCGGCGTCGGCTCGACCGGGCGATGGTGGCGGCGGCATGGTCGGGTGCCGCTGATGCCGACGAAACTTTGTTGCTGGTCGACGCCGCCCGCGGCATCGACGAGGACACTCGCCGCATCCTCGGCGCTCTGAGGGCGCACGGCCGCCGATCGGTCCTCGCCTTGAACAAAATCGATCTGGTCCGCCGCGACCGGCTGCTCGGCCTCGCCGACGCGCTCTCGCGGCAAGGCCATTTCGATCCCATATTCATGATTTCCGGTCTGCAGGGCGATGGCGTGGAGGATTTGAAGCGCCATTTCGCCGCCAGCTTGCCGCAGGGGCCCTGGCTCTTTCCGGAGGATCAGCTCTCGGACGCTCCCGAGCGTCTGATCGCGGCGGAGGTGACGCGCGAGCAGCTCTTCATGCAATTGCATGACGAGCTCCCCTACGCCTCTACGGTCGAGACCGAGCAATGGGAAGAGAGGCCGGACGGCAGTGTCCGGATCGAGCAGGTCATCTATGTGCAACGGCCGAGTCAGCGCGCGATCGTGCTCGGTGAAAGCGGGAAAAAGATCAAAACGATCGGTGCGAGGGCCCGCGCCGAGCTTGAACTCATGCTCGATCGGCGCGTCCACCTGTTCCTGTTCGTCAAGGTGCGCGAGAATTGGGTCGAGGATCGAGAGCGGTTTGAGGCGCTTGGGCTCGATTACGACACTTGATGGAATGGCAAGATAGAGCGTTCGTCCTGGCGGCCCGTCGCCATGGCGAACACGGGGCTATCGTCGAACTGTTGACCGAACAGCACGGGAGGCATGCCGGCCTCGTTCGCGGCGGGCAGTCGCCAAAGCTGCGGGCGGTGCTGCAACCTGGTAACGAGGTTGCGTCGGTGTGGCGCGGACGCCTCAGCGAGCATCTCGGCACGATCGCCTGCGAACTGGTGCGGCCTCATGCTGCGGGGCTGCTCGACGATCCCGACCGGCTGGCCGGTTTGACGGCAGCGGCGGCACTTGTTGCTGCTGCGCTGCCCGAGCGGGAGCCGTATCCGAATGTCTTCGCCTCGTTCGGCAGCTTGCTTCGGGCGCTCGATTCGGCAGCCGATTGGCCGGCGCGTTATGTCGGCTGGGAGCGGGACCTGCTCGCCGGTTTGGGATTCGGTCTGGATCTGGGTCGCTGCGCGGTCTCGGGTGTCACGACCGACTTAGCCTATGTTTCGCCCCGCACGGGGCGGGCGGTGTCGCGAGCGGCAGGTCTTCCGTATCGCGATAAGCTGTTGGTATTGCCTGGATTTCTGTGGTGCGACGAACCTGCCGACCGGCGCCAGATCGAGCTCGGTATGATGTTGACCGAGCATTTCCTGGTCCATCACGTGTTCGTACCGCAAGGCCGGACCCTGCCAGCGGCGCGGTCGCGGCTGGCCGAACGCATGCGGCGCGCGGCGACGGCTGGTACGATGGACGATTAGCGTTTTACGCCGTCATTTCCGCGAAAGCAGGAGCCCAGCGCATAGGCTCCGGGCGGGGGTGACGGCCCTATGTTGAGGTTATTGCATGGCCGTGACTGCCCTTTCCGGCGAGATCCGCAATGTCGACTTCGCCGATGCGCTCGGCGAGCGCTATCTGTCCTATGCGCTGTCGACAATTATGTCGCGCTCCCTGCCGGATGTGCGCGATGGCCTGAAGCCGGTGCACCGGCGAATCGTCCACGCGATGCATCAACTGCGCTTGGATCCGGCGTCCGGGTACAAGAAATGCGCCCGGGTAGTCGGCGACGTTATCGGCAAGTTCCATCCCCACGGCGAGCTGGCCGTGTACGACGCGCTGGTGCGTCTCGCACAGGATTTTTCGCAGCGTTATCCGCTGGTCGACGGGCAGGGGAATTTCGGCAATATCGACGGCGACAATGCTGCCGCAATGCGTTACACCGAAAGCCGGCTGTCGGCGGTGGCGCAGGCGATGCTCGACGGGATCGACGAGGATGCCGTCGATTTCCGGCCGAACTATGACGGCGAGGACAGCGAGCCCGTCATCCTTCCCGCCCGCTTTCCCAACCTGCTCGCCAACGGTGCATCGGGCATTGCCGTCGGGATGGCGACCAGTATCCCGCCGCACAATGTCGGCGAGCTCTGCGCCGCGCTCCTGCATTTGATCGAGCAGCCCGCCTGCGCGGTAGGCGAACTCCACACCCATATTCCCGGACCCGATTTCCCGACCGGCGGTGTCCTGGTCGAGCCGCCGGAAAACATTCGGCAAGGGTATGAAACCGGCCGCGGCAGCTTCCGTCTGCGGGCGCGTTGGACGACGGAGGCGCTGGGCCACGGCCTCTACCAGATCGTCGTTACCGAAGTGCCGTTTCAGGTGCAGAAGGCGCGGCTGATCGAGAAGACCGCGGCCCTGCTCGAAGAGAAGAAGCTGCCGCTGCTCGCCGACATCCGCGACGAATTGACCGAGGATGTCCGGCTCGTTCTCGAGCCCAAGACGCGCAACGTCGAGGCCGAGATGCTGATGGAGCAGCTCTTCCGGCTGACCGAGCTCGAGGTCCGGGTGCCGCTCAACCTCAATGTGCTCGACCCGCTCGGCGTGCCGCGGGTGATGAACCTGAAGGAGGCATTGCAGGCGTTTCTCGACCACCGCCGGGTGGTGCTGCAGCGCAAGAGCCGCCACCGCCTCGCGGCGGTCGCCCGCCGCATGGAGATCCTGCGCGGCCAGATCGTCGTCTATGTCAATCTCGACGAGGTGATCCGCATCATCCGCGAAGGCGACGACCCCAAAGCCGAGATGATGGCGCGCTGGGAATTGACCGAGGTTCAGGCCGAGGCGATCCTGAACATGCGGCTGCGCGCGTTGCGCCGGCTCGAGGAGATCGGGATCCGCAAGGAGATCGACCGGCTCTCGGCCGAGGAAGCAAAGCTCACGGCGCTGCTGTCGAGCGAGAAGAGGCAGTGGCGCGCGATTGCCAATGAGGTCAAAGCGACCGCGGCCCAATTCGGCGGCGAGACACCGCTGGGGCGCCGCCGCACCGAGATCGCCGCCGCGCCGGCGCCGATCGAGATCCCCGCCGAGGCGCTGGTCGAACGCGAGCCGGTGACCGTGCTGTGCTCGGCCAAGGGGTGGATCCGCGCGGTAAAGGGACACAACGTCTCCGCTGCCGAGCAAAAGTACAAAGAGGGCGATGCGCCGCGCTTTGCCGTGGCTGCCGAGACGACGGACCGCCTGATCGTCTTCGGCACCAACGGGCGCTTTTATACGATCGGGGTCGACCGGCTGCCTGGCGGGCGCGGGCATGGTGAGCCGCTGCGCCTGATGATCGACCTGCCGAACGAGCACGACATCGTCGCGATGTTCCCTTACCGGTCCGGCATGGAGCTGCTGGTCGTCGCCAATGACGGACGTGGCTTTGTCGTCGACGGCGAAGAGGCCGTCGCGCAAACCCGCGCCGGCAAGCAGGTGCTGACGCCCGCCGAAGGCGCGGCCGCCAGGGTGTGCGTGCAGGCGGAGACCGGCGACGCGGTCGCCTTTGTCGGCGACAACCGCAAGATGCTGATCGTGAAGCTCGACGAGATCCCGCTGATGACGCGCGGCCGCGGCGTCATCCTGCAACGCTACAAATCGGGTGGTCTCGCCGATTGCAAGGTGTTCCGCCTCGCCGACGGGCTGTCCTGGCGGCAAGGCGAAAACCGCATTCGCACCGAAATCAACCTCACCCCCTGGCTCGGCTCCCGCGGCGCCTCCGGCCGGCTCGTCCCCAGTGGCTTCCCGCGCTCGAACCGCTTCGGGTGACGGTGATCGCTTCTCACCTGTCGGCGGTGAACCCGTACTGACGGCCATACTCGGCGGCAAAGCGCAAGATGCGCTCGTCATAAGTGACAAGTGGGCACGCAAGCTCGATCGCGCTGGCAATCAGGAGCCGATCGGCTGGATCGCGGTGCTCGAGTTGATACAAACGATAGCTTTGCGAGGCAGCGCTGTGGCCGAGTGGTAGAGCCTCGACGCCGGGCCGTTCGACAAATCGCGTGATCCACGCCTCGATGGGAAGATCAAGCTCGATCCGTCGGGTATCGACGAGCAGTGCAATCTCCCAGACGCTGACGGCGCTCAAAAGAATGGTCCCGCCGTTCTGCCAACAATCGTCGATCAAGGCGCGCGTCGGTGGCCGCAGCGCGTCGTCGCCGCTGTCCAGCCAGAGCGCGATATGGGTATCGAGAAGCAGCCTATCCGTCACCGCTCGATTTCTCGACCCGTAGCAGCATCCGGCTCGACATCGAGGGCCGGCGCGATCAGTTCGACGCCCTCGCGGATCTCGACAGATCCACGATGAGCGCCGAACAAAGAGCCCGCCCGGGCATCCTCGTCCAGCAGACGTCGCATCGCCAGAGCGACCGCCTCGGTCTTGTTGCCGCGGGCCAGCTTTTTGGCTGCCTTTTCGATCAGCGCGATGACATCCGGTCGGGTGATGGTTACGACATTCGGCATATACGCCTCGCCAGTTTCATTAATGACGTAATGAACCGTCGGGAGGATTGCAAGCCGGCTCCTAAGCGAGGCGATGACGGTTTTCTTACAAGTAAGAATATCGCATCCTCGCAATCGGCCTCGGAGGGGGATCGCATGCGCGCGCAACGACTGACGACGATCATCTTCATCGGGATGCTTCTGGGCATCGCTGTCGGGTATGCCTGCCACCAGTTGTGGCCGGATCCGCAGACGGCGAAGACGGTCGCCGGCTATATCTCGCTGTTTACCGACGTCTTTCTGCGCCTCATAAAGATGATCATCGCGCCGCTCGTCTTTACGACGTTGGTGGTCGGCGTCGCGCATATGGGCGACACCAAGGCGGTTGGCCGGATCGGTGGCAAGGCGATGCTGTGGTTCGTCAGCGCATCCCTCATCTCGCTGCTGCTCGGCCTGATCATGGTCAACATCCTGCGCCCGGGCGACAATCTCAACCTGCCGCTGCCCGACATCGGCGCTTCGACCAATCTCAACGCGGCCTCGCTCTCCTTAAAGGATTTCGTCACCCACCTCGTGCCGAAGAGCGCGGTCGAGGCGATGGCCAACAACGAGATCCTGCAGATCGTCGTCTTCTCGCTGTTCTTCGGAGTCGCAGCAGCGGCCCTGGGCGAGCGGGCGGCGGGCGTCATCAAGATCATTGACGAGACCTCGCAGATCATCCTGAAGATAACAGGGTACGTCATGGGCCTCGCGCCAATTGCCGTGTTCGCGGCAATGGCGGCGACGGTGACAACGCAGGGCATCGGCATACTGGTGACCTATGGCAAGTATCTGATCATGTTTTATTTTAGCCTCGGTATCTTGTGGCTGGTGCTGATCGCTGCCGGATTCTTGTTCCTCGGCCGCGCCGTGTTCCGGCTGATTTCGCTGATCCGCGAGCCTTTCCTGTTGGGGTTCAGCACGGCCAGCAGCGAAGCTGCCTACCCAGTGACGATGGCGCAGCTCGAAAAACTGCCGGTCAGCAAAAAGATCATCAGTTTCGTGTTGCCGATGGGATACTCCTTTAACCTGGACGGCTCGATGATGTACTGCACTTTCGCGGTAATTTTCATCTCGCAGGCCTATAACATCCCGCTGTCGATCCCGCAGCAGATCACGATGCTGCTGGTTCTGATGCTGACCAGCAAGGGCATGGCCGGAGTGCCGCGCGCCTCGCTCGTCGTCATCGCCGCCACTCTGGTGACTTTCAACCTTCCTGAAGCGGGGCTGCTGTTGATCATCGGCATCGACCAGTTCCTCGACATGGGCCGCACCGCGACCAACGTGATCGGCAACAGTCTGGCGACCGCTGTCATTGGCCGCTGGGAGGGAGAGACAGCGGAGACGCTCGGCATCCCGGCGGAGGCGCAAGCGGCTTGATGCTGCGCCGCTTACTCCTCGCCGTCGCGCTGATCGCGCCGCTGCTTGCGATTACCGGCGCAAATACCCAAGAGCTGACCGGAACCTTAAAGAAGGTCAAGGACAGCAAGTCCGTAACCCTTGGGTATCGCGAGAGTTCGATCCCGTTCTCTTATGTCAACAAGGTTGGTGAGCCGATCGGCTATTCGATCGACCTGTGCAACGCAGTGGTCGATGAGGTCTCGAAAGAGCTCGCAGGGGCTGAGATCGCAGTCAAATATAAGAAAGTCACGGCAGAGACGCGCATCCCCGCCGTGACATCGGGTGAGGTCGATCTCGAATGCGGCTCGACGACAGCCAATTTCGAGCGCAGGAAGGAGGTCGCCTTCTCGCCGGTCTTCTTCGTCGCCGGCACCAAGCTGTTGGTGCCGCGCTCCTCCGGCATAAGCTCCTATCGCGATCTGGGCGACAAGACGGTCGTCGTGACCGCCGGCACCACCAACGAGGCCGCAGTGCGGGCGATCTCGGACAAACAGCACCTCGGCATCAAGCTTCTCGTCGGTGCGGACCACGCCGAATCATTCTCCATGCTCAAGGAGGGGAAAGCAGACGCCTTCGCCACCGACGACGTGTTGCTCTATGGACTGATAGCCACGACCAAATCGGGCGACCAGTACGACATCGTCGGCGAATATCTGTCCTACGACCCGTACGGGCTGATGTACCGCAAGAACGATCGGGATTTCGCCGCAATCGTCGACCGCACCTTCAGCCGCCTCGGCCAGAGCCGCGAACTGGTGCAGCTCTACAACAAATGGTTCCAGCAGCGCCTGCCGACCGGCGAGACCCTCGACCTGCCGATGAGCCCGCAGCTCGAGGAGATCTTCCGCGTCGAGGGTGTGCCCGATTGATCGGCTTCAGTGTTTGACGGAGGAATAGGGCAGGATCGGGTCGCCGGCTTTGTAGTCATCCGGCCACAGCACGACTTCGCCCTTGCCGTCGCGGAAGTCATCGACGTTAGTGCTCGCGATGCCTTGGAACTGGATCGTCAGGACGCGTGCCTTTTTCCACTCGCCCTTCTCGCCAAAGGCGACGTCGCCCACCACAGTCTCAAAGGTATGGGAGCGGATGTAGTCGGCGATCTTGTCCTGGTCGAGGCTCTTGGTCTCCTCGACAGCCTCCCCCACCACCTGCAAATCGGCATAGGCCCACGGCGCGAGATAATAGCCGAGCGGATCGACACCCTTGCCGGCCGCCTGCTTCTGATAACGTCCCAAAAACTCCATCACACCGGGAAATCGTAGTTTCGGCGCCGGCAGCCACCAGTCGAAGGTAATGATGCCATTGAGCATTGGACCAAGCGATGTTTTGAGCGAAGTACTCTGCGGCCCGGTCATCGTACCGCAGCATATCTTGGTGTTGAGCCCGATCTCGTGCATTGCACGGATCAAGCCGACGCTGTCGGGCGGATAGGATGCGAAATAAACGATGTCGGGGCTCGTCGCCTGGATGGCCCGGATGATCGGGCTGAAGTCGGTCGTCGTGGGCGGGTAGGTCTTGTCGTAGACGACATCGAGGCCGGCTTTCTTGATGTTGACCCGGGCTCCGTCGGCAGTATTGCGCGTCGCCTCCCCGTCATCGACCGCCAATGCGATGGTCTTCAGGCCGAACTTGTCCTTATTGGCCTTGACGATCTCGAAAAACCCCTCGGAGATCGCCGCCCGCGGGTCCGGCCCCACCGGCAGCATCGAGAAGTATTTCGGGTAGTGGAACTCCTCGTTGACGTCCATTGCGAATAGACCCATGAACGTCTTGTTGTGCTGGATCACGACCGGCAATGCCGGGGCCGTGACATTGGTGCCGTAGGCCGAGACGACGAGGTCGACCTTGTCGACGTCGAGCAATTTTGTGTAGATGCCGGGCACCAGAGATGGGTTGGTCTGGTCGTCGTAATAGACGAGCTTGACCGGGCGGCCAAGCAGCCCGCCCTTTTCATTCGTATCCTCGGCCCAAATCTGCATCGCGAGCAGCCCCGAGGTGCCATTGACCGCGAGCCCGCCGGTCAACGGCATGCTGAACCCGATCGTGATCGGCAGTCCCGACGGCGTCTCAGCCAAGGCAGCGACGCCAGTCGCCAGCATTGCTACGAGCACCGCAGCGGCCACAGCGACCCTTCTAGACATTCTCCCTCCCCATTGTGAACAGCGTGCCTGCTGTAAAACGTCATGCCCGGGCTTGACCCGGGCATCGACGAAGGACCTACGCGGGCGAAAGCTGATTATGGATTGCCGGGTCAAGCCCGGCAATGACGAAGGCGTGCAGCACACTTGCGGGGGGCGTTACCGGGGCAGCAAGCTCGTGCCCATCACGAACTCGTCGATGGCGCGGGCGCATTGGCGGCCTTCACGGATGGCCCAGACGACCAGCGACTGGCCGCGCCGCATATCGCCGGCAGCAAATATTTTGGGCACTGAGGTGCGGTAGTCGACGGTATTGGCGCGGATGTTGCCTCGCCCGTCGAGTTCTACGGCGGACTGCTCCACCATGCCCGGCCGGCGAGAGCCCAAGAACCCCATCGCCAACAGCACCAGATCGGCTCGCAACGTGAAACCGCTATGCAGGACTTCTTGCATCACGAAGCGGCCGTCGGTGTTTTTTTGCCACTCGACGCGGACACAATCGAGTGCCGTCACGCGTCCGTCCCGCCCAATCGCGTGCCTGGTAAGCACCGACCAATCGCGCTCGCAGCCTTCTTCCTGTGACGACGAAGTACGCAGTTTCATCGGCCAATCGGGCCAGGTGAGCGCCTTGTTCTCGCGCTCTGGCGGCCTTGGCAGAATTTCGAGCTGGGTGATCGAAACCGCCCCCTGCCGCACCGAGGTCCCGATGCAGTCCGAGCCGGTGTCGCCACCGCCGATCACAACGACGTGCTTGCCCGCGGCAGTAATCGTGCCGTATGGCGCGGCGACTTCCTCGGGGTCGCCGGCATTGCGCTTGTTCTGCTGCGGCAGAAAATCCATTGCGAAATGGATGCCATCGAGCTCGCAGCCCGGCACTTCCAGATCGCGCGGCAATTCTGCGCCGCCGGTCAATGCCAACGCCTCGTATCCCGCAAGGAGATCCCCGACAGGAATATCAACGCCGACCTCGAGTGAGGTGCGAAACTCGACCCCTTCCGCCGTCATCTGCTCCACACGGCGGTCGATCAGCCATTTCTCCATCTTGAAATCGGGGATGCCATAACGCAACAGACCGCCGATGCGGTCGGCCTTTTCGAACACCGTCACCGAGTGTCCGGCGCGCGCCAGCTGCTGCGCGCAGGCCAACCCGGCAGGGCCGGACCCGACAACCGCAACCCGCTTGCCGGTACGTCTTGGCGGTGGGGCCGGCTCGATCCAGCCCTCCTGCCAGCCGCGATCGACAATCGCGCATTCAATCGTCTTTATCGTGACGGGATTGTCATCGATGTTGAGCGTGCACGCGGCTTCGCAGGGCGCCGGGCAGATGCGGCCGGTAAATTCAGGAAAGTTGTTGGTCGAGTGCAGCGTTTTCAGCGCGGCGCGCCACTGGTCGCGATAGACGAGGTTGTTCCAGTCCGGGATCAGGTTGTTGACTGGGCAGCCCTCGTGACAGAACGGGATGCCACAATCCATGCAGCGCGCGGCCTGCTTGCGGTTCTCGGCAGCGGGCAGCGGCTTGACGAATTCCTTCCAGCTATGGCTGCGGATTTCCGGCTTTTCATAGGGTCGATCGCGACGCTCGATCTCGAGAAAGCCGGTCGGCTTACCCACGGCGCGGCATCCGGGGGAGAGGCCGGCAAGCCCCCTCCCGGACCCTCCCCCGCATGCGGGGGAGAGTTAGGGTGGGGGCGCTCATTCGGCGGCCTCGATGCGGGCGGACTGCCGCTCGGCCTGCAATTCGAGAAGGGCGCGCCGGTAGTCCTTTGGCGTGATTTTCACAAACGACGCGACAGTGTTGTCCCAGTCTTCGAGAAGATCGCGCGCCCGTGCGCTGCCGGTGAACAGGTGATGGCGCTCGAGCAGGATGCGCAATCTCGCCGCGTCGAAGCGCAGCGGGTCGCCCATCCCGTTGTCATGAACGCTCGGCGAGCGCTGCCGCGGCCGCTCGTCCGGGTCGGCATCGTCGTCGGGCTCGGCCGGGGCGATCGGCTCGAGCTCGACCTCGCTCTGATTGCAGAGGCTCGCGAAGCGGCCCCGCGGGTCCCAGACATAGGCAATGCCGCCCGACATGCCGGCGGCGAAATTGCGCCCGGTATCGCCGATCACGACCACCACGCCGCCGGTCATGTATTCGCAGCCGTGATCGCCCGTGCCCTCGACGACGGCGGCGACACCCGAATTGCGCACTGCGAAGCGTTCACCCGCGACACCCTCGAAATAGGCCTCGCCGGCGATCGCGCCGTACAGCACGGTATTGCCGATGATGATGTTTTCGGTCGGCTCGCGGCTCGCCTCGGGCGGCTGGCGCACGATCAGGCGCCCGCCCGACAGGCCCTTGCCCGTGTAGTCATTGGCGTCGCCAAAGAGCTCCAATGTGACGCCGTGCGCCAGGAAGGCGCCAAAGCTCTGCCCGGCATTGCCGCGGAACGTCGCCCAGATCGTGTCTTGCGGCAGACCGGCATGGCCATAGCGGCGCGCGACCTCGCCCGACAGCATTGCACCGACGGTGCGATGGACATTGCGGATCGGGCGCTCGATGCGCACGGGTTGGCGCTCGTCGAGCGCGGGCTGCGCCTCTGCGATCAGCTCGTTATCGAGGGCTTTGTCGAGATGATGCTGCTGGCGCTCGCAATTGTAGATCGCTACCCCGGGCTTGGCCGGCTCCTGATATAAGAGGCGCGAGAGGTCGATCCCCTTGGCTTTCCAGTGATCGATCGCCCGCACCATGTCGAGCTTGTCGACGCGGCCCACCATCTCGTTGAAGGTGCGGAAGCCGAGTTTTGCCATCAGCTCGCGCACTTCCTCGGCGACAAAGAAGAAATAATTGATGACGTGCTCGGGCTCGCCGGTGAAGCGCCTGCGCAATACCGGGTCCTGCGTCGCAATGCCGACCGGACAGGTGTTCAAGTGACACTTGCGCATCATGATGCAGCCGGCCGCGATCAACGGCGCCGTCGCAAACCCAAACTCATCGGCGCCAAGCATTGCGCCCGACAACGACATCGCGCCCGGTCCTCAGCCCGCCATCGACTTGCACCGCTATGCGGCCGCGCAGCCCGTTGCGCACCAATGTCTGCTGCGTCTCGGCGAGCCCGATCTCCCAGGGCGAGCCGGCATGGGTCAGCGAGGTGAGCGGGCTCGCGCCGGTGCCGCCCTCAAAGCCGGCGATCGTGACGTGGTCGGAGCGGGCTTTGCTGACCCCGGCTGCGACGGTGCCGACGCCGACCTCTGACACGAGCTTCACTGATATTCGCGCCCGCGGATTGGCGTTCTTCAGATCGTGGATCAGCTGCGCCAGATCCTCGATCGAATAGATGTCGTGGTGCGGCGGCGGTGAGATGAGGCCGACGCCGGGGGTCGAGTAGCGCACCCCGGCGATGACTTTGTCGACCTTGCGGCCGGGCAGTTGACCGCCTTCGCCGGGCTTGGCGCCCTGCGCCATCTTGATCTGCAGGTCGTCGGCATTGACGAGGTACTCGGTCGTGACGCCAAAGCGGCCCGAGGCGACCTGCTTGATCGCCGAGCGCATCGAGTCGCCATTGGGCAATGGCTTGAAGCGCTGCGCCTCCTCGCCGCCCTCGCCGGTATTGGACTTGCCGCCGATGCGGTTCATCGCAATGGCGAGCGTCGTATGCGCTTCGCGGCTGATCGAGCCGAAGCTCATTGCGCCGGTCGCAAACCGCCTGACGATCTCGCTCGCCGGCTCGACTTCGTCGAGCGGCACCGGTTCGTCGGCCAACTTGAACGACATCAGCCCGCGGATCGTCAGGTGCCGCTCGGCTCTGGTCGTTGATCGTCGCCGCAAAGGCCCGGTAATCGGTGAGCGAGTTGCCGCGCACGGCGTGCTGCAATTTGGCGACCGATTGCGGCGTCCAGGCATGGTCCTCGCCACGCAGGCGAAAGGCGTAATCGCCGCCGAGATCGAGCATATCCTCGTAGAGCGGGTTGTCGCCGTAGGCGTTCTTGTGCCGCGCGACCGCTTCCTGCGCGATCTCGCGCAGACCCACACCTTCGATCGTCGTCGCCGTGCCGGTGAAGTATTTCTCGACAAAATCGCTGGCCAGACCGACGGCGTCGAAGATCTGCGCCCCGCAATATGACTGGTAGGTCGAGATCCCCATCTTGGAGATGACTTTGAGGATCCCCTTGCCGACCGCCTTGATGTAGTTCTTCTGCACCTGTTCGGCGCTGAGCGGCAGATCGTTCTCGACGCGCATCTGCTCGAGCGTGGCAAAGGCGAGGTAGGGGTTGATCGCCTCCGCGCCGTAGCCGGCCAGCGCACAAAAATGATGCACCTCGCGCGCCTCGCCGGTCTCGACGACAATGCCGGTCAAGGTGCGCAGACCCTGGCGGATCAGGTGATGGTGCACCGCCGATGTCGCGAGCAATGCCGGGATCGGCACCCGCTCGGCCGAAGTCGCGCGGTCGGACAGGATCAGGATGTTGTGCCCGGCTTCCACCGCCAGGGTCGCCTCATAGCACAGCCGTTCGAGCGCCGGCGCCATACCATCCGCACCCTCGACCGCCGCCCAGGTCGTGTCGAGGGTATCGGTGCGGAAGGCGCTGACCAATTTCTCGATCGCGTGGATCTTCTTCAGATCGCCGTTGCTCAGGATCGGCTGCGAGACTTCGAGCCGGTAATGCGTGCCGGCCTCGTGCCCCAAGAGGTTCGGCCGCGGCCCGATCATCGAGACCAGCGACATGACCAATTGTTCGCGGATCGGGTCAATCGGCGGGTTGGTGACCTGTGCAAAATTCTGCTTGAAGTAGTTGTAGAGCAGCTTCGGGTGGTTTGACAGCGCGGCAATTGGCGTGTCGGTGCCCATCGAGCCGACCGGATCGTCCGCATCGCGCGCCATCGGCTCGAGAAAGAACTGGATGTCTTCCTGAGTGTAGCCAAAAGCCTGCTGCTGCCTGAGCTGCGTTGTCGGGTCATTGGGCAGTGTCGGCACCGTCGCCCGAGAGAACTCCTCCTCGTGCTCCTCCGCGAGGTCCGGCAGCTCGTGCAATTTGAATTGGGTCGCTTCGAGCCACTCTGCGTAAGGATGTTCGGCGGCCAGTTTGCGTTTGATCTCGTCGTCGTCGACGATGCGGCCTTCTTCGAAGTCGATCAGCAGCATCTTGCCCGGCTGCAGCCGCCACTTACGGGTGATCTTCTCCTCCGGGACCGGCAATACCCCGGCTTCCGACGCCATGATCACGTGATCGTCGTCGGTGACGATGTAGCGCGCCGGCCGCAGCCCATTGCGGTCGAGCGTAGCGCCGATCTGGCGGCCATCGGTGAAGGCGATGGCCGCCGGCCCGTCCCACGGTTCCATCAGCGCAGCGTGGTATTCGTAGAACGCCCGCCGCTGCGGGTCCATCAGCGGATTGCCGGCCCAGGCTTCGGGGATCAGCATCATCATCGAATGGGCGAGCGAATAGCCGCCGCCGATGACGAGCAGCTCGAGCGCATTGTCGATGCAGGCGGTGTCCGACTGCCCCGGCCCGATCAGCGGCACCATCTTCGCGAGATCGGGGCCGAGCAGCTCGGACGTCATCGCCTGGCGGCGCGCCGCCATCCAATTGACGTTGCCGCGCACCGTGTTGATCTCGCCGTTATGGCAGATGAATCGGTAGGGGTGGGCGAGCCGCCAGGACGGGAAGGTGTTGGTGGAAAACCGCTGATGCACCAAGGCGAGCGCCGAAACCGTCAGCGGGTTGCGCAGGTCCTCGTAAAAGCTTCCGACCTGCGGAGCCAAGAGCAAGCCCTTGTATACGAGGGTGCGGGTCGAGAAGGAGGGCATGTAGAGGTCGCGCAATGCCGGCATCCCGTGGTACTCGGCCAATGCCGTGACGCTGTTCAGGGCCTGCTTGCGGATCGTCAGGATATTGCGCTCGAAGGCGTCCTGATCGGCAATTTCGGGGCTGCAGGCGACGATCGCCTGGCTGATCCACGGCATCGTCTCGATGACCTTGGCGCCAAGGCCGCTCGTATCGGTCGGGACATCGCGCCAACCGACGAGGGTTTGTCCCTCCGCCTTTATGAAACCCTCGACATGCTCGATCGCGATCGCGCGCGCCCGCTCCTCCCAAGGCAGAAAGCACATCGCGACCGCGTACCGGCCGGGCTCGGGAAGTGTCAGCCCCTGGCGCGTCGCCCAATCGCGCAGCAACGCATCCGGCATCTGAATGAGGCACCCGGACCCGTCGCCGACCAGCGGGTCGGCTCCGACCGCGCCGCGATGGTCGAGATTGACCAGGATCTGCAATCCGCGCGTGATGATGTCGAGCGATTTTCGCCCCTTGATGTTGGCGACGAAACCGATGCCGCACGAATCATGCTCGTTGCGCGGGTCGTAGAGTCCCTGTCTCTCGGGCAATGCCATCGCTTATGCTCTTCACCCAAAGCTGTTGGCGCAAGGATCGCCGCGCGCCAGCGCGCGGTTCGGCGCAAGTGCCATAATATGCACAAGATTGGCGAGGACGCGAATCGCTTTAACGCTGGGTTAATTTCCGCATCAACCGCTTAGCGGCCCGACCACAGCGCCTTCGATCAAATGCCCCCTTGGGCTCGCGGTGTCCAATTCCTGTGGCATAATGGCGCGGACGCAGCGGCGCTGCAGCGAAGTCGAGGCCAACCGCACCGCGGTGGAATGATTGGATGAGACGGCGCGATTTTATGATCGGTCTATTGTTCGCGGCCTCCGCCTGATCGGGGCGAGCGCAAGAACCGGGGAAAGCCTCATCGGATCGCGATTGTCACTCCCGCAGGCCCCGTGGCTATGATCAGCGAAACGGGACCTCGCGCATATCAGGAATTTTTCGGAGAGCTGCGCCGGCTGGGTGAGATCGAAGGGATAAACTTGACGGTGGAGCGGTATTCCGGAGAGGGGCGGCCCGAGGGCCTTGCCGATCTCGCTCGCGAGGTCGTCAACCGGAACCCGGACGTGATCGGCGCCGTCACCAACCCCGTCGCGCTGGCGGTCCGTGCGGCGACCGATACTCTCCCGATCGTCTGGACAGGGGTGGAGCCCATCCGCATTGGGCTCGCGACGAGTTTGGCGCGCCCAGGGGCAACGTCACTGGCGTCACCAGCGACGCGGGCTACGAGATTTTGGGAAAGCACCTTCAGCTCCTCAAAGAGGCGGTCCCTTCGGCGTCGAAGGTCGCGTTCCTGAACGCGCGCACTGCCACCTATGGACAAACGCATGGCCGATGACGTGCACGAGATCCTCAACGGAGCCAAGCCGGGCGACATCCCGATCTACCAACCCACCAAATTCGAGTTTGTTATCAACCTCAAGGCTGCCAAAGCGCTCGGCCTTACCCTCCCGCCCGCGCTGCTCGCGCTTGCCGACGAGGTGATCGAATGAGGCGGCGCGATTTCATCGCGGCAATTTACGGCACTGCGCTGGCGCCCTTTGCGGCCGCTGCTGAACAGCCCGGCAAGATCTGGCGAATAGGCCAGGTGCTTTCGACCACACCCGAGCGGGGAGCGTTCTTGGCGCAAGCGCTCGAACAGGGATTGGCTGATCTCGGCTATATTCAGGGTCGCAACATCGTGCTGTCGCGCCGATTTGCGGGTCCGCAGCCAGACAAATTGCAAGAGGCGATTGTTTCCTTATTGCCTCAAATCGACCTATTGGTCGCTTGGGGAACAGTAACGGGAGCGGCGGCAAGGAGGTTGGCCGGCGCCGTGCCCACGGTGTTTGTGTCGGTTGGCGCTCCGGTCGAAATTGGGCTCGTCCAAAGTCTCGCGCATCCCGGCGTAAACATGACCGGCATCACGTTCGAAGCCGCGACGGAGACCTATGGGAAGAGACTGCAGATTCTCAAAGAAATCGTGCCGGATCTCAAGCGAGCGGCTGTCTTGCGGGCTGTTGGTGATCCAAACGTCGGATTTGCAATGACTTCGCTGGACGGTGCGGCTCCTGAGCTCGGGGTCACCCTCGTTCCCGTAGACATTCAATCGGCTGACGACCTCGAAATTGCGTTTGCCAAAATCGAAAATAGCGAGGTACAGGCACTATTAGCGATCGCCGGAGCCGTCACCTTCACCGTCGGGGCCGAGATTGCCGATCGCGCGCTCGCGGCCCATCTCCGATTGTGCTCTCCTTTCAGGGAAACGGTTGTTGCCGGAGGATTAGTGAGCCTCGGCCCCGATTATCTGGCAATGGCCCGTCAGTCCACCGCGCAGATCGATAAGATCATCAAAGGCACGAGCCCAGCCGACATTCCCGTCGAGCAGCCCACGCGATACGAGCTGTACATCAATTTGAAGACCGCCCGTTTGCTGAACCTGGCCATCCCGCCGTCATTGCTCGGCCGCGCCGACGAGGTGATCGAATGAGGCCCGCCAAACTGATTTGGCTGGACGCGATCGTAGGCAAGCTCGATGATGATTTTGTTGAAGCTGTCAAAGAGCAGCCGGAGCAACAGGAGAGGCGGGAGCTTGACGAATTCTATAAATGACTCGTTATCTGCTCGTTGCAAACGCAATTATAGCGTTACTGAATGACACGACCTCGAACGCAGCCCTGGGTGTTCGGCGCGAGCAGCCAAATGACGTGCCTAATCCTGCACTCGTTGCGCACGAGCTATTTGATGGCGCGTTCAAGAGCAGGCGCGCCGCGCAAAATGTGGCGCTGATCGATGCGCTTCAGTTTGTGGTGCTCGAGTACGAGAAAGAGGACGCTCGACAAACGGGCGCAATCCGCGCGTTGCTAGCCTCAAAGGGAACGCCGATCGGTCCTTATGACGTGCTGATCGCCGGGCAGGCCGTGGCGCGGAACCTGGTCCTCGCCACACACAACACGCAGGAATTCGGACGCGTCCCAGGCCTGCGGTTCGAGGATTGGCAGACATAATGAACCCCGTCAGTTCTTCGACCGGCTGTGCGGTGGCACCAACCCGTCGATGAGGGCCTGGATATAGCCGTAGCAATAGGCGAAGGCGACGCCGGAGGGGTCGCGGCCGTCGATCTGCGGCACGTGGTCGGGCATCAGCATGTATGGGTAGCCGACATCACGATAGGCGGCGAGCGAGCGCGGCATGTCCATGTCGCCCTCGTCCGGGAAGGCCTCCATAAAGTCGAGCTTCTTGCCCTTGATGTTGCGGAAATGCACGTTGAAGATCTTGCTGCGCTCGCCGAACCAGCGGATCACTTCGAAGATTTCACGAGCCGGGTCGTCGAGCATCTCCGCGACCGTGCCCTGGCAGAAATTGAGGCCGTGATAGGGGCTGTCGTGCATCTGCACGAACCGTTTCAGCCCCTCGACGGTGCCGAGCACGCGGGTCACGCCGCGGTAGCCGGGCGGCGTGTAGGGGTCGTGTGGATGACAGGCGAGGCGGACCTTTGCAGCAGTGGCGACCGGGACGATTGCGGCGAGGAAACGATCAATGCGTTCCCAGTTCTCCTCCTCGGAGATGACGCCGGCTTTTGTTGGGGGCGCATCCTGGTCGGCGCGGTTCCAGCGGAAGGCGGCGTTGCGCGAGCCGCCGCGCCCCGGCTCTCGCTCGGTGCGCGGGATGCCGATGATGCAGAGATTGTATTTGGCGGCGGGTATGCCGGCGGCGGCCAGCCGCTCGATCAAGGCGCAAATGCTGTCGATCTCTCGCTGCCGCTCCGGGTCCTTGCCCATCAGGATGTGCGGGCTTTCTTGCTCCTCGATCGGCCGCGACGACAGCGGCAGTTGCACCATATCTAGCGAGAGGCCGAACGACTCGACGTGCTCGCGATGCCGGTTCAGATCGTCGAGGCTCCAGTGGTGAGGATTGCCGGGCGGATCCACGCAGACGTGTCGAACCCCGAGCTGCGCCCAGACCTTGTAGTCTGCATCGTCGCGCGGCCGGATCTGCGTGCCGACATACATCGGTTTTACAGAGCCTCCCCGCCACCGATCTATCGTCTCCCCGGCGGAAGCCGGGGCCCATCGTTCCGCCGCACCACCGTGTCATCGTTGGTAAAGCATTGCGATTGCTTGAGGAGTTCGTATTGGCGGCACCATGGGTCCGGGCCTTCGCCGGGATGACGATGGTAGGCTACTGGCATTTTGAGTTGCATACCCGTAGGGGATCAGAAAAACGCGAGGGTGCGGATTTCGATGCTCTCGCGCGGCCGGGCGTGCGGCGGGGTGGTCGGGTCGTCGAAGGCGGTGTGAGCCGTGAACCGGGCGCGGCCGTCCTTCATTGAATCGTAGACCTTGAAGACCAGCGCCTCGTCGGGGCGCATCTGCGGGAACCAGTACCAGCGGTGCGCCGGGCTGTAGGTGATCGCGGAGGTCTGACCGATCCGGTCCTCATAGCGCCGCTCGGTCACCACCATATCGGCTGGCGAGAGGCTCTGCGCGTCGGCGATCGCCAAGGGCCAGCACTCCACCGGGTGGCGGATCGGCCGCCATACCTGCACGACCGCAAAACGGCGCTGCAATAACTCGTCGGCTTCGTCCGGCAGCAAATCGCGCACCCGCTTCGGCGCCGACCATTCGGTGTAGTCGTTGTGCACGCGGCGCACGACCTCGCGGATCTTTGCGGCTTCACGCAGATCCTGGTCCGGCGTGCGCAAGGTATGATCGAAGACGGCGACCCGGTTGGCGCCGCTCTCGGCTTTTACCAGCGCCTCCATTTCCGGGTAATAGACCCGGCGGATCTCGTCTTCGTCGTAAAAATCGGCGACCTTGCTGTCGTGATGCACAAAGCGGAAGCCGTCCCGCTCGAGCGCGAAGCGGTCGGCATAGGGCCGGCCATTGTGCAATACGACCCGCCGCGGGTCCGACTGGCCACCGCCAACCCGTGTATCGGACCCTCCTGGCGCGCCGACCAGCGAGACGGGCATGGCGCCGGTATCGACAAAATAGTTGAGCGTCGCTTCGATCGTCTCCGGATCGGTGTCGAGTTCGGCGATCTGAACCATGAGGGCTCCCTCGCATCAATTCGCAAATGGATGATAGGGTCGCCCACCGGCCGATACAACTCCCGGCGAGCGCATGGTGCAGCCGACCCCTTCCCCTACAGCCACTTCTTGTAGCCGCGGCGCAGCGCCTTGCCGAAGCGAAGGGCATTGTCGGTCCAGTCGCCCTTGGGAGAGGCGGGGGACACAGCCCTTCTCAGTTCCGTTAGCTGTTTGCCGAGCCGGAAGGCGTTGTCTGTCCAGTCGCCCGCCGGCTCGCCGGCTTCTTTGAGCCGTTGCTGGAGGCGCGCTTTCAGGGCCGCCGCATTGGCCCGCTCGTGCTCGGTGGCGCCGGCATTCTCGGCTAATGCGGTCACCGCCCGAAGCTTACGGCGGACATCCGCGGCCGAGAAGATCAGTCTGGCAACCCGCATCACGGCAGTGCGTCGGAGCGCGTGTAACGGCGCCAGGCGCTCATCTGGATCGCCGAGGTCAGGCAATGGACCACGACCGGCTTGGTTTTGACAGAAAAGGCGCGGGCGACGCCGTCGGCGACTTCTCCCTCTGTGCGGATCGTGATGCCCTCGGCGCCAAAGGAACGGCCCCATTGGGCGAAATCCGGGTTGGTGAGCTTTGTGCCTTCCATAAACGCGCGCTCGGGGTAGCGCACATAGGAGTGCATGCCGATCGTGCCGTACATGCCGTTGTCGGAGATGATCATGATCGGGGTGGCGCCGTATTGGCAGGCCGTGGCGATCTCGTTGCCCATCATCAGCGCGCCGCCGTCGCCGAGAAACGCAACCACCTGGGTTCCCGGCCGGCGCAATGCCGCCGCAACCGCCATCGGCATGCCGGAGCCCATCGCGCCAACCACCGAGGAAAGAAAGACTTGCCCCTGGCGGAAGCCGATGTAGCGATGGACAAAACTGCCGAAATTGCCGGCGTCGGTCGTGACTGTGGCGTCGGGGGCCAGATGTTTGTCGACCTCGCAGACAATCGCGGCGAAATTCACGCCGTCGCCGGTGGGCTCCCATTCCTTGGCCAGCAGCTTGCGATGAATGGCGTGCAGCCCATCGACCCAGCCGCGGCGCTTCCCGGCATTCATCGGAGGCCCACGGCGCAACAGGACTTTGATCACCTCGCATGGACTGCAGGGAATGCCGAGATCGGGTCGCCACACGCGGCCGACTTCATTGGGGTCCGGCCAGACGTGCACAAGGGGCAATTGCGGCTGCGGCGCGGTCGGGAAGCTGTAGGACTGGCTGACCGTGTCGGTCATGCGCTCGCCCAATGCGACCATCAAATCGGCGCGCTTCATCTCGCCGATCAGCGCCGGCGGCACGCGAATGCCCATATAGCCACCGTAATTCGGATGCGTCGCGTCGAACAGTTGCGGCCGGCGATGGGTCGGGCTGATCGGCAATACCCATTCCTCGGAGAACCGGTTGAGATCGGCGAAGACGGCCTCGTCATGGACTGCCTCGGCCAATAGCGCGCCCCCGACCAGCACCAGCGGCCGGTCGGCCTGCGCGAGCATCCCGGCCAGCCGGTCGAGATCCGCGGCTCGCGGTCCCGCGACGACGCGAGGCCGCGCCGGGTTCAGTTCGGCGTCGGTCTGCTCGTCGAAGATGTCCTCGGGCAGGACCACGGCGACCGGACCGGGGGTGCCGCTCTCGGCGACATGGAAAGCCCGGGCGATCGCCTCCGAGGCCTGCTCCGGCTCGTTGACCTCGATCACCAGCTTCGTGATGTCGGACAACAGGCGCGAATAGTTCTGCTCCTGCAGCGCCAGCCGGCCGAAATCCTTGCGCTCGACCTGCCCGACCAGCATCACGACCGGCGTCGCGTCGTGATAGGCCGAGTGCAGCGAGACCATCGCATTCGACAGCCCGGGGCCACGCGAGACCATTGCCACCCCGGCGCGGTCACGCAAGCGCCCGTCGGCAACCGCCATATAGCCCGCACCGCCCTCGTGGCGGCAGACGATGACGCGGATCGAATTGCGTTCGATCAGCGCGCTGGTCAGCCCGACATAGCTCTCCCCCGGAACGCAATAGACCTGGTCCACGTCATGCGCTTCGAGGCTTTCGGCCAGCAGTCGCGCAACGGTTCGTGCCATAGATAAAATTCCCTTCCGATCAGCCCCTTTCCTGCACCGCGGGAGAGGGAGGGACCCGGCCCGCAGGGCTGGGAGGGTGAGGGTCTTACTCGCGGCGCGCACCCTCACCCGCCTCGCTCCGCTCGGCACCCTCTCCCGCGGTGCGGGAGAGGGGCTATTATGCTACAGGTTTTGCTCGGAAGAGGAGATGCTTATGACAACTCAGCAAGACCGGATCGAGGCCGACTTCATCGTGGTCGGGGCAGGGTCGGCGGGATGCGCGGTCGCGGCGCGGCTCAGCGAGGATCCGGCGACCCGCGTGCTCTTGCTCGAAGCCGGCGGCGAGGACCGCAATCGCTGGATTCACATTCCGCTCGGCTTTGGCAAGACCTTCGCCGACCCGTCGGTCAATTGGTGCTATGAGACCGAGCCCGACCCCGGCGCTGGGGATCGCCGCGTGTTCTGGCCGCGCGGCAAGGTGCTCGGCGGCTCCTCGTCGATCAACGGCATGGTCTATATCCGCGGCCAGGCCGAAGATTTCGACCACTGGCGCCAGCTCGGCAATACCGGCTGGTCGTTCGATGATGTGCTGCCCTATTTCAGACGCTCGGAGTACCAGATGCGCGGCGCCAATACGTTCCACGGCGCCGACGGCCCGCTCTGCGTGTCGGATGTCGCGCAACACCCGATCTGTGAGGCTTTTATCGCGGCGACGACCGGGCTCGGCTTTCCCCGCAATGACGATTTCAATGGCGCCAGCCAGGACGGGGTCGGCTACCACCAGACCACGACACGCAACGGAAGGCGCTGCTCTACCGCCGTCGGCTATCTGCGCCCGGCAATGCAACGCGTCAATCTCAATGTCGTCACCGGAGCCTTGACCGAGAAGATTCTGTTCGAAGGCCGCCGTGCCGCCGGCGTGACATTTCGCCAGGACGGCGGGCTCTGCACCGCGCGCGCCGCGCGCGCCGCGCGCGAGGTGATCTTATGCGGCGGAGCCGTCAACTCGCCGCAACTGCTGATGCTCTCCGGCATTGGGCCGCAGGAGCACCTGGCCGGGTTTGGCATTCCGGTCGTGCATCACCTGCCCGGCGTCGGGCAAAGCCTGCAGGACCACTACTCGGCCGCGATAAAGCTCCGCTGCAAATTGCCGATCACCGTCAACGATGTAATGCTGAGCAATGCACGTAAACTGAAGGCCGGTCTCGAATATTACATGTTCCACCGTGGCCCCCTGTCGATGATCAGCTCGCCGGCGGCGTTGTTCGCGCGCACCCGCCCCGAACTCGCCTCGCCCGACATCAAATGCTCGATCTCGCCGTTCAGTGCGGAGCGGCCGCAGGATGGGCTGCATCGGTTTTCCGGGTTCACGATGATCGCCTACCAGCTCCGCCCGGAAAGCCGCGGCGAGATCAAGTTGAAGAGCCCCGACCCGTTCGACGCCCCGGCGGTCTACCCGAATTATCTCGCAACCGAGACCGACCAACGCACGATCGTCGCCGGTCTAAAGCTGTGCCGGCAGATTTTGGCGACCCCGCAGATGCAACGCTTCATCGAGGCGGAATTCCAGCCCGGGTCGGCGGTCGAAAGCGACGAGGAGCTCTTGGATTATGCCCGGCGCCGCGGCGGGACAATCTACCATCCGACGAGCACCTGCAAGATGGGCAACGACCCGATGGCGGTCGTCGACGCCGAGCTTAGGGTGCACGGCATCGAGGGATTGCGCGTCGCCGACGCCTCGATCATGCCGACGGTCGTCTCGGGCAACACCAACGCCGCGACGATCATGATCGGCGAGAAGGCTGCCGACATAATCCGCCGGCCGGCCGCCCGGATGGCCGCATGAGGCTCCGCCGGGTGAATCGACTTGTGGGTACCGTTGTGGTAAAGATGCCGCACGCCGTTGCAAGCCAGCAGGAGCGCGCCCGATGACCGAGAAGACCGCGCAATCCGTCGCGAACCTGGGCTACCACGCCCACATCTATTACGACCCGACAAGGACGCGCGCCGTCGCCGAACGAGTGTGTGCCGCAATCGAAGAAAAGTTCCGGGTCGAGATCGATGGCTTCCGCGACACGCCGGTCGGGCCTCACCCGATCGCCAACGTTCTGGTCATTTTCAAACCCGACCAGTTCGAACGTGTCGTTCCGTATCTGATGCTGAACCGCGACGGGCTGGACGTACTAGTCCATCCACTGACCGAGGACGCAGTGGAGGACCATAGCAGTTTTGCAATCTGGCTCGGGAACCCGGTCGAGTTAAAACTTCACACGCTGCCCCGCGGTCGCGGTGGGCGGCTGCCGAGCGGGGTAAGCGCGTAGGCAGCACTGGGGCTTCTTACCGGCCTGCTGTAGGTGCGGCCGGGACGGCGCGCTTCGGGTTGGGAAGCACGTGATGCTCCCGCGCGATGAATTCGAGCCGCCGACCCGCATCGGGGCTGGTGGCCCGCCCACTATCCTGACGCGGTGTCCCAGCGACACATACGCTGCAACTAACCCGTTTGAGCCAATTCCGGGCGGGATATTCGATCGTTGGCGATATGATCGCAGCCGATAAAAAGCAAAGACCGACAAATAATACTCGGTAAAGTATCGAAGAAGTCGATATCTGTAAGGGTGACATAAGGACTAGAGCGACAACCATCTGCACCATATAGAGGGAGTAAGAAATATAGCCGAGATACGCGAACACGCGGCAATTCAATACCGCGACAGAACGCCCCTGATTCGTTGCGCTCGTCAGCAAGACCATACCCAACACGCAAACCATTAGCCCGTCAGGGACATAAACCCACTCGAACAGTAACAGCACAGCGGCGGATCCCCAGAACGTTATATCGCGACTAATCCACTTGGGCAGGCATCCACGCTCCAATAAGAAATAGAGAACTATTCCGGAAATGAATTCGGGTAAACATCGTAGCAACACCACGATCGAGCTCGAGATATTTCCTGAACCTGAGCTTAAATCTGTCAGGCTGACCACGCCGGCGCAGACTACGAGAGTGGTGAGCAACACTTTTTTTGAACGAATCCGATAATTCATAACCAGGATCGGAAATAACAAATAAGAATGCCACTCAGCACTTATTGACCAGGAAGCGTAATTCCAGCATATTGAATGCCATGGCGATTGCATCAATAGCAAGCTACTCAACAACCCGTCAAATGAGAAATCCGGTCTAGTATCAAACATCGGTAATAACAGTACGAGAATTATCAGATGCACAGGATAAATACGAGCTAATCGCGCCTTTAGAAACTTTACATAACTCTGAGGCGTCAATGAGATTTCGTTATAAACGTGCGTGAGCACAAAACCACTGAGAAGAAAGAATAGATCTACAGCCAAATACCCACGAAAACCTGGTATGACGTGGAAAATTAGAACCGTTAGGGCCGCTATGCCCCGCAACGACGTTAGGGCCGAGATTTCGGTTCTCTGTGACATTTCTAATTTTTCCAAGTCATGCCAACTTCGGAACGTCCTTGAGCAACCGTTGGCTTTGTCGAGGGCGCGATGGCGCGTCAATGGCGGTTTTGAAGATTTTCGACCTCATGGGAAGACGAGAGCGCCTTGATTGAGATCCCTCAATGAGATCTTCCACACTTATCCGCAATGATGCGTAAATACTTTGGAAATCATTAAAACTCCCTGAAGCTCAACTCCGAGCGGCGACTGCTCTCATTTCGGGCGACACGCGCAGATCACTGCCCGTTAAAGTCGCGCCGGCCAACTGGCAACTCACTGAAACCTACGGAAAATCGATTTCGCGGTTTTTCAGCATCCCGCCGGCGCAGGTCTGGTATCGTTTGGTCGAGTGCTCAGCAGGAAAGGACCGCATCATGCCTGAAATCAAAGACGAGGCGTTCGAGTTTCTGATCGCTCGCGCCGGGCTCGATTTGAACGACGAGCAGAAGGCCGAGCTGAAATCGGTCTATGCCGGCATTGCGGCAATGGCCGAGCGGGTGCGCAAGCCGCGCGGCCATATGGCCGAGCCGGCGCATGTCTATGAGTTCAATGAAGAGGATCTCGCATGAGCGGCGCGATCCCGACGATTGCCGAAGCGGCTCGGTTGATCGCGGCAAAGCAGCTCTCGCCGGTCGAGCTGACGCGCGCCTGTCTCGATCGCGTGCACAAGCTCGATGGCGAGCTGAACGCCTTTGTGCATTTGAGGGAGGAGCGGGCATTGGCCGATGCGCGCGCCGCCGAGGCGGCGATCATGGCGCACGGCTTCAAGGGGCCGCTCCACGGTATCCCGATCGGCCTCAAGGACATCGTCGACACCAAAGGCATACCGACGACCTGCCAGTCGAAGCTACTGCAGGACAACATCCCGGACGCCGACGCCACCTGCGCCGAGAAGCTAATTGCCGCCGGTACAGTGCTGATCGGCAAAACGACGACGCACGAATTCGCCGATGGCGGCCCGTCGTTCGATCTGCCGAAGCCGCCGGCGCGCAACCCGTGGAATACCGAGCACTTCACCGCGGGCAGCAGCAGCGGCACCGGCGCCGGAGTGGCGGCGGGGCTGATCCTCGGCGGGATTGGCACGGACACGGGCGGCTCGATCCGCGGCCCCGCCGCCCTGTGCGGCATAGCAGGCATCAAGCCCACCTATGGTCTCGTCAGCCGAGCCGGGGTCGCGCCGGCTGCGTTCAGCCTTGACCATATCGGGCCGATGGCATGGACCGCCGAAGACTGCGCGCTGATGCTGCAGGCCCTCGCCGGTCGCGATCCGCGCGATCCAGCCAGCGCCTCTCGGCCTATTCCGAACTACACAGCGCAGCTCGGCAGCGGCATCGCAGGCCTCAAGATCGGCGTCATCCATCATTTTCACGAGACCGATCACAAGGTCAGCGACGGCACGCAACGCGGCATAACCGCGGCGATCGCCACCTTCCGCGACCTCGGCGCGGAGATCCGTGAAGTCCAATTGTCGCCGTTGCAGGACTGGCTGGCCTGCGGCTCGTTGATCTCGATCACCGAGCGCGCGGCGGCCTATGAGGAATGGGCGCGCACCCGGCTCGGCGATTTCAGCGAGCGGCTGCGCAGCCGGCTGATGCTCGGCGCCTTTGTCACCGGGGTCGATTATGTGCAAGCGGTGCGGCGGCGGCGCGAGCTTCGCGCCGAATTGCAGGCCGCGATGCGAGGGCTCGACGTCGTGCTGACCGCAACCCAGCCGGCCGAGGCGGCAAAAATCGATGCCGTGCCGAAATGGGACCTCTTTGGCCCGCCGAACTTTACGATGCCGTTCAATGTCGCCGGCTACCCGGCGATCTCGGTATGCGCCGGGTTTGGCGAAGGCGGCCTGCCGGTAGCGATCCAGCTGGTCGGCAAGCCGTTCCAGGAAGCAACGCTGTTTCGCGTCGCCGACGCTTTCGAGAAAGCCACCCCGTTTCGCAACCGCCGCCCGCCACTAGTGGGCGGCTGAGCGAGCCCCCTCCCCTTCCCTCCCCCGCGCGAGCGGCGGAGGGTTAGGGTGGGGGCGGGGTAGGTGACGACATCGCGCCTTTACTCATACCCCGGCGTCGCCAGCATCGGCGGATCGGCGACCTCGACCAGGTCGGCGCGTCCGAAGCCGTTGAAACCGGTGCGCAGGCAGGCGCCGTAGGCGCCGAGCTGGCCGAGCTCGACCCAATCGCCCTCACGCATATCGGCGGGCAGCCGAAACGGCCCGCCCATCCGGTCGGCGCTGTCGCAGGTCGGCCCGAACAAGGTGAAATCGGCGAGCTCTTCCCTTGCATCGTCGGCTTGGCCGAAGCGGATGCGGCGCGCCGGAAAGCGAAACCCGAGGGCGCCGGCATCGCTCAGATTGCCGTAAACTCCATCGTTGACGTAGAGCGTGTCGCCACGCCGCAGCTGCACCTGCACCACAACCGACCCGCCTGCCGCGACGAGCGCCCGCCCCGGCTCGGCCCACAGCCGGACGCCGGCCGGCAGCGCGGCGGCGCCAGCCTCGATCGCCGCGATGTAGTCGGCGAGCGGTGGTGGTGTCATGTCGGGGTAGCTGACCGGGAAGCCGCCGCCGACATCGACGATGTCGATCGGAACGCCGCAATTCGCGATCGCCTCGCCGGCCAATGCCATTGCCCGCGCATGGGCACCCGGCTCGAGGCACTGCGAGCCGACATGAAAGGCGATGCCGAGACGGCCGGCGTGCGGGCGGGCCAGGCGCAACAACTCGATCGCCTCTTCGAGCGGCGCACCGAACTTGCCGGACAGGTCATAGACCGCGCCCCCCTTGGGCAACGCGAGGCGTACGAACAAACCCAACACCGGTGGATCGCCGACAAGCCCAACCGGCACTGTCTCCTGCAGGATTTTCGCCAGCTCGTCGGCGCTGTCGAACGCGAAATCGGTCACGCCGTAGACGTCGAAGGCATCTCGGATAGCCGGCCGTGACTTGACCGGGTGCATGAAGTGGATCTCGGCAGCGGGGAACAGCCTGCGGACGAGCGCCACCTCGGCGAGCGAAGCGCAGTCGAAATGCCGGATGCCGCCAGCCCACAGCGCCCGCAAGACGCGCGGCTCTGGGTTGCATTTGACGGCGTAGAGAACATCACCGGGAAAGAGGTCGACAAACCGCCGTGCGGCGCCGGCGATCATCGCTGGACGCAGGCACAGCAATGGATCGCTCGGCCGCGTCCGGGCGACGACCGCATCGATCGAGGGGAAAACAGCGCACCCTTGCGGGCGGGCAGAGATAAGACGGGCTTGCGCCATCGCACGATCCTCCGAAACCAGGAGGCGACATGCCGCTCCGCGCGCCAAGAGCGCCGGAGGCGGAATGACCGATCGGGGTGAATCGCCGCGCCGGGGCGAAAGCGCCCCGGAACGTCAGACGATGGTGCGAGGACTTCGCATCGCGTGCCGGAACATATCCGTTTCCCTTAAGGAGGCCGGCCCACGGTTGGCCGGCTCGGCCGAAAAGGACGCGTTACGTCGTAGCAGCACCCCTCGAAATGGGGTTCTAGGCACGTGCGATTGCGTCGGTGTCTAAAATAGGAAAAACCCCAGCCCGTTCAAGGCTTTTTCGAAGTCTTCAGCATGCTCGGCATCAATCAGTGTTGGCAGGCAGTGTTGGCAGGTCGGAATTGGCCGGCCTGCCTTACAGGGAGGAAAGAGCATGAAAGGAATGCCCTTTCTCCTGGTGCTCCGGCTGAAGGTTTGGCGGCGGCGTATCCAACACGTCGTCGTCAGCCTGAACCGGGCCTAGGAGCAGTCGGCCGGCGGTACACTCGCCGGCCGACCACCTCCCTAATAGAGGCGATATGCACCGCCGCGTCTATCGCGTAGCGTGTGGCGCGAGTAGGGCGATGTAGTCCCAGGCCATTGTCGCCGCCGCGAGTGCGGTGATCTCGGCGACATCGTAGGGAGGAGAGACCTCCACCACGTCCATCCCGGCGAAGTTCAGGCCGGCCAGCCGGCGCAGGATCGCGCGAGCCTGCCAGGTCGCGAGCCCGCCAACTTCCGGGGTGCCGGTTCCCGGCGCGAATGCAGGATCGAGCGCATCGACATCAAAGCTCAGATATGCCCGCTCGCCTCCGATAACCGCGCGAATCCGTTCGGCGACGGCGTGCGGGCCCGTTTCGTGCACCTCTTCGGCCGAGACAATCGTCACGCCTTTGCCTACGGTCCAATCGAATATGTCGCGGTGCAGCGGTGAGCGGATGCCGATCTGGATCGTGCGGCGCGGGTCGATCAGGCCCTCCTCGATGGCGTGGTAGAACGGCGAGCCATGCCCGAAGACGAGCCCGAAGCTCTCTGGCCAGGTATCGACGTGGCCATCGAAATGCACCAGCCCGACGGGGCCCTTTCCGCGGGCGAGCGCGCGCAGCAAGGCCAGGGTAATCGTGTGATCGCCGCCGAGCGCGACGAGGTGCCGAAATGCCGCTGCCTGCTTCTCGATGTTGGCGAGAGTGCCCTCGATGTCGCCATGCGCGATGCGGAAATCTCCTATATCGGCGAGATCCAGCTTTTCTATCTCCGCCCAGGACGCCGGATGATCGCCATCGACCAGCATGCGGCTCGCCTGGCGGATTGCGGCGGGCCCGAACCGTGCCCCCGGCCGGTTTGAGGTGCCGAGATCAAAGGGAATGCCGGCGACGCAGATTGCGGCGTCGCTGCTCGAATGCTCAAGGCCGAGAAAGCTCGGCCGCGTGGCAAAAGTAGGTACCGTGCTCATGTCCCCTTATATGGGAGACGCGATCGTGAGCCTCATCCCCCGGCCTTTAGCTACAGCGGCTTTTCGTAAAACACGCTAGTGGCAATCGCCTTGGGCGGTAGCTCGGCGCAATGGCCAAAGGGTGCGCGCCGCCGGAAACCCCAGCGCTCATAGAGGGCGATGGCAGCTGTCTGATGGATGCCTGTCTCCAGCCTCAATAGGCTCTTGCCGGCGTTGCGCGCTTCCGCTTCGAGACGCGCGAGGAGGGTCTTGCCGATCCCGCGCCCGCGCGCCGGCTCACGTGCGTACATCCGCTTGACCTCGGCATAGTCGTCGAACAGCGCCGCGCCGCAGCAACCCATGGCCTCGCCGTCCAAAAGGGCGAGGTAGAAACGGATCTCGGGTTGGAACAGCCGATCAATGGACAGAGCGTGCCGCTGCTCGGGCGCGTACGCCGCACCCAATATCTCATCCAGCTCCGTCAGCAGCTCCTCTACCTCGCGCGTCGGGGCGGGAACGGGTTCGATCGTTACGCTCACAGCGTGTCAGGCTCCTTCCGATCGGCGCTTCGCGCGCCCCGTGCGCGTTTACTGCACTCGTTCGAGCACCGCGGCAATACCCTGGCCGACGCCGACGCACATCGTGACCAGCGCGTAGCGGCCGCCGGTGCGCTGCAATTGGCGGGCGGCGGTCAGCGCGATGCGCGGGCCCGAGGCGCCGAGCGGGTGGCCGACCGCGATTGCGCCGCCGTTCATGTTGACGCGGCTGTCGTCGAACGGCAGCTCGAGGCCGCGCAGGCAAGACAGCACCTGCGCGGCGAACGCCTCGTTGATCTCGATCACGTCGATGTCGGAGAGCCTGAGCCCGGCGCGGGCGAGCGCCTTTTTCGAAGCCTCGACCGGGCCGATTCCCATGATCCGCGGCGGCACTCCCGCCACGCCGCTGGCAAGAACGCGGGCGAGCGGCTCGGCCCCAGCGGCGTCGCCCGCCTTGCGGCTGGCGACGATCATCGCCACTGCGCCGTCATTGATGCCCGAGGCGTTGCCTGCGGTGGTAACGCCGCCCTCTTGCAGTGGCCTGAGGCGCGCGAGCGCCGCCAGATCGGTCTGCGGCCGCGGGTGCTCGTCTTCGGCGACCTTGACCGGCCCCGCCCGGCCGCCCGGCACTTCGACGGTGAGGATTTCGCCGTCAAAAAATCCGTCGGCCTTGGCGGCGGCGTATTTGCGCTGCGAGGCCGCGGCGAAGACGTCGCAAGCTTCGCGCGTGATCTGGTAATCGCGCGCCAGATTGTCAGCGGTCTCGGGCATCGTGTCGGCGCCGAACTGGCGCTCGATCTTCGGGTTCGGGAAGCGCGCGCCGATCGTCGAATTGAAGACCCGGCCGTCGCGGCTGAACGGGGTCTCCGCCTTGTTCATGACAAAGGGCGCGCGGCTCATGCTTTCGACCCCGCCGGCGACCATGACCTCGCCTTCACCGCAGGTCACCGCCTGCGCCGCCATGACGATCGCATTGAGCCCGCTGCCGCAATTGCGCTGCAGCACCGAGCCGGCGACTTCGATCGGCAGCCCGGCCAACAGCCCGGCGTGGCGCGCAACGCAGCGGCTGTCCTCTCCTGCCTGGTTGGCGCAGCCGACGACGACGTCCTCGATACTTTCCGGGTCGAACGGGCTTTGCTTGACAACCTCGGAAACGACCGCGGCCAGCATGTCGTCGGGCCGCATTCGGGCAAGAGCGCCGGCATGCCGGCCAAAGGGTGTACGCAGGGCGTTGTAGATGTAGCCGTCGAGCATGGTCGGTTCCTCCTCAGGGGCATTTCCGTCTTAGGGGCATCTCCGCGTGCCGGCCGGCCGCTGTCAAGCCCCCTCGAGGAGCCGGCAACCGCCTACGGTTTTGGAGCGGTCATGGTAATGCCTTGACGCTTCATCTGGTCGACCACGGCCTTGGCGCCCTCGTCGCCATCGGCGGCAAGTTGCGCGGTCTTGCCGGCTAGGCCCTCGAGCTTCTGGCGCAGTTTGATCGCCTCCTGCTCGGCCGGTTCCTGCAGCCGCTGCTGTTCGGCCAGCGCGTCGCGGTCGTGGATCGCATAGCCGGTCTCGAACGCCATCAGCACAAAAAACGACACGGCGAAAATGACGACAGGCAGCCACCATCCTCCCGGCTCCGGAAAGCTGGAACCGCTCCGGGTCATCATCACGGCGCCTTTCCGGTTGCTGCAGGGGCGGTTTTTTCGGCGGGACCGCTTGCCGAGGGCACCGGCTCCCCCGACGCATTGATCGTGATCCCGTTATCGGCCAGCAGACCGCGCAGCTTGTCGTCCTTGTTGCTAACCGCGGCTGCCGCGAGAGCGCGAATCAGCGCCTGGTTGATGGGGCCGAGCTGGATGCTCTGATTGATGAATTGTTGCCGCCGGTTGACGTCCGCCTGCACCTTCCGGTTGTCTTGTACGAGGATGATATAGGCCACGACGAGGGCGCCGGCCGCCGCGGCCAGTCCCACCGTCATCCAATAAAGCCATCCCTCACCCCGCATCGCACCTCTCGTCGCCTCCCCACTGCCGGCGATGGCCTCAGTATAGCACAGGGCTTTCGGAAGCGGCCGCAGCTTGTCGAAGGCGACCTGGTTCGGTAAAATTCGCCCGCAACGAGTGCTCGGGGTCAACCCGCGCAACAGGAGCAGAGGGAGGATCGAATGCAACATATCGATCAAATGATCGTCGTTGCCATAGCCGCGTCGAGCGTCTTCGTGTTGGCGGCCTGCTCGGCGCCGCCGGCCCCGCCGGCAGAGGCGGTACTCGCCGCTTCGGACGAGGTGCGAACCCCCGTGGTCGCCGCCCCCCATCCACCGCCGCCCAGACGCGCCGAAATCCCGCCGCCGGCACCCTCGCCCCATGCCCTCTGGGAATTCGGCCACTGGCGTTGGAACGGACAACGATACGTCTGGATGCCGGGGTACTATGCCGAGCGCCCGTCGCCGACCGCCAACTGGATCCCCGGTTATTGGGAGCGGGGGCCCAGCGGCTGGTTGTGGATCGAAGGGCAGTGGACCTCGTGACCAGGGTCCGGATTGTCTCGTGAGTAGGAGGCAAGGCCCAGCCGGCTCTCGGGCTTGTTCGGCAATCGATCAATTGCGGTTAGGCTGAACGCGCCCGCGACTTCCCGGGTCCTTCTTGAAACCTCCTGCCGGCTTGAAACCTCCTGCCGGGCCCCGGATAGTGCAACGAAGCGCCTTGACCGGCGTTGCTCGAAACGACTTCGGGGAGCGGAAACTTGCTCCCCCCTGTAAACTCCGCAAAGCGGTCATATTTCGTCAGATGGCGTGCTGAACAGCTCATCACGGGAGCACCTCATGACGGTCAAGGTCCAGGTCGGCCCACCGCAGATCGCCATCCACCAAGGCCAGACGGTGCTGATCACCGAGGAGGACGGGCAGATTAATTGGCCGAGCGAAAAAGGCCTTTATTTCCTCGATACGCGGGTCGTCAGCAGCTGGGCGATTTACGCCAACGGCGAACCCTGGGAACTGCTGAACGGCGGCGCCATCAGCTATTACGCGTCCCGCATCTTTCTCACCAATCGTGCTTTGCTCACCGAAGACGGCACGATTCCGCCGCGCACTTTGGGTTTAAACATCAGCCGATCGATCAGCGGCGGCATGCACGAGGATCTTGATCTTATCAACCGCGGCATGAAGCCGGTGATCTTCCAGCTCGAAATCGCGCTCCGCTGCGATTTTGCCGATACCTTTGAGGTGAAGTCAGGACACATCGTGCGCCGGGGCCGAATTACCACGGAATGGTCCGCGTCGCACCAGCGGCTGCGCACAACCTACCGCAACGCCGATTTCACCCGCGCGGTGACGATCTCTCCGATGCAGTCGTCAGCACAAGCGGTATATGCCAACGGACGGCTCAGCTTCGAGGTGGCCGTCGAACCGGGTGAGTCATGGCATTGCTGTCTGCGCTATACATTGACAGACGGCGACAGCCATGTTGAATCGCCGAGCGACTGCGTCGGCCACAGCCACAAGTCGCGTCACGCCGAGACATTGGCGGACTGGCTGGAAAACGTTGTCAAGATTCGGGCCAGCAACGAGGAGTTTTATCGCCTGTTTCGCCAGGCGCTCGAGGATATGGCGGCCCTCCGTCTGCCGATGGCAGGTACGGATCACATGGTTTTCTTGCCGGCCGCCGGGCTTCCCTGGTTCCTCGCGCCGTTCGGACGCGACAGCCTGATCGTCTCGCTGCAGAACACCCTCGTTTACCCCGACTTCGCATGCGGAACATTGGAGGTTCTCGGCTCACTGCAGGCAAAGCAGCAGGACGACTACCGCGACGCCGAGCCCGGCAAGATACTGCACGAAATACGCTATGGCGAACTCGCGCATTTCAAACTGATCCCTCACACACCCTATTACGGCACCGCGGACGCGACGCCGCTCTATCTGATTGCGCTGCATGCTGCGTGGCGCGCCATCGGCGATCGAACGCTCTTGGAGCGGCACCTCGAGGCGGCAGAGGGCTGCCTCTTCTGGATTGACGAATACGGCGATCGCGACGGCGACGGTTTCCAAGAGTACCAGACGCGCTCTCCAGTCGGTTACGAGAATATGGGCTGGAAGGATTCGGGCGATTGCGTTGTCTATCCCGATGGCTCACTGGTCAAAGGCCCAAAAGCACTCTGCGAGCTTCAAGGCTATGTCTACGATGCCTGGGTACGGATGGCCGAAGTATTCGATGCACTCGGCAAGCCGGACCGCGCGCAGGCGTTGCGCGCCAAAGCAGCCGCGCTATTCCAGCGCTTCAACGAGGCGTTCTGGGACGAAGAGCTCGGCTTCTACGCCTATGCGCTCGACGGCGAGAAGAAAACGGTCCTGGCCGTAGCATCCAATGCCGGACATTGTCTGTGGTCCGGCATTGTGCCTCCGGAGCGCGCCAAAAAGGTTGCGGAACGGCTGATGGCGCCGGACATGTGGACCGGATGGGGCATCCGCACGCTTTCCACGCACAATCCGGCATACAATCCATACAATTACCAGACGGGCTCCGTCTGGCCACACGACAACGCCATCATCGCGATGGGGTTCAAGTACTATGGTTTCAGTGCGGAAGCGGCGCGGATCGCGCACGACATCAGCGTCGCAGCGAGTTATTTCCGACTCAACCAGCTGCCGGAGCTGTACACGGCGTTCGAGCGCGAAGAAACCAACTTCCCAGTGCAATACATCGGCGCAAACGTCCCGCAGGCCTGGGCTGCCGGGTCGGCCTTCATGCTGACCCAGGCCCTCTTGGGGTTTCTGCCCGATGCGCCGCGCAACAAGCTGTACGTCGACCCGTCCCTTCCGAGATGGCTGCCCGACTTAGCGGTCTATGATCTCCGCGTCGGCAAGCACAAGGTCGACATCCGCTTCTGGCGCGAGGGGGAGGAGACCGCGTTCGAGGTGATCAAGGGCGATCCCAAGCTGGTGGAGCGGTGCAACATAGTATCCAAGGTCGCCCAGCTGCGAACCGCCTCGGATCCGTTCTAGACGATAATCTCAACAGTTGCGAGAGCCGGGAATTGAGATCGAGCACGATCTTCCGCGGCGGCGCAGGCGGCCGGCGAGTACGACTAGCAGGGTGCTGAAAAACTCGCGTGTCATTCCGGAACGGCCCGTCAGGGCCGGACCCGGAAGCCATGAACACAAGCCAAGCGACTGATTTTTCTGGTCGGTGTTCCTGGATTCCGGGCTCTCGGGCAGAGCCCGCGCCCCCCGGAATGACGATGTTCCTGCATTTTTCCGCACCCTGCTAGAGCAGATTTCAGCCAAATTGCCCCTGTCACTGCGAGGTGCGCATCGCGCGACGAAGCAATCTTGGGCCGGGGAGTCTCGGTGGACACGAGATTGCTTCGCTGCGCTCGCAATGACAATTCGAATTGGTGGTGCAACCTGATCGGGATCTGCTCTAGCGGCGCCGCGGCGAGGCGTCCTTGGCCAATTGCGAGGTGATGTCGGCGAAGGTGACTTCGAGCGAGGTCATTACGTCGATGACGCTTGGGGCGCGCGCGGCGAGCGCCTCGCGCAAGGCCGGTCCGAGTGCCGCCGGATCGGTGACCCGCACACCGCGGCAGCCCATCGCCTTGGCGATCTCGGCATGGTTGAAGTCGTTGAACTCGGCGGCGAACCGGCCCGAGCCGTGCAATACCCACCCCAGCGCCTTGTTGTTGAAGACGACGGTGATGATCGGGATGTCCTGCTCGATTGCCGTCATCAGCCCGTTCATCGTCATCGCAAAGCCGCCATCGCCGCACACCGCGACGACCGGCCGGTCGGGATGAACGAGCTTGGCGCCGAGCGCCGCCGGGATGCCAAAGCCCATCGGTCCGGAGCCGGCCGCCTGCAAGAAGCCTTCGTGCCGCTTCGTCTGATAGAAATGCGTCATCATGATGCGGTTCTCGCCGGCGTCGCAGGTGACGATCGCATCATCCGGCAGGTTGCGCTGCAACTCGCCGATCACGCGCTGCGGCAGGATCGGCTGGTCGTCGGCAAAATAGGCGCGGTCATTGAAGTATCCGAGGCGCTCACGATGCGCGGCAACCCGTCGTTCCGCGTGCTGCCTGCGGTCGCCGCTGTTGGAGCGGACCACCTTGATCAGCTGGTCGAGGACGATTGCGGCATCGCCGATCAGGACGTGCTCGGCCGGGTAGTTCCACGACGCGTTGCGCGGCTCGATGTCGAGCTGCACGAAGCTCTGCCGCGTCGGGTCGAGAAGCGCGCGGTTCTCCCAAGCCGTATCGCTCGGCGACAGTTTCGAGCCGATGACAAGGACGAGATCGGCCTCGGCAATGCAGGCATTCGCCGCCGCGGTTCCGAAGGTGCCGAACACACCGAGCGCCAAGGGATGGGTCTCGGCAAAGCAGCCCTTGCCGGCCGCCGTCGTCGCCACCGGCAATCCCGCCGTCTCGGCGAGCCGCCTCAGCTGGCCGTAGGCCTGCGCGATGCGGACGCCGTTACCGGCGATCAGCACCGGCTTTTGCGCAGCCAGCAGCGCCGCCGCGGCCGCCTCGACCTGCCGCGTCTCGGCCGGCGGGGACGGGGAGGGGAGGTAATGCGTGGTCGGGTAGAGCATCGGCTGCGAGTCAGGCGCCACCGAGCCGGCCAGTGAATCATGGCTGTAGAGCACAGCGACCGGACCCGGCTGGCCGGCGAGCGCGTGCTTGATGGCGAGCTGGGTCGCCTGCACCGCGGCGATCGGGTCGTGCGCCTGCATGACATGCTTGGTGACGCCGCTGAACGCTCGGCGCGCGTCCCAGCTGCCCCAGTCGCCGGTCGCCTGCTGATAGGGCGCGTGCAACGCAAAGCGCGGCGCGTCGCTGAAATCGGTCAAGAGCAGCATCGGCGAGCTCGACAGATATGCCTCGATCGTGCCGAGCAGGCCATTGCCGAGCACCCAAGGGCCCTGCCCGAGCAATACACCCGGCCGCCGCGTCAGCCGGCCATACACTTCCGCCATGACGCCGCCCAAGGATTCCTCGCGCACCAGCACGGTGCGGACCGAATTCTGATACTGGCTCAGCCCCGAGACGATCCGCCCGGTATGACCCCCGGAAATACCGAAGACCATCTCGATCCCGGCCTCTTGGAGCACCCGCGCGACCAGCACGTTGGCCGGTGTCTCTTCGCTCAGCATCGGCTCGATCGTCATCGCGTCCTCCCATGGCGCTGTACATGCGTTGCGCCGCAGCTTGCCTTGTCGCTGGGAAGAAGACAACGCGCATCGCCGTGGGGTGGCAAGGGCGCGCGTGACTGCTCCCTGACACCAGCCCGTCGCTCGCTGTGCGCCTCCGCTGGCCTACCTTAACCAAAAGCAGGTTGACAAAAGCGAGAGGGCCAAGGTTAACATTACAGGTACTGGTAAATACAAACGCATTAAGGGGGAAGTCGCCATGTGCACACGGTATGCTCGGTGGCCGAGCGCTGGTGTTTTCGCTATAACGCTTGCCATCACCACGCTCGTGGGGAATCCAAACGCTTTCGGGGATGATCAACAACAGGGCCAGCACTGGGTCGCCACCTGGGCCACCGCGCCAGCAACGTTCTTCCAGTACGTTCCGCCGGTTCCGCCCGTTCCCCCGGGTCCGCCCACCACATTTGCTCCGGCCAACATCCAACCCGATCTCGGCTTCCCATTTCCCGACGCCAACACGGCTGGCGCCACTGACCAGACCTTCCGCTCGATCGTCAAGCCCGACCTCTGGGGCAAGAGGATGCGATTTCGTTTTTCTAACGTCTTTGGCACTCAGCCGGTCGCCTTCAGCGCGGTGACCGTGGCCCTCCAGGAATACTCAGGCAACCTCGTAGAGGACACGCTCACACCCGTGACTTTCGGCGGCAACAAGTCGGTGACGATTCCGGCCGGCCAGGAAATCTGGAGTGACGGCATTAGACTGCCATGGGTGGAGGGCGCCGACGATCCCGGTGTCCAAGGGCGCAACTTAGCCGTCAGCTACGCTGTCGAAGGCGACAACGGGCCGATGACATATCACAGTAGTGCCTTCACGACCTCCTACGTCACGGCGCCCGGGAGCGGCGATCACACGGGAGATCTCGACGTATTTGCTTTCGAATACACCACCACATCCTGGTTCTTCCTGGATGCGGTGGACGTGATGGCCCCGTCCGACACGGTTGTTGTTTGCGCCTTTGGTGACTCGATCACGGATGGCACGCACTCGACGCTCAATGTCAATGACCGCTGGATGAATACCCTGTCCCGCCGCTTGCATAATGCCTATGGCAACAAGATCAGCATCGTCAACGAGGCGATTGGCGGTAACCGGGTGGTAAACCCAGTCGTTGCAAACTCAGCAGCGGGGCCCGCCGCCGTCGACCGGCTCGACCGCGACGTGCTGGGCCTATCGGGACTGACCCACGTAATTTGGCTCGAAGGTATCAACGACATCGGGGCGGGCACGACAACCGATTCCATCATTGCCGGATACCAGAACGTCGTCGGCCGCTTGCACGCCAACGGAATCAAGGTTTACGGGGGGACACTCACTTCCGCACTGGGCATCAGCGGCGTCGATATGGGGGACAACGGTCCGGGGCATGATGCCAGCCGCATGGTCCTCAATGCTTTTATTCGCAGCTCAGGACTCTATGACGGCGTCGAAGATTTTGACGCCGCCACGCTCGACCCGTCTATGGGAAACATGCGGGCAGAGTTTTTACCGAACAGCACATTCACTCAGCTGCCTTGGGATTACCTCCATCCCAACCACGCTGGCTACATTGCGATGGGTGAGGCGGTCGACATCCGCCCCTTCGCACCTTCTTATCATCGCCACCGAGCTGGAGCAGCGGAGGGCATGGCCAAGGGCTGATCCGAGACGAGTGGCGGCGCATTACCGACCACCCGTCCCATATTTGCTGCTTGATTGCCGGCTGCCATTCGGCGGCGTCAACGACGCGGTCTTGTCGGTTCTGAAAATCGCCGTAATGGCATGGTAGCGTACCTTTGTAATGGTGGCATCGTCGGCTGGTTCGGAGGACTACAGCCTTTAGGAGAATTCCCGCTGCAGATCCGCTGCAGGTGCAGCAAAAGAGGCTTTTTTGAAACAATCAAAGGTTGTAAGCCGAGAGCGGCATAGAGGAGCACGGTGAATGAAATTGAGCCTGATCGTTCGCGGCCAGCATCCCGCGGGGGATGATATGCGCGCCCGTTTCGCAGACGACATCGACCTGGTCATGCGGGCCGAGGAGCTCGGCTTCAATGGCCTGGTCAAAGGCTCTCATTACAGTGCGCACCCGCTGCAATCCTTGCAGCAGATCCCGTTTCTGGCGCAGGCGGCGGTCTTGGCGCCGAGCCTGCGGCTCGTCTGCGGGCTCGTGCTATTGCCGTTGCATAAGCCACTCGAGATCGCCGAGCAGCTGGCGACATTGGACATCATGTGCGGCGGCAAATTGGTATTCGGCTGCGGCATCGGCTACCGCGACGTCGAGTTCAAGGCGTTCGGCTTGACCCGGAAAGAGGCGGCGAAGCGCTTCGAGGAGTGCCTCCTCGCCGTAAGGCGGCTGTGGACCGAGAATTTCGTCGATATGACGGGCTCGCATTTCGTGCTCGACCACGCCAACTCCACGGTCAAGCCATTGCAGAAGCCCATGCCGCCGGTGTGGATCGGCGCCAATGCCGATGCCGCGATCCGGCGCGCGGCGCGGCTTGGCGATTGCTGGTACATCAACCCGCACAGCACGCTGACGACCCTGGCGCGGCAGCTGGATCTCTACAAGCGGGCATTGGACGAGTACGGCAAGCCTTTCCCAGCCGAATTGCCGATGCGGCGCGAAGTCTTCATCGCCGGCACCCGCCAAGAGGCGATCCGTCTGGCGCAGCCCTATCTCGAAGTCAAATACAAGACTTACCGCGAATGGGGCCAGGATAAGGTCATGCCGGCGGGGGACGATTTCGACCATGGTTTCGACGAACTGCTTGACGATAGGTTTTTGATCGGCTCTCCGGCCGAAATCGCCGAGCGGCTGATCGATCTGCAGCGGCGCTTCGGGGTCAATCACCTCGTCGCCTCCCTCCATTGGCCCGGAATGCCCAACAGCCTCGCCCTCGAGCAGATGCAGATCCTCGCCGAGGAGGTCATGCCAGGGGTTCGCAGCGGCGCCTAGCACTCCGCGGTGCGGGTAAGGGGCCTTTATCCCTGCAATGCGGGCGGATCCTCGCGCACGATTTCCTCGGCGAGGCTGTTGTCGACCGCTTGCTCGAACGGGGCGGCCTGTTTGACGAAGCGGGCGGATATCAGCCCGGCTCGGAGGCGCTCGTACCCGGCGCGCGGCAGGATCGGGTTGCGGCCCCAGATGCCGAGCTCGAGATAGCGCGCGATGGCGGCCTTTAGCAGCGAGGCCGGAACCGCGGGAAAGAAGGATTGTATGACCTCGGAGATGGTCTTGGGCCGGTTGGCATGAAGCCATTTCTGCGTGCGGTAAAGGCCGCGAACCACCTTCTTCAGCTCCTCACGACGCTCGGTGAGCGTGGTGCGGCGGGTGTAGAAGCTGGTGTAGGAGGTCGGCCCGCGGGTGGCGGCGGCATACCAGAGGTGGCCGTCGCCGGAGCTGATCAGTTCCTCGGCGAAAGGCTCGAAGAGCTGCACGACATCGAACTCGCCACGGCGCAACCCCGCCACAATTTCGGCCATCGTTCGATCGGCGACCCGCGGCAATGCATCCGGGTCGAGGCCGGCGCGGCGCAGATCCTCCTGGAGACAGAGCCACGGGGTTGGCACCTCGCTAACCGTCGCGACACGCTTGCCGTAGAGGTCGGCAAAGGTGAAATCCGGGCGCGGCTCGCGGCCGATCAGAAAGAACGGGTCGCGCGTCACCGCCTCGGCAAAGCAGACAAGGTCGCAGTGGGTCCGGCGGTCATAGGTCTGCATGACGCGCATCGGCCCGCCCCAGACGACATCGACCGTGCCGGCGAACAGGCCCTCGACCGCCCGAGCCGGTTCGGCTGCGCTGACAAACCCGACCTCCACCCCTTCGCGACGATACGCTCCCAATGCCAGCGCTGCGTAGAACGGCGTGTACAAGATGCCCCGGAGGTTTTCTTGCAGAGTAATCGGCATGGCGTCACCTCGCGGAGCGCAGGATGCGCTCGGCAGCATCGGCGAACACCTGCGCGCCGAGCACTATGTCTTCCTCTTTGGTGTCTTCGGACCAGTGATGGCTGATGCCGCGCAGGCTCGGTATGAACATCATTCCGGACGGCATCCGGTAGGAGAGCACCGCGGCGTCATGCCCAGCAGCGCTCGGCATTCGCATGTGCATACCGGGGGCGTGCCGTTCCGCGGCGGCCTCGATCTGTTCCTGAAAACCGGGATCCATCGGACGCGGCTCGGTGCGCGCGATCGTCTCGATCTCGCAGGCGCAAGGCCCGGCTCGGTCCGCTTCGCTGACGAGCTCGCGCAGTGCCTTCTCAATCGCGGCGAGCCGGTCGATGTCGGTGTCGCGGAACTGGATCATCATCTCGGCCCGGCCGGGGACGACCGATGGCGCATTCGGCTCGAGCAGCATGCGGCCAATCGTCCATACCGTGCGCGGACCGGCAATTTCGGGAAACCGGTCATGAATGCGTGTCGCGAGTCGCACCATTGCGACCCCGGCATCCCGGCGCCGCACCATGCGCGTCGTGCCGGCATGGTTCTGCTCGCCGATCAGCGCGACCCGGTAATTCCAGATGCCGACGATCGTCCCGACGACCCCGATGCGAAATCCGGTCATGTCGAGCGTGTCGCCCTGCTCTATATGCGCTTCGAGATAGCCGACGTAGCGCGACGGATCGACCCGCTCGCGCGGCCGTCCGGCAAAACCAGCGCGCTGCAGCGCCTCGCGCAGCGGGGTCCCGTCATCGCGGCCGCGGATCTGGTCGATCTCGTCCTCCGGGAGCGCGTCGGTGAACGAGCGGCTGCCGAGATAATTGCCGTAATGCCCTTCCTCGTCCGCCCACGCGGCGACGTCGATGCCGCAAGCCGCATCATCGGCAAAGACGCGGGCGAGCTCCAGCGCATAGATGACGCCCAGGGCGCCGTCGAGCCAGCCGCCGTAGGGCTGGGTTTCGCTGTGCGAACCCACCAGCAGCCGGCGTCGCGCCCTGGGATTGCGGCCGATGACGTTGCCGATCCCGTCGATCCCCGTCTCGAGCCCGGCCTCGCGAAACCTGCCGGCCAGCCAGTGCCGCGACTCGACATCGACCGGCGAATAAGTCGGCCGATGGACGCCGGTCTTGTAGCAGCCGAACTCGGCAAGACGCTTCAGATCCGCGACAATGCGCTGTCCGTCGATGGTTGGCATGTCCTCGCATCCTTTTAGCGGCCGTGGCGATCAGCCAAAGACTAGCCTAGGATCACGGGCAACGGAAACGGCCTGTGGATAACTGGCATGTCCGATCGCTCGTCACCCCGTGTCGCTGTGCTCGGCTTCTCGATCGAGTGCAACAAATTCGCGCCGCCGGCCACCAAGACGCACTTCCTTGCACGCACCTATCTCGAAGGCGACGCGATCGTCCAGGAGGCGCGGTCGTCCACCCCGACGATGCTGCCCGAGACGCCCGGCTTTGTCGCCGCGATGGACGCGTCGGGCCCATGGACGCCGGTCGGGATTGCGCTGGCGATGACCGAGCCCAACGGGCCGGTCGAGCATGCCTTCTTTCTCGAGCTGCTCGACACGATCGGCCGCCGGCTCAGGGCCGCGCTGCCGGTCGACGCCGTGTACATCTGCTCGCACGGTGCCGGCCTCACGACCGAGGAGGACGACCCGGATGGGGTTTTGTTCGAGATGGTCCGGCACATTGTCGGCCGCGATCTGCCGATCGCGGCGACTTTGGACCTGCACGCCAATGTCTCCGAACGCATGGTGCAGTCGATCGACGTCTTCATCGGCTACCGGACCAACCCGCATCTCGACATGCGCGAGCGCGGCGCCGAGGCGGCTGCGGCGGTCCGTGAGATGCTGGGCGGCGTCAAGCCGCAGCGCGCCTTAATCCGGCTGCCGATCGTGCCGCCGACGGTGACGATGCTGACCGCCGCAGGTCCCTACGCCGATATGATCGATTTTGGCCAGCGCCGCATGACCGCCGAGATCATGAACGTCTCGGTGATGGGAGGGTTTGCCTTTGCCGACACCGCCAAAAACGGCCTTACGGTAGTCGTGACGGCGCGCCACGACAGGCACGCTGCTGAAACTTTGGCACGCGAGATAGCCGAACTCGGCTGGGCCAACCGGGCGCGGTTTTATCCGCGGCTGACCTCACTCGACGAAGCCGTGGAGAAAGCCCTCGCTGTCGGCCGAGATCTTTCCTTGCCGGCCCTCGCCTTTGCCGATGTCGCCGATAACCCGGGCGGCGGCGGGCGCGGCAACACGACCTTCCTGCTGCGTGCCTTTCACAAGGCGGGTGTGGCGGGGGCGCTGCTGGGCGTGTTTTTCGACCCCGATCTCGCCGCCGAGGCGCACGGGCACCGGATTGGCGCCTCCTTCGAAGCGCGGTTCAACCGGTCGGAGGCCACCAAGTTCTCCGAGCCCTACGCTGCGCCGGCCACGGTCGTCGCGGTGACCGACGGGAATTGCGTCGGGCGCCGCGGGATCTATGCCGGACTGCGGCTGGAGCTCGGGCCTTGCGCCGCCCTCGAGGTCGGCGGGGTCACCGTGGTCGTGATCTCGCACCGCGTGCAATGCGCCGACCCGATCTTCTTCGAAATGATGGGGCTCGATCTCGGCCGGGCGCGTTCTGTCGTCGTCAAGTCGCGCGGGCATTTCCGTGGCGGCTTCGACGAGTTCTTTGGACCGGACCAGATCGTCGAAGTCGACCTCCCGGGCCTCACCTCGCCGATGCTGAACCGCTTCGAATGGCAGCGCCTACCCCGCCCGGTCATCCCGCTCGACGACAATGTCGAATGGATCAGCACCCAGCCGCTAACGATGCGGCTCACGCCGCATCATGGAAGATGATGCCGAGCGTGTACCGCTGGCCCGACCGCAGACGGCTGACGCCGTGGCGCATCGTTACCCGATAGGGTCCGCGGGTGCCTTCGACCGGCCGATGATGGACCGGGAAGATCACCGCCTCGCCCTGCTGCAACGGCACGACTTCGCCCCGCGATTGCGCCCGCGGCCGCTGCTCGACGAGCAGGAACTCGCCGCCGGTGAAATCCTCCTCCGGGTCGCTGAGCAGCACCGTCAATTGCAGCGGAAACACCAGATCGCCGTACAGATCCTGGTGCAGACAGTTGTAATCGCCGGGTCCGTATTTGAGCAGGAGCGGTGTCGGCCGCTCCTGGCCGGCTTTGTGGCATTGCTCGAGATAGGCGGCGAGCGGCGGCCGGAAACCGCCCCTCCTCGTTGAGCCGTTCCCGCCAGCGATTGGCGATCGGCGCGAGATGCGGGTAGATCGCCTGGCGCAGCGCCTCGACCGCGCTCGGCAGCGGGTACCTGAAATACTGGTACTCGCCGCGGCCGAAAGCGTGGCGCTGCATGACCACGCGACTGCGAAAAACCTCTTCCCGGGGGTAGAGCGCGGCGATTTCGCGGCACTCTCCCCTGGTCAGCAATTGCGGAGTGATCGCGTAACCCCGCTCGTCGAGCGACCCGGCGATTTCGCGCCAATCGATCGGCTCGGCGACAGGTTTCGGCGTTAGGCTGCCGCCTCATCGGCCGTCTCCGGCGCGACTGCGGCGCGCTCCCGCGCGAGCAGCGCGCGCTTGCGCTCCACTCCCCAACGATAGCCGCCGAGATCGCCGTCGCTGCGGATCACCCGATGGCACGGCACGATCAGGGCGAGCTTGTTTGCGGCGCAGGCCTGAGCGACGGCGCGGACCGCTTTTGGCTGGCCGAGCGCCGCGGCGATCTCGGTATAGCTCGCGGTCTTGCCGAGCGGGATCTTCTGCAATGCGCGCCACACCCGCGCCTGGAACGCGGTGCCCTGGATGTCGAGCGGCAAATCGAGGTTCCGATCGGGAGCAGTGATGAATTGCACGATCCGATCGGCCCAGTCCTTGAGCCCGGCATCTTCGGCAATGACCTTCGCGGCAGGGAAGCGTTGCCGCAAGCTGGCCTCCAGGCTCTCGCGATCGTCGGCAAGCGCAGTCATGCAGATGCCGCGCTCGGTCGCAGCAACCAATGCCCAGCCGAGCGGGGTCTCGACCGTGACAAAGCGGATCGTCTGGCCGACACCGCCGCGCCGCCGCGCCCCAGGGGTCATGCCCAGCCCTGCCGCGGCCGAGTTCATAGGCGCGCGAGCTCGAGCCGAACCCCGACGCATAGATCGCCTCGGTGACCGGCTGACCGGTCTCGAGCTTGTCGGCGAGACGGCCGAGCCGGTGGGTCCGCGCGTAGTCGCGCGGCGTCGCGCCGGTGATCTGCTTGAATACCCGGTGGAAATGAAAGGGGCTGATCCCCGCGGCATCGGCGAGTTCGGCGAGGCTCGGGATGGCGTCGCTGTTGCGCAATAACGCGCACGCCCTCTCGACCGCCGCGACATGCCGCGAAGCAGAGGTGCCGTCAGTCGGCCGGCAGCGCTTGCAGGGCCGCAGCCCCGCCGCGTCGGCCGCTGCCGTCGTCTCGAAGAACATGGTGTTCTTGCGCAGCGGCAGCCGCGATGTGCAGCCCGCCCGGCAATACACCCCAGTCGTGCGGACACCGTAAAAGAACTGGCCGTCCGCGCCGGCGTCGCGCCGCTCGAGCGCCGCCCAGCATTGCTCGAAATCCAACATCGTCACCTCCTCCGCATATCCGTGAGACCCAAGATGGAGGAGATGAGTGTCTTGCTCTATCCGCCGCTTGCTTTTTAATTCGGTTGGTTCGCGTAGCGCTTCGGCAGCATCGCGTGGATGCCCTTGTTGCCGTCCACCAATTGGGTCACCCGCATGTCGACGGCAAGGCTGCAGAACATGTAGGCGTCTTCGGGCGAGAGGCCGAGGCGCTCGCCGATCAGCGCGATCATCTCGCGCAGTGCCGTCTTTGCGGCGTCGTCGAGATCCTCGTTGAAGCCCATCGTGATATGGTGCGACGGGGTCTCGGCGCGCGGGAGGTCGAATTTCAGGTCTTTGCGCAGCACCAGTCGAAAGGTGCCGCAGAGGGCGGTTTCCAGCGCCGTCACGCAGACCTCGCCGTCGCCCTGCACGCCGTGGCCGTCGCCGGCGGAAAACAACGCTCCCGACGCCCATACCGGCAGGTACAACGTCGTGCCGGCGACCAGTTCCTTCAAATCCATGTTGCCGCCGAACTCGCGCGGCACGATCGAGGTTACGCGCGCCGTAAACCGGCGGCGGCGCCACCCCCATGACCCCGAAAAACGGCGCCAGCTCGATCTCCGCCCCCCAGGGCACGGTGGCCATGCCGCGCTGGCGGTCGATGGCGGTGTGCCAGATCCGGCGGATCGGGAAATCTTCCGGCAAAGTGCCGGAGAGCGGCCTGATGCGGGTGTAGCCCCAATTCTGGCGCGGATCGATCGCCAGGATCTGGATTTCGAGAACGTCCCCCGGCTCGGCGCCTTCTACCGCAATCGGCCCCGTCAGGATATGAGCGCCGAGGCGCGGCTCGAGCGCGCGCTGAATCGCCAGATGGTCGGGTAGAATTTCGAATTTGCCTTCCTGCGGCAGCACATCGGGCCCACCCGAGACGCAATCCATCGTCACCGTGTCGCCCGACGCGACCGTTAGCACCGGCTTCAGCCCGGCATCGAAAAACCCCCAGTGACACGTTTCCGGGGTCGCCCGCAATTCATGATGCTGCGCCATCGGCTTACTCCTGCACTCCTTGTCTCACTCCACCTTAGCTTGATTGGCTGCGCGATGCGAACCCGAGAAGGGCTGCGAACACGCGTCGCGTGAAAGTCACCGGCGATGCGCGTCGAGCCGCTACTGCAATCCAAATTTGAATCGATTATTTCTGTTTGCTGCATCAGCAGCAAATCTGCAGCAAAACACTCCTTTTAGTTGTAGCAATGCGCTCATACCCAGAACCACATTCCGTCGAGAATATGCCATGCCAATGAGGCGATATTGCGTACGACTTATCCCCCCGAATGGTGAGCAGACAAAGGTGGTCCGTTCGCATCTGGGCGGCGCCTCCATACGCCGGCTGACGTTCCAACCGCGCAATGCCCTCCTCATAGGCGCGGTCGGAGATCGCTAAGAGTTGGGAATTCAAATCGCGTCGCCGTATCATGTCGAGCCAGACGCGCAAGTCCTGCTCGAACCATATATGCTCGGGCACAGCCGAGGTGGCGACAAAGCCGATCGCCTGCATCGTCGATACTATTGTGCCGGGAGGCCAGAAGTCTTCCAGGTCGATGGTTTGAGCCTCCGGAAAATATTCGTAATAAAGCCAGTCCGGGTGCTCGTGCGGACACAAATTCCGCATTACAAATCGCCCGCCCGGCCGCAGAACCTTGAATACCTCGCCGAGCATGCCGGCCTTGTCCGCCAAATGATGAAAGCCGAATTGACAGCATGTGAAATCGAAACTCTCGGCCCGAAACGGCAACTTGGCACCGTCAGCCCGGACCCAGGCGATATCCGACACCTTGGACCGCGCCTGAGCGAGCATGCCGAACGACCGGTCGAGGCCGACCAATCGGGCATCAGGTATAATCGGCCGGTTCGCCACAAGCTGGCTACCGGTGCCACAGGCAATTTCCAAGAGGGACAGACGATCGGGGGAGGCATGCTGGGCGATGAAGGTCACGAGTTCGGGGTCGACCGTTTTCCTTCGATACGGTTGTCCATCGTAAAGATGGGCAATGACGTCATAGTTCACGCGCGAGGTGGTCCTCATCGAGAAGTAGCTCCGGACGAACGCGAACCGAACGGAGAGTTCAATTGCTTCGGGTAGCGACAATCCACGATGCCGCGTTCATCAGCCGAACGGTTATAAGCTCGTGGCACGATGCTTACCGTGATTTCCTCCCTTGGTCCTTCTTAGCATCGCTCGATCAGAACCCCTACCACAACCGTCAGGCATGGGAGTCCAGGATTAAAGAGCCCGGCTCGGTTAGCTGGATTATCTCCGATAAGCGCAACGATGTGGGGGTGCTGAGGATAGCTACTTGTGCGTCCTCAATCCCCGGCACCGATAGTCAGCTGACCACCCTATATGTGCTGCGACAATCGCGCGGACACGGGCTTGGCTCTGAAGCTCTTGCCTTGGCGCGGACCGAAGCATCGTGCCGAGCCAGGCCCATCCTCGGCGTTTGCGTGCTGGCAGGCAACAAAGCTGGGCAAGCTTTTTATGAACGGCGGGGAGCGTGGCGGATAGGGGAGAGGGTCGCCTTTCGATTGGATAAAAAACCGATTCTCGATGTCTTGTACCGCGTCGATCCAGCAGTCGTTTCTCCGTCGGTTTCAAATGGCTAGAGCTCCCGGGTGCGGCGGGCCATCGCGTCCTCCCAGAGTTTCTCGCGGTCGTCGTCGAAGACGAGCTTCGGCTCCTCCGGAGTGGTGAACCAGTTGTGACGGGCCAGCTCGTCGTCGAGCTGGCCCGGTCCCCAGCCGGCATAGCCGAGCGCGAAGAGGCTCTTCTCTGGGCCCTGATTATGCCCAATGTCGAGCAGGACCTGACGGCTCGCGGTCATCGCCACGCGGCCGTCGACATCGACGGTCTCGGCGCGCCGATATTCGGCACTGTGGACGACAAAGCCAAGTTCCGGCTGCACCGGGCCGCCGGCAAAGACGCGCAGAATGCCCGCCACGTCGGCGTCATCATGACCGGTCGCCTCAAGCAGGGCCGCAATCGAGCGTTCGCCGACCGGGCGGTTTATCACGATCCCCAAGGCGCCTTCCTTGTCGTGCCGCACCATCAGGATGACGGTGTGAGCGAAGCGCGGATCGCCGATCGTCGGCGCTGCGATCAGCAATTGCCCGGTGAGCGAGGTCGTATCCGAATGCTCGGGTGGCGCTGCCCCGAGCACGATCAACGCCGCCACCAGCGACGCGATCGCGGCGAACTTGCGGCGAAGCGATATGCGGGGAACAAACATGCCCAATTCTACCTCGCCGGTCGGCGCCCGGGAAAGAGCATCGCAGGACAGCCGTTTTCGCCGCGGCTTGAGCGCCCCCTCGGCAGTGCTAAGATCGACTTCGCAGCGCGGGGAGTTTCGAGCCGATGCCAGACGGGTCCTGGATCATTACGACAGCGGTTGGAACCGGCGAGAAAGGCTATGCCGGTGACGGCGGGCCGGCGGCGCGGGCCCTATTGAACGGCCCGTTCGACGTCGGGTTCGACGCGCACGGCAACCTCTATTTTTCCGACACGTTCAACCACTGCATTCGGCGCGTCGACGCGCGCACGGGTGTGATCACGACCTGCGCGGGCTGCGGCGAGACCGGCTATTCCGGGGATGGCGGTCCGGCCACCTGCGCCCGCTTCAACGAGCCCTACGGCATCGCGGTCGACAATGCCGGAAATCTCTATGTCGCCGACCGGCATAATCATTGTGTTCGCCGGATCGACGCCAGCTCGGGCATCGTCTCGACCTTCGCCGGCAACAGCTCTTCCGGGTTCGGCGGCGATGACGGACCGGCCTCGCGCGCGGGCATGGTCGAGCCGAACGGCCTGGCGCTCGACCCGGCACAGAACCGGCTGTTCATCGCCGATGTCGCGGACCACCGCGTGCGGGTCGTCGATCTCGCGTCGGGGGTCATTTGGACCTTCGCCGGCACCGGCGAGCCCGAGCACAGCGGCGATGGCGGACCGGCGAACGCCGCCGGCATTCACGGCGCCCGCGCCGTCAAAGTGGCAGCCGACGGGATCGTCTACACCCTCGAGCGGCAGGGCAGCACCTTGCGGGCCGTCGACCCGCACAGCGGCATTATCACCACTGTCGCGGGCACCGGGGACAGGGCCTATGGCGGCGACGACGGGCCGGCCCTCGCCGCTTCCTTCAATGCGCCAAAGGAACTGGCGATCGACCGCGAGGGCAACCTCTTGATCGTCGATACCGAAAATCACGCCATCCGCCGGGTCGACATCCGCACCCGAACAGTCGCCACGATCGTCGGCAGCGGCCGCCAAGGCGGCGACGGCGACGACGGCCCGGCCAGCGCCGCCGCGCTCGACCGGCCGCATGGCGCAACGGTCGCCGCCGACGGCTCGATCTATATCGGCGACACCAACAACCACCGCATCCGCAAAGTCGCACCAGCCTGAAGGTAACGCAGTCTCAAGGGCCTTCCCCCAGCTGATAACTCATTTCGAACGATCGGCCGGACGGAATGCGACGAGCGGCAGCTGCGCGACGAGACGGCGGCGAGCGCCCTGTGACTGATCGTAGGGCCACCCGAGAAGACGGCTCAATACCGCGCGGATGATCGGTGCGACCAACCAATTGTGTCGCTCGTAGTCGGTGATCACCCTCTTTGCCTCTTCCTCGTCGAGGAAACGGTGAGCAGCGAAGAAATGTTGTGAACCGATGACCACCTCCGGCCCTGGTGTTACCTCGATGTTGCGCAGCCAGCCGGCGTTGCGGCCAAAAGCGCTCATCACGACCGCCTCGGGACCTTCTTGGCGATACTCCATGACTTCCAGGACCGTGTGGCGGAGCAGACCCGTGCGACGCCCGACATGGATCAGCAGCAAGAACCGGTGTCCAAGGAGCGAGCCGCAGTTCCAACGGTACAGATAGACCGGGACTCGAAAGAGCCGGCGCAGCATGCCGTTCAATTGGGTTGCGCCCACTGGCAAACCTCGCGGTCATTGGCGTTGCGACAGGATTTCTGCAAAGCCCTGCCGCCATGAGCTATGCACTGGCTGCCATGAGAGATCGCGCTTCGCCTTGGCGTTCGAACCTGCGCGCGCCTCGGTCATCATCGTCACGATGTGCTCGCCCGCAGCGATACGGGCCGGCCATTTAGGGATATGCCGGGGCGGTCTCGCGCCCAGCACCGCCGCCAGCCACTCGCGGACCGGAGCCGGCTCGTCATCCACGATATTGTAAATGCCCGGTGCGCCCCTCTCGACGGCGTTCGCGGTAGCGGCAGCTGCGTCGTCGATATGGACGAACGACCACCAGCCATTGGCGTCGCCGATCAACGGCACGCGTCGACGCCGCAGCTGATCGATCATTGGTCCGTCTAAGAGGCCGGTTCCGGGACCGTAGAATGCGCCGTATCGCAGGACGGCGCCCTCGATATCGGGCGAACCCGTCACGGCGCTCTCGAGATAGCGGATCGCCTCGAGTGTTCGCCGCAGCTCCCGCGGCGGCTCGGGGTCGAGCGGATCTTCTTCCGATTTGACCGGGCCGCCGATGCGGGCATAAGGCCACCCGCAGAAGCTCTGCGCCACAATGCGCGGCGTCCCGGCCTGTTTTGCGGCCGCCAGCAGATTTTGCAAACCCTCGGTCCGCAAACGATTGGTGACACTGAACGAGCGGTCAAACCGCCGCAGATCGTTCGCACCGCCGAGGGAGGTCATTTCGTGCACGATGACATCGGGCTTGGCGACCACCACTGCTTGAACAATAGCAGCTCTATTAAACGCATCGGCTACTGCCGCCTCGCCCCCGCCCCGGCGTATCGCGTCGGCCTTGGCCTGAGAGTGGGTCAGGCCCACGACAGCGTGGCCCGCCGACACGAGCAGCGGCAAAAGGCGGCTTCCGACGGCGCCGCTGGCACCTGCAACGAAGACGCGCATGTCGTTTGCCTGGGCTAACTACATGGCAAAGACCAGCCAGCTTGCGCGGCGGGGCGCCAGCGTCAGCGGGAATCTATCGCGGCAGCGGGTTGCCCTTGGTTTCGCGACCGAGCAGCATCGCGAGGATGCTGAGCAGAGCAAAGCAGGTCATGAAGGCCGTCACCCGGTTGAAGCTGCCGCCGAAGGCGCCGACCAGCAGCCCCGCGACGAGCGGACCGAAGCTGGTGATGATGCGGGCGCTGCCGGTGCAGAACCCGACCGCGGTCGAGCGGATATGGGTCGGGAACAGCTCCGGCAGATAGACCGCGTAGCCGGAGAAGACGCCGAAGACGAAGAAGCCGAAGATCGGCAGCACCACCGGATACCACGGCTCGTAGGCAGGGAGGGCCAAATAGAGGATGAGGCCGAAGACGATCGTGCCGGCGCTATAGAAAATCACGGTCAGGCGGCGGCCGATGACATCGCAGATGAAACCGAAGGCGATGTAGCCGCAGATGCCGCCGAGGCTCCACAACATGATGCCTTTGCTGACGAACGGCACCGCGGCGGTGGCGTCGGCAGCGCCGCTCTTCTGCGCCATCAAGGAAAGGATCGTCGGCAGCCAGATATTGGTGGTCCAGATCGCGAGCAGTGAGCCGAGGCCGAACAATACGCCGACCATTGTGTTGTGGCGGTGCTCCTTGGAGAACAACTGCAACGGCACAAAACGCATGAATTCGTGGTCGCCGGTTTCGCTGCGCAACCCCGCGGCGACGGCGCGCCGGCGCTCGCGGACATCGGCAAAGCGCTCCGGGTCGAGCATTCGGCCGCGCATGATCGCCAGAATGATCGCCGGCACGACGCCGACAAAGAACACGTAACGCCAGCCATACGGGCCAACGAGGCCATAGGCCCACGCGCCGATGAAGGTGCCGACGGCGCCGCCGGTCATCATCGTCGCGGCGATCTTCGCCCGGTGCGTCTCGGCGAGCGTCTCGGCCAGCAACGGGATCCCGACCATCAGCTCGGCCCCGGTACCGAGCCCGGCGATAAACCGGTAAATGGCAAAGTCGAAAATGCCTTGCGAGAGGCCTTGCAGCGCGGTGAAAAGGCTGTAGAGCGCAATGCTGAAGGCGAGCGTGCGCACCCGGCCGATGTAGTCGGCGAGGATGCCGAACAGAAACCCGCCAAAAGCCCAGCCCAGTAACCCCGCCATGCTGAGGAGACCGCCATATTTGCCGATATCGGCCAACGGCGGATTGCCGCCCAGCAGTTCCGTCATTGCCGGCTTCAACACCAGCGAATAGAGCCCGAAATCGGCGGCGTCGAGCGTCCAGCCGAGCCACACGACGAGAAAAACCAGCCATTGATATCGGCTGACCGCCCGCAGCCCGCCAAATTGCGCTATGGCTACCCCGCCCTTGTCCACCAGACACCTCCCTCTTTTTCAGGTTCGTATCGAAGGTCAGTGGCAACTACTATGGGGGGAATAGCGGGTCAAGCACTTCCCGTAATAAGGCTAGGCCCGGAACCTTCGCTGCCAGCCGGCATTTCCGCCATTGAGATGAAGTGGAGGGTGCCATGAGTGAAAAACCGAAAGCGCTGATCGCCGGGGCGGGTCCGACCGGATTGATCATGGCGCATGAACTCGCGCGGGACGGGATCCAATGCCGCCTGATCGACAAGGCCCGGCACCGCGCGATGGAGTCGCGAGCAATCGCAATCCACTCACGAACCGTCGAGACATTCGAAATGATGGGGCTCGCCGATGCTTTCTCGAAGCCGGTCAACGCATCGCCGGGGTCAACATCTACGGCGAGAGCGGACGCATCGCCCATGCCGCGTTGGGATCCTGGACACGCGGTATCCGTTTGTTCTCGGGGTTCCGCAAGACGAAACGGAACGAAATCCTGGGGGAGCGTGTAGCCCGGCACGGGGTGCGGGTCGAGCGCAACACCGAACTGGTCGCACTGGCGCAGCACGAATCCGGCATCTCGGCCCGGCTGCGCACCGGCGACCGGGTCGAGGAACTCGAGGCTGACTGGCTCCTCGGCTGTGACGGGACGCACAGCACAGTTCGCGAGCAGCTGGGAATTTCTTTCTCGGGCGCGACTTATCCGGAGCTTTTCGTTCTGGCCGATGTCAAGGTTGCCGGCGACCTCGACCACGCCGAAGCACAGGTCTGGCTGCACCGCGAGGGTGCGCTGGCATTTTTTCCGCTGCCGCAGGATCGGTGGCGGCTCATCATCACCAATTCGCCGCCCGACTGCCGCGGCGAGCCCAGTCTTGCGCAATGCCAGGCATTGGTCGACGAGCGCGGCCTCGACCGTCTCCGGCTCGGCGATCCGCGCTGGACGTCGGTGTTCCGCATCCACCGGCGGGAAGCTGCGCGCTTTCGCAAGGACCGGGTGTTTCTGCTCGGCGATGCCGCGCACATCCACAGCCCGGTCGGCGGCCAGGGCATGAATATGGGCATTCAGGACGCGTTCAACCTCGCCTGGAAGCTCAGCCTGGTTTTACGGAACGCGGGTAATCCGCAGCTGCTCGACAGCTACGAGGCCGAGCGCAAACCGGTTGACGAAGCGGTGATCCGGCAGACCGATCGCGCCACCCGCCTTGTCTCTTTGCACGGCTCGGTCACCCGCTTTGTCCGCGCCCATATGATGTCGTTACTGACGCAGATCCCCGCGGTGGCGGAAAAGCTCGGCGAGGGCCTCTCGGGGCTTGCGGTCAATTACCGGCACAGCCCGATCGTTGAGGAACACGCCGCCGGAACGGCGGGACCTGCCGCGGGTGATCGAGCGCCCGATGCGCCTCTCGTCGCAGCGAAGGGCGGGCCGTCGCGGCAGCTCTACGACCTTTTCGCCGAGCATGGCCAACTCCTGCTGCTCTTGGGCGGCGGTCCAGAGGCCTTGCCGCCCACTTTGCCGCGCTATGCGGAAAGCGTCTTTGCAGTTTATCGCGTCGTCCCGCCCGGGACGTCCGGCGGCGATTATGTCGATTCTGAGGGCATAGTCGCGCAGCGCTACGGTTCTACACCGGCCGCATATTTGATACGCCCAGACGGCTATGTCGGTTTTCGCTGCGACCAGCGCACGGTTTCCGAAAACCTACCCCACTACCTTGCCAAGCTCTTTTCGCCGGCTGGCTCCGGTTGAGCGGGCGGCTCAGCGCCGGCGCCGGACGCCGGGTCCGAGGATTCGTCGGACTGCTCCGATACCGGCGCTCGCCGTTGCGCCATCGAAGGGCCGGTGACGACATCAAAATCACTCTGGGACATGGGGCTGACCTCTTTGAGAGAGGCCACTCCACACTCGGCGACGTTCGGGAAACGAGAAGCTAAAACACGAAAGCCGCCTCGGGTGGGGCGGCCTCGGGTGATTGACGCGAATGCGCGATCCTAGGCCGCCGACATATACCGGCGGTACCAAAATCGCGCGACAAAAGCTGGCGTTGTCGGTGCCATGGACTGCAAATTAAGGACGACTCGACGCCGGTGCAAGGGGAACTCGCGATGAGTGTTGCCCCTGACCCCGATCCTCCCGCCACCCTGACCCTCCCCCGCTCGCGGGGGAGGGATGGGTGGAGGCAAGAGGAAGAATTTCGGGTAGGTGACTGAACCGCTACGACGGCATCTGGCCCATGAAGTCGCGCTTGCCGATCTCGACGCCGAGACTGCGCAGGATGTTGTAAGCGGTCGTCGTGTGGAAATAGAAGTTCGGCATCGCGAGATGATAGAGGTAGGTCTGGGCACGGAAATTGCGCGGCTGGCCGCCCTGCGTAATCGTGACTTGGGCGTCCTCCTTCCCGTCGAGCTGGTCGGCCTTCAGGCCCTTTAGGAAATCGATCGTCTTGTCGATCCGCGCCTTCATCTCGGCGAAGCTGTTGTCGATCGCCGGCAAGCTCGGCACCTCGACCCCGGCGGCGCGCCCGGCGCCAAAGGCGTGCTCGCTCGCCTGCCTCACCTGGCGGGCGAAGGTGAACATGTCTGGGTAGAGACGCCAGTTCAGGGGCGCGTTCTCTTCCCACTTATGGACGGTCGCGTGCGCCTCGGCCTTTTCGATCACTCCCTTCAGGCCGCCGAGCAGCTGCAGGAACACCGGCACAGAGGCGTGGTACATCGAGATCGGCATTGCATGGTCCTCCTCGGTCGTTGCTGACGTTGATGCCGCGCGGATCTTAGCGGGCCGCGAGAAGCGCGTGAAGACCCCTGCCGACCGAACGCACGCTCGAACTGAGAGAAATCTTTACTTCGCTGTGCGTCGATGCTCCGTCCTCCTCGGAGCCCGGAAGGTCGTCCACCTTGTTCCCTACCGATCCCCGTCGCCGCTGCCGAGCCACCACAATCGAGATCGTCGTCGTCGGCATCATCGTCATTCTGGCGATGTGGACGACGGTTGCAGCCTCGATCACGACCGCAAGAGAGGCGGCAATGGATCGCACGCGGTCAGAAGAGCGTAACCTCGCCGCTGCTTTCGCCGACGAATTGACCCAAATTCTCGGCGGCGTCGCCGGCGCGATGGAGATCGTCGCCCAACGCATGCGCACCGCGCGCAGGGCCTTCGACATCCATGCCTGGGCGCGCGAGATCCCGTTGCTGTCGAACGCGACGATCCAAGCGGGAATCATAGGGCCCGACGGCAGGCTCGTCTCGACCACGCTCGACGCCGCGCCGGAGCCGATCGACCTCAGCGACCGCGAGCACTTCCGCATCCATCTCGATGGCCGGTTTCAGGGTATCTTCATCGGCAAGCCGGTAATGGGGCGCGTCTCGCACCAAGTCACGATCAATGTAACGCGGCGCGTCGATGCCGAGGACGGCAGCTTTCTCGGCGTGATCATGTTCGCGCTCTCGCCGGCTAATCTCACCACGCTCAACACATCGATCGACCTAGGTCCGCACGGCACCATCGCTCTGATCGGGCTGGACGACATTGTGCGGGCCCGCTTTACACGCGAAGATCCGAACGGGCTGGCCGGCATCGGTCAACGGGTCGGACATCCCTGGGCAGCTGCCATCCCGGCGAATGGCGAGGGGACGTTCGTCAAGGAAAGCGTTATCGATCACATCACACGGCTCTTTAGTTATCGCCGCGTCGGGGATTATCGGCTGGTCGTAACCGTCGGTTCCGACCTCGCTGAGGCGCTTTCGTCATCTCGTGAGCATGCAAGAGTGATTGCCGCGATCACCGGCTTGGCAACATTTTTGCTCGCAGGCCTCGCAGCGTATCTCATTCGCGAGATCCGCCACCGCACCTCGCAGGAGATCGCGTTGGCTGACGAGCGCGACAAACTTCAGGCCGCCAGTGACCGCCTGAAAGCCGATATTGCCCTCCGGAACGAGGTCGAACAGAAGCTCCGGGAGATACAGGCGACCTTGCGCGACGCGGTCGACAGCATTTCGGAAGGGTTCGTCATCTACGATCGCAATGATTGTTTTGTCATGTGCAATGAGCCCTATCGGCGACTGTATCCGAAGGCGGCGCGTCTGCTGGTGCCGGGAACGCCCTTTGAGGAAATCGTTTGGGCCAATCTCGACGCGGGCTGGTTTGCCGATGGGGTCGGATGCGAACCGGAGTGGCTCGCCAATCGGATGAACACGTTCAATCGGCCGTCCGGGCTGGTAGAGCAGCCGCTCGCCGACGGCCGCTATGTGATGATCTCCTTGCGTCGCATGCAAAATGGCGGAATCGCGGCGTTGCACATCGACGTCACCCACATGAAACTCACCGAAGACCAGCTTCGGCAGAGCCGGGATAATCTCAATCGCGCCCAGCGGCTCGCCAAGATCGGCAGCTTCAACCGCGATTTCCGGACCGGAGAGGTGAGCGGGTCGGAGGAGTTCTACCGAATATTCGGGTTCGATTCGAAGATGCCGCCGCCGACGAAGGAACAGTTCCTGCCCCTCATTCATCCGGACGACCGCGCAGGATACGAAGCCTCGATGACTGCTTCCGAGCAAGGCCTCCAGGCTTCACCGCTGACATACCGCTTTGGGTGTCACGACGGGTCGATCACTGATTACGCACCTTCCTCAGCCAATTCCGATGTGGTACAAATCATGAACAACGGCGATTTGGTGGAGGCGCGCAATGGCTCGCAACGTGGTTCAGTTCCAGAAAGGTCTCAGCGAGCCCGCTTTCGAGCAGCAATACGGCACCGAGGAACAGTGCCGCGCGATCGTCATCGAGTTGCGATGGCCGGATGGGTTCGAATGTCCCGCCTGCGGCGGGCGTGCGCACAGTCTGGTCAAAACCCGAGGCCTCTTTCAGTGCTCGACCTGTCGCCGGCAAACCTCGCCGATCGCCGGAACGATCTTCGCGGCGACCAAATTGCCCCTGCGTATCTGGTTCCGCGCCATGTACCACATGACTCAGACCAAGCAGGGGATTTCCAGCATCGAGCTTGGCCGGCGTCTCGGCGTGAGCCAGCCCACCGCTTGGAAAATCAAGCACAAACTCAAACAAGTCATGATGGAGCGCGATGCCGCCAAGAAACTGACCGGGCGTATCGAGATTGACGACGCCTACCTTGGCGGCGAACGCTCCGGTGGTAAGCGAGGGCGCGGGGCGGCGGGGAAGACGCCCTTCGTCGCCGCGGTGGAGACGACCGCGGATGGCAAGCCGGTCAGCGTGAAACTGGGCCGTGTCGGTGGTTTTTCCAGCAACGCCCTGTCTGGTTTCGCCAAGCGTAACTTCGATCGATCGTGTCAGGTGGTCAGCGATGGCCTGGCCTGCTTCGCCAGCGTGACCGATGCCGGATGCACCCACCAGGCCATCAAGACGGGCAGCGGGTCGGCCTCCGCGCGCACGCCAGCGTTCAAGTGGGTCAACACCGCGCTCGGCAACATCAAGGCCTCGATCGTGGGAACATATCGGTCCATCAACAGCAAGCACGTCCCACGATACCTCGCCGAGTTCGAGTACCAATTCAACCGGAGATACGACCTCTCCGCTATGATGCCACGCCTTTGCTGGGCCAGTGTCCGAACAACTCCAATGCCTTACCGACTGCTGAAACTGGCTGAGGTTTATGCGTAATCAGGAATGGATTTACACGGAGATCGAAACGATTTTCGACGACAAAGGCAATCCCGTCCGGCGGATTGGGACGATCAGGGACGTAACCGAAACGCGTATGGCCGAGGAGCGACAAAGAGAGCTGGAGCGCCAGCTGCTTCATTCGCAGAAGCTCGACGCGTTGGGCACCCTCGCCGGGGGCATCGCGCACGATCTCAACAACACTCTGATGCCGGTTCTTGCGCTCTCGCAGCTGCTGATGCAGCAAATGCCGGAAGGAAGCAGCGAAAGGGAGGATCTCGAAACCGTCGTGCAGGCGAGCCGCCACGGCCGCGACCTCGTGCAGCGCATTCTCGCCTTTAGCCGAAATCAGAAGGCGACGAAGACGAGGGTTGATCTCGCTGCGATCATCGGCCAAGCCCTGCAAATGCTGCGCCCGACCATCCCTGCGACTGTGCTGATCAATCAACAGATCGAGGACGTTCCGCCCATTTTGGCGGATGCCGGTCAGCTTCAGCAGATCATCGTCAATTTGATCACCAATGCCCGGCAGGCCATCGGGAACGATCCGGGGACGATCACCATCGGGGTTTCGCCGGCAAGCCGGCGTTCAAAACGCCGCCGCGACGGCGATTTCGTTCGCCTTTGGGTCGCCGATACCGGCTGTGGCATGGATGCTGAAACCAAGGATCGGATATTCGAGCCCTTCTTTACGACCAAAAACGTCGGCGAGGGCACCGGGCTCGGACTCTCTGTCGTCCACGGCATCATCGCCGATCATGGCGGGCGGATCGAGGTGAAAAGCCGACTAGGCGAAGGGACCGAGTTTAGAATTCTCCTGCCGGCAGCTCAGCTGGATGCGTCCGTAAACGGAGCGGCAGCAGCGTAAGGCAACGAAACTATTCGCTCCGGTTGCCGCCGCGGGGAAGGCTCCATTAAACCATTATTACCGAGTTTCCAGTCAAGTGGGAGTATCGCGCTACACGAGGCTGACCCAATGAAGGTTTTAGTGATCGACGACGACCATCTGGTCCGGTACACGCTTTCTAAAATCCTGCAGCGCAACGGTTACCAGGTGGCGACCGCATCGGACGGTAAGCGTGCGATGGCTGTCTTCCGCGACGAGCGCCCCGATGTCGTGATCACCGACATCATTATGCCCGAACAGGAAGGCATTGAAACCATCCTCAAGATCCGGTGCGAGCGTCCGGAGGTCAAGATTATCGCTATTTCGGGCGGTGCGCGGACCCGCAACCTCGATTATTTGGGGATGGCCGAGGCGTTTGGGGCAGACGACGTGATTTCAAAGCCCTTCGAGGCGGAGGAATTGCTGAGCCGACTGGCCCGGTTTGACCTCCGGGCTTCCAGCGTCGGAGAAGTTGCGACCTAGTCCGGATGCGGGCGGTAGGGGGCCGCCCCGCCGTTCTTCGCCAATAAGTTAGCGGCCGCTGCCGGGGGACTTGCTCCGCCGTCTTTTCGCCGCCTTGACAGTCCCTGCCGCGGCCGATACCACAGCGCACCCTAACAAGAATACGATCCCTTGCAGAGCGTACGGGAGGAAGACGCGGGTGTTTTGGCGCCACTCTTAGAAGTCAGGGACCTGCACACCGAGTTTCGCACCGGGGCCGGTGTGGTGCCCGCGGTCGACGGCATCTCCTACACCGTCGAGCGCGGCGAGACGGTTGCGATTGTCGGGGAAAGCGGGTCGGGCAAGACCGCCGGGGCGCTCTCGATCCTCCGCCTGATCCCGGATCCGCCAGGACGGATCACGCAGGGCGAGATCCTCTTTGCCGGCCGCGACCTGAGGCGTTTGTCCGACGAGGAGATCCGCCAGGTCCGTGGTGGCGAGATCGGCATGATCTTCCAGGAGCCGATGACCTCGCTGAACCCGGTGCTGACGATCGGCCGCCAGATCACCGAGACGATCGAGCAACATCGCGGGGTGGACCGCACCGCGGCGCAGAAGCGGGCGGTGGAGCTCCTCGGCATGGTTGGCATTGCCGATCCGGCGCGGCGGCTGAAGCAGTATCCGCATCAGCTGTCGGGCGGCATGCGGCAGCGCGTCATGATCGCCATCGCATTGGCGTGCGGCCCCAAGCTGATCATTGCCGACGAGCCGACGACGGCGCTCGACGTGACGATCCAGGCGCAGATCCTCGAGTTGATGAAGCAGCTGACGCACCGGCTCGAAGTGGCGCTGATTATCATCACACATAATCTCGGCGTCGTCGCGCGCTACGCCAATCGCGTCAACGTGATGTATGCCGGCCGTATCGTCGAGAGCGGCCCGGCCGCGGAGATCTACCACGACCCGCGGCATCCTTACACGATGGCGCTGCTGCGCTCGGTGCCACGGCTCGACCGGCCGCGTCAAGCGCGCCTAGACCCGGTCGAGGGCCAGCCCCCCGACCTGACCCGGCTCGATGCCGGTTGCTCGTTTCGGCCGCGCTGCCGTTTTGCCGTCGAGGGATGCGCCCTGTCACGGCCGCCGCTGAAACGCGCCGGCGAAGGTGCGCACTTGGCGGCGTGCTTCCGAAGCAGCGAGATCGCGGCCGGGGCCGCGCAGCAGACGAGGCAACTTGTATCGGCGAGCCGCGTTGCCGCTTCCTGATTAAACTCGCAGCGAGGGGCGAAGATGAAATTAGCTTCGTGGTGGTTTGCGGCAGGGATCGGCGTCGTCGCACTCGGCGCCGCAGCACTGGCCGGGGCACCCAACGAGGAGGAAGCCCCAGCGAAGCGCGGCGGCACCTTGACCTATGTGATCCCGGAGGATGCCCCGCCCAGTTTTGACGGCCATCGCGAAGGCACCTTTGCGACCTTGCATTCGGTGGCCCCGTTTTACAGCGTGCTGATCCGGGTCAACCCCGAAAACCCGTCCTCGACGATCGACTTTGTCTGCGACCTCTGCACGTCGATGCCGCAACCGACCGACGGCGGCAAGACTTATACGTTCAAGATCCGCGGCGACGTCAAATTCCACGATGGCTCGCCGCTCACCGCTGCCGATGTCGCGAAAAGCTGGCGGATGATCATCGACCCGCCCGCAGGTGTGCTGAGCGCGCGTCAGAGCTGGTATGAAATGGTCGACAAGGTCGAGGCGCCCGATCCGTCGACTGTCGTCTTCCATCTCAAATTCGCGACCGATGCCTTCTTGCCGGCGCTCGCCGATCCCTTCACATTCATCTACAAGAAGGACATTCTCGACAAGGATCCGCGCTGGTACGAAAAGAATATTCTCGGCTCGGGTCCGTTCAAATTCGCCGAATTCGAAACTGGCCAGTCGATCAAGGGGGTTCGCAACCCCGATTATTATCGCAAGGGGTTGCCCTACCTCGACGGATTCAGCGGCATTTATGCGCCGAAGCAAGCGATTCGGGTCGAGGCCATTCGCAGCGATCGCGCTGCCATCGAGTTCCGCGGTTTTCCACCCTCGACCTTAGACGAGCTTAAGAGAGCCCTCGACGGGCAGCTCTCCGTTCAGGAGAGCGATTGGAATTGCGGCAATCTGGTAACTCCGAACCATAAGAAAAAGCCGTTCGACGACCCCCGGGTGCGGCGCGCGCTGACCCTAGCGATCGACCGTTGGCATGGCGCACCGCCGCTATCGAAGATCGCCAATGTGCGCACCGTCGGCGGGATAGTGTTTCCCGCCTCGCCGCTGGCGGCGACGAAGGAGGAGCTGCAGCAGATCGCCGGTTTCTGGCCCGATATCGAAAAATCGCGGGCGGAGGCAAAACGCCTCCTGAAGGAAGCGGGAGCCGAGGGGCTGAGTTTCGAGCTGTTGAACCGCAATGTCGACCAGCCGTACAAATATGTCGGCACTTGGCTCGTCGACGAGTGGAGCAAGATCGGATTGCACGTGACGCAGCGCGTGCTCCCTGGAGGCCCGGAATTGGACGCGCTGCGCACCGGCAATTTCGAGGTCGCGCTGATCGCCAATTGCCACGGCGTGCCTAACCCGTTGTTGGACGTGCAGACATTCCTGCCAAGTTACGCTGCGGCATACGGCTACTACAAGGATCAGGCCGAACTCGATCTTTACGACAAGATGCTGCGCGAGACAGATTTCCCGAAACAGCGCGACCTGATGCGCCAATTCGAAAAATACGTCATCGATGAACAGGCCCATCAGATCTGGGTATTGTGGTGGTACCGTATCGTCCCCTATCGGTCTTATGTGAAGGGCTGGAAGATCAGTCCCAGCCATTACATCAACCAGGATCTGGCAACAGTGTGGCTCGATAAATAACAACAATCTCGTGAACAGGATGCTTTACTGGGAGGAGTTGCAATGGAGGCGAGAGCAGTAGGATTGGCGGCGGGCCTTGGCGTCCTCTTGACGGGGGCGCCCATTGCCGCGCCGGCGCAGGAAATCCCGAGGAGTGGCGGCGTTCTGAACTACGTGATCCCGGCGGACGCGCCGCCCAGCTTCGACGCGCACCGCGAGACCACGTTCGCGACGATCCAATCGGCGGCGCCGTTCTACAGCGTGCTGATCCGCGTCGATCCGAACAATCCGGGTTCGACCACCAACTTCGTGTGCGATCTGTGCACCGCAATGCCGCAGCCGACCGATAACGGCAAGACCTATACGTTCAAGATCCGCAGCGGCATCAAATTCCATGACGGCTCGCCGCTGACGGCCGCCGACGTGGCGGCGAGCTGGGAGCACATCATTCACCCGCCCGAGGGTGTCCTGAGCCCGCGTGAAAGCCATTATGTGATGGTCGACACAATCGAGACGCCCGATCCGAAGACCGTGGTCTTCCACTTGAAGTTTGCTACGAGCGCATTCCTGCCGGCGCTCGCCGACCCGTATAGCTGGATCTACAAGAAGGAGATCCTCGACAAAGATCCGCGCTGGTACGAAAAGAACATCCTCGGCTCGGGCCCGTTCAAATTCGCCAGCTACGAGATCGGCCAGTCGATCAAGGGAGTGAAAAACTCCGATTATTACCATGAGGGGTTGCCCTTCCTCGACGGCTTCACCGCCATCTACGCGCCGAAGCAGGCGGTGAGGATCGACGCGATCCGCAGCGATCGTGCCGCCATCGAGTTCCGCGGGTTTCCGCCATCGGTGCGCGACGAGCTCGTCGGCGCGCTCGGTGACAAGATCACGGTTCAGCAAAGCGACTGGAACTGCGGTAGCTTCGTGGAGCCCAACCACAAGAGAAAGCCGTTCGACGACGCTCGAGTGCGCCGGGCGCTGACCTTGGCGATCGACCGATGGCATGGCGCACCGCAGCTCGCCAAGATCGCCAATGTGCACACCGTCGGCGGCATTGTCTTCCCAGCCTCCCCGTTGGCGGCGCACAAAGAGGAATTGCAGACCCTCGCCGGGTTCTCTCCCGACATCGACAAGTCGCGGGTCGAGGCGAAGCGGCTGTTGAAGGAGGCCGGGGCCGAGGGGCTCACGTTTGAGCTCTTGAACCGCAATGTCGACCAGCCCTATAAGTATAATGGCACCTGGGTCATCGACGAATGGAGCAAGATTGGATTGCACGTCACGCAGCGCGTGGTACCCACCGGCCCATGGTTCGACGCTATGCGGCAAGGCAATTTCGATGTCGTCCTGGCCGGCAATTGCCAAAGCGTGGTCAACCCGCTGCTCGACGTGCAGCGGTATTTACCGAATTACGCCGCGAACTACGGACAGTTCGAGGACGAGCAGGAGCTTGCGCTCTACGACAAGATGCTGCACGAGACCGACTTCGCGAAGCAGCGCGCGCTGATGCGCGATTTTGAGAAACTCGTGCTCGATGACCAGGCGCACGAGATCTTTCTGCTGTGGTGGTACCGGATGGTGCCCTACCGGTCTTATGTCAAAGGCTGGAAGATCAGCCCGAGCCATTACGTGAACCAGGACCTGGCCACTGTATGGCTCGACAAATAAGCGGGCATCGTCACCCCCGCGGAAGCGGGGGTCCAGGGTCCAGCGCGGCGGCCTCGCGGCTCTGGATTCCCGCTTCCGCGGGAATGACGATATTGAGGGCACTCCTGGTGCTGCTCGGCACGGCGGCGCTTGCGCCGGCTTTGGCGGGGGAGGAGCCGAAAGGCGGCGGCACTCTCACTTACATGATCCCGGCGGATGCGCCGCCGAGCTTTGACGGCCATCGCGAGAGCACCTACGCGACGGTGCATTCGGCCGCGCCCTTCTATAGCGTGTTGATCCGGGTCGATCCGGACAACCCGGCGGACATAACCCATTTCGTCTGCGATCTTTGCACCGAAATTCCGCAGCCGGCGGATGACGGCAAGACCTACACCTTCAAGATCCGCCGGGACGTGAAGTTCCACGACGGCTCGGCACTGACCGCCGCCGACGTGGCCGCGAGCTACAACAAGATCATTTTTCCCACCCATGATCAATTGAGCGCGCGATCGAGCAATTACCTGATGGTGGACAAAGTAGAGGCTCCCGACCCGGAGACTGTCGTCTTCCAGCTCAAATTCGCGACCAGCGCGTTTCTGCCGGCGCTCGCCGACCCGTTTAACTTCATCTACAAAAGGGAAATCCTCGACAAGGATCCGCGCTGGTACGAGAGGAACATCCTCGGCTCCGGCCCCTTTAAATTTGTCGATTACCAAGTAGGCCAGTCAATAAAGGGCGAAAAATATCGGGACTACTACTATAAAGGGCGGCCCTATCTCGACGGCTTCACTGGCATCTACGCCGACAAGCAGGCGGTCCGGGTCGAGGCGATCCGCAGCGACCGCGCGGCGATCGAATTCCGCAGCATGCCGCCCGCGGCCCGTGACGAGCTCGTCAAGGCGCTCGGCGACAAGATTACCGTGCAGGAGAGCGACTGGAACGTCGCCAGCGCTGTCACCCCCAATCACAAGCGCAAGCCGTTCGACGACCCGCGGGTCCGACGGGCATTGACCCTGGCCATCGACCGATGGCACGGCGCGCCCGGGCTGTCGAAGGTCGCAATCGTCAAGACTGTCGGTGGGATCGTTTATCCCGGCTCGCCATTGGCGACGAACCAACCGGAGCTGGAACAGATCGCCGGGTTCTGGCCCGACATCGAAAAGTCACGCGCTGAAGCGCGCCGGCTGCTGAAAGAAGCCGGCGCCGAGGGGCTCTCTTTCGATCTTCTCAACCGCAATGTCGACCAGCCCTTCAAATACGTCGCAACTTGGCTCATCGACGAGTGGAGCAAGATCGGATTGCACGTGAAGCAGCGGGTCTTGCCGACGGGACCTTGGTTCGAGGCGATGCGCAACGGCGATTTCGATGTCGTTCTCGAAGCACCGGGGCACGGCATGGTCAATCCGTTGCTCGACATCCAGAAGGCGCTGCCGGCCACGGTCGACAGCGAGAACTACGGCAATTACGACGATCCGCAGGAGGTCGACCTCTACGACAAGATGCTGCGCGAGACCGATCCGGCGCGGCAGCGGGCGCTGATGCGCCAGTTCGAAAAACTCGTACTGGACGACCAGGCTCATATGCTCTGGGTATTGTGGTGGCACCGTATCGTGCCGTACCGGTCCTATGTCAAGGGCTTCAAGATCGCCCCGACGCATTTCATTAATCAGGACCTCGCAACAATCTGGCTCGACAAGTGACGGGAGGCTCAAGGTAATGCGTCAGCACATTAATTCGGTGATCTTAGGCGCCGTCGCCGCCGCAATGTTCGCAAGCCCGGCTGCGGCCGAGGAAGAGCCGAAACGCGGCGGGACGTTGACCTATATGATCCCGGCTGATGCGCCGCCGAGCTTTGACGCCCATCGCGAGGAGACCTATGCGACGATCCACTCGGCCGCGCCGTTCTACAGCGTCTTGATCCGGGCCAACCCCTACGATCCGGGCAAGACCGACGATCTCGTCTGCGATCTGTGCACCGCGATGCCAAAGCCGACCGACGACGGCAAGACCTACACCTTCAAGATCCGCGAAGGGGTCAAATTCACCGACGGCTCGCCATTGACGGCCGAGGATGTCGCGGCGAGCTGGAATGAGATCATCTTCCCGCCGAATGGCGTCATCAGCGCCCGACAGAGTAACTTCGTCATGGTGGACAAAGTCGAGGCCACCGATCCGACCACCGTGGTTTTCCGGCTGAAATTCGCCACCGATGCGTTTCTGCCGGCATTGGCCGACCCCTATTCCTGGATCTATGAAAAGGCGATCCTCGACAAGGACCCCCACTGGTACGAAAAGAACATCCTCGGCTCCGGCCCGTTCAAGTTCGTCAGCTACGATACCGGCCAATCGATCAAGGGCGAGCGCAATCCCGACTACTTCCGTAAGGGCCTGCCTTACCTCGACGGCTTTACCGGCATCTATGCCGACAAGCAGGCGGTTCGCGTCGAGGCGATCCGCGCCGACCGGGCGGCGATCGAGTTTCGCGGCTTCCCTCCCGCCACCGTCGACGAGCTGAAAAAGGCGCTCGGTGACAAGATTACCGTCCAGACCAGCGACTGGAACTGCGGCGGGGTGATAACCCCGAACCACCAGAAAAAGCCATTCGACGACGTCCGCGTCCGGCGCGCCCTAACCTTGGCGATCGACCGCTGGGGCGGCGCACCGGAGTTGTCCAAGATCGCGATCGTGCACACGGTCGGCGGCCTGACCTTCCCGGATTCGCCGCTCGCCCCAACCAAGGAGGAGCTGCAGCGGATTGCCGGCTATTGGCCCGACATCGAAAAGTCGCGGGCTGAGGCGCGGCGCTTGCTGAAAGAGGCAGGAGCCGAGGGGCTCCATTTTGAACTGCTCAATCGTAACGTCGATCAACCCTACAAATATTATGGGATCTGGGTCGTCGACCAGTGGAGCAAGATCGGACTGCACGTCACCCAGCGGGTATTGCCGACCGGGCCGTGGTTTGAGGCGCTGCGCAGCGGTAATTTCGAGGTCAGCACCGAGGGTAACTGCCAGAACGTTGTCAATCCGCTCGCCGATGTCGGCAAATACCTGCCGCATTCGGTGTCCAGCTCTAACTACGGGCAGTTCGACGATCCGAAAGAAATCGAAATGTATAACCGCCAACTGCACGAACTCGACAAGGCCAAGCAGCACACCGATTTGCTCGAGTTCAACAAATACGTCCTGGACGAGCAGGCCCATGCGATCTACCTGCTGTGGTGGCAGCGGATCGTGCCGTACCGCTCCTATGTCAAAGGCTGGAAAATCGGTCCCAGTCATTACGTCAACCAAGACCTCGGCACGATCTGGCTCGACAAATGACGGTTAACGCCGACTCAAAGCCGCTCCTCGAAGTCAGGGGACTGCAAATGCATTTCCCGGTTACCGAAGGGATCGTCATCAATCGCAAAGTCGGTGAGGTGAAGGCCGTCGACGGAATCGACTTCACGGTCCGCCGCGGCGAGACTTTGGGGCTTGTCGGCGAAAGCGGCTGCGGCAAGACGACGACCGGACGCTGCATCCTGCGGCTCGAAAAGCCGACGGCCGGCGCGATCCTCTACGACGGTGTCGACATCGCCAAGCTTGAGCGCAAAGATCTGGTGGCGCTGCGGCGCCGGATCCAAGTAATCTTCCAGGATCCGTACAGCTCGTTGAACCCGCGCATGAAGGTTGGCGAAATCATCGCCGAACCGATCATGGTTCACGGGCTCGAGCACGATGCAACCCGGCGCACCGCGCGAGTGCGCGAACTTCTGTCCGTCTGCGGCCTCGATCCGAAATTCGCCGATCGTTACCCGCATGAAATGTCGGGCGGCCAGCGCCAGCGCGTCGGGATTGCCCGTGCCCTCGCCTTGGAGCCGGAATTCATCGTCTGCGACGAGGCGGTCTCCGCGCTGGATGTTTCGATCCAGGCTCAGGTCATCAACCTCCTGGAGGATTTGCGCGAACGGTTCGGCCTGACCTATCTGTTCATTGCCCACGACCTCTCGGTGGTTCGGCATCTCTGCCAGCGGGTCGCGGTCATGTATCTCGGCCGCATCGTCGAACTTGCGGCCTGCGACGAGCTTTTCGACAACCCGCTACACCCTTACACCCAGGCATTGCTGGTGGCGGTGCCGGTGCCCGATCCGACTGTCGAGGCGGAGCGCATTTTCCGGCCGGTCAAGGGCGAGGTGCCGAGCCCGATCAATCCGCCCTCGGGCTGCGTCTTCCACCCGCGCTGCCCGATCGCCGTCGAGCGGTGCAAGCAGGATCGCCCCGAACTGCGCGAGCTGCGCCCTGGCCACTGGGTCGCCTGCAGCGAGGTGCGGCTGCAGATAGATGCGAGCGCATAGCCCTTGTGCTCGCCGAAGATCCGCTCTGCCCACGCGTTTTGGCAAGCGCAGGCAAGCTTTGGTCGCGCCAGATCCGCAAGACGACGTTAAGTAGTCCTTGTGCGTGCCAAAGTTACAATCTTGGCATTACCTTGATTTTCTGGGCCAGCCCCAAGCGGCGATGCTAGACATCCAGGAAGCATCCGCTTCATCAACAAACTCACTGATTAAGCAAAGAAAGCGGAAGGCTAATGGTCCGGGAGCGGCGGTGCTGCGCGCCGGGGTGCCTTACGCAGCAGGAATGCCAGCGGCGCCATCGACAACAGGAGCACAGCCAGCACCCAGAAACTGTCGTTGAACGACAACAATGCGGCCTCCCTTTGCACAGTCGCGTAGATCTGCGCCTGAGCCAGCCGCAGAGCATCGGCGGCTGCGGCCGAAGAGGCGAGGTAGGTCTGTTGGAGCGCATCGACGGCCGCGCGATATTGCCAGCTGAAAGGTGTTACGTGCTCGACAAGCACACTCTGGTGGTATTGCTCGCGCCGCGCGATCAGGGTCGTGACGACAGAGATGCCGACGCTGCTCCCGATATTGCGCATCATGTTGATGATCGCCGAGGCATTGTTGCTTTTCTCTGTCGGCACGCCGGTCATGGCAATTGTATTGATCGGAATGAATAACAGCGCGAGGGCCAGCGACTGATAGACCCGCGCCCAGGCTATCGTGGCGTAGTCGATATTGGAGTCGAAGCGGGTCATCGAGAACAGCGCAGCTGCGCTGCCGGCGAAGCCCAAGGCGATCAAGAACCGCGCATCGACCTTGGTACTGAGCACGCCGACCGCGGGCATCATCAGCAATAGGGCAAAGCCGCCGGGGGAAATCACCAGCCCGGCATCGGTCGCGGTGTACCCCAGCAGGGACTGCACAAAAAGCGGCAGCAGCGTTGTACTGGCCAGCAGGATCAGACCCAGCATAAACATCAGCAGATTGCCGAGGGCGAAGTTGCGCTCGGCGAGCAGCCGTAGATCGACGATCGGATCCGCGCGGCGCAGCTCCCATACCACAAAGGCGACGAGGGACACTGCGCTGATCACGGACAAATCGGTAATGAAGGTGCTGCCGAACCAATCGTCCTCTTGTCCTTTGTCGAGCACTATCTGCAGCGCGCCCATCCCGGCGACGAGCAGTCCGAAACCGATATAGTCAAGGCGTAGCCGGGCGGCGCGCGGAACCTTCCGCTGCGCGGCCTGCTCGGGCGGATCGGCCAGCACGCGCGCCACCAGAAACGACAGCACCAACCCGACGGGCACGTTGAGCAAGAATACCCAACGCCACGTGAAATTGTCGGTGATCCAGCCGCCGAGCGTCGGTCCGATCGCCGGCGCGAACACCACCGCCAGGCCATAAGCGGCAAATGCCTGGCCGCGCTTTTCCGGCGGAAAGCTGTCCGCGAGGATTGCCTGTGCGTTCGGCTGAAGCCCTCCGCCGGTAATGCCTTGCAAGCCGCGGGCAATGATCAGCATCGCAAGGCTCGGCGCGGCGCCGCAAAGCAGCGAGGTCACGCTGAAGCCGATGATGCATCCCATGAAATAGCGTTTGCGCCCAATTGTCGACGCAAGCCAACCGCTGACCGGCAGGACGATGGCATTGGTGACCAGGTAGGAGGTGAGTACCCAGGTGGATTGCTCCTGGCTTGCCGAGAGGCTACCCGCGATGTGCTGCAGCGCGACATTGGCGATCGAAATGTCGAGCACTTCCATGAACGCGGCGAGGCCCACCGTCAGCGCGATTAACCACGGACTCGAGCCACCGGGAATGCGAGCCTTCGCCGGTCCCATTGGGGGTCCTTAGCGCACCTTCACACTCGGCACGACCGACATCCCGGGCCCGAGCGGGAAGTGTGGATCGGGCGGCTCGTCGAACACAATCTTCACCGGGACGCGCTGCACCACCTTCACGTAGTTCCCGGTCGCGTTCTCTGGCGGCAACAGGCTGAAGGCGGTGCCGCTTCCAGCCTCGAAGCTGTGGACATGACCGTGAAAAATCCTGTCCGGATAGCTGTCGATCCCGATGTCGACCGGCTGTCCTATCCGCATATGGTCGAGCTGCGTCTCCTTGAAATTCGCCGTGACCCAAACCTTCAGCGGCACCAGCGCCATCAGGTTTTGGCCGACCTGCACGTAATCGCCGCCCGCGACGGTCTTATGAGCGACGCGCCCCGCCTCCGGAGCGACGACGCGCGTATAGTCGAGGTCGAGCCGCGCCTGCTCCTCCTGTGCAACTGCGCTTTTCAGATTGGCTTTAGCAGCATCGACCTGGCTCGCCGCTACCTGCAGCTGAGCCTCCGCCGCAGCGAGCTTCTTTTGGCTGGCGAGCACGTTCGACGTCGTGCTGCGGGCGTTGGCCAGATCATTGTCGAGCTGCTGCCGCGAGGCGAATTGACGCTCGACGAGCGGCTGGGTTCGTTTCAATTGGTTTGCGGCATTGGTTGCATTGGCCTCGGCGACGCCGACCTCGGCGCGGGCCTCCTCCACATTAGCGCTGGCGGCGGATTGCTGCGCCTTGGCTTGCTCGAGGCTAGCGGTCGCCGCCGCGTGATTTGCCAGCGCTTGGTCGAGCTTGGCTTGAAAATAGGCTGGATCGAGTTCGACCATCAGCTCGCCCGCGGCGATTTTTTGGTTGTCGTCGACGAGGACCCGTGCAACGCGCCCGGCCACCTGCGGCGCTATGCGCACCATGTGCGCGTCGATGAAAGCGTCGTCGGTGCTTTCCCACTGGCGTGCTTGAAGCCACCACATTACGCCACCGGTAATCACCGTCGCTGCGACGATCAGCACTGCGAGCAACTGGAACGGGCGGCGGTACCAGGCGGTCGTCTTCTCGCGAAGGGGTTGCCGTGTCTGCGCTTCGGCCGCCGGTTGCGGCTGCGAGAGCGGTCGCTCGGTGACGTCTGCGACGGGAGCAGATCTCTCGAGCTCGTCTAGGCTCATCGGATAGCTCCCTCTTCGGAGGGTTCACCGCCGGGTTCGGCGGCGAGACCGCGCCGCAGAAGATCGAGAAGGGTGCGGCACAGCGCATCGATGTCGAGCGGGCAGCCTGCGTGCCGCTCGAAGGAGTGGCGCCACAGCGCGCCGAGGAGCAGCGGGGCGATGACGCATATGACGGCGCTTTCGGTATCGATCGGCCGAAGCTCGCCGGCTTGGACGCCGCGCTCCAGCAGACCGCGGAGGAGACCCTTGCCGCGGTCGACCACTTCTTCGAGGTAGAACCGGGCGAGGTCGGGAAAATTGCCGGCTTCGGTCAGCACCAGCTTGGGAAGGGCGCTGAGCGGAGACTGGATGACCCCTGAGAACAGCCTGACGAGCTGCTCCAACAAGACCAGGGTGGGCGCCGCCGAGTTTGCAACCATCGCCTCGGCCCGCTCGATGTTCGGCACCAGCTCCTGCCGCACGACCGCTTTGAAGAGGTCCTCCTTGCTGCGGAAGTAAAGATAAAGGGTGCCCTTTGTGACGCCCGCACGCGCCGCAACATCGTCGAGGCGCGTGGCGGCGAAGCCGCGCTCGCCGAAGGAGGCGAGCGCGGCGGAAAGAATTTCCGCCGGCCGGGCATCTTTCCGCCGCCGCCATCGGCTGTTCGGGTTTTCTGGATAGGGGCTCATCGGCGGTCACAACTAACTTTCCAGTCAGTTATATAATGGCGCGGCAAAATTGGACAAGCCCGCATGAGACGGGGCGAGTGCGTCTTCGTGGAAAGCAAATTTCGGAGCAGCAGCGATGCTAATCGCCGCCGCCGAACACTATCCCGCAGACCCCTGCTGCGGGGTCTCGATCAGCACATTGATGCCGCGGGCGGCGACGGTGAGCTCGCGCCAAGTCTCGTCGTCGATCGGCACGCCGTTGGCGATGCGCTCGGCGCGGGTGCGGCGTTCGGGGTCGCCGGGGATCAGCACCGGCTCGTCCGGACGCGCCGGGGGCGAGGCGGTGATGTAGCCGGTCGTCGAGGCGATCTCCTGCGCCAGCCACTCGCGATCGACGAGGCGCGACGGGTCGATGACGATCGTCAGCATGCCGTTGGTCGCCGTGCCACGGCCCTGCCGCTCGGGGTGCATCGTGCCGCTGCCACACAAGGCTCGGGCTAGCATCTCGCAGACAAAAGCCAGCGCGCAGCCCTTGTGCTCGCCAAAGGTCAGCACGGCGCCTCGCGGGTCACGATACATGGTACCGGGGTCGGTGGTCGGCTTACCCCCGCCGTCGAGCAGGATGCCGGGCGTCAATTGCTCGCCCTTGTTCCCACTGACTACAATTGGAAATTGCATTGGTGATCACCCGTCGCTGCTTCTGCAGCGAATCTGCAGCAAAATCTCTCCTTGAGGTTGAAATCCTTTGGTCGGCCCGACGCACCTGCCGCAACGCTTTTGGCGGAAATCCCATCATACATCGACCCCTCGTCCAACCGGCGGACCCGTTCAAGACCCGGCAAGGGTCAGAGTTTGTAATACGAATAAGGCAATTTTATGGTTCTTGTTATCGCAATAAAGCTGCCGCTCTTTCGCGAACTCTCCCGATCAAATGGAGCGTTGCCCGCCTCCTGCGAAAGCGGCGGGTCACCCTGAACGGAAATGCTGGCGGTACCGGCTACGAGCGGCTAATTTTTTGGAGGTTAATTAGGTCGACCCACCGATCTACCCAGAGTGGTAGTCCGATGAACCATAGCGAGATCGTCAGCTTCCTTTGGGGGGTCGCGGACCTGATCCGCGACACCTTCAGGCGCGGTAAGTACCAGGACGTCATTCTGCCGTTGACTGTGCTGCGGCGTCTCGACTGCGTGCTGGCCGAAACCAAGGAGAAGGTTCTCGCGCGGCAGGCCGAGCTGAGGGACAGGGGGCTCGAGAACCTCGACCGGCAACTCTGCCAGGCTGCAGGACTTCGCCTTCTACAACACCTCGCGTCTACGATTTCGAGAAGCTGCTCGCCGACGCGCCGCAATCTCGCCGCCAATCTGCGCAATTACATCGCCGGCTTCAGCCAGAACATGCGCGAGGTGATCGAGCGGTTCGACTTCGACAACACGATCAGCAAGCTCGACGAGGCGGGGCTGCTGTTCCAGGTGCTGGAGCGCTTCAAGAACGTCGATCTGCACCCGGACAAGGTCGACAACCCGACGATGGGGACGATCTTCGAGGAGCTGATCCGCAGGTTCAACGAGGCGCTCAATGAGAACCCCGGCGAGCACTTCACGCCGCGCGACGTCGTGCACCTGATGGTCGATCTGATGCTGGCCGGCGACGAGGATCGCATTCGGCGCCACGGAGCTGTTCGACTCCGTCTACGATCCCTGCTGCGGCTCCGGCGGGATGCTGATGATCACCAAGGAGCACATCACGGTCGGGCTGCGGCAGAACGGCGACATCCTCCGCCCGCCGATCAACCCGCACGCCGGATATTCACCTCTTCGGCCAGGAGGTGAACCCGGAGACCTGGGCGGTCTCGAAATCGGATTTCTTCATGAAGGAGCCGACCGGCCGCGATGCCGACAACATCGCGTTCGGCAGCACGCTCTCCAACGACCGCCATGCCGGCAGGCCGTTCGATTACCTGATCGCCAATCCGCCCTATGGCAAGGACTGGAAGCGCGACGAAGAGGCAGTCCGCGCCGAACATGAGCGCGGCGCGGCGGGCCGCTTCGCGCCGGGTCTGCCGCGCATCAGCGACGGGCAGCTTCTGTTCCTCCTGCACATGCTGGCGCACGCGAAGGAGCCCGAAGGACGGCGGCTCGCGGATCGCGATCATCATGAACGGCTCGCCGCTGTTCACCGGCGACGCCGGCAGCGGCGAGAGCGAGATCCGCCGCTTCATCCTGGAGAACGATCTGCTCGAAGCACTGATCGCGCTGCCCGAGCAGCTCTTCTACAACACCGGCATCGCGACCTATGTCTGGGTGGTCACGCAACCGCAAGACGCCTGCGCGCAGGGGCAAGGTCCAGCTGATCGACGCGACCTCGTTCTGGGTGCAGATGCGCAAGAGCCTCGGCGACAAGCGGCGGGAGATCCCGTTCGACCGCGCGCAGGAAATTCTGAAGATCCTCGCCGACTTCAGGGACGGCGATACGCGCTCGGTCAGAAAGGACGGCAAGGAAGAAGAGGTCGTCGTCAGCCGCATCTTCCCGACGACGCATTTCGGCTTCCGCAAGATCACGGTCGAGCGCCCGCTCCGGTTCAACTTCCAGGCGAGCCCGGAGCGCATCGCCCGACTTGAAGATGAGAGAGGGTTTCAGGCGATCGCGCAGTCGAAGAAGAAAGGCGCTGCCGGCGCGAAGGAGGAGGCCGAAGGCCGCGCTCAGCAAGACGCGATCCGCGGGTTTTGCGTAGCCTGCCGAACACGCTGTTCAAGGACCGTGAGGAGTTCGAGAACGCGCTCGACACGGCCGCCAAGCGCGCCGGTCTGAGGCTGCCGGCCCCGGCGCGGAAGGCGATCCTCTCCGCCCTCTCTGAGCGCGACGAGACGGCCGCGATCTGCCGTGACAGGGACGGCAACCCCGAGCCCGATCCGGAATTGCGCGACACCGAAAGCGTGCCGCTCGCGGAGAATGTCGATTCCTTCTTCGAGCGCGAGGTGAAACCGCACGTACCCGACGCCTGGATCGACACCGCAAGGCGGGATCCGAAGGACGGCCAGGTCGGGATTGTCGGCTACGAGATCAACTTCAATCGCTATTTCTATCGCTACACGCCGCCCCGCCCGCTGGAGGAGATCGAAGCGGACATCCGCAGCATCGAATCCGACATCGTCCGGATGCTGGCCGAGGTGACCGGAAGCGCGAAATAAATGTCGGCACCTGCAAATCAGGGCCGACGTTTATTACATAATCCAAATGACATCGCCTCGACTTACCTCCACGCACCTTGCAGCGGCCGGGATCGGAATTTTTTTCCGACCAAGAGACCTCGAGCCTCTGGACATCCCTTTCGCTGAACTCCAGCGCCTCGTCACTGCGGGCACGATAGAGAAGGTCGGACCCGGCCTCTACCGCCTAGCGGCGGCGGAGCCGAGCGAATTCGAGACACTCGCACTGGTCGCCTCGGCAGCCCCGAGCGGGATCATCTGCTTGCTCTCCGCGCTAGGCTTTCACGGGATTGGCACCCAAGTCCCTCACGAAGTCTGGCTTGCACTCGATCGGAAAGCCCGAAAGCCTGCGCGCGTTCCAACAAAGCTGCGCATTGTCCGCTTCTCGGGCGCGATGCTCAGTTATGGCATCGAGACACGCCCGATCCTGGGCGTTCCGGTCCGTATCACTTCTGCCGCGCGCACGGTCGTGGACTGCTTCCGCTACCGGGGCAAGCTGGGCCTAGACGTCGCGCTCGAGGCGCTTCGCGACGTACTCCGCTCTAGGACCGCAACGGTGGACCAAATCACACGAACCGCCGAGGTCTGCCGCGTCCGCACGGTGATCAAGCCCTACCTGGAGGCGATAGCCGCGTGAATCTGAAGGCGGGAGCGGCTAGCGCGGAGGGTGACACCGTTAGCGCAGCGGAGTACCCGCGTTGCGCGTCGCGGCGGTTCAAGCCATACGCGGCCTACAAGGATTGCGGTATTGACTGGCTGGCGGCGATACCGGCGCACTGGAACTGCCTCGCCCTTTCACGCGTGTGCGTCTCTCGTTGCGACGGGCCTTTCGGGAGCGGTCTAAAGTCGGAGCACTATTCCAATGAGGGTGTCCGGGTCATACGACTTCAGAACATCGGCTGGGCGAAATTCTCCGGCTTAGACGAAGCGTATATCCACGAAGCGTATGCTAGTAAGTTGGGCGACCACAGCGTCGTCGCTGATGACTTGCTTATCGCCGGGCTCGGTGACGAAAGGCACCCGGTTGGTCGAGCCTGTGCGGCGCCCCAGAGTATCGAGCCAGCGATCGTTAAGGCGGACTGCTTCCGCTTTAGGCTTGATCGGCGGCGTTTCTTGTCACAGTTCGCGGCGTATCAGTTGTCGACTAGCGCATCTGCAACCGCCGGCTCGCTGTCGACCGGTTCGACAAGGGCAAGGATAAATCTCAGCGCGACCGCAGTGAGGAAGATCGCCTTGCCTCCGATCGACGAGCAAGAGGCAATTACCGCCTTCCTCGACCGAGAGATGGCAAGGATCGATGCGCTGGTGGCGAAGAAGGAGCAGCTGATCGCGCTGCTTCTGGAGAAGCGCGCCGCGCTCATCACCCGCGCTGTCATCAAGGGCCTCGACCCAAGTGCTCCCATGAGGGACTCCGGTGTCGAATGGCTCGGGCAGATCCCGGCGCATTGGGGGGTGACGAGACTACGCTATGGGTGCTCGTTGCTTCGGGACGGCACGCACCAGCCGCCGCAGAGGGTAGCGACAGGGTACCCGCTTCTTAGTGTTCGGAACATCGTAGATGGGAAACTTGTGCGGTTACCGGACGACAGCATGATTTCAGAGACTGAGTTCCAAACTCTCGAACGATCCTTCAGCGTACGGGAGAATGATGTTCTGCTGGCGATCGTGGGCGCAACGCTGGGCAAGGTGGCCATCGTACCGTCTAGGGAGCCGTTCGCCGTTCAAAGGAGCCTCGCGGTTCTGCGACCGCGACGACAGCTGCTGCATTTCGGCTATCTCGCATCGTTCCTTCAGAGCCAGCCTTTCCAAAGCCTCTTGTGGCAGAGCGTTGGATATTCTGCGCAACCCGGAAATCTATCTCAATGCCTTAGCGTCATTCCATCTTGCTCTTCCTTCCATTCGCGAACAGGTTGCGATCGTCGAATTTGTGCGGGAGATGGCCGACATAATTGACAAATTGATAGGACGGATCCGCGAAGCCATTGACCGCCTCATGGAACTCCGCACCGCCCTAATCTCGGCCGCGGTGACGGGGAAGATCGACGTAAGGAGGAGGCCGCATGAGCCCCGAGATTTCCGAACATTCCTTCGAGGACGCAATCGAATGCGGGCTGCTCCGCCATGGGCCGGATGCCGTGCCCGGAGCGGTGCCACGGGCCTTAGCGAGCCGGCGGCGCCCTGGGGCGACATGCCGCCGGGCGGATATCTGCAAGCGGCTTCCCGAGGATTACGACCGCGCTCTTGTGCTTGATACCGCGCGATGTGGTCGAATTTCGTGCTCGCCACCCAGCCGAAGGAGTGGCGGAAGCTAACCAGCACTACGGCGCCGCGGTCAAGGAGCAGTTTCATGCAGACGCCTCGCGTCCGAGATCGAGCGGCGCGGCGCGCTCGATGTGCTGCGAAGCGGCCTCAGGGATTCCGGGGTGCAAGTTCCAGCTCGCCTACTTCCGGCCCGCCAGCGGGCTCAATGAGGAGACGCGGCGGCTACACGCGGCGAACCTGTTCGCCGTGGTCCGCCAGCTCCGCTACAGCACGAAGAACGAGAACAGCCTCGACCTTGTGCTGTTCCTTAACGGCATCCCGATCTTCACCGCCGAACTGAAAAATCCGCTGAGCGGCCAGGACGTCGAGGACGCGATCCGCCAATACAAGACCGACCGCGACCCGCGCGAGCCGCTGTTCGCCTACGGCCGCTGCCTCGCGCATTTCGCGGTGGACCCGGACCTGGTCTATGTCACGACGCACCTCGCCGGGCCGAAGACGCGCTTCCTGCCGTTCAATCGAGGGAAGTTCGGCGGCGCCGGCAATCCGCCCGTGCCGCCGACCCGCACCGGCTACGCCACTGCCTACCTCTGGGAGGAGACCTGGGCGCGCGACAGCGTGCTCGACCTCGTGCGCCAGTTCATCCACGAGGTCGAGGAGGAGGACGAGAGAGGGCGCAAGACCGGCAAGCGCTTTCTGATCTTCCCGCGCTATCAGCAGCTCGACTGCGTGCGCCAGCTCGTCGCCGATGCCCGCAGGCATGGCGCCGGGCAGCGCTACCTGATCCAGCACTCGGCCGGCAGCGGCAAGAGCTTCACGATCGCCTGGCTCGCGCATCGGCTCGCGACATTGCACGATGCGATCCGACCGGCGGGTCTTCGACTCGATCGTCGTCATCACCGACCGGCGCGTGCTCGATCGCCAGCTGCAGGCGACGATGCGCCAGTTCGAGCAGACGCTCGGCGTCGTGGAGAACATCGACACCACATCGCGCCAGCTCAAGGAAGCGCTTGAATCGGGCAAGACGATCATCGTCACGACGCTTCAGAAATTTCCCGTGATCGCGAAGGAGATCGGCGAACTACCGGGCAAGCGCTTTGCCGTCATCGTCGACGAGGCGCATTCCTCGCAGTCGGGCGAGAGCACGAAGAGCCTCAAGTCCGTGCTGGCTTCCGGGTCACTGGAAGACGCGGCGGAGCGAGGAGGCGGGGGCGGAGACGCCAGAAGAAGAGCTGGAGAGCATGATTCTGGCCGAGATGGAGAAGCGCGGCCGGTTACCCAACCTCTCGACCTTCGCCTTCACCGCCACGCCAAAACCCAAGACCCTCGAACTCTTCGGCACGCCAGCGCGCCGACGGGAAATTCGCGCCCTTCCACCTCTACAGCATGCGCCAGGCAATCGAGGAGGGGTTCATCCTCGACGTGCTGGCGAACTACACCACCTACACGGCTTATTGGCGCCTGCTAAAGAAAGTCGAGGACGATCCGCGCTACGACAGAAAGAAGGCGGAGTACCTGCTCAAATCCTTCGTCGAGCTGCACCCGCACGCGATCGGCGAAAAGGTGCGGATCATGGTCTGAGCATTTCGCTACTCAGGTGCAAGGCGAGATCGGCGGAAAGGCCAAGGCGATGATCGTCACCCGGTCGCGCCTGCATGCGGTTCGCTACAGACGGGCAGTGGATAAGTACCTTGCCGAGCGCGGCTATCCGTTCAAGGCGCTCGTCGCGTTTTCGGGGTCAGTGTTCGATGGAGGCCCGCCCTACATCGAAGCAAACATGAACGGCTTCCCGGAAGGCGCAGACGGCGAAGACCTTCGAGCGTCCCGAATACCGTTTCCTGATCGTTGCCAATAAATTCCAGACCGGCTTCGACCAGCCGCTCCTCCACACGATGTACGTGGACAAGAAGCTGGGCGGCGTGAATGCGGTGCAGACGCTCTCGCGGCTCAATCGCACGCACCCGGAGAAGAACGGCACGATGGTGCTCGACTTCGCCAATGACGCCGACGAGATCAAGGCGGCGTTCGAGCCATATTACGAAACGACGCTGCTGTCGGAGGCGACGGACCCCAATCTGTTGTACGAGGCCCAGACCCGCCTCGCTGGGTTCCCGGTGTACACCGAAACCGACGTCAACAATTTTGCCGGGGTCTACTTCGAGCCCAGGGCGACATTGGACCAGCTCTATTCCGCGCTCGCGCCGATGGTCGAGCGGTTCAACGAATTGTCGGAGGAAGAGAAAGAGGATTTCCGGGGCCAGCTCACCGACTACGTGCGGCTGTACGCGTTTCTTTCGCAGGTGCTGACCTTTACGGATGCCGACCTCGAAAAGCTGTATGTCTTCGCCCGGCATCTGCGACGCTTGCTGCCGGCCGATCGCGCCGAACTGCCGCGCGAGGTGCAGCAGAACATCGACATGGAGTCATACCGCATCCAACAAACCGGCAGCAGCAAGATCGCCCTTGAGCGGAAAGCCGGCCTGCTCGATCCGGTTGGCACCAAGGGAGCACACGGGATCGCGCCGGAAGAGATGGAGATGCTGTCCCGCATCATCTCCGAGCTGAACGAGCGGTTCGGGCTCAACCTCGGCCCCGAGCACAAGTTGACGCTCGGCCAAATGATGGAGCGGCTCGACGACGACGCGGCGCTCGATGCTGCCGCGCGGGCCAACACGCGGGAGAATGTGCGACTGACTTTCGACCAGAAGGTCGAGTATGTGATCCAGGAGATCGTCGACTCCAACTTCGAGCTCTACAAGCGCATCACCGATGATCGAGCCTTTGGCGAGGCGCTGAAGAACTCTCTGTTCGATCACTATCTGCGCGGCCACCGCGACGCCGAGGAGCTGATAAAGCGCGGCGAGTTGAAGACACTGGAGTTCAAGTCGACATTACGCTGGAGTCTTAAAGAGGACCGACGGGACGACAAATTCGTGACGCATGCGGCACTGAAGACCGTCGCCGCATTCCTCAATACAGACGGTGGCGACCTCCTGATCGGAGTCCGCGACGACGGTGCGATAATTGGCATCGAGGCCGACCAGCTCGAAAACGACGACAAGTTCATGCGCCATTTGGCGCAGGTCGTGCGGAACGGGCTTGGCGATCGTGCAGGAACCTGCATCGACCCAAAGACGCAGGTCGTGCAGGGCAAGACTGTATGCGTGGTGAGCTGTCAAAGGAGCCCCGAGCCGGTATTTCTGAAGTGGAAACGTGTGGAGGCAACCCCGGAGGGCGATTTCTTTGTGCGGAGCGGCCCGGGAACCGTGAAGCTGTCGCCCGACAGCACGAAGGAATACGTCCGAACCCGATGGGCCGGGTCGCGTCCTGTCCTGGAGGAGGTCGGGGCTAACGAGGCGGTTCGACCAGCACATTGATGCCGCGGGCGGCGACGGTGAGCTCGCGCCAGGTTTCGTCGTCGATCGGCACGCCTTTGGCGAGGCGCTCGGCGCGGGTGCGGCGTTCGGGGTCGCCGGGGATCAGTACCGGTTCGTCCGGGCGTGACGGCGGCGAGGCGGTGATGTAGGCGGTCATCTCTGCGATCTCCTGCGCCAGCCACTCGCGATCGACGAGGCGCGAGGGGTCGATGACGATCGTCAGCATGCCGTTCGTCGCCGTGTCGCGGCCCTGCCGTTCGGGCCGCATGGTGCCGCTGCCGCACAAGGCGCCCGCCAGCATCTCGCAGACAAAAGCGAGCGCATAGCCCTTGTGCTCGCCAAAGGTCATCAACGCACCGCGCGGCTGGCGATACATCGCGCCGGGGTCGGTCGTCGGCTTGCCCTCGCCGTCGAGCAGGATGCCCGGCTTCAACTGCTCGCCCTTGTTGCGGGCGACGCGCACTTTGCCCATCGCGACGACGCTCGTCGCCATGTCGAGGATGATCGGGCGTTGGGGGTCGGGTCCCGGCATGGCGATGCAGACGGGGTTGGTGCTGAAGCGCGCGTCGGTGCCGCGCCACGGAGCCACTGCGGGCTGCGCATCGGTGACGTTGACGAAATGGAACGAGACGAGGCCCGCCTCCGCGCACATCTCGCCATAGGTGCCGACCCGGCCGATGTGATGCGGGTTGCGCAAAGCCACGACTGCGACCCCGGTCTGACGCGCCTTGGCGATCCCGATCATCGTCGCTTCGCGCGCGGCGACCTGGCCCCAGGCGCGCTCGCCGTCATAGACGATCAAGGAGCCGTTTTCGCTGACGACGCGCCCCTTGCGGTTGGCGACGACGGTCCCGCCCGCGAGATGCTGCAGATAGTTCGGGATCAGCCCGATGCCGTGGCTGTCATGGCCGCGCAGATTGGCCTCGATCAAATGGTCAGCAATAATTTGAGCTTCGTCGCGGTCGCTGCCGGCTGCTTCGAAAACGCGCAACGCGATGCCGTGCAGTTCTGCGTGGTCGATCTGCATCATCGGATATCCTTCTTTCAATCCGCGTCGCGCGCCGAGGCGGCGATGCGCAGCGGGTGGGCCGGGTAAACACCGAGGATCTTGACCTCGCGCGAGAAGAAGGCGAGTTCCTCGAGCGCCAGAGCCAATGGGCGGTCCTCGGGATGCGCTTCGACGTCGGCGTAGAATTGGGTCGCCGCGAACGCGCCGCCGACCATGTAGCTCTCCAGCTTGGTCATGTTCACGCCATTAGTGGCGAACCCGCCCATCGCCTTGTACAGCGCCGCCGGCACATTGCGGACGCGGAACAAAAACGTCGTCACCGTCGGGGTGCCGCGCAGCGGCCGCTTGGGCTCGCGCGACATGATCAGAAAACGGGTCGTGTTGTGCTCGGCGTCCTCGATGTTTTCTTTCAGCGAGACGAGGCCGTAGATCTGCCCGGCAAGCTCCGAGGCGATCGCCGCAATCGTGGGATCGCCGCGCTCGGCTATTTCGGCCGCCGCGCCGGCCGTGTCGGCCGCGACAACGGGATCGAGGCCGAGCGAACGGATCAGCTTGCGGCATTGCGACAGCGCGTGAACATGGCTGCGGACTGTCCGGATCGTCGCCACGGTGGCGCCCGGCAGGGCGAGCAGGTGATGGTTCACGCGCTCGAAATATTCGCCGATGATGTGGAGACCCGAATCTGGCATCAAATGATGGATGTCGGCAACGCGTCCGGCGACCGAGTTCTCGATCGGCATCATGGCCAGCGCCGCCCGAAATTCGCGCACGGCGGCGAAGGCGTCCTCGAATTGGTTGCACGGCAAAGTCGCCATCTCGGGAAAGACCCGCCGGCAGGCGAGGTCTGAATAAGCGCCGAAGGCGCCCTGAAACGCGATCGTCCTGGCCGGGTCGGAAAACCGCTTCACCGCAGAGGACGCTGAGGATTGCGCGGTGGGCGCAGGGGGTCGGGGATTGTTGTCAGCCATGCACGGCGTCCTTTGCGTGTCCTTCGCGTCCTCTGCGTTAAAGCTTTTGTCCCATTAGTTGGCAGGCCCGCGCGAGGTCAGCCGGCGTGTCGACCTGCACCCCGAGGCGGGCGGGGTCGATCAGGGTGACCGAGATGCGCATGCCGGCTTCGAGGGCGCGGAGCTGTTCGAGATGCTCCCGCTGCTCCAGCACGCCGCGCGGCAGCCCCACGAACCGTTCGAGTGCGGCGCGGCGATAGGCGTAGAGCCCGATATGCTCGTAATGCGCGCCCGGCCCCCACGGCACCACGGCCTTGCTGAAGTAGAGCGCGCGCGCCGGCCGGGTCGGATCGGTGAAGCCGGCGACGACCTTGTTGACGCTGGTATCGGCGAGCGCCGCTTCGTCCTCGATGATTGCGGCGAGCGTCGCTATGTCGGTCTCGGGGTCGGCGAGGCCGGCGACGGCGACACGGACCGCCGCCGGGTCGAGCAGCGGCAGATCGCCCTGCACATTGACCACCGCGTCGTGCCGGCCGCCCGGATCGATCCGCCCGATCGCCTCGTGAATGCGGTCCGAGCCGGTGGGATGGCGCGGGTCGGTCAGGACTGCCCGCCCGCCCGCGGATTCGATCGCGTCGGCGATGGCGCGATCGGCGCAGGCGACGATGACGGGTCCCACCTCGGCGGCTACGGCGCGGCGCCAGACATGCACGATCATCGGGGTCCCGGCGATATCGGCGAGCGGCTTGCCCGGCAATCGTGTGGCGGCGAGCCGGGCGGGAATGAGGATGATCGGGTTTGCGGGTGCGGTTCTGGTCACGGGTGTTGCTTAATCTTGGTTCGATAGCGACAACATGCCCGGTTCGTCCGGGCGCCGGAAGCATGATAATTCGGATCAGCCGCGGGAGGTTTGCGCACCGATGTCGTCATTCGAGTGGAACAAGATCATTGCTTCGGTGCTCACGGCGATGATTGTCGCAATGGCGTCCGGGATTCTGGCAAGTCAGCTGGTCCGCCCGAAGGAGCTGGAGAAGCCGGTCTTTGTCGTCGCAGGCGCCGAGCCATCCGCGAGTGCACCGGCGGCAGAGGGAGCGGCGGCAGGACCCGAGCCGATCGGGCCGTTGCTCGCCAAGGCCGATCCCAAAAAGGGCGAGCAGATCGCCAAAGTCTGCGCCGCCTGCCACACCTTCAACAAGGGCGGACCGAACAAGATCGGGCCGAATTTGTGGGGGATCACCGAGGAGGCAATGGCCGAGGTGCCCGGCTATCAGTTCTCGGCCGCGATGGAAGCCCACAAGGGCGAAAAGTGGGACCCCGAAAAGCTCAACGAGTGGCTGTGGAAACCGCAGGCCTTTATCAAGGGGACCAAGATGACTTTCGCCGGTATTCCCAAAGGCCAGGAACGTGCCGACGTCATCGACTATCTCGAGACACTGAAATAGATGGGCTGGCCGGTGACCCCCGGCGAGCTCGATCAGTGTCTTGAACTCGCACTGCACTTGGCCGACGCGGCGGGCGAGGCGATCCGGCCTTATTTCCGCCAGCCGCTCACGGTAGACGACAAGGCCGACCTGACCCCGGTGACGGCCGCCGACCGCGCGGCGGAACAGGTGATGCGATCGCTGATCGAGAGCCGTTTTCCGGAGCATGGGATCATCGGGGAAGAGTTCGGCCGGGTCCGCGAGAATGCCGAGTTCGTGTGGACGTTGGACCCGATCGACGGGACGAAATCCTTCATCAGCGGGGTTCCTCTGTTCGGGGCATTGATTGCGCTGACCCGTGCCAAGCGCCCGATCCTCGGCATCATCGACCAGCCAATTTCGCGCGAGCGCTGGGTTGGCGTCGTCGGGCGTCCGACGACGCTGAACCGCGCGGTAGTGCACTGCCGAGCCTGCGCCGGGCTCGCTGGCGCCACGCTCTTTGCGACGACTCCCGACATGTTCAAGGATGGAGACGCCGTGGCGTTCGCCCGGGTATCGGGCGCAGTAAAGCTGACGCGCTTCGGGGCCGATTGCTACGCCTATGGTCTGCTTGCGGCGGGTTTCATCGACCTCGTTCTTGAAGCCAACCTCAAACCATACGATTTTTGCCCGATGGTTCCGATCGTCGAAGGGGCGGGCGGGCTCGCCACCGATTGGCGTGGGACGCCTCTCGATCTGGCATCGGAAGGACGCGCCCTGATCGCCGGCGATCAGCGTACCCATGAAGCGGCGCTCGCGCTCCTCGCCGGCTGAGCTGTTCCCCGGAGTCCCCGATGCGTAGAGTTTCTGCAGTCCTGATCGTGTTCTTTGCATCTCTCGGACTGGTCGCTGCCGCAGTTGCCGCGACGCCGGGCATGTCGTTGTTCGGCGACCTGAAATACGGTCCCGACTTCCAGCATTTCGATTACGTAAATCCGGACGCGCAGAAGGGCGGCACAATGCGCCTCTTCGCGATCGGCACCTTCGACACTCTCAACCCCTTTGTCGTCAAAGGCGTGCCGGCGGCCGGGGTAGGTCAAATATTCGACACCCTGGCGGTAGCCTCCGAAGACGAGCCCAGCAGCGAATACGGCCTTGTTGCCGAGAAAATCGAACTCGCCCCCGATAAGCTTTCCGTACTCTACACCTTGCGCAAGGAGGCACGTTTTCACGACGGAACCCCGATGACGCCGGAGGATGTCGTTTGGACGTTCGAGACGTTGCGCAGCAAAGGGGCTCCCTCCTACCGCTCCTATTACGGCGACGTCACCAAGGTCGAGAAAGAAGGGGAGCGCGGCGTCCGGTTCTCGTTCAAATCGGCGGATAACCGCGAATTGCCGCAGATCCTTGGGCAAATGCCGGTGCTCTCCAAGGCGTATTGGGCCGGGCGCGATTTCGAGAAAACAACTCTCGACCCGCCGCTCGGCAGCGGGCCCTACAAGATTGAATCGGTCGACCCCGGACGTTCGATCACCTATCGCCGGGTTGCCGATTACTGGGCGGCCGATCTGCCGGTTATGAAGGGCCGCTACAATGTCGACACGATCCGCTACGATTATTACCGTGACGCGACGATCGCGCTGGAGGCGTTCAAGGCGGGTCAGTTCGACGTGAAGCTTGAAAACTCGTCGAAGGATTGGGCGACCGGGTATGACAGCCCTGCCTTGCGCGCCGGCCTCATCAAAAAGGAAGAGATCCCGAACGGGTTGCCGAGCGGCATGCAGGGCTTCGCGTACAATCTACGCCGGCCGCTATTTCAGGACCCGCGGGTGCGCGAAGCCCTGGCCTATGCCTTCGATTTCGAATGGTCCAACAAGAATTTGTTTTACGGCGCCTATAAGCGCACGCGTAGCTATTTCGACAATTCGGAATTGGCGGCAACCGGAGTGCCGCAGGGCGAGGAACTGAAGATCCTAGAAAAGTTTCGCGGGCAGATCCCCGACCAGGTCTTCACGACCGAATACGACCCGCCGAAATATGACGGTTCGGGCAATATTCGCGACGGCGTGCGGGCGGCATTGAAATTGCTGAAGGAGGCCGGCTGGACCTTCAAGGGCGAGAAGCTCGTCAATGACGAGACCGGTCAGCCTTTCGAGTTCGAAATCCTGCTTGACAATCCGCAGTTCGAGCGGATCGCGCTGCCCTTTGCGAAAAACTTGGAGCGGATGGGGATCACCGCCCGCGTGCGCACCGTCGACAATGCGCAATACCAGAAGCGCATGGAAACCTTCGACTACGACATGGCGGTGGTCGCATTCGGGGAATCCTTGTCGCCCGGCAACGAGCAGCGTGAATATTGGGGCTCGCAATCCGCCGACGAGCAAGGCAGCCGCAACCTGATGGGCATCAAGAGCAAAGTCGTCGACGAACTGATCGAGGAGCTGGTTCGGGCGCCCGACCGGGCGAGCCTGGTGGCCCACACCCATGCCCTCGACCGGGTACTCCAATATGGCTATTACCTGATCCCGCATTACCACATCGCGGCGTTCCGCGTCGCTCATTGGGACAAGTTCCGCCGTCCCGCAGTCTCGCCGAAATACGCGGTCGGACTCGAGACCTGGTGGATCGATCCCACCGCCGAGCAGTCGGTCGAAGCCAAGAAAGGCGAAGTGACGAAGCAGTGACGGCCTGGAAGCGCACATGATTGCTTACGCGATCCGCCGTATCGCGCTGATCATCCCGACCCTGTTCGCGATCATGGTGGTCAATTTCGTGATCGTGCAGGCCGCGCCGGGCGGGCCGGTCGAGCAGATGATCTCGCGCCTCAAAGGCAGCGATGTGAGCGCCACCGAGCGGGTCAGCGGCGGCACCGGCGAGTTCAAGACTCAGGCCGGCGGCAACGATACCCGCTACCGCGGCGCGCGCGGCCTCGACCCGGCGCTGATCAAGGAGCTCGAAAAGCAATACGGCTTCGACAAGCCGCCGCTCGAGCGCTTCTTATTGATGATGCGCAACTACATCACCTTCGATTTCGGGACCAGTTTCTTCCGCGACCGGCGCGTCGTCGATCTGATCAAGGACAAATTACCGGTTTCGATCTCGATCGGGTTGTGGACCACCCTGATCACCTACCTCGTCTCGATCCCGCTCGGCATCAGGAAAGCCGTGCGCGACGGCAGCCGGTTCGATGTATGGACCAGCAGCGTCATCATCGTCGGCTATGCGGTGCCGAGTTTTCTCTTCGCCGTATTGCTGATCGTGCTGTTCGCCGGCGGCAGCTATCTCTCGATCTTCCCATTGCGCGGTCTGGTCAGCGAAAATTGGGCCTCATTGTCCTGGCCAATGCGCATCGCCGATTATTTCTGGCATATCGCGTTGCCGATCACCGCATTGGTGATCTCGGGGTTCGCCACCCTGACAATGCTGACCAAGAATTGTTTTCTGGAGGAAATCAACAAACAATACGTACTGACCGCGCGCTCCAAGGGTCTCACCGAGCGCCGCGTGCTCTACGGCCACATCTTTCGCAACGCAATGTTGCTGGTCGTCGCCGGCTTTCCGGCGGCGCTGATCGGCATCCTGTTCACCGGCTCGCTGCTGATCGAGGTGATCTTCTCGCTCGACGGCCTCGGCCTCCTCGGCTTCGAGGCGGCGATCAACCGCGATTACCCGATCATGTTCGCGACGCTCTACGTCTTCACCTTGATCGGCCTCCTCCTGAAACTGGTCAGCGATCTCACCTACATGCTGATCGACCCCCGCATCGATTTCGCCGCCCGCCGAGTTCTGATCAGTCGGGGTCCACCGTGACGTTTTGATCGATATGTGAGGACCCCCGGTCCCTCATCCCGGTGAGGGGAATTGGCTGCGCTACGCCGATGCGTGCTTGGGGACGCGCCTGTCGGCGCTCCTCAGCATGAGGAAAGTTCTTGATAACATCGAGAAAAGGTCCTCATCCTGAGGAGGCTGCGAAGCGGCCGTCTCGAACGACGCACAGCATGGATCCACCCGGATTTCGGCTTACAGCAGTGCCGTGATGGATCTTGGGCTCTGTCGGGATGACAGGTTCAAGAGGCTGCGGACCCGGCGCCGTCAGTAATATCCCGTGCCGCCGTTGACGTGGATGGTCTGACCGGTGATGAAGCCGCCGTCGTCGCTGACCAGAAAGAGGCAGGTGGCGGCGATCTCGTCGACATGCCCTTGACGGCCGAGTGGAATGCCGGCCGCGCCCGGCACCCGCCCCTGATACCATTCGGGATTGTCCCGGCGGGTGTCGATGCTGCCGGGGGAGACCACGTTGGCCCGGATATTCTGGGCGGCGAACTCGGAAGCGAGGGCTCGCGCCAGTCCAACGAGGCCCATTTTTGCCGCCGAGACGTGGGCGCGCCCACTGCCGCCGGTGAAGGCGCCTTCGCCGGTGAAGAACAGGATGCGCCCATACTGGTTTTTGACCATCGACCCGATGGCCGCCTGGGTGCAGTAGAGCGCGCCATCGAGGACAACGCCCCTGACGTGCTCCCAGTCGTGTGTCGTCACCTCCGTAAAGGGCTTGTGCGGGCGGATCGCGGCATTGTTGATCAGGATGTCGATGCGGCCGAATTCGGACATCGCCCGCGCCACCATCGCGTCGACCTGGTCTTTCTTGGCGACGTCGGCAACGACCGAGAGCGACTTGACGCCCCGGTCGCGGGCCTCGCGCGCGACGGCGTCGGCCTCGGCCTGGTTGGAGCGGGCGTTGACGACGACGTGCGCCCCTTCCCCGGCCAGCTTCAACACCGTGGCGCGGCCGATATTGCGGCCCGAGCCGGTTACCAACGCGACTTTCCCGTCGAGCTTACCCATCAGTGCACCTCCATTGACAATGTTCGAGACGTGGCAGGGAAACGGTCACCTAGGCGTGCTCCTGCGAGATGTCGCGGTTCGTGAGATCCGGCATCAGCGCTGTCGCGACGATCGAGACGACCGCGCAGAAGAGGATATAGACGGCGATCACGTACCCCGAACCGAAAGCCGCGAGCAATGCGGTGGCGATCAATGGCGCGGGACCGCCGGCGATGACCGAGGCGAGCTGATAGCCGATCGAGCAGCCGCTGTAGCGCAGCCGCGGCGTGAAGCATTCCGCGATCAGCGCGGCCTGCGGGCCGTACATCAGGTCGTGCGGCACAAAGGAGAGGATGATGCCGAGAAAGATCCAGGCCGGCACCATCGTGTTCAGCATCGCGAAGTAGATGAAGCCGAATATCCCGGTCGCGACCGAGCCGATCAGATAGATGCGCTTGCGGCCGAACCGGTCCGACAGATGCCCGGCGAGCGGGATCGTGACAAACGACACCAGTCCCGCAGCAATCAGCGCCGTCAGAAGAAAATCGCGCGAGGTGTGCAGAACCTGGGTGCCATAGGTGAAGACAAAGGCGAGGTAGATGTAGGCGGGGGCCTGCTCGGCCATCCGAGCGAAGGCCGATAGGATGATTTGTTTCGGCTGGCGTTTGATGACTTCGAGCACGGGGACCCGTTCGATCCGCTCTTCCGCAACCAGGCGCCGAAAGACCGGCGTCTCCAGGATGCCGAGCCGGATGTAGAGCCCGACCGCGACCATGACGATGCTGAGCATGAACGGGATGCGCCAGCCCCAGACGAGGAACTGGTCGCCTGAAAGGGCGCTGAATACCAATACCGCCAAATTTGCCAACAGCAGCCCGGCGGGCCCGCCGAATTGCGGCCAAGAGGTGATGAAGCCGCGATGGCGGTTGGTTCGCGCCCATTCCATGGCCAGCAACACCGAGCCGCCCCATTCCCCGCCGACCCCGATCCCCTGGATAAAGCGGATGATCGTGAGGATGACGGCGCCCCAGATGCCGATCGAGTCGTAGGTCGGGACAAACCCCACCGCGAACGTCGCCAACCCGGTCGTCAAGAGGGTCGCGATCAACGTCGCCTTGCGCCCGATGCGATCGCCGAAATGACCGAAGAACGCCGCCCCGATCGGCCGGGCGATAAAGCCGACGGTATAGATCGCAAACGCCTGCAGCACGCCGACCAGCGGGTCGGATTCGGGGAAGAAAAGCTTGCCGAAGGCTAAGCCCGTGACGATGCTATAGAGGAGGAAGTCGTACCACTCGATCGTCGTGCCGACCGTGCTCGCGATCACCGCCCGCCGCAGTTGCGCGCGGTGATCCGCCTCGGACAGAGGGCGTGATGCAATGTCTGATGCAATGTCTATCGTCATCCCGGCGCTTCCTCCTTGACGCTTGCTTCCCGGATTATTCCAGGCATTAGCCGCCCTATGATCAGCCCATCGGCCCGCGTAGGCAACACCTGGCGCCGGTTCAGTCCAAATCGATCCCCATGCCTTGGTTGAAGAGTAAGACCGGGTGTTCTGCCTAGAGCCGTTCGCAATCACAGCTTGTGTAGGCCTATCCCCCTTTGCTGCATCTGCAGCGAATCTACAGCAAAACTCTCCGAAAGGTTGCAGCGTATACCCGCCCCTCAGAAACGCTCTGCCTAAATGACGGTCGATGTCTCAAGACCCGCCGAGGACGACAGCTTAGTATGCGAACATGGCAAATTTAGGATCATCGCAACAAAACCGTTGGCAACAGAAGCATACTTACCTCCCCGGCCCGCTAGCGAGGCCACTGCTCGGGTGATGCCGGAGTGGGCGTGATGATCCGCCCAAGGTTAAGGGGCGAGGTAGCCAAGAAAAGTTTGCGGGAGACGCTCGGCGGCAGAAGGCTGGCTTGATTTACCCCCGATTTAGCCACGTTAGCCAGATTTTACTACTCCAATCAAAGTTGTCGCTTAATTTATCGGCTGGCAAAGCTTTTCACCCCCCTGGAGATGGCTTTTTAGTCCGCATTCCCCGGATGAAGCGACGATTTTGAGCGCGTTCATCCCGATTCCGGCATAATATTCAGTATCTTATAGTGGATCGAACAGGACGGCTCTGGGGGACCCAACGGGTGAAGCGGATAGGGTGCGCTGAGGCTCGATTTTGACCGCCGTCTGATGCTTCAGTTTCGCGGCGCAGTGATCACCTCCGACGCCGGGCTCCTGGCGTATCGCGAATTGGATGACATCTTCGGCTTGACCGACACGGGGGCCGATACGCTCGCCGATGCGCGCACCGGCAAGAACGGCCGCCATCGCCTGGTCGGCTTGCTGCGGCAATCCGTCTTCGGACGGCTCGCCGGCTACGAGGACGTGAACGACGCCGACCGGCTGTTCCGCGATCCGGCGATCGCCGGGTCCGCCGCCGCGGCCAGCCAGATGGGTCGCCTTGAAACGGAGTGAGCTGCGCCTCGATGAAGGTAAAGGTGCAAGTTCGGGCACCGCTGGGGGGCAATCCGTCCTTCCCGTTGCCTACGGCACCAGCCGCGCTCAAATTTTGTTGCCACACCGGCAACACCTGGCGGACTATCGCGTTCACCGGCCCCGGAATCCGGGGAATGTGAACTATCATCGGGAAATCATGTGAGTCTGTCACCACAGGCATCAAAAAGACGGAGATCGGCGGGGCCTCGTGCAGATACAATTTCCCGCGCCGCGGCGTTTTTATTTGGGCGTCAATAATTCTTTTTTCAAACCAACTTATCAGCGTGATAAGCGGATCGTCGTCGGCTTCGGTCGGGGAGCTAATCTCCGACCTCTGCGCGGTCGGCATCTTCCAATACATGGCGTGGTACGCCATCTTCCGTCTTCTCGTCTCGAGCGATCAAGTGCGGGTGGCTCGACGGCGGGATGTCCTGATCATTACGACACTTTGTCTGCTCGTTTTTCTGCCGACGAGCCGAATGATCTGGGTTGCTGCGGCTGGTGTCGCCGTTTATCTATTGATTTGCAATAGTGGCGATCTCAGCATACGTGCAGCTGGGATCGTGCTCGCAGCCCTCTCGGTTCAAGAATTTTGGGGGCATATTTTCTTTCAACTCATCGCTTTTCCCCTGCTTCATGCCGAGACGGCGGTGGTGGGAACGATGCTGCAACTCACCCGGGCTGGAACGGTATGGCACGACAACGTCATCACGACGCCGAGCGGCCACGGAATCCTATTATATCCTTATTGCTCATCATTTCACAATGTGTCCGTGGCATTACTTTGCTGGGTGACGGTGACTAGGCTGGGTATCTGAATTGGCGGGGGTATGATTTTGTTGTGGGAGGCCTGGTTGCTGGCACGATGATCCTGTTGAACACTGCGAGGCTATATTTAATGGCTCTGGACGTTAATTCCTTTCATTATTGGCATGACGGTATGGGGTCCGAAATCTTCGGCGTTGGTGCATCGCTCTCGATTCTCTAATCACCCTTTACGGATCTAGGCGGTTCATGCGCCAAATATGAAGGCTTGGCTGCCGCATATAATCTTCGCGGGCATTCTCGTGGCGTCGGTTGCCGCCAACGACGCAAGGCATCGACGTGCTCACAGAAAGCGACAACATCGAGCCGGCCGTGATCCACGTTGCGCGATCGCATGGCTTGACGCTGCGAGAGGAAATGACGACGGCCAAGGGACCTGTCCGCGCGTTGGTATTTGACGCCCCCGGCTGCGGGCAACCGGTGGTGATCGCCTTGCTCTCTGTGACATTCGAGGAAGAGCCTATCTTAGCGCCAGTCCGTGAACAGCGCGATGTGGTGCGCTATGTTTATTTCGACCGCACCTGGAACCTACCCGACCGTCTCGCGGTCTTCTTCGAATGGAAGAAACACAAGGCACTCGCGTTATTTGGTCTGACGCAGTACGTACCGTCTCGATTCTGCTGCGTCTTGCGTCGCCTCCAGGCTGTGAGTTTGTCGACACAATAGACTGGCGGCTCGTTTGGAACCGCGACTACCTCACGGCCGCGCCGGATACGGACACTATGACGAATTAGACCCGGTGGACGAATTTGATCTGTATTCTGTAGCGGCGAATGTCTTAGCCCTCTTCCACGGGGGGGCGCCACATCCTGGGTGACCGGGCTCAGCTCCGCTGTTCCGTGACCTCAGCGAAGAAGTCTCGAACAACATGTCATGTAACCGGGACCTACTGGACGTGGGCGCTTCCGGCGCCAGTATCCACTTGTGTATATATCTGTAACGAATTCCTTAAGGAGATTACCGCTTGCGATTTAAGAATTTCGCACCAAGCAATACACCGCCGACCGCCAGCGCAGCTGGAAGGCCAAAACCAATCAGTGGTAGTCTGGTGCACCTTGCTGGTTTTGACCTTGATTATTAGCGCCCTGCTGGTTTTGACCTTGATTATTACCGCCCTGATTTTGCTGAGCGAATGTGGGCATGGCACCAATGCAAAGCCAAATGGCGAGCAAAGCTACTTTCATCGGCTCCCTCCTCCAACCGGGATTTAGCCACCCGTACAAAATCGAAATCCATACAGCACAAAATCATGAGTTATACGCGCCGTCAAGCACCTGGCCTCACGCCTTTGAAGAGAAAGCCTTTTAATGTACCGATGAGTGATAACCTCCTGAACCCGCATTCCCCGGATGAGGTTTTTGAGCGCGCTCGCGGCGGCAATTCTGGGTTAAAATTCAGGAGTTGTGGGGGATCGAACGGGGCGGCGATGGCGGACCCGGCGGGTGAAGCGGATAGGGGCGCGCTGAGGCTCGATTTCGACCGCCGCCTGATGCTTCGGTTTCGCGGTTCCGCGATCACCTCCGATGCCGGATTGCTGGCCTATCGCGAACTGGACGACGCGCTCGGTCTGACCGACACGGGTGGCGAGAGCTTGCCGAGGCGCGCACCGGCAGGAACCGCCGGCACCTGTTGGTCGGCTTGCTGCGGCAGTCGGTATTCGGGCGGCTGGCCGGCTACGAGGACGTGAACGACGCCGAGCGGTTGTGCCGCGATCCGGCGATGCGCTGGGTGGTCGGCGACCGGGCGATCGATGGGTCGGCGGCCTCGGCCAGCCAGATGGGCCGCTTCGAGACCGAGTGGCTGACCCGGCCGGAGAACCTCGCCGCTCTCGCCGATCTGCCGGGCCAGTGGATCGACAAGGTGCACCAGCGGCGACCGCCGAGGATCGTCGTGCTCGACATGGATTCGAGCGAGAGCCCGACCTATGGCGAGCAGGAAGGCAGCGCCTACAACGGCCATTTCGGCTGCACCTGCTATCACCCGCTGTTCGTGTTCAACCAACTCGGCGATCTGGAGCGGTGTGCGCTGCGTTCGGGCAACGTGCACAGCGCTGAGGGCTGGCGCGCGGTGCTGGAGCCGGTGATCGCCCGCTACCGGGGCACGGTGAAGCGTCTCTATTTTCGCGGCGACGCGGCCTTCGCCAACCCGGAGATCTACGAGTTCCTCGAAGCCGAAGGAATGGGTTATGCGATCCGTCTGCCGGCCAACCGGGTGTTGCAGGACAAGATCGGCTACCTGCTGAAGCGCCCGGTCGGGCGACCGCCGCACGAGGTGCGCCGCTACTATGCCAGCTTCAGCTATCAGGCGCAGAGCTCTGGAACAAAGCCCGGCGAGTGGTGGCCAAGGTCGAGTGGCACCCCGGCGAGCTTTATCCGCGCGTCGGCTTCATCGTCACCAACCTGGCGCGGCCGGCCGAGCGCGTGGTCGCCTTCTACAACCAGCGCGGCACCGCGGAGCAGTGCATCAAGGAGGGCAAGGGCGCGGTCAAATGGACGCGGCTGTCGTGCCGATCCTTCGCCGCCAACGCCGTCCGCCTTCAGCTCCATGCGCTCGCCTACAACCTCGGCAATTTCATGCGGACGCTGGCGATGCCGAAGACGGCGGAGCCGTGGTCGCTGACCAGCCTGCGCGAGAAGCTGATCAAGATCGGCGCCAAGGTCGTCAGCCACGGCCGCTATGTCACCTTCCAGATGGCCGAGGTCGCGGTGCCGCGGCAGATGTTCCAGGAAATCCTGTCGCTGATCGCCCGGCTGCGGGCACCGCCGGCGCCGGCATGACGAGCGCTGGGGCAGATGCGACAGACGACGACGGCCGAGGTGCGCCTTGATGCAGGCAGAGCAGCACGTTTCAGTGCCTCGGTGCGGTCAACTGGCTGGTTTGACCGCCTGCCGCGCACGCGGTGCGCGATTTGCCGTTGCTCAAGACGCCCGAAGGGACGATCCTGGCCCACAAC